>NZ_JBRERS010000003.1:0-840707 GCF_054486945.1 Pseudonocardia wallangbongensis
CGCGGTCACCGGCGCGGCATCGGCGGCGCCAAGTGGATGCTCAACCCGCGGGTCATCGGTCATGGTCATCTGTGTACTCCTCGATTCAAGAGGATCTTGTTACACAGACCATCTGACACGCTCGCGATGCCGGCCAGTCCGACGAGCGATCTCGGCCCGACTCAGCCCGGCCGCCCAGCCCACCGCGATCTCTTCCCGCTCCGCCAAGGACAGGTGCCAACCAGAGGGCTCGGCAAGATCAGGGATCATGCCGCCAGACTCCGCGATCCAGTCCCGTGCCCTGGTCTCCGACACTCCGACCAGCTCCGCGGCGTCAGCGACTGACACCCCCGCCAGCCGCGCCCGCCAAAACGCCCGCACCCGCTCCCGTGGATACCGCCGAGACCCTGCCATCACAATCACCCCAGTTCAGAAGGGTGTTGCGATCACTCCTTGAATCCGCCCTTGACCGGAGCCCGCTCACGTCTACGCCGAGCCACCCGGGCGATTGCCAGTCACCGTGATCATGGACCTGTCCCGCCCTTGCAAGATCACGAAGTCCGGCTGAACGCTAGGCGGCGAGGAACTCCACCAGCAGGTCGCTGATCTCGTCGGCGTGCGTCCACAGCATCCCGTGCGGCGCACCCTCGATCTCGACGTAGCGGGCGTTCGGGAGGCGCTTGGTGAACTCCCGGCCCGTGGCGTCGATCGGCAGGATGCGGTCGTGTGTGCCGTGCACGATGAGGGTCGGCACGTCGACCTTCTGGATGTCGGCGCGGAAGTCGGTGCCCCAGCTGGGGACCACCGCCCAGGACGCGCGGGCGCCCGCACCCGACGCGACGTTCCAGCTGCCCCGCACCGCCTCCTCGCTGATGCGCGAGCCGAGGTTCTCGTCGAGGTTGTAGAAGTCCTGGTAGAACTGGGTGAACCAGGCGTAGCGGTCCGCCTTGGCGGTGGCGAGGATGCCGTCGAAGACGCTCTGGTCCACGCCGGTCGGGTTGTCGGTCGTCTTGATCAGGTACGGCTCCAGGGAGGCCAGGAAGGCGGCCTTCGCCACGCGCCCGGACCCGTGCCGGGCCAGGTACCGGGCGACCTCGCCGGTGCCCATCGAGAAGCCGACGAGCACCGCGTCGGTGACGTCCAGGGTCGTGAGGATCTGGTCGAGGTCGTCGGCGAAGGTGTCGTAGTCGTAGCCGAACGAGGGCTTGCTGGAGTCGCCGAACCCACGGCGGTCGTAGGTGATGACCCGGTAGCCGGCCTCCAGCAGCCGCTCCTCCTGCTTCTCCCAGGACGCCCCGCTGAGCGGGTAGCCGTGGATGAGGACGACCGGCTGCCCGGTGCCCCGGTCGGTGTAGTTCAGGACGATGTCGGTGCTGTTCTCGTGCCCGACGGTGATCGTGGCCATGATCGCGACTTCCTTCCGGTGGGGACTGAACGGGCCGAAGCTATTACCGAACGATCGGTAATACAATGTGACGAGTGCGACGCGGTAACTTTCCCGTTCGTTCGGTAACGTCGAGCCATGCCTCGCCCCCAGACGGTCCCCGACGTCGAGCTCTTCGACCGCCTCGCCGAGGTCTTCCGCGTCGCGGGCTTCGAAGGTGCCTCGCTGGGCGCGCTCGCCGACGGGGCTCAGCTCCGACGGGCGAGCCTGTACCACCGCTTCCCCGACGGCAAGGTGCAGATGGCGCAGGCCGTGATGGGCCGGGTGCGGGAGCTCTTCGCGCAGGCCCTGGAGCCGATGACGAGCGACCCCGACCTCGCGGCGGGCATCGTCGAGTCGGGCCGGCGGATCTCTGCGATCTACGCCGACGGCACGCTGCCGTGCGTGCTGGACACGCTCACGCTCTCGGGCGCACCGGAGGGAGTCCGCGCGAGCGCCGCCGAGATCACCGGTGCGTGGATCGACGCGATGGCCGCGGCCGCCCGTCGCGGCGGAGCATCCCCGGCCGCGGGGCGGGCTGCCGCCGAGGACGCGTTCATCCGGATCGAGGGGAGCCTCGTGCTGGCCCGGCTGCGCGGCGACCCCGCCGCGTTCCGCCGGGCGATCACCGAACTCCCGAGGATGCTGCTGGCCCGCGAACGGTCGACGGAGTAGCCGCGTGCTCAGGTGGGTGTCGCCGTAGCGAGCCCGTTCTCCTCGCACGCCGCGAGGAGGCGAACGTCGTAGGCGATGACGAGGTCCGCATCGACCAGGAGCGCTGAGGCCACATGAATGGCGTCGAGTGATCGCAGCGCATCGGGATTGACCCGGCGTGCGAGGCTCACCACCTCCGGTGCCATCGGGTGCTCGGCCACGCCCGAGAGGGCGGCCTCGACGTCGGCCGTCACTCGCGCGAGGCGGTGGTGGTGCCGGTTCCGAAGCGCGCGTGACACCTCGATCCAGGCCAGTGAGGACGACAGCAGCAGGTCGCCACCGCCATGATGGGTGTCCAGCGCCTCGACCAGGGCTGCGGATTCGCGATCGGCGACCACTCGCTTGATCAATGCGCTGCTGTCGACGTAGACCCGCATCAGAACCGGTCGTCGCGGTCGAGAAGGGTCAGGCTCGGGAGGTCGGACGTAGCGTCATCGGCCGGCACGACCTTCCGGTATGCCACTCGTGGGGCTCGCACCTTCCCGCTCGCGATGAGGTCGTCCTCGGCCGGATTGCGGGGCCCGGTCAGCCCGAGGTAGCGGTCAACGGCTTCCCGGAGCACGTCCTGCTGTGAGCGGTGCGACAGTTCCGCTTCCGCGCGCAGTGCCGCTTCGGCGTCCGGGCGAAGCCGCAGGTTCATGGCCATGACTGATTACGGTACCAGTTCGGTACCATCCATGGTATCGATCGCGGGCGTTCGGGACACTAGGATATTTCGGGTGTCCGAGCGGGCGGTGGCCGCAGTGGTGGACGTCTTCGTCTATGTCGTCGTCCTGAACCTGTTCGTCGAGTACTTCCCACAGGTCCTCACCGAGACCTTCACGCTCTCACTCCTCACCGCCGTTCTGCTGAAGGGCGTGCTCGAGGTCGTCCTCGCCGCGAAGGACCGGGTGAAGACGCGGTTTCGCGAAGCCTCCACGCCGCTGGGCAAGGTCGCTGCCGGGTTCCTCCTGTGGTTGGTGCTGTTCGGCAGCAAGTTCCTCGTCCTGGAGGCCATCGACCTCGTCTTCGGCGAACGGGTCAGCCTGGGCGGGTTCTTCTCGGTGACGCTGCTGATCCTCGTCCTGATGCTGTCGAGGGCACTCGTCCGCCGCCTGCTCCGCGCCCACGATGGTCATGCGAGGGCGAACCCCTCGTAGCCGCTCGCCGCCACCTCGTCGCACTTCTGCCGGTACGGCCCCACGCCGCCGATGTAGGGCAGGAAGACCCGGGGCTTGCCGGGGACGTTCGAGCCCATGTACCAGGAATCGGCAGTGGGGTAGAGGGTGGCGTGACCGACCTCGTCGACGTGCCGGGTCCAGGCGTCCTCGGCCTCGACGGAGGCCTCCATCGTCGCCTTGTCGCCGGCGCGGAGCGCACCGATCGCGGCTGCCACCCACTCCACGTGCTGCTCGATCGACACGATCATGCGGACCCGCTACCTCGCCCTGACCGGCCGCGAGATCGACGCCTCCCGGGCCGGGCGCGCCGGACTGGTGCAGGAGGTGCACCCCGACGCCGACCTGCTGCCCGCCGCCGTGGCGCTGGCCGCCGAGATCGCCGCGCACCCGCCCCTGGCGGTGCAGGTGGGCAAGGCGTTCGTCAACCGGGACACGGGCGGCGGGCTCAGCGAGCCGGTGGAGGCGACCGCGCTCCTGTTCGGTACCCCGGAGCACCGCGCCGCGGTGGACGCCTTCCGCGCCCGCCACCGTTCGGATGACATCTCGAGTCACGGCGCGTGATCTTTCGCGGCGGGCGCACCCGGCGGAGCAGCGCGAACACGCTGTTGCGCCATGCAGGCCATCCACGTGATCTGGACGGGGCAGTCGACAAGCCCGCCGGACTCTGCTTGCATAGCCCGCGGTCCCGGGAGAGTGACTGATCCGGGACTGACCGTCACCGTATGTTCCAACGGAATGTCTCCCGAATGTCGAGGTGGACCGCATGGCGACGCGGGCGCGCGCTCGTGAGATCTTCGATCGATCACGTGTAATGCTCGACCGCTCGCGCGTGGTGGCGGCGCACCTCCTGGACCCGCCCCGCCACGCCGCGCCGAGGGCACTCGAAGCCGCGCCGAGCGCCTGGGCCGAGGCGGCGCGGAACGAGTCGCTCGTCGACGCCTGCGCGAGCATCGCCCTGCGTGATCTCAACCTGATCGACACGCTGCTGGCCGAGCTCGAGGAGCTGGAGCGCAAGGAGGACGACAGCACGCGGCTGGGCCAGCTCTACCGGCTCGACCACCTGGCCGCGCGGCTGCGCCGCAACGCGGAGAACCTGCGCGTGCTGGCCGATCGGGATGCCGGGGAGAGCGGCGGTGACACCACCTCGATCCTCGACACGGTCCGCGGTGCGATGTCCTCGATCGACCAGTACGCCCGGATCGGGATCGGCCGCATGGTGCCGCTGGGCGTGGTGGGTTTCGCCGCCGACGACCTCTCCCGGGTGCTCGCCGAACTGCTCGACAACGCCGCCAACCACTCACCCCCGAACGAGCAGGTGCGGGTCAGCGCCCACCTGACCGAGCAGGGCAGCGTGCTGATCCGGATCGAGGACGGCGGCATCGGGCTCCCCGCCGACCGCCTCGCCGACCTCAACCGCAGGCTGTCCCAGGCGCTCCGGCTCGACGACGACGCCGTGCGGCACATGGGCCTGTCGGTGGTCGGGCGGCTCGCCGATCGGCACGACCTGCGGGTGTCGCTGCACCGCAGGCTCCCGAACGGCACCACCGCCACGGTGCTCGTCCCGCCGTCGCTGGTGACCGAGCTGCCCGAGGACGGGTGGACGGGCACCCAGACCGTCCCGATCAACGGCAGGCGCCACTGGCAGCCGGTGCCGGAGCCCCGCGAGGCGGTCCCCGTGCCGGCCACCGGCGGGGGAGCGGAGGCGCCCGCGGCCACACCGCCGTCCGGCCTCCCCCGGCGGAGCCCCCGCCCGCCCGTGTCACCGTCACCCGCGCCACCGTCGCCCGCGCCCCGGCCGCCGGAGCCGACGATCAGCGGCACCACGGCGAGCGGGCTGCCCCGCCGCGTGTCGCGCAGCATCAAGGACACCTCCGACGCCGAGGATCCCGCGGTCGAAGGCGCTGCCGGCCCCGGCGACCACGACAAGTTCCTCGCCGATCTCGGCGACTTCGCCGACGGGGAGGAGGCCGCGCGCGCCGAGGACGCCGGGCCGGACACGGGCGGGGAGCCGAAGTGACCACGGATGGCCCCGGAGCGCCCCGGGACTTCGGCTGGCTGGTGAACGACTTCGTCGGCCGCGTGCACGGCGTCACGCACGCCCTGATCATGTCGTCCGACGGGTTCCCGCTCACCGCGTCGCGCACGGTCGCGAAGGACGACGCCGAGCAGCTCGCCGCGATCGCGAGCGGGTTGCTGAGCCTGTCCCGCAACAGCGCCGCGCTGTTCGACAAGGGCACGTGCGAGCAGATCGTGATCCGCATGACGTACGGCTGGTTCCTGTTCATGGGCATCGGCTCGGGCGCCGGCTTCGCCGTGCTGACCGGTCCGGACTGCGACATGAAGGTCGTGGCCTACGAGATGACCCAGTTCGTGCGCAACGCGGGCCACGCGCTGACCCCGGAGGTTCGCGCCGACCTGCGCCGGGTGCTCTCCGCGCGGCGGGCACCCGCGTGAGGAGTCCCTCGGAGGTGACCACCATGTCGGGAGAGCCCCGGGCGGACCGGAAGATGCGCAGCAAGCGGATCCGGCCCTACGCGCTCACCGGTGGCCGGACCCGGCCCCGCCACGAGCTGCTGGTCGAGGCGCTGGTCTCGGTGCCCCGGTACGACCCGGGCCTGCCCGACTCGCTGATGCCCGAGTCGCGCGCGCTCTACGAGCGGGCCCGCACCCGGGTGTCGATCGCCGAGCTGTCGGTGGCGCTCTCGATGCCGCTGGGCGTGGTGCGGGTCCTGGTCAGCGACCTCGCCGCCCAGGGCGCCATCTTCATCCACCCCACCGCCCACGCCTACCACCACGACCGCGAGATGCTCGGGAGGATCCTCGATGGACTCGAGCGGCTACGGATTTGAGCCGCAGGCCGTGACGACCGAGGGGCCGGGCGAGCCCGACGGGTTGCTCACGGTCTCGGCGAAGATCGTCGTCGCCGGAGGTTTCGGCGTCGGCAAGACGACGTTCGTCGGTTCGGTGTCCGAGGTCCCGCCGCTGAACACCGAGGCGTGGATGACGGAGGCGGGCACCGGCGTCGACGAGCCGGTCGACGTCGGCAAGTCGACCACCACGGTGGCGATGGACTTCGGGCGCATCACGCTGCACCCCGACCTGCTGCTGTACCTGTTCGGCACGCCGGGGCAGCCGCGGTTCTGGTTCCTCTGGGACGACCTGACGCGCGGCGCGCTCGGGGCCGTCGTGCTCGTCGACACCCGCAGGCTGGACCAGTCGTTCGCCGCGATCAACTACTTCGAGAACGACTCGGACCTGCCGTTCGTCGTGGCGGTCAACAAGTTCCACGGGGAGCTGCACCACGACCTCGGCGAGGTGCGGGACGCCCTGGCCCTGCCCGCCGACGTCCCGCTCGTCACCTGTGACGCCCGGGAACGGGTGTCGACGGTCGAGACGCTGCGGCGGCTCGTCACGCACGTCATGTCCCTCGGGGAGCTCACACCGCCGGGAAAGGTGCGCGCACATGCCTGAAGTCCGCGTGTCGAGCTGACCGAGGACGAGAACGGACACGGGAGGCACGGGGGGAGATGCGCAAGATCTTGATCGTGGGCTCGGGGCAGTCGGGCCTGCAGCTCGCGCTGACTCTGCAGCAGCACGGGTACGACGTCACGATGATGTCGGCGCGCACCGCCGGGGAGATCCGGGGTGGCCGGGTCATGTCGACGCAGTGCATGTTCGACAAGGCGTTGACGATCGAACGCTCGCACGGGTTGAACCTGTGGGACGACGTGGCGCCGGCGATCACGCATCAGGGCCTCTCGCTCAGTGTCGAGCGGGGAGAGCGGGCACTCGACTGGGCGGGCGAGTGGCCCGGTCCCGCCCAGTCGATCGACCAGCGCGTCAAGATGGCGACGTGGCTCGAGCTGTTCGAGCAGCGTGGCGGCAAAGTGGTCATCCACGGTGTCACGACGGCCGACCTGAACACGCTCGCGGGGATGTACGACCTGACGGTCGTCGCCGCGGGCAAGGGTGAGCTGGTGCAGTTGTTCGACCGCGACGACGAACGGTCGGTGCACGTCAGGCCGGCGCGCGCCCTCTCGGTGTCCTACGTGGATCGGGTGCCGAAGCGGTCGGAGCGGCCCGAGGGGTCCGTCGACGTGTGGGTGAACATCGTGCCGGGGACCGGGGAGAACATCAACATCCCCGGTTACACGGTGACCGGCCCGTGCGACATCCTGTACCTCTCCGGCATTCCCGGTGGGCCGTTCGACGCGTTCTCCGACCGGCCGGGGCCCGCCGAGCAGTGGAAGCGGCACCTGAGCCTGCTCGAGACGTACCTCCCGTGGGAGTACGAGCGGTACCGCGACGCGAAGCTGACCGACGCGCGCGGCACGCTCGTCGGCGGCTACACGCCGATGGTGCGCCGGCCGGTCGGCGAGCTGCCGTCGGGCCACATCGTGCTGGGCATGGCCGACGTGGTGGTGGCCAACGACCCGGTCACCGGGCAGGGTTCCAACAACGCGTGCCGGTGCGCGCAGTACTACCTCGATGCCATCCTGGCGCACGGGGACGAGCCGTTCGACCGGGACTGGATGCAGCAGACCTTCGAGGCGTACTGGACGCACGCCCAGTGGGTCACGAAGTTCACGAACACCATGCTCGACCCGCCCGAGCACGTGCAGGCGGTGCTGGGTGCGGCACAGACGAACCAGGCGGTGGCCGACCGGTTCGCGGGCGGCTTCAACGATCCTTCCGACCTCGCGGACTGGTTCTTCGAGCCCGAGAAGTGCCAGGAATACCTGGCCAGCGTGTCGTAGTCGGAGCTCTCACAGGCAGGAAGGGTGCGTGCACATGCCCAAGGTCCTCATCGTCGGTGCGGGCCAGTCCGGCCTCCAGCTCGCGCTGACCTTGCGAGAGCACGACTACGACGTCACCCTCATGTCCGCGCGCACCCCCGAGGAGATCCGCCGCGGCTGGGTGATGTCCACGCAGGGCATGTTCCACGACGCGCTGCAGATCGAGCGCGACCACGGGCTGAACCTGTGGGAGGCCGACACCGTCCGGATCGAGGGGCTCGGCGTCTCGATCGCGGCGCCGGACTCGAGCCGGGCGCTGGACTGGGTCGGCATGCTCGACCACCACGCCCAGTCGGTGGACCAGCGGGTGAAGATGGCGGGCTGGCTGGAGCTGCTCGAGCGGCGCGGCGGCAAGGTCATCACCCACGGCGTCACCACCGCCGACCTCGACAAGCTCACCGACCTCTACGACCTGGTGATCATCGCCGCCGGCAAGGGCGAGCTGGTGCAGCTGTTCGACCGCAACCCCGAACGCTCCCCGTTCACGCGGCCGCAGCGGGCCCTCTCGGTGGCCTACGTGCACGGGCTCGCACCGCGACCGGAGCACCCGGAGTTCTCCGCGGTGCGGTTCAACATCGTCCCGGGGGTCGGCGAGCTCTTCGTGATCCCCGGGTCCACCCTGAGCGGCAACTGCGAGATCCTCTTCTTCGAGGGGATCCCGGGCGGGCCGCTGGACTGCTGGAGCGACCGGCCCGGCCCGCAGGAGTTCCTCTCGCGGATGCTCGAGCTGATGCAGCGGTTCGTCCCGTGGGAGTACGACCGCGCGGGCGCCGTGGAGCTGACCGACCCCCGCGCCACGCTCAGCGGCGGCTACACCCCCATGGTGCGGATGCCCGTCGGAGAGCTGCCCTCGGGCGGCGCGGTGCTCGGCATGGCCGACGTCGTGGTGGCCAACGACCCGATCACCGGTCAGGGCTCGAACAACGCGGCCAAGTGCGCCGAGATGTACCTGCACAGCATCCTGAACCACGGCGACAAGCAGTTCGACCGCGACTGGATGACTTCCACGTTCGAGCGCTACTGGGACTACGCCCAGCACGTGACGCACTGGACCAACGCGCTACTGGGGCCGCCCCCCGAGCACGTCGTGAAGATCCTCGGGGTGGCGCAGGGCAACGAGACGGTGGCCCGCCGGTTCGTCAACGGCTTCAGCGACCCGTCCGACTTCCGGCACTGGTTCATGGACCCGGAGAAGGCCGAGGCCTACCTCGCCGAGGTGTCCTGAACGCCCCCTTTGCTGGGCCCGCTCTCAGACCACCGTCTCCGTCTCGTACGTGACGATCGAGACCCCGGCCTGGGCGAAGTTCGCCAGGTCCCCGGTGCCCTGCTGGCCCGCGGGCGAGCCGAGCGAGGCGAGCGCGGCCTCCTTCGTGGGCCAGTCGAGCACGGCGGTGAGGAAGTACTCGGGCTTCGAGCCGTCGAGGCTCTCGCACACGCCGTACGTGTACGCGGCCACATCCGGCATCTGCTTGGCGAGCGGCGCGTGCACCGACCGGTAGTGCTCCATGAACGCGTCGGTGTCGGCGGGGTGGTGGTAGTTGACGACGAGCCGGTACATGCGCATCTCCTCCGGTCAGCGGTACGTGTCCCAGGTCGGGGCGGTCTCGGGGTAGTCGGCGGTCTCGGGCGGGGTCCGTGGCCAGCGGATCCGGTCGGTGCCGCCGAAGCTCGTGGCGAGCCGGTCGGCGGGCACCGCGTACATGAACGTGATCGAGCGCCGCGCGAAGCGCCAGCGGCCTTCCGCGCACCGGTAGTCATCCTCGTACCGGTAGGAGGCCAGCACCAGCGTGCTGCGGGTGGCGAGCTCGGCGTGGCCGTGCGACCAGCCGCTCGCCGTGCCGTCTCCGTGCAGCGCCACCACGCCGGGGTGCGGGGTGTGCAGCATCGTCCGGTAGGTGTCGAAGCTCGCGACGTACGCCGCGCGGATCGCGTCCGGCCCGGTCGCGGGCACGCCGCGCCGCTCGAACACGCCGTCCGCGGTGAACATGGTGACGAGGGCGTCGATGTCGTGGTCGTCCACGGCGCGGGCGTAGAGGACGCAGAGGTCGGTGATCGCCTGCCGGTCGGCCTGCGCGCGGACGGCGGTCGCGAGCGCCGCCGCGTCCCCACCGGGCAGCGCGGTCACGGTGGTGAGCGCGGCGGTCACGGCGGGCAGGTCGAGGCTCACGCAGTCACCCGCGCCGGCAGCGTGCGGAGCACGGCGAGCAGCCGCTCCGGGACCGCCTTCTTCCCGCCGCTCCCCGGCTCCCGGCACACGAACGTCATGGCGCCGTGCGTGACGACGTCGCCGTCCCGGACGAAGTCGAACCCGACCGTGTAGGAGGTGGTGCCGACGCGGCCGAGCACGAGCCGGACGGTCAGCTCGTCGAACACCCGCACCATTCGCACGTAGGTGCACTCCGAGTGCGCCCCGACCGTCAGGACGCCGAGCGACTCGACCATCTCGCCGGAGCGCAGGCCGTGGTCGTAGAGCCAGCCGCTGTAGGCGCGCTCCATCCAGCGGTAGTAGATGGCGAAGTAGGCGATGCCTACGGTGTCGCAGTCGCCGTAGGAGAGGCGGAACGACAGCTCCTTCACGGCAGCGCCACCGTCGCCGTACCGGTGACGGCCGGCTCGCCGCCGACCACCTCGAGCACCACGTCGCACTCCGCCAGCCGCACCCCGTCCTCCTCCCGCACCGCGGTGACCGTGCCGCGCACCCGCACATGATCGCCCGCCAGCACCGGGCCGCGGAAGCGCACCCGCAGCCGGCGCAGCCGCTCCGGCCCACCCGCCCACGCGGTGACCGCGTTCATCACGTAGCCCATGTTCAGCGGGCCCTGGTTGACCGGGCGGTCGCCCATGCCGAGCGCCCGCACGGTCTCGGTGTCGAAGTGGATCGGCGTGGGGTCGGAGAGCAGCGCCGCGGTCGTCTTCATCTTCTCGGCGCTGACCGCCTCCACCTCCCACACCGGCAGCTCGGTGCCGACGTTCATGATTCCCTCCGGGGGAAGACGATCGAGTTCCAGCAGGTGGCGACGTGGCCGTCGGCGTGCAGATCGAGCTCGTACCCGACGACGTCGAAGGGGCCGGTGCGCCGGCCCACCTTGCGTTCGGCCGAGACGATCCGCCCGCTCACCCGGTACGTCGCGCCGATCCGCAGCGGCCGGTGCAGCGTGGTCTCGTGCTCGCCGAACACCGGCCCGTCGGCGGCGGTGGCCCCGAACCAGGAGAACAGCTCGTCCCAGGTGACGCCCATCGCGCCGGTCGCGGCCAGCCAGGCGAACAGCGGGTGCGCCACCCGGCCCTCGGCGTCCTTCAGCGGCGGCGGCTCCGCCAGCACCGCGTCGGCGACGAGCCACGCCCGCCACGGCTCGATCGTGTAGGTGCCGCCGGGAAACTCCCGGCCCACGCGCGCCGCCAGCTCGCCTTCCGCGAAGGGCATTCAGACGTTCCGCTCCGCGTCCGCCCAGTAGGGCGCGCGCAGCTCCCGCTTGAGGATCTTCCCCGTCGGCGCCTTCGGCAGGGCCGGGACGAAGTCGACCGACCGCGGCTTCTGGTAGCTCGCCAGGTGCCTGCGCGCCTCGTCGATGATCTCCTGCTCGGTGGCGGTCTGCTTCGGCTTGAGCACGACCACCGCCTTCACCGACTCGCCCCACTCCACGTCGGGCACGCCGATCACGGCGCACTCCAGCACCGCCGGGTGCTGGTTGATCGCCTCCTCGACCTGCACGCTGAAGATGTTCTCGCCGCCAGAGATGATCATGTCCTTGGCGCGGTCGACGATGAAGACGTAGCGGTCCTCGTCCCACGTGGCGATGTCGCCGGTCCACATCCAGCCGTCGCGCAGCGTCTGCGCCGTGAGCTCGGGCCGGCCCAGGTAGCCGACCATGTTGGCCTCGGAGCGCACGATGATCTGCCCCGGCGTGCGCGCGTCGCGCGGGACGTCGTGCCCGTCCGGGTCGACCACGCGAACCGACGTCACGAAGCCCTCGCGGCCGCATGAGCGCAGCCGCTGCGCGTCGATCCCGCGGACGGCCTTCGCGTGGTCCTCCTGGGACAGGAAGGTCATCGTCGTGCCCTCCGTCTGCCCGTAGCCCTGGATCAGCGTGCACGGGAACGACTCCAGCGCCGCCCGCACCACCGACGACGGCATCGGCCCGCCGCCGTACTGGATGTTGCGCAGGCTGGACAGGTCGAAGGAGGCGAAGCCGGGCACGGCCATCATCCAGTTCAGCATGGTCGTGATGCCGAGGAAGGCCGAGACCCGCTCGGCCTCGATGATCTCGAGAGCCTGCTTCGCCTCGAAGTTGACCAGCACGAGGGGGCAGCCGTGCTTCATGTAGTTCATCGCCAGCACGATCGGGATGTGGTACATCTGCCCGGTCAGCATGTAGACGTCGGTCGGCACGATCCGCTCGGCCACCGTCTGGTTCAGCATCCCGGCCGCCGCGCTGCGGTGCGAGTGCACCGCGCCCTTCGAGCGGCCCGTCGTGCCGCCGGTGTAGAGGATGAAGAACGGGTCGTCGTCGCGCACCTGCGGTGTCCAGACCGGCTCCTCGTCGGACGCCGACTCCAGCAGGCGCTCCAGGCTGCCGTCGCCCTTCTCGCCGAACAGCAGCCAGTGCTCGACGTCGAGGTCCACGTCCCGCTGGAGCTGTTCGACGGTGTCCGCCCACTCCGCGCTGCTGATCACGACGCGGGGCTCGGCGTCGGCGACGATCGCGGCGAGCTCCTGCCCGGCCAGGCGCCAGTTGAGCGGCTGCAGCACCAGCCCGGCGCGGCCGGCGGCGAAGTAGAGCGCCTGGTACTCGACGCAGTTGCGGGACAGCACGGCGAACCGGTCGCCGGCCTGCAGGCCGAGGCCGCGCAGCCCGTTGGCCGCCCGGCGCACCATGGCGTCGAAGTCCGCCCAGCTCACCCGGCGGTCGTTCGGGACGTCGTAGACCGCCTGGGCGCGCGGGGTGAGCGCGGCCCACTTGGCGGGGATGAGGCCCTGGTTCATGATCAGTAGGGCAGGTCCAGCTGGATGTGGCGCCTGGTGAACCGCCAGGCGCCGTCGCCCTCGCGCCGCAGCTCGTCGTCGTATCGGGCGGTGGACAGCACCCGCGCCGCGCCGTTCTCGACCGAGACCAGCGTGAGGTAGGAGCTGACCGCGGCCGAGCTCCCGTCCTCGCGGCGCACCGCGAGGTTGGTGGTGACGTGCCGGCGCTGGTCGGTCTGCGAGGCCAGCGAGTCGACCATCAGCTTCATGATGGCCTCCTTGCCCTCGAACGGGCCGATCAGGTCACCGTCGGCGATGCGCATGGTGAGCACGGCGTCGTCGGCGAAGGTGTCGGCCATCTCCGTCATGTCGTTGTCGTCGTAGGCGATGGAGTAGCGGTTCAGGACGTTCTCGATCGCACCTCGGTCGAAAACAGCGGGCTCGGACACGGTGACTCCCGGGTTCATTTGACGTATGCGCCTGCATCGACGGGGAAGGTCACCCCGGTGACGTAGCGGGCCTCGTCGCTGGCGAGGAACAGCACCGCGTTGCTGATGTCGCGCGGCTCGACCCACGGCACCGGCAGCCCGTTCAGCGACATGAACCCGGGCATGGCCTTCTCGACCGTCGGCTCCGGGTCGCCGGGAGCGAACATCCCCCACGTCCCCGGGTTCTGGATCATGATCGTGTCGACGTTGGTCGGGTGGATCGTGTTGACGCGGATCGAGTAGGGCGCCAGCTCGTTGGCGAGCGTGCGCATCAGCCCGACGATCCCGTGCTTCGCGGACACGTAGTGCGCGACCTGCTGGATGCCCTTGAGCCCGCCGATCGAGCTGGTGAACAGGATCGAGCCGCCCCGGCCCGCGTCGATCATCGCGGGGATCGCGACCTTCGCCGTGTGGAAGACGCCGGTCAGATTCACGTCGATCATGTCGCGCCACTGCTCGGCCGTGAGCTCCCAGGCCCGGCCGTAGGTGGCGATGCCGGCGTTGGCCACCACGGCGTCGATCCGGCCCAGCTCGGCGAGGCCCTCGTCGAACGCGGCCTGCAGCCCGTCGAGGTCGCGGACGTCGGCGCGGCGGGCGACGATCCGCCGGTCGAGCGCCTCGACGGCGCGCACCGTCTCGGCGAGCTCCGCCTCGGTGGCGAGCGGGTAGAACGGCGTGACGCTCGCGATGTCGGCGCAGATGTCCACGGCGACGATGTCGGCGCCCTCCTCGGCCAGGCGCACCGCATGGCTGCGGCCCTGGCCTCGGGCGGCCCCGGTGATGAAGGCGACCTTGCCGTCCATCCGTCCGGTCACGGTGCTCTCCTCTAGACGTGGGACGCGGCGGTGACGCCGGGCGGCACGGTGCCGGGGGCGAGCCGGCGCTCGCCGGGCGTGAACGTCGCGGGGATGCGCTGCCAACCCTTGTTGACGCCCTGGCGCGGGTAGCGCTCGAGGGCGTCGAGGTCCACGACGTAGTCGGGGATCCGCTCGAGCACCTGGCCGAGCATGGACAGGGCCATCCGCTTGCCCAGGTGCGAGCCGGCGCAGCGGTGGATGCCCACCCCGAAGGCGAGGTGCCGGTTGGGCCAGCGGTGGATGTCGATCTCGTCGGGGTCCTCGAACGCCCGCTCGTCCCGGTTGGCCGACGACCAGGCCAGCAGCGCCCGGTCACCGACCTTGAGCGGGCAGCCGTGGAACTCGGTCTCGGTGAGCACGGTGCGGGCGAGCGCCTGGGTGGGGGAGAAGTAGCGCAGGAACTCCTCCAGCGCGCGGGGCAGCAACGACGGGTCGTCGATCAGCTCCCGGCGCACGTCCGGGTGCTCGTAGAGCCACACCAGCGCCTGGCTCACCAGCGACGCCGTGGTGCCGACGCCACCGGCGATGAGCAGTTCGACGATGGAGAAGACCTCCGCCTGCGTGATCGGCCGCCCGTCCACCTCCTGCTGCACGAGGTAGCTGATGGCGTCGTCGCGCGGCTGCTCCGCCCGGGCGGCGATCACCTCGCGCATCTGCTCCGTGCACCACGGCAGGTCGACCTGCACGGCCTGCTGGTAGGCGGCGCTGGTGGTCTCCTCGGCGAGCGTGGCGTGGTGGGCGCGCGAGTAGCGGTGCCAGCCCTGCACCGGCAGGCCGAGCCAGTCGATCGTGACGATCGAGGGCACGCCGATCACCTGCGCGAGGTCGGCCCGCCCGGACTCGATGATCTCGTCGATGAACCAGGTGGTCCACGTCTCGATCCGGTCCGCGACCTTCTCGACGGCCGCGGGTGCCGCGATGGGGTTGACGATCTTGCGGTAGCCGCGGAACGCCGGCGGGTCCAGCTCGATCGGGATGTGCTCGTGCATCGGCGTCTTCGGGATGACGACGGACAGCCCCGGGCCGCCGTACTCGTCGAGCCGCTGGGAGGAGAAGACGTCGTCGTCGCGGGCCGCCTCGAAGACCGCGTCGTAGTCCGAGAGGAGCCAGAAGCCGCCGTGGGCCTCCGTCCACGCGACGGGATGCGTCCGCCGCACCGCCCGGTAGCCGCCGACGGTGTCCTCGGCGTGCGCTTGCGAGTGGTGGTCGAAGTGGACGACGGGGCAACGCTGCTCCGCTCTCATGCGGTCTCCTCGACTTTCTCTCGGACGGCCTAGATGTGATAATGCTGATCCTGGTTTGCGTCTGTCAATGGTGGCCGGAGGGAGAGCGATGCGCGTCAACGTCGACCTGGAGGCGTGCCAGGGCCACGGGATCTGCCACATGAGCGCACCCGACGTCTTCGACCTCGCCGAGGAGGACGGGCACTCGATCGTCCGGACCGACCCGGTGCCGCCGGAGATGGAGGCCGACGCCAGTCTCGGCGTGGACAGCTGCCCGGAGCGCGCGATCTCGGCGTCCTAGCCCCCGGGCGGCCCGACATCACATATCGGGCGTGGGCCTCACAGGGTCGGCCTTGTGTGCGGCCCGCCCTGGGTGTGAGAAGTCGCGGCTGACCGTCGGGAGTGGCTCCGCGAGCGGCTCGCGGAAGCCGTTCGCCAGGGCGCGCAGCGCGGCGTCGAGGTAGACGGTGAGGTCGGCGTCGGCGCGGGCCGCCCAACGTTCGTAGGCAGCGCGGCACGCGGCGAGCGTGGCGCGGCCGACCACCTGCGGGAACAGGGAGTCGGCCGGTTGGCCGACACGCCGGCCGACGAACTCGCTGATGGCCCGCTCCCACGCGTCGTAGCGCACGGTGGCGCTGGCGGCGATCTCGGGCACGTTGCCGACGAGGGTCATGCGCATCCGCAGCTCGGGGACGTCGGCGGCGCGGTAGTGGTTGGCGGCGAGGACGGCGTGGCGGACGGCGTCCATCACCGGGAGGTCGTCGGGCGCGTCGGCGAGGGCGGTGCGGATCGCCTCGACCTCGCTGTCGAACGTCTGCCACAGCACGCTCGACTTGGCGTCGAAGTAGCGGAAGAACGTGCGGGTGCTGACGCCCGCGGCCGCGGCGATCTGCTCGATCGTGGTCTCGTGGAAGCCCTGCTCGGCGAACAGGCGCAGCGCGATCAGCTCGAGCTCGCGCGTGCTCGTGCCCCGAGGGCGGCCGCGGCGCGCCGGTCTTGTTCCCGTCACGGTGCGACGCTATCGTCCCCCTAAATTCGACACTGCGTGTCGAAAAGTCCGGCGAAGGGCTGATCATGGGCGGGGCCTGGTTCGAGACGGTGGCCGAGGCGCAGCGGCGCGCGCGGAAGCGGTTGCCGCCGTCGGTGTACGGGGCGCTGGTCGCGGGCTCGGAGAAGGGCCTCACCCTGCTGGACAACCAGGCCGCCTTCGACGAGCTGGGCTTCGCCCCGCGCACGGCCGGGTTCTCGGGCAAGCGCGAGCTCGGCACCACCGTGCTCGGGCAGCAGGTGTCGCTGCCGGTCCTGATCTCGCCCACCGGGGTGCAGGCGGTGCACCCGGACGGCGAGGTCGCCGTGGCCCGCGCGGCCGCGGCGCGGGGCACCGCGATGGGCCTGTCCTCGTTCGCCAGCAAGCCCGTGGAGGACGTCGTCGCGGCCAACCCCCGGACGCTCTTCCAGATCTACTGGTGCGGCAGCCGGGACGACATCGCGCGGCGCGTCGAGCGAGCTCGCGCGGCGGGCGCCGTCGGGCTGATCCTCACGCCCGACTGGTCGTTCTCCCACGGCCGTGACTGGGGGAGCCCGCGCATCCCCGAGCGGCTCTCCTTCCGCGAGATGCTCCGCTTCGCCCCGGAGGGGATCACGCACCCGCGGTGGCTGCTCGACTGGGGACGCACCCGGCAGCTGCCGGACCTCACCGTGCCGAACATGTCGGATCCCGGCGAAACCCCGCTCACGTTCTTCGGCGCCTACGGCCAGTGGATGCAGACACCGCCGCCCAGCTGGGAGGACGTGCGCTGGCTGCGCGAGCAGTGGGACGGACCGTTCCTGCTCAAGGGCGTGTTCCGGCCGGACGAGGCCAAGCGTGCCGTCGACGCCGGGGTCAGCGCCATCTCCGTCTCCAACCACGGCGGCAACAACCTCGACGGCACGCCCGCCACGATCCGGGCGCTGCCCGCCATCGCCGAGGCGGTGGGCGAGCAGGTCGAGGTCCTGCTCGACGGCGGCATCCGCCGCGGCAGCGACGTCGTGAAGGCGATGGCGCTGGGTGCTCGCGCCGTCCTGATCGGTCGCGCTTACCTGTGGGGCCTCGCCGCCGCGGGACAGGCCGGCGTGGAGAACGTCCTCGACATCATGCGCGGCGGCATCGACTCGGCCCTGCTCGGGCTCGGTCGCAGCTCGGTCGAGGAGCTGAGCCGCGACGACATCATCGTCCCGGCGGGGTTCACCGACGCCGTGCACCCTCGGTGAGCATCTGCGGCGCCGGGTCCGCTCAGACGCGCCGGGCCCGGACGGCCCGCACCAGTAGCCAGATCCCGGCCACCAGGGCGACCAGCCCGATCACCAGCCACAACCGGGAACCGGACATGAAGCTGCCGCCGAGCAGGTTGCTGCCCTGCAGCGTCCACACGGCACCGATCAGGACCAGGACGACACCGAGGGCGGGAAGCACGAACCGCATCCCCCGATGATGCCCCCTCACAGGCTCAACAGCAGCACCCCGGTCAGGACGACGGCCGCCGCCAGGGTGCGCCGGTGCCCGAGCGGCTCCCGCAGGAACACCGCGCCGATGAGGGCGCCGAACACGATGCTGCTCTCGCGGAGCGCCGCGATCGGGGCGAGCGCGCCGGAGGTCTGGGCCCAGAGCACGATCGAGTACGCGGTGAGCGAGATCGCCCCGCCGGCGAGCCCGGCCCCGCCGTGGCGGCGCAGCAGCGCGGGCAGGCGCCGGCCCCGGCGCACCACCGCCAGCACGGGCAGCGCGGGCCCCTGCAGGAAGAACATCCAGCCGATGTAGGCGAGCAGCGGGCCCTTCGCCACGCCCAGGCCGTCGATCACGGTGTACCCGGCGATCAGCAGGCCGGTCGCGACCGCGGCCGCCACGGCCGGCAGCTGCTTGCGCCCGGGGATGCCGCCCGCGAGGACCAGCCCGATGAGCCCGGCGGAGACGGCGAGGACGCCGGCGACGTCCTGCCCGGCCAGCGGCCGGTGGAGCAGCAGGACGGACGCGAGCGCGACGATCAGCGGCGCCGTGCCCCTCGCGAGGGGATAGGACTGGCTGAACTCGCCGAGCTGGTAGCTCGCGAGCAGCAGCAGGGTGTACCCGATGTGCACCACGGCCGAGGCCACGATGTACGGCCAGGCGCCGGCGGGTGGCATGCCGGCGAACGCGGCGAGGGCGCCGCCGCCGACGACGTCGACGACCCCGATCAGGGCGAACCCGACCAGCCGGTCCCCGATGCCGTGGGCGATGGAGTTCCAGGCCGCGTGCAGCACGGCGGCGGCGAGCACCGCGGCGATCATGAACGGGCCGAGCGACGGTGTGGTGACGGACATCGATGGGGCTCCCCGTGGGCCGGTCCGCCGAAGGCGGACACGTCGGATCAGGAGCCCTCAGGGCTTTTGTCCCGTCAGGTGTGGGCCCACCGCAACCGGGTGGGGTGCTGGCGCCGCTCGGTCCAGTCCTCGCCGTCCTGGTTGTGGTCGTCGGGGCGGGCGGCGAGCGGAACCCTAGGCGCAACCACGCGCTGACCCCGACGCTACTGCAGTCGATGTTCGAATGCAGAGTCCGGCCAGCCGGGGCAATGGGGCCGGGCCGCGGCGCCTACCGCGCGAGCCACCCGCCGTCCACCGCGATCACCTGCCCGTGCACGTACGCGGCGGCGGGGGAGGCGAGGAACACCACGACGTTCCCGATGTCCTCGGGGCGGCCCCACCGCCCGGCCGGGATGCGCACCGAGATCTGCTCGCTCCGGACCGGGTCGGCGAGGAGCGCGCTGTTCAGCTCGGTGTCCATGTAGCCGGGGGCGACGGCGTTGACGTTCACGCCGCGGCCCGCCCACTCGTTGCAGAGCGCCTTGGTCAGCTGGGCGACCCCGCCCTTGCTGGCGGCGTAGGCGGGCACCGTGATGCCGCCCTGGAACGAGAGCAGCGACGCCACGTTCACGACGGCGCCGGCCCCGCGGTCCAGCATGGGGCCGCCGAAGAGCTGGCAGAGCTGGAAGACGGCCCGCAGGTTGACGTCCAGGACGTGGTCCCAGGCGTCGAGCGGGAACTCGGCGGCCGGGTACCGGTCCTGCACGCCGGCGTTGTTGACGAGGATGTCGACGCGGTGCCCGGCGAGCACCTCGCGCGCGGTCGTGGTGATCGCGGCGGTGTCGGAGAGGTCGAGTGCGTGGGCGGTGAGCCGCCTGCCGAGCGCCGTGGCGGCGTCGGCGAGGTCGGCGGGCACCGGTGAGCGGCCCAGCGAGACGACGTCGGCGCCGGCCGCGAGCAGCGCGAGCGTGGTTCCCCGGCCGAGGCCGCGGGCGCCCCCGGTGACGACGGCGGTCCGCCCGGTCAGGTCGAACGGGCCGCGCTGGTCTTCCCGATGATCAGGCACCCGGCGAGTATGGCCGGGTTCCCGTCATCCCCTCACGGCGGCGAACGCGTCGTCGGTGCGCCCGAGGATCTCGTCGATGTCCGCGTCGGTGTGCGCGGCGGACAGGAACCAGTTGTGCCAGGGGTGCAGGTACACGCCTCGCCGGACGGCGGCCTCCGCGAACGCCGTCACCAGCCGGAAGCCCTCGTCGCCCGCGAACGACAGCATCGGCATCTGCACCGGCCCGGTCTGGTTGATCTCGAACCCGTGCGCGGCGGCCTGCGCGGCGAGCCCATCGCGCAGCCGGGCGCCGGCGCGGGCGATGCCCGGCAGGGCGACGCCCTTGCGCAGCTCGGTCAGGGTCGCCAGGCCCGCGGCCAGCGGCACCGTCGCCGTCCAGAACGACCCGGTGACGTAGATCGACCCGACGGCGTCGCGCAGCGCGTCGACGCCGGTGACGGCGCCGAGCGCCTGCCCGTTGGCGATCGCCTTCGACCAGGCCGACAGGTCCGGCCGGACGCCGAGGGGCTCCCAGCTGCCGCCGAGGTCGAGGCGGAACCCGCAGCGGACGTCGTCGAGGACCAGGACGGCGCCGGTGCGGTCGGCGAGCGCGCGCAGGCCGCGGGCGAACGCGGGGTCGACGAGCTCCTGGTCGCGCTTGATGTCGTGGCGCATCGGGCAGACGACGATCGCGGCCAGGTCGTCGCCCGCCTCGGCCGCGGCGGCCTCGGCGGAGGCGAGGTCGTTGTACTCGTAGTGCACCAGGTGCGCCTGGTCCTCCTCGGTCACGCCCGAGCCGCGCAAAGAGCACCAGGGCACTGCGCCGTGGTAGGCGCCGTGGGCGACCAGGAGCTTCCGCCTCCCGGTCGCCGCCCGGGCGATCGTGACGCACGTCGTGGTGGCGTCGGAACCGTTCTTGCAGAACAACGCCCAGTCCGCGGACGGGACCGTGTCCACCAGCAGCTCGGCGAACTCGACGGCGACCGGGCCGGTGCCGTCGAGGCAGTCGCCCCGGTCGAGCTGGTCGCGGACGGCGGCCGTGACGGCGGGGTGGCGGTGGCCGAGGACGACCGGGCCCCAGCCGCACATCAGGTCGAGGTAGGTGCGCCCGTCGGTGTCGGTGACCCGGCAGCCTTCGCCGGAGGCCATGAACTGCGGGTGCGCGGAGCTGAAGGCCTGGACGGACATGTGGCCGTACATCCCGCCGGGGATCACCTGGCGGGCCCGCTCGCGGAGCGCGAGCTCGCGCTCGCCGAGGACGGTGGGTGCGCTGGTCATCTCGAGGACCCCCCGGAGTCGAGCAGCTCGCGGGCGACGGCGGCGATGCCGGTCCCGTCGAGGCGGTAGTGGGCGTAGAGCGCGGCGGGCGGGCCGACGGGCACGTGCTCGTCGGGCACACCGTGGCGGCGGAAGGGGACGTGGGCGCCGGCCTCGAACAGGCACTCGGCGACCGCGCTGCCCAGCCCGCCGGTGAGGTTGCCCTCCTCGACGGTGAGGACGGCGCCGGTGGACCGCGCGGCGTCGAGCACGGCGGCACGGTCGAGCGGGGCGATCGTGAACATGTCGACGACCCGGGTGGAGATCCCGCCCGCGGCCAGCTCGTCGGCGGCCTCCACCGCGGGGTGCACCTCGGAGCCGGTGGCGATGATCGTCAGATCGGTGCCGTCGCGGACGGTCTCGGCGCGGCCGACCGCCAGGTCCGGCACCTCGTCGTAGACCTGGGGGTCCCGCCCGCGGCCGAGCCGGATGTACATGGCGCCCGGGTGGTCGAGCGACAGGCGCAGCAGGGCGCGCAGGTGGTTCGCGTCGGTGGCGCACACGACCGTCAGATCGGCGATGCAGCGCATCATCGCGAGGTCCTCGAGGCTGTGGTGGCTCGTGCCGTAGAAGCCCATGGACATGCCGGAGTGGTGGCCGACCACCCGGACCGGCATGCCGGGGTAGGCGCAGTCGGTGCGGATCTGCTCGGCGCAGAGCAGGGCGGCGAACGCGCCGAACGTGGCCGCGAACGGGAGGTAGCCGGACGCGGCCATCCCGGCCGCCATCGTGATCATGTTCTTCTCGGCGATGCCGACGTTGACGAACCGCTCCGGGTGCCGGGTCGCGAAGTCGGTGGCCCGGTTCGAGCGGGCCAGGTCGGCGGTGAGCACGACGATGCGCGGGTCGTGGTCGGCGAGGCGGGCGAGCTCCTCGCCGAACACGAACGCCGGGATCGCCCGGGTGTCGGTGCCGTCGACGGAGCGGGTGTCCTTGAGGCCGACGTTCGCGGTGCCGTTGAACAGCTCCGACTGGTCCTGGGTGCTGCTCATGCGCGCTCCTGCCCGAGCTCGGCCAGCACGTCGTCGTAGTCGGTGCCGGCCAGGTTGCCGACGTGCCAGTCGGGCGACAGCTCCATGCGCGCCACGCCCTTGCCCTTCACGGTGTCCGCCACGACGAGCTGCGGCGGGCCGTCCACGGCGGACGGCAGGCCGGCGAACAGCTCCAGCAGCGCCGGGATGTCGTGCCCGTCGACGCGGTGGGTCTGCCAGCCGAACGCGGCGAACCGCCCGTCGATCGGCTCGGCGGCCATCACGTCGCGGACGAAGCCGTCGATGCCGAGCTGGTTGGCGTCGACGATCGCGACGAGGTTGCCGAGCCGGAAGTGCCCGGCCGACATCGCCGCCTCCCAGATCTGGCCCTCGGCCAGCTCGCCGTCGCCGAGCAGGCAGTACGTGCGGTGGTCGGAGCCGGACATCCGCCCGGCGAGGGCCATGCCCGCGGCGATCGACAGCCCGTGCCCGAGGGAGCCGGAGGAGAAGTCGACGCCGGGGATCCGGCGCATGTCGGGGTGGTCGCCGAACGGGCTGCCCAGGCGCGTGTAGGTGTCCAGCTCGGACGGGTCGAAGAAGCCGAGGTCGGCGAGCACCGGGTACAGGCCGATCGCCGCGTGGCCCTTGCTGAGCACGAACCGGTCGCGGTCCGGCCATTCCGGGCGGGACGGGTCGAGGCGCAGCTGCGCGTAGTAGAGGACGGAGAACAGCTCCGCGCAGGAGAACACGGCGCTGTAGTGGCCCGCCCCGGCGATGCGGGTGAGCCGGACGGTCTCGGTGCGCACGAACCTCGCCCGGTCGGCGAGGTGCGCGACCTGGTCGGTACTGGTGACGGGCACTCCTGCTCCTTTACTGCAGCACCGGGCCGGGCTCGTCCCGGAAGCGGTCGAGGACGTTGGCGGTGAGCCGGGAGACGTCGTTGTCGCCGCCGTCGTGCGTCATCGCGGTCGACCAGGCGATCGAACCGACGGAGAACACGGCGCCGCCGCCGGGTCGCCCGAGCAGGACGACGTCGGCGCGGACCTTGGGGTGGATGCCGGGTGGGGGAGCGGCGTAGCCGTGGTCGGCCTCCTCGGGTACCAGCGCGATCTTCTCCGAGTGGTCGACCGAGGAGGCCAGCACGACGGCGTCGGCGGGGGTGCCGAGCGTGACGTCGGCCCGGTCCAGCTCGTCGCCCGCCGCGCCGCCCAGGCCGGGGCCCTCGGTGCCGAAGACCTCGCCGACGCCCGCGGAGACACCGGCGAAGGCCCACGCCGCCGCGGGGTCCGCGCTCGCCGCGGTGCGCCGGTACCCGTAGCCGGAGTCGAAACCCTGCGCGGTGAACCCGACGCCCGCGAGCACGTTCGGCGCCCGGCCGCGCATCCGCCACAGCCCGCCGCGCTCCCCGGTGGCGGCGAGGTGCTCCTCACCGGGGTCGGACACCCAGGTGGCGACGCCCGCGTGCCCCCGGCGGATCTCCAGTGCGTCCGGGTGGCCCGGGACCCGGGCGGTGACCTGGTAGAAGCCGTTGCCGCCCAGGTACATCAGCCGGCCACTGGCGTGGGTGTATCCGAGGTAGGCGTCGAGCATGCCGGCCGAGCAGTACTCGGGGTGGCTGCCGGTGAGCACCACGTCGTAGCGGGAGAGCAGGTCCGCGCCCTCGCGCTCGACCTCGTCGTCGGTGACCACCGCGTAGTCCTCGCCGCGCCGGTCCAGCCAGTCCAGCAGCTGCAGGTCCTGGGCGTAGTGGCGGAACCCGCGGGTGGTGGGGGTGAAGTAGTCGGGGCGCAGGTTGAGGATCGGGCGCAGCCTGCTGGTGTGGCAGACCCCGCTGCCGTCGGTGTGCACGTCGTAGAGCGAGCGGCCCAGCTCGGGGTGCGCGGCCAGCCAGCGGTCCCGCTCGTCGATCCCGCGCGCCTCCCCGTAGATCGCCAGCCGCTCGGCCTCGTACTCGGCGTAGGTGCGCCAGTTCGCGTAGGCGAGGTAGGTCCAGGTGGGCAGCACGACGAGCACCGGCGCCTCGTGCCGGGCCGGCGTGACGACGAACGGGATCCGGTCGACGTCGTCCCCGGCGCTCGTCTTCAGCGCGTAGACGCCGCTGGGCAGGTCGGTGGGGACGTCCCAGGTGAGGTCCGGTTCCCAGCCGGCGTCGGCGAGGTCGTCGTCGTGCAGGTGCAGGGCGTCGAACTCGGCTGGGGCGCGGCGGAAGTCGGTCTCCGCGCCCGTCCAGAACGGGCCGGGCACGCCGCGGGTGGGCAGCTGGTGGACCACGGCGCCGCCGGTGAGCCCGCCGCGGTCGGGCACCCGGGTGCCGCCGGGGTCGGCGGCGAGGTCGAGCGCGCTCGTGGTGGCCGGGTCGAGGAGGGTGAGCGGGTCGGCGCCCGCGGCCAGCGCCGCCGTCGTCGTCGCGGGCCAGGCGGTGGCGGCGACGACCGGGCGGGCCACCTTCCCGTTGAACGTCGCGCCGAGCCCGCCGGTCACCGTCCCGTCGGATCCGATCCGCACGACCCCGCCGGAGGTGGAGGGCGGTACCTGCGCGGCAGCCGTGATCGCGTCCAGGCCCGGACGGTGCAGCGACAGCCGCACGTGTCCAGCGGCGTCCACGGTGGCGGCGGCGCAGGCCCAGCGGCGCTCGACCGGCGGCGCGTCGAGGGCAGCCAGCGTCGTCGCGCCGCGGCGCAGCGCGACCCGGGCGGTCGACACCTCGAGCACCAGGTCCCCGACGGCCAGCAACGGCCGGGCGCCGGTACCGGGAAGGGTGGGCAGGAACCACGACGCGAGCCCGACCGCGTCCGTCGGACCGACCGGACCGGCCTCCACGAAGGAGCCCGACGTGGTGTGCTGCACGCGGCCCGGCAGCCGGGGCGGCAGCCCGCTCGCGACCGCCTCCTCGACGAGCGCGGTCTCGTGCTGCGGGGAGCCGCCGCGGCGCAGCCGGACGATCTCCGGCCGGAAGCCGTCGTGCACGCAGCTGACGTGGAACGCGATCGGGTCCCCGGCGCGGACGGAGAGCCGGTCGGCGTAACCGACGATCCTCATGCGCCCGCCACCGGGTCGGGGTGGTCGCGGAAGCGGCCGAGGACGTTGGCGGTGAGCCGGGAGACGTCGTTGTCGCCGCCCTTGTGCGTCATGGCGGTGGACCAGGCGATGGAGCCGACGGCGAAGACGGCGCCGCCACCGGGCCGCCCGAAGAGCACGATGTCGGACCGGACGCGGGGATCGGGCCCGGTGGGCACGGCGTAGGAGATCGTCTTGTCGTCGGGTACCAGCACGATGCTCGCGGAGTGGCCCACGGAGGTGGCCAGCACCACCGCGTCGGCCGGGGTGCCCAGCCCGACGTCGGCCCGGTCGATCTCGTCGCCCGCCGCCCCGCCGAGGCCGGGGCCCCGGTCGCCGAAGACATCGCCGACCGCGACGTCCACGCCCTCGAAGACCCACTCCGCGGCCCGGCTCTGCGGGGTCCGGCGGTAGCCGCTCGCCTTGTCGAAGCCCTGCGCCGTCATGCCGACGCCGAACCGGCGCTGAGGTGCCCGGCCGCGCCACCGCCACAGCCCGCCGGGTTCACCGGTCCCCGACAGGTGCTCCTCGCCCGCGCCGCTCGCCCACGCCGTCTGGCTGCCGCGGGCGCGGCGGATCTCGATCGCGCCGGACGGTCCCTCGTGGCGGGCGGTGACGTGGTAGAAGCCGTTGCCGCCCAGGTACATCAGCCGGCCGCCGGACTCGACGTGGTCCTCGTAGGCGTCGAGCATCCGGGCGGAGGCGTACTCGGGGTGGCTGCCGGTGATCACGACGCGGTGGCCGGCGAGCGCGTCCGCGCCGCGGTCCTGCAGCTCGTCGTCGGTGATCACGGCGTAGTCCTCGCCGCGCCGGTCGAGCCAGTCCAGCAGCGACAGGTCCTGCGCGAAGTGGCGCAGCCCGCGGGTGGTCGGCGTGTAGTAGTCGGGCCGGATGTTGACGATCGGCCGCGCCCGGGAGGAGTACATGACGCCGCTGCCGTCGGTGTGCACGTCGTAGAGCGAGCGGCCCAGCTCGGGGTGGCGGGCCAGCCAGCGGTCCCGGGGATCCACGCCGCGGCGCTCCCCGTAGAGCGCGACCCGCTCCTCCTCGAACTCGGCGTAGGTGCGCCAGTTCGCGTAGGCCAGGTAGGTCCAGGTGGGCAGCACCACGAGCACCGGGGCCGGGGGAGCGCCGTCGCCCGGGGTGACGACGAACGGGATGCGGTCGACGTGCTCGCCCGCGGTGATCCTCAACGCGTAGGCGCCGCTCGCCGCGTCCGCCGGGACGGTGAGGACGATGTCGGTCTCCCAGCCGGCGTCGTCGAGGTCGTCCTCGTGCAGGTGCAGGGCGTCGTACTCGCCGGGGACGCGCCGGAAGTCGGTCTCCCGGCACCGCCAGAACGGCCCGGGCACCGCGCTCGCCGGCCGGTTGACGGCGGTGCCGCCCGCGGTGAGCGCCCCGTCGTCGGCCACGGCGACGGCTGCGGGGTCCCGGCCCAGCGCGAGCGCGCTGACGCCGGCGTCGCCCAGGACGGCGACCGCGTCCTCGCCGGCGGCGAGCCGCTCGGTCGCCTCGGCGGACCAGCCCGTGGCGGACACGACGGGCCGGGCCACCCTGCCGTTGAAGAAGCCGCCGCGAGGACCGGCGCCGACGCGGAGCAGCCACGGTCCCGTCAGCCGAGGTTCAGGAGGTTCAGGAAAGCCACTTTCCTGAACCTGGGGTACATGAATGTGGCTTTCCTGAACCTGGGGAGCAGCGCGGTGCAGGGTCAGCCGGGCATCGCCGTCGCTCGAGATCGTCGCCGCCAGGAACGACCACTGCCGCTCCACCGGCGCCACGTCCAGGCGGGCCAGGTCGGTCCCGTCCGCGGCGCGCAGGGCGCACCCGCGCCCGGAGACGGACAGCAGGTAGCCGGCCGCCGCGTCGGGTGCGGTGAGCGCGAGCACGGTCTGCTCGCGGTCGGCGTCGAGCCGGGTGGGATGCAGCCAGATCGCGAGCCCGGCACCGTCGATGACCGTCCCGTCGTGCAGCGGCGCCTCGACGTACGAACCGGCGCGGGCGACCTGGACGCGCCCGGGCACCGTCGCCGGGAGCGACGCTGCGACCTCCTCCTCCAGCAGGTCGCACTCGTGGGCCGGGGAACCGCCGCGGCGCAGCCGCTGAAGGGTCGGGGCGAACTCCGGGAGCTCGCTGCTGATCTTGAACTCGACGGTTCCGCCCGCCGGGACGGAGAGCCGGTCGCCGTAGCCGATCAGCCTCACCGGTTGACCCACTCCGTCCACTGCCGGGTGGCCTCGTCGAGGTTCGCCGCCCACCACTCGTTGTCGCGGTGCACCTCGCTGCCGGTGACGTTGCTGGTGGCGATGAAGGAGTTGATCAGCGGGTCCGCGGACGGCTTCGCGTTCGAGTTGGGCGAGCCGTAGGGCTGGCGCTGCATGATGAGCTCCTGGGTCGGGACGTCGACCACCGCGTTGATCAGCGAGTACGCCGCGTCGAGGTTCTTGGCGCCCTTCACGATCCCGAGCGAGTCCTCGTAGTAGAGCGGCTGGTTCCAGACGACCTTCAGGTTGGCGCCGTTCTTGGCCGCCTCGTAGGCGCGGCCGGGCCAGGCCAGCATCATGTCGACCTCACCGGCCTCGAGGGCCTGGGTCTGCTGCGCCCCGGTCTCGTAGAACCGCGCGGAGGGCCGGATCGTGTCGAGCGTCGCGAAGGCGCGCTCGTAGTCCAGCGGGTAGAGCTGGTCGCCGGGCACGCCCGCGGCGAGCAGCGCCGTCTCCATGCCGGCGTCCTTGGCGTAGTTCATGATTCCCCGGGTGCCCGGGAACTTCGTCGTGTCGTAGAAGTCGGCCCAGCTCTGCGGCGGGTTGTCGCCGTACTTGTCGGCGTTGTAGACCAGCAGGAACGCGGACTTCAGCACCGGCACGCCGCAGTCGGTGACCTGCGCGGGGTCGAGCCCGGCGGTGTTGATCCTCGACTTGTCCAGCTTCTCGAACAGCACGTCGCACTTGGCCACGGTGCGGTAGGGCGACGAGTAGAAGACGTCCCAGGTGGGGGAGCCGGACTCGACCATCGCGGTCAGCTTGGCCTCGTTGTTGGGGGACTCCTCGGCCACCTGGATGCCCTGCGTGGAGAGCTCCTTGTACGCGGTCTCGGCGAAGATCGAGGCGAGCGCCCCGCCGGTGTTGCTGAACACGACGGTGCCGCCGGAGGCCGACTCGCCGCCGACCGTGGCGAAGCACCCGGTGGCGCTGAAGCTGACGGCGGTGGCGAGGGCCAGCGCGGAGACGAGCCTGCGGTTGCGCACGGGAACACCTTCGATCGACGGGGTGCAACGCACCTTTGCGTTTCACTATCCAGAACGTGGTTCAGGATGTGGCATCAGGAGGATGGCGGCCGTGGTCCGGGTCGTCAAGGCCCGGCACGTGAACTGCCTGTTGGATCGGGTCTCGTCGCCGTAACGGCCGCGCCGGGCGGTTGACAACCCGGCCTCCTACCGCGACCCTCCCATTTCGGTTCGTGAAACCCGTGCCACATCGTGACCGAAGTGGGGGTTGTCCATGGTGTCGGTCGGCTCGACGAGGGCCGCGGCCGCGGCGCCCACGCCGCCGGCGGCGTCCCGCCCCCGGCGCGTGGGCCGCCCGCTGCTGCTCCTCGCGTTGCCCGCGGTCGTCGTGCTCGGCGTGTTCTTCGTGGTGCCGGCCCTGCGCCTGGCCTGGCTCTCGGTGAGCACCCCCGAGCTCGGCGTCGGCAACTACACCGGCCTGGTCACCGACGGCGTCGTCGTCACGGTCGTGCTGCGCACCCTCGGGATGGCCGCGGTCGTCACTGTGCTCTGCGTGCTCTGCGCGTACCCGTACGCACACCTGATGACCATCGTCGGTCCCCGGTGGCGGGCGGTGCTCACGGCGCTGGTGCTGCTGCCGTTCTGGACGTCGCTGATGGCGCGCACCTTCGCCTGGGTGGTGTTGCTGCAGGACACGGGGGTGGTCAACGGGCTGCTCGCCGCGGTCGGGCTCGGCCCCACCCGGCTGCTCGGCACGACCGCGGGGGTCAGCATCGCGATGGCGCAGGTGATGCTCCCGTTCATGGTGCTGCCGGTGTACGCGGCCATGCGCGGCATCGACCGCAGGCTCGTCGACGCCGCGATGGGGCTCGGCGCCACCCCGGTCGCCGCGTTCCTGCGCGTGTACCTGCCGCTGTCGCTGCGCGGCGTCGCCGCGGGCGCGACGCTGGTGATGGTGCTGTCGCTCGGCTTCTACGTGACGCCGTCGCTCGTCGGGTCGCCGCAGCAGTCGATGCTGGCGCAGCTCATCGCGGTGCAGGTCAACCAGCTGCTCGACTTCGGCGCTGCCGGCGCCCTCGCGGTGACGCTGCTGGTCGTCACGCTCGTCCTGGTGGCCGGCGTGCAGCGGCTCACCCGCACCGGTGGCGCCCCGGCCGGGCTGGTCGGAGGTGCCGGTTCATGAGGTCCGTCGGCCTGCGCCGGGCGCTCGTCGCGCTCGGGATCCTGATCGGGGCCTGGCTGCTCGTGCCCACGTTGATCGTCATCCCGATCAGCTTCTCCGGCGAGGACAGCTTCGCGTTCCCGCCGGGCTCGTGGAGCCTGCGCCACTACCGGACGTTCTTCACCGACCCGAGCTGGCTGAATGCGCTGCTGGTGTCGATCCAGCTCGCCGTGATCGTGACGGTGGTGGCGACCGTGATCGGCACCGCCGCGGCCTTCGCCCTCTCCCGCACCGCCAACCGCTGCCGTGGCGTCCTGAACGGGCTGTTCCTCGCGCCGCTGATCGTGCCCGGCATCGTGGTGGCCGTCGCCGTCTACGCCGCGTTCCTGCAGTGGGGCCTGATCGGCACGCCGACGGGCTTCATCATCGCGCACACAGTGCTCGCGATCCCGTTCGTCACCGTGAACGTGGGGTCGGCGCTGGGTGGGTTCGACCGCACCCTGGAACGGGCGGCGGCGAGCCTCGGCGCCTCGGCGCCCGCCACCTTCCGCAGGGTGACCCTGCCGCTGATCATGCCCGGGGTGCTGTCCGGGGCGGTGTTCGCATTCGTCACCTCCTTCGACGAGGTGGTGGTGTCGCTGTTCGTCCAGTCGCCGCAGCTGCAGACACTGCCGGTGCGGATGTTCACGTCCGTGACCAACGAGGTGGACCCGACGATCGCGGCCGCGGCCACCGTGGTCGTCACGCTCACCACCGCACTGCTCGCCCTGGCCGCCACCCTGAGGAGGACCCGCCGTGCCTGAGACCCTGTCCGGCGCCCGGATCGAGGTCGAGGGCCTCACCAAGCTCTTCCCCGGCGCGGCGGCTCCCGCCGTCGACGGGATCGACCTGGAGATCCGGGCCGGGGAGTTCATGACCCTGCTCGGGCCCAGCGGGTCGGGCAAGACCACCACCCTGAACATGATCGCCGGCTTCGAGGCGATCACCTCCGGCCGCATCGCCCTGGACGGCAGCGACATCGCCCAGCTCCCGGCGTACCGGCGCAACCTGGGGATGGTCTTCCAGAACTACGCGCTGTTCCCGCACATGAGCGCGGCCGAGAACATCGCGTTCCCGCTCAAGCAGCGCAAGGTCGGCAAGGGCGAGATCGCCCGGCGGGTCGCGGAGGCCCTCGACCTGGTGCACCTCGCCGGGCACGGCGAGCGGCTGCCGTCGCAGCTGTCCGGCGGGCAGCAGCAGCGCATCGCGCTCGCCAGGGCGGTCGTCTTCGAACCGCGCGCGCTGCTGCTCGACGAGCCGCTCGGGGCGCTGGACAAGAAGCTGCGCGAGTCGTTGCAGCTGGAGATCGCGCGGCTGCACCGGGAGCTGGGCATCACCTTCGTGTTCGTCACCCACGACCAGGACGAGGCGCTGGCCCTGTCCGACCGGATCGCGGTGTTCCGCGATGGCCGCATCGAGCAGGCCGGCACGCCGGCCGAGCTGTACGAGACGCCCGCGTCCCGGTTCGTCGCCACGTTCCTCGGCGACTCCAACGTGTTCGCGGGCCGGGTCCGCGACGGGCGGCTCGACACCGGCTGGTGCAGCCTGCGGGTGCGGGACGCGCCGGCCGCCGACGGCCCGGTCGCACTCGTGGTGCGCCCCGAGCGCCTGCGGATCGCCCCCGCGGGCGGGCCGGCCACCGGGGACAACGTCCTATCGGCCACCGTCACCGACGTCGTCTACCACGGCGCGTTCCGCAGGGTGCTGGTCCGGTTCGACGGCGGCGGCACCGGGCAGGTGCGCGACCCGGCGGGCGCGGGTGGCACGCTCGTGGTCGACCAGCGCGTCGAGGTCTCCTGGGACGGCGACGCCGGGGTGCTCGTCCCGGACGACGAGCCGGATCCCGCCGGGGACGCGCCGGCCACCCCGGTCGCGGCGGGTGCACAGTGACCCCGGCAGCGGATGCGCTGGCGGCGGCCCGCCGGGAGGTCGCCGCGTGCGGCCGCCGGATGACCGCCGACGGGCTGGTGCTGGGCACGGCGGGCAACGTGAGCGTCCGCGTCGGTGAGCTGGTGGCGGTCTCCCCGTCGGGCATGGCCTACGACCGGATCGAACCCGCGGACGTCGCCGTGGTCGACCTCGACGGCAACCGGGTGGACGGCCCGCACGCGCCGTCCTCCGAGACGCCGATGCACCCCGACGTCTACGGGGCGACCGGCGCCACCGCCGTCGTGCACCACCACGGGCTGCACAGCGCGGCGGTGTCCACCGTGCTCGACGAGCTCCCGGCCCTGCACTACTACGTGCTGCAGCTGGGTGGCCCGGTCCGGGTCGCGCGCTACGCGACCTACGGCACCCCGGAGCTGGCCCGCTCGGTGCACGCGGCGCTTCAGGGACGCACGGCGGCGCTGATGCAGAACCACGGCGCCGTCGCCTACGGCGACACGCTCGACCAGGCCTACGACCGCGCCCGGCTGCTGGAGTGGCTGTGCACGCTGCACGTCACCGCGACCGGCATGGGCACCCCGCGGGCACTGACCGGCGAGGAGCTGGCCGCCGTCGCCCGGCGCCGAATGGAGGTCCCGGCATGAAGGTGATCTGCCTCGGTGCGCACATCCTCGACATCCTCGGCCGCCCCGTCCCCGACATCCCGCCCGGCCAGGGCCGGCGGGTGCTCGACGAGATCCGGATCACCGCGGCCGGCACGGCCGGTGGCACCGCCGTCGACCTCGCCAAGCTCGGCGCCGAGGTCGTCAGCATCGGGCCGGTCGGCGACGACGTCCCGGGCAGGTTGCTGCTCGACCTGCTCGCCGGGCACGGCGTCGACGTGCGGCACATGGCCCGGCGGCCGGGCCTCGCCACGCCCGCGACGATGCTGCCGATCCGCCCCAACGGCGAGCGGCCCGCGCTGCACGCTCCCGGCGCGATGGCCACGCTCACCGCGGCCGACGTGGACCTGGACCTCGTGGCGGAGGCCGACGTGCTGCACGTCGGCGGGCCGGACGTGCTGGGGGACTTCACCCGCGACGCCCTACCGGACCTGCTCCGCTTCGCCGCGGCGCACGGCACGGTCGTCAGCATGGACCTGCTCAGCGTCGGCCGGCCCGAGCTCGTCGACCTGCTGCGGCCCGCGTGGGAGCACACCGGGTACCTGCTCCCCAACGACGACCAGATCCGCGGCGTGACGGGCCACGACGACCTCGTCGAGGCGGCGGGGGTGGCCCGGGCGGCCGGTGTCGGCACCGTGATCGTCACGACCGGGGCCGAGGGCTGCGTGATCGTCGACGAGGGCGGCGTCCGGCGGATCCCCGCGTTCGAGGTGCCGGTCGTGGACACCACGGGCTGCGGTGACGCCTTCACCGCCGGGTTGCTGGTGGGCCTCGGCTCCGGCCGTGCGCTGCCCGCCGCGGCGCGGCTGGGCACGGCCGCCGCGGCCCTCGTGGCGCAGGGGCTGGGCTCCGACGCCGGCATCGTCGACCTCCCGTCGACGCTCGCGTTCGGCGCCGTAGCGTGATCGAGTGAACGACAGGAGGCACCCGTGACCGAGAAGGCCGCCGGTGCGGGTGAGCCCGTCCGGGTGCTGGTCAAGGCGATGGCGGTGCTGGATCTGCTGGCCGAGGCGACCGACGAGCTGTCCCTCGGTGACATCGCCGCCCGGCTGGAGCTGAACAAGAGCACCTGCCACCGCATCCTCACCACGCTCGCGGCCGGGGACTTCGTGGAGCGGCCCTCACCGGGCACGTACCGGCTCGGGATCGGGGCGTTCCGGGTCGGCAGCGCGATGGCCCGCCGGCTCAGCGTTCGCGAGCGGGCGTTGCCGGCCATGCAGGAGCTGTACCGGCGCACCGGGGAGACGGTGTTCCTGCTCGTGCTGCGCGGCGACGAGGCGGTCTGCGTGGAGCGGCTGGACGGCCGGTACGCCTCCACGCACACCCTGGGCGTCGGCGGCGCGCTGCCGCTGCACCTGGGTGCCGGGCCGCGGCTGCTGCTGTCGACCCTGCCCGACGAGAAGGTGGAGAGCTACCTCGCGGGTCCGCTGCAGCGGCGTACCTCGCCGACCCAGGCCACGGCCGACCAGGTGCGCGAGGACCTCCGGCGGATCCGCGAGGACGGGTTCGCGGTGAGCCGCGACGACGTCGAGCTCGGGGTGAAGGCGCTGAGCGTGCCGGTCCGCGACCACACCGGCACCACCGTCGCGGCCCTGAGCGTCAGCGGGCTCACCGCCCATCTGCCCGACTCCGAGCAGGCGCACCAGCTGGGGCTGCTGCGCACCGCGGCGGCGGAGGCGTCCCGGGCGCTGGGGTTGCGCGCCTGACCTCCAAGCCGGCGGTTCCGTCACCGGCCGGTCACCCCGCGGGCGAGCGGGGTTGGGGACGTCGCCATCGGGGCGGCGTCGACTCGGTGCCGTCCCGAACCACGACGGAACGGAGCCGCCATGCCCACCACGCGTGACAGCCTGCTCGCCGCCCTGCGCGCCACCGCCGACCTGCCCTACGACGGCGAGGCCGTCGACCAGCTCGCGCACGCCCTGCAGTGCGGCACCATCGCGGTCCGCGCCGGTGCCCGCCCGGCGGTCGTCGCCGCAGCGCTCCTGCACGACATCGGCCGCTCGCCCGCCGTCGCGGCGCTGCTGCCGGAGGCCCCGCACGAGCGGGCCGGGGCCGCGTTCTGCACCCGCCTGCTGGGCCACGAGGTCGGCTGGCTCGTCGGGGCGCACGTGCTGGCCAAGCGCGCCCTCGTCACGCTCGACCCCGGTTACGCGTCGCTGCTGTCGCCGGTGTCGGTCCGTTCGCTGCAGGAACAGGGCGGGCCGGCCGCCGCGGCCGAGGTCGAGCGCTTCCTGCGCCACCCGCTCGCGGAGGAGGCGATGCAGGTCCGCCGGTGGGACGACGAGGCGAAGGTGCCCGGTGCTCCGACGATGGGGCTCGACGAGCTGGTCGACATTTCCGTGACGGTCGGCGTGGAGAAGACTGGGGCCGAGAAGTGATCGACTGAAGGAGAGGAAACGTTCGTGCGCCACGACGCAGTGCTCGCCGAGACGATCGGCATCCGGGGAGCGGACGACGACGAGATCGAGGCCTACACCGCACGCCCGCTGGACGGGGGCGGCCGCGGTGGGGTGGTGGTGATCCACCACATGCCCGGGTACGACCGGGAGAGCAAGGAGGTCGTGCGGCGGTTCGCGGTCTCGGGCTACAACGCGATCTGCATGAACCTCTACAGCCGGGAGGCGCCGGGCGCGGAGCCGGACGACGCCGCCGCCACCGCGCGGGCGCAGGGCGGGGTGCCGGACGCCCGGTTCGTCGGCGACGCGGCGGGCGCGGTGCGCTGGCTGCGGTCGCTGCCGACGTCCAACGGGAAGGTCGGCACGATCGGCTTCTGCTCCGGCGGGCGGCAGGCGTTCCTCACCGCGCTGGAGCTGGACATCCAGGCCGCGGTGGACTGCTACGGAGCGTTCGTCGTCGGCACCCCGCCGGAGGGGTTCCCGCTGCAGGTGCAGCCCCTCGCGGACCGCACGGCCGAGCTGCGGGCCCCGCTGCTGGGCCTGTTCGGCAACGAGGACTCCTACCCGTCGCCCGACCAGGTCGACGAGCTGGAGAAGCTGCTGCAGACCCACGGCAAGGAGTACGAGTTCCACCGCTACGACGACGCCGGCCACGCCTTCTTCTCCGTCGACCGGCCGGCCTACCGGGTGGCCGCGGCGCAGGACGGGTGGCAGCGCGTCCGGGCCTTCTACGCCACGCACCTCGACGGGCAGGCGTGATCGGCGTGTGCACCTACAGCACCGAGAAGTTCGACGTCACGGCGAGCAGCGGCAAGGGCCCGCAGGGCTGGTTCCCGCTGCGGACGGCCACGGTCTACTACGACCATCCCGTGCACGCGCCGGACGACCACACGGTGAACATCGACTTCCTGAACCCGGAGCAGGGCCCCGCCGCCCGCGTGGCGGTGGAGCTCTCCCTGGACTCCGCCCGCGAGCTGCTGGCGGCCCTGCAGGTGACGGTGGAGCGCGCCCGTAACCATTGACGGTGCCGCCGCGAGTGACGCCCGTGTCGGCGCGCTCGAGGAGGGCAGCATGGAACGGACCGCGGTCAACCCGTGGAAGTGGTCGCTCGACATCGGCTTCAACCAGGCCGAGCTCATCGAGGGCACGCGGAGGGAGCTGATCTGCTCGGGGCAGACGTCCATGGACGGGGACGGCCACCCGCAACACGCCGGGGACATGCGCGCGCAGGTCGTCCTCGCCATGGACAACCTCGAGGTGGTGCTCGCGGGCGCGGACATGACGCTCGCCGACGTGGTGCGGTTCAACATCTACACGACCGACGTCGACGAGCTCTTCGCGTGCTACGACGTGATCGCGGGGCGGTTCGGCGCCGCCGGGGTGCGGCCGCCCTCCACGCTCCTCGGCGTGACCCGCCTCGCCTTTCCCGAGCTGATGGTCGAGCTGGAGGCCACGGCCGCCGCCTAGTACTACGGCTCTCGCGTCCCGCTGGTGGGCGCCGTTCGGGGTCGCGTTCCGGGTGTCGGGCCGGCCGGTGGTGACCCGGTGCTGTCGGCGGGATGTCCAGGTCCCACACCGGTTCGAGCCGTGTCGTGCGTTCCGCGGAAGCAGTCATCGGGTCGAGATGACCAGGGGATCCGCTGCCGGTGGGCGCGCCGTACCCGGCTCGTAGCGTGGGGCCCCCGTCTCGACCCGGTCCGGGTGCGATCCCTCCGGTCCCTGCACCTTTGCGGGGTGGCCGGGGTTGGCGTCACCACCGTCCTCCGGGGTCACCCGGGTGGCCGTCCCCGACCTGCTGGCACGCCGGTTCGCGACGGGATCCTGCGGCTGGGTGGGACTCGACCGGCGGTGGTGCCGTTGCCCCGGCCACCCCGATCGTGGTGTCGGCACCGAATGTCCGGCCGGCCGACAGCCGGCCTGGAACGACCCGAGGATGGGGCTTGATCAGCGAATACGGGACCTGGCGTGCATGTGTGAGCGTGATGTCCCGATCCCGCCGATCACGGCCCGCTGGGTGTCGACCTCGGGGTTGTTCCTGGAGGATGCCCGGGTGTCTGGGGAGTGCAGAAGGGGCCGGCGGGACCACCGCAGGTCGAGTGGCCGCCAGCAGTGGCGGTCTCGTCGGGACTGGCGTGCCGGCAGGTCGGGGACGGCCGCCCCGGTGACCCCGGAGGACGGTGGTGGCGCCAACCCGACCACCGCGCCGGGGTGAGGTCGGGTCCGGACGGGAGTGGCCGCGCCCGGGGCCGGGTCGACGGGGTGGGGCGGTCGGCTGCGAGCCGGGTACGGCGCGCCCACCGGCAGCCGATCCCGTGGCGAGGCAGCCCTGACCGCCGGGCGGCGGTCACGTTCATGATCCGCGGTATCGGTTGGCCATGGCTGCGGCGACAGCCATGGACAACCGATACCTGCGATCTTCCCCGTCAAGATCCGAGGTATCGGGTGTCCATGGTCGTGTGGACAGCCATGGGCAACCGATACTTCGGATCTTGCCCCGCGGATCGACGGGCATCGGCCCCCGCGCCGCCGTGTGCGCGGGCCCCGTCCAGCCGATCAGGGCCGCTGGGACGAGCTGTCGCGCAGCTGGGGCCGACGACCCGACACCACCACAGCGAAACGCGCCGGCCACTACCGCCGCCGACCAGCAACACGATCACGACCTACCGCTCCAGCACCAGAACCGGGCGATCGTCGTGATCGATCATGCGGCCCAGTGGTCGGGGATGTCCCGCAGCTTCCGCGCGACGTAGGCGATGTAGTACAGCGGCTCCCCCCGGACCGAGAGCCGGTGCCGGTAGTGCTCGTCGGCGATGAGCGTGATCACGTCCTCCGCGAACATCCGCTTGATCAGGCGGCTGAACCCGGTCGCGTCGTGCTCGGCGACGAAGTCCTCCTTGATCGTGAAGGTGAGCAGCCCCGAGGTCTCGACGAGGTTGAACGCGGTGGTGAACGCCGCAGGCGGGATGTCGCCGAACCCGAGCGCCGCGACCGTGGTCATCGTGTTGAAACGGTGCGCGGCGAGCTCATCCCGCTGGGCGGGGCCGAGCGTCGTGAGATCGGCGACCAGGTAGCCGTCGTAGACGTCGGGCCGGTCCCGGGCGGCCGCCCGCGCCGCCTCCTCGATGATGTCGACGCCGTAGACCGTGCCTGCGCCGAGGGCCCGGATCTCCTCACCGACCATCCCGTTGCCGGCGCCGACGTCGAGCACCCGGAGTCCGGCCGGATCGATGTCCTGTTCCGCCAGCGCGCGGGTGAGCAGGCCGCGGACCACCCGCGGGGACGTGCACTCGAGCAACTCGTAGAAGAGCTGCTCGTACAGGCCGGGGCAATCGAAAATGACGTGGTAGTCGTGGAAGCGGATGCGGACGTGCTTCCCGTCGAGCCCGGCATCGCACCACTCCTCGTCCTGATCGAGGCGCAGGTCGTCGGGGAGGGAGATCTCCCAGCGTCGGGGGGTTCGGGCTTCGACACAGCTGGCGTCGCTCGCGCTGATGGTCGTTCACCTCCGGATTCGGCGCGCGGCACGGTGGGACCGGCCGCGATGATCATTTTCAGCCTAGGCGCCGGGAATTCCGCTGGGGTACCGCCTTTCCGTGGCATGGACCTGGATCGCCGATGAATCGGGTCACATCAGGGCGTGTGCGTAATACGAGAAAATTTGCACCTACTGAAACGCGAAGAAGGGTCACATCCGTTCGTCGGTGGGAAGGGCGACCCCGGCCGCCGCCGTGAGCCCTCCGTCCACGCGCATCTCGCTGCCCGTGACGAAGGAGGAACGCGCGCCGGCGAGGAACGCGCAGGCCTCGGCCACCTCCCCGGGGTCGGCCATGCGGCCCAGCGGGTGCGCACGGCCCCAGTCGCCGAGGACGTCGGCCGGTTCGCGGTCGCCGGCGAACCGCGCCGCGGAGGCACGCAGCATCGGGGTGTCCACGGAGCCGGGGCACACCACGTTGCACCGGATCTGCTCGTGGGCGTGGTCGACGGCGATCGCCCGGGTCAGGGCGTTGATCGCGCCCTTGCTCGCGGCGTAGGCGACCACGTCGGTCTGCGCCACGAACGCCTGCACCGACGAGACGTTGACGATCGACCCGCCGCCCGCGGCGCGCATCAGCGGGACGAGGTGCTTGGCGAACAGGAAGATGCTCGTGACGTTCACCGCGAGCACCTCGTTCCACACGCGCTCGTCGGTGCTCTCCACCGTGCCGTAGCGCTGGATGCCGGCCGCGTTGACCAGGATCCGCGCGCCGCCGAACCCGTCCCGGGCGGCCCGGGCGGCCCGGGCGGCGGTGTCGGCCCGGCTGACGTCCCCGACCACCTCGGTGACCCGGGCACCGCCGGCGCGCAGCTGCCCGGCGTGCTCGCGCAGCGCGTCGCCATCCACGTCGCAGGCGACCACCGCAGCGCCCGCGGAGGCGAGCCGGGCGGCGACGGCGCCGCCGATGCCCTTCGCCGCACCCGTGACGACGGCGGTCTGCCCCGCGAACTCCGGCATGTTGTTCATGGGCACACGTTGCGCCGCTCTCGTCCGACACCGCAAGATCGGGCGCGATGACTGAGACCCGATCCGCCGTCGCCGACCTGCTCACGCGCCTGGGCTATCCCGCGCGGGAGGTCAACCACCTGCCCGACTCGCCGGTGCGGTTCCCGGACGGGGCGCAGTACCGCACCGAGATCCCCAGCGTCGAGGGCCCGGCCGCGTTGCAGGCGGTGTTCGACGAGGCCGAAGCCCGCGGTGTGCGCGTGCACCGCGTCTCCTCCGGCAGCGGGATCATGCTGGCCACCGACGCCGAGATCAGCGACATGGTGCGGGCCTGTGCGGCGCGCCGCGTGGAGCTGTCGCTCTTCGTCGGCCCGCGGGCGCCGTGGGACATCGGCGCCCAGGCGCGTACGCCCACGGGCGGCGCCGTGGGCTGTCGGCACGAGGGCGCCGACCAGTTGGCGTACGCGATGGAGGACCTCGTGCGCGCCAACGCGCTGGGTGTGCGGGGAGCCCTCGTCGCGGACGAGGGCCTGCTGCTGATGACCAAGCACATGAAGGAGGCCGGGTTGATCGCGGCCGACTTCGTGGTGAAGGTGTCGGTGCAGATGATGGCGTCCAACCCGGTGAGCGTGCGGCTCATGCAGGACCTCGGCGCCGACACCTACAACGTGCCACCCGGCCTCACGCTGCCGCGGCTGGCCTCGATCCGGGCCGCGACGCAGATCCCGATCGACATGTACGTCGAGTCGCCCGACACCCTCGGTGGCTTCGTCCGGCACCACGAGATCGCGGAGCTGGTGCGGGTGCTCGCGCCGATCTACGTCAAGTTCGGGCTGCGCAACCACCCCGACGTCTACCCGAGCGGCGGGCAGTTCGAGGCCCTGAACATCCAGCTGTCCCGGGAACGGGTGCGGCGGGCCGAGATCGGCCTCGGGTTCCTGCACCGCGCCGCGCCCGACCTCGTGACGTCGGAGCTGGGCGCGAGCGGCTTGGCGGTGCCGGTGGCGTGAAGATCTTCACCGGCCCGCGGATCGTGCCCCTCGACGAGGGGCCCGAGCCCGAGGCGTTCGCGGTCGACGGGGAGTGGGTGGCGGCCACCGGCACGCGGGTGCAGCTGCGGGAGCGGTACCCGGGCGCGGAGTGGGTCGACCTGGAGGGCGCGCTCGTCGTCCCCGGCTTCAACGACGCCCACTGCCACCCGTCGCAGGCCGCGCTGGCCCGCGTGCGGGTGGACCTGTCCGCGGCGGCCGACCGCCACGCGGTGCGGGACGCGCTGCGGGCCCGGGCCGCCACGACCCCGCCGGGGGAGTGGGTGGTCGGGCAGCCGATCAACGAGCGGGAGGTGCCCGGAGTCGACCGCGACCTCCTCGACACCGTCTCGGCCGAGCACCCGGTCGTGATCGTCCAGTACACGTTCCACCGCGCCGTCGCCAACAGCCGTGCCCTCGAGACGCTCGGCTACCGCACCCCGGCCGACGCGCCGCCCGGCGGAGAGCTGACCGTCGGCGCCGACGGCCGGCTCGACGGCTGGATGTTCGAGCAGGCCTGGCTCGACCCGTGGCTGCCCGGCCCGCAGCGCGCGTCGATCGCCCCCGGTGGTGAGGAGTCGGCGCAGGTCGCCGCGCTGCGGGCGGTCAACACCGAGCTGCACCAGGTGGGTATCACGTCCTACTGCGACGCAATCGTCACACCGCTCGAGCAGCGGATGTACGCCGCGGCGCGGGCGGCGGGGCAGCTCACGCCCAGGGTGAGCATGCTGCTGTGGCACCGCTACTTCGATCCCGGCGCCTGGCCCGCGGAGCAGCCGGACGCCGCGCACCTCCAGCTCGCCGGCGTGAAGCTGATGCTCGACGGCGCGTTCTCCGGCGGCACCTGCCTGTGCCGGCACCCGTACGTGAGCGCGACCGGCGCGGACAACGGGCTGCAGGTGCTCGGGGACGCCGAGTTCGCGGAGACGGTGCGGGCGGTCGACGCAGCGGGCGTGCGGGTCGCCGTCCACGCCAACGGTGACCTCGCGATCGCCAAGGTCCTCGACGCGTACGAGGCGCTGCCCGACCGTCCCGGGCGACCGAACCACCGGATCGAGCATTGCAGCATCGTCGATGACGCGCTGGTCGGGCGGATCGCGCGCGCCGGCGTGACGCCGGTGCCCTTCGGCCCGTTCATCGCGCTCTTCGGTGAGGCCGTGCACGGCTTCTACGGAGAGCGCGTCGAGATGGCCTGCGCACACCGGTCGTTCCTCGACGCGGGTGTGCCGGTCGGCGGGTCGTCCGACTTCCCGATCGTGCCCATCGACCCGCTGCTCGCTTTGCAGAGCCTGGTCACGCGCCGCACGGCGGCCGGGCTCGTCGTCGGGCCGGGGCAGCGGCTCGGCGTTCTCGACGCGCTCGCCGTCTACACCGCGGGCTCGGCGCACGCCACGGGCGACGGTGCCGTCAGGGGGCGCCTGGCACCGGGCCGGCTCGCCGACTTCGTGGTGCTGGGCGCGGACCTCACGGCCGTCGCGCCCGAGGAGATCGCATCGGTGCCGGTGCGGTCGACGTGGGTGGGTGGCAGCCGTGTCTGGTCCGCGGACTGACGATCACGAGACCTCGCTCATGTGCAGCTCCGGCGGCCGCCGCGTGAACAGGCGCGTGAGCCCGAGCAGGTATCCGAAGCCGACGGCGATCCAGGCCAGCCCGACGGCGAACGTGGTGCCCGAGAGGCTGGTCCACAGCCACAGCGTGAGGAGCACACCGATGCCCGGCACCACGGCGTAGGCCAGCAGGTTCGCCGGTGTCCGGCGCCCATCGTCGAGCACGTAGTGCTTGATCACCGACAGGTTGACGAGCGAGAACGCGACCAGGGCGCCGAAGCTGATCATCGAGGAGGCCAGCTCCAGGCTGATGAACAGCGCGATGAGCGACAGCACGCCGACCACCGCCGTCGCGAGCGCCGGGGTGCGGGACCGCGGGTGCAGCCGGCCGAACACGGCCGGCGGCAGCGCGCCGTCGCGGCCCATGGCGTAGAGGATGCGCGAGACGCTCGCCTGCGAGGCCATCGCCGAGCCGAAGCAGCCCGCGATGTAGGCGGCGGTGAAGAACGCGGTCAGGGCGGTGCCGCCCGCGGCGCCCACGACGTCCAGGGCGGCGGAGTCGACGTCGGTGAACTCCTGCCAGCGCGGGAAGACCAGGTGCCCCGCGTAGGAGACCACGACGAACAGCGCGCCGCCGATCACGGTCACCAGCATGATCGCGCGGGGGATGCGCCGGCGCGGGTCGAGGGTCTCCTCGGAGAGCGTCGAGACGGCGTCGAACCCGAGGAAGGACAGGCACAGGATCGCCGCGCCGCCGAGCACCGCAGGCGCCTCGCCGCCGCTCGGGAGGAACGGCTCGGTGAGCGACGGCAGGCCGGCGCCGGCGACCGTGCGGCCCACGGCCACCAGGAAGACCGCGATGAACACGACCTGGACGGCGACGAGCAGGAAGTTCATCCGCGCCACGAGCCTGATGCCCAGGACGTTCAGGCCGGTCACCAGCACGATCGCGCCGATGATCCAGACCGCGACCGGGACGGCCGGGAACGCGGCCTGCAGGTAGATGCCCATCACCAGATAGTTGATCATCGGCAGGAACAGGTAGTCGAGCAGCAGGGCCCACCCGGTCATGAAGCCCAGGTGGGGCCCGAACGACCGCTGCGTGTAGGTGTAGGCCGAGCCGGCGAACGGGTGCGCCCGCACCATCAGCCCGTAGCTGTAGGCGGTGAACAGCATCGCCGTGAGCGTCACGACGTACGCGGCCGGCAGGTGTCCGGAGGTCTGCTCGGTGACCACGCCGTAGGTGGTGAACACCGTGAGCGGCACCAGGTAGGCGAGGCCGAAGAGCACGATCGAGGGCATCCCCAGCACCCGCTTCAGGTGCGACGTCGCATCCATGATCGCGAGTATCGGGCCGCCACCGCCCCGCCCACTACCATCGGTGCGCCGAAACCTCGGACCTCGGGCGGATCATGGGTACCGCACTGCGGGTGGGCGTCGCCGTCGTCGTGCTGGCGGTCGTGGTCGTCGCCTTGGCGTGGGTCTTCCAGCGGCGGCTGGTCTACCTGCCGTTCGGGGCGCCCGACGGGCCGGCCGGCGCGTACCTGGACGGTGGCCGCGACGTCGTCCTGCACACCGACGACGGGCTGGACCTCACCGCGTGGTGGGCACCGGCGACCGGACCGTCCCGCGACCGGACCGTGCTCGTGGCGCCCGGCAACGGCGGCTCGCGGGTGCTGAGGGTGCCGCTCGCGCGGGCCCTCGCGGCGGAGGGCTTCGACGTGCTGCTGGTGGAGTACCGCGGCTACGGCGGCAACCCCGGCTCGCCCACGGAGGAGGGCCTCGCCGCGGACGTGGCCGCGGCGTACCGGCACGTCGTGCAGGTGCGCGGCGTGCCGCCGGACCGGCTCGTCCTCTTCGGCGAGAGCCTCGGCGGCGCGCCGCTGACCCGCCTGGCCACCGAGCGCCCGGTCGGGGCGCTGGTGCTGCGAAGCCCGTTCACCTCGCTCGCCGACGTCGGCGCGCGCGCCTACCCGTTCCTGCCCGTGCGGACGCTGCTGCGGGACCGGTTCCCGCTGCTCGAGCACGTGCGGTCGGTGCGGGCGCGGATTGCGGTGATCGCCGGTGCGGCCGACGAGATCGTGCCGGTGGAGCAGAGCCGGGCCGTCGCGCAGGCGGCGGGGGCGGCCTGCACCGAGGTGGCGGGGGCCCGGCACAACGACCCGGGACTGGTCAGCGGGCGGGTCGTCGTCGCGGCCGTGGTGGCGGTGGGTTCCTGACGTGCCACGCTGAGCAGATGGAGTGGACCGGTGCGCGCTACGCCGACTGCCCGACCGTGGAGGTCACGACCTGGATCGACGCCCCGCCCGACGCCGTCTGGCCCGCCGTGGTCGACCTGCCCGGCATGGCGGCGGCGAGCCCCGAACTGCAGACCGTCGAGTGGCTCGACGGCGGTGGACCGGACGTAGGTTGCCGGTTCGTCGGGCACAACAGGCACGACGCGATGGGGGAGTGGTCGGTCACCTCGCACGTGGTGGCCTGCGAACGGCCCTCCGTGTTCTCCTGGGCCGTGCACGACCCGCGGGATCCGGCCGCGACGTGGCGGTTCACGCTGGAGGCGGCCGACGGTGGCACGCGGCTCACCGAGTGGGTGCGGCTCGGGCCGGGGCGGTCCGGGCTGAGCCAGGCGATCGACCGCATGCCGGACAAGGAGCAGAAGATCGTCTTCGTCCGGTTGCGGGAGTTCGAGCGGAACATGACCGCCACCGTCGCGGCGATCAAGGCGCGGGCCGAGGCCGCCTGATGCGCACGGCTACCACCGTCGAGGGGGGCTCCCGGGAGACGGTGGAGTTCGTGTGCGAGGCCGAGAAGCTCGGCCTCGACGTCTGCTGGGTGGCCGAGGCGTGGGGCACCGACGCGGTGTCGGTGCTGGGCCACCTCGCTGCCCGCACCGACCGGGTGCTGCTCGGCTCCGGGGTGCTCCAGGTGGGCACGCGCACGCCCGTCGCGATCGCGCAGGCCGCGCTCACGCTCGCCCACCTGTCCGCCGGGAGGTTCCTGCTCGGGCTCGGCCCGTCGGGCCCGCAGGTGATCGAAGGGCTGCACGGGGTGCCGTTCGCGCGGCCGCTCACCCGGGTGCGCGAGACCGTCGACGTCGTGCGCCGGGTCCTCGCGGGCGAGAAGGTCGCCTACGCCGGGGAGACCGTCCGGATCCCGCTGCCCGGCGGCGAGGGCAGGCCGATGCGCGTGTCGGTCGGCGCCATCCCGGACATCCCGCTGTACCTGGCCGCGCTGTCCCCGAGGTTGCTCGAGCTGACCGGCGAGATCGCCGACGGCTGGCTGGGCACGAGCTTCGTCCCGGAGGGCGCCGCCGCCTACTTCACGCCGCTCGACGCCGGCCTGGCGCGCTCCGGCCGGCGGCGCCGCGACCTGGACGTCTGCCAGGGCGCCGAGGTCGCCTTCGCCGAGGACGAGGACGAACTGCGGCGCATGACGGCCGACCGGCGGAAGGGCCTCGCGTTCAGCCTCGGCGGGATGGGCTCGGCGAGCACGAACTTCTACAACGACGCCTACAGCCGCCAGGGGTGGTCCGACGTCGCCGCGGCCGTGCGGGAGCGCTGGCAGGCGGGCGACCGCGACGGGGCCACGGCGCTCGTCACCGAGGAGATGGTGCTGGGCACCACGCTGATCGGCACCGAGGAGACGGTCCGGGACCGGCTGCGGGTCTGGCGCGACGCGGGCGTCGACACCGTGCGACTGTACCCGGCGGGCGACACGCTCGACGCCCGGCTCACCACCCTGGCCCGCGCGATCGACCTCGTGCGGTCAGGGTAGGTGCGGTGCCGCGGCGCGCATCCGCGCCGCGTCCTGCCCGGGCGGCGCGCCGAAGAGGCGCCGGTACTCGCGGCTGAACTGGGACGGGCTGTCGTAGCCGACGAGGTGACCGGCCCCGGCGACGTCGTCGGGGCGCGCCAGCAGGAGGGACCGCGCCTCCTGCAGCCGGATGCACTTCTGGAACTGCAGCGGGCTCATCCTCGTGACGGCGCGGAAGTGCCGGTGGAACGCGGCCGGGCTCATCCCGGCCATCCGCGCGAGGTCCTCGATCCGCACCGGCTCGGCGTAGTTGTCCCGCAGCCACCGGGTCACCCGGCCGACCTGGGACGTGCTGCTGTCGGCGAGGCCGATCTGGCGGACCACGGCGCCCTGCGGCCCGGTGAGCAGCCGCCAGAGGATCTCGCGCTCGACGAGCGGGGCGAGCACCCGGGCGTCCGCCGGGTGGTCGAGCAGCCGCAGCAGCCGGGCGACGGCGTCGAGCAGGTCGGGCCCCGCCTCACCGGTCGCGATGGCCGGGCCGGTCGGCGAGCGGGACGGCCGCGCGGCCGGTGCCTCCAGCAGCAGCTCGGCGATCACCGCCGGGCGCAGCACCAGCCCCGTGCCCAGCGCGGGGGTCAGCGGGCCGGCGTCGAGGAAGTGGCCGCTGACCGGTAGGTCGGTGGTGACCACGAGGAACTGCCCGGCCCGGTACTCGAACACCTCGTCGCCGAGCAGGAGGCGCTTGCCCCCTTGCGCCATGACGACCAGCAGGGGATCGGTCAGCGAGTGGTCCGGCTCCTGCGTCTCCACCCTGGACAGCAGCAACCCGTCGATCGACGTCCCGAGGTCGGGACGGGCGTGGGTCGCGATCAGGCGGCGGATCTCGTCCAGTGGCACTCTCCGATCCGATCGGATCCGAGAGGATCGTGCAAGAGCCCGAGCGGATCGGTCTACCCCGGGGCGCCCCCCCGCCGGTTGCATGGGTGCATGCCTCTCGACCACTACGTCACCCTCGGCCGGTCCGGCCTCCGCGTCAGCCCGTTCGCCCTCGGCGCCATGACCTTCGGCGACGATCCCGGCGGCGCCGGCTGCAGCGTCGAGGAGTCGGAGAAGATCCTCTCGACCTACCTGGACCTCGGTGGCAACTTCATCGACACCGCGAACTTCTACACCAACACGCACTCGGAGCGGATCCTCGGCGACTTCCTCGCCGCCCGCCCCGGCCGGCGCGAGCACGTGGTGCTGGCGTCGAAGTTCTTCTTCAACCTCTTCCCCGGCGACCCCAACGGCGGCGGCGCGGGTCGGGGGTCGATCATCGCGCAGCTCGACGAGTCCCTGCGCCGCCTGCAGACCGACCACCTCGACCTGTACTGGCTGCACAACTGGGACCGCCACACGCCGATCGAGGAGACGATGCGCACCCTCGACGACCTGGTCCGGGCCGGGAAGATCCGCTACATCGGGTTCTCCAACACGCCCGCGTGGGTCACCGCCCAGGCCCAGACCACGGCCCTGCTGAAGGGCTGGACCCCGCTGATCGCGCTGCAGGTCGAGTACTCGCTGCTGGCCCGCACCGTCGAGGGCGAGCTCGCCCCGCTCGCCCTCGACCAGGGCATGGCTCTGGTCCCGTGGAGCCCGCTGAAGAACGGCTTCCTGTCCGGCAAGTACCGGCGCGGCGCGCCGGTCGCCGACTCCGCCCGCACCGCCTACGTCGGCGGGCCCACCGAGGACGAGTACGCGGTCATCGAGGCCGTCGCAGCGGTCGCGGAGGAGCTCGGGACCACATCCGCCGCCGTGTCGCTGGCCTGGCTGCGTGCCCGCGCAGGGACGGTCGTGCCGATCGTCGGTGCCCGCCGGGTGCAGCACCTCGTCGACAACGTCGCCGCGCTGGAGATGACCCTCGCACCCGAGCACCTGCGCGCGCTCGACGAGATCTCGGCGCCGAGCCTGGACTACCCGGCGCCGATGCACGGTGCGCCGCGGGCGATGCTGCAGTTCGCGGGCGCCACGGTCGACGGTGAGCCCTCCACGGTCTACCCACCGCTGCTGGCGAGCGACGTCCGGTACTGAGCTCGTGTCCTACTGTGGGTCCGTGATCCGACTCGATCGACGGCCGTGGCGGGAGGTGCGGGCCGCGGGGGAGCGGGGCGCTGTTGCCGTCCTCCCCGTCGGCTCCCAGGAACAGCACTCCGAGCACCTGCCGATGGGCACCGACACCCTGCTCGCCGAGGCGGTCGTCGACGCGGCGGTCGGCCTGCTCGGCGACGACGGCCCGGAGCTCGTCCGGCTGCCCGCGCTGCCGTTCGGGCACAGCCCGCACCACCTGTTCGCGGCGGCCGTGTCGCTGTCGGCCACCACGCTGCTGGCCGTCCTCGACGACGCGCTCGACTCCCTGGTGCGCAGCGGGTTCCGTCGCGTCCTGCTGGTGAACGGGCACGCCGGCAACGACGAGGTCGTGAAGCTCGCGGTGAAGCGCTGCGCGGAGCGGACGGACGTCGCGCTGGGCGCCTGCTCCTACTGGACGCTCGCCGGGCCCGGGGAGCCGCCGCAGGCCCCGGGGCACGCCGGCTGGTTCGAGACGTCCCTGCTCCTGGCCGTCCACCCCGACCTGGTGCACCCCGCGGCGCCGTGGCAGGAGCCGGACCCGCCGGCCCTGTTCCACCGCTCTCCCGCACCGGGCCTGGTGGTGGCGCGGCACGGCGAGTGGGAGCGGGTGGGTGGCGCCACCGACGACGCCGGGGAGGCCGACGCCGAGACCGGCCGGGACCTGCTCGCCGCCCGGGCCGAGGTGCTGGCGGCCGCGATCCGGGCGTTCGACGAGGCAACGGCCGGGAGCCACGGCTGAGCCCGACCGCACACCGGCCCGCCACCGTAGCCGCGGCCACCGCACACACCGGGTCGGGGCGGCACACAGCGCCCGCAATGTGTGCGGACCCGACTCGATGTGTGCGGTGCCCTTGGGGGACCTCAGTAGCAGCGGAACTCGTAGCATCCGGCCGGGCGCCATCTCGAACGCGGAGACGGCGCCGGGCAGCGCCCGGCCGGCGCACACCCACTCGACGCGGGCGCCGTCGAGCTGCTCGTGCAACGGATCGGGGCTGCCGAGGACACCTCCCCGCGGGCCGTCCAGGCCGCCCACCGGCTCGTCGTCCGGGGCAGCACCGACTCCGCGGCCGAGTGCTGACCCGGTCGCGGGTCCGCGGCTCACCAGCGGTAGTCGAGGAACTTCCCGTCGAAGGTGACCACGACGCGGTCACCTTCGGGGTCGGGGCGACGGGCGATGTCCACCCGGAAGTTGATGGCGCTCATGATCCCATCGCCGAACTCCTCGTGGATGAGCTCCTTGAGCGTGGGCCCGTAGACGGCGAGGGCCTCGGTGAAGCGGTAGATCGTGGGGTCGGCCATGACGGCCGGGTCCGTGCCGCGCGCGGGCTGCAGCTGGAGGCTCTCGGCCACCGTCTCGTCCAGCCCGAGCAGTGCGCACGCCGTCGTGGCCTGCTCGTCGGTCATCGGGTGCTGACCGAGGAGCGCAGCCGTCGTCCACACCACCGGGGTGCCGAGGGCCTCGGCGATCGCCGCCCAGGACAGTCCCCGCCGCGTCCGGGCGGCGACGACGAGATCGGCGGCCTCGGACTTGCTCATGATCGGGTTGATCGCCGGCTCCTTCGCGGTCGGTGGCTCGTCGCACCAGGCTCGCGGGCCCGTATTGCGGCCGCGTTACGCCCGGGGAACGCGCGGCTTGCCGGGGCGGCGGGGGAGCGGTGAGCGGGGCGTGACGCGATGACAGCCGGGGGGTAATGCAGCGGAAACACCCGGTTCCGAGACTCGACGCTGCCCGCCCGCAACCCTCCGAGGAGCGACCGCATGTCCTACCTGAACCCGTCGGAGTTCGTCGGCAAGATGATCGACGCGGGCGAGGCGAAGGTCTTCATGTCCGCCCGCGACACCGTGATCCGCGCCTACATGGCCGGGGCCATCCTCGCCCTCGCCGCGGCGTTCGCCGTGACGGTCACCGTGCAGACGGGCTCGGCCCTGGTCGGGGCGCTGCTGTTCCCGGTCGGGTTCTGTTTGCTGTACCTGCTCGGGTTCGACCTCCTGACCGGCGTCTTCACGCTGGTGCCGCTGGCCTGGATCGACAAGCGACCGGGCGTGACCCTGAAGGGGGTCCTGCGCAACTGGGCCCTGGTCTTCGTCGGCAACTTCGCGGGCGCGCTCACCGTCGCGTTCATGATGGGTGCGATCCTCACGTTCGCCTTCACGGTGGATCCGAACGACGTCGGACACCGGCTCGGCGAGATCGGTGCCTCGAGGACGGTCGGTTACGCGGACCACGGTGCGGCCGGGATGCTGACCCTGTTCCTCCGCGGCGTCCTGTGCAACTGGATGGTCTCCACGGGCGTCGTCGCCGCGATGATCTCCACGTCCGTCTCGGGCAAGGTGATCGGGATGTGGATGCCCATCCTGGTGTTCTTCTACATGGGCTTCGAGCACTCGGTCGTCAACATGTTCCTGTTCCCGACCGGCCTCATGCTCGGTGGCGACTTCTCGATCCTCGACTACTTCGTGTGGAACGAAATCCCCACCGTCGTCGGCAACCTCGTCGGCGGCATCGCCTTCGTCGGGCTCACGCTGTACGCCACGCACGCCCGGCCCGGCGCGGGCCGCGTGCGCCCGGTGCGCGAGGACGCCGACGTGCCGGTGGCAGCCTCCCGCTGAGTCAGCGTTCCCGGTGCAGGCGCCGGTACCTCCCGGGCGGCATGCCGCAGGCCTGCGCGAACGCCGCGTGGAAGCCGCTGTGCGAGCCGAAGCCGGTGTCTTCCGCGATCCGCCGCGTGGTCGCCGTGGTCGTGAGCAGCAGGCGCTGGGCCTCGGCGATGCGGCGGTCGGTGAGGTAGGTGTGCACGGTGGAGCCGAGCACCTGGCGGAACAGCGTCATCGCGTAGTTGGGGTTGAGGTGCACGGAGGCCGCGACGTCGGCGGTCCGGATCGGGTCGTGGAACCGTTCGGTGATGAAGCGGGCCATCGCGACGACGTGGCGGACGGCGTCGGGCACGTCGGCCGCGCTGCCGGAGTCGGCCGGCAGGGCCCCGCGCAGCAACCGGTGCACGCCCGCCTGGATCTCCAGGAGGGCGATCGCGTGCAGGTCGGCCGCCGTCCCGCCGAGATCGGCCGACCACCGGTCGAACGCCACGTCGGCGGGGTGGTCGGGGCGAGGTGTGACGAGCGGGGTGCCGCGCAGCAACTCGGCGATCGCCGGACCGGGAAGGCCCCAGGCGAGCGCCTGCCCGAGCGGGACGTGCAGCCAGCTCACCCGGGCGTTCCAGTTGTGGGGGGTGTCGATCAACCGGTGCGGCACCGACGCCCAGAACAGCGCCGCGTGGCCGGGTTGGATCGTCACCAGGCTGCCGCCGAACAGGTAGGTGAGCGGCTCGTCGTCGACGATGTTGACCTCGAGGTCGTCGTGGCGGTGGGCGCTGGCCATCGCGTGGCCGCGGCCCTGCCAGCAGGCCAGCCGCGAGGGGTGCTGCGTGACGCCCGACATCTGAGGATCCTGGAATTCCGCCCTACGTTCGCAGACCGATCCTAGGGGGCTCAGCTCCTACCGTTGGCTGCATGGCCAAGATCACTGTCGTCGGTGCCGGCGGGTACGTCTTCCCGTTCCGGCTGATCGGTGACCTGCTGAGCTATCCGGCGCTGCGCAGCAGCACGCTCACGCTGATGGACATCGACGCCGACCGGTTGGAGCGCACGGCGGGCGCCACGCGCGCGCTCGTCGCGCACCACGGCTTCCCCACCACGGTCGAGAGCACCACCGACCGGCGGGCCGCCCTCGCGGGCGCCGACCACGTGATCATCACGTTCCAGGTGGGTGGTGTCGACGCCTTCCGCGACGACGTCGAGATCCCCCGCCGGTACGGCGTGGACCAGACCGTGGGCGACACCCTGGGCCCGGGCGGGGTGTTCCGGTTCCTGCGCTCGGTGGTGGCCTACCGTGAGATCGCGGCCGACCTCGCCGAGCTCGCGCCGCACGCGCAGGTGATCAACTACGCGAACCCGATGGCGATGGCCACCTGGTACCTGAACGCGCTCGGTGCGCGGACCGTCGGCCTGTGCCACAGCGTGCAGGGCACCTCCCGCATGCTCGCCCGAGCGCTGGACGTCCCGTACGAGGAGGTGCGCTTCCGGGCCGGCGGGATCAACCACCAGTCGTGGTTCACCGAGTTCCGCCGGGGGAGCGAGGACCTCTACCCGCGGCTGCGGGAGGTGATGGCGCAGCGGCACCTGCACGTGCCGGCGGGGCGCGGGTTCGCCGCCGACCACGGCGACCACAGCGGCGTCGACCGCGGGGAGTCGCGGTACGAGGGCGGCAACGAGCGGGTCCGCACCGCGATCATGGACGCCTTCGGCTACTTCCACACCGAGTCGAGCCACCACGCGTCGGAGTACCTGCCGTACTTCCGCAAGTCGCCGGACATGGTGGCGGACTTCATCCCGGAGCGCTGGGACTACTACGAGATCTGCCGGCACCACGACGAGGACGGGCAGATCGCGTCGCTGCTGGAGAAGTTGAAGGACGAGCTCGCCCCGTCGGTCGAGTACGGCGCCGCGATCGTGCACAGCATCGAGACCGGGCAGCAGAGCGTGGTCCACGGCAACGTGCCCAACACCGGGCTCGTCACCAACCTGCCCGGCGGCTGCTGCGTGGAGGTGGCCTGCCTCGTGGACGGCAACGGCGTTCAGCCCGCGGTGTTCGGCGCCCTTCCGCCACAGTGCGCCGCCGTCAACCGGACCGGGATCAACGTGCAGGAGCTCGCCGTGACGGCCGCGCTCACCGGGCGCCGGGAGCACGTCTACCACGCGGTGATGGCCGACCCGCTCACGAGCGCGGTGCTCACCCTCGACCAGATCACGGCGATGGTCGACGAGCTGTTCCGCGCGCACGAGGCGTACCTGCCGGCGGAACTCCAGGCCTGAGCTCGATCTACCTCATCGGGGAGGTACCGCATGACCCGTGCGCTTTCGCGGCGCGCGTTCCTGGGCGTGGCGGGTGCGGCGGCGTTGGCCGGCTGCGCCGCCGACCCGTCGCCGGGCAAGATCCGGCTGCGGCTGTCGACCTGGAACATCGCGCCCGACCTGTTGAGCTACCGGGCGATCGCCGACCGCTACCAGCAGCTGCACCCCGACGTCGAGATCGCCGTGGAGGTGACGCCGGGCGGTGACTTCAACCAGTGGCTGACCACCCGCCTTGCCGCCGACCGCGCGCCGGACCTCATCCGGATCATCCCGCAGCAGTTCGGCCGCTACGTCGAGACCGGCGGGATGGTGGACATCGCGCGGTGGCTGCCGCCCGGCTACGGCGACGACTACCGGGAGAACTTCTGGTCGATCGTCGCCAAGGACGGCGGCGTGTACGGGCTGCCGCAGCACACCGACAACTTCATCACGTTCTACCGCCGCGACATCCTGGAGCAGATCGGCGTCACCCCGCCGCCGGACGCCGTGGACCAGGCGTGGAACTGGATGGAGTTCTTCGACGTCGCGCGCGAGGTGAAGCGGGTCACCGGCGCGTACGGCTTCTCCGTCGGCTTCGGCGGCGTGAACACGTCAAGGGCGCCACCGGAGGCGGCTCCCATGATCAGGTGTGGCTGAGCGCCCTCGGGTGGGCGTTGCGGCGAATCTCGGACCGATCATGACGCGTTGATCGTTGCGAGGTCCCGCTCATGGTCCTCCCGGGGACGGTCGCAAGCATGTGATCAACGGGAACCGCTATCCGAACCCAACCCGACCGGCCGGGCACGGCGCGCCCACCGCAGCGGGAACGCCCACTCGCCCACGGGTCCCGGGAGCTGATCAAAGCCGGCCCGGGGCGCGGTCGATGGATCGCCCGCCGTCCCACCGTGGAAGCCGCAGCGCTCTCGACTCTCGCTACCGGCCGACCACGTCGCCGCCCTGGACGACATGCCGCAGGTGCGCGGCCTCCACCAGCACGCCGACGTCGTCGAGGGGGTCGCCGTCGAGCACGAGGAGGTCGGCGTGGGCGCCGGGTCGCAGCGTGCCGATCTCGCCGGACATGTTCAGCAGGTCCGCCGCGACCGAGGTGGCCGACCGGATGATGTCGAGCGGTTTCTGCACCTCGGCGCGCAACCGGAACTCGTGCTTCTGGTGCCGGTGCATGCCGCCGAGCAGGTCGGTGCCGTAGACGAGCTTGACGCCGCCGCGTGCGGCGCGCTCCAGCGCGGCCAGGCCGGCGCCGAGCACCTCGTCCACCTTGCGCCAGCTCGACTCGGGGAGCCCGAACTCGCGGCCCTCCTCCTTGAGCGCCCAGTAGGTCACCAGCGTCGGCACGAGGAAGGCGTCGCGCTCGCCGAAGAGCTCGATGCTGCGGTCGTCGAGCAGGTTGCCGTGCTCGACGGAGCGGATCCCCACCTCGAGCGCGCGATTGACGGCGCGGGCGGTGTAGGCGTGCGCGGCGACGTACCGGTTGGCGGCCTCCGCCTCCTCGACGACGGCCCGCAGCTCGTCGACCGAGTACTGGGTGGAGTCGATGCGGTCGGTCGGGGACGCGACGCCGCCGGAGGCCATCACCTTGATGTGGTGGGCGCCCTTGCGCAGCTCGTCGCGGGCGGCGGCGCGCACGGCGTCCACACCGTCGGCGATCCGGCCCAGGCCCGCGCAGCACGGGTGGTCGTCGTGGCGGTGGGTGCCGCGGGCCCGGCCGTCCCCGTGCCCGCCGGTCTGGCTGAGCGCCCGCCCGCAGAACAGGAGCCGTGGCCCGCGGACCAGGCCCTCGGCCTGCGCGTCGGCAAGCCCGTAGTCCGCGCCGGAGGCGTCGCGCACGGTGGTGAACCCGCGGTCGAGCATCCCGCCCATGATCCGGGCGCTGTGCGCGGCGACGTACGACGGCGACAGCGCGGACATCGAGCTGAGATCCGCGGTCAGGGCGGTGACGTGGACGTGGGCGTCGACGAGGCCGGGGAGCACGACCGCACCCCGGACGTCGACGGTGGGCACGTCGGGTGCGGTGAGCCCGGTGCCGGTCTCCACGATCCGGCCGTCGGCGCAGCGCAGGTCACCCTCGACGGGGCGGCCGTCGGCGGGGTCGAGGAGGAGGGCATTTCGCAGGAGCAGGGATCCACCCGTCACGTCGTCGGCCACGCTGATCGACAGTACGTCCGGGGTGAGCCCGAATACAGGGGTTGGCGGCGAGCATCGGGACGAGGTAGGCAGATCATGTGTGGGCACAGCAGCTGACCGGTCCGGGGATGCTCCAGCCGGTGGAGGTGCCCGCGCCGGCCGCGGGTGACCTGCCATCGGGCGGGGTCCTGGTGGCGGTCGAACACGGCGGGATCTGCGGCAGCGACCTTCCCTACTTCCGGGCGGGCGGGCGGCCCGTGGTGGAGCCGGGTCGGCCCGCGGGCGCGCCGCCGGGCTTCCCGATGCACGAGATCGTCGGGCGGGTGCAGGCCTCCCGCGACCCGGAGGTGTCGGTGGGGGACCGGGTGGTCGGATGGGCGTCGTCGTCGGACGCGCTGGCCGAGCTGGTGGTCACCGCCGGCTCCGGCCTGCACCCGGTCACGGCGGACGGCCACCGCCCGACCACCGTCGCGGCACAGCCGCTGGCCTGCATCATGTACGCGGTCGACCAGCTGGGTGACCTGCGGGGCAAGCGGGCCGCGGTGCTCGGGCTCGGGGCGATCGGCCTGCTGTTCGCGTGGGAGCTGCGGCAGCGGGGGGCGGCCACGGTCGTCGGCGTCGACCCGGTCGACCGCACCGCCCACGCCGCCGCGTTCGGGCTCGACGAGGTGGTGGTGACGGACAGCCGCGCGTGGTCGGAGGCGCTCGGCGCGGCCGAGCGTCCCGACGTGATCGTCGAGGCCGTGGGACACCAGACCGCCACCGTGGGCGACGCCGTGCGCGCGGTCGCCGACGGCGGCACCGTCTACTGCTTCGGCATCCCGGTGCGCGACGCCTACCCGATCGACGTGTACGCGGTGGTGCGCCGGAACCTGCGGATCATCGGCGGTCTCACCAAGGAGCGGCGCACGGTGCTGGGGCGGGCGCTGGCGCACCTGAAGCTGTTCCCGCACGTGGCCACCGAGCTGGTCACCGACGTCCGCCCCGGCACCGATGCCGTCGCCGCCTACACGGCGGCCTGCACGCCGACGGCGGGCCGCCTGAAGACGGTGCTCGCGCTGTAGGCGCCTACCAGTCGTGGACGGTGCCGTCGCGGAGGCGGTTCACCGGGAGGTAGGAGGGCTCGTACTCGAACTTCGCCGCGGCCTCCTTGTCCACCGTGACGCCGATGCCCGGGGCCTCGCCGGGGTGCAGGTAGCCGCCGTCGAACGTGTAGGAGCGGCGGAACACCTCGTAGGTCTCGGCGGTGTGCGGCGCGAACTCCTGGATGCCGAAGTTGTGGATCGCGAGGTCCAGGTGCAGGCCGGCGGCCATGCCGACGGGAGAGATGTCGGTGGGGCCGTGGATCCCGGATTTCACCTGGTGCAGCGCCGCGAAGTCGAAGAGCTTGCGCATGGCGGTGACCCCGCCGGTGTGGGTCACGGCCGAGCGGACGTAGTCGATGAGCTGCTCGCGGATGAGCGTCTGGTAGTCGAAGACGGAGTTGAACACCTCGCCGATGGCCAGCGGGGTGGTCGTGTGCTCGCGGACGAGCCGCAGGCCCTCCTGGTTCTCGGCGGGCGTGCAGTCCTCCATCCAGAACAGGTCGTACGGCTCGAGGGCCTTGCCGAGCTTCGCCGCCTGGATCGGGGTGAGGCGGTGGTGCACGTCGTGCAGCAGGGGGAGCTCGGGGCCGAACTCGTTCCGCACGGCCTCGAACACCGTCGGCAGGTGGCGCAGGTACGCGCGGGTGTCCCAGACCTCCTCGTTGGGCAGCCCGGTCCGGTCCAGGGGGTTCCCGATGCCGTAGATCGTGTCCAGGCCGGGCACGCCGGACTGTACGCGGATCGACCGGAAGCCCTCCTCCCGGCGCGCGCGGATCGAGTCCAGCACCTCCGGCAGGTCGCGCCCGCTGGCATGCCCGTAGGCCATGATCCCGGTGCGGCTCGCCCCGCCGAGCAGCTGGTAGAGCGGCATGCCCGCGGCCTTGGCCTTGATGTCCCACAGCGCCACGTCGACGGCGGCGATCGCGGCCATCGTCACCGGCCCGCGCCGCCAGTAGGCGCCGCGGTAGAGGTACTGCCAGGTGTCCTCGATCTTGTGGGCGTCGCGGCCGACCAGCAGCGGGACGACGTGGTCGCGCAGGTAGCTCGCCACCGGGAGCTCGCGGCCGTTCAGGGTGGCGTCGCCGTAGCCGACGAGGCCGTCGTCGGTGGTGATCTCGAGCGTGACGAAGTTGCGTCCCGGGCAGGTGACGATGACCTCGGCGCCGGCGATCCGCATGGGGGTCCTCTCTGTTATCCCTTGGTCGCGCCGGCCGTGAGCCCGGCGACGAGGTAGCGCTGGCCGAACACGGCGGCGAGCACGACGGGGACGCTCATCAGCGTGGAGGCGGCCATCAGCCCGCCCCAGTCGATGCTCGCGTAGGAGATGAAGTTGAACAGCGCCACCGGGAGCGTCTTCGTGTTCTCGTCGGAGAGGATCAGCGCGAAGACGAAGTTGTTCCAGCTGAAGACGGTGGCGAGCACGCACGCGGTGGCCGTCCCCGCGGTGGCGAGCGGCAGCGAGATCCGCAGGAACGCGCCGAACGCCGAGAGCCCGTCCACGCGGCCGGCCTCCTCCAGCTCCACCGGCAGGCCCTCGAAGAAGCCGATCATGATCCAGGTGATCAGCGGGACCGAGACGAACATGTGCGACAGCACCAGCACGGAGTAGCCGCCCACCAGCTCCAGCCGGGCGAACACGTAGTACCAGGGCACCAGGAGCGAGATCGCCGGGATGATGCGCGCGATCAGGACCCAGCCGCCCGCCCGGCGCATGCCGAACCGCCCGATCGCCCACGCCGCGGGCACCGCGATCAGCGCGGACAGCGCCGTCGACACGACGGCCACGATGATCGAGTTCACCATCGCCGGCAGGAACACCCCCTGGTCGAAGACCGTGTGGAAGTTGTCGAGCGTGGGGGTGAAGACGATCGCGTCGGCAGTGTTGCTGATCTGCACGTTCGTCTTGAACGCCGCGAGCACCATCCAGACCAGCGGCAGCGCGAACACGAGGCTGACCAGCACGATCGCGGTGAGCCGCAGGCGCTCCGACCGGACCTTGCGGGGGTCGGGGCCCCGGGTCGAGGCGGCGGTGGCCGAGGGCCGAGAGAGGGTGGCTGTCATGATCCGGCCTTCTCCGATCGGAGCCTGAGGACGACGACGATCCCGATGATCAGCACGGTGAACAGGACGAGCACGGCCGCGGCGAGCCCGTACTCCTGGTAGTCGAACGTGATGCCGTAGGCGTAGACGTTGAGGGTCTCGGCCTCGAAGCTGGAGCCGCCGCCCGTGCCCTTCGTGGCGTAGATGAGGTCGAAGGTCTTGAGGGCGTCGACGCTGCGCAGCACCAGCGCGGTGACGATCGTGGTGCCGAGCATCGGCAGCGTGACGAGCCGGAACCGCTGCCACGCGGAGGCGCCGTCCACGAGCGCCGCCTCCTCCGGCTCCTCGGGCAGCGTGGTGAGCCCGGCGAGGAGCAGCAGCGTCATCATCGGCGTCCACTGCCACACGTCGATCAGGACGAGCGTGGGCAGCGACTGCGCCACCGAGCCGAGGAACGGCTGCGGCGGGATGCCGACCAGGCCGAGGATGGCGTTGGCGATCCCGACGGTCGGGTCGAGGATGAGCATCCACACCACGCCGACGGCCACGGGCGTGGCGAGCAGCGGCACCATGAGGATCGTGCGCATCCAGCGCATGCCGCGGAACGGGCGGCGCAGGAGCATCGCCAGCGCCATCCCGAGCACCAGCTCGAGGATCACCGCGGCCACGGTGAACACGGCCGTGCGGCCGACGGCCGGCCAGAACCGGCGGGTGTCACCCAGCGCGTCGGCGTAGTTCACGAGGCCGAGGAAGCTGGTGTCGGCGTTGACCGCGCCGAAGGCGTCGGTCGTGCTGAGCCACGCCGTGTACGCCAGCGGGAAGACGACCATCAGCCCGATGAAGACCACGGCGGGGGCGATCATCGCCCACTTGAGACGGCGGTTCTCCTGTTCGAGGGTCCGAGCCATCAGACCTTCCTCATCAGATCTTGCGCTGCCGGGCGTCGCGGACGAGGAACTCGTCGAACTCGTCGGAGGCGTCGCGCGCCTCCGCCACGAAGTCCTCGCCGAGGATGGAGGCCACCATGGGGCGGCCGACGATGTCGCGGGCGCGCCCGACCTGCACCACGTCCGGCCGGTCGCGGGGCACCCCGGTGGCGGTGCCGGCCTCCATGGAGGCGGCGAGGTCGGCCGGGAACGCGGCCCCGGCCTCCGGGTCCTGCCACGCGGACGTCCGCGCGCCGGGGATCCCGTCGCGTTGCAGGGAGAGCACCGTGGCCGGGCTCGTCGCCCAGCGCAGGAACTCCCATGCGGCGTCGCGCCGCTGCGAGAACGCGTTGATCGCGAGACCCCAGGACGAGATGTTGTACGGCCGGGAGCCCGCGGGCCCGGCGGGGAACGCGGCGAAGCCGGTGCGGTCGCCGACGAGGGAGCTCTTCGGGTCGACGAAGTTGGTGTAGACCGAGTCGGCGTCGATCACGAAGGCCGCCTTGCCCTGGGCGAAGATCGGCGTGATCTGCTCGAGGCTCATGTTCGTGACACCCAGCGGCCCGGCCTCGCGCAGCAGCCGCCCGTAGTACTCGTAGGCGGCCAGCGCCTCCGGCCGGGCGATCCCGGAGCGGCCGTCGACGACGAAGTCGCCGCCGAACGAGTACAGGTAGCTGGAGAACTGGCTCACCGCGAAGTTGCGCTGGCCGCGGCCGGCGAACCCGGTGCGGCCGGCGGCGGGGTCGTGCAGCCGCGCCGCCGTGGTGAAGAGCTCGTCGAGCGTGGTGGGCGGGCCGTCGGGCACCAGGTCACGCCGGTAGTAGAGCGTGGACCGCTCGGTGACGATCGGCACCCCGAACACGCGGCCCTCGGTGGTGACCCGGTCGCGTGCACCCTCCTGCACGTCGGCCCAGTCGTACTCCGCGTCGCCCGCGACGAGATCGGAGAGGTCGGCGAGCCAGCCGTTGCGGGCGAAGAGCAGCTGCTCCTGCAGCGGCCGGTACATCATCACGTCGACGTCCGGCGCGCTCGCGTTGAGCTTGACGTTGTAGGTGGACGAGAGCTGGTCGGCCGTCATGGTCGAGACCGACACCCGCCGGTGGGCGAGGTCCTCGAACTCGCCGATCCGCTCGCGGATCGCGGTGGTCCACACGTGGTTGTTCAGCACGAGCCGCAGGTCGCCGTCCGGCCCGTCCCCGGACCTCCCGCAGCCGGCGAGGCCGGCCGCGGCGAGCGCACCTGCGCCCGCGCGGAGCAAGTCTCGTCGTCGGATCACGCCGCCCCCCGCCGCGTCTTGTCTGATGTCTGGCTGCCGGGGACCCTACGTCAGGGGTCGATCAACCGTTCCAGCGATACCGGCGCTCGGGACGGCCGGTGCCCCCGTAGCGCAGGCGCACGGTGGCGGCGCCGGTGGCGACGAAGTGCTCGAGGTACCGGCGCGCGCTCACCCGGGACAGCTCCGTGAGCTCGGCGCACTCGGCCGCGGACAGGTCGCCGTCGTGCACGCGCAGCACCTGCTCCACCAGCCGGGCGGTGGGCGCGGTGAGGCCCTTGGGCAGCCGAGTCGTGCCGCCGTGGCGCCCGCCGAACACGCTGTCGATGTCGTCCTGCGCGGCCCGCTGCAGGCCGGCGAGGCGGCCGCGCACCCGCGCCACCCGCTCCACGTGCTCGCGCAGGGCGGCCGCGTCGAACGGCTTCACGAGGTAGTGCGTGGCGCCGCCGTGCAGGGCGGTGGTCACGGTGCCCGGGTCGTCGGCGGCGGTGATCACGAGCACGAACGGGTCGTCGGGGGAGCCGGTGCGCAGCTCGCGCAGCACCTCGAGCCCGGACCGGTCGGGCAGGTAGACGTCCAGCAGCACGAGGTCGGGCCGCAGCTCGCCGGCCAGCCGCACGGCGTCGGCGCCGGTGTGGGCGACGCCGACGACCTCGCAGCCGGGGATCCGCGCGACGTACCCGCTGTGCACGCGGGCGACCATGAAGTCGTCGTCGACGACGAGCACGCGCATGGTCATCAGGCCGGCACCTGTGCCGGGTGCAGCGGCAGGCACGCGGTGAACACCGCACCCCCGTCGTTGTCCAGGGTGATCGACCCGCCGCGGCGCAGGCAGACCTGGCGGGCCAGCGCGAGCCCGAGACCGCGCCCGCCGGTGTCGTGCTCGGCGGCCTTGGTGCTGAAGCCGTGCCGGAACACCTCCTCGACCAGCCCGGACGCCACACCGGGCCCGGAGTCGCGGACGGTCACGCGCACGGCGTCCGCCTCCGAGCCGAAGCCGATCTCCACCCAGCCGGCGCCCGCGGCGTCGAGCGCGTTGTCTACGAGGTTGCCGAGCACGGTGACCAGGTCGGCCGAGAGGACCGGGTCCCCTGCCGGGTCGACCGGGTCGAGCCGGCTGTCCGGAGCGAGCCGCAGCTCGGCCCCGCGCTCGGTGGCGAGGCTCGCCTTGGCCACCAGCAGCGCGGCCACCGCGGCGTCCCCGACGCTCGCGCTGACGTCCCGGCGCCACTGGTCCGAGCCCGCCACGATCCCCGCCACGAACCGCCGCACCTCCTCGTGCTCGCCCAGCTCGGTGAGCCCGGCGATCGTGTGCAGCCGGTTGGTGAACTCGTGCGCCTGGGCGCGCAGCGTGTCGGTGACGTGGCGGGAGGCGTCCAGGCGATCCTCCAGGGCGGCCAGCTCCGTGCGGTCCCGGAGCGTGACGACGGCGCCGACGGTCGCCCCGTCCACCACGACGGGCATCCGGTTGAGCACGAGCACCCGGGTGCCGTGCAGCACCACCTGGTCGGCGCCGACCGCCGTGCCGGTGAGCACGTCGCGCAGCCGGTCGTCCAGCTCGAGGTCGTCGACCCGGGCACCGACGGCCGCGATGCCGAGCAGTTCGCTGGCCGCGGCGTTGAGCAGCGTGATCCGGTGGGCCCGGTCCAGGCCCAGCACCCCCTCCTTCACGCCGAGCAGCATCGCCTCGCGCCGCTGCACCAGCTCCACGATCTCCGTGGGTTCCAGGCCGAGGGTCTGCCGCCGTACCCGCCGGGCGAGCAGCAGTGACCCGGCCACCCCGAGCACGACCGCGACCCCCACCAGCGCCGCGGCCGGCCCGGGCGCGGCGAGGAGCCCGGTGAGCAGCGGCGGCGCCTTCACCCGGGCGGCGACGATGCCGACGACGCGCCCGTCGTCGGCGAGCACCGGCACGTGCGCCACGACCGTGCGCCCGTCGGGGTTGCCGACCCATGCCCGCCCGGCGGGCGCGGTGCTCTCCCCGGCCGGGAACGGCTCCCCGACCTCGGCCGGGTCGGCGGCGCTGCGCACGACCAGGCCGGCGTCCACGATCACGATCTCGTCGGCACCCGACAGGTTGCGGGCGCTCGTCCCGAGGGCCGGCAGCGGACCGAAGCTGCGAGCGGCGAGGCTCCCCCGCACGCCGGCGGTGGCCGCCACGTCCTCGGCCACCGACAGCATCCGCCTGCCCTGCGTCTCCCGGAACGCGGCGTCCGACTGCACCACTGCGAGCGCGGTGACGGCGGCGAGCAGGAGCCCCACGATCCCGAGCTGCCAGCCCAGGAACTGCCGTGCCAGCGTCCGCGCCACGCGGGGCAGGGTCTCATGACCAGAACGACCACAACGACCGATGTGGTCCGAAGGCAGACAGCATGGTCGCCGCAGCTCACGATGTGCGCCACGAGAACCTCGACGGAGAGGGAGGCAGATGCGGACCCGAAGCGTGGTCGCAGTGCTCGTGGCGCTCGCCGCGGTGCTGCTGGTGCCGCCGGCGGTCGGCGGGCTCACCGGTGGCGGCGACGGCACGCAGCTGCGTGGCCTGCGGTTCCTGGTGCCCAACGCGCCCGGCGGCGGCTACGACATCACGGCGCGCACGGCGGCCAAGGCGATGGAGGACGCCGGGATCACCGGCGCGGTGGAGGTGTTCAACCTCCCGGGCGCCGGCGGCACGGTGGGGCTCGGGCGCACGGTCAACGAGAGCGGCAACGACCGGCTGGTCATGTCGATGGGGCTGGGCGTGGTCGGCTCGGTCTACACCAACGACTCGCCCGCGACGCTCACCGACGTCACGCCGATCGCGCGCCTCACGGAGGAGACCGAGATCGTCGTCGTCGGCAAGGACTCGCCGCTGCGCACGTTCGACGACCTCGTGGCGGCCTGGAAGGCCGACCCGGGCGCGGTGCCGGTCGGCGGCGGGTCCAGCCCGGGCGGGCCGGACCACCTCGCGCCGATGCTCATGGCCGAGGGCGCCGGGATCGACCCGCGCACCGTCAACTACGTCTCCTACGACGGCGGCGGCGAACTGCTCGCCGCGGTGCTCGGCGGCAAGGTGGCGTTCGGCGTCTCCGGGCTCTCCGAGTACGCCGACCAGATCGAGGCGGGCGAGCTGCGGGTCCTCGCGGTGACGGCGCCGCAGCGCGTCCCGGGCGTCGACGCGCCCACGCTGAAGGAGGCGGGCGTCGACGTGGAGTTCACCAACTGGCGCGGCATCGTCGCGCCGCCCGGCCTCTCCGACGAGGGCCGCGCCGAGCTGATCGACGCGCTCACGACGCTGCGTGAGTCGCCGGAGTGGTCCGAGGCGCTGGAACGCAACGGCTGGCAGGACGCGTTCCTGCCCGGCGACCGGTTCGCGGCGTTCCTGCACTCCGAGAACGACCGGGTCGCCGGTGTCCTGCGGAACCTGGGGTTGGTGGTATGAGTACGTGGCTTCGTGAGCGTTCCGAACTGGGCGTCGCCGCGCTGCTGCTCGCCACCGGCCTGCTGGTGCTCTCGGACGTCGCCATCGCCCCGCGCTCCGGCAACGCCTCCGACCCGCTCGGCCCCAACGCCGTGCCGATCCTGCTGGGCCTGCTGCTCCTGGTGCTGGCCGCGCTGCTGGCCGTCGACGTGCTGCGCGGCGGCCGCGGGGAGGCCGAGGCCGGCGAGGACATCGACCTCGCCGCGCCCGCCGACAAGCGCACCGTGCTCCTGCTCGCCGGCGTGATCGTCGCGACGGCGGCGCTGATCCCGCTGCTCGGGTGGCCGATCGCCGGCACCGTGCTGTTCTGGGGCGCGACGAACGCCCTCGGCTCGCGCGCCTTCCCGCGCGACCTCCTGATCGCCGCCGGCGTCTCGCTGGCGACGTGGCTCGTGTTCGACGCGCTGCTCGGCGTGGACCTGCCCGGCGGACCGCTCATGGGGCTCATCTGATGACGACGATGGAGAACCTCACCCTCCTGTTCGAGGGCTTCGGCCAGGCGCTGACGCCGGCCAACCTGCTGTTCTCGGCGATCGGCGTGCTGCTGGGCACCGCGATCGGCGTGCTGCCCGGCATCGGGCCGGCGATGGCGGTGGCGCTGCTCCTACCCGTCACGTACGCGTTCGACCCGACCGGGGCGTTCATCCTCTTCGCCGGCATCTACTTCGGGGCCATGTTCGGCGGGTCGACCACGTCGATCCTGCTCAACACCCCCGGCGAGAGCGCCTCGGTGATGGCCGCGATCGAGGGCAACCCGATGGCGCGCGCCGGGCGCGGGGCCCAGGCGCTCGCCGCCGCCGCGATCGGCCACTTCATCGGCGGCATCGCGGGCGCGCTCGGGCTGGTGCTGCTCGCGCCGCTGGTGGCCTCGGTCGCGGTCGACATCGGCGCCCCCGACTTCTTCGCGATCATGGTGCTGGCGTTCGTCGCCGTCACCGGGGTGCTGGGCAGCTCCCGCGTGCGCGGGTTCGCGGCGCTCGCGATCGGCCTGACGATCGGGTTGGTCGGGCTGGACCCGCTCTCCGGGCAGGCGCGCCTGACGTTCGGCATCCCGCAGCTCGCCGACGGCATCGACGTCGTGATCGTCGCGGTCGGGTTGTTCGCGGTGGGCGAGGCGCTCTGGGTGGCCGCGCACCTGCGGCGCACCGTCGACCGGCCGATCCCGGTGGGACGGCCGTGGCTGTCCGGCGACGACCTGCGCCGCACGTGGAAGCCGTGGCTGCGCGGCCCGTTCATCGGGTTCACGTTCGGCTCGATCCCGGCCGGCGGTGCCGAGATGTCGACGTTCATGGCGTACGTGACCGAGCGGCGGCTCTCCCGGCGCCGCGAGGAGTTCGGCAAGGGCGCGATCGAGGGCGTCGCCGGGCCGGAGGCGGCGGCCAGCGCGTCGTCGGCGGGCACGCTCGCCACGATGCTCACGCTCGGCCTGCCGACCACCGCGATCGCCGCCGTCATGCTCGCGGCGTTCCAGCAGTTCGGCATCCAGCCCGGCCCGCTGCTGTTCGAGAACGAGCCGGACCTGGTCTGGACCCTCATCGCCAGCCTCTTCATCGGCCTCGTGCTGCTGCTCGTCCTGAACCTGCCGCTCGCGCCGGTGTGGGCCAAGTTGCTGCGGATCCCCCGCCCGTACCTGTACGCGGGGATCCTGTTCTTCGCCTGTGTCGGCGCCTACGCGGTGAGCGGCCAGCCCGTCGACCTGCTCGTGCTGCTCGCGATCGGCGCCGTCGGGTTCCTCATGCGCCGCTACGGCCTCCCGGTCCTGCCCGCGATCATCGGCGTCATCCTCGGGCCCGACGCGGAGCTGCAGCTGCGCCGCGCCCTGCAGCTCGCGAACGGCGACGTCACCACGCTGGTCTCCACGCCGCTGGCGGTGGTGGTGTACCTGGTGATCGCGGCCCTGCTCCTGTTCCCGCTGGTCGGGAAGCTGAGGAACCGCGGCGACGACTCGGACGCCCCACCACCGCCGCGGGAGCGGGTGGGAGTGTGAGCACCGATCAGGAGAAGACCATGCACATCGCCGATGCGAAGGCGGCTTCGCGGGTCTGGGTGGCCAGCGCCCGGCCGCTGTCGTCGCTGATCGAGCACGAGACGGTGGTGTCGCCCTTCGCCGAGGTCGACATCGCCGTCAGCGACGGCGTCGCATCGGCGCCCCATGCAGAAGTGTCGACGTCGAGGGTCCACGGAGCGGATACGGAGGACACGGTGATCCGGTCGCCGTTCCTGTCGGTGTACATCAGAGTCACCGGATAGTTGGCCTCGACCGTGTAGACGTACGACGCGGGGCGTTCACCGCCGCGGCCGATGGGGCCCGGGACGATCGGTGTCGCCGGTGCGACGGTCGTGGGCGGGGCGGTCACCCGTGGCGTCGGCGGAGCAGCTGATGCCGAGGGGACGGCGGCCGGGGCAGCGGAGATGTCTGAGGCCGTGGCAGCGGAGGCACGGCCGACGACGAACCCGACCCCACCCGCAGTGGCCACGAGAACGGCTGCCGCGGCGGCGAGGGCGAGCACGCGCCGAGGATCGCGGCGCGACGAGGGAAGGGTCGCGGTCGGCGTCGGGGACGGCTGGGCTGCTCCGGGGGGCGTGTCCCATTGCCGCAGCGCGTACTGCGCGGCCGCGGCGAGGTCCCGCGCCGTCGAGAACCGCGCCGCCGGATCCTTCGCCATGCCCCGTGCGATCACCTCGTCGAGCGCCCGCGGCACGTCGCCGCGCTGGAGGCTCGGCCGCGGCGGGTCCGCGGTCAGGTGCGCCTTCATGATCGATGGCAGGCTCGCCGCATCGAAGGGCCGGCGCCCGGTCAGGCACTCGGCGAGCGTGCAGGCGAGGGAGTAGATGTCGGACCGGTGGTCCGGCGGCCCACCGTCGAAGCGCTCGGGCGCCATGTACCCGAGCGTCCCGATCGTCGCGCCGCTGCGGGTGACGGCGGTGAGGTGCTCGTCCAGGGCCCGGGCGATGCCGAAGTCGACGAGGTAGGCGAAGTCGGACGGCGTGACGAGGATGTTCGACGGCTTGACGTCGCGGTGCAGCACTCCGTGGGCGTGGGCGTCGGTGAGGGCCTCGGCGACCTGGCCGATCAGGGCGACTGCCCGCCGAAGATCGAGCGGCCCGGACGCGATGAGCCGGTCCATCCCGATCCCGTCGATCAGGCGCATGTCGATGTAGAGCCGCCCGTCGATCTCGCCGAAGTCGTGGATCGGCACGACGTGCGGGTCCTGCAGTCGCGCGGCGCTGTCGGACTCGCGGCGGAAGCGCGCCCGGAAGTCCTCGTCGTGCGCCAGTTCGGAAGGAAGGATCTTGAGCGCCACCGCGCGGCCACGGCGCTGGTCGAACGCCCGGTGGACCTCGCCCATGCCGCCGTGCCCGAGCAGCCCCTCGAGTCGATACTGCCCCAGCTCGACGAGATGGTCGGTGGCTCTGTCGGCGATCACAAGCGCTCCCCGGTCCGATGGTCGCAGTGATCCTCGCGATCGGGAGCCGATCGTTAACGCGCTCCGACCGGGTAGTGAGCGTGGTCAAAGCGGGTGAGCGTTCCGCGGAACGCTCCGTGAGACGGTCTGCGCGCGACACCGATGCGGTGGGCGCGCCGTTCCCGGCCGGGGACGCCAGGCGTCGCACGTTCGCCGGGGCCTCGGGCGTGTTCGTCGGCGCGTCGAACCCGCACGTGAGCGAGTGGCCGGGATGGGTTCACCACCGGGCCCTGGGGTTGCGTGGGCGGCCGTTCCCGACTGTCTGGCACGCCCGATCTTGACGAGCCCGTCGCTGCTGGGTGCCTACCCTTATCCTGTGGTCCCGATCCTGCCTCCCCTTTGGCCACTCGCGATCGTTTGGTGTGTTCCGCGGAACGCGGTTCAGGTTGCCTTCGTGATCCGGCGGGGGAGCAGGGCGTCCAGGATGGGTGCCGGGTCGAGGCGGTCGCCGTCCCAGTCCGGGGTCAGGGTGGTGTGGTCGATCCGTAGTCGGGCCCAGGTGTGCATCTCGATGAGGATTTCGGTGTTCCCGGTCAGCGGTGTCGGGGCCGCCGACGATGCGGGCCGCCCCGGTGCTGGTTCGAAGTGGATGATCACCTGGGTGTCGCCGGGTCCGACAATTTCTGGCTGCGGGAAGATCGGGCTGCGTTTCGCGGAACGTGCGGTGGAGGAAAGAAGGCAGCTGCGTCGTAGTGATGCTGCGGGGATGGTTCGGGACCACGGGATAGTGGCGTGGGCACCCGACAGAGGCGGGCTCGTCGTGAACAGGCGTGCCCAGTCGGGGACGGCCGCCCGCGCCACCCCGGGGGACGGTAGTTGTGCCAACCTGGCCACGTGCTCACGCACGAGATGGACCGGGACGGGGTGGCAGCGCCCGAGACATCGGGAGGGGTCGGTCGCATCGGCGGCGAGAGGACCAGGCTCGCCCAACGCAAGAAAGATCATCTGTAGCCGAACGCCGGTGATCGCGGAACGCGGCGAAAGGAAAGCAAGTGATCACCGCCCGGGAGACCAGGCTCGCCCGAGCGAGGAAGATCGGCCGTGCTGCCTGCACCGCACGCCGCCGCCCGTCTTCGAGGAGAACGCATGTTCGTGTCGTCCCGGTCCGCGGTGGAGTACCGCGCGATGTTCGACCTCACCCCCGAGGACCTGGTGGGTTCGGTGCTCGACTGCTCGGCGGGCGGGTCCAGCTTCACCGCCGAGACGGACGGCCGGGTCGTCGCGGTCGATCCCGCCTATGCGACGGGGCGCCGTGAGCTGGCGGGTGGGCTGCGGGCGGGGCTGGACGAGGCGGACCGGATCATCGACGACAACGAGGACCGGTTCGAGTGGAGCTGGTACGGCAGTCCCGCCCGGCGGGCGGAGCTGCGGCGGGTGGCGGCGGAGCGCTTCCTCGCCGACCGGGAGGGCCGTCCGGAGCGGTATGTCGCCGGTGCCTTGCCGCACCTGCCGCTGTCCTCCGGCAGCGTCGACCTCGTGCTGTGCTCGCACCTGCTGTTCACCTGGTCCGACCGGTTCGGTGAGGACTGGCACCGCCGGGCGCTCGCGGAGCTCGTCCGGGTGGCGCGGCGCGAGGTCCGGGTGTTCCCCGTCGTCGTGTCGGGCACCGGTGAGGCGGTGGCGTTCCTGGACCGCCTGTGCGGCGAGCTCGACGCGCTCGGGCACCGCACGGAGGTCCGGGGTGTGCCCTACCGGTTCCAGCGCGGGGGCGACCAGATGCTCCGCATCGGCGTCGGGTCAGCGCTGGACAGCGTCGCCCGCAGGTGATCGGGTGCGGTGCGTGAAGGACGGGCAGCTCTCCGACGTCGTGCTGGTGGCCGGCTACGCCCAGCTGCCGCAGAGCACGGGCGCGGGGGTGATGTGGCGGCACCTCACGGTGATCGCGCGCATCGACCTGGACTCCGGCCTGGTCGTCGACGCCTCCACGACGCTCGCCACGGCCGTCGCCGACCGGTTCGTGCGCGAGCTGCTGATCGGCAGCGACCCGCTGCGGGACTCCGGGCGCATCCTCGCCACCCTCGAGCGGCACTACTACGGCAACGGGCGCAAGGCGATCATCGGGGCGTTCCGCGACCTCGTGCAGCGGTACGAGGAGTGCCGCGCCGACCTGGGGGGTTGACAGCCGGGGCGGCCGGTTGATCGGATACCGGCACCCCACCGGCCGGCCGAGTCGCCCCGGTGGACGCCGAGTCCGCTGCACGGTGCTCGCCCGCCGGCGAGGTGCCCCGCGCAGGTCGAGGTGAGGCAGTCCTGCACCGCACGCCGTCGTGCGGTGGTGAGGTGACTGCATGCCCGACACCGTGCTGGCCCCGTTCACCGCAGGCCGCCTGGACCTGCCGAACCGCCTGGCGTTCCTCGCCACGGTCAACAACCTCGGCCGCAACACCGAGATCACCGACGACCTCGTGTCGTACTACGCCGCCCGCGCGCGCGGCGGCGCGGGGATCGTCGTCACCGAGGGCCTGTCGGTGCACCCGACCTCCATCCCGAACGGGACCGCGCCGCTGGCCTACGACGAGTCGCTCGTGCCCGGCTTCCGCACGTTGGCCGACGCGTGCCGCCGCCACGGCGCCCGGGTGTTCGGCCAGCTCTGGCACGTGGGCCGGCAGGCGCTGTGGAACCCCACCCTGCAGCCGTGGGCCCCCTCGGGCGGGCGCGACCCGTACAGCGGCGTCACCGCGCGGACGATGACCGACGCGGAGGTCCGAGAGGTCGTGGACGGGTTCGTGCGCTCGGCGGCCAACCTGGCGGCCGCCGGGTTCGACGGCGTGGAGCTGCACGGCGCGCACGGCTACCTGATCACCCAGTTCCTGTCCCCGTGGAGCAACCACCGCGACGACGCGTGGGGCGGCGACACCGCGCGCCGCACCGCCTTCGTGGCCGCGGTGGTGCGGGGCATCCGGGAGGCGTGCGGCCCCGACTTCGCGGTCGGGCTGAAGATCAGCGCCCACGAGTACGTGGACGGCGGGATCGACCTCGCCGAGGCGCAGCGGATCGTGCGGGTGCTCGGCGACACCGCGCCCGTGGACTACCTGGCGGTGAGCCAGGCCAACTTCAGCCCCAGCCTGGAGTACCACGTCCCGGACATGGCCTTCGGCGACGTCCCGTTCGTGCACCTCGCGGCCGGTGTGCGCGAGGTCGCGGGCGGCGTGCCGGTGATGGCGCTGGCCAAGGTGCCCGACGTCGCCACGGCGGAGCGGCTCGTGCGGGACGGCACGGCCGACCTCGTCGGGATGGCGCGGGCGTGGATCGCGGACGCGGACCTCGTGCGCAAGGCCGAGCGCGGCGAGACCCCGCGCCCGTGCACGTACTGCAACGTCTGCTGGGACTTCATCCACACGGGCCGGCGCATCGCCTGCATGTACGCGCCCGGCACGGGCCGTGAGCTGCACGAGGACCTCCCCGCCGCGGACGAGCGGCTGACCGTCCGCGTCGTCGGCGGCGGGCCCGCGGGCCTGGAGGCCGCCCGCACCGCGGCCGGCTGCGGCCACGACGTCCACGTCTACGAGCGCGCCGACCGCCTCGGGGGCCGGCTGCGCCGGGAGGCCGAGACGCCCGGGCGCGAGCGGATGGCGCTCGCGGCCGACTGGCTCGCCGACGCGGTCGCCGCGGCCGGGGCGAGCGTGCACCCCGGCACCGAGGTCACGCCGGAGACCGTGGCCGGGTGGGACGCCGACGACGTCGTCGTGGTCGCCACCGGGGCCGTCCCGGTCGTCGACGAGGTCCCCGGCGTAACAACGGTGCCGCTGGCCGAGGCCGTGCGGCGGGCCGATGAGCTGGCCGGGCCCGTCGTGGTGGTGGACGAGATCGAGGACGAGCCGGTCTACGCGTTCGTCTGCGCGCTCGCCGCACGCGGTACCGAGGTCCGGCTGGTCACCCGTCGCGAGGCGCCGGCCCGGCGCGTCGCCTACGTCAGCCGCATCGGCACGTCTCGGCGGCTCGACGAGGCCGGGGTCGAGGTGCACGCGCTCGTCGAGCCGGTGCGCGCGGAGGACGGGCGGCTCGTCGGGCGGCACGTCTACTCCGGGCGGGAGCGTGACCTCGGACCGGTCGGGACGGTGGTGCTGGCCGGGCCGGCGGCGCCCGGACCGCACCCGGCGGGCGCGCGCGACGCCCTCGTCATCGGCGACGCCTCGTCGCCGCGCAGCTACGTCGCGATCAGCCAGGAGGCCCACGACGTCGCCGCGGGCCTCAGCAACGAGAAGAGGGAGTGACAGCAATGGCGCTGCAACCCGGTACGACCGCCCAGGCGCAGGAGGTGCCGCCGCCGAACCTGCGCCGCGCGGTGCTGGCCACCTCCATCGGCAACTGCCTGGAGTGGTTCGACTTCGCCGTCTACGGCTACATGGCCGTGGTCCTCGGGCAGCTGTTCTTCCCGACGAACGACCCGGCGTCCTCGCTGCTGCTGTCGTTCGCCGCGTTCGGCGCGGCGTTCGTGGTGCGGCCGCTGGGCGGGATGTTCTTCGGTCCGCTCGGCGACCGCGTCGGCCGCCGCGGCGTCCTCTGCGTGATCATCCTGGTGATGTCGGCGGCGACGTTCTGCGTCGGGCTGCTGCCGACCTACGCGACGGTCGGGGTGCTCGCCCCGGCCCTGCTCGTCGCGCTGCGGCTGGTGCAGGGCTTCACCGCGGGCGGCGAGGTCACCGGCGCGACCGCGTTCATCGCCGAGTACTCGCCCGACCGGCGCCGCGGCGAGGTGACGAGCTGGATCCAGTTCTCGGCGACGCTCGGCTTCTTCCTCGGGCTGGCCGCACCGACCGTGCTGAACCTGCTCCTCGACGCCGAGCAGATCGCGGCGTGGGGCTGGCGACTGCCGTTCCTCCTGGCCGGGCCGCTGGGCCTGGTCGGGCTCTACATCCGGCTGCGCCTCGACGAGAGCCCGCAGTTCGAGGAGCTCGAGCGCTCGGGCCAGGTGGTGCGCCACCCGCTGCGCGAGGCCGTCGTCAAGGGCTGGCGGGAGGTGCTGCTGGCCGGCGGAATCGGGATCATCGTGCACCTGGGCTACTTCCTCGCCCTGGTCTACATGCCGACCTACCTGACCAAGGTCCTCGGCTTCGAGCCGCTCCCGGCGTTCCTCGCGACCACCACGGTGGTGGTGCTGAACGTCCTGGTCATCCCGGTGTCCGGGCGGCTGTCGGACCGCATCGGCCGCAAGCCGCTCATGATGGCGGCAGCGGTCGGGTTCGTCGTCGCGACGGTGCCGGTGTTCCTGCTCATCAGCCACGGCGGGGCCGCGACGTTCGTCGGGCTCGGGATCCTCGGCCTGCTGCACGGCACGTACCTGGGCGCGGTCGCCGCCGCCTTCGCCGAGGTCTTCGCCACGAAGGTGCGCTTCGGCGGGTTCTCGGTCGGCCACAACGTCTCGGCCGCGATCTTCGGCGGGGGCACGCCGCTGCTCGCGACCTACCTCGGGGCCGCCCTCGGCACCACGCTCATGCCGGCCTACCTGATCGTCGCGGGCTCGCTGCTCGGCGTGATCGCGGTGGCCTGTTACCGCGAGATGGCCGGGAAGCCGCTGCACGCCACGAAGGAGGGAACATGACCCGCGTCCAACCGGGGTGGCAGGGCCGGTACTTCGAGGACTTCGCCGTCGGCGACGTCTACGAGCACCCGCTCGGCCGCACCGTCACCGAGACCGACAACACCTGGTTCACGCTGCTGACGATGAACACCAACCAGGCGCACTTCAACGCGCAGGTGGGGGAGTCCTCGGAGTTCGGGCGGATGCTCGTCGCCTCGCCGCTGACGATCGCGATCGCCATCGGCCAGTCCGTCACCGACACCACGCAGAACGCCTTCGCGAACCTCGGGCTCGACGGGCTGCGCCTGACCGCCCCGGTGTACGCGGGGGACACGCTGTGGTCGGAGTCGATCGTGCTGGCCAGCCGGGAGTCGCGGTCGCGCCCGGCGGCCGGGATCGTCACGATCCGCACGCGCACGATCAACCAGGACGGTGTCGAGGTGCTGACGTTCGAGCGCACCTTCTACGTCCACCGCCGCGGTGCGGAGCATGCCGCCCCGCCGCGGCCGCGGGCGCGCACCGCGCTCACGCTCGACGGGCAGGAGGAAGCGGGGTGAGGCCGCTCGAGGACGTCCGCATCGTCTCCCTGGAGCAGTACGGCGCGGGCCCGTTCGCGTCGCTGCACCTCGCGCAGCTGGGCGCGGAGGTCATCAAGATCGAGGACCCGACGGTGGGCGGTGACGTCGGCCGGCACGTCCCGCCCTACGCCGAGGGCGGCGACTCGCTGTTCTTCGAGTCGTTCAACCGCGACAAGTCCTCCGTCGTGCTCGACATCCGGACGCCGGAGGGCCGGGAGGTCTTCCACGACCTCGTCCGCAGCGCCGACGCCGTGTTCTCCAACCTGCGCGGCGACGTGCCGGAGAAGCTGGGCATCCGCTACGCCGACCTCGCGGCGGTGAACCCGCGGATCGTCTGCTGCTCGCTCACCGGCTTCGGGATGACGGGGCCGCGGTCGCGGGAGCCGGGCTACGACTACGTGCTGCAGGCGCTCGCGGGCTGGATGTCGGTGACGGGGGAGCCGGGCGGCGCGCCGGAGAAGACCGGCCTGTCGCTGGTGGACTACAGCGGCGGGTTCGTCGCGGCGATCGCGCTGCTCGCCGGCATCCACGCCGCCCGCCGGGACGGGGTCGGCACCGACTGCGACCTGTCCCTCTACGACACCGCGGTCAGCCTGCTGACCTACCCCGGCACCTGGCACCTCACCGAGGGCTACGAGCCGCGCCGCACCCGGCACTCGGCGCACCCCTCGCTGGTGCCGTTCCAGGCGTTCGAGGCGGCCGACGGCTGGCTCGTCGTGGGGTGCGCCAAGGAGAAGTTCTGGCAGCGGCTCACGGTCGTGCTGGAGCGCCCGGACCTCGCCGAGGACCCGCGGTTCGCCACGTTCGCCGACCGGGCGCGGCACGCGGACGAGCTCGTCGCGCTGCTCGAGGAGCTCTTCCGCACGCGGACCGTGGCCGAGTGGCTGGCGCCGCTCTACGCCGCGCCCGTGCCGTGCGCGCCGGTGCACGACGTCGCGGAGGCGCTGCGCGACCCGCACGCCGTGGCCCGGGAGCTGATCACCGAGACCGAGCACCCCCGCTTCGGCCGGGTGCGGGCGCTGCGTTCGCCGGTGCGGCTCGGACCACCCGGCGGCGACACCGCTCCGACCCGCGGCGCGCCCGCGATGGGCGAGCACACCGGGTCCGTGCTGCGCGCGCTCGGCTACGACGACGACCGCATCGCCGCGCTCGCCCGCTCCGGCGCGCTCGGCCCGATCCCCGCCCAGGAGGGCGCACCGTGGACTTCACCCTGAACGACGAGCAGCGTCTGTTCCGCGACACGCTGCGCGACTTCGTCGAGCGCGAGATCAAGCCGGTCGCGCGGTCCTTCGAGCAGTCCGGCCGCTACCCGACGGAGATCGTTGCGGGGATGCGCGAGCTGGGCCTGTTCGGCCTGGTGATCCCCGAGGAGTACGGCGGGCTGGGCGCGGACACCGTGTCCTTCGCGCTCACCTTCGAGGAGATCTCGCGGGGCTGGATGGGCATCGCGGGCGTGCTGGGCAGCCACTCGGTGGCCTGCTGGATGCTCGCCAGGCACGGCACCGAGGAGCAGCGCGCGCGGTTCCTGCCCGAGCTCGCCACGGGCGCGCGGCGCACCGGCATCGCGCTGACCGAGCCGGGCGCGGGCACCGACCTGCAAGGCATCACGACGACGGCGCGCCGCGACGGCGACACCTACGTCGTCAACGGCACCAAGATGTGGATCACCAACGCGCGGCACGCCGACCCGCTGCCGGTGCTGGTCAAGACCGATCCGACGGCGCAGCCCGCGCACCGGGGGATGAGCATGCTGCTCGTCGACGCGGGCACCCCCGGCTTCGAGGTCACCGCCGACATCGGCAAGCTCGGCTACAAGGGCCCCGAGTCCTGCGAGGTCGTGCTCACCGACGCCCGCGTGCCCGCGGCCAACCTCCTCGGCGGCACCGAGGGGCGCGGGCTGCAGCAGGCGCTGTCGGCGCTCGAGACCGGCCGGATCAACATCGCCGCCCGCGGTGTGGGCATCGCCCAGCGCGCCTACGAGGAGGCCCTCGGGTACGCCCGCACCCGCACCGCCTTCGGCGGGCCGATCGGCGACTTCCAGGCGATCCAGCTGCGGCTCGCCGAGATCGCGGTCCGCCTGCAGGGCGCCCGGCTCATGACGTACTGGGCGGCGTCCCGCATGGACGACGGCGTCCGCATGGACACCGAGTCCGGCCTGGCGAAGATCGCCGCGTCCGAGGCCGCCCTGGCGTGCGCGACCGACGCGATGCGCATCCACGGCGGGTACGGCTACTCCACCGAGTTCGAGATCGAGCGCCTCTACCGGGACGCCCCGCTGCTCTCGATCGGCGAGGGCACCAACGACGTGCTGCGCACCGTGGTGGCGAAGGCGCTGCTCGCCGGGCGGGCGAGCATCGGCTGACCGCGCGCCGGCCCGCCCGTTCACCCTTCTCGGGTGTCGGCGTGGCTGCGACCGCGGCGTTGGCTGGGCTGCGTGGACACGACGGCGGTCCTGCTGATCAGCGGATCGCTGTTCCTGTGGGGGATCTTCTCGGGGCGGCTCGAGCGTGCCGACCTGACGGGCGCGATCGTGTTCGTCGCCCTCGGGGGCGCGCTCGCCGGCACCGGTCTCATCGCGGTGCCCGCGGCCGCGGAGACGCTCAAGCCGCTGGTCGAGATCACCTTGGTGTGGGTGCTCTTCTCCGACGCTGCCGGTGTCCCGTTCGGGGAGATGCGCCGCGACCTGGGCCGGATAGTGCGACTGCTGGCCGTCGGGCTGCCGCTCACCGTCGTCGCCGGGTGGGCGCTGGCGTACTGGTTCTTCCCGCACCTCGGGGTGTGGCTGGCCCTGCTGGTGGCGGCGGCCCTCGCGCCGACCGACGCCGCCCTGGGGCTGCCGGTCGTCACCAACCCGGCCGTCCCCGCGCGGGTCCGCAGGCTCATCACCGTCGAGAGCGGCTTGAACGACGGCATCGCCACCCCCGTCGTCATGTTCGCGCTCGCCGGCGCAGCCTCCGCGGAGGGTGTGGCCGGCGCCCCGGGTGTCCGGGAAGCGCTGGTCGAGCTGGGTCTGGGCCTGGTCGTCGGCACCGGGCTCGGCCTGGGCGGTGGCTGGTTGCTGCGCTGGGTGCGAAGCCGCGGGTGGGCGGCCGAGGACTTCGTCGGTATCGCCGTGCTCGCCCTCGCACTCGTCGCCTACGCCGCCGCCCTCACCGTGCACGGGAACGGGTTCGTCGCGGCGTTCTGCGGAGGTCTCGCCTTCGGCGCGATGGCAGGCCCCCGGGGTCCGGCCGAGCTGGTGTTCCTGGAACAGGCGGGCGGCCTGGTGTCCCTGCTGGTCTGGCTGGCGTTCGGGGCGCTGTCCGTCTCGATCATCGCCGACCGGGTCGACCTCGTCATGCTCCTCTACGCCGCCCTCAGCCTGACGCTGCTGCGGATGGTGCCCGTCGCGCTCGCGCTGGTGGGCGCCGGGCTCGACCGGAGGACGGTGCTGTTCGTGGGCTGGTTCGGCCCCCGCGGGCTGGCGTCGCTGGTGTTCGCGCTGCTGACCCTCGAAGAGCTCGGCGCCGCTGCCGACGAGGCCGTCGCCGTCATCGGCCTGACCGTCCTCCTGAGCGTCCTCGCGCACGGCCTGAGCGCCGACCCGTTGGCCTCCCGGTACGGGAGGGCGGCCGCCGAGCGACCGCCGCCGGAACGGCGCTGACCACCTGGTGGGTGGGCGCGGCGCCACCGGAAGCCCATACGGGGCACTCGGACGTCGGACGCCGATGTCAGATATCGGAGCGGGTCTGCGTCCCGGGAAGGGCAGCGCTGACGACGAGCTCGTCGTCAGGATGAATTGGCCGTGCTTTGACTGCGGCGGGCTGTTGGCGATGAGAGTCGGCGGCGATGCCGTCGCCGTCGCGGTGGCCTTCTCACGATGCAGTCGCGGACCAGGTCGATCCGCTGTATGGGAGTAGCGCCCTGCATGGCCAAGACAATGAGCAGGGCCGGAATCAGGATCCGGGCGGCCATGTACCCGACTATCGCGGCGTGCGGCAGCTCAGCAAGCATACCTGCGGTGACGCCGAGCAAGCCGGTATGGTCGGTGAGCATGATCGGGTGCATGATTCGCTCCGCGGGTGGATTCGGCGCCCGTGGGTCGGGCCCGGTCGCAACTCACGTCACCACCGACTGGGGGTCGTCCACCAGAGTGGGCCGGACGGCGCGCTGCTGACATGGGATGTCCGTGGCAGGTTCTGGACAGTGGCGGACAAGGGCGAGCATGAAGCGACGCAAGATCGAGTTCCGGGGGATGCCGGATATTCGCGGTCCTGCCCGGAGGACTCTGGTCGAAGTGCTCCGGCAGCTGATGACGGAGAGCAGGTTCGGCTCACTTGCCGAGTTGGGGGCAGCGATCCGGCCACCCTTGGACAAGCGGCGGTTGTCCGAGTTCGCTCGTGGCGAGCTCCCTGACGCGCACGAGCTGAAGGCGGTCGGCGAGGCCTGTGGGTGGCGCGATTGGCCCCGGCTCCGGCAACTGTTGAACGCTGCGCGGGCCGAGACGACCGCGTCGCACGCCAGGGGGCCAGTCCTGCCGGTCGTAGGTGAGTTCCATGAATGGACGCGGCTGGGCGTGCACCGCCCGATTACCCGGTTGTCATCCGGCGAGGACCTGTCCGAGCGCGTCAACGCCGGCGAGCTGCCTGCTTATGTGCTGCGCGAGAAGGATCTTGAACCGCGGACAGGGCTGCGGCCGGTGCTCGCGGCGATGGCTGACGGATCCGGGCCTCCGTCCGGTCTGGTGTTGATCACCGGTGAGTCGGCGGCGGGCAAGACACGCGCTGCGGTTGAGGCGATGCGCGCTGAGCTGGGCGGATGGCGGTTGCTCAATCCCTACAGCGCCGACGATCTTCGGCGGTACCTTGATGACGGTCTTGATCTTCGACATGTAGTTGTCTGGCTGGACGAGGTTCAAGACTTCCTGCAGACCCCGGTGGGGATCGAGCAGGTGCGTCGGCTATTGGCCAGTCCGACAGGGCCGATCGTGCTGTTGGCCACGTTGCGCACGGACGCTGAGAACATGCTGCGTGGTACGCCGGGGTGGAGAGTGCTCGACGGCCAAGCGCACCGGATCACGCTGCATCGACGGCTCCCGCAGGAGAAGTTCGAGCGGGAACTCAACAGAGCCCACGATCTGCAAGACCCGTGGATCGCCGAGGCCCTGAGCAAGATCGGCAGCCGGTACGGGATCGCCGAATGGCTGGCCGCTGGCCCGCAACTGCTGCGGGAGCTCGACAGGGCTCGCACGAGCAGCGACCCCATTGACGGCGCGGCCGCTGCGATTGTCGAGGCTGCGATCGATTGCTATCGCACTGGATACACCCAGCCGATCCCCGAGTCTCTGCTCGCTGAGGCGCACCGGCTGTATCTCCCTGAGCATCTTGGCCACCCGGACATGAAGAGCTTCTCGGCAGGGCTGGCTCGCGCCCGTCGACCGGTGGCTGGGGCTAGCGGGATGCTCGAACATCACCGGGCATGGGGCGACCTGCCTTTCGACTACCTGCTCGGCAATACCAGCGGCTCCGATTTGTCGGATGTCAACCAAGAGCTTTGGTCCATCTTGCCGATGCATGTCACTAAACCCACAGTCCGTTCGATTGTGCGCGCGGCGCACCGTGCAGGACGCGAGAGCCTGAGCAGCTTGCTGATTTCGCGTTGCGATCCGTTGACACAGGTTGAGTTGTACGTGGAAGTGGGCGACATTGACGAGCTCAAACATCGCAAGGCCTCCGGTGATCATTACGCCACCCGGTGGCTGAACCGGCTGCATGACGGCGAGGTGAACCCAGAGAAAATTGCAGGCCGCGATCATATTTTCGACCGTCCTTCTCTCTTGACACGAGTCCTCGCCGATCGCGGCGATATCCCGTCGCTGTCGCGTCTCGCCGAGACTGGCGATGAGCGGGCTGCGAAGCGATTAGCTCTACTGCTCGACGACGCCGACGCTATGAATGATCTCTACCGGTTGGCTGATCTCGGTGATCAGCGAGCGGCAGAGCAGTTGGCCGTACTTCTCGCTTACGGTGGCGACGTCAGCGGGCTTTCCCGTCGCGCCGACGAGGGCGATCAACACGCTGCCTTCGAGCTAGCCTCGCTCCTGGATAGACGCGGCGATCTCGAAGAACTCTCACGGCGCGCCGATTCCGGCGACCGGCAGGCTGCAGAGCTGCGTGCGTCGTTACTGGCCGACCGTGGCGACATGGACGAGCTCGCCGCCTGCGCTGACGAGGGCGACAGGCATGCCGCAGTGCACCTTGTGAGCCTGCTCGCCGACCGCGGCAACGTCGATGAACTCGCCGCGCGAGCGAACGCGGGCGACCAGCACGCCGCAGACCACCTTGCCGAACTGCGCCAACTTCGCGGAGCGCTGGACATAGCCGGTAATTGAGCCTGAGTTCAGTTCGCTCGGTCGTCGAGTCCGGTCGCCCGATGCGCAGGTCGGCGAACGATATCGACGGTGACCCTATCAAAATACCCCATTGGGCCTGAGAGTTACCACCAAGGTGGCCGGCCGGCGCGGCATCTCACAGCTGAGCTAACTAACGGAGTACGGTTGGCGCGTGTCTTGTCGTTGGTGATACGGCCGCCTCTGAGTAGTTGGAAGTGATCAGGAATGCGCGGCACCGTGCCTGGCTGTGGTCGACCATGTGGAATCTCGGCCGGAACAGCGAGCCGCGCCAGTACTGCAGCCGGTGTTCGTGATGGTGCCCGACGCAGCGTCGCTGGTGGCCCGGGGTTCGCCGGCTGCCGCCGGCAGCTGGCGCCGGACACCCACCTACGGCCCTCGCGTCCCGCTGATGGACGCCGTCCGGGTCGCGTTCCGGGTGTCGGGCCTGCTGCGGGGGTGGGTGCGTTCGGCGGAACGCAGGACGGTCATCGGGTCGAGCTGACCGGGGGATCTGTCATCGGTGGGCGGGCCGTACCCGGCTCGTAGCGCGATCGCTCCGCCCCGTCTCGACCCGGTCCGGGGTGCGATCCCTCCGGTTCGCCTGGTCACCCCGCCGGGGCGAGGTCGGGGCGGGCAACGAGAGCGGCCGCACCCGGGACCGGGTCGACGGGGCGCGGCGATCGGGCTACGAGCCGGGGAACGGCGCGCCCACCGGCAGCCGATCCCCGTGACGAGACCGCCCCGACCGCCGGGCGCCGGTCGCGTTCATGATCCGCGGTATCGGTTGGCCATGGCTGCGGCGACAGCTGTGGACAACCGATACCCGCGATCTTCCCCGCCAAGATCCGAGGTATCGGGCGTCCATGGTCGTGGAGACAGCCATGGACACCCGAAACTCCGGATCACGACCGCGCATCGACGGGCATGAGCTGGTACGCGTTGATCGACCGGGAGCCCTACCTGCCGTGCAGCCGGGCCGACGACCGGACACCGACACGGCGGCCGAACCAGCCACTGCCGCCGCCGACCAGGAACACGATCGCGACCTACCGCCGCAGCACGCCGGCCGGATGCGCCTTCGCGACGCTGATGGAGTTGGGAGGTACCTGCCGCTTGCGAGGGCACCACCTGGACGCCGCTCGCTACGGCCGGAGTTGTCATGCCCCTGCTAGTGTCCCGAACCGAAAGTCCACCACATAACTCGACGGCCCAGCTTCCCGCTGGCCGCACCGGCGAACCGCCCGAGTACGCCCGGTACGAGGCCGGCTCGCCGGCGCACCCAGCGGAAACCTGGATCCGCCGATTTATGCACCGGACTTCCGGTCAGGACACTAGCGGCGGTGGGAGGCGTCGCCGCCGAACGCCGTCAGGAACTCCTGTCGGAACGTGTCCATCCGCCACACGGGCGAATGCGGGCCGGGCCGCAGCCCGTCCTGCCACCGCCAGCCGTCGACCTGGTCGAGCACCTTCGGGTCCTTGGCGACGATCGTGATCGGGACGTCGCGGTTCTCGGTGGCGCCCGTGACGATCGGGGACGGCTGGTGGTCGCCGAGCAGCACGACCACGAGGTTGTCGTCGCCGTAGTTCCGGATGTAGGAGATGAGGCTGGTGAGCGAGTACTGGATGCTGCGGCCGTAGTCCTCGCGCACCTGGGCGGGGTCGCGGCCGAGGATGGCCTCGGGCTGCTCGGTCTGGCCGTCGAGGTAGTCGTACACCGAGCCGTCGCCGACCTGACCCCAGTCCTCCAGGAACGGCGGGAGCGGGGTCCACGGGGCGTGGCTGGTGACGAGCGGGATCTCCGCCATCAGCGGCCCGCGGTCCTTCCGGGAGCGCTCCAGGTCCTCGAAGGCCTTCAACGTGTACTGGTCGGGCATGGTCGCGAAGCTCATCCGCGGGCCCTTGTAGCCGAGCTGGGAGAAATCGTAGATCCGGTCGTAGTGGTACCAGGCGCCCTCGGGCCAGTCGAGGAAGACCCCGGGCATCACGCCGACCGTGCGCCAGCCTGCGCGGCCGAAGTCGGTGATGAGCGTCTGCCGGTCGGTGTGCTCCAGCGCGTCGTGGCGGTGCTGGCTGTCGACCCAGAGCCCGGACAGGAAGGTGGCGTGCGCGAGCCAGCTGCCGGCCCCGGTTGTCGACGAGGTGAGGTACGCGCTGCGCGCCGCGAACCCGGCGTCCTCCAGTTGCTTGGTGCCGTCGTCGAGCATGGCTCGCGTCGGCGGGCCGAGCTGGGGGTCGTCGAGCGCGACGCGCCCGTAGCTCTCGACGAACGCGAACACCACGTCCTTGCCCTGCAGCCCGGCGAGCAGCTGGTCGTCCGGCGTGCTCCGGAACGGGTCGACCGGGACCTCCGTCTCGAACTGCCGCAGGTCCAGCACGTCCCGGCGGACGTCCAGTGCCCGGTACAGGGCGAGGGTGGCGGTGCTGTCCGACGCGAGCTCGAAGTCGGGCACCAGCCGCGCGTCGGTCGTGAGGCACGCGGTCCACGCCGCCGTGACCACCGCGATGGTGCCGATCGCGGCCCGGCGGTGCGGCACCACGACGCAGCGGACGAGGCGCCCGACCGCCCACGTCGTGAGCGTGACGACGGCGACGGCGAGCACGACGGTCGCGATGCCGGCGGCGATCGCCCCGCCCTGGCCGATCGCCTCCCGCACGAAGATGGCGGCGTTCTCCAGGTTGCGCCAGTCCGACAGCAGGTCGAACGGGCGGTTCAGCGCGGCGAAGAAGCCCATGTCGAGGATCTTGAGGACGGTCACCGCGCCGAGGCCCGACCCGATCAGCCCGGTCACGGCCGGCCGGATCCGGCCGGGGAGGGCGAGCACGAGGGTGGCGGCGAGGAGCGCCTCGGCCGGTATGCCCAGGAAGGCACCCGGTGTGATCAGGTCGATGTCGTTCGGCAGGAGCAGGGCGCAGAACACGATCGCCGCGGCCACAGCGGTGAGCGCGGGCCCGGCGACGGGCCGGGGCGGGGTGCCGGTCACGAACGACAACACGGTGGGCGTCGGCGTCGGGTTCAGTGTGCCCCGGGCTCAGCGGACCGGCGGCGCCGTCGTGCTCCGGACGACCAGCTCCGTGGCCAGCTCGACGTGGTGGGAGTCCAGCGCTTCGCCCGCCGCCATCTGCAGCACGGTCTTGACCGCGACGCGCCCCATCTCGCGCAGCGGCTGGCGGACGACGGTGAGCGGGGGGGAGGCCATGCGGGCGAGCTCGGTGTCGTCGAAGCCGGTGACGGAGAGGTCGCGGGGCACGCGCAGGCCCCGCACCCGGGCCGCTTCGAGCACCCCGAGGGCGATGGTGTCGCACCCGCCGACGACGGCGGTGGGCCGTTCGGGCAGGTCGAGCAGCCGCGCGCCGGCACGCAGCCCGACGTCGTAGCGGAAGTGCTCGTTCTGCACGAGTTCCGGGTCGGCCGGGATCCCGGCGTTCTCGAGCGCGGCCCGGTAGCCGTGCAGGCGGGCCTGGTTGCAGCCGGACCCGGGCGGCCCGCCGACGTAGCCGATGCGCCGGTGCCCGAGCGTGAGCAGGTGCTGGGTGGCGGACAGGCCGCCGGCGAAGTTCGTGGACCCGACGCTGGTGACCTCGACCCGGGGGAGGCTCATGGGGTCGAGGACGACGAGGGGCAGCCCGGTGAGCGCGAGCGCGTCGATGTGGGCGCTGGTGAGGGCGCCGGTCACGACGATGACCCCGGCGCGCCCGCTGCCGGCGAGGCGGCGGGCCCAGTCCTGGGCCGTGCCGGCGGGAAGGCGGTCGTCGCCCAGCTGGCCGATCACGACCGAGGCGCCCGCCTCCTCGCCCGCGTGCACCACTCCCTCGATCACCTGCGTCGAGTAGGCGCCGAACTCGCCGTGGACGATCAGCTCGACGGTCGGGCCGGTGCCGGCCGAGCGGCGGGCGGTGGGCGACACGTAGGCGTGCCGGCGCAGCAGCTCCTCGACCAGCGCGCGGGTGTCGGGCGCGACGTCCTCCCGGCCGTTCAGGACCTTGGAGACCGTGGCGACCGAGACGCCCGCCGCCGCGGCGATCGTCGCGAGCGTGGTGCGTCCGGCCTGCCGGCCACCGGCAGACCGCTGCGATGCGGTCAGGAGGGCCTCCTTCGGCCTGTCGTGGGTAGGCGCACGGTAGCCCGTCGAGGCCTCGTTGCGGAAGATTTTATCGAAACTTTTCGGCCGATATCACCCGCATAACGGCGCTTGACGCCCGGAAGGCGCTCTCACTATGGTGCGTGAGCACTTGGTGTTTTCGAAAGATTTCGGAGCTGCCGACCGGCAGTTCCACCGTCCGGATCTAGCGGCCGCATCGATGCGGCCCGGCGCAACGGAGATCGACGTGGATCAGAACGGGTTCTCCCGACGGTCGTTCCTGGCAATGGCGATGGCCGCACCTATCGGCATGAGCGCGCTGGCGTCGTGCGGCACCACCGGCCCCGGCCAGGCTGCCAGCGGTGAGGCCAGCATCTGGTACCTCACGGGCCAGCCCCAGGAAGGCCTCCGCAAGGCGACGGTCGACGCGTTCAACGCCGCCCACCCCGAGGGCCGGCTCGCGGCGACGTTCTTCGAGAACGACGCGTACAAGACCCGCATCCGCACTGCGGTCGGCGCGAACCAGGCGCCATCGATCATCTGGACCTGGGGCGGCGGCGGGCTGCGCGACTACGTGAACAACGGCCAGGTCGACGACCTCACCGAGTTCTTCGCGCAGAACCCGGACCAGAAGGAGAAGCGCTTCGACGCGGCGTTCCCGGCCGCCACGATCGACGGGAAGATCTACGCGGTGCCCTGCGAGCAGGTGTCGCCGATCGTCATGTTCTACAACAAGCAGCTGTTCGAGCAGGTCGGCGCGCAGCCGCCCACCACGTGGAGCGAGCTGATGGCGCTCGTTCCGGTGTTCAACGATGCCGGCGTCGCACCGTTCTCGCTCGCCGGGCAGTCGCGGTGGACCAACATGATGTGGCTGGAGTTCCTGTTCGACCGCCAGGGCGGCCCGCAGGTCTTCGACGCCATCGCGGCGGGCGAGCCGAACGCGTGGTCGCACCCGGCCGCGATCGCCGGGCTGACGAAGGTGCAGGACCTCGTCCGGGCGAACGGGTTCGCCAAGGGCTTCCAGTCGATCGCCGCCGACGCCAACGCCGACCAGGCGCTGCTGCACCAGGGCCGAGCCGCGATGATGTTGCACGGCGCCTGGACCTACGGCTCGATGAAGGAGGAGGGCGGCGACTTCGTGCCGAGCGGCAAGCTCGGCTGGATCCCGTTCCCGGCGATCGAGGGCGGCGCGGGCGACCCGAGCACCGGCGTCGGCAACCCGGCTTCGTTCCTGGCCCTGTCCTCGCAGGCGAGCGAGGAGCAGAAGGCGATCGCGATGGAGTACCTCAAGAGCGGGCTGCTCACCGACGCCGACGTCGACGGGTGGGTCGCCAGCGGCGCCGTGCCGATCGTCAAGGGCGTCGACAGCAAGTTCTCCGGGCCCGACGCCCCGTTCCAGCAGTTCGTCTACGACTCGGCCACGCAGGCGAAGTCGTGGGTGCACTCCTGGGACCAGGCGCTGCTGCCCGGCCCCGCCGAACAGCTGCTCAACAACATCGAGCAGCTGTTCTCGCTGTCGATCACCCCGGAGCAGTTCGCGTCCAACATGAACGCGGTTCCCACGTCGTGACCAGCGGCTCGGTCGGCGTGCGGCAGCACGGGTCGCTCGCGTGGCTCGTGCTGCCCGCGCTCGCGTTCTTCACGGCGTTCGGGATCGTCCCGCTGATCGGTGTGCTCGTTCTGAGCTTCACCAGCTGGAACGGCATCGGTGAGATCACGCCGGCCGGGTTCGACAACTGGGTGGCGGTGCTCACGGACCCCGCGCTGCTGCACTCGCTCGGCGTCACATTCCTGATCATGGCGCTGTCCTGGCTGGTGCAGACCCCGATGAGCATCCTCGTCGGGGTGTTCATCGCGGGTCAGTCGCGCTACCGCACCGTGCTCGCGGTGCTGTACTTCACCCCGCTGCTGCTGAGCTCGGCGGCGATCGCGATCACCTACAAGGCGCTGCTGGACCCCAACTTCGGCCTCGGTGCCTCGCTGGGCATCCCGCTGCTGGTGCAGAACTGGCTGGGCGATCCCGTGCTCGCGGTGGCCACCGTCGTGTTCATCGTGTCCTGGCAGTTCATCCCGTTCCACTCGCTGATCTACCAGGGCGCAGTGCGCCAGGTGCCGGCATCGCTGTACGAGGCCGCCCGGATCGACGGCGCGGGCCGGGTCCGCCAGTTCTTCTCGATCACCCTGCCGCAGCTGAAGTACACGGCGATCACGTCGTCGACGTTGATGGTCGCCGGGTCCATGACTTTCTTCGATCTGATCTTCGTGCTCACCGTCGGCGGCCCGAGCGACGCTACCCGGGTGCTGGCGCTCGACATGTACCTGCGGGGGTTCCGGGGCAACGCGATGGGACCGGCGAGCGTGATCGCGCTGATCATCGTCGTGGTCGCGGTGCTGCTCGCGATGGGCATCCAACGCCTCGGCGGCAAGGACGCCAACGAGAGCCAGCTGGAAGGAGCCTGACGTGGCGACCCCGACCAGCACCGCCGCGGGCGCACCCCCGGAGGAGCGGGCCCAGGCCGCCCGCCGCGCGCAGGCGCCGCGGCGGCGCCCGGCGACCGCGCAACGGCCCAACTACCTCGCGGGCGTCATCAGCTTCCTGTGGCTGATCATCATCATCGTCCCGGTCTACTGGGTCGTCATCACCAGCTTCAAGCCGCAGACGGCCTACTACTCGAGCAACCCGATGCTGCCGGCCGAGCCGACGCTGGAGAACTACCGGACGGTGCTCGAGGCCGACTTCCTCACCTACTTCTCGAACTCGGTGATCGTGACGCTCGGTGCGACGGTGCCCGCCGTGCTGGTCTCGTTCATGGCGGCGTTCGCGATCGTCCGCGGTGGGCGCGGCCGGTTCCTGCGGTTCACCAACACCGTCTTCCTGATGGGGCTGGCGTTCCCGCTGCAGGCCGTGATCATCCCGGTCTACCTGATCATCATCCGGCTGAGCCTCTACGACAGCCACCTCGCGCTGATCCTGCCCTCGATCGCGTTCGCCATCCCGCTGTCGGTGCTGATCCTGGCCAACTTCATCCGCGACGTGCCGAACGAGCTGTTCGAGTCGATGCGGATGGACGGTTCCAGCGAGTGGGGCACGATGTGGCGCCTCGCGTTCCCGTTGACCCGGCCGGCGCTCATCACGGTGTCGATCTACCAGGGCCTGCAGGTGTGGAACGCGTTCCTGCTGCCGCTGGTGCTGACCCAGAGCCCGGAGATGCGGGTGCTCACGCTCGCGCTGTGGGCGTTCCAGGGCGAGTACAACATCAACATTCCCGCGGTGCTCGCGTCCGTGGTGCTCGCCACGCTGCCGATCCTCGCGCTGTACGTGGTCGGCCGGCGGCACCTCCTGGCCGGCATGACCGCCGGCTTCTCGAAGTGAAGGGATCTCCGTGACCGATCGGCAGGCTCTGGTGGTGCGCGGCGGCTGGGAAGGACACCAGCCGGTCGAGTCCACCGACTACTTCCTCCCGCACCTCGAGGCCAACGGGTTCACGGTGCGCGTCGAGGACTCGCCCAAGGTATACGCCGAGCCCGACTACATGGCGGACGTCGACCTGGTCGTGCAGTGCATGACGATGAGCACGATCGAGAAGGACGAGCTCGCCGGCCTGACGGGCGCCGTCGCGAACGGCACCGGGCTCGCGGGCTGGCACGGCGGGATCGCCGACTCCTACCGCAACTCCAGCGACTACCTGCAGCTCATCGGCGGGCAGTTCGCCTGCCACCCGCCGAAGGCACCCGAGGAGCGCAAGGGGGAGCAGGCGGACTACTTCATCCCGTACCGCGTCGAGATCGCCGGGGACCACCCGGTCACGGACGGGATCGGGGACTTCGACCTCGTCACCGAGCAGTACTGGGTGCTCTCCGACGAGTACAACACCGTCCTGGCCACCACCACGCTCGCCAAGAACGAGTGGGAACCGTGGCACCGGCCGATCACCTCGCCCGCGATCTGGACGCGGGACTGGGGCAGGGGCCGGGTGTTCGTCTGCACACCGGGGCACGACATGAACGTGATCCAGGATCGATGTGTCACCACGATCATCCAGCGGGGGATGCTGTGGGCGGCGCGCTGAGGGTCGGGATCGTCGGTGCGGGGAACATCTCGGGGCAGTACTCCGCGAGCCTGGCCCGGCTGCCCCAGCTGCAGGTCACGGCCGTCTGCGACCTGCAGGCCGACCGGGCCGCGGCGCTCGCCGCTGCGCACGACGGCGCCCGGGTGCTCGACCTGCCCGGCCTGCTCGCGGACGGCGACGTCGACGCCGTGCTCGTCCTCACGCTGCCGGCCACGCACGCCGACGTCACCCTCGCGGCGCTCGCCGCCGGCAAGCACGTCTACGTCGAGAAGCCCCTGGCCGCGTCGGTCGCGGAGGGGCGCGAGGTCGTCAAGGCGGCCGCCGGGGCCGGCCTGCGGGTGGGCTGCGCCCCGGACACGGTGCTCGGAACGGGCGTGCAGACCGCCCGCGCCGCCGTCGACGCCGGCCGGATCGGCACGCCGCATTCCGCCACCGCCTTCATGACCACTCCCGGCCACGAGCGCTGGCACCCGGGCCCTGAGTTCTACTACCGGCCGGGCGGCGGCCCGTTGCTGGACATGGGGCCCTACTACCTGACGTCGCTGGTGCAGCTCCTGGGCCCGGTCGTGCGGGTGGTCGGCGCGTCGGCGCGCCCGTCCGCCACCCGGACGATCGGCTCGGGCCCGCGGGCGGGCACGTCGTTCGACGTCACCGTCGACTCCACGATCACCGGGATCCTCGAGCACACGTCCGGCGCGCTGTCCACGCTGGTGATGAGCTTCGACACCTGGGCGGCGCGCCTGCCCCGCATCGAGGTGTACGGCACCGCGGGCTCGCTGTCGGTGCCCGACCCGAACCACTTCGCGGGCCCCGTCGAGCTGTACTCCGCCTCGGCCGTCGACGACGGCTGGGTGGACATCGGGGCCACCGCGGGCTACGTCGACTCCGGCCGCGGGTACGGGCTGGCGGACATGGCGCTCGCGATCGCGGAGGGCCGGCCGCACCGGGCGGGCGACGAGCTCGGCCTGCACGTCCTGGACGTCATGGAGTCCGTGCAGCACGCCGCCGACACCCGGACCTCGGTGCAGCTCACCACCACCTGCGAGCGGCCGGCCGCCGTGGCGGGCATAGTGGATCTCTCGCAGGGTCCTGAACGACTCCGGCCGTAGCGAGCGTCGCGCAGTAGCTTGACCAGGACCGGGTTTCGGGCGGGTCGGCGCCTGATGATCGATCCGAGATGCGGGAAACCGCCCCCACGGAGGGTGTTGCCGAATTGGGGGCGCGCTGCCCAGGCTTGATCAGCGCATGCGGTTCTCAGGCCGCACCCGTGCGGCTCTGTGACCGCACTCGTCGATCACGGTCGCCGCGGGATGGACTCCGGGGCGTTCAGCGGAACGCGGCACCCCGGTCGCCGGCCCCGGCCGGCCGCTGCGAGCAGTACGTCACGGTCGCGACCACCGCGCTGGTGTGCTGCTCGGGCCGATCATGGGCTGTGAGTCGCATTTCAGCGTGGCTGCGGTGGGCGCGCCGTGCCCGGCCGGCCGCTGCTGCCCCGCCTCGCGTCGCCGGCTTCGTGTGCGTGCGCTCCGGTTCGTCGACTCCGTCGCCTGGGGTGGGTGGCTGGGTTGGGTGCACTACCGGATCCTGGGGTGTCGGCGGCGCGTGAAAACTGACCCCTTTACGGCGGGTGAAAGTTGACCCCCTCCACCAGATCGTTCTCAAGATCAGGAGGGTGCTGAGCGTGGAGGACTGGGCCGAGATCCGCCGGTTGCACCGGTCGGAGGGGTTGCCGATCAAGGCGATCACCCGGGTGATGGGGTGTTCGCGCAACACGGTGCGCGCGGCGCTGGCCTCAGATGGGCCACCGAAGTATGAGCGGGCCCCGGCGGGGTCGATCGTGGACGCGGTGGAGCCGCGGATCCGGGAGCTGTTGGCGGCGTATCCGACGATGCCCGCGACGGTGATCGCGGAGCGGATCGGGTGGACCCGGTCGATCCGGGTGTTGCGCGACCGGGTGGCCGAGTTGCGGCCGGCGTATCTGCCGCCGGACCCGGCCTCGCGCACCAGCTATGTGGCCGGGGAGATCGCGCAGTGCGACCTGTGGTTCCCGCCGATCACGCTGCCGGTCGGGTTCGGGCAGGTCCGCAAGCCGACCCAGCTGCCGGTGCTGACGATGGTGACCGGCTATGCCCGGTGGCTGTCGGCGGTGCTGATCCCCTCGCGGAAGGCGCAGGACCTGTTCGCTGGCTGGTGGCAGCTGCTCGAGCGGCTGGGGTCGGTGCCGCGGGTGCTGGTGTGGGACGGTGAGGGCGCGATCGGGCGATGGCGCGGCGGGCGCAGCGAACTCACGACCGAGTGTCAGGCGTTCCGCGGAACGCTCGGGGCGAAGGTGCTGATCTGCCGGCCGGCCGACCCGGAGGCCAAGGGTCTGATCGAACGCGCGCACGACTACCTGGAGCGCTCGTTCCTGCCCGGCCGCACCTTCGGCTCACCGGCGCAGTTCAACACCCAACTCGCCGACTGGTTGGCGGTGGTGAACACCCGGCCTCGCCGCGCTTTGGGCTGCGCCCCGAGCGATCGGATCACCGCGGACCGTCAGGCGATGCTGGCGTTGCCACCGGTGGCGCCGGCGACCGGGTGGCGGGCCTCGACCCGGCTGGCCCGTGACCACTACGTCCGGTTGGGCTCCAACGACTACTCGGTCCATCCCGGCGTGATCGGCCGCCGGATCGAGATCATCGCCGACCTCGACCGGGTGCGAGCCGTCTGCGAGGGCAAGCTGGTCGCCGACCACGAGCGGATCTGGGCGTGGCATCAAACGATCTCCGACCCGGAGCATGTCTCGGCGGCGAAGGTACTGCGCCGCAAGCGGATCGGCATGGTGCGTCCCGCTCCGGAGCCGCAGGTCGAGCAGCGGCGCCTGTCCGATTACGACACCGCACTCGGCCTCACCGACCTCGACACAGGCATGGACACCGGTGCCGGCGAGGGCGGGGTGGCCTGATGCCCACCCAAATGAAGGCCAGCCAGCGGGATCTGGTCGCCGAGGTCGCCTACCTGACCCGGGCGTTGAAGGCGCCCACCCTGCGCGAATCGGTGACCCGGTTGGCCGAGCGGGCCCGCGCCGAGGGCTGGACACATGAGGAGTTCCTGGTCGCTTGCCTGCAACGGGAGGTCTCGGCGCGGGAGTCCCACGGCGGCGAGGGCCGGATCCGGGCCGCGCGGTTCCCGGCCCGCAAGAGCCTGGAGGAGTTCGACTTCGACCACGCCCGCGGCCTCAAACGCGACACCATCGCCCACCTGGGCACCCTCGACTTCGTCACTGCCCGGGACAACGTGGTGTTCCTCGGCCCACCCGGCACCGGCAAAACCCACCTGGCCATCGGCCTGGCCATGCGGGCCTGCCAGGCCGGGCACCGGGTCGGGTTCGCCACCGCCGCCGAGTGGGTCGCCCGCCTCGCCGACGCCCACCACGCCGGCCACCTGCAAGCCGAGCTCACCAAACTCGCCCGAATCCCGCTGCTCGTGGTCGACGAGGTCGGCTACATCCCCTTCGAACCCGAGGCCGCGAACCTGTTCTTCCAGCTCGTGTCCTCCCGCTACGAACGCGCCAGCCTCATCGTCACCTCCAACAAGGTGTTCGGCCGCTGGGGCGAAGTGTTCGGCGACGACGTGGTCGCCGCCGCCATGATCGACCGCCTCGTCCACCACGCCGAGGTCATCGCCCTCAAAGGCGACAGCTACCGACTCAAAGACCGCGACCTCGGCCGCGTCCCCGCGGCCACCACCGACGACACATGACCAACCAAGGGGGTCAACTTTCAGATGCCGCCAGAGGGTCAAGATTCGCGCGCCGTTGACATGGGGTTGCGTTGGCGGCCGTCCCCGGTTGTAGGGCACGCCGGTTCTGGACGAGCCCGTTGCTGCTGGGTGCGCGCGGACTATCCGGTGGTCCCGTCACACCCACCACGGCTCCGGTGAGTTCGATTCGGCAACACCCTCCACGAGGACGCAAAACCTGGTCTCGCAACGATCATGCCCGGCAACGTGGGCGTGTGCATGGTCATGTCGACCCCTTGGGTGTTCGATCCTTACTCGAGACGCGTGGGATCGACTTGATCATGAGGCTTCGGTTCGGCGCGCCCCTACTTGCTCCCGCTACGCTTCCGGACGTGACACCGGACCAGAAGATCGCCGCGCAGATGCACGGGCATCCGGCGATGGCCGGGGTGCAGGTACTGGTGCTGCACGGATCGCGCGCGCGCGGAGACGAGGGCGCGGCTTCGGACTGGGACTTCGGGGTGCTCACCGACGGCACGACCGATCTCGTCGGGTTGTCGGCCGCACTCACGAGCGCCCTGGGCACGGACGCCGTCGACCTCGTCGACCTCCGCCGTGCGAGTGCGCTGCTCCGGTACCGCGCCGCGCGTGACGGCGTGGTGCTCGTGGAGCGTGGCGAGGGCACGTTTCGCGAGTTCCAGCTCGAAGCGGTGCACTTCTGGTGCGATGCCGGCCCGGTCATCCGCGCGGCCCAGAACGACGTGCTCGCGGCGCTCGGATGACGGATCGGGTCGATCGGGAGCTTCTGGCCGAGCGAGCGGCGGCCGTGGTGCGGCACCTCGATCGGGTGGCGGAGCACCTTCCGGCGGATCCTGACGATCTGCGCCCGTTGACCTCCGCGACGGACACCGTCGTTCTACATCTCTGGCAGGCGGTGCAGGTCGTGATCGACCTCGCGGTCTCGACGTGCGTGCGGCTCGGCCTCGGTAGCCCGCCCACGTACGGCGACGCATTCCGGCAACTGGCAGAGGTCGACGTCATCCCCGACGCCCTCGCGGAACGCCTCGGGCGTGCTGCCGGGTTCCGCAACCTCGTCGTGCACGGGTACGGCCGGCTCGACCTCCGGCGCGTCCACGCCATCGCATCGGCCGGCCCGGCGGACCTGAGGGCGTTCCTCGCGGCTCTGCGGGATCGTGCCGACGACACCCGGTCCCGGTAGCGCTCGGTCGTCAGATCGTCCGGCCGTACTCGAGGTTGTGCGGGGCCAGCGCGGGGTCGGTGCCGAAGTAGACGTGACGGGACATGTCCTCGGCGTACCGGCTGGCCGGGGGTGTGCGGCCGAGTGCCTCTGCCATGGCGCGCACGTGGTGCGGGGCCGCGCCGCAGCACAGGCCCAGGTAGCGCACGCCCACCGCGGCGGCGGCGCGGGTGAAGTCGGCGATCTCGAAGCGGTTGCAGGTGAAGGGGTCCAGGGCGGTGGGGAACGGCCGCCCGGAGGGCGGCGGGTACGCGGTGTCGACCAGGCCCTGGAAGTTGGGGTGCTCCGCGTCGGTGCGGTAGGGCACCGGCAGCGCCGCCACCGGGACGTCGACGGCGGCGACCAGCTCGGCCAGCAGGGGGAGCATCGTGGCCGGGCCACGCCCGCAGTTGAGCCCGACGACCGCCGCACCGGCGCCGGCGAGCCGCCGCATCGCCTCCGGCAGCGGGACGCCTTCGCGGGTGGCCGCCACGTCGTGCAGGTTCAGCGTCATCACGGCCGGCAGGCCGGCCTCGCGGACGACCTCCAGCGCGATCATCGCCTCGTCGAGGAAGCCGAACGTCTCGCCGATGACGAAGTCGACGCCCGCGTCGGCCGCCCAGCCGACCTGCTCGGTGAACATCCCTCGTACCCGGTGGGCGCTCGATCGGTCGGCGGGGTCGAAGACGTTGGTGTTGCAGACGTCCCCGGCCAGGAGGGTGCCGGTGGCGGCGGCCACCCGGCTCGCCAGCGCGAGCGCCTGCCGGTTGAGCGGTTCGAGGAGGTCCTCCTTGCCGATGAGCCGCAGCTTCTCGCGGTGGGCGTAGTAGGTGAACGCCTCGACGACGTCCGATCCCGCGTGCACGAACTCCTCGTGCAGGGCGGTGACGCGCTCGGGGCGCTCGAGCACCACCTCGGGGACGAAGGCGCCCGCCTGCAGGTAGCCGCGGCGTTCCAGCTCGAAGAGGTAGCCCTCCGCGCAGACGACGGGCCCGTCGGCGAGCCGGTCGGTGAGGGATTCGGTGATCGGTCGGGACAACGTGCCACCTCCGCTGCGCCGCCCGGCCGCTGGTGGGCGGTATCGATCTACGGGAGCATCATGGGGACGATGAGTGTTGCCGCACGGGCAACACCGTTTCCCAATCTTCGAGGACCGTAGCATGACCAGCGGAAACGAGCGAACAGAACGGCTGATCTCCGGGGTGGAGCGGGCCGTCTCCGTCCTGATGGCCCTCTCCGACGGGCCGGGGCAGCTGGGCACCAACGAGCTCGCCCGGCGCACCGGGATCAACGCGAGCACGGTCTCCCGGCTGCTCGCCACCCTCGCCCGGGACGAGCTCGTGCAGCGGGTGCCGGCCACGGGGCGCTACCGCCTCGGGCTGCGGCTGATCCAGCTCGGCAACGCCGCGCTGGCCGGGGTGGAACTTCGCGAGATCGCCCGCCCGCACCTGCTCGCCCTCATGGAGTCCACCGGCGAGACCGCGACGCTCTCGGTGCCGGCGGGCGACACGGCCGTCACCGTCGACTTCGTGCAGAGCCCGTCGACGGTCCGCAGCGTGGCCGAGGTCGGGCGGCCGAGCGTCATGCACGCCACGTCGACCGGGAAGGTCTACCAGGCCTGGACGGGCGCCCCGACCCCCGCCGCGCTGCCCGCGTTCACGCCGCACACGATCACCGACCCGGACCGGCTCGCCGAGGAGGTGGCTCGGGTCCGGGAGCAGGGGTGGGCGCAGGCGCGGTCGGAACGGGAGGTCGAGCTGCACGCCGTCGCGGTGCCGGTGCTGGATCCGCGTGGCGACCTGGTGGCGATCCTCGCCGTGCAGGGCCCGGCGGGCCGGTTCACGAAGGACGTGATGGCGGCGGCGGTTGCGAGTCTTCAGGAACGGGCAGCGGCATTGTCGGCGACGCTCATGTGAGAGGTCTCGACTGTGTTGCCGCTCGGGCAGTCGCCTTGTGCCCCGGGCACCGCCGTGCCAGAGTCGCCCGACGAGTCGATCAGGAGGTGGTCGTGCAGGGTTCGCGCCGAGCCGGGTCCCGGGGCGTGACGTGAACTTCTTCGACTACCTCGGCAGCCGCTGGGACAACCTCCTCGAGCTGGGCATCGAGCACGCGGCCGTCACGGTCGTGGCAGTGCTGATCGCCACCGTCGTCGGCGTGGGGTTGGGCATGGCCACCTACAACCGCCCGCGGTCACGACAGTTCGTGATCGCGACGACGTCGGTGTTCCTGACCCTCCCGTCGCTGGCGCTCTTCGGCCTCTTCATCAACGTGTTCGGCATCGGGACGACGTCGGTGGTCGTCGCGCTCGTGATGTACTCGCTGCTGCCGATCGTCGCCAACACGGTCGTGGGGCTGCGGGAGGTGGACCCCGCCGTCGTCGAGTCCGCCCAGGGCATGGGCATGGGCCGCGTCCAGCGCCTGCTGCGCATCGAGCTGCCGCTCGCCTGGCCGGTGATCCTCACCGGGATGCGGGTGTCCACCCTGATCACCCTCGGCATCACCGCGATCGGCGCCTACATCCAGGGCCCCGGCCTCGGCAACGACATCTTCGCGGGGGTGTCGCGCCTGTCCAGCCCGAACGCGCTCAACCTCGTGCTCGGCGGCACCCTCGGGGTCGTCGTCCTCGCGGTGCTGTTCGACCTGTTCTACGTACTGCTGAACCGGCTGACGACGTCGAGGGGGATCCGATGAGCCCGACCAAGATCCGCCTCGAGAACCTCACCAAGCGGTTCCCCGGGCAGAAGGAGCCCGCGGTCGACGACCTCTCGCTGGACATCCCCGAGGGTGAGATCGTGATCTTCGTGGGGCCGTCGGGGTGCGGCAAGACCACCACGATGAAGCTGATCAACCGGCTGATCGAGCCGACGTCCGGCCGGATCGTCCTCGACGACGAGGACGTCACCAAGGTCGACGCGGACCGGCTGCGCCGGCGTATCGGTTACGTGATCCAGCAGATCGGGCTCTTCCCGCACCAGACGATCGCGGAGAACATCGCGACGGTCCCGCGCCTGCTGAAGTGGGACAAGGCGCGGATCGCGAAGCGCGTGGACGAGCTGATCGAGACCGTCGGGATGGACCCGGCGGCGTACCGCAACCGGTACCCCAAGCAGCTGTCCGGCGGTCAGCGCCAGCGCATCGGCGTGGCCCGCGCGATGAGCGCCGACCCCGACGTCATGCTCATGGACGAGCCGTTCGGCGCCATCGACCCCATCACCCGCGACCGGCTGCAGAACGAGTTCCTCCGGATCCAGTCGGAGCTCAAGAAGACGATCATCTTCGTCACCCACGACATCGACGAGGCGATCAAGATGGGGGACCGGATCGCGATCCTGCGCGAGGGCTCGCACGTCGCCCAGTACGACACCCCGGAGCGGATCCTCGTGGACCCGGCCGACGACTTCGTCGCCGACTTCATCGGCCGCGGCGCCTCGCTCAAGCGCCTGTCGCTGTCGCGGGTGCGCGACATCGAGCTGAGCGAGTGGCCGACCGTGGCCGAGGACGCCGACCCGGCCCAGGCCCGCCGCATGCTGCTGGAGAGCGACCGGGGCTGCCTGCTCGTGCTCGACGAGGCGCGGCGCCCGCGCAGCTGGGTGGGCGCCGACCACCTGGCGCGCGTGGGCGAGCGCAAGCTCTCCGAGGTCGGCCTGCCGATGACCATGGTGACGCCGTTCGCCACGCTCTCGGACACCCTCAACGAGATGCTCACCGCCCGCTACAGCACCGCGGTCGTCACCGACGAGTCCGGCGCCTACGCCGGCGTCGTCGAGATCGACACGATCAACGAGGCCATCCGCGGGATGCGGACCGGCGAGCGCCGCGCGGCCCGCGATCTGCTCGAAGCGGACCCGGACACAGCGGCCCAGCCGGACCCGGCGCCATGACCGTCGCGATCGCCGAGGAGGTCGAGCGACCGCACCGGCGGTCGCTCGCCGGGTACCTCGTCACGCCCGCCGTGCTCGTGCTGGTGCTGGCCGCGCTCGCGCTGTACGTGGGCAGCCGGACCCTCGACAGCATCGAGGCGCGCCGCCTCACCCTCGAGTTCATCGTCCCCGCCGTGGTGGAGCACGTCGTGCTCACGGTCGTCTCCACCGCGGTCGTCCTGGTCGTCGCGGTGCCGGTCGGGATCCTGCTGACGCGCCCGTTCGCCCGCGGGGTGGTGGCCCCGGCCGTGGCCGTGTTCAACATCGGCCAGGCCGTGCCGTCGATCGGGGTGCTCGTCCTGCTCGCGATCGTCTGGGGCATCGGGTTCTGGCCCGCGGTCGTCGCGCTGGTGGCGTACTCGGCGCTGCCGGTGCTGCGCAACACCGTGGTGGGGCTGCAGCAGGTGGATCCGGCCGTGATCGAGTCGGGCCGCGGGATGGGGATGAGCCGCCGGGGCGTCCTCGCGGGGATCGAGTTGCCGCTCGCCGTCCCGGTCATCCTCACCGGCCTGCGGACCGCGCTCGTGATCAACGTCGGCACGGCGGCGCTGGCGGCGCTGACCAACGCGGGCGGGCTCGGCACGATCATCATCACCGGCCTGGTGCAGAACCGGCCGATCGTGACGGTGGTCGGCAGCGTGCTCACCGCGGTGCTCGCCCTGTTCATCGACTACGTCGGTCGCGTCGCGGAGGACGTGCTCCGGCCCAAGGGTCTGTAAGGGAAGGGATGGCCATGCACATCCGGATGATGGCGGTGCTCGCGGCAGCGGCGCTGGCGGTGACGGCGTGCGGCGGCGGTGGTGGGGATGCCGGCGACACCGGTGGCGGCGGCGGTGCGGGGTCACTGTCCGCGATCGACCTGTCCGGCGCGACGTTCCGGGTCGGCTCGAAGGAGTTCACCGAGCAGATCGTGCTCGGCCAGATCGCCGTGCAGGCCCTGGAGGCCACCGGGGCCTCGGTGGGCAACCTGAACACGATCACCGGCAGCACCAACGTGCGCACGGCGCTCACGGCCGGCGAGCTGGACATGTACTGGGACTACACCGGCACCGGCTGGACCACGTACCTGCAGCACGAGCCGCAGTCGGCGCCCAAGGGCGACCAGGAGCTCTACGACGCGGTGGCGGCCGAGGACAAGGGGAACGGGATCGCCTGGCTCGCGCCCGCCCCCGTGGACAACACCTACGCCATCGCCACCGCACAGGGCCGCGACGCCGAGCTGGGCGTGCACACCTTGAGCGAGTACGCCGCGCTGGTCAACCGCGACCCGGCGCAGGCCCGGATGTGCGCCGCGGCCGAGTTCCTCACCCGTGACGACGGTTGGCCCGGTCTCGAGAAGGCCTACGGCTTCGACCTGCCCGACGACGGGGTCGCCGAGCTGGAGCTGTCCCTGGTCCCGGCGGAGATCGCGAGCGGGCAGAACTGCAACTTCGGCGAGGTGACGGCCACCGACGGCGCCGTTGCGGCCAACAAGCTCGTGATCCTCGAGGACGACCAGCAGTTCTTCGTGCCCTACAACGCCGCGATGACGGTGCGGCAGGAGGTGCTCGACCAGCACCCGCAGCTCGCCGACGTGTTCAACCCGATCGCGGCGAAGCTCACCACCGACCTCATGCGCGGGCTCAACGAGCGCGTGGACGTCGGGGGCGAGCTGCCCGAGGATGTGGCCGAGCAGTTCCTGCAGGACAACGGCTTCATCGGATAGCGGCGGGCCGCCAGGTGCGCATCACACTCGCGCAGGTCGACGCCGCGCTCGGGGACGTCGACGCGAACGCCGACCGCGCGGAGCGGGCCGTGGCAGGCGCCGTTGCAGCCGGGGCGGACCTGGTCGTCTTCCCCGAGCTGCACCTCACCGGCTACTCGATCGGCGGCCTGTCCGACGACGTGTCGATGCGGGCCGACGACCCGCGCCTCGCCCGCGTCGCGCGGCGGGCGGGCGAGGCGGGTGTCCTCGCCGGGTTCGTCGAGGACGGGCCCGGCATCCACACCTACAACAGCACGGGCTACTTCGCCCGAGGCGAGCTCGTGCACCTGCACCGCAAGCTCTACCTGCCGACCTACAAGTCGTTCGAGGAGCGCAAGCACTTCACGCCCGGGCCGAACCTGCGCGCGTTCCCCGGCGCGGGCGGAACCCGGATGGCGGTGCTGCTCTGCAACGACGCCTGGCAGCCGCAGCTCGCGTTCCTCGCCACGCAGGACGGTGCCCGCGTCCTGCTCGTGCCGGCGGCGAGCGCGCAGAGCCAGTTCCCGGGGCACTACGACTCGCGCACCTACTGGCGCGACATCACCCGCTTCTACGCGCGGATGTTCCAGCTCTTCGTGGTGTTCGTGAACCGCGTCGGCGCCGAGGGCGACCTGCGCTTCTGGGGTGGCTCGCACGTCGTCGACCCGTGGGGCGAGACGGTCGCCGAAGCTCCTGACGGGGAGGAGCACCTGCTCACGGTGGACATCGACCTGGCCGACGTCCGCCGCCGTCGCCGCGCCATCCCGCTGGTCAAGGAGGCCCGGCTGGGGTTGATCAGCCGGGAGGTCACGCGCCTGCTGGACGAGGGTGGAGACCTCTAGCGTCCCGAACCGGAAGTCCGGTGCATAAATCGGCGGATCCAGGTTTCCGCTGGGTGCGCCGGCGGGCCGGCCTCGTACCGGGCGTACTCGGACGGTTCGCCGGTGTGCTCAGCGGGGAGCTGGGCCGTCGAGTTGTGTGGTGGACTTCCGGTTCGGGACGTTAGGGGCCTCAGTCCTCGTCGGGCGGGGGGCCGACGTAGCCGTCGGCCTCCTGGTCGTCGTCGAACGTGATCAGCTTCGGGATGCGCGGGTTCAGCGTGTTGCCGTCGACATGGGCGCCGGTGGACCCGTCGGCGAGGGCGATCGCCTTGTCGTTGTGGCCTTCGAAGTCGTTGCCGGTGATCGCCACGTTCTGGACGTCTTTGACCATCACCGCCTGGACGGCGTCGTCGTCGCAGTAGTTGTTGCCGAACGTCCAGTTCGTGCTCGCGCCGGGGCCCTGCACGCCCTCGTCGGGCAGGTTCGGACCCTCGGCGATCAGGCACTGCGCGGCGACGTCCTCGCAGCGGTTGCCGTCGATGACGATGTCGCTGCTCGTCGGGTACTCGTCGCTGTAGTAGCTCTGGAAGCAGTCCGGATGCGGGCCGTCGCCGCAGCCGTCGTCCGAGCAGTCGGATCCGTCGGACACGTCCGAGATCACGTTGCGCTGCATCGTGATGTGGTCGCCGAAGAACCGGATGCCGTCGGTGTCGTCACCGGCGTTGACCGGATGGCGGATCGTGTTGTCCTGGAACACGATGTTGTCGCCCTGGAGCTTCGCGCCCATGGAGTGGGCGTCGACCGAGTCGAACCCCTGGACGACGACGTTGCTGGCGAGGACGTCGATGCCGGCCACCGTGGCCGTGTCGACCCCGACGTAGGTGACGGGCCGGTCGGGCGTCCCGCCGGTGTCGATGGTCAACCGCGAGTCCAGCGTGCCGGACAGGCAGACGACGTCACCCGGCACGACCGGTGGCACGCTGCCGACCGCGCCCTCGATGCTGCACCGTGGCTGGTCGCCCGCCGGGGGCGGCTGGGGGTGGGCGCTCCCGGTCTCGGAGGACCCGCAGCCGGCCAGGCCGAGGGCGGCTACCGCGAGGATCGCCCCCCACCGGGCCAGAGCGAGCCGCACGGGCCCACGGCTCCGCAGAGGCGCGTCTGTGGTCACCCGTCCAGCATGTCCCCCGAGCGGTCATGCCGGCATCAGTTTCTGGCAGGCATCTCAGGATGGGGTTGCGGACCCGGCATCCACGATCTCCGCGACGACCGCGCGGGTGACCGGGGCGCCGTCGGGCAGGGCGCGCAGGATCGGCCCGGCGATGGCGTCGAGCTCCAGGGTGGCGCCGGCGATCGCGTCCTTGAGCATCGACGAGCGCATCCCGGCGGGCAGGCCGGCGATCCGCTTCCCGACGGCGTCCGGGTCGATCTCGGCGCCGGCCGTGGCCGCCGCGGCAGCGGTCTCGGCGACGAGCCCGTCCAACAGGTCGGGGTGGACGCCTGCGGCCGGCCCGATCGGCTGCCTCGCGCGGGTGGTGAGCAGGGCCAGCGGGGCGAGGAAGGAGAGCTTGCGCCACAGCAGCGTGGCCTCGTCGGGCGCGGAGGCGTCGACGTCCAGGCCGGCCGCGCGGAGCAGGTCCTCCGGGTCGACGCGGGCGTGCTCACGTTCCTCGGCGAGCCCGTAGTCGAGGAACGGTGAGACGTGCTCGATCACGCCCGGCGCGACCCGCGTGGCCTCGACCGCGACCGTCATCGGCACGACCGCCGACTGCGGCAGCGCCGCCCGCAGCAGCGCGACGTGGTCGGTGCCGTTGAGCAGCGGCGCCACGGCGGCGTCGGCCAGCAGCGCGGACGGCACCCGGCTCAGCGCGGCGAGCAGGTCCGGGGCCTTGACCGCGACGAACAGGACGTCGACCGGCGCGGTGAGGTACGGGCGCGCGGGCACCCGGGCCCGCCGTTCGCCGAAGCGCTGGCTGCGCAGCGCCAGGCCGTCGACGTTGATCGCGGTGCTCGTGCGCTCCGAGGCCAGCACGGTGACCTCGTGACCGGCCTCGGCGAGCAGGACCGCGAGCATCCCGCCGACCGCGCCCGCCCCGAGAATCCCCACCCGCTCCGCCATGCCCGCTCCTCCCGGCCGTTTCCGCCATCGTGTCACCCGGCCGCGGGCGGCCGCTCAGGCCCGGCGCAGTGCGGGCGGGAGCAGCATGCGCCGGGGGTCGACGAGCACGAGCGCGGCGAGCCCCAGCAGCGGCAGCAGCGTGAGCTGGACGAGCCCGGCGCCCTGCCAGCCGATACCGGCGACGAGCCGGGCGAAGATCAGCCCGGACACCGCGGCGGCGACGTAGTAGGTGAGGATGAACAGCCCCGCGCCGCGGCCGACGTGCTCGGGTCGCACCGAGCGCTGCAGCACCGTGGTGCAGTTGGTGAACAGCACCCCGCTGGCGAAGGTGCCGATCAGGAACGCGAGCACGTAGTGCGCGGCGGCACCGGTGGCCACCGTGTAGGCGAACAGCGTGGACACGGCCGTGCCCACGAAGCCCACGGCCATGAGGATCCGCTGGTCCATCCGGTCGGCGAGCCACCCCACCGGCAGCGCCATCATCGCGCCGAACCCGACGAGCGACGCGGCGAGCGCCGCTTCACCGGGCGCGAAGGCGAGCTCCTCGCGCAGGAACGTCGGGTCGAGGCCGAGGAACCCGTAGAACACCAGGCCGGACACCGCCGAGGTGATCGCGAACGCCATCGAGTTGCGGTTGTACGGGCTGGCGGGAACGTGGTCGTAGCTCGTCTCCTCCGCGGTGGCGCCGCGCCCGGCCACCGCCTCGCTCATCGTCCGCGGCACCGTGACCAGCAGGATCAGCGCGACGACCAGGCCTGCCACGCCGAAGACGTAGAACGGGGTGCGCCAGGTGTCCGAGGCGGCGGCCATGGCCTGCCCGGTCACGGGACCGAGGAACACGCCCAGGCCGAACGCGACCCCGATGAACCCGGCGGCGAAGGCCCGGCGGTGGAAGTAGTAGGCGCCGATGATCGCGTAGATGGCGGTGGCCTGCACGCCCTCACCCACGCCGGAGACCAGCCGGTAGATCGCCATGTCCACGAAGCCCGCGGCGAGCGGGATGGCGATCGTGCCGGCCGAGTAGACGAGCACGCTCGCGACGACGATCGTCTTGCGGGACATCCGGTCGAGCAGGTACCCGGCCGGTATCCCGGTGATCGCGAGTCCCAGCGTGAAGCCGGTGGCGAGCAGGCCGGCCTGGTCGAGCGAGAAGCCGAACTCCTCGCGGATCTCCGGCACGAGCGGGTAGAACACCTGCCGGTCCATCGCGTTCAGGCCGTAGGACAGGCAGAGGACGGCGAAGCCCAGCGCGACCGCCGCCCGGCCCGCCGGTGCCGCCGCCCGCCGGGTCGCTCCCCGTGACGCTTCCTGGGTCATCGCAGCTCCTCCCGGCGCTCGTGGGTGCTGGTGCTGCGGAAGTCGGTGTACGTGTAGGGGTTGTCGAGGATCTTGGTCTCCGGGACGTCCGGGTTCATCCCCTTCTCCCAGGCCTCCTCGCCGAGCTGCGCGCGCAGGTACTCGACGGTGCGCTCCACCGCCTGCCGCGCCGCCGTCAGGTCGACCCCGACGAGCCGGTGGTCGGTCTTCACGACCCGCCCGTTCACCAGCACGGTGTGCACGTCACCGCGCTGGGCCTGGAACGCGACGTGGCCGTGCGGGTGCAGCAGCGGGAACATCACGGGCGAGTGCTCGTTCTTGATCAGCACGAGGTCGGCCAGCTTGCCGGCCTCGACGCTGCCCAGCCGGTCCTCCCGGCCCAGGGCCCGGGCCCCGCCGCGGGTGGCCCACTCCACCACCTGCGCCGCCCGCAGCGAGGAGTGGGTGACGGTGTCGCCCTTCGCGTGCGCCTCCAGGTGCTCGCGGGAGCGGTCGGCGCCCAGGGTGGACCGCATGGCCGAGAAGAGGTCGGCGCTCCACCACACCGAGGTGTCCATCGACAGCGACACCGGGATGCCGTACGCGCGCAGCGCCCAGGTGGGCGGGTAGCCCTGGCCCGCGCTCTGCTCGCTCTCCGTGGACACCGAGGCGGAGCCGCCGCTCGCGGCGATGCGGTGGTAGGAGTCGGGCGAGAGCGAGGCGCTGTGCACGTAGACGGTCTCGGGGGTCATGAAGCCGTGCTCGTGCATGAGCCGGATGCCGTCGTCGCCGGTGGCCCCCCACACCCCGGCGTGCGTGGTGACCGGCACCCCCAGCTCGCGGGCCACCTCGAACGCCGGCTTCTCGGGGAAGGCCGGGTCCCCGGTGACGTCGAACGCGAGCTGGAACCCGAGCACGTCGTCGCCGCGCCCGCCCGGGAAGCGGCGGGTCACGAAGTCGCGGAACCCGGGCGACGCCGTCCAGCTCGCCGGCGCGTCCTGGATGTTGCCGTAGGCCAGGACGAACCGCCCGGGTACCGACGCCAGGGCGTCGACCGCGGCGTCGGCGTGCTCGGGGGTCTGCAGCCCGTGCGACCAGTCCACGGTGGTGGTGACGCCCGCGTCGATCGCTTCGAGGGCGGCGAGCAGGTTGCCCGCGTGCACGTCCTCGGGGCGGAAGACCTTGCCCCACTCGAGGTAGTTCCACACGAAGTACTGCGTCAGCGTCCAGTCGGCGCCGTAGCCGCGCATGGCCGTCTGCCACATGTGCCGGTGGGTGTCGATCATGCCGGGCAGGACGATGCCGCCGGTGGCGTCGATCTCGACGGTGCCGTCGGGCACCGCGAGTGCGGGGCCGACCGCCGCGATGGTCTCGCCGACCACCAGCACGTCGTGATCCGGGAGCACCGTGTGGGCCGCGTCGATGGTGAGGACCGTGCCTCCCCGCAGGACGACGGGCGTGCGCTGGTTCGTCACCTGACGCTCCTTTGCGACGGACGGACGTCCGCGTGCCGGTCGCCCTAGGACGCGCAGCTTTGTGCAGCTCGGGCCGGGTGTCAATCCGCCCTCCGATCGATCCGGCGGCGAGCGTGGGTGTCCGTTCCGCGGACACTGCGGTTACCCTCGTGCGATGCCGCGCGCAGGGACCGGTCCGGACTTCATCGAGGCGCTGGCCCGCGGGCTCGACGTCATCACCGCCTTCCGGCCCGGCCGGCCGGTGATGACGCTCGCCGAGGTGGCCACCGCCACCGACCTCGCCCGCCCGACCGCCCGCCGGATCCTGCTGACGCTCGAGGAGCTCGGCTACGTCCGCACGGCGGATCGGGGCTACACGCTCACGCCCCGGGTGCTCGACCTGGGCGTGTCCTACGTGCGGTCGACAGGGCTGTGGGACGTCGCCCGCCCGCACCTGGAGCGGCTCGTCGCGCGCACCGACGAGTCCTGCTCCATCGCCCAGCTCGACGGCTCGGACATCGTCTACGTCGCCCGCGTGGCCGTGCCGAAGATCGTCACCCTCGCCGTGCAGATCGGCACCCGGTTCCCGGCGCTGCCGACGTCGCTGGGGAAGGTCCAGCTCGCGGCGCTCGCGCCGGACGAGCTGGAGCGGGTGCTGGCCGAGCCCACCCGCTCCGGGCTCGTCCCGCGCTGGCAGCCCGACCCCGCCGAGCGCGACGCGGTGTTGCGCGAGGTGCGGGCCCGCGGCTGGGCGCTCACCGACGAGCAGCTCGCGCTGGGCATCCGCTCGATCGCCGCGCCGCTGCGCGACGGCTCGGGCCGGGTGATCGCGGGGGTCAACGTGAACTGCCACGCCGCCGAGACCTCCGTGGAGCGCCTGCTGGAGCACCACCTCCCGCTCCTGCTGCAGACGGCGGGGGAGATCAGCGCCGACTTCGCCCGCTTGGACACGGTCCCGCACGTGACGGTCACGGCGTCCTGAGTCGCAGCATGGTGGCCATACTCCGGTTCGGCCGGAGTATGGCCACCATGCTGCGGTTCGGGCGAGCTTGACGCGACCTCCCTCCGGGGGAAGGATCCGTTGCCGCGGACATCTGTCCGTTGAACGGACGGAAGGTGGGTGAATGGCCTCTCGCGCGGCGGGGCCGCTGGCCGGGATCCTGGTCGCGGACTTCTCCCGCATCCTGGCCGGCCCGTACGCCACGATGCTGCTGGCCGACATGGGTGCCGACGTGATCAAGGTGGAGGGCCCGACGGGCGACGACACGCGCACCTGGATCCCCCCGGAGCACGACGGCGTCTCGACCTACTACCTCGGGATCAACCGCGGGAAGCGCTCGATCGCGCTCGACCTGCGCGCCGAGTCCGACGCCGAGGCGGCACGCGAGCTGGCGCGACGCGCCGACGTGCTGATCGAGAACTTCAAGCCGGGCGGCCTCGCCCGGTACGGGCTGGACTACGAGTCGGTCCGGGCGGCCAACCCGGGCGTCATCTACAGCTCGATCACGGGGTTCGGCGCCGGGAAGGGCAGCCACGTCCCGGGCTACGACCTGATGGTGCAGGCGATGTCGGGCCTGATGAGCCTCACCGGCGACCCGGACGGCCCGCCGTACCGGGCCGGGATCTCGGTGTTCGACGTGATGGCCGGCAACCACGCGTTGATCGGGATCCTCGCCGCGCTGCGCCACCGCGACCGCACCGGCGAGGGCCAGCTCGTCGAGGTCAACCTGCTCTCCTCGGCGCTGACGGGGCTGGTGAACCACAGCTCGGCGTACGTGGCGGGCGGCGAGGTGCCCTACCGGATGGGCAACGCGCACCCGAGCGTGTTCCCGTACGAGCCGCTGCCCACGGCCGACGACGACATCATCATCGCGGCGGCCAACGACCGGCAGTTCCGCAAGCTGTGCGAGGTGCTGGAGATCCCGGAGGTGGCCGACGACCCGCGGTTCGCCCGCAACGTCGACCGCACCGCCAACCGGGAGGAGCTGCGCCCGGTCCTGGTCGAGCGGCTGGCGCGGCACGGGGCGGTGGAGTGGTTCGAGGAGCTGGTGGCCGTCGGGGTGCCGTGCGGCCCGATCCAGACGATCGACGGCGGGTTCGCGATGGCCGACCGGTTCGGGCTCGACCCGGTCGTCCAGGCGGGCGAGGGGGAACGGGCCATGCCCACCACCCGGCACCCGATCCGGTTCTCCGCCACCCCGGCCGGGTACCGCCTACCCCCGCCGGGGCTCGACGAGCACGGCGCCGAGCTGCGCAGATGGCTCTCGACACCGCAGGATGACCGGCATGCCTGAGTACCGCACAGCCCTGGGGGCGTCCACCCTGGAGAAGATCACGCTCCTCGGGCAGGACCTGGCCGAGGACGTCATGGGCAACGTCGGGTTCGGCGAGCTGTCGTTCTGGCTCGCCACCCAGCGCCGCCCCACGACGGGTGAGACCCGGGTCTTCGAGGCCGTGCTCGCCGCGCTCGCCGACCACGGCTACACGCCGACCGCGATCGTCACCCGGCTCACCTACCTCTCGGCGCCGGACTCGGTACAGGGCGCGCTGGCGGCGGGGCTGCTCGGCGGCGGCTCGCGCTTCCTCGGCGTCACCGAGGACTGCGGCCGGTTCCTGCACGCGCAGCTCCCGCCGGAGCTGCCCACCGACGACGCGGGCTGGGACGCCCTCGCCCTGGGCATCGTGCGCGCGCAGCGGGAGGCGAAGCGGTTCGTGCCCGGCCTCGGCCACCACGTGCACAAGAACGGCGACCCGCGCACCCCGCGCCTCATGGCGATCGCGCGGGAGGAGGACCTGTTCGGGCCGCACCTGCAGCTGTTCGCCGCGATCGGGCGGGTCCACCCCGAGGTCCTCGGGAAGACCCTGCCGCTCAACGGCGCCGGGGTGTGCGGCGCCGCGCTCGCCGACCTGGGCCTGCCCCTGGAGCTGCTGCGCGGGTTCGCCCTGCTCGCGCGCGCGGCCGGCCTGATCGGTCAGCTCGCCGAGGAGCTGCGCCACCCCGTGGGCAATGACATCTTCCTGTCGGTGGACCTGAACAACTCCTCCGTCGAGCCCGATCCGTACGAGCCGGGAGGTCCTCGTGGCTGAAGTGGTCGCGGTGATCGCGTCTACGCACCATCCGTTCTACTACCGCGCCAGCACCTCCACCGGTGCGGACCGCCCGCCGTTCGCGGACGAGTGGGTGCGCAAGGTGGAGGCGTTCCGGGAGACGCTGACGCGGGCCCGGCCGGACGTGCTGGTGATGGTCGGCTCCGACCACTTCCACCAGCTGTGGCTGGACAACATGCCGCAGTTCCTCGTCGGCAAGGCGCCGGTGTACGACGCCAACTGGTACAACGAGGAGCGCGAGTTCGGGCTGCCCCGGATGCGGCTCGCCGGCCAGGAGGACCTCTCCGCGTACATCCTGCGCGAGGGTCTCGACGCCGGCTTCGACCTGGCGTTCTCCAACGAGCTGCGGATCGACCACTCGATCACGTGCCCGATCATCACCCTGCGCCCGGACGCCGACCTGCCGATCGTGCCGGTCTACACGAACATCTTCGCGCCGCCGCTGCCGCAGCCGAAGCGGTTCGTGCAGCTCGGGCGGGCGATCCGGCAGCTCGTCGAGTCGTGGCCGTCGGACCAGCGGGTGGCGGTGATCGGCACCGGGCACCTGTCGCTCGAGCTGGGCGGGCCGCGCCAGTTCGGCCCGCACGGCCCCGATCCGCAGTTCGACCAGAAGGCCGTGGAGTGGATCTCGTCGGGCGACATCGAGGGCTGCCTCGCCGAGGTCACCCTCGACAGCCTGCACGCCCCCGGGAACGCCACCCACGGGTTCATGGACTTCATGCTGATGATGGGCGTGGCGGGGGAGGGGAAGAAAGCCGACTACGTCGACACCTACGACCTCTTCCACACCATGGAGGCCTACTTCACCTGGTACCCGGGGGGTGTTCGGTGAGCAAGTACCTGCTGGACAAGTTCCTGTTCACCGTCGACCGGGACGCGGACCTCGTCGAGCGCTACCGCGCCGACCCCGTCGGCACGGTCGCGTGGTGGGAGGCCGAGGAGGCCAACCGGCTCCTGAACTGCGTCGGCGCCGAGAAGAGCACCTGGCTGGCCTTCGACGACGAGGAGCGCGCCGCGCTGGCGGGGCACGACTACCCGAAGCTCTTCGAGCTGGGCGCGCACCCCTTCCTCACGCTGACGCTGTTCATCGCGATGTTCGAGCGCGACCACGCCGAGCCGCTCGGCTTCCAGCTCGAGTACGCGCGGCGGCTGTCGGGGTTCTCCCTGCCCTACCCGGACATCTCCACGTGAGGGTTGCCCGGATCGTCGAGCTCGGCCGGCCGCCGGTGGTGGCCGACCAGGAGCCGCCCGCGGGCGTCGAGGGGCAGGTGCTGGTCGACGTGCTCGCCGCGCCGATCACCCCGCTCGACCTGCTGTGCGCCACCGGCACCTCGTACTTCGGGAAGCCCGCCACCCCGTACGTCCCCGGCGTGCAGGGCGTCGGGGAGGTCGACGGGCGGACCGTCTGGTTCCCGACGACCGCCGGCATGGCCCCGGGCGACGGCAGCATGGCGGAGGTCGCGGCCGTGGCCGCCGACGACCTGGTGGAGCTCCCGGCGGCCGCCGACGCGGTGGCCGTGGCCGCGGCCGGTCTGTCCGCCGTGGCCGCGCACATGGCGCTGACCTGGTGCGGCGAGCTCGCCGCCGGGGAACAGGTGATCGTGCTCGGCGCGGGCGGTGTGGTGGGCCAGGCGGCCGTGCAGCTGGCCAGGGCGGCCGGGGCGCGCCGGGTGGTGGCGGGCGCCCGCTCGGCCGCGGCGCGGGAGCGCGCCGAGCAGGCCGGGGCCGACGCCGTGGTCGTGCTCGACACCGACGACCACGACGAGCTGGCCTCCCGGTTCACCGCGGCCTGCGACGGCCCGGCCGACCTGGTGCTCGACCCCCTCTTCGGCGCCCCGGCCGCCGGGGCGATGCGGACGCTGCGCCCGGGCGGGCGGCTGGTGAACCTGGGCGGGTCGGCGGCGGAGACCTCGCCGATCGACACGTCCACGCTGCGCAGCCGCTCGCTGCGCCTGCTCGGCTACACCAACAACGCGCTCACCCGCGAGCAGCGCGCCGCCGCCGTCACGGCCGTCGCCGAGCACGTCGCCCGGGGCGAGCTCACCGTCGCGCACGAGGTCGTCCCGCTCGCCGACGCGGCCGGGGCGTGGCAGCGCCAGACCGACGGCCGCGCGGGCGGCCGGATCGTCCTGAGGCCCTAGTGTGCTAGTGGGACTCCGTCCACGGACCGACGCCGCCGATCCGCTCCACCGAGTAGCGGACGATGTAGCCGGGGCCCTTCGGCGCCGGGAACTCGTCGTCGGGGGACATGTAGACCTTCGTCAGGCGGTCCAGCAGGTCCCACGCGTCGTCGCTGGGCTCGACGGCGGCCCGGGCCCGCAGCACCGCGTACGGGTTCAGCACCACGCCGGTGTCCCGGGGCGCCACGAAGGACAGCACGACCCGCGGGTCGCGCTCGATGTTGCGCATCTTCGCGTACCGCGCCATGTGGCCGGACACGATGTCGTCGCCGTCCAGGCCGATCCAGATGACGCTCACCTGCGGACTGCCGTCGGGGTTGATGGTGCTCAGATGGGCCAGCGGGCCGGACTCGATCAGGTCCCGCAGCTCGGTGGGAAGTCCGCTCACACCGCCGATCGTATCGATCTCCTCAAGGAGGATCCGTGTCGTTGCCGTTGCTACCGACGTCCCTCGTCGGAAGCTATGCCCAACCCGACTGGCTGATCGACCGCGCGAAGCTCGCCGGCCGTTTCCCACCCCGCGTGCGGGCCAAGGAGCTGTGGCGCATCCCGCCCGAGCATCTCGCCGAGGCGCAGGACGACGCCACGGTCGTGGCGATCCGCCTGCAGGAGGAGGCCGGGCTCGACATCCTCACCGACGGGGAGATCCGCCGCGAGAGCTACAGCAACCACTTCGCCACCGCGCTCGAGGGCGTCGACGTCGACAACCCGGGCACCGCGCTCGACCGCAGCGGCCACCCCAACCCGGTGCCCCGGATCGTCGGCCCGATCTCGCGGCCGGCGGCGGTGGAGGTGGAGGACCTGCGGTTCCTGCGGGCCCACACCCGCAAGACGATCAAGATGACCGTGCCCGGCCCGTTCACCATGTCGCAGCAGGCCCAGAACGACCACTACCCCGACGCGGAGGCGGCCGCGATGGGCTACGCCGCCGCCGTCAACGCGGAGATCAAGGACCTGTTCGCCGCGGGCGCCGACATCGTGCAGATCGACGAGCCGTACCTGCAGGCCCGCCCGGACGCCGCCCGCGCCTATGGCCTGGAGGCGCTGAACGCGGCGCTCGACGGCGTCACCGGCACCACCGCCGTGCACCTGTGCTTCGGCTACGCCGCGATCATCCACGAGCGGCCGGAGGGCTACTCCTTCCTCCCCGAGCTGGCGGGTTGCACCGCCGACCAGATCTCGATCGAGACCGCGCAGTCCGGGCTCGACCTCGGCGTGCTCGCCGACCTCGCCGACAAGACGATCATCCTCGGCGTCGTCGACCTGTCCGACCACGCCGTGGAGAGCGTGGAGACGGTGGCGGCGCGCACCCGGCGCGCGTTCGACCACGTCCCACCCGAGCGCATCGTGATCGCCACCGACTGCGGCATGAAGTACCTGCCGCGCGACTCGGCGTTCGGGAAGATGCAGGCGATGGCCGAGGCGGCGCGGAAGCTGCGTGCGGAGTTCGTCTGAGTTTCCGGCTGCCGGACGTCGTCTTGACACCACCGGGGACGCACCGGCAGCGTCGATCTCCCGTCCGCGCAGCGGACACCTGTCCACTCTCAGCCCTGCAGCGTTGCCGGAAGGACCTCGGACATGACCGCGAGCGTCTCCGCCCCGACCTACGGCGCGGACATCTACACCGACCAGGCGCTCCTCGAGCCCTACGAGCACTACCGCGCCCTGCGCGAGCTCGGGCCCGCCGTCTGGCTGGAGCAGCACGGGGCGTTCGCGGTGTCGCGCTACGCCGACGCCCGCGCCGTCCTGCTGGACAGTGACACCTTCCGGTCGGCGAACGGGATCGCCCTCAACGAGCCCGCCAACCAGGCGATCCTCGGTTGCACGCTCGCCAGCGACGGCGAGCTGCACGCGCACCTGCGCAAGGTGGTGGCGCACCGGATGCTGCCGCGGGCGCTGCGCCCGATGCGCGATCTCGTCACCGAACGGGCCGACGAGCTCGTGGCCGGCCTCGTGCGGCGGGGCTCCTTCGACGCGGTGTCCGACCTGGCGCGGGCACTGCCGATGTCGGTCGTGCCGGACTTCATCGGCTGGCCGCAGGAGGGGCGCGAGCACCTGCTGGAGTGGGCTGGCGCCAACTTCGACTCCTTCGGGCCGATGAACGCGCGCACCGAGCGGGCGCTGCCCAAGTGCGGCGAGATGGCGGCATTCGGCGCCGAGCTCGTCCGCACCGGCAACGTCCTGCCCGGCAGCCTCGGAGCGGGGGTCCTCGAGGCGCGCGACCGCGGCGAGGTCACCACCGAGCAGTGCATGATGCTGATGCTCGACTACATCGCGCCGTCGCTCGACACCACGATCAGCGCCGTCGGCAGCGCGATCTGGCTCTTCGCGCAGCACCCCGACCAGTGGGACCGCCTGCGGGCCGACCCCGCCCTCGTCACGAACGCCGTCAACGAGGTCGTGCGGTACGAGTCGCCGATCCGGGCGTTCGGGCGGCTGGCCGAGACCGACACCGAGATCGGCGGCGTACCGGTCCCGGCCGGGTCGCGGGTGCTGGTGATCTACGCGTCGGCCAACCGCGACGAGCGCAAGTTCGCGCGCCCCGACGAGTTCGACGTGACCCGCCCCGACGCGGTGCAGCAGCTCGGGTTCGGCGTCGGCGAGCACGGGTGCGCCGGTCAGGCCCTCGCCCGCATGGAGGCCGAGTCCCTGCTCACCGCGCTCGCCCGCTCCGTCACCCGCTTCCGGCTCGACGGCCCGCCCGAGCGCGCCCTCAACAACCTGATCCGCGCGTTCGGCACCGTCGCGGTCAGCGTCGAGACGGAGGACTGAGATGGGCGACCTCGTCGCGGCGGCCCGGGACCTGCAGCCCCTCCTGCGCGACCACGCCGCCGCGGGCGAGGCGGCGGGCGACCTCGCCGCACCGGTCGCCGACGCCCTGCACGACGGGGGCCTGTTCGGCATGTGGACGCCGCGGCCGCTGGGCGGCGCCGAGCTCGACCCGCTGTCGTCGGTGGAGGTCGTGCAAGCGCTCGCCGAGGCCGACCCGTCCGCGGCGTGGGTCCTCATGGCGGCCGCGCTCGCCACCGGCACCGGCGGGGCGTACCTCGGTGACGAGGCCGTGGCCGCGATGTTCGGCGGGCCGCGGTTCCCGGTCGTCGCGGGGCAGGGCACCCGGCCGGGCCGGGCCGTGCGCGACGGCGACGGCTACCGCCTCTCCGGGTCCTGGTCGTTCGCCTCCGGGATCAAGCACGCCCAGTGGATCCACACGCTCGGTGTCGTCGAGGACACCGGCGAACCGCTGATCTTCGTGCTCCCCGTCGAGCAGGCCGAGCTGGTCGACAACTGGGACGTCATGGGCCTGCAGGCCACGGGCAGCATCGACTACACGATCGAGGACGTCCACGTGCCGGCGGCCTTCACCCACCCCGGCCCCACCGAGACCCCGGTGCGGGGCGGGGACCTGTACCGGCTCGGGATCATCCAGTTCGCGCTGATCGGGCACTCCGGGTGGGCGCTGGGCGTCTCCCGCCGGATGCTCGACGAGCTGGCCGCCCTGGTCCGTTCGAAGGCGGGCCGCCCCGGAACGATGGCGGACAACCCGCACTTCCACACGACCTACGGTGAGGCCGAGGCGCGCTGGCACGCGGCACGCGCGTTCGTCCACGAGGCCTGGCGCGCGGCGAGCGGGACGATCGGCTCCGGGAACCCGCTCGACGTGCGGCAGAAGACGATGGTGCGGCTCGCCCTCTACAACGCCACCTGGGCGGCGGAGGAGATCAGCGTCGCGGTCTACCGCGCGGGAGGCACCACCGCCCTGCGTGCCGGGGTGCTCCAGCAGTACTTCCGGGACATGCACGCGGGCACGCAGCACGTCACGAGCGCACCGGGGGTGATCGAGGCCTGCGGACGCCACCTCGGGGGGTTCGCGCCCGGGCACGACTGGCTCTACATGAACCTGGTACCCGGGGACGGCTGAGCGGGACCGCCGCTGCGGCCGCGCACCGTGATCGCCACGGCCGGGCTTGCGGCGTCCGGCGGGCGGGTCACGCGTGGAGTTCGGCGGCGAGGTTGCTGATCGCACGCTCGACCGTGTTGGCGCGGAGCGCGCCGTATCCGATCAGCAGGGCCGAGGGCGCCCGATCGTGGTCCGCCCAGTGGGGCGCCGCTCGTTCGAGTCTGATGCCGTGCTTGGTCGCGACGCCGAGCAGGGCATCCGGGTCGAGCTCCGCAGGCGGCCGCAGCAGGAGGTGCAGCCCCGCCGCCTCGCCCCTGGATCGGATCTCGGGGAGGTGCGTGGTGAGGGCGGCGAGCAGCCGGTCGCGACGGGACCGGTAGATCGGGCGCACCCGGCGCAAGTGTCGGGCGAAGGCGCCGCTGTCGAGGAAGCGGGCGAAGGCGAGTTGCCCGAGGGCTTCGGTGGCGACGTCGTCGAGGAACTTGGCGCGAACGCTCTCGTCGATCAGTCGGGGCGGCGCGATCAGCCAGCCGAGGCGGAGCGCGGGGCTGAGGACCTTGCTCACGCTGCCTCCGTAGGCGACGTGGTCGGGGTCGAGACCTTGCAGCGCGCCGATCGGCAGCCGGTCATAGCGCAACTCGGCGTCGTAGTCGTCCTCGATGACAACGGAGTCGGCCGCCCGGGCCCAGTCGAGCAACTCGACGCGGCGGTCGGCGGACAGGACGACCCCGCTGGGGTAGGAGTGCGCGGGCGAGAGCAGGGCCGCGCCGACGTCCAGCGCGGGCAGGCGCGCGACCTGCATGCCCTGCTCGTCCACGGGCACCGGTACCGGCCGCAGGCCACTCGCGCGGATCAGCAGGCGGTGGTGGGCGAAGCACGGATCCTCGACCGCGACGCGGCGTACGCCGCGTCGGGCAAGGGCTCGGCACAGCAGCGTGAGCGCCTGGGAGAAGCCACCGCAGACCAGCACCTGCTCCTCGGTGGCCCGCACACCCCGCACCCGCCCCAGGTAGGTGGCCAGGGCCGCGCGCAACGGTCGGGTGCCGCGCGGTTCTGGGTAGAGCAGGTCCCGGTCGGGGACCTCACGCAGCGCGTCCCGGTAGTGGCGTAGCCATTCCTGGCGGGGGAACAGCGCCGGATCGGGCAGCCCGCTGGCCGGGGTGGTGTCGTCGGGGCCGAGCATCATCGGCCAGAACGGCGCCCCGCGTCCGGTCGGGCGTGGCCGGCGGCGGGCCGTGTCTTCGCTGCGGACGCGGGTGCCCGATCCGCGACGGGCCTGTAGGTAACCCTCGATCACGAGCTGCTGGTAGGCCTCGACCACGACCGAGCGCGATACGGCCAGCTCACCGGCCAGCACCCGGGAGGGTGGCAGCGGCGTGCCAGGGGCCAGCGTTCCACGGCTGATCGCGTCGCGCAGGCCACGTTCGAGCTGCGCGCGCAGGCTGCGCGGTCGGGAACGGTCGAGCGCGATCAGAACGTCGGCGGGAAAGCCGCTCCTGGACTCGCTCGACCCCATATTGGACCGGCTACTTCCTATCGCTTTGGACCGTTGTCCACACCACCTTCACCTTAGCCTGGTCGCACCCGCCAGATCTGGAGGAAGCGACATGGTGCACGTTGTCGACGAGCGGCCGGCACCCCGACGAGCAGTGCGGGCCGGCCGACCCGCCGCCGCCTGAGACGCACCGGGGGTCATCATGCCCATCACGCACCCGAAGCCGGCGCCGGGGCCGCGCGCCCGCAACCCGTCAGACCGGCACCCGTTGCCGCGACTGCTCGGCCGGCGCAGCGTCCAGATCGCCTTCGCGGGCTGGGTGCTGACCAACGTGGTCCTCATGATCTTCGACCACCTGCCCCTGCACGCCTCGTCGCTGGCCCGACCACCGGCCGTGGACAAGGTCCTCGGCACCGACGCGATGTTCGTGGAGGTGTTCGTGCTGATGGCGGTCGTGCACTTCCTCACCCGCCGCAGGGCGGTGCCCGACCTCGCCGAACGCGCGCCGCGAGCGAGCGTCACGAAGCGGGAGACGCTGCTGGTGATCGGGTACGGTGTGCTGGCCGTGCTGGGTGGTTACGCCCTTGGCCGAGCCTTCGGCTGGCACGCATTCAGCTTCCACCTCGACGGGATGGTGATCCGCACCGGCCAGCAGGCCGTGCCGGCGGAGGCGCTGTCCTGGGCGGCCTACAACCTGCTCGCCTTCGCCGTGATCCCGTTCCTCGTGTTCCGGCGCCGGTACTCGATCGAGCAGCTCAGCCTGCGCTCGAGCAACCGGCGCGCGGACCTCGTTCTGATCGTTGTCGTGCTCGCCCTCGAGTCGACCGCCCAGCTGATCGCGGCCGGGGCGTCCTCGGTGTTGGGGTTGCCCCTCGGGCAGGTCCTGCTGGGCGCGCCGCTGACGTTCGCACTCTGCTTCGCGGGCACCGTCCTGCCCACGATGGTCTTCATCTCCTGCATCCTGACCCCGCGCTACCTGCGGCTGACCAACTCGGTGCCGGCCACGGTGATTCTCGGCGGCCTCACCTATGCGCTGCTGCACTTCTTCGACGGTTGGACGAACCTCGCCTCACCCACCGACGCGCTGGTCTCGGTGCTCTACCTGCTGCTCTTCTACACCGCGCCAGGAATGTTCAAGACGTTCATCACCATCCGTAGCGCCAACGCCTGGACCCACGTGTGGGCCTACCACGCCATCGCGCCGCACACGTTGCTCGACACCCCCATGTTCGTGAAGATCTTCAACATCCGCTGAAGTGCAGGCTGCAACGACGCGTCCCACGCATTAGCTGCGACGGGCTACTAGCCCGCATCGGCGGCCGGGAGGGCCCGGGTGTCCCGCTGGCGGAAGGTACGGCGGTAGGCCGAGGGGGAGGTGCGCATCGCCCGGGAGAAGTGGTGGCGGAACGTCACCGGGGTCTCGAACCCGACCGCGGCCGCGATCTGCTCCACCCCGATGTCGGTGCGCTCGAGCAGGGGAAGGCTCGCCTGGACGCGGCGGGCGATGAGCCACCTGATGGGGCTGGTGCCGGTGCACCGCTGGAACTGGCGCAGGTAGCTGCGGGCGGCCATGTGGGCGCGGGCGGCGAGGTGGTCGAGCGTGATCGGCCGGTGCAGGTTCTCCAGCATCCAGGTCATGCTGAGCGCGATCCGGTTGTCGTCGGGGTCGCCCACCACCGGGCCCTCGATGTACTGCGCCTGCCCGCCTTCGCGGTGCGGTGGGATCACCAGCCTCCGGGCGACCGCGTTCGCCACCGCGGCCCCGTGGTCGCGGCGCACGAGGTGGATGCACAGGTCCAGGCCGGCCGCGCAGCCCGCGCTGGTCAGCACGTCGCCGTCGTCGACGTAGAGCGGGGCGGGGTCGACGTCGATCCTCGGGTGGCGGCGGCGCAGCAGGTCGCTGTGGCGCCAGTGCGTGGTGGCCCTCCGGCCGTCGAGGAGACCGGCCCCGGCGAGCGCGAACGCCCCCGTGCAGATCGACACGAGCCGCGCCCCGTCGTCGTGCGCCCGCCGCAGCGCGGCGACGACCTGCGCGGACGGTTCCCGCTCCGGGTCGGCCACGCTGGGCACGATCACCGTGCCGGCGGCGGCCAGGGCGTCGAGGCCGTGCGGTGTCTGCAACGTGGCGCCGCCGATCACCCGTACCGGGTCGGGGGTCTCGGTGCAGATCGTGAGCGAGTACCAGGGGAGGTCGATCTCGGGCCAGGAGATGCCGAAGACCTCGGTGACGATGCCGGTCTCGAAGGCGGACATCCCGTCGTAGGCGAGGACGGCGACGGAGCCGAAATCACGCATGGCGATATCTTAGCGATGTGCGTCGTCAGCGCCACTGGGCCGCGCAACCGTCGCCGCGCAGGCTGATGGCATGACGAACCGGACGAACCGCAAGAAGTTGCTGGCCGCCTTCCTGACCGCCCTCCGCCGCGGCCTGGCCGACTTCGCCTACGGCATCAACGCCGGGAACGCGATCCGGCACGGTCTGCCCGTGCCCCGACGTGGGGCTCCTGACCACGGCATCCTCCCGATGGCCGGGGTCTCGTCCCCGGTCGCGGCGCGCCCGGCGGCCGTGAGCGCGGCCGCGAGGCGGGGGCCCTGTGTCGCCGGCGCGCGGTAGGCTGTCCGGCACGGGCCGAGAGGCGCTGCAACGGACGCGAGTCCGCCACGCTCGGCCCGCTCCACGTGCAGCAAGGGCGCCTCCGGTCATCGGAGGGGGCGCGCACACATGTCGGACCGTCGCACGGAGGAGCTCGTCGGGCTCCTGAACCAGCGGATCGCCGTACTCGACGGCGCCTGGGGCACGCTGCTGCAGGGCATGGGCCTCACCCCGGCCGACTACCGCAGCGAGCGGTTCGCCGACCACTCCCACGACGTCACGGGCGACCCGGACCTGCTCAACCTGACCCGCCCCGACGTCGTGCTCGAGGGGCACCGCCGCTACTTCGCCGCCGGCGCGGACATCACCACCACGAACACGTTCACCGCCACCTCGATCGGCCAGGCCGACTACGGGATGCAGGCCGCGGTGCGGGAGATGAACGTCCGCGGGGCGCAGCTGGCGCGCCAGGCCGCCGACGAGGCCGGTGGGAAGTTCGTGGCCGGCTCGATCGGCCCGCTCAACGTCACGCTCTCGCTGTCGCCCGACGTCAACGACCCGGCCCACCGGGCGGTCACCTTCGACGAGGTCCGCGCGAGCTACGCCGAGCAGATCGCCGGGCTCGCCGAGGGCGGGGTCGACCTGCTGCTCATCGAGACGATCTTCGACACGTTGAACGCGAAGGCCGCGATCGCGGCGGCCCGCGAGGTGGCGCCGCACCTGCCGCTGTGGATCTCGGTCACGATCGTCGACCTCTCCGGCCGCACCCTCTCCGGTCAGACGGTCGAGGCGTTCTGGAACTCGGTCCGGCACGCGTCGCCGCTCGTCGTCGGCGTCAACTGCTCGCTCGGCGCCGCCGAGATGCGCCCGCACGTCGCGGAGCTCGCCCGCTTCGCCGACACGTACGTCGCCTGCCACCCCAACGCCGGCCTGCCCAACGCGTTCGGCGGCTACGACCAGACCCCCGACGAGACCGCCGGCCTGCTCGGCGAGTTCGCCGGTGCCGGGATGGTCAACATCGTGGGCGGGTGCTGCGGCACCACGCCCGAGCACATCACGCGGCTGGCGTCCGCGGTGTCCGCCCTGGAGCCGCGCCGGGTGGCGGCCCCGCCGGACGCGGCGCGGTTCAGCGGCCTGGAGCCGCTGACCATCGGGCCGGACACCGGCTTCCTGATGATCGGCGAGCGCACGAACGTCACGGGCTCCGCGAAGTTCCGCAGGCTCATCGAGGCGCACGACCACCAGGCCGCCGTCGACGTGGCCGTGGAGCAGGTGCGCGGCGGGGCGAACCTCATCGACGTCAACATGGACGCTGACCTGCTCGAGAGCGAGCGGGAGATGACCACGTTCCTCAACCTGGTCGCCACCGAGCCCGAGGTGGCCCGGGTGCCCATCATGATCGACAGCTCGCGGTGGAGCGTGCTCGAGGCCGGGCTCAAGTGCGTGCAGGGCAAGGGGATCGTCAACTCGATCAGCATGAAGGAGGGCGAGGAGGTCTTCCTCGACCACGCCCGGCGCGTCCGCTCCTACGGCGCGGGCGTCGTCGTCATGGCGTTCGACGAGAAGGGGCAGGCCGACACCGTCGATCGCAAGGTCGAGATCTGCGCGCGGGCGTACGACCTGCTCACCCGGGAGGTCGGCTTCCCGCCCGAGGACATCGTGTTCGACCCCAACGTGCTCGCCGTCGCGACGGGGATGGCCGAGCACAACGGCTACGCGAAGGCCTTCCTCGAGGCGCTGCCGCTGATCAAGGAGCGTTGCCCGGGCGTGCGCACCTCGGGCGGCATCTCCAACCTGTCGTTCTCCTTCCGGGGCAACAACGTGGTGCGCGAGGCGATCCACTCCGCGTTCCTGTTCCACGCGGTGCGCGCCGGTCTGGACATGGGCATCGTCAACGCCGGCCAGCTCGCGGTGTACGAGGACATCCCTGCCGACTTGCTGGAGCTGGTCGAGGACGTGCTGTTCGACCGCCGCGATGACGCCACCGACCGGCTGGTGACCTTCGCCGGCAAGGTCACCGGGCCCGGCACCAAGCGGGAGGTGGACCTGTCGTGGCGCGACGCCCCGGTCGGGCAGCGGCTGTCGCACGCGCTCGTGCACGGCATCGTCGACTTCGTCGAGGCCGACACCGAGGAGGCGCGCACCCAGCTCGCCCGGCCGCTCGAGGTGATCGAGGGCCCGCTGATGGACGGGATGAAGATCGTCGGCGACCTGTTCGGCTCCGGGAAGATGTTCCTCCCGCAGGTGGTGAAGAGCGCGCGGGTGATGAAGCGCGCCGTCGCCTACCTCGAGCCGTTCATGGAGGCCGAGAAGGAGCAGCTGCGGCTCGCCGGGAAGGTGCAGGAGGACCGCGGCCAGGGCAAGGTCGTGGTCGCCACCGTCAAGGGCGACGTGCACGACATCGGCAAGAACATCGTCGGCGTGGTGCTGGCCTGCAACAACTACGAGGTGATCGACCTCGGGGTGATGGTGCCGGCGAGCGTCATCCTCGACACCGCGGTGTCCGAGGGCGCCGACGTCGTGGGCCTGTCCGGGCTGATCACGCCGTCGCTGGACGAGATGGTCGGCGTGGCGCAGGAGATGCAGCGGCGCGGGCTCAAGCTCCCGTTGCTCATCGGCGGCGCCACGACGTCCCGGCAGCACACGGCCGTGCGGATCGCGCCGGCGTACGACTCCAGCACCGTGCACGTCCTCGACGCGTCGCGGGTCACGGGCGTGGTGTCGAAGCTGCTGGACCCGGCGCGGGCCGACCAGCTGGACACGGACAACCGCGCCGAGCAGGAGCGCCTGCGCGTCCAGCACGCCTCCCGGCAGCAGCGGCCGATGCTCACGATCGCGCAGGCTCGGGCCAACCGGGAGCAGGTGGCGTTCGACGACCTGCCGGTGCCCGCCTTCACCGGTGTCCGCACCGTCACCCCGTCGCTCGAGGCGCTGCGGGAGTTCATCGACTGGCAGTTCTTCTTCCTGGCCTGGGAGCTGAAGGGGAAGTACCCGGCCATCCTCGACCGGCCGGAGGCCCGCGAGCTCTTCGACGACGGCAACCGGCTCCTCGACGAGATCATCGCGAACGGGTCCTTGCAGGCCAGGGGCGTGTACGGGTTCTGGCCGGCCCACGCCGACGGCGACGACATCGTCCTGGCGACCCCGGACGAGGTGCGCTTCCCGATGCTGCGCCAGCAGACCGAGAAGCCCCAGGGCCGGGCCAACCGCTGCCTCGCCGACTACATCGCCCCCGCGGGCGACCACCTCGGCGGCTTCGCCGTCTCCGTGCACGGCGCCGATCAGCTCGCAGCCCGGTACGAGGCCGAGCACGACGACTACCGGGCGATCACGGTGAAGGCCATCGCCGACCGGCTCGCCGAGGCGTTCGCCGAGCAGGCGCACCTGGAGGCCCGGCGGGCCTGGTTCGAGCCTGACGCCGACCCGCTGCTGGACGACCTGCACGCCGAGCGGTTCCGCGGCATCCGCCCCGCCCTCGGCTACCCGGCGAGCCCCGACCACAGCCTCAAGAAGGAGCTGTTCGAGCTGCTCGACGCGGAGCGGGCCGGCATCGGCCTGACGAGCTCGTACGCGATGACGCCGGCCGCGAGCGTGAGCGGGCTCATCTTCGCCCACCCGGAAGCCCGCTATTTCACGGTCGGGCGGATCCGGGGCGACCAGCTGCGCGACTACGCCGAGCGCCGGATGCTCCCGCAGTCGGAGGTCGAGGACTGGTTGCGGCCGAACCTGGATTGATCAACGGCGCCCCGCGCGCTCATTCGCCTGATCGGCCCGATCGATGCGCGGTAGAAGGGGCGCACCAGCCACGCGGGCGCCAGGCCGTGGCGCTCCTCCTCCCAGACCCGGCCCCGCGGGTGGCTCCGGATCAGGGGTCCTTTGGTGCGCGTCGGCGCGGCGGTCAGGACCTCGATGCGGGACAGGTGCTTGACGTTGAAGTACCCGTACTGCCGCGGGCTGACGAGCCTGGCCGGTGCTCCGTGGTCGCCGTCGAGCGGGTGGCCGTCGAGTCCGCGGCACACGACGTGGGTGATGGCCGCGCCGGGCAGCAGCGCCGGTTCGCCGACGGCGCGGTAGACCGCCTCGAACGTGACCCCTTCCCAGTGGAGGTCGGTGGCCGACCAGCCGGCGACGCAGTGGAAGTCGGCGGCGCGGACGAGGACGAGCTCGAGGCGCGCTGCCTGATCGCGTTCGCGGTCGCGGTCGGCACCCACTTCATCGCCGCCGACCACGGCGGCCGGAGCCGCGCCGACGTGATGGAGGGGTCGTCAGGCTGCTGCAGGCCCGAGGTGGGGGAGTTGGTGGTTGACGGGCACCGTGGTCACCGTGCGCGGGGTCTGTCAGTTCCGATACCGCTGCGCCACTGCGGTGAAGGCGGCCTTGGGTTCCCAATCCATGCCGGGGTAGGTCTGCCCCTGGCGCCCGTCGAGGAGTTTGACGATGCCCAGGCTTGCCCGGTCCAAGTCGTTCTCGGGGTCGCCGTCCGGGCGGTGCGGGTAGCCGGGCAAGGCGAACAAGAACACGAACGTGCTGTCCACGCCCTCGGTCTCGAAGATCTCCAGCAGTTCGCTCAGATATGCGGCCTGGCCGGCCTCGTCACGCTCATATATGCCGTTCAGTCGTACAGGAGCCTTGGTCTCCGGGTCGTGCTCGACCACTTCCAGCACCCGCCCACCGCGGTCTCCCGCGCCGCGGTAGGCCGCGGTGCCGAACCCGGTGACGGCGAGCGGCTTCGGGCCTTGGGCCAGGGTGCGCACCGCGTCCCGGAACCGGTCGGCGATCTCTGCGGAGCGGATCAGCTCGAACGTCACGATGTCGAAGGGAGTCCAGTCGACCTGCTCGAACTGGATGGATGCGTAGGTGAGCATGCCGTGGAAGCGCTCGCGGACCGTGGCGGCGGCCCCGCGGAGGAATGCGTTGATGCGCACGCCGAGCTCGCGCATCGCTTCGTTTCGCCGCTCGGGTTGGCTCATCAGCTGCTCGACCCGCTCCTCGGGGCTCTCTCCGGGCAGGAACCCGCGGTTCATCACGCTCAGCTCGACCCCTGCGACGAACACGACCGTGGCCCCCTGCTGCCGGAGCCGTTCCGCTCGCTCGGCGCAGTCGCGGAAGAGCGTGAGGATCTGCTCCGGATCCAGCTCCAGCGGATAGGGCGAGAACCAGACCTCCAGGCCGAGCTCGGCGGCGGCACCGGCGGCCAGCTCCATCCGGTCCGGGTCGCCGCCGATGATCTGGATCGCGTTGCAGTGCAGGTCGTCGCGGATGATGGCGAGCTCGCGCCGGACCGCGGCGGGGTCGAAGTGCTCGCGGGATGTCTGGCCGTGCACGACGAATCCGGTGTCGTAGGTCATTCCTCTTGCTCGCACGTGACGTCCTCTCTGGCGGTCTCGGTCGGGTCGAGACTGGCAGAGAAAGTGCGTGCACGCAAGATTGCTTGGGTGCAACTTTGCGCGCACGCAGCTCTGTGTGGAACTCTGTCGCCGTGACGACACCACCAGGGCTGCGGGAGCGGAAGAAGCAGGCCACGCGCCACGCGCTACGCGAGGCGGCCCTGCGCCTGGCCGTCGAGCGCGGACCTGACCAGGTGCGGGTCGAGGACATCGCCGAAGCGGCCGGGGTTTCGCCGCGCACCTACAACAACTATTTCGCCAGCCGCGAGCAGGCGATCGTCTCTGCTGTCACCGCGGACCGGGAGGCGCGCATCGCGGCGGCAGTCGCGGCCCGCCCCGCAGGAGTGCGCCTGGCCGACGCCGTCACCGAAGCGGTGGTCGAGCAGTACACGGGCACCGGTGAGCGCGAACACGAGGCGCTGCTGCTGATCACTACCCAGACCGCGTTGCGCGACGCGTTCCTCGATACCACCGCCGGCATCGAGCCCCAGCTCACCGCGGAGCTCGCCGAACGCCTAGATGCCGCCGGAGCGCACACAGCCCGCGTTCTCGCGGCAAGCGTGGCCGCGGCGGTCCGCATCGCGCTGGAAGGCTGGCTCCGGCCGGCCGGCAACGCACAGGCCGCCGGGAGTCTCGGCGCCGGAGGACTGGTCGTGCCCTCCGGCTCACTGCCCGACCAACTCCGCGCGGCGCTGGCCCCGCTCGCGCCCGCGTTCGACGCCGCCGAGCGACGCACCCAGCCGTAGAACCGACACAACTGGGGCATCAGCTGGGCAGACAGTCGATCCGGAACATGCCGATGCGGCGGGCCGGCGTCCTCGTCAGCCGATTCAACGTGGTCGACGTTGTGACACCACCGAGCAGGCCCTCGTCGATTCCGGGGAGCTGGTCTGCGCACCCGTGACGGCCGGCTACCTCGCGGGCTACGCGCTCGCACGTGATCAGCTCGGGATCGGCGTCACGGTCGTGGTCGAGTGCGTGAACCCGGTACGGGTCGGCCGGGATGCGTGGGCGGCCGTTGCTGCCCAGCAGGAGGCGTGGTTGCTCGATGTCGAGATCGTCTGTTCGGATCCGCGGGAGCACCGGGTACGGGTGGCGAACCGTTCCGTGGACGTGCCGGGACTGATCCTGCCCAGCTGGCGGCAGGTGCTGGACCGCCGGTACGAGCCGTGGGATCGGGACCGCCTTGTCGTCGACACGGCTGCCGTCGGTGTGGAGGAGGCCGTGGACGCCATTCGTCATCAGGTGTCGGTCAGGAACTCCCGCACCGCCGGGCCGGCGACGTCGCGGTACTCCTCGAAGTAGGCGTGCCGCGCCCCGGCCACCAGGTGCAGCCGGGCGCCGGGGATCCGGTCCGCCAGGAGCGGCGCGTTGGCGGTGGGGTTGAGCTCGTCCCGGTCGCCGTGCAGGACGAGCGTGGGTGCGGTGATCCCGGGAAGGGCGTCCCAGGCGTCGTGCCCGTTGCTCGCGAGCAGGTGCTGGTGGCGGGCGTGCCGGGGCATCGCGGGGTCGCCGAGCGTCCAGTAGGGCCCCGGGTGGCGGGCGAGCCACTCGGGGGAGTACATGAGGTCGAGCAGCGCGCGCCGGGCGGCCGCGGGGTCGGGTGCGGCGAGCGCCCGGCGCACCTCGGTGGAGCGTTCCACGGCGTGCGTGCCGCCGGGTGAGGTGCAGCCGAGCACGAGCCGCCGCACCCGGTGCGGGTGGTCCACGGCGATCCACTGGGCGACCCGGCCGCCCATCGACGTGCCGTAGACGTCCGCGCGGTCGACGCCCAGGTGGTCCAGCACGGCGATCGCGTCCTCCGCGAGGCCCCGCGTGCTGTACGGCCCGGGCGGCGCCTCGCTGTCGCCGGTGCCGCGGTGGTCCAGGGTGACGACGCGGCGGTAGGCGTCGAAGTCCTCCCGCACGCGGGTCCACCACCGGTGCGAGCTCGACTGGCCGCTGAGCATCAGGAGCGGCGCGCCGGCACCGGAGAGCTGGAAAGCGATGCGGGTGCTGTCGGGGGCCGCTGCGTGGGTCACGAGCCGATCTTCGCAGCCCGCTCAGCCCAGCCCGTAGACCCGCAGCGCGTTGTCGCGGCCGACCATGTCGACCACCCGGCGGGCGTCGGCGAGGGACCAGTCCCCGTCCGCCACCCAGCCGCCGAGGACCGACGTGACCGCCCGCCGCCACAGCACGGCTCCGAGGTGGTGCAGCTCGGGCGGTCCCCACGCGTCGGAGGAGTACAGCTGCTTCGCGAACGGCGCCAGCTCGAAGGACTCGGCCACCACCTGCGTGCTGCGCACCCCGACGTGGTTCACCGCGAGCCCGACGTCGAAATGGACACCTCGGAACGCCTGCGCGAGGTAGCCGGCCTCTCGGTGGTACGGGTAGCAGTGCAGGAGCACGATCGGCACGTCCGCCACCGCGGGCATCCGGAGGAAGTCCACCAGGTGGATCGGGTTGGCGCGGTGCAGGTCCAGGTCGCGGTCGCCGAACCCGGTGTGGAGCTGGATCGGCAGGCCCAGGCGCACCGCGGTGTGCAGGCCGTGGCGCATCAGCACCGGGTCGACGAGCCTCGGCTCGCCGCTGTCCAGCCAGCGCCGGGACGCGTCGGCCACCGCGTGCGGCGGCGGCGGCGAGAGGTCGATGTCGAAGCCGGCCCGGTAGGCGAGGATCGACTTGACGCCCACGGCGTGTTGCGTCGCGCGGTCCAGCCGGGCCCCGAACTCGTCGGCGTAGTCCTGGCCGGCCACCCCGTCGGCGGCGAGCTCCTCGGCCAGCGACTCCAGCCGGACGATCAGGTGACCGTCGGCCCCCGACGCGGCGGCCATCCCGTCCACGTCGAGGATCGCGTCGGCGCCGTAACCGGTGTCGACCAGCCAGTCCGACACGCCCGCGGCCCGCAGGAACCGTTCGGTCACCGTGCGGACGCCGAGCTCCGAGCGCCGCCTCCAGTACTCGTCGGCGGGCGCGTGCACCGGGAGGTCGAGCACGGGCGCGCTGAAGCGCCGGATCGCGAAGCCGAGCTGCGAGTCGAACTGCGTCATCCACTCCGGGACGGGATCGGGCGAGCCCTCGTTGAGGTGGGTCTCGAACTCGGCGCGGTCGAGCTCGACGGTGAACGCCCCGTGCACGTGGTGGTCGACCAGCCGCAGGCCGGAGACGTGCTCGGCGAGCTCGGAGCCCATCACGCCGACCAGGAGTACCGCAGCTTCTCGGCCACCGCCTCGACGTCCGTCCCGCCGTAGGTCTCGACCTCGTGGCGGCGCACCGCGACGAGCGCTTCGAGGAGCTCCTCGCCGAGCAGGCGGCGGGCGAGGTCCGAGGCCTCCAGCAGGTCGAGCGCGGAAGCCGGGTCCGGGAGGCGCACCGCGCCGGAGCGCGCCGCCTCCTCGGCCGTGAGCGCGGCCGGGGCGACGGTGACCTCGGGCGGCAGCGGCGTGTCGCCTGCGAGGCCCTCGAGCGCGAGCCCGAGGAACACCGCCGTGGCGAGGTAGGGGTTGGCGGACGGGTCGATGCACTTGAGCTCCACGCTCGCGCCGTGCGGGTTGCCGCGCGTCGCCGCGCAGAGCCGCACCGCCGCCTCCCGGTTCTCCCACCCCCAGCAGGCGAACGCGCCGGACCAGTGGCCCGGCTGGAGCCGGTGCGGTGACAGCACGGACCCCGCGAACACCGCGGTGAGCTCCGGCAGCCCGGCGACGATCCCGCCGATCACCGCACCACCGTCGTCGGTCGTCCCGTGCGGGCCCGCGCCGCCCGACAGCAACGGCCGGCCGCCCTGGGTGAGCGAGAGGTGCTGGTGGGCCCCGTTCCCGCTGCCGCCCGCGAACGGCAGCGGCGAGAACGACACGGCGACGTCGTGGTGGCGCGCCACGCGGCAGGCGAGCAGCCGGGCCAGGACGACGTGGTCGGCGGCCGTGAGCGGGTCGGTCGGGCCGATCGAGAGCTCGAGCTGGCTGTCGCCGTACTCGGCGTGGATCTGCTCGATGGGAAGGCCGGCGCGGTCGGCGGCGGCGAGGAGGTCGAGCACGAACGGCTCGACGTCCAGCAGGGCGCCGAGCCCGTACGCGTTCCAGCCCTGCCCGCTACGGGGCGTGAGCACCATCTCCAGCTCGCACCCGACGAGCACGTCGAGGTCCCGTTCCGCGAGCCCGGCCACCGTCCGGCGCAGGAGGCCCCTGGTGCAGACCGGAGCGGGGGCCCCGTCCTGGTCGAACATCTCGGCCGGCGCCCAGGCGACCCCGTCGCCCAGCAGCCGCAGCGCCGCGAGGTCGGCGCGCAGCCGCAGGTCGCCGACCACCCCGAACCGCGGGGTGAACGCGATGGAGTTGTCGACGCAGAAGACGTTCCAGCTCGGCGAGGCGCCCATGCCACTGGCGTGGAACGCGCCCACCCGGCGTGCGGGTACGTGTTTCGCCCTGATCACCCCGGCCGGGTCGACCACGGAGCCCGAGAGCAGCCGGACCCCGGCGTCCTCCAGGCGGGCCGCCGCCGTGGCCAGCTCGTCGGCGGCGAGGACCGGCATCGGGTACGTGGTCACGGGAGCGCACGCTACCGCTCCCGGCGGGGGATCACTCCAGCCGCGACCGGTGGACCGGGCAGTCGGGTGCGATGAGCACCCCGAGACCGGCGCGGGGGTCGTTGGGCAGCATCGGGCACAGGCAGCCGCGCGCGGCGGCCGCGGAGCTGCCGGGGCCCTCGGACTCCCAGACGTCGCCGGGCGCGAGGTCGTCGGGATCGCCGGACGGGTCGCCGGGTGCCTGCGGCCACCCGCCGACGCGTCCGGGGAGCGGGCCGGTCGGCTCATCGTCACCAGTGCCGTTGTGACGCACGCCGTTCATTCAACCGGATTACGCCGGGCGGCCGTTCGCCACGGTGCGTGACGGTGGACGGTGTGACCGGCGAACGTTACCGGCTCTTGACGTGGGCAGCTCTTGACGAAGGACCGTGTTAGCGCTCACAGTTTCCGCCGGATGGGACGCAGGTCACACCGGCCCGCGGTCCGCCACTCCGACGACGCCTGGGGAGGCGCAGTGCGCACGACGACGACGTTGCCCGCGCTACGGAAGAGGGCCGCTGCGCTCGCGATCACGGCGGTGGCCGCGCTGGTGCTCGCCGCATGTGGTGGCGGCGGTGACGGGGGCGGTGCCGATTCCGGGGGGTCGGCGCCCGCGGCCGGTGGGGACACCCTCACGCTGGGCTTCGCCCAGGTCGGCGCCGAGAGCGGGTGGCGCACGGCGAACACGAAGTCGGTGCAGGACGCCGCGGCGGCGGCGGGCATCGAGCTGAAGTTCTCCGACGCCCAGCAGAAGCAGGAGAACCAGATCAAGGCGATCCGCTCCTACATCCAGCAGCGGGTCGACGTGATCGCGTTCAGCCCGGTCGTGGAGTCGGGGTGGGACACCGTGCTGGCGGAGGCGAACCGGGCCAACATCCCGGTGATCCTCACCGACCGTTCCGTCGAACAGGCCGACGGCGGCCTGCTCTACAAGACGTTCCTCGGCTCCGACTTCGTCGAGGAGGGCAAGAAGGCGGGGGAGTGGTTGCTGCAGAACGTCGACGCCTCCGCCGGGCCGGTGAACATCGTGGAGCTGCAGGGCACCACGGGCTCGGCCCCGGCGATCGACCGCAAGCAGGGCTTCGCCGACGTGATCGCGCAGAACCCGAACTACAAGGTCATCGCGTCGCAGACCGGTGACTTCACGCGCTCGGGCGGCCGGCAGGTGATGGAGGCGTTCCTGAAGGCGAACCCGGACATCGATGTCCTGTACGCCCACAACGACGACATGGGGCTCGGCGCGATCGAGGCGATCGAGGCGGCCGGCAAGGTGCCCGGCACCGACATCAAGATCATCACGGTGGACGCGGTCAAGGACGGCATGCAGGCGCTCGCCGACGGGAAGATCAACTTCATCGTGGAGTGCAACCCGCTGCTCGGCCCACAGCTGATGGACCTGGTCAAGAAGGTGGCCGCGGGCGAGGAGGTGCCGGCGCGCGTCGTGACCGAGGAGACGACGTTCGACTCCGCGGCGGCCGAGGCCGCGCTGCCCGACCGCAAGTACTGATGGACGCCCTGGGGCCTGGTACGGGGTGTCCGCTGGTGGAGATGACCGGCATCTCCGTGGCGTTCGGGCCGGTGCAGGCCCTCGACTCGGTCGACCTGCAGCTGTACCCGGGCGAGGTGCACGCGCTGATGGGCGAGAACGGCGCCGGCAAGTCCACGCTGATCAAGGCCCTCACCGGGGTGCACCCGGTGGACGGGGGGCAGATCGGCATGCGGGGCGAGCCCGTGGCGTTCAGCGGGCCGGCCGCGGCCCAGGCCGCCGGGATCAGCACGGTCTACCAGGAGGTGAACCTCTGCCCGAACCTCTCCGTGGCGGAGAACCTGCTCCTGGGCCGGGAGCCGCGCCGCGCCGGTCGCATCGACTGGCGCGGCGCGCGGCGGCGTGCGAGGGACGTGCTGGGGAAGCTGCACCTGGACCTCGACCCGTCCTCGCCGCTCGGTGCGCTCCCGATCGCGCAGCAGCAGCTGGTCGCGATCGCGCGCGCCGTCGAGGTGGACGCCCGCGTGCTCGTGCTCGACGAGCCGACCTCCAGCCTGGACGCGAGCGAGGTCGAGGAGCTGTTCCGGGTGGTCCGCCGGCTGCGCGCCGACGGGGTCGCGATCCTGTTCGTCTCGCACTTCATCGAGCAGGTCTACGCGATCTCCGACCGGATGACCGTGCTGCGCAACGGGCGACGCGTCGGCGAGTACCGCACGGCGGAGATCTCGCGGAGGCAGCTGGTGTCGGCGATGGTCGGGCGCGATCTGGAGGTCCTGGAACGCCTCGACCGCGCGCCGGCCGCTCCCGCCGCCGAGGAGCAGGCCCCGGTCCTGCGGGCCTCCGGGCTGGCGCGCCGGGGCGCGATCGAGCCGGTCGACCTCGTGGTGCGTCCCGGGGAGGTCGTCGGCCTCGCCGGCCTGCTCGGGAGCGGGCGCACCGAGCTCGCCCGGCTGCTGTTCGGTGCCGACCGCGCCGACCACGGCGAGATCGCGGTGGGCGGCCGCTCCGTCCGGATCCGCAGCCCGCGCGCGGCGATCGACGCGGGCATCGCGTTCAGCCCCGAGGACCGCAAGGCCGCGGGCGTGGTGGGCGATCTGTCGGTGCGCGACAACGTCGTCCTCGCCATGCAGGCGTCGCGGGGATGGATGCGGCGCATCCCCGGCCGCAGGCAGGACGAGCTGGCCCGGCGCTTCATCGAGCTGCTCGACATCAGGCCCGCCGACCCGGACGCGCTCCTGCGCAACCTGTCGGGCGGCAACCAGCAGAAGGTGCTGCTGGCCCGGTGGCTGATCACCGAACCGCGGCTGCTCATCCTCGACGAGCCCACGCGCGGCATCGACGTCGGCGCGAAGGCCCAGATCCAGGCCCTCGTGGCGGAACAGGCCCGCCACGGCACGGCCGTGGTGTTCATCTCCGCGGAGCTGGACGAGGTGGTGCGCCTGTCCGACCGGGTCCTCGTGCTGCGCGACCGCAGGCCGGTGGCGGAGCTCGCGGGGGAGGACGTGGACGTGGACCGGGTCATGGAGCTGATCGCCACCGGGGGTGAGGCCGGTGCGTGAGCTGCTGCGCAAGCCGATCTGGCCGCTCATCGCGCTGCTGCTGCTCAACCTGGCCGTGACGCCGAGCTTCTTCGCCGTGCGCGTGCAGGACGGCAGGCTCTACGGCAGCCTGGTCGACATCCTGCACAACGGCGCCCCGCTGGCGCTCACCGCGCTCGGGATGACGCTGGTGATCGCCACGCGCGGGATCGACCTGTCGGTCGGTGCCGTCGTCGCGATCTCGGGGGCCGTGACCTGCACGTGGATCGCCGGCAGCCCCGACCCGGCGAGCCCGGGCGCCGCGCTCGCCGGCATCGGGCTCGCCCTCGGGCTCGCCGTGGTGCTCGGGGCGTGGAACGGGTTCCTCGTCGCCCGGCTCGGGATCCAGCCGATCATCGCGACGCTGGTGCTGATGACGGCCGGGCGTGGCCTCGGCCAGCTCGTCACCGGCGGGCAGATCGTCACGGTCAACAACGCGTTCTTCTCCGGCATCAGCGGGAACGCCCTGCTCACCGTGCCGCTGACGGTGGTCGTGGCCGCAGCGGTGTACGCGCTGGTCGCGCTCGTGACCCGGCGCACCGCGCTCGGCACGCTCGTCGAGGCCGTGGGCATCAACCCGGAGGCCAGCCGGCTCGCCGGGGTGCGCTCGCGCAGCATCGTGTGGACGGTCTACGTCTTCTGCGCCCTCTGCGCCGCCGTCGCCGGGCTGATGATCAGCGCGAACGTCCACGCGGCCGACGCCAACAACGCGGGCCTGTGGCTGGAGCTGGACGCGATCCTCGCCGTCGTCATCGGGGGTACGTCGCTCGCCGGTGGGCGGTACTCGATCGCCGGCACCCTGCTCGGCGCGCTCACCATCCAGACGCTCACCACCACGATCTACTCGGTCGGCATCCCGCCGGAGGTCTCCCTCGTGTTCAAGGCGGTCGTCGTGATCCTGGTGTTCCTGGCCCAGGCGCCGAAGGTGCGGGCGTTGCTCACGCGCCGCCGCCGGGCGGCCGCGCCGCCGGCGCCGCCCGCCGCCCCGGTGGAGCCGGCCACGGCCGAGACGACGGGGAGCAGCCGATGACCGCACTCGCGGAACGCGTGCGCGGCACGTGGCGCCTGCCCACCCGCTTCCTGCCGGTCGTGGTCACGTTCGCCCTGTTCGTGCTCATGTTCGCCGGCGGGAGCCTGCGCTACGAGTCGTTCGCGTCCGGGCAGGTGCTGCTCAACCTGCTGATCGACAACTCGTTCCTGGTGGTGCTCGCGGTCGGGATGACGTTCGTGATCCTCACCGGGGGCATCGACCTGTCCGTCGGATCGGTCGTCGCGCTGTCCACGATGGTGGCGGCCGCGCTGCTGCGGGCCGGCTGGCCGCCCGTGGTGGTGATGCTCCTGGTGCTCGCCGGCGGGGCGGTCTTCGGGCTCGCGATGGGCTCGGTGATCCACTACCTGGAGATCCAGCCGTTCATCGTCACGCTCGCCGGGATGTTCCTCGCCAGGGGGCTGTGCTACGTGATCGACCTGGAGTCCATCGCGATCTCCGACCCGCTGTTCCGCACGATCGCCCAGACCGCGGTGCCGCTGGGCGAGGACCTGTTCCTGAGCCCGAGCGCCCTCGTCGCGCTCGTCGTCGTGGCGGTCGCGGTCCACGTGCTGCACATGACCCGGTTCGGGCGCACGGTCTACGCTGTCGGCGGCAACCCGCAGTCGGCGATGCTGATGGGGTTGCGGGTGGCACAGGCCCGGGTCGGCGTCTACGTGATCAGCGGGGCCTGCTCCGCGCTCGCCGGGCTGCTCTTCACCTTCTACATGCTCTCGGGCTACAGCCTGCACGCCGTGGGGATGGAGCTCGACGCGATCGCGGCCGTCGTCATCGGGGGCACGCTGCTCACCGGCGGGTCCGGTTTCGTGCTCGGCTCCGTCCTCGGCGTGCTCGTGCTCGGCACGATCCAGACGATCCTGTCGTTCGAGGGCACCCTCAGCTCGTGGTGGTCCCGGATCGTGATCGGGCTCCTGCTGCTGGTCTTCGTGGTGCTGCAGCGGGTGCTGTCGCGGCGGGGCGCGACGGCCTGATCGCCGGTGCGGGCGCCGGGGCGTCGCACACGAACTTCGGCGCCCGCACATGAACTGCAGTTGGTGTGCCGGCACCGAAGTTGGTGTGTGACCAGCCGGGGGCGCCGGCCGCGAGTCCGGCCGATGAGTTCTGCCACCCGTGCGGGTCTCATCGGTATGTCCGCTTCCCGGCGCACCTTCCGCCACGTGCTCGCCAACACGCTCGTGGCGTCCGTCGTCAACTCCACCGTCTGGTTCGCCGTGACGTTCTGGGTCTACCTCGAGACGCGGTCGGTGTTCGCCACCGGCGTCATCGCCGGCATGTTCCTCGGTCTCACCGCGCTGTCCGGGGTGTGGTTCGGCGGCATCGTCGACCACCACCGCAAGCGGAACGTCATGATCGGCTCCAGCGCGGCGTCGCTCGCGCTGTACGCGGCGAGCCTCACGGTCTTCCTCGCCGCCGGGCCCGAAGCCTTCCGCGACCCCACCAGCCCGGTGCTGTGGGGGTTCGTGCTCCTGCTGATGAGCGGCGTGATCGTCGGCAACATCCGCGGAATCGCGATGTCCACGGTGGTGACGCTCCTGGTTCCCGAACCCGAGCGGGACCGCGCCAACGGGATGGTCGGCACCGTCACCGGGGTCGCGTTCCTCGTGACGTCGGTGATCAGCGGGCTGCTGATCGGCATGGCGGGCATGCTGGCCGTGGTCCTGCTGGCGCTCACGGCCACCGCGGCGGCGATCGCGCACCTCGCGACCCTGACGATCCCCGAGGTGCGCGCCGTGCCCACCGCAGGGGAGGGCCCTCGCCGCACGGACCTGCGCGGCACCGTCGCGCTGGTGGCCGCCGTGCCCGGCCTGCTCGCCCTGATCGCGTTCTCGACGATCAACAACTTCCTCGGCGGCATCCTGATGGCCCTCGCCGACCCCTACGGCCTGTCGCTGGTGTCGGTGGAGGTCTGGGGGCTGCTCTTCGGCGTGCTGAGCACCGGGTTCATCATCGGCGGGTTCGCGATCAGCAAGCGCGGGCTGGGGCGCAACCCGCTGCGGACCCTGCTCCTGGCGAACCTCGTGCTCTGGGGCGTCTGCAGCGTCTTCGCCCTGCGTTCGTCGATCGTCCTGCTCGCCGTCGGGTTCTTCATCTACCTGTGCGTCGTGCCCTACGCCGAGGCGTCCGAGCAGACCGTGCTGCAGAAGGTCGTGCCCTTCGAGCGGCAGGGCCGGGTGTTCGGGTTCGCGCAGAGCGTCGAGCAGGCCGCGTCCCCGCTCACCGCGTTCCTCATCAGCCCGCTGGCCCAGTTCGTGTTCATGCCGTTCATGACGGACGGCGCCGGCGCCGAGTGGCTCGGCCCGTGGTTCGGCACCGGGCCCGAGCGCGGCATGGCGCTGCTGTTCACCATCGCGGGCATCCTCGGCCTGGTCCTCACGTTCGTCGCGCTCCGCTCGCGCCAGTACCGCGCGCTCTCCGAGCACTACCGGGGCGACCCGGCGGTGTCCGCCCCCACACCGCAGCTCGCCGCGGCCTGACGCGGCCGGTGCGATCATCGGGCCATGACCGTCCACGACCTCGTGCTCAGCGGCGGCCGGGTGATCGACCCCGAGTCCGGCCTCGACGCCGTCCGCAACGTCGGGATCACCGGCGACACCGTGCGGGAGATCGGCCCGGATCTCGTCGGAACCGTCACCGTCGACGTGTCGGGGCTGGTCGTGAGCCCCGGCTTCGTCGACCTGCACAGCCACAGCCAGGACGTCCCGGGCCAGCGGCTGCAGGTGCTCGACGGGGTCACCACGGCCCTCGAGCTGGAGGCCGGGGCGTTCCCGGTGGAGCCGGCCTACCGCCGGGCCGCCGCCGCGGGCCGGCCCGTCAACTACGGGTTCTCGACGTCGTGGGCGGCCGCGCGGATGCGCGTCCTCGCCGGTGCGCCCCCGGTGGCGAACCTCGACGAGCTGCTCGTCAACGTCGCCGATCCGCGCTGGCAGGCGACGGCCACGTCGGCCGACGTCGACCGCATCCTCGGGCTGCTGGAGGCCGACCTCGCGGCGGGGGCGCTGGGGATCGGCGTGCTCGTCGGGTACGCGCCGGGGACCGACCCCGCGGAGTACCTCGCGGTCGCGGCCCTGGCCGCGCGGCACGGGGTCCCGACGTACACGCACGCCCGTGACCTGGTGGAGATGAACCCGCACGTCCCGGTGGACGGGGCGGAGGAGATCGTGCGGGCGGCCGGCGAGACCGGCGCGCACATGCACTACTGCCACCTCAACTCCACCTCCGGCCGGCACGTGGACCGCGTGCTGGCCCTGGTGGAGCGGGTCCGGCGCGAGGGCGCGACGGTGACCACGGAGGCCTACCCGTACGGCGCCGGGATGACCGGGATCGGGGCCGCCTTCCTCGCGCCGGAGCTGCTGCACCGCCGGGGGCTCACCCCGACCTCGATCGGCCATCTCGCCCTCGGCAGGCGCATCGCCGACGCCGACGAGCTGCGGCGCGTGCGGGCGGAGGACCCGGGCGCGCTCGCGTTCGTGCACCAGACCGACGAGGCCGACCCGGGCGCCTTCGGCGTCGTGCAGCGGGCGCTCGCCTTCCCGGACGCCGCGGTGGCGAGCGACGCGATCGCGCCGCAGTGGCCCGCGGGCCCGCACGACCCGCTGGGCTGGCCGCTGCCGCCGCAGGTCGCGACCCACCCGCGCACGGCGGGCACGTTCGGGCGCACGCTGCGGCTCCTGGTGCGGGAACTGGGGCTGCTCAGCCTGCCCGAGGCCGTGCGCCGCTGCACGCTCGTGCCGGCGCGGGTGGTGCAGCAAGCGGCTCCGGCGATGCGCCGCAAGGGCCGGCTGCAGCCCGGGAGCGACGCCGACGTCACGGTCTTCGACCCGGCCACCGTGACCGACCGGTCGACCTACGCCGACACCACCCGCCCGTCGGCCGGGATCCGGCACGTCATGGTCGGAGGCCGGTTCGTGGTGCGCGACGGGGTGCTCGACACCGGCGCGTTGCCCGGGCGGGCCGTGCGCGGCGGCTGATCGCTACTGCGGTCGATCGTCACTGCAGGATCGGGTGCAGCGCCCAGAACGCGAGCGCCGCGGCCAGCGCCGCCATCGGGATCGTGAGCACCCACGCCACCAGGATGTTGCCGGCCACGCCCCACCGGACCGCCGAGAGCCGCTTGGTGGCGCCGACCCCGAGGATCGACGACGTGATCGTCTGGGTCGTCGAGATCGGCGCGGCGAACGCGAACGCGGTGGTGTAGAGCACCGCGGACGCCGTGACCTCGGCGGCGAACCCGCGCGGCGGGTCGAGGTCGATGATCCGCCGCCCGAGCGTCCGCATGATCCGCCAGCCGCCGGAGTACGTGCCCGCGGAGAGCGCGCCCGCCGCGAGCAGGATGACCCACCACGGCACCTCGAAGCCCTCGTGGTAGCCGCCGACGACCAGCGCCAGCACGATCACGCCCATGGTCTTCTGGGCGTCCTGCAGGCCGTGGCCGAGCGCCATGGCCGCGGCGGAGAACGTCTGCGCGTGGCGGAAGCCCCGGCTGAGCGGCTGCGGGTGCGCCCGCCTGAAGATCCACAGGAGCGCGGTCATGAGGAGCCCGGCGAGCGCGAAGCCGACCAGCGGCGACAGCACCATCGGGATGACGACCTTGTCCAGCACCCCCGTCCAGTGCACCGTGCCGGCCGCCGCGAGCGCGGCGCCGACGAGCCCGCCGATCAGCGCGTGCGACGACGAGGACGGCATGCCGAACCACCACGTGACCAGGTTCCACGCGATCGCCCCGACGAGCGCCGCGAGCACCACGACGAGGCCGGAGATCCCCTGCGGGGGGTCGATGATGCCGCTGCCCACGGTGGAGGCGACCTCGGTGCCGAGGAACGCGCCGACCAGGTTCATCACCGCGGCCATGATCAGCGCGGCGCGCGGGGTGAGGGCCCGGGTGGCGACGGAGGTCGCGATCGCGTTGGCGGCGTCGTGGAAGCCGTTCGTGTAGTCGAACACCACCGCCACCACGATCACCACGATGATCGTGGCGAGTTCCACTCAGGACTCCTTGACCGCGATGCTCTCGACGGTGTTGGCCACCGTCTCGAACGCATCGGCGGCCTCTTCGAGGGAGTCGACGACCTCCTTGAGCTTGAGGGCCGTCAGCACGCCCGCAGCATCGACGTCGCCCGGCGGGGAGAGCACCTCCTCCAGCAGCGCGCGGTAGGCGACGTCACCCTCGTCCTCGAGGGAGTTGACGTGCACCCAGTACTCCTTCAGCTCCGACATCGTCGCCAGCCGGGGCATCGCCTCCGCGGTGGCGGCGGCCGCGCGCTGCAACACGTCCGTCTGGACCTTCATCCCGGACGGTAGTTCCGCGAGCCGGTAGAGCACGATCCGGTCGGCGGCCTCCTCCATCGCGTCGACCACGTCGTCCAGCGACGAGGTGAGCCGGTAGATGTCCTCGCGGTCGAACGGGGTCACGAACGTCTTGTTGAGCTTCACCATGATCTCGTGCGTGAGCTCGTCCCCCGCGTTCTCGGCATCCTTGACGCGCTTGGCGAGCTCGGCCCGCTCGGAGGGTGGCGCGGCCACCAGCGCCGCGAGGTCGTCCGCTGCGCGGACGATGTTCTCGGCGGCCCGGGTGAACAGCGGGTAGAAGCCGCGTTCGTGTGGCGTCAGCCTGAATGCCATGGGCAGGTTGTACCTCACCCCGGACGGCCGGGCCGGCGGCGCCCTCCGGAGGTGTCGCCGATCAGAAACCGCGGTGCGCCGTGCGGGACATCCGGAAGAACGCGCGCGTGAACCCGAGCGCCGTGGCCTCGTCGAACGCCTTGCACGTGAAGGCGACCACGGACAGGAAGCGCGGCCCGGTCCACACGTACAGCGAGATCCCCGAGTCGATCAGCGGGATGAAGGCGTCGTACCCCTCGTTCTCCGCGCGGCCCTCGCCGCCCGGGGCGAAGACGGTGGGTTCGCCGTACGTGCGCAGGTCCAGCGCCGCGGGTAGGCCGTGCAGATACTCGGAGATCACCGCGGCGTCGACGGGGCGCTCGAAGTACCCCTCGATGAGGAGCCGCTGCCGGGTGATCTCGGGCGCCAGGTCCTCCACGGCCGGGGAGCGTACCGCGCCGGATCCGAGGGCGGCCGGGCCTGTGCAAGCCGGCCGTGGGGCGCGAGCATGGCAGGCATGACGGTGGTGTTCGTGCACGGCGTCCCCGAGACGAGCGCGCTCTGGAAGGGCGTGCGCGCCCACCTCGACGGCGACGCGCTCGCGGTCGACCTGCCCGGCTTCGGCTCGCCCCGGCCGGCCGGGTTCGGCGCGACGAAGGACGAGTACGCGCGGTGGCTGGCCGGCGAGCTGCGCCGGCTCGGCCGGCCGGTCGACCTGGTGGGGCACGACTGGGGAGCCGGCTTCGTCCTGCGCGTGGCCACGGCGCACGACGTCCCGCTGCGCAGCTGGGCGGTGGACGTGGGCGGCGTGTTCCACCCGGAGTACGTCTGGCACGACCTCGCGCAGGTGTGGCAGACCGAGGGCGTGGGGGAGGAGCAGACGGCGGCCACGGCGGCCGCGGGGCCGGCCGCGCGCGCGGGCTTCCTGCAGGCCGCGGGCGTGCCCGACGCGGACGCGGCGGTCGTCGCCGGGGCCTACGACGCGACGATGGGCGGCTGCATCCTCGACCTGTACCGGTCGGCCGTGCCCAACCCGTACGCCGACTGGGGTGCCGAGCTGGGCCGGCCCGCCCGGGCGCCGGGCCTGGTGCTGCAGCCCACGGCCGACCCGTACGACGACCCGGCCCGGTCCGGTGAGGTGGCCGCCCGGCTCGGCGCCCGCACCCACCCGCTGGACGGCCTCGGGCACTGGTGGATGCTGCAGGACCCGGCGGCGGCCGCGGAGGCCCTGCGCTCGTTCTGGAGGTCGGTCGGCACCCTCCCATGATGGCGGCATGGAGCCAGCGGAGATCAACACCTCTGTCCCGCAGTCGGCGCGGATCTGGAACTACTGGCTCGGCGGGAAGGACGACTACGCCGCCGACCGCGCCGCAGGCGACGAGGTGATGGCCCGGATCCCGGACATCGCCGACGGCGCCCGCGCGGCGCCACCGGAGGCCGGTCTCGCGGGCGTGATCGAGGCTTCGGCGCGAAAACGGGCGAATCCGGCCCGGGAACGCGTCGAAACGCCGATCTTGAGGGCGTGCGGCCTGGTGATCGGCGATCTGGAGCAGGCCCGAGGGTCGCACACCGACATCCGCGCTCGCACACCAACTGCAGTTCGTGTGTGAGCACAGATGTCCGTGTGCGAGCCGGAGGCCCGTTCAGCGGAACGCGTCGGCGTGGGCGCGGGCCCAGTCCCGGAACGCCCGCGGCGCGCGCCCGGTGACCTCCTGCACGGTCGGCAGCACCGCGGACTCGTCCAGCGAGCCGGCGACGTAGAAGTCGAAGAACGCCCGCACGTAGGCCTCGGGCATGCGGGCCGTCATGTCGGTCCATGCCTCGTCGTCGGGCTGCGCCTCGAACCGCAGGTCGCGCCCGAGCACCTCGCCCAGCACGCGGACGCGGTCGGCGGGCAGGAGCGGCTCCGGCCCGGACAGCGCGTGGACGCGGCCGGCGTGGCCGTCCTCGATGAGGGCGGTGGCCGCGACGGCCGCGATGTCGGCGGGATCGATCACGGCGACGCGGACGCCGCCGAACGGGGCCCGCACGACGTCCCCGGCCCGCAGCTGCGGCGCCCACTCGAGCGCGTTCGTCATGAAGCCGTAGGGGCGCAGCAGCGTCCACGGGATCCCGCCGGCCCGCACCGCCTCCTCCGTGCGGATCATGTACGCCGAGACCGCGTTGCTCGTGTCCCCGCTGCCGGCGGAGCCCCCCGACAGCTGCACCACCCGCGACACCCCCGCGTCCCGGGCGGCGGCGAGCACGCCGGGCATGTCCTGGTAGCCGGGGAGCAGGAAGAGCCCCGAGACGCCCTCGAGCACCGGGCGGAGGGTCTCGGGGTGGTCGAGGTCGCCGACCACGCGCTCCGCACCCTCGATCGGTCCGCCGTCCCGGCGGGCCAGCGCCCGCACCGGCGTCTTCCGGTCGACCAGGGCCCGCACGAGCTCGCGTCCGACGTTGCCGGTGGCACCGCTCACCAGGATCACGACGGCGAGCTTAGGGCGAGTGACGGGGACCTCATCCCGGGCAGGGATTAATCCCGCGAGTTTCGTCGGTCCTACTTCTTACAGTGCATTTCCGGCGCCGGGGCCCACCGGCCCGCGCCGGCCGAAGACAACGTGGGGGAAGCAGTGAGCCAGCAGTCCGACGTGCTCGACCGTGGGTCGAGCGCACCCGATACCGCGGGGCAGCTCAGCGCCCGCGACCGCACGGTGATCGGGGTGCTGCTCGTCTCCACGTTCGTCGTCATCCTCAATGAAACGATCATGAGCGTGGCGTTGCCGACGCTCATGTCCGAGCTCGACGTCGACGCGAGCGTGGGCCAGTGGCTCACCACCGGGTTCCTGCTCACGATGTCCGTGGTCATCCCGATCACCGGCTTCCTGATCCGGCGGGTTCCCACCCGCAGGCTCTTCGGGATCGCCATGGCGCTGTTCAGCGCGGGTACGTTCCTCGCGGCGGTGGCGCCGGGCTTCACGGTCCTCCTCGGTGCCCGGGTGGTCCAGGCCAGCGGCACCGCGATCATGCTCCCGCTGCTGATGACCACCGTGATGACGCTCGTGCCGCCGTCACGCCGCGGGGCCGTGATGGGCAACATCTCGATCGTCATCTCGGTGGCGCCCGCGATCGGTCCCGCCGTGTCGGGCATCGTGCTCACCCAGTTCGGCTGGCGCTACATGTTCTGGCTGGTCCTGCCCATCGCGCTCGCCGCGCTGCTGCTGGGGATGCGCCTGATCTCGAACGTCGGCGACTCCACGTCCGCCCCGATCGACGTGCCGTCGGTCGTGCTCTCGGTGCTCGGCTTCGGCGGTCTCGTCTACGGCCTGAGCAGCGTCGGCCACTCCGCCGACGGTGCGTCGCCGCTGATGCTCTGGGGGGCGTTCGGCGTCGGTGTGGTGGCGCTCGTGGTGTTCGTCGCGCGGCAGCTCGTGCTGCAGCGCACCGACCGCGCGCTGCTCGACCTGCGCACCTTCCGCTCGCCGACGTTCTCCGTGGCGAGCGCGATGATGATGCTGATGATGGCCGTGCTGCTCGGCACCGTCATCCTGCTGCCGATCTACCTGCAGGGCGTGCTCGGGCTCGAGACGTTCACGATCGGCCTGCTGCTCCTGCCGGGCGGCCTGCTGATGGGCCTGCTGGGCCCGGTCGTGGGGCGCCTGTACGACCGGTTCGGTGCGCGGGCGCTGCTGGTGCCCGGCACGGCGGCCACGAGCGCCGCGCTGTGGTCCACCACGCTGTTCACGCAGGGCAGCTCGGTGCTGCAGGTCCTCGGGTTCCACCTGCTGCTGTCCATCGGGCTGGCGTTCGTGTTCACGCCGCTGTTCACGTCGGGGCTGGGCGCCGTGGAGCCGCGGCTGTACTCCTACGGCAGCGCGATCTTCGGCACCACCCAGCAGCTCGCGGGTGCCGCCGGGGTGGCGCTCCTGGTGAGCATCATGTCCGTCGGCTCCACGTCGCTCGCGGCGGAGGGCGCGTCGCTGGTGGAGCAGACGGCGGGCGGCATCCACAGCGCGTTCCAGGTGGCGGCGTTCCTGTCGCTGCTCGCGATCGTGGGCGCGTTCTTCATCCGCAGCTCGTCGACGGAGGGCGACGCGCCAGCGGGCCACTAGTGGCCCGAACCGGAAGTCCACCACATAACTCGACGGCCTGGATCCGCCGATTTATGTACCGGACTTCCGGTTCGGGACACTGGTGCGGTGACCACGTACGTTCGCCGGGTCGACCGGAGTGGCCCGCCTGACGGCCCCGGGTGGAGCGAACGGCACCCTCGCACGCTAGGTGCGATCGATCCCGGATTTGTCGATCATGAACGGTCCAGCGGCGACACCGGCAGACTCGCTCGCACACCAACTTGTGCGCTCACACACCAACTGCAGTTGCTGTGCCGGCCACCAAGTTGGTGTGCGACCTCTTCGGGAGCGACCGTTTGCCCTTGATCGCCGCTGCACGACCAGGGTGATGGCGATGGCAGCTCCCGACGCCCGTGGTCACGAAGTCGGGACGTGGCGCTGGGCGTCAGCGTCGCGCGATCGTCGAGCCGCGGATCACCAGCCGGGTGGGCAGGTACTGGGTGCCGTGGCCGACGTCCACCCCGTCCAGCGCGGCGAACACCCGCTGGGCCGCCGTGCGGCCGAGCCGCTGCAGGTTCGGGTCGATGCTGGTCAGCTGGGGCCGGGCGTTGGTGGTGAGCACCTCCCAGTCGTCGAACCCCATCACGGCGATGTCCTGGGGCACCGCGCGGCCGAGGTCGCGCGCCGTGTCGAGCACGCCGCGGGCGATCTGGTCGGAGCCGCAGAGCACGGCGTCGACGTCCGGGTGCTGCTCCAGGAGCAGGGCGGCGGCGTCGCGGCCCCAGTGCTCGGACCAGTCACCGAACATGATGTCGCCCACGAGTTCGAGCCCGGCCGCGGCGAGCGCCTCGCGGGTGCCGACGGCGCGGTCCTGGGCCGCCGCGTAGCCCGGGTCGCCGGAGATGTGGGCCACGCGGGTGCGCCCGCTGCTCGCCAGGTGCTGCACCGCGAGGTGGGAGGCGCCGGTGTTGTCGGGTGTGAGCGAGAGGTCGGCCGGGTCGTCGGACGGGGCGTAGGCGTACACGACCGGCACCGGGATGTCCGGCCCGAGTGACGGGCGCGGGTCGGTGCGCTCGCCCACGACGATGAGCCCGTCGACGCGGCGGGAGAGCAGCGCACGCAGGTGGTGCTGCTCTCGGATGGCGTCGCCGCGGGCGTCGCAGAGGAACACGTTGACCTGGCCGGCGCCGAACGCGTCCTCCGCGCCCGTCAGGATCGGGATGACGAACCGGCCCACCAGGTCGCTGGTGAGCAGCCCGACGGTGCCGGTGCGCCCCGCGATCAGGCCGCGGGCGAGCGGGTTGGGGCTGAAGGCGAGCCGGTCGGCGGCGTCGATCACGCGCTGCCGGGTGGCGGGGGCGACCTGGTCGCGGCCGTTGAGCGCCTTGGAGGCCGTCGCGACCGACACGCCGGCGAGCCGGGCGACGTCCGTGAGCGTCACCGGCTTCGGGTTGCGCGCCGGCTCCGTGCGGGTCATCAGACCTCCCTGGTTGCCGGACTGTAACAACGATCGGCGTTGACCGCGGCCCTCCCCACCGCTACCTTGCCGAAAAGGTTTTCGCCGTCTGCGGCCTGGTCTGATCACCTGTGGCCGACAGGGGTTTCTCACAGGATTCCCGCTCGACGAGGAGCACGAGGAGACAGCATGAGGAACGTCCGGGGCCGCTCGGTGCTCGCCGGTGCCGTCGCCGCCTTGATGCTGGGTGTGGCCGCCTGCAGTGGTGGTGGCGGTGATACCGGAGGGGGAGCGGCGGCCGCCGGGCCGGACGGCGTCGACGACGGCACCACCCTCACGCTGTGGACGAGGGCGCCGCTGGAGAAGCAGGCGAACCTGCTGGTCGACGCGTACAACGCGAGCCACCAGAACAAGGTGGAGCTCACGGTCACGCCGAACGACGACTACGTGGCCAAGGTGGGCGCCGCGGCCGGCGCGGGTGGCCTGCCGGACCTGTTCGCCGCCGACATCGTCTACATCCCGAGCTGGGTGCAGCAGGGGCTGTTCCAGGACATCAGCGCCAACATCGACGGGCTCCCCTTCAAGGACACGATCAACAAGGGTCACCTGGCGGCCGGCACGTACGAGGACAAGGAGTACATCCTCCCGTTCGTGCTGGACCTGTCGATGCTGTTCTGGAACAAGGACCTGTTCCGCGAGGCCGGCCTCGACCCGGAGAAGCCGCCCACCTCGCTCCAGGAGTACGCGGCCGCGGCCAAGAAGATCCAGGATCTGGGCAAGCCCGACACCTACGGCACCGCCACCGGCCTCAACTGCGGCGGCTGCCTCGTCTTCACGTGGTTCCCGACCGTCTGGGCCGCGGGCGAGCAGGTCATGAGCCCGGACGGCACGCAGTCGCTGCTCGCCTCGCCGACCGCCACGCAGGTCTACGACGTGTGGCGCGACCTGTGGGCCTCCGGCGCCGTGCTGCCCTCCTCCCGCGACGAGGCCGGCCCGACGTGGACCGCGGGCTTCACCGAGGGCAAGGTCGGCCTGCAGTTCTACCCGGCCACCCTGCTGTCCTCCACGCACGGCTTCGACGTCGGGGTCGCGGGCATCCCCGGTCCCACCGGTGGCAGTTCCACGTTCGTCGGCGGCGACGGCATCGGCGTCTCGAAGGACTCCGAGAAGGCCGCGCAGGCGTGGAACTTCCTGTCCTGGCTGATGTCGGAGGACGCGCAGGTCGAGGTGCTGGGCAAGGACCTCGACGTCGTGTCGCGCTCGGACCTCACGGACAACCAGTACGCCGTCTCGGACCCGCGACTCGTGACGATCAACGAGGTGGCGACGAAGGGCGAGACGCCCGTGGCCACCAACTTCCAGCAGGCGTTCAACGCCACGAACAGCCCGTGGTTGACGCTCGTGCGCGACGCCGTGCTCGGCGACGGCGCGGGCGTCGCGAAGAACAACGACGAGATCACCGCGGTCCTGTCCCAGCAATGACGGTCGCAACGGTTCCTCGCAGGCCCGCCGGGCGGGCGGTGCAGGGCTGGCTCTACGCCACGCCCACCGCGGTGTTCGTCGTGGCGTTGTTCGTGCTGCCGCTGCTGCTCGTGGTGCTGATGTCGGCGTCGCGGTGGCCGCTGCTGACGGGCGACCAGGGGTGGAACCTCCCGGCCAACTACTCCCGCGCCGTCACCAACCGGTTCTTCCTCGACTCGGTGGTCTTCACGGTGAAGTACACGGTGCTCGCCACCGTGCTGCTCATCGGGCTCGGGCTGGGGCTCGCGCTGCTGGTGCAGGAGTCGAGCCGCTGGAAGGGCCTCATGCGCACGGCGTTCCTGGTGCCGAGCGCGCTCGGGCTGGCGTCGGCGTCGCTGCTGTTCTACGTGCTGTACTCGCCGTTCGCCGGGCCGTTCGCACCGATCATGGAAGGGCTGGGTGCCACGTTCCTCGGCACGCCCGACGCCGCGCTGTGGTCCACGCTCTTCCTGATCGTGTGGCGCTACGCGGGCTTCTACATGCTGCTGATGCTCGTGGGCCTGCAGGCCGTGCCGGCCGACGTGTTCGAGGCCGCCCGGATCGACGGCGCCGGGCGGTGGCAGACGTTCCGGCACGTCACGATCCCGCTGCTGCGCCCGACGCTCGCGCTCTGCACGGTGCTGTGCGTCACCGGGTCGCTGCTCGCGTTCGAGCAGTTCTACATCCTGACGAAGGGCGGCCCGGACAACAGCACGATCTCGGTGGTCCAGCTGATCTACACGGTCGCCTTCCAGGGCCAGAACGACCTCGGCGTCGCCGCGGCCCTCTCGGTCCTGGTGCTGGCCGTGCTGGTGCTGGTCAACGTGCTGCAGATCCGCGCGTTCCACCGTCCGGAGGAGAGTTGACCGCACAGATCTCGCGGGCCGCGCCGCCGTCACCCCCGACGCGTGCGGCGCGGCCCGCCCCGGCCACCACCCTCGCCGGCGTCGCGCTGCGCACCCCGTACTGGGTCTTCACCGGCGCGCTCGCGGTGATCTTCCTGTACCCGCTGGTCTGGACGGCGGTGGCGTCGGTGTCGCCGCACGCGGGCACCAGCCAGGTGGACGGGTGGGGTTTCGGCAACTACCGGGCGCTCGCGGACTACCAGGCCGGGATCTGGCAGTACCTCGCCAACTCGGCGGTCGTCTCGTTGCTCACGGTGGCGCTCACGCTCGGGGTGTCGACGCTGGGCGGGTACGCGTTCGCCCGCTTCTCGTTCCCGGGGAAGAACCTGCTGTTCCTGGTGACGCTCGCGATCCTCATGGTCCCGTACGCCACCCTGCTGATCCCGCTGTACGTGCTGCTCACGCAGGTGGGGCTGCAGAACTCGCTCGTCGGGCTCGCGCTGGTGATGACGATGTTCCAGCTGCCGTTCTCGACGTTCATGATGCGGATCTCGTTCGAGGCCGTGCCGCGCGAGCTGGACGAGGCGGCGATGGTCGACGGCTGCTCCACCTTCGACGCGCTGTGGCGGGTGCTGATCCCGGCCGTCAAGCCGGGCCTCGTCACGGTGGGGCTCTTCGCGTTCCTCGCGGCCTGGAACGACTTCATGGCGCCGCTGATCCTGATCAACGACACCGACCGCATGACGCTGCCGCTCGCGGTCTCCAACCTGCGCGGCCAGGTGCAGGGCGTGGTCGACTACGGCGCGACGGAAGCCGGCGTCGTCGTCCTCGCGCTGCCGTGCATCGTGCTGTTCCTGGTGCTCCAACGCCACTACGTGCGCGGCTTCATGTCGGGCGCCTTGAAGGGATGAGATGACTCCCGTCGTGCCCACCCGCGGGCGGCTGCGCCCGCTCGCCATCGGCGAGGTGACGATCACCGGCGGCTTCTGGGCGAAGCGCCAGCAGGTGAACGCGGCCGCGACGCTCGCCCACGTCGAGCAGTGGCTCGAACGGGAGGGCTGGATCGCCAACTTCGACCTCGCGGCGGCGGGCGGGCTCCCCGACGGCCGCCGCGGCCGGGAGTTCTCCGACTCGGAGGTCTACAAGTACCTGGAGGCGCTCGCCTGGGAGATCGGCCGCACCGGCGACCCCGCGCTCGAGGACCGGTTCCGGAAGGTGGTGGCCCGGGTCGCCGCCGCCCAGGAGCCCGACGGCTACGTCAACACGAAGTTCGGCCGGCCGGGACAGGGGCAGCGCTGGTCGGACCTGGAGTGGGGCCACGAGCTGTACTGCGTCGGCCACCTGCTGCAGGCCGCCGTCGCGCGCGCCCGCACCCGGCCGGGCGCCGACGACGGGCTCGTCGAGGTCGCCCGCAACGCCGCCGACCTGGTCTGCGCGGTGTTCGGGCCTGGTGGGATCGAGTCGGTGTGCGGGCATGCGGAGATCGAGCCAGCCCTCGTCGAGTTCGCCCGCGTCACCGGCGACGGGCGCTACCTCGACCAGGCCGCGGTCTTCGTGGAGCGCCGCGGCCACGGGGTCCTGCGCGACATCGAGTGGGGCCGCGGGTACTACCAGGACGACGTCCCCGTGCGGGAGGCCACCGTGCTGCGCGGGCACGCCGTGCGCGCCGGGTACCTGTCCGCCGGGGCCGCCGACGTCGCCGTGGAGCGGGGCGACGGCGAGCTGCTCGCGGCGCTGGTCACGCAGTGGGACAACACAGTGGCCCGGCGCACCTACCTCACCGGCGGCGTGGGCTCGCACCACCAGGACGAGGCGTTCGGCGACGACTGGGTGCTGCCGCCGGACCGCGCCTACTCCGAGACGTGCGCCTCCGTCGCATCGATCATGTTCAGCTGGCGGCTGCTGCTCGCGCGCGGCTCCGCGCGCTACGCCGACCTCATCGAGCGCAACCTGTTCAACGTGGTCGCGACCTCGCCGTCGGCCGAGGGCACGGCGTTCTTCTACGCGAACACGCTGCACCAGCGCCGGCCCGGCACGCCGGCGCCGGACGGGGCGGTGTCGCCGCGGGCGTCGGCGTCGCTGCGGGCGCCCTGGTTCGAGGTCTCCTGCTGCCCGCCCAACGTCGCCCGGACCCTCGCGAGCCTCTCCGCCTACGTCGCCACCGCCGACGACGACGGTGTGCAGCTGCACCAGTACGCGCCGGCCACCATCCGCACCACGCTGCCGGACGGCACCGCCGTGGCCTTCGACGTGGAGACCGGCTACCCGCACCACGGAGCCGTCCGCGTCCACGTCCGCGAGGACGCCACGTGGACGCTCTCGCTGCGGGTCCCGGCGTGGGCGGACGGCGCGCGTCTCGTCGTCGACGGGGCCGAGGAACCGGTGGCGCCCGGAACCGTCGAGGTGCGGCGGGCCTTCCGCGCGGGCGACGTCGTAGAGCTGCACCTGCCGGTCACGCCGCGGTTCACCGCCGCCGACCCGCGGATCGACGCCGTGCGCGGCTGCCTCGCCGTCGAGCGCGGGCCCGAGGTGCTGTGCCTGGAGTCGGTCGACCTGGCCGCCACGAGCGCAGTCCGGTTCGACGACATCGCGGGCGTCCGGATCGACCCTGCGGTACCCCCGCGGGAGGTGGACGGCGCGGTCGTGGTGCGGCTGCGCCGCTCGTCCGGGCCCGCCCGCCCGTGGCCGTACGGCGGGCCGGACGCGGGCGAGGAGGGCGAGGTGCTCGACGTCCCGCTGGTCCCGTACCACGAGTGGGCGCAGCGCGGCCCGTCGACGATGCGGGTGTGGCTGCCGGTGCGGTGACGCTCAGCGCACCGAGCGGATCCGGTAGACCAGGATCGCGCCCGCGGCCTCGATCACGGCCGCCACGAGGTAGAGCGCTCCGTACCCGCCCAGCCCCGTGACGACCGGGGCGGCGATCGCCGGGGCGAGCACCTGGGGGAGCGAGCTCGCGATGTTGAGCACCCCCAGGTCCTTTCCGCGGTCGTGCGCCGCGGGGAGCACCTGGGTGAGCAGCGCGAAGTCGACCGCGCTGTACGCCCCGAAGCCGATGCCGAGGGCCACCGCGGCGGTGACCGCGCCCGGCCACGCCGGCCACACCGCGATCAGCACCGCGGCGGCGGCCATGATCAGCGCACCGGCGGTGACGAACACCCGTCGCCGCCCGGTGCGGTCCGACAGCGTGCCCGCGAGGATGACCGAACCCAGCATGGCCGCCGAGTAGACCGCCGTGAGGATCAGCACGCCGGCGGCCGGGTCGGCGATGCCCACGACGTCGGACAGGAAGAAGAACAGGTAGAGCAGCACGATCGCGTTGCCGAGGTTCACCAGGAACCGGGTGAGGAATCCCCAGCCGAAGTCCGGGTGGCGCACCGGGTTGATCCAGAACCCGCGCAGGAACTCGCCCCACCGCCACGCCCGGCGGGGCCGGAGCCGCGCGCGCCGCCCCGAGAGGACGTAGGGCAGGCTGCAGAGCAGGGCGGCGGTCGCGCAGAGGACGTACCCGGTGGCGGTGACGCCACCGAGGACCGCGAGCCCGGTGCCGGCGCCCACCCCGACGACGAGCGCCAGGCCGAGGTACCCGGCCGCCGTGCCCCGCTGGGACGCCGGCACCTCGTCGGGCACGGCGGCGCTCAGCGCGGCGTAGGGGGCGTTCAGCAGCGTCTGCACCGCGCACCAGCCGATCACCAGGAACGGGACGGCCGGCGCCGCGGCGAGCAGCGCGATCGCGACGGCGCCGCCGGCGAACCCCAGCGCGATCCACGGCCGGCGCCGGCCGAACCGGGAGCGGGTGCGGTCCGACAGCGCGCCGAACAGGGGGTTCGCCACCAGCGAGCATACGGCGCCGGCCCCGAGCACCAGCGCGAGCACGGCCTCCTTGTCGGTGGGCGCGAGCGCCTCGACCTGCTGGGGCAACAGCACCTGGAGCGGCCCGAACAGGCCCGCGTACAGGCCGATCCAGGCCAGCGCGAACCGGACGACCCAACCCGCCGACACCCGATCCGCCGGATCGGCATGCCCGCACGACGTCATTCTCCCCCTTCACCCCCGGGAAGGAGGATACGTCTCAGCTCCCGGCGACCGCGGTACGAAGGGCGTCGGCGGTGTGATCCACCTCCTGCCCGTTCACCAGCACGGTGGGCGTCGCGGTGACGCCGGCCTGGGATGCGGCGTCGGTGACCGAGCGCGTCCAGTCCGCGTACGTGCCCTCCTGGACGCAGGTGGCGAAGTCGCCGCCCGCGCCCGCCTGCCCGCCGAGCGCCACGAGCTGCTCGTCGGGCAGACCCGCACCGCCCTCCGGGGGCTGGTTGGCGTACAGCAGCTGGGCGAACCGCGGGAGCACACCGGCGTCGGCGGCGCAGCCCGCGGCGGCGGACGAGCGGCTCGAGTACTGGGTGCTGGAGAAGCGGTTCAGGTACGCCACCGGGTGGTAGGCGACCCGGGCCTGCCCGGACGCGACGAGCTGGTCGATCGTGGCGCCCGCCTGCTGCTCGTACTGCCGGCAGGCCGGGCACTGGAAGTCCAGGTAGAGGTCGATGGTCGCCGGCGCGTCGGGGTCACCGACCGTGACCCCGGCCGCGGTGGCGCCCGCCGGCAGGTCGCCGCCCGCGCCCGCTTGGGCGCGGTAGACGCCGAACCCGACGGCGCCGGCGAACAGCACGAGCACGACGACCGCCGCGAGCGTGAGGGTCGACGGCCCCCGGCGCCGGACGGTGGGAGTGCGAGGCATCAGGAGGGCTCCTTCATGAGTGCGAGGCGACCGGCGGGCCACCGGGTGAGGAGGACGGCGAGCACCGTCAGCGCGGCGTCGCGGGCGAGCTCGAGCCCGTACGTCGGGTCCTGCCCGGCGCCGAGCTCACCCCCGGAGCCGAAGCAGCCGCAGTCGATCCGCAGCCCGCGCGCCCACGCCGAGGCGATCCCGACGACGAACGCGAGCATCAGCACGGCCGAGACCGCCGCGGCCGCCCGGACCCCGGCCCCGACCACGAGCAGCACCCCCAGCAGCAGCTCCACGACCGGGAGGCCGGCGCCGACGACCTGCGCGGCCGTCTCGGGCAGGAGCCGGTACGCGCGGACCGCGCGCACGGAGGCGTCCAGATCGGCGATCTTCGACGCGCCGGCCACCAGCCAGACGCCGCCGAGCAGCAACCGGGCCGCGGTGCTCAGCCAGGGGAGCAGCGCGGGTGGGGAGGAGGTGGCGGTACGCATCATCGAAGGTGGTCGTCCTGGACGCGCCCCCGGTTCCCGCGTCGTGTCGGCTCAGGCGGCCCGGTGGTGGGCCGTGGGCTGCAGGCCGCCTTCGGCGAAGCCGTCGCCGTCCACCCCCTCGTCGCGTCCGGTGACCGTCTCGGGGGCGGTCTCGGCGGCCGTTCCGCCGCCGAGGCGCCCGAGCCGGGCGTGCAGCAGCAGGAGGACCAGGCCGATGACCACCGGCACGTGCCCGGCGAGCCGGGCGACCTCGACGTGCCCGGCGAGCAGGTCCATCGTGCTGAGGGCCACCAGCAGCGCCACGAACGCGCCGATCACCGGCACCAGGCCGCCCGCCCGCCGGGCCCCGGTGGCGGCCCACGCGAACGCGACGCCGAGGGCCAGGTTCCAGGCCGCGCTCTCGTGCGAGAAGTGCGCCATGCTCGCCCCCGCCAGCTCACCCGGCCCGGCCCCGGCCGCGGCGACGATCCCGCTCAGCGCCAGCGCGAGCTGCCCGACGGCGAGCACCGCGAGCGCGGCGCGGACGGCGTCGCGGGCGATCGCGCGCCACGTCCGTCGCGGCGCGGGGCGGGACTCGCCGGCGTCGAGCGCGGCGAGGAGCCCCGGCAGCACGTCGGGGAGGTCCTCGGCGGGGCGGAGCCGGGCCAGCCGGGTGACGTGCGCGGCCCGGTCGGAGAAGGCGCGGCAGGCGGCGCAGCCCTCGAGGTGGCGTTCGACCACCCCGGAGCCCACCCCTGGGTCCTCGCCGTCCATCCGCGCTGAGATCGCGTTCCGGCAGTCCTGGCACCGCATGTGCCTATGGTCGCAACGAGCGCCCCCGTGGTTCCCGCCGCGGCCCGCGGAAAGTGGCCGTGGATAGGCTGGGCGCGTGGCCCAGCGAGCGGACGACGAACAGATCACCGCGTGGGCGCTGGCGGCCGGGCGCGGTGACCGCGAGGCGCTGTCGGCGTTCGTGCGGGCCACCCAGCGCGACGTGCTGCGGTTCGTGTCGCACCTGGCCGACCCCGGGCAGGCGGAGGACCTCGCGCAGGAGACCTACCTGCGGGCCGTCGGGGCGCTGCCGCGGTTCGAGGCCGCCGCGTCGGGTCGCACCTGGCTGCTGTCGATCGCCCGGCGCGTCGCGGCCGACGCGGTGCGCGCGGCGGGGCGGCGGCCCCGCACCACCGCGATCGCCGACTGGGACGCCGTGGTGGTGGGCACCGGGGCGGTGCGTCGCGCGGGCGACGAGGCGGTGCTGCTCGAACAGCTGGTCGCGGCCCTGCACCCGGACCGCCACGAGGCGTTCGTGCTCACGCAGGTGCTCGACCTGAGCTACGCCGAGGCGGCGCAGGTGTGCGGCTGCCCGGTGGGCACGATCCGGTCCCGGGTGGCGCGTGCCCGCGAGGACCTGGTGCGGGCCCTCGACGGCGGGACGACCGACGGTGGGCGGCGCCGCGAGGCCTAGGAGGTCCTGACGACTCCGGCCGTGGCGAGCGGCGTCCAGGTGGAGTCCGCACAAGGCGAACGCTCGCACCGATAGGGATGTGATCAGCGGATCCGTGACATGAACGGCACATCGAGGCCGTTGCCAGATCCAGCTGCCGGGCGGCGGCCCGTGATCAGCGGTATCGGTTGTCCATGGTTGTGGCAACGACGATGTGCACCCGATAACGGCAGGTCCGGGCGGCGATCAAGGGATGATGGTCGCTGTTGAAGATCGACTGGCGACCGTTTCGCCTCGATCGCCGAACGCCGCCGCGGCCCGATTCGGCAACACCCCCCATCCGCGGCCCAAGTCACGATCCTGGCGATCAAGACGCTCCCAGGGCCGACGCAAGAAGCGATCCAGGCCCCACCGACCAGGCACGGCCCGAGAGGCCCGGCACCCGTGACGAGCGCACGCACGCCCAGCGCTCGGCCGGCGCCGGCGATGAGCCGTAGGCCCGAGTTGTTCAGGGCGCTCCGCGCCTCCCGGGAAATCCGGCTGGCGCCGCTCGGTACGGTCGGCCTTGTGTCGACGAGGCTGACCAGCAGTGACCTGACCGGTACCGACATGACCGCCCGGTTCCGGGCCCTGCACGTTCCTGGTGACCCGTTGGTGATGCCCAACCCGTGGGACGAGGGGACGGCGAAGGCGCTCGCCACCATGGGGTTCGCGGCCCTGGCCACCACGAGCAGTGGGTTCGCGGCCAGCACGGGTCTCGTCGACGGCGCGGTGGGCGCGGTCGACGCGCTCGAGCACGCCGCGGCGGTGGCCCTGTGCGTGGACATCCCGGTCAACGCCGACCTCGAGGACGGGTGGGGCGACGACCCGGCCGAGGTGGCGAGCACCGTGGCAGAGGCCGTCGATGGCGGCCTGGCGGGCTGTTCGATCGAGGACTACAGCGCGGGCGCGGACCCGGAGATCCACGACATCGGCCTGGCCGCCGAGCGGATCGCGGCCGCGTCGGACGCCGCCAAGGAGGGGCGCGGGCTCGTGCTCACCGCGCGCGCCGAGAACTTCATCCGCGGCAACCCCGACCTCGGTGACACGATCGAGCGTCTGCAGGCCTACCAGGAGGCGGGCGCCGAGGTGCTGTACGCGCCGGGCCTGGTGGAGCTCGCCGACATCCGCAGCGTCGTGTCGTCGGTCGATCGGCCGCTGAACGTGCTCGTCGTGCCCGGGATGGCGCCGATCGGGGAGCTGGCCGAGGCCGGCGTGGCCCGCATCTCGGTGGGAGGTACGTTCAGCGCGGTGGCGTTCGGGGCGCTCGCCCGTGCCGCGCGCGAGTTGAAGGAGCACGGCACGTACGGCTTCTTCGAGCTCGCCCGCGAGGGCCGCGAGCTGACGACGAAAGCCTTCCGGCTCCACTAGTGTCCCGAACCGGAAGTCCACCACATGACTCGACGGCCCGGCTTCCCGCTGGCCGCACCGGCGAACCGCCCGAGTACGCCCGGTACGAGGCCGGCCCGCCGGCGCACCCGGCGGAAACCTGGATCCGCCGATTCATGCACCGGACTTCCGGTTCAGGACACTAGACCCACGTAGAAATCACTAGATCCAGTAGGCGCTTCGGCGCGTTCGAGTGACGCGGCTCACTCTCGGGTGATTTCGCGGGTGTCGGGTCGTTGTTCTACCCGCTGTCGCGCATACGCTGATCGCCGCCTCTCGACGATCTTGCTCTCCGGGTCGCCGCGGGCGCCATGTCCCTCGCGCAGAACGGATGACGCCCGTGCGACTCGCGCCGCTCCTCACCGTCGTCGCTGCAGTGGTCGGGCTCACGGCGGCCGTGGCCCCGCCGGCCGCGGCGACCCCCGCGCCCGCCCAGGCGGAGGAACCCTGGCGGCTCAGCGGAGACCTCGCAGCGCACGACCCGGGGCTCGTCGTCGGTGGTGGTGGTGACAGCTGGTACGTGTTCGCCACGGGCGAGGAGAACAAGGGCGCCGGCAACATCCAGGTCCGTTCGTCGCCGGACGGGCACGACTGGACCTACGAGGGCACGGTCTGGGACGAGATCCCCGGGTGGGTCCAGGAGGCCGTGCCGGGCGTGAAGAACCTCTGGGCCCCGGAGGTCTACGAGGCCAACGGCATGTACTACCTGTACTACGCCGCGTCCACCTGGGGGCACAACAGGTCGGTGATCGGGCTCGCCACGAACGAGACACTCGACCCGTCCGACCCGGCCTACAAGTGGGTGGACCGCGGCGAGGTCATCGGCTCCGAGCCGGACGACGACTACAACGCCATCGACCCGGGCATCGTCGAGGACGGGTCGGGCACGCCGTGGATGGCGTTCGGCTCGTACTGGAGCGGGATCCGGATGGTGCAGCTGGACTGGCCGTCGGGGAAGGTCGCCGACCCCGACGAGGAGCCGCTGCACATCGCCGACCGCAAGGCCGCGCCCAACGCCATCGAGGCGGCCTACATCGTGAAGAACGACGGCTACTACTACCTCTTCACGTCGTGGGGGCAGTGCTGCCAGGGCTCCGACAGCGACTACAAGATCATGGTCGGGCGCTCGAAGAAGGTGACCGGGCCCTACGTCGACCGGGAAGACCGCAAGCTCCTCGACGGGGGCGGCACCACGGTCCTCGTCGACCAGGGCAACCGCGTCGGGCCGGGCGGCCAGTCCGCCTCCGACGACGTCATCGCCTACCACTACTACGACAAGTCCGAGGACGGGGCCACCAAGCTGGCCATCCAGTCGCTGGTGTGGGACGACGACGGCTGGCCGGAACTGCAGAGCAAGGACTGACCGCTGCTCGACGGGCCGGTCGGCGCCCTGACCGGCCGGACCGACGGAGGCATGCGGTGCTCGTACTCACCGGCGCGCAGGTGGAGGAGCTGCTCGACCTCGACGAGCTGATCGACGCCGTGGCCGCGGCCATGGCCGACCTGAGCGCCGGGCGCGCGTCGGCGCCGGACCGGAACGGCGCCGTCGTGCCCGAGCACGAGGGACTGCTCGCCGCGATGCCGGGCTATGTCCCGTCGGCCGGGGCGCTGGTCACCAAGCTGGTGTCGCTCTACCCGCACAACGCGGGCACCGGCCTGCCGACCCACCAGGCCGTGATCGTGAGCTGCGACCCGCGGACCGGGCGCCCGCAGGCGTTGCTGGACGGCGAGGTGATCACCGCGCTCCGCACCGGGGCGGCGTCGGCGCTCTCGGCGCGGCTGCTCGCCCGCCCCGGCGCGGCGGTCCTCGCGATCCTCGGCACCGGGGTGCAGGCGCGGTCGCACGCGCGGGCGATGTGCTGCGTCCGCCCGGTCCGGGAGATCCGGGTCGGCTCTCGCGACCCGGCACGTGCGGTGGCCCTCGCCGACGAGCTGGCGGCCGAGCTGGGCGTGGCGGCGGTCGCCGCCGCCTCGTACGCCGACGCGCTGGACGGCGCCGACATCGCCTGCGGCACCACCTCTGCGGGCGATCCGGCGATCCGGCGCGCCCGGCTCGCCCCGGGCGTGCACGTCACGTCCGTGCGCTTCGGTGGCCGCGAGCTCGACGACGCCACGGTGGCGGATGCGCTCGTGTGCGTCGAGTCGCGGCGCGCGGCGCTGGCACCGTTCCCCGCGGGCGCGGCCGACCTGCTCGAACCCATCAGGGCCGGGGTGATCGGCGAGGAACACCTGCACGCCGAGTTGGGCGAGCTCGTGGCCGGCACCCGGCCCGGCCGGACGTCGGACGACCAGATCACCCTCTACAAGTCGGTCGGCGTCGCCGTGCAGGACGCCGCCGCGGCCGCGCTCGTGCTGCGGGCCGCCCGCGACCGGGGCGTCGGCACCGAGGTGCCGCTGTAGCCGGCCTTACCCGGGGGCGGGGAACACGCCGCGGACGGGTGCCGTTGGACGGGGAATGGCCACGATCGAACTGACCACCGAGAACTTCAACGACGTCGTCGGGGACGGAACCGTGCTCGTCGACTTCTGGGCGTCCTGGTGCGGCCCGTGCCGTCAGTTCGCCCCGGTGTTCGAGGAGGCGTCGCAGACCCACGAGGACATCACCTTCGGCAAGGTCGACACCGAGGCGCAGACCGCGCTGGCACAGTCCTTCGGCATCTCGTCGATCCCCACGCTGATGGCGGTGCGGGACGGCGTCGTGCTCTACTCACAGCCCGGCGCGCTGCCGGCTGCGGCCCTCGAGGACCTCATCGGGCAGGTCCGCGGCGTCGACATGGATGCCGTGCGCCGCGAGGTCGCCCAGCAGGAGCAGGCGGAACCGCAGGCCTGAGCCGTCACCCCGGAACGCGCAGCAGGTAGTCGTTCGCGGCCACGTCCCAGCTCATGTCGACCAGGTCGCGGGCGCGCGCGGCCTTGGCGAAGGACAGGAACGTGTTGAAGCCGTAGCGCTTCTCGCTGAACCCGGGCCGCTGCTTGCGCAACTTGTCCTTGAGGCCGCTGAGCGGCGGGGGCGAACCGGGGGCCTGCAGCTGCCGGACGACGTCGACGAGCAGGGCGAAGGCGTCGTCGACCTCCGTCCCGTCCTCGGCGAAGCTCACCTCGGGATCGCCCTGGGCCGATCCGGCGCGCAGCTGGAGGACGTGCTGGCCCTCCAGGTGCCGCAGGAGCTCACCGAAGCCGCGGAACCCGAGCTCGGCCTCGTCGAACGTGGGGTCCTTGCGCAGGACCGCGCGCTTGAGCCGGGAAGCGAGCACCGGCCCGTCCGCGTGGCGCTGCAGGCCGGCGAGGGTGCGCGTGATGAGCTGCGCGGCGTCCCCGTCGTCCGCCTGGGTCGGCTCCTCGGCCGGCGGCGCAGGCTCCTCCGCCGGCTGCTCGACGGGCTGCACGTTCGGTACCGCCTGCGGGCGGGACCGGCTACGCCCCCGGCGGGCCGGCTGTCCCGGCTCGACCCCGGGCAGGCGGTCGTAGAACAGGAACTCGTCGCAGGCCGGCGGCAGGAGCGCGGACGTCGAGGACTGCACGCCGATCCCGATCACCCGCTTGTCGAGCTCCCGGAGCTTGTGGACCAGTGGCGTGAAGTCGGAGTCGCCGGTGCCGATCGCGAACGTGGTGATGAACCCGCGCGCGAACGCGAGCTCGATCGCATCGACCGCCATCTTGATGTCGGCGGCGTTCTTGCGGGAGCCGCCCAGGCGCTGCGGGATCTCGATGAGCTCCACCTGCGCCCTGGCCAGCAGCCTGCGGTCCTCGTCGAAGGCGGACCAGTCGGCGTACGCCCGCCGGGCCACCACCCGCCCGCGCTCGGCGAGCGCGTCGGCCACGGGCCCGAAGTCGAACGGGGCCACCCCGAGCCCGTCGCGGGCCCCGATCGCCAGGTTCTCGTAGTCGAGGAACAGGGCGATGCGCTCGTCATCGTTGATCATTGGCGGCTCCGGGTGCTCGGTCGTGCCGCAGACACTAGGGCGTGTCTGGTGGATCAGGGTCGCTGGGCTTCGGGATCCAGATCGTCCCTGGCAAGGCGGAGGCGCGAGCCGTCGTACCTGGTGTACCCCGTCGTGCCGACAACGCAGCCAGGGGCGATCTGGGCCCGAAGACCGCGATCATGATCCGCCAGACACGCCCTAGATCAGGCCGGCCGGAGCAGCCGCGCCGCGCGGTCGCCCGCCGCGAGCGCGTCCGGGTTGCCGCGCCCGTGCGACTCGCGGGCCACCTCGACGAACTTGATCGCGTGCTCGTCGCGGGTGGCGACGGCCCGGTCGATGATCTCGTCGGCGTCGGCGTCGGGGGCCGAGGTCGCACCGGTGGGCTCGCTGCCGAGGGGCCGGTACGCGCTGGTGATCGCGGCGGAGACCGCCCATGCCGTCTCGTACGTCGCGCGCCACAGCTGCACCGGCAGCGCGGGGAGCACGAGCGCGGCCGCCCGGGGCGCCGTGGCCGCGTGCACCAGCATCACCGGGTTGCCGTGCGCCCAGCGGTCGTAGCCGGTGACGGCCGCGTCGACCAGCGCGTCGAGTGCCCGCGGTACGGCGGCGGCCTCCTGCACCGGCCGGAGGCGGCCCAGCGCGGGCGGCCACGCGGGCGTCTCCCCGAGCCGCGCGATCCGGGTGCGGGCACCCCCGACGGCGTCGACCGCGGGGAGCGCGGCGAGCGCGGTGCCGGCGTCGGCAGTGCCGGCGGGAGGACGCTGACCGGGCAGCGGCTGCCAGCGCGCGGCCCAGTAACCCAGCGCGGCGGCGAGCTCGTCGAGGCGCTCGGGCGTCTCCCGCTCCCGCAGCGCGCGCACGGCGTGGCCCGTGCGGATCAGCCCGTGGGTCGACGCGGCGACGGCTCCCGGCAGCAGCCGCGGCCACCAGCGGGCGAGCACGTCCGTCCACGGCTCCCGGTGCACCAGTTCGGTGAACAGGGCGCACCAGTCACCGAGCCGTACCGGGTCCCCGAGCGGCTCGCGCCACTCCGCCTCACGGATCGGCCAGCGGGCCTCGGGAGCGGAGTCGAGGCGCTGCACGTACTCCTCGACCCACCGCTCGACGTCCGCACCGCGGCCGAGCCGGATCAGGGCGTCGGCCGCCATCGGGCCGTGGTTGCTCAGCCAGCCGACGAACTCCGGGCCGGTCCCGCGCAGCCGCTGGTAGGTCTCGTCCAACACGTCGTCCATGTGATCAGTGGGCACCCTCAACCCGGCTGCAGGTCAACCCCCGGCAACGCCGTGTGCCAGTGCGGGCTGCGGACGAAGTGGTTGTCGAAGCGGTCCCGGGTCTCGAGGATCTCCTGCGGGCTCGCCTCGCCCCTGAGCACGCGCTCGGCGAGGCGGCAGTAGGCGAACCGGTCGGGGATCGCGGGCGTGTACACGACGAGCACGTCGGCGGGGCGCCGTCGTCGGCGCTGAAGGCGTGGGTGGTGCCGCGGGGTACGAGCAGGAAGTCGCCCTCCTCGAGCGTGACGACCCGGTCGCCCGCGAGCGCGCGCATGGCCCCGCCGAGCACGAAGAACATCTCCGCCGACTCCCGGTGGAAGTGCGGTGCCGCGCCGTCGCCGGCCGCCTGGAGGATCGATCGGTTGGCGTTGAGTGCGCCGCCCGTCGGGTCGTGGTCGGCCAGCAACTGCATCCTGGTGGCGCCCACGGCCAGCACCTCGGCGTCGCCGGCCCGGGTGAGGAGGAATGGCATGCCGGTAGGAGGGGGTCGGCGGGGCGGAACGTGACATCGGTGGCCCCCGCCGTGACCCGTGTCACCGCAGACGCTGGTCCTTGAGCCGCTGGAGCTTGCCCACCGACCGTTCGAGGGTCTCGGGGTCCACGACCTCGCAGCGGACGCTCACCCCGACCGTGTCCTTGACGGCCGTCACCAGCTCCGCGGAGGCGGTGCTGCGGCGCGCGGCCGGGCAGTCCGGCCGCGCTTCCACGCGGACCGTCATCGCGTCGAGCCGCTCCTCGGTGGTCAGGACGAGCTGGAAGTGCGGAGCGAGGCCCGCGATGCGCAGCACGACCTCCTCGATCTGGGTGGGGAACACGTTCACCCCCCGAAGAATGATCATGTCGTCGCTGCGGCCGGTGATCTTCTGCATCCGCCGCATGGCCGGCCGCGCGGTGCCCGGCAGCAGCCGGGTGAGGTCGCGCGTGCGGTACCGGATGATCGGGAGCGCCTCCTTGGTGAGCGAGGTGAACAGCAGCTCGCCCTCCTCCCCGTCGGGCACCGGCACCCCGTCGAGGGGATCGACCACCTCGGGGTAGAAGGCGTCCTCCCAGATGTGCAGCCCGTCCTTGGTCTCCACGCACTCCTGCGAGACACCGGGGCCCATCACCTCGGACAGCCCGTAGATGTCGACGGCGTGCATCCCCGTGCGGCTCTCGATCTCGCCGCGCATCTGCTCGGTCCACGGCTCCGCGCCGAGGATCCCGGTCCGCAGCGACGAGGACGCCGGGTCGATGCCCTGCTTCTCGAACTCGTCGATGATCGTGAGCATGTACGACGGGGTGACCATGATGATCTCGGGGCGGAAGTCCTGGATCAGCTGCACCTGCCGCGGCGTCATGCCCCCGGACACCGGGATGACCGTGGCCCCCAGCTTCTCCGCCCCGTAGTGCGCACCCAGGCCGCCGGTGAACAGGCCGTACCCGTACGCGACGTGCACCTTGTGCCCGGGCCGCCCGCCCGCCGCGCGGATCGAGCGGGCCATGAGCGTGGCCCAGGTGTCGATGTCGTGCTCGGTGTAGCCGACCACCGTGGGTTTGCCCGTGGTGCCCGACGAGGCGTGGACGCGCCGCACCCGCTCCTGCGGGACCGCGAACATGCCGAACGGGTAGTTGTCGCGCAGGTCGGCCTTGGAGGTGGTGGGGAACTTCGCGAGATCGGCCGGCTCCCTGCAGTCGTCGGGGTGCACGCCGGCGGCGTCGAAGCTCGCCCGGTAGAACGGCACGTTCTCGTACGCGTGCCGCAGCGTCCAGCGCAGGCGTTCCAGCTGCAGCGCCCGCAGCTCGTCCACCGACATGCGCTCGGCCGGGTCGAGCAGCTCGGCGGGCGGCGCGTCCCCGAGACGCCGATCGATCGTCGTCATCGTCAGCTCTCCTTCTTCGCCACCAGCGTCAGCACGTCGTAGCGTGCCACCGACTCGCCGTCCTGGCGCGTGACGTCGGCGTCCCACCGGACCTCGCCGTACCCGGCGGTGTCGCGCGGCGTGAGCTGCTTGCAGGTGAGCGTGACCGTCAGCTCGTCACCGAACTTCACGGGCGTGATGAAGCGCAGGTCGTCGACGCCGAAGTTGGCCAGCACGGGGCCCGGGTCGGGGTCGACGAACAGGCCCGCGGCGAGCGACACCACGAGGTAGCCGTGGGCCACGCGCCCGCCGAAGAGCGGGTTCGCCGCGGCCGCCTCGGCGTCCATGTGGGCGTAGAAGGTGTCACCGGTGAACTCGGCGAAGTGCTCGACGTCCTCCTGGGTGACCCGGCGCGGGCCGGCGACGACCGTATCGCCCACCCGCAGCTCCTCCAGGTGCTTGCGGAACGGGTGGACGTCGGTGACGGTGCGCCGCGACCCCGGCACCCAGCGGCCGGTGATCGCGGTCAGGGTGTCCGGGTCGGCCTGCACGGCCGTGCGCTGCATGTGGTGCAGGACGCCGCGGATGCCGCCCATCTCCTCGCCGCCGCCCGCGCGGCCGGGGCCGCCGTGCACCAGTGCCGGGAGCGGGGAACCGTGCCCGGTGGACTCCTTCGCGTCCTGATCGTTCAGCACGAGGAGCCGCCCGTGCCACGGGGCGACGCCGAGCACCACCTCGCGCGCGAACGCCGCGTCGGCGGTGACGACCGACCCGGCGAGGCTGCCCCGCCCGCGGGCGGCCAGGTCGACGAGCTCCTCGGTGCTCGCGTAGGGCAGCACGGTGGAGACCGGGCCGAACGCCTCGACCTCGTGCGGCTCGGCCCGCTGCGGGTCGCCCACCAGCAGGATCGGGGAGACGAACGCGCCGCGCTCCGGGTCGGCGTCGACCACGTCGACCTTCTCGGGGTCGCCGAAGACGATCCGCCCGGCGTCGGCGAGGGCCTTGACGCTGCGGCGCACCTCCTCGCGCTGCTCCAGGCTCGCAAGCGCTCCCATCCGCACGCCCTCGCTCGCCGGGTTGCCGATCGTCGTGCGCGCCAGGCGTGCCGAGACGGCCTCGACCACGGCGTCGACGTGTCGCTCCGGCACGAACGCCCGCCGGATCGCGGTGCACTTCTGGCCCGCCTTCACCGTCATCTCGGTGACGAGACCCTTCACGTACAGGTCGAACTCCGGCGTTCCCGGCGCCGCGTCGGGGCCGAGGATCGACAGGTTGAGCGAGTCGGCCTCGGCGCTGAACCGCACCGCGCGCCGCACGACCGTGGGGTGCGTGCGCAGCTTCGCCGCGGTCGACGCCGAACCGGTGAACGCGACGAGGTCCTGCTCGGTGAGGTGGTCGAACAGGTCACCGGTGCTGCCGGCCACGAACTGCAGCGAGCCCTCGGGCAGCAGCCCGGAACCGACGATCAGCTCCAGGAGCGCGGCCGTGAGGAATGCGGTGGGGCTGGCCGGCTTGACCAGCGACGGCACGCCGGCGAGGAACGCGGGCGCGAGCTTCTCCAGCGGTCCCCAGACCGGGAAGTTGAACGCGTTGACCTGCACCGCGACCCCGTGCCGCGGCGTGCAGAGGTGCTGGGCGACGAACGTGCCGCCGCGGCCCAGCGGCTCGACGCCGCCGTCGACGTAGAAGGTGTCGTTGGGCAGCTCCCGGCGGCCCTTCGACGCGTACGCGAGCAGCACGCCGATGCCGCCGTCGACGTCGAACTTCGAGTCGCCGAGCGTCGCGCCGGTCTGCGCGGAGACGGCGTAGAGGTGGTCGCGGTGCTCGCGCAGGTGCTGGCCGAGCGCCTTGAGCAGCGCCGCCCGCTGGTGGAAGGTCAGCTCCCGCAGCGCAGGGCCCCCGACCCGCCTGCCGTGGTCCAGCGCGGCGGCGAAGTCGATGCCGGCCGACGAGATGCGGGCGACCTCGGCGCCGGTCACCGCGTCGTGCAGCGGCCGGCCCTCCTCGGCCGGACGGTGCCAGCCACCGCTCACGTAGCTGCGCAGGACAGGCGCCATCGGCGTCCTCCGTTGGTCTCGCTCAACCGACCGTTCGTTCGGGGGCCGACGCTAGCACCGATGGTCGGAGCATCCCAGGGGGCGCCAGAAGTTCAGGAAAGCCACATTCATGTACTCCAGGTTCATGAATGTGGCTTTCCTGAACCGTCGGCTTCGCGAGGGGCGACCGATCGTTCGGTCGGCCGCTACCCTGGCCCGATGACCGATGATCCGGCCGTCCGCCTCGAGCGGGACGGGGCCGTCGCCGTGCTCACCTTGGCGCGGCCCGCGCGCTACAACGCCCTCACCCTGGAGCTCAAGAACGCGCTGCTGGCCGCCCTCGGCGAGCTGGCCGCGGCCCAGGACGTGCGCGCGCTGGTGGTCACCGGTGCGGGCAAGGCGTTCTGCGTGGGGCAGGACCTCGGTGAGCACGCCGAGGCACTGCGCGGCGATCGGGCCACGGCGTTCGACACCGTGGCCGAGCACTACAACCCGATCGTCCGGGGGCTCACCGACCTGCCGTTCCCGGTGGTCGCGGCGATCAACGGGCCGTGCGTGGGGGCGGGGCTGGGCTTCGCGCTGGCGTGCGACCTGCGCGTCGCCGCGGCCGGGGCGTCCTTCTCCACCGCGTTCACCGGGATCGGGCTCACCGCCGACTCCGGGCTCTCGGCGAGCCTCGCGCACGCCGTCGGCGTCCCGCGGGCGCTCGAGCTGATGCTGCTCGGCGAGAGCTTCACCGCGGAGGAGGCGCAGGCCTGGGGACTGGTGCGGGCGGTCGTGCCGGCCGGCGAGGTGCTCGCGAGCGCGCTGGAGCTGGCTCGCCGGCTCGCCGCCGGGCCCACGAAGGCGTACGCCGAGGTCCGGCGGGCGGTGCGGTACGGGGCCACGGCGCCGCTGGACGACGTGCTCACCGCCGAGGCCCTCGCGCAGGCGCGGCTCGCCGCCACGGCCGACCACGTGCAGGCGGTGGCGGCGTTCGTCGAGAAGCGGCGTCCCACCTTCGAGGGCAGATGAGTACGCAGACGGGCGGGCGGGTGCGCCGACCGAGCCACGGCCCCGGATCGCTCCTCGAGGTGGCGGTGGGGGAGTTCCTCACCCGCGGTTACGACGCCACGTCGATGGAGGACCTGTCCCGCGCCGCCGGGATCACGAAGTCGTCGTTCTACCACCACTTCAGCGGCAAGGAGGCGTTGCTGCGCGCGGCCCTGGAACGCGCGCTGGACGGCCTGTTCGCGATCCTCGACTCCGACGCGGCGCGTTCCGGCACGCCGCTCGAACGGCTGCGCCACATCGTCCGCGAGCAGGTGACCGTGCTCGTGGCGGAGCTCCCGTACGTCACCGTGTTGCTGCGGGTGCGGGGCAACACCGAGTCGGAGCGCTGGGCCCTCGAGCGCCGCCGCGAGTTCGACGCGTACGTCTCGGAGCTGGTCCGGCAGGCCGTGGAGGCGGGGGAGCTGCGGGAGGAGGTCGACCCCGCGCTCGCGGCGCGGCTGCTGTCCGGCCTCGTGAACTCCGTGGTCGAGTGGGCGCGCCCCGGCCGCGACCCCGACCCCCTGCCCGACGTCGTCGCGCGGGCGGCGTTCGAGGGCATCCTCCCGGCCGGGAAGCCGGAACCCGACCGGTGACGTCGTCCGGGCGGCGCCCCTGAGCCGACTTCACACACCCGAGCCTGCCTTCACACAAGGCCGGCCTTGTGAAGCCCCTGCTGGGTGTGTGAAGTCGCCGTCTGACGGGCGGGCGTGCACCGCGCGGGTGTGGTCGGCGTGGGTTGCGCGGCCGGCCCCCGTGCGTCACCATGAACCGAACGAACATTCGGTACGGAGGCTAGGCATGGACGAGACGGCCCTGGCCGCGCACTTCGACGCGACGATCGCGGGTGACGAGCGGATCGAGCCCCGGGACTGGATGCCCGAGGCGTACCGCAGGACCCTGGTCCGCCAGATCGCCCAGCACGCCCACTCGGAGATCATCGGCATGCAGCCTGAGGGCAACTGGATCCGGCGTGCCCCCAGCCTGCGGCGCAAGGCGATCCTGCTGGCCAAGGTGCAGGACGAGGCCGGGCACGGCATGTACCTCTACGCGGCCGCCGAGACGCTCGGGGTCGACCGCGAGGAGCTCACCGAGATGCTCATCGCGAACCGGCAGAAGTACTCCTCGATCTTCAACTACCCCGCGCTGTCCTACGCCGACGTCGGCGTGATCGGCTGGCTCGTCGACGGGGCGGCGATCTGCAACCAGGTCCCCCTGTGCCGCTGCTCCTACGGCCCGTACGCCCGCGCGATGGTGCGGATCTGCAAGGAGGAGTCGTTCCACCAGCGGCAGGGCTACGAGCTGCTGCTCGCGATGGTGAACGGCACCGACGCGCAGCGGGAGATGGTGCAGGAGTCGACGAACCGGTTCTGGTGGCCGTCCCTGATGATGTTCGGCCCGCCGGACGGCGACTCGCCCAACACCCGGCAGTCGATGGCGTGGGGCATCAAGCGGCACACCAACGACGAGCTGCGGCAGCGCTTCGTCGACATGACCGTGCCCCAGGCCGAGGCGCTGGGCGTCACGCTGCCCGACCCCGGCCTGCGCTGGAACGCCGAGCGCGGGCACCACGACTTCAGCGAGCCGGACTGGGCGGAGCTCAAGGCCGTGATCTCAGGCTCGGGGCCCTGCAACGCGCAGCGGCTGGCGCAGCGCCGGCGCGCGCACGAGGAAGGGGCGTGGGTGCGCGAGGCCGCGCAGGCGTACGCGGAGAAGCACGCGCGGGAGGTGGCGGCGTGAGCGAGCGTGCGAGCTGGCCGCTCTACGAGGTGTTCGTGCGCGGCAAGCGCGGACTCAACCACGTGCACGTCGGCTCGCTGCACGCCGCCGACGCCGAGATGGCGCTGCACAACGCCCGCGACCTGTACACCCGCCGCAACGAGGGCGTCTCGATCTGGGTGGTGAAGGCCTCCGACATCACCGCGTCGAGCCCGTCGGAGAAGGACCCGTTCTTCGCGCCGTCGGGGGACAAGGTCTACCGGCACCCGACGTTCTACGCGATCCCCGAGGACGTGCCGCACCTGTGAGCGAGCTTGCGGGCGAGCGCAGCGAGGGAGAGCGGTGAGCGACCCGACCAACGCCTACCAGGCCCTCGCCGAGACGCTGGGGCACGACGACCCGCGCTGGGCGTTCGGCACCGGCGTGGAGGACGTGCAGGCGGAGATCACCTCGCCGGTGCCCGAGGGCGCCGACCCGGCCGATCTGGCCGCCTACTGCCTCATGCTCGGCGACGACGCCTTGATCTGCAGCCACCGGCTCACGGAGTGGGTGACGAACGCCCCCGAGCTGGAGGAGGAGGTCGCGCTGGCCAACACCGCGCTCGACCTGCTCGGCCAGGCGCGGGTGCTGCTGGCGCGCGCCGGCCACGTCGAAGGGCGGCGGCGGGACGAGGACGCGCTGGCCTTCGAGCGCGCCGAACCGGAGTTCCGCAACGTCGCGCTCGCCGAGGTGCCCGACGAGCGCGACTTCGCCCGGGCCATCGCCCGGCTCCTGCTGTTCTCGACGTGGCGGCTCGCGTTGCTGCAGCGGCTGCTCGGCTCCCGGGACCCGGTGGTCGCCGCAGTTGCCGGGAAGGGCGTCAAGGAGCTGACCTACCACCGCGACCACGCCGCCCGCTGGACCCTGCGCCTCGGCGGCGGCACGCCGCAGTCGCACCGGCGCATGCAGGCCGCGCTCGACGCGCTGTGGCCGTGCGTCGAGGAGCTGTACCGCACGTCCGACGTCGAGCGCCGCCTCGCCGATGCGGGGGTCGCGGTGGACCCGGCGGCGACCCGGGAGGAGGTCGACGCCGTGCTCGACGAGGTGCTCGCCCGCGCCACGCTCACCCGCCCCGCGGTCCCGGCGGCCGGCCCGATCGGCGGCCGTGGCGGCCGGGACGGTCTGCACACCGAGTACCTGGGGCACGTGCTCGCCGAGATGCAGAGCCTGGCCCGCCAGCACCCGGGGGCGACATGGTGACCGATGCGCGCCAGGTCGTCGCGGATGTCGTCGACCCCGAGATGCCGATGCTGACCCTCGCCGACCTCGGCGTCATCCGGGGCGTCGAGACGGACGGCGCCGACGTCACCGTCACGATCACGCCGACCTACTCCGGGTGCCCCGCCCTGGAGGTGATGCGCGACGACCTGCGGGCCAGGCTCGCCGCGGCCGGGTACGCCCGGGTCGAGGTGCGCACCGTCCTCTCGCCGGCGTGGAGCACGGACTGGATCTCGCCGGCGGGCCGCCGGAAGCTGGCCGAGCACGGCGTGGCCCCGCCCGACCGCGTGGGCCCCCGCGCCGCCGGCCCCGTACCGCTGACGCTCGCCGCGCCGACCGCGGTCGTACGCTGCCCGCGCTGCGGCTCGCCCGCCACGGAGGAGCTCTCCCGGTTCGGCCCGACGTCGTGCACGGCCCTGCGCCGCTGCACCGCCTGCCGCGAACCGTTCGAGCACATGAAGGAGCACTGATGGCGGCGCCGCAGGTCGACGTCCCGGTTCCGCGCACCAGCGGCTTCCACCGGCTGCGGGTCGCCGACGTCGAGCGGCTGTGCGACGACGCCGTGGCCGTCACCTTCGACGTGCCCGCCGACCTGCGAGACGCCTTCGCGTTCCGCCCGGGGCAGTACCTCACGCTGCGGCTGCACCACGACGGCACGGAGGAGCGGCGGTCGTACTCGATCTGCGCGCCGGCGGGGGCGCTGCCGAAGGTCGGCGTGCGGCGGGTCGCCGGGGGGCTCTTCTCCGAGTGGCTCGTCGACCGGGTCGCGCCGGGCGACGCGATCGAGGTGGCCCCGCCCGCGGGCTCGTTCACCCCGGATCTGGCGCCGGGCGCGCACCACGGGCTGGTGGCTGCGGGGTCGGGGATCACGCCGGTGCTGTCGATCGCCGCGTCGGTACTGGCCGCCCACCCGGACGCCCGCGTCACCCTGCTCTACGGGAACCGGCGCACCGACACCGTGATGTTCACCGAGGAGCTCGCCGACCTCAAGAACGCCCACGGCCCGCGGCTGCACCTGCTGCACGTGCTCTCCCGGGAGCCGATGGAGGCCGAGATCTTCACCGGCCGCCTCGACACCGCGAAGCTGCGCACGCTGCTGGGCGCGCTCGTCGACGTCGCGGGCGTGGACCAGTGGTGGTTGTGCGGTCCGCTCGGCATGACGGAGTCCGCCGTGGAGGTGCTCACCGGGTTCGGCGTGGACCGCAAGCGGGTGCACCGCGAGCTGTTCTACGTCGACGAGCCGCCGCCCGAGCTGCGCCGCCCCGACCCGGCGATCGAGGGCGCCACCAGCGAGGTCACCGTGGTGCTGAACGGCCGGACCACCACCATGACGCTGCCCCGCGCCGAGAGCGTCCTCGACGCCGCCCAGCGGGTGCGCGGGGACCTCCCCTTCGCCTGCAAGGGCGGGGTCTGCGGCACCTGCCGGGCGAAGGTCACGGCGGGCGAGGTGACGATGCGGCGCAACTTCGCGCTCGAGGACGACGAGGTCGCGGCGGGGTTCGTCCTGACCTGCCAGTCGCGCCCCGACACCGACGCGGTGACGGTCGACTTCGACAGCTGAGGCTCGTCGCGGTCGGCCCTCGGGGTGGACGCCGACACACCAACGTCGGCGTTCACACACCAACTGCAGTTGGTGTGTGAACACCAGAGTTCGTGTGTGACCGCTACTGGTGCAGCAGCCGGTGCGCGGCGTGCAGGGCCGGCAGCCACATCTCCTCGTTCGGCACCGGCTCGCCGGTGACCTGCAGCCGGTTGGTGGCGAGCACGACGCTCGCCCGGTGCTCCGGTAGGACGGCGAGGGTGGTGCCCGTGAAGCCGGGGTGCCCGTACGCCGTGGTCGTGCACCCGTCCACTGTGGTGCTCCACGAGCGGAAGCCGCGCGACTGGCCCGGGTCCGGCCCCGCCGCCAGGTAGGTGCCGAGGGCGGGCCACGGCCCGTCGCCGGCCGCGGACGTGCACAGTGCGGCGCCGATCCGCAGCAGGTCCTCGACGTCTCCGAACAGGCCGGCGTGCCCGGACACCCCGCCGAACGTGTGGAAGGCGTTGCCGTCGGCCACCTCGCCGACGATCACGTGATCGCGCCAGCCGGTGAAGTCGGTGCGGGAGCGGGGCACCGGGTGGGGCTCGCCGGTGTCGAGCATCCGCTGCTCGATCGCGTCGCCGGTGCCGCTCGCGGCGACCTCCGGGCCAGGCGGCGTCCCGAAGGCCGTCCGATCCAGGCCGGCGGGCCGCAGCACCAGCTCGGCGACGGCGTCCGGCAGCCGCGCGCCGGCCGCGACCTCGACGACCTGCCCGAGCAGCATGAACCCGATGTCCGAGTAGTGCCGCCCGCTGCCGGGGGCGTAGCGCAGCGGCAGCGTCCGCGCGAGCCGGGCGCCCTCCTCGGGACCGTCGGCATCGCAGTACGTCGGCCACCAGTCCCACAGCCCGCCGCGGTGCAGCAGCAGGTCGTCCACCGTGACCGGGGGAGCGTCCGGGAGGTAGCGGCGCAGCGGGTCGTCCGGCGCGACCTCGAGGGCGACGAGCGCGGTCGTGGTGAACGCCTTCGTGATCGACGCGAGATCGAGGGCGGTCGCCTCCGTCATCGGCAGCGGCTCGGCGATCCCGAGCACCTGCCGGTGCCCGGCAACCGCGAGCGCGTCGACGTCCGGCGCGCGCACGGCGAGGCAGGCGCCGGGCGGTCCCGTCTCCGGGGCCACGAGCGCCTCCACGACCTCCCGGAGCATCACCGCAGCGCCCCTGCCCGGGCGGCGACGTGGCAGGCCGCGTGGTGGCCCGGCCGGATCTCGACCAGCGGCGGCAGCTCGGCGCGGCAGACGTCCTCCGCCTCCGCGCAGCGCGGGTGGAACGGGCAGCCGGTGGGAGGCCGGACGGGGTCGGGCACCTCGCCCACCACGGTGGGGGTGAGCGGCTGGTCGATCGTCGGGTCCGGCACCGGCACGGCGGCGCGCAGCCCGGCGGTGTAGGGGTGCAGCGGATCGGCGAGGACCTCCCGCCAGCCGCCCTCCTCGACGAACCTCCCGAAGTACATGACGGCGACCCGGTCGCTGATCTGGCGCACCATCGCCATGTCGTGGCTGATGAACACCTGGGCCAGGCCCAGCTCGGCGCGCAGGTGCGCGAGCAGGTTCATCACCTCGGCCCGCACCGACACGTCCAGGGCGGACACCGGCTCGTCGAGCAGCAGCACCCGCGGCTCCGGCGCGAGGGCGCGGGCGATCCCGACGCGCTGGCGCTGGCCGCCCGACATCTCGTGCGGCAGCCGCTCCGCGAACCCGGCGGGGAGGCCGACGAGGTCCAGGAGCTGCTCGACCCGGCCCGGCCGGCGCAGCCCGTGCACGGCGAGCACCTCGTCGAGGGCCGCGCCGACCGGCTGGCGCGGGTTCAGCGAGGAGAACGGGTCCTGGAACACCATCTGGATGTGCCGGCGGTGCGCCCGCAGGCGCCTGCCGCGCAGCGCCGTGAGGTCGACGCCGTCGAGCAGGACCCGGCCCTGCGTCGGGTCCTCCAGCCGCACCAGCACCCGGGCCAGCGTCGACTTGCCGCAGCCGGACTCGCCGACGACTCCCAGCGTCTCGCCCGGCGCGAGGGCGAAGGAGACACCGTTGAGCGCGTGCACCTCCGCCTCGGAACCGCGCACCGGGAACCGCTTGACGAGGTCGATCGCCTCCAGCATCACGTCCACTCCTGCACCGGCACCCAGCAGGCCGCCCGGCCCGCGCCCCGGTCCAGCAGCGGGGGGCGTTCCGCGCAGGCGTCGCGGGCCTGGAGGCAGCGCGGGCGGAACGCGCACCCGTCGACCTGTTCGGTGGGCAGCGGCGGCCGGCCGGGGATCTGCGCGAGCGGGGGACGGGTGTCGTCGGCGGGGTTGGGCAGCGACGCGAGCAGCCGCGCGGTGTACGGGTGCTGCGGCGCGGCGAAGATCTCGCGCACCGGCGCGTCCTCGACGACGTGCCCGCCGTACATCACGACCACCCGCTCCACGAGCCGCGCGACCACACCGAGGTCGTGGGTGACCCAGATCGTCGTCATGCCCAGCTCGCGCTGCAGTTCGGCGACGAGCCCGAGGATCTGCTGCTGGATGGTGACGTCGAGCGCGGTGGTCGGCTCGTCGGCGATCAGCAGGGTCGGGCGCAGCGCGAGCGCCATCGCGATCACGACGCGCTGGCGCATGCCGCCGGAGAACTCGTGCGGGTACGCCCGGACGGTCCGCGCCGGGTCCGGGATGCCGACGCGCGCGAACAGCTCGAGGGTGCGCTCCCGGGCCGCGGCGGCGTCCACACCGTGGACGCGCATCACCTCGGCCACCTGGTCCCCGACCCGCTGCAGCGGGTGCAGCGAGGTCATGGGGTCCTGGTAGACCATCGCGATCTCGCGCCCGCGCAGCGCCCGCATCTCGGGCTCGGCGAGCGTCGCGAGGTCGCGCCCGGAGAAGCGGACGCTGCCGCGGGTGATCCGCAGCGGTTCGCCGAGCAGCCGCATCAGGGCGAGCATCGTCACCGACTTGCCCGAGCCGCTCTCGCCCACGACCCCGACGGTCTCGCCGGGGCGCAGCACGAGGTCGACGCCGTGCACGATCGAGAGGGCGCCGGCCCCCACGGCGAGGTCGCGCACCTCCAGTACGGGCGCGCTCACGCCGCGCCCCCACCGAACGCCAGCATGGTGGCGTTACTGGCACAGGACCGCAGTATGGCCACCTTGCTGGCTCTCATGTGGCGCCTCCGGCCACCGTCAGGCGCAGCGCCTTCGGCGCCGTCGCAGGTTCGGGGAGTCGCAGTGGGCGCGCACCCGGCGTGATCGTGCCCAGGATGCGCGCGGCGCTCGCGCCGGTGCAGGCCGGAAGCGTTGCGGGCACGCCGTGCAGGGTCTGCCAGCCGATCAGCGCGAACGCGATCGCCTCCTTCGCGTCGCCGGGCGCGCCCAGCTCGGCCGAGGGCACGAGCCGGACGCCGGGCAGTTCGGCGCCGAGCATCCGCATCAGGGTCGGGTTGGCGGCGCCGCCACCGGAGACGACGAGCGTGTCGACCTCCGCGCCCCGTACCGCGTCGGCCACGGTGCGCGCGGTGAGCGCGGTGAGCGTGGCGATGAGGTCGGTGGTCTCCCTCCCGAGGAAGGGGTCGAGGTACCCGTCGTGGAACAGCTCCTTGCCGGTGGTCTTGGGCGGGGGCAGCCGGTAGTAGGGCTCGGTGAGCAGCTCGGCGAGCAGGTCGTCGTCCACGCGGCCGCGGGCGGCGAGCGCGCCGTCGACGTCGAAGCCGGCCGGGTGGGCGCCGGTGCGCAGGACCGCGGCGTCGATCAGGGCGTTCGCCGGGCCGGTGTCCCAGGCGAGCCGTCCAGGAACGGTGACGTTGGCGATCCCGCCCAGGTTCAGGGCGGCCGGGCGGCCGGGGAGCCCGGCGAGCAGCAGCGTGTCGAGGTACGAGACGAGCGGGGCGCCCTGGCCGCCCGCCGTGATGTCGCGGATCCGGACGTCCGCCACGACCGGCACGCCGAGCCGCTCGGCGATCCAGGCGGGCTGCCCGATCTGCAGGGTGCCGAGGGCCCGGGTCCCCTCCACCCAGTGGAAGACGGTCTGGCCGTGCGAGCAGACGGCGTCGACGGGAGGCGCGGCTGCGGCTGCCGCCGCGAACGCCTGCCCGATCAGCGTGTCCAGCGCGCACACCTCGGCGAGCGTGGTGGCGGCGGGCGGCAGCGCGGCGCGCAGGCGCGCCCGCAGCGCGGGGTCGTACGGGGTGCTCGCGGTGGCCGTCACGTGCCCGTGGAGGCCGTCCCCCTCCGTCGCGAAGTCGACGACGGCCGCGTCGATCCCGTCGTGGGACGTGCCGGAGATCAGCCCGAGTACCTTCACCGCTCCTCCAGGACGTCCCGGAGCCGCCCGCCGGCCGCGGCCAGGCGGGCGCTCGCCTCGTCGGCGTCGAGCCCGCGTTCGAGGCGCAGGATCGCGAGCTTCACCCGCATCCCCGACGCCTCCAGGGCCTCCTCGGCCCGTTCCCGGGAGGCGCCGGTGACGGTGCGGACCATCCGGATCGCCCGCTCGCGCAGCTTCGCGTTGGTGGCGCCCAGGTCGACCATGAGGTTGCCGTAGGTCTTGCCCAGCTGCACCATCGAGATCGTCGAGAACATGTTGAGCACCAGCTTCTGGGCGGTGCCCGCCTTGAGCCGGGTGGAGCCGGCGACCACCTCCGGGCCCACCACCACCTCGATCGCGTGCTCGGCGGCCGCCGACAGCGGGGTGCCCGCGTTGCAGGACACCCCCACCGTCAGCGCGCCCCGCTCGCGCGCCTCGGCGACGGCCGCCAGGACGTAGGGCGTGCGCCCGCTCGCCGTGATCCCGACGACCGAGTCGGCGGGCCCCACACCCTCCGCGGCGATGACCGCGCGCCCGGCGTCCGCGTCGTCCTCGACGCCCTCCTGCGCGGTGAAAACCGCGGGCGAGCCGCCGGCGATGAGCCCGCGGACCAGTTCCGGCGGCGTGCTGAAGGTCGGCGGGCACTCGGACGCGTCGAGGACGCCCAGGCGGCCCGGCGTCCCCGCCCCGACGTAGAGCAGCCGGCCCCCGTCGCGCATCCGCTGCGCCACGGCCTCGATGGCCGGCACGATCCGCGGCAGGGCGGCCCGCACGGCGACCGGCACCGTCGCGTCCGCCTCGTTCATGAGGGCGGCGAGCTCGGCGACGCTCGCGCGGTCGATGTCCGCGTACCGCGGGTCGACGCGCTCGGTCTCCAACCCGGAAAGCTCCGTCACCGGCCACTCCCGTTCCGTGGGTCCAGGGCGTCGCGCAGGCCGTCGCCCAGCAGGTTGAGGCCCACGACCAGGGCGACGATGACCGCGCCGGGGGCGGCCATGGTCCACCAGGCGACGTTCACGAGCACCCGCGCCTCCAGGACCATCGCGCCGAGCGACGGGGCGGGTGGCGGGGTGCCCAGGCCGAGGAACGACAGGGACGCCTCGGTGAGCACCGCCCACGACAGCGACAGGGTGACCTGCACGATCACGATCGGCGCGATGTTCGGCAGCACGTGCCGGGCCAGCGTCCGCAGCGGGGAGAACCCCAGCACGGTGGTGGCGCGCACGAAGTCCGCCTCCCGCAGCGACAGCACCGGGCCGCGCGCGACGCGCACGAAGATCGGGGTGTAGACGATCGCGATGGCGATCGCCACCGTCAGCCAGGTGCGGGTGAACGCCGACGCGAGCGCGAGCGCGAGCAGGAGCGGCGGGAACGCGAAGAGCACGTTGGTCACGCCGAGGACGGAGCGGTCCGACCAACCGCGGAAGAACCCGGCGGCCACTCCCGCCGCCGTGCCGGCCACGGTGGCGATGGCCACCGCCACCACCGCGATCTGCAACGACGCCGCCGCGCCGGCCGCCGAGCGGGCGAACACGTCGCGACCGAACTGGTCGGTGCCGAACCAGTGCGCTCCGGACGGTCCGGAGAGCCGCTGTGCCGGCGCCTGGGCGAGCGGGTCGGGCAGCAGGCCCAGCGCCGCGGCCAGCGCGCCAAGGGCGACGACCCCGACGAGCACCGCGCCGACCGCGCCGCTGCGGCTCCCGAGCGTCCGTCGCAGCAGGCCACGGCGCCCGGTGGCGGCGGGCAGCCCGGTCGTGACGAGCGTGCTCACGACGCCCGCACCCGCGGGTCGATCACCCGGTACAGCAGGTCGGTGCCGAGGTTGACCAGCACGAACGTCAGCGCGATGACGAGCACCGTGCTCTGCACCACGGCGTACTCCTTCTGCTGGATGCCGAGCAGCACCTGCCGCCCGATCCCCGGCACGGAGAAGATCTGCTCGACGACCACGGCGCCGCCGAGCAGGTAGCCGAACTGCAGCCCGGTCATCGTGAGGATCGGGACGAGGGCGCCCGGCAGGACGTGCCGCAGCGCGAGCCGCCGTGGGCCGACGCCCTTGCCGCGGGCGGTGCGGACGTAGTCCTGGGAGCGCACCTCCAGCAGCGCCGACCGCGCGGTCCGCATGATCGGGGCGGCCAGGCCGAAGCCGAGGACGAGGGCCGGCATGAGCAGTTGCTGCAGGTGCAGCCCCGGGTCGGCGGTCAGTGCCGCGAACTGCTCGGCGTTCGGGTTGTAGCCGAGGAACCGCGCCGAGAGCGCGAGCAGCGCCGAGCCCAGCAGGAACGCCGGCACGGACAGCCCGGCGAGCCCCACCGCCTGCCCGGCGGCGTCCCGGGCGGAGTTCGGGCGCGACGCGGACAGCATCGCGGCGGCGACGCCGAGCACCAGCCCGATCACCAGTGACAGCACCGCGAGCTCGAGGGTGATCGGGAGTGCGGCCGCCGTCATCGCCAGCACCGACTCGCCGCTCCGCTGCGACGTGCCGAGGTTGCCCGTGGCGACGGCGCCGAGCCAGGACAGGAACTGGGCGGGCGGCGGCTGGTCCAGCCCGTAGTACGCCTCGAGCGCGGCGCGCTGGGCCGGGGTGAGCGCGGCCGCCTCGGTGCCGAGGCTCGCGGTGACCTGGTCGCCGGGGATCGCCCGGAGCATGACGAAGACGAGCACCGCGACGCCGAGGAGGGTGGCGAGGGCTTCGAGGAGGCGCCGGAGCAGCGGGTGGCGAGCGATCATGACCCGCCGGCGGTGGTCTCGCGCAGGTACTTCAGCGAGCCGTTGGCCATCGGGGTGAAGCCGCTGACGTCGCCACCGGTGACGGTGTAGGTGAAGCTGGTGAACAGCCAGACCCAGGCCGCGTTGTCCTCCAGCTGCGCCGAGACCTGCCGGTAGATCGCCTTGCGCGCCTCGGGGTCGGCGGTGGCCTTGCCCTGCGCGAAGAGCTCGTCCAACGCCGGGGAGGAGTAGCCGGCGACCTTGTTGAAGTTGCCGGTGCTGGTGAAGTACCGCCCGTAGCTGCCGTCCGGGTCGGGCCGGCCGCCGTTGAGCGCCACCGCGGTCTGGAAGTCGGCCGCAACCCAGCGGTCGACGTAGGCGCCCGACTCCAGTACGTCCAGGTTCAGGGTGATGCCGGCCTCGGCCAGCTGGGCCTGGATGTTGGTGGCCTCGTTCACCGAGGTGGCGTACTCGCCCTGCGACACGATCGTCGAGAGCGTCAGGCCGCCGGCGTGCCCGGCGGCGGCGAGGTGCCGCTTGGCCGCCTCGACGTCCCGTTGCGGGCACGGGCGCGCGGCCGGGTCGGACCGGTAGGCGGGGGAGGTGATCGGTCCGGTCACCTCCCCCTCGCCCAGCGCCGCCGTGTCGAGCACCTGCCGGCGGTCGATGGCGCACTGGATCGCCAGCCGCACGTCGAGGTTGTCGAGCGGCGCCTGGCGGGCGTTCAGCTGCAGCACGTGGTAGGCGAGCTGCGGTGTCTCGGTCACGGTGAGGCCCGACCCCTCGGCGCTCTGCGCCACGAGCGGGTCGTCGAACACCGCGAAGTCGATGTTGCCGGACTGCATCGCCGACACGATCGACGTCTCGTCGGGGATCACCCGGAACTCCAGCGACGGGATCCGGGGTGCCCCGCCCCAGTAGCTCTGGTTGGGGGAGAGGGCGATCGACTGGTTCGGGGTGCGCTGGGCGAGCGTGAACGGGCCGGTGCCGTTGGGCGTCTCGGCGAGGGCCTGCTCGGTGGCGTCGCTCGCCAGCATCGCGAGGTTCACCGAGGCCAGGGCGGCGAGGATGCCCGCGTCCGGACCGGAGAGGGCCAGTACGACGGTGGCCGGGTCCGGCGCCTCCACGGAGGTGACAGCAGCCAGGCTCGCGGCCGAGACGGCGCCGGTCGCCTCGTCCCGGATCCGGTCGAGGGAGGCCTTCGCGTCGGCGGAGTCGAAGGCGCTCCCGTCGGCGAACGTGACGCCCTGGCGCAGCGCCATCGTGATCGTCGCGCCGTCCTCGGACACCTGCCAGGACTCGGCGAGACCCGGCACGACCTCGAGGTTCGCGTCCAGCTCGGTGAGGGTGCCGTAGAGCTGTTCGAGGACCTGTACGGCCTGGAACTGGGTGGCCTTCCAGGGGAAGAGGGTGTCCGGGTCGGACGTCGCGCCGACGACCAGGCCGCTCGGCCCGTCACCGGGCGGCGCGCCCCCGCCCCCGGAGCAGGCGGTGAGCAGCACCGCTCCCGCCACGACCACCGCACCCAGCCGACCGCGCATGGCGGCTACCGGATCACAGCGCCCGTCCGGGGTCAAGAGTTTTCGTGAACGGCGATCTGGATGTAACAAATTGCCGCCAGGCGTGGATACTGCGGCCCGTGAGCGAGCGGAGCTTGCGGAGCGAGCGAACCATCGGCACAGCGTGTCCGCGAAGCGGTCGCCCGAGCGTCAGCGAGGGCGGACGATGAGTGTTCTGGTGCGGATCCGTTCCGTGGCGCCGTCGCTGCGCCCGGCGCAGCGGCGGGTGGCCGAGGCGGTGCTGCGGGACCCGGCCGGAACCGCGGAGCTGCCGATCGGCCGGCTCGCGCAGCGGTGCGCGACCTCGGCGGCCACCGTGATGCGGTTCTGCCGGTCGGCGGGCTTCCAGGGCTATCCCGAGCTGCGGCTCGCACTCGCGCGCGAGACCGGGATCCAGGCCGCGGGCGAGGGCGCCGTGCTCTCGCCGGACATCGACCGCGACGACTCGCTCGCCGACGTCGTCGCCAAGATCGCGTTCAGCGACGCCGCCGCCGTGCAGGACACCGCCGCCAACCTGGACCTGGACGCGCTGGCCGCCGCGGTCGAGGCCGTGGCCGCGGCGCGCCGGATCGACGTCTACGGCATCGGGGCGAGCGGCTTCGTCGGGCAGGACCTGCACCAGAAGCTGCACCGCATCGGGCTGCTGGCGTTCGCGTGGCCCGATCCGCACGCCGCGCTCACGTCGGCCGCGCTGCTGGACACCGGCTGCGTCGCGATCGCGATCTCGCACACCGGCTCCACGGTCGACACCGTGGACGCGCTGTGCGCCGCGCGGGAGTCGGGCGCGCGCACGATCGCGATCACCAACTTCGTGCCGTCCCCGCTGACCGGGCACGCCGACCTCGTGCTCACCACCGCCGCCCGCGAGACGACGTTCCGCTCCGGCGCGATGGCGAGCCGGATCGCCCAGCTCGCCGTGATCGACTGCCTGTTCGTCGGCGTGGCCCAACGCTCGTACGACCGGACGACGACCGCGCTGAACCGCACGTACCGGGCGGTGCGGTCCCGCCGGCTCGTGGGGGAGGACGCGGGATGAGGCTGCTGCTCAGCTCCTGGTTCCTGGGGCCCGGGGAGCGGCCGCAGGTGCTGCCGCCGGCCACGACGGCACGTCGCGCCGGCATCGTGCTCAACGCCTTGGACGCGTTCGGGCCGTCCCGGGCCCGCGACTTCGGCCGCGAGGCCGACACCTGGGAGGCCTTCGGGTACCGCTGCGAGGAGCTCGATCTGCGGGAGTACTTCGCGGATCGCGACGGGCTCGCCGCGCGGCTGTCCGGGCTCGACCTGGTCTGGGCGATGGGCGGCAACGCCTTCGTGCTGGCCCGCGCGATGACCGGATCGGGGTTCGGCGCCGCGGTGCGGGAGCAACTGGACCGGCCGGACTTCGGCTACGGCGGCTACTCCGCGGGCGCGTGCGTCGCGGGTCCGGACCTGCGCGGGATCGACCTCGTCGACGACCCGGCCGTGCTGCCCGACGGCTACCCGCCGTCGCTCGAGCCGCGCTGCCTCGGGCTCGTGGACTTCCGGATCGTCCCGCACTGGAGGTCGGACCACCCCGACGCCCCCGGTGCGGAGCGGGCCGCCGCCCGCCTCACCGCCGACGGCCTGGCGCACCGGTGCCTGCGGGACGGGGAGACCATGAGCGTGCACGACGGCACGGTGGTGGTGTCCGGGGGCCGTCACGGGTTCCACCCGCTGCCGCCTCGTGGGCGGCCGGTGTTCGAGGCCCTGGTCGACCGGCTTCGCGAGGACGAGCCGGAGTGACCCTTGGTTTACCCGGCGGTGGATCCCGCCGATCACGCGTGGTAGGCATCCGGTGTGTCCGAACCGTGTCCCATCGACACCACCGTCCCGCACTCGGCCCGGTTCTGGAACTACCTCCTCGGCGGCAAGGACAACTACGCCGTCGACCGCCAGGCCGCCGACCAGGTGCTCCAGCACATGCCCGAGCTCGGCGATGGCGCCCGTGCCGACCGCGGGTTCCTGGCCCGCGCCGTCAGGCACCTGGTCGCCGAGGCGGGGATCCGCCAGTTCCTCGACGTCGGCACCGGGCTGCCCACGGCGAACAACACGCACGAGGTGGCCCAGCGGCTCGCGCCCGAGACACGGATCGTCTACGTCGACAACGACCCGATCGTCATGGCACACGCCAAGGCACTGCTCACGAGCTCGCCCGAGGGCGTCACCGACTACATCCACGCCGATCTGCGAGATCCGGACGGGATCCTGCGCGCGGCCGCCCGCACGCTCGACTTCACCCAGCCGATCGCACTGATGCTGCTCGGCATCCTCAACTTCGTCGTCGACGAGGAAGAAGCGCGCGGCGTCGTCGACCGGCTGGTCGCCGCCCTGCCGTCGGGGAGCTACGTGGCGATCTCCCATCCCACTCCCGAGGTCGACCCGGACAAGATCCGTGCGGGCGTCGAGATGTGGAACGCCGGCGGCGGCGCGCAGATGACGATCCGCAGCAAGGCCGAACTGCTGCGGTTCTTCGATGGGCTGGAGCTGCTGGAGCCGGGGGTGGTGTCGGACTCCCTGTGGCGGCCGGACCCGATCGAGGTCGGTGAGCCCGTACCCGTCTACCACTTCGGCGGCGTCGCCCGGAAGCCGTGAGCTGACGGCAGGGGCGGTCTCAGGCGGGCCGGGGTGCCAGCAGCACCGGGCAGGGTGCGTGCTGCACGGCGCTGCAGCCCACCAACCCGACGCGGGCCGGGATGCGGTGGCGCGGCCCGCCGAGCACGAGCAGGTCGGCGTCGAGCCCTTCGCCCACGAGCTCGTGGGGGTGCACCCGCAGCAGGCGGGGGACCACGGTGAGGCCCGGTACCTGCGCGGTGAGCTCCGCGACGGCCGCGTCGAGGATCTCGTGCCCGCGGGCCAGGGCGTCGGTGAGCCCGACGCTGCGCTCCCCGAAGGAGAGCGGCACGCCGTGGACCGGGACGACCACCGCCTCCAGCCCGACCGCGGCGGCGGCGGCCTCCGCGAGGACGGCGGCGTCCGATGGCAGGTCGCGCACCGCGGCGACCACGCGCCGCGTCGGGGTCCGGTCGCGGTCGTCCGGGCCGATGACGAGGACGCTGCGCCCGGCGAGCGCGGCGACGGTGACGAGCCGGTCCTCGGCGGTGCCGGGTGCGGGTTCGATCCGGACCCGCCGCCCGGATCGTCGCCAGGCCCGGGCCACCGAGGCCGGTACGTCCGGCTCGTGGGCCATGACGACGAGGTCCTCGGTCGGGCGTTGCGGGGCTGTTGGCGGCGCGAGCGCGGACGTGCGCTGGCTCATCCAGGGGCTCCCTCTCGGCGGCTGCTCGCTCGCGAGTCGAGTTGCTGTCGCGGAGCGACGGTGCTCCCCTTGTTCCCGCTGGGCCAGACCACTCGCCGGACTTCACCCGGAAGGGGGCCGGGCCGATCGGTAGGTCTAGCCCTTTGCCAGTTCGCGGACGTACGCGATCCCGTCGCGCAGCCGCTCGCGCAGCGGGACCTCGGTCGAGAAGTCCTCCATCGACACCCAGCCCTGGTAGCCGACGCCCGCGAGTGCGTCGAAGAGCCGCTGCAGCGGGGCGGCTCCGGTGCGCATGGGTGCCCACTCCCAGCTCCAGGGCGGTGACGCGCCCGGCGCGGGTTGCAGCACCGCGTTCTTGACGTGCACGTGGGCGAGGTGGTCGCCGAGGATCTCCAGGCTCCACGGGTCGAACTCGTATCCCTCGCGCACCATGTTCCCGACGTCGTGGATGACGCCGACGGCGCGCGGGTCGACGCCGTCGAGGAAGCGGGCCGCGGCCGACGCGCTGGAGACGATCGACTGGTGGTGCAGCTCGAGCAGCGCCTGCACCCCGTGCCGCAGCGCGAGGTCGGCGACGGCCCGGTACTCCTCGCGACGCCGGGCGAACGTCTCCCGGTAGCCCTCCCGGCCGGGGGCGCCGACCTGCACGCGCATCCGGGGCGCCCCGAGCGCAGCGGCCCCGCGCATCAGGCGCTCCACGGTGTCGAGGTCGTCGCAGCGCGCGTAGGGGCCGACAGCGGGGATGTCGAGGCCGGCGGCGCGGGTCAGCTCCCTGATCCGCGGTGCGTCCTCCTCGAAGCCGGATGCCGGCAGCGTGCAGCGGTTGCCGCGCCAGAAGTCGGGCGGGGCGTCCGTGGCGGGGTCGTCGGCCACGCGCCACTCGATCCCGTCGAACCCCAGGGCCGCGACCTCTCCGACGGCCTCCTCGGGCGTCCACTCCGGCAGGCTCACGGTGCAGACGGCGATCTTCATGCCCGCGAGTCTGGCACCGGCGCCGCGGGTGGCAGCGCGGCGCGAGACGTCGGTCACACGCGGTAGGGCGGCGGGGTCACTCGCCCCTTGCGGGCGCCACCCGCGCGAGCGATGATCGGCGCCACCGACCGGATGCAGGTGGTCGCGCAGCGTCAGGTTCGGGCCGTGGGGCGGCCCGAGGAGGGAGGCGTCGTGTCGGCCGATCAGGAGTATTCAGGTGACTACGGGTACGACCTCGCGCACGAGGTGCACGCGGCCCTGAACAACATCCCGGGTCCGCGTGCCGCGCCGCAGACCGCCGTGCCGGCCGGAGCCGCCGGGTCGGTCACGGTCGACCTGCACGGCGACCTCGGCTACGACTCGGCCCACGAGGGGGGCAGCTGAGCGGCCCTACGCCGGGTGCCGGGTCCGGCCCTCCGCCGCGAGCCGGTAGCGCAGTTGCTGCTCGCTCGCCTCGTCGTACTCCCGCGGCGTGAGGTAGACGGTGCGCGTCCCGTCGCTGACGCGGACGATGTCGCCCCGCTCGCCCTCCGGAGCGGGGTGGCCGAGGGGGTTCTGCAGGAGCCGGGTGATCTCGAGCGGGCTTCCGTTCACGGCTCCGGCTCGGCTTCCGGTGACCTCTCGGTGAACAGCACGTTGCCATTCTGCACCGTGCGGGCGAACCCCGGGTGGCGTCACCCGCTCACGCTGCGTGAGAGCGGCCCCCGCCGCGATCGGGCGTCACTCGATCCGGCTAACGTCGCCCGCGACTCGCTCGATAGCCGGGTGGCGTACGGGCGGGTGTCCGAGGGGGAGAGGGCGTGAGGGGCGAGTGTCTGTGACCGGCTATGACGTCTTGATCGTGGGGGGTGGGCCGGCCGGCTGCATCCTGGCCAACCGGTTGAGCGAGGACCCGTCGATGCGGGTGCTGCTCCTGGAGGCGGGCGGCCCCGACCACTGGTGGGACCTGCGGATCCAGCTACCGCTCGCGCTGGGCTTCCCGGTCGGGCACCGCACCTTCGACTGGCGCTACGAGTCCGAGCCCGAGCCCGGCCTGGGGATGCGGAAGCTGCACCACCCGCGCGGCAAGGTGCTCGGCGGCTCGAGCAGCATCAACGGGATGCTCTACGAGCGCGGCCACCGGGCGAGCTACGACCGGTGGGCCGACGAGGCCGGCTCGCAGGTGTGGGACTACGCGCACTGCGAGCCGTACTTCCGCCGGCTGGAGGGCTGCGTGGACGAGCCGCGCGGCACCGGCCGGGGCCGGAGCGGCCCGCAGGCGCTGAACCGCGGCCCCGCGCAGGGCCCGATCTTCGACGCCTTCTTCGAGGCGGCGCAGCAGGCCGGCTACAAGGTCGTCCCCGACGTCAACGACAACGCGCAGGAAGGCTTCTCCGCGCTGGACCAGGCGGTCCGGGGCGGGAAGCGCGCGTCGGCCGCGGTGTCGTACCTGCACCCGGTGGAGAGCAGGCCGAACGTCGACGTCCAGTGCCACGCGACGGTCAGCAAGGTCCTCTTCGAGGGCACGCGGGCCGTCGGCGTCCGCTACCGGGACCGCAACGGCCAGACGCACGACGTCCGCGCCGCCGAGACGATCCTGTCCGCGGGCGCGATCGCCACCCCGCAGATCCTGCAGCTGTCCGGCGTGGGCGACGGCGAGCACCTGCGCGGGCTGGGCATCCCCGTGGCGCACGAACTGCCCGGGGTGGGCGAGTCGCTGCAGGAACACCTCGCCGTGCACGTCCAGCACCGGTGCACCCAGCCCGTCTCGATGTCGGACATCCGGAACAAGTCGAAGTGGCCGGGCGTCGTCCTCGACGCCCTGGTGTTCGGCAAGGGCCCGGGCACCCGCAACCCGATGCAGGCGGGCGGCTTCGTCTGCAGCGACTTCGCCGAGGGCGGCGAGCCGGACCTGATGTTCCTGCTCGCACCGCTCGCCATGAACAGCTCCGACGAGTCCGTCGAGGTCACCGCGCACGGCTACCAGATGCACGTCGGCGTGATGCGGTCGGAGTCGCGTGGCTCGGTGAAGATCGCCTCGCCGATCCCGGCCGTGCACCCGAAGATCCTGGTGAACTTCCTGTCCGACCCGAAGGACCGGGACCGGTGGGTCGAGGCCGTCCGGCGGGCCCGCGACCTGCTCGCCCAGCCCGCGTTCCGGGACCTCGACGGCGGGGAGACGATCCCGGGGTCGCATGTCCGCAGCGACGAGGAGGTCATGGCCTGGGTGCGGCGCATCGGCCGTGTGGGTTACCACCCCTCGTGCACCGCGGCGATGGGCCGCGGCGACATGGCGGTGGTGGACCCGGACACGTTGCGGGTGCACGGGGTGGACGGGCTGCGGGTGGTCGACGCGTCGGTCATGCCGTCGCTGACCAACGCCAACACGCTCGCGCCCACCATGATGATCGCCGAGAAGGCGGCCGACATCATCGCCGGCAAGGCCGCACTCCCGCCCAGGCTGCCGGAGCGGCCGCGCCTCGTGCCGCGCCCCGAGAGGCCGATCGTGGCGCCGCAGCAGGCCATGCCGTCCGGCGCCTCGCTCTTCGCCGACTCCTGGTGACGTAAGCGCTTCCGTTCTTGACACTTGCTGCAATGGTTTGCAGGCTGTGCTCAGCCGGCGAACGGGAGCAGCATGGCGGTCACGATCCACGAGGTGGCGAAGGGTGCCGACGTCTCGGTGTCCACCGTGTCGCGGGCGTTCACGATGCCCGACATGGTGAACGCCGCGACGCGCCGGAAGGTGCTGCAGGTGGCCGAGGAGCTCGGCTACCAGCCCAACCGGGCGGCGCGCGGGCTCGTCACCGGTAAGACCGGCAACATCGGGGTGGTCGTGCCCGACGTCGCCAACCCGTTCTTCTCGGCCATGCTCAAGGGCTGCACCGCGCGGGCGCGCGAGGTGCGGCACGTCGTCTTCCTCGCCGACGCCGCGGAGGACCCGCGGGTCGAGGCCGAGGTCGTCGGCGCGATGGCGAAGCAGGTGGACGGGGTCGTGCTCTGCTCGCCCCGGATGCAGCCGTCCCAGCTCGAGCGGCTGGTCGGTTCCACGCCGCTGGTGCTGGTCAACAGCGACGAGGCCGGCCTGCCCGCCGTGCTCATGGACTCGGCCGACGGGGCGCGCCAGGCCGTCGAACACCTCGCCGCGCTCGGCCACCGGCGGGTCGCCCACCTGGGCGGGCCGCCCGCGTCGTGGGCGGGGGAGCAGCGGTTGCGCGGCCTGCGCGCCGCGGCGCCCGCGTGCGACGTCGAGACCGTCGAGCTCGGCCCGTTCCCGCCCACGTTCCAGGGCGGGGTGCAGGCCGCCGATCTCGCGCTGGCCCGCGGCGTCAGCGCGATCCTCGCCTTCAACGACCTGATGGCGGTGGGCGTGCTCAACCGGCTCGCCTCCCGCGGCGTGGCCGTGCCGGGGGACATCAGCGTGGTCGGGTTCGACGACATCGAGATGTCGTCCATGACCACCGAGCCGCTCACCACCGTGCGGATGCCGATGGAAGCGGCCGGGCGGGCGGCCGTCGACCTGCTGCTCGACGGGCTCGACGCGCCGGACGAGCCGGAGGCCACGCACCGGTGGCTCCCCACGCAGCTCATCGTGCGGTCCACCACGGCGCCGCCTCGGCAGGGCTCCGACTCCGCCCATGTGCTGGCGGGCCGGTGATGGCCCGTCTCTCGTTCGCCGCGCTCGCCGACCTGCCGGCGGCGCTGCGCCCGCCGATCGACCCGCGCGCGCTCGGCACCGGCATCGTGCACCTCGGCATCGGCGCCTTCCACCGCGCCCACCAGGCCGTCTTCACCGAGGAGGCGGTCGCGGCCGCGGGCGGCGACTGGGGGATCTGCGGGGTCACCCAGCGCAGCCGCGGCGTGCTCGACCAGCTGCAGCCGCAGGACGGCCTCTACTCGGTGCTCGTGCGCGGCGAGGACACCTCCCTGCGCGTGGCCGGCGCCGTGCGCGACCTGCTGTTCGCCGCCGAGGAGGGGGAGCGGCTGCAGGCGTTGCTCGCCGCACCCGGCACCCGCCTCGTCACGCTCACCGTCACCGAGAAGGGCTACCGGCACGACCCCGCCACCGGCCGGCTGCGCCGCGCCGACCCCGACGTGGCCGCCGACCTCGCCGGGCAGGGGCCGCCCCGCACGGTCGTCGGGCAGCTCGTGCGCGGCCTGCAGGCCCGCCGCGCCGCCGACGCCGGCCCGATCACGCTGCTGTCGTGCGACAACCTGCCGGCCAACGGCGACGTGCTGCGCGGGCTCGTCATGGACTTCTGCGCCGCGCTCCCCGGGGGTGAGTCCCTCGCGAGCTGGGTCGCCGGGTCGGTGTCGTTCCCGTCGTCGATGGTCGACCGGATCGTCCCGGCCACCACCGACGAGGACCGCGCCGAGGCCGCCCGCCTCCTCGGGTTCGAGGACCGGGGCGTCGTCGTCACCGAGCCGTTCCGGCAGTGGGTGGTGGAGGACCGCTTCGCGGCCGGCCGTCCCGCGTGGGAGCGCGCCGGCGCCGTGCTCACCGGGGACGTCGCGCCGTACGAGGCGATGAAGCTGAGGCTGCTCAACGGCAGCCATTCCACCCTCGCCTACCTCGGCGCCCTGGCCGGGCACGCGCACGTCGCCGACGCCATGGCCGACCCGGGCATCGCCGGCGTCGTCGCGCACCTCATGGCCGACGACGTCGAGCCCACCCTCGCCGTCCCCGACGGGTACGACGTGGCCGCCTACCAGCGGGAGCTGATCGACCGCTTCCACAACCCGGCGCTGCGCCACCGCACCGTCCAGATCGCGATGGACGGCACGCAGAAGCTCCCGCAGCGCCTGCTCGGCACGATCGCCGACCGCCTCGCCGCAGGCGCCGAGCCCCGCTACGCCTGCCTCGGCGTCGCGGCCTGGATGCGCTACGTCTGGACCGCGGAGACCGTGGACGACCCGATGGCCGCCCGCCTGAAGAAGCTGACGGCCGACGCCGCGACACCGCAGGCGGCGGCGGAGGCCTTGCTGTCCCTGGAGGAGGTCTTCGGCGAGGAGCTGCCGGAGAACGGACGGTTCCGCCAGCTGGTGACGGAGAGTCTGGAGGCCCTGACGAAGGGCGGGGTAGCCGCAGCGACAGCCTCCTGAGAAGGACTTCGCACACCCAGCTCGGACTCCGCACAAGGCCCGCCTTGTGCGGAGTTCCGGCTGGGTGTGCGAAGTGGCCGAGATTCGTCGTTCGGGCCCGCCGGTCGCCGGGGCCAGGGATGCTTCCCTCGTGGATCTGCCCGAACTCACGCTGCGGCCCCACCTCTTGGCCGCCGGCTTCTCCGATGACGAAATGCGCCGGTTGGTGCGGTCCGGGCAGCTCACGCCGGTGCGCCGCGGTGCCTACGTCCGGGGCGAGCTTCCGGACGACGTCCTCGGGCGGCACGCCCTGCAGATCGCGGCCGCCATGGGTGAGCTGGCCGGCGACGCGGTGGTCAGCCACGTCTCGGCCGCGGTACTGCACGGCCTGCGGATCTGGGGGGTCCGGCTCGGCCCGGTACACGTGACCCGGCGTCGGCCGGGCGGCGGACGCCGCGGTGCACTGGTCCACGTGCACGTGGCCTCGCTGGATCCTTCGGAGATCACCACGATCGCCGGGCTGCCGGTCACATCACTCGCACGCACGGCCGCTGACCTCGCGCGGATGCTGCCGTTCGAGCAGGCCGTGGTGGTCGCCGACTCCGCGATGTTCTACAAGCGCCCGGATCGCGTGGAGCCAGGCGACCTCATCGACGTGCTGGATGCCGTCCCTCGTCGGCCGGGCACGCGGTCCGCCCGGCGCGCGATCGCCTTGTCGAACGGGCTCAGCGAGAGCGTCGGGGAGTCCCGCAGCCGGCTGGCCATCGCTGCCGCGGGTCTGCCCGTGCCGGTGCTGCAATGGGAGGTACGCGCCTCGGCCACCGGCGCCTTCATCGGCCGCGTGGATGTCGGCTGGCCCGAGCTGCGCACCGTCGGCGAGTTCGACGGCCTCGTCAAGTACGGGCGGACGCTGCGCCCCGGCCAGGACGTGGCGGAGGTCCTCGTCGCGGAGAAGATGCGGGAGGACGCGCTCCGCGACGAGGACCTCGGCGTGGTCCGCTGGATCTGGTCGGACCTGGCGAACTTCGCCGCGACGGCGAAGCGCCTCCGTTCCCGCTTCCGCCCGATCTGACCACTCCGCGCACCTGCCGCCGACTTCGCACAAGGCCCGACTTGTGCGAAGTGGCTGCTGGGTGTGCGAAGTGGCCCTATGGGCGGGGGGCGTAGGCCTCTCTCGGGATCGTCGTGCTCAGGTCCACTGCTGTCTCCAGGGCCTCGTCCTGGCTCAGCTGGCCGTTCTTCACCAATTGGGCCAGGTAGCCGCTGTCCACCCGCCTCGCCAGGTCGTGTCGTGCCGGGATGGAGGCGAAGGCCCGCGTGTCGTCGACGAAGCCGGCCGTGTTGTAGAAGCCGGCCGTCTCCGTCACGGCCTCGCGGAAGCGGCGCATGGCGTGCGGGCTGTCCAGGAACCACCAGGGGACGCCCAGGCGCATCGACGGGTAGACACCGGCCAGGGGCGCGAGCTCGCGGGAGTAGGTGGTCTCGTCGATCGTGAAGACCACGCACCGGAAGCCGGGGTCGGTGCCGAACGCGGACAGCATCGGGCGCAGCCCGCGCGCGAAGTCGACGGGCAGCGGGATGTCGAATCCCTTGTCGGGGCCGAACCGGTCGTGGACTCCCCCGTGGTGGTTGCGCAGGACGCCCGGGTGGATCTGCATGACGAGGCCGTCGTCGCGGCTCATCCGGGCCATCTCGAAGAGCATGTGCGCGGTGAACGCGTCGGCGGCGGCCGCGTCGACCGAGCCGGCGAGGGCGGCGGCGTAGATCCGTTCGGCGTCGGCGCGGTCGAGGGGGGTGGTGTCGGCGGTGGTGTGGCCGTGGTCGGTGGCCAGGGCGCCGAGCCGGCGGAAGTGCTCCCGGCGCTGTTGCAGGGCGGCGAGGTAGCCGGTGTAGGTGTCGATGCCGGTGCCGGCGGCCTCCCCGAGCTCCTCGACGTCCTGCTTCCACGTGGGCCGGTGCAGGTGCACCAGCGCGTCGGGCCGGAACGTCGGCACCACGCGGCCGCCCCAGTCGGACGCGGCGATCGCCGCGTGCGCGTCGAGGCTCGACGCGGGTGCGTCGGTCGTCGCGAGGATCTCCAGGTTGAACCGGTCGAACAGCGCGCGGGGCCGGAACTCCGGGCGGGCGATGCAGGCGGCGATCGTGTCGTAGATCGCGTCGGCCGACTCCTGCGACGGCTGCACGTTCACCCCGAACACGTCGTGCAGCTCCTGCTCCAGCCAGAACCGCGACGGCGTCCCGCGGAACAGGTGCCACCCGGCGCAGAACCGCCGCCAGATCGCCCGGCCGTCGGTCTCGACGGGGCCGCCGTCGCGGCGCGGGACGCCGAGCTCCTCGAGCCGGACGCCCTGGGACACGAGCATCCGGGTGACGTAGTGGTCGGGCACGACGAGCAGCTGCGCCGGGTCCGGGAACGGCTGGTCGTCGGCGAGCACGGAGGCCTCGACGTGGCCGTGCATGCTGATCAGCGGCAGGTCGCGGACCGCGGCGAAGATCTCGCGCGCGATGGTGCGCACGGCCGGGTCGGTGGGCAGGATGCGGTCGTCGTCGAGCTGAAGCGGTCGAGCGGACATGTCAGAGCTCCAGGATGTCGGCGGCGCGGACCGGCAGGCCGGTCTCGAACGATCGGTTGGCGGCGAGGCCGGTGAGCAGCGAGAGCGCGCCGTCGCGGTGGGTGGAGGCGCGGCCGAGCGGGTCGTCGACGGGTTGCCCGCCGAAGATGTCGGCGAGCATCCGCTCGTCGCCGCCGCCGTGGCCGCCGCTGGTGTCGGGAAGGTCCAGGTCCTCGGGCTTCTCCCAGTGCTTGCGCAGGGTGAGCCGGGCGCCGCGCTCGGGCTCGGGCCGGACCTCGGTGCCCGGCCGCCCGTGCAGCGCCTCGCCCGCGACCGTGCCCGCGGTGCCCGGGTCGACGAACGAGTTCTCCATGACGTCCAGCTCGAGGCGCCCGGCGCTGCCGTTGAACCCCACCCGGTAGCCCTCCCACGGCGAGTAGGCGGTGAGGTGGTAGCTCATCGTGGCGCCGCTGCGGTAGCGGACGGCCACCGCCATGTCGTCCTCGATGGTGATGCCCGGCCCGAAGACGTTCTGGTCCCGGTGGTAGCCGTCCTCGTGCTCGGCGTCGAGGTAGAGCGCGGTCATTTTCTCGTTGCCGGCCAGGTGCAGCGCGAACGGGTCGTCGGCGGCCTCGGGGGCGCCGTGCGCGCGGGCGTAGGGCTGGGCGATGCCGCGGCGGTTGCCGTTCTCGTCGCCGTAGAAGAACAGCCGCCCGAGCCCGTAGACGACGTCGGGGGAGGAGGCGATCCACCAGTTGACGAGGTCGAAGTGGTGGGTGGCCTTGTGCACCATGAGGCCGCCGGAGTTGGCCTTGTCCCGGTGCCAGCGGCGGAAGTAGTCGGCGCCGTGGCGGGTGTCGAGCAGCCACTCGAAGTGCACCGACCCGATCTCGCCGATCGCGCCCGACGCGATCACCTCGCGCACCCGCGCGTGCAACGGGTTGTAGCGGTAGTTGAACGTGACGGTGATCTCGCGCCCGGTCTCGGCCTGGGCGTCGAGGATCCGCCGGCACTTCTGCGCGTCGGTGGTCATCGGCTTCTCGGTGATCACGTCCCGGCCGGCCCGCAGCGCGGCGACGATGTACTCGTCGTGGGTGCGGTCGATCGAGGTGACGATCACGGTGTCGACGCGCTCGGCGTCCAGCATCCGGCCGAAGTCCTGCGCGCCGTAGGTCGGGACGGCCGGCAGGCCGGCCGCGACGACGGTGCGGTTGTGCACGTCCATGCGGGTGTGGTTGACGTCGCAGAAGGCGACGAGCTGCGCCGTGTCGACGTGCGCGCCGGTGATCGCGTCGACGAACATCTGGGCGCGGCCACCGAGGCCGACGATCGCGTAGCGGGGGCGCGGCGAGTTCGCGGCGCTGGGGGACATGCACACTCCCTGTGCTGGTGCCGTTTGCAAAGGGTTGCAAGGCGGCGGTTCGGCTGAGCGGGCAGCTCACGGCGTTGTCGAGCACCGCTGCCGAGGCGGCGGCGGACCAATGATGCAAACGGCTGAAAAAAACCGCAAGACGTTGTTGACGCCGCGCCCCCGGCTCTGAACTAATTGCGCGACGAGCCAGGCCCTGTGCTCGCCGCCACAGAGGGTGGCCGAACACGGCCAGTGTGATCGAAGGAGCTCCCATGGCCATCCTCGGGTCCGCCCGATCCGTGCGCGCGCTACTGGCGGGCGCGGCGGTGCTCACCGTCCTCGCCACCGCCGCGTGTGGCGGCGGGTCGCGCGCGAGCGACCAGGAAGCGGGTGGCCCGCCCGAACGCGAGCAGCCGGTGCAGCTCGAGGTCACGTGGTGGGGCGGGCCGGCGCGGGCCGAGCTCACGCAGAAGGTGCTCGACCTCTACACGCAGAAGCACCCGAACGTCACCTTCACCACGCAGTGGCAGGGCTACTCGGGCTACTACGACAAGGTCAACACCACCGCGGCGGGCCGCAACGCCGCCGACATCATCCAGATCGACAACCGCGTGCTGCGCGAGTACGCGAACAAGGAGCTGATCACCCCGCTCGACGCGTGGGTCGGCAACACCCTGCAGGTCGACGGCATCGACCCGAAGCTGCTGGGCACCGGCAAGGTCGACGACAAGCTGTACGCCGTGCCGCTCGCGGCCAACACGGGCGCCTTCGTCGTGGACAAGACGGTGGTGGAGCCGCTCGGCCTGCTCCCGCCGGAGGCCGGGTGGGCGTCGTGGGACGAGTTCGGCACCTGGGCCGCGAAGGTCACCCAGGCCACCGGCCAGGCGCCGTGGGCCTTCCGGGACGAGAGCGCGAGCATGTCGGTGTTCGAGTTCTGGCTGCGCCAGCAGGGCAAGGAGCTCTACGACGGCCAGAAGCCGGGCTTCACCACCGAGGACGTCACGAAGTGGTTCGAGCTGTGGGCCGGGTTCCGCGAGAGCGGCGCCGCGTCGCCGGCCGAGGTCGCCCAGCCCGCCAACGGCGGTGACATCTCGAAGAACACCGTCATCACCCAGCAGACCGCGGGCACGTTCAGCTACGACAACCAGCTCACCGAGATCGCCAAGGGCACGGACCACGAGCTGGTGCTGGTCCCGATGCCCGGGTCGCAGACCGGCGCGTACGCCCGGCCGTCGCAGTTCTTCACCGCCTACTCGCAGGGCGACAACGTCGCCACCGCCGTCGACGTCATCAACTTCTTCGTCAGCGACCCGGAGGCGGGCGCGATCCTCGGCACCGAGCGGGGCCTGCCGCCCGCCAAGCAGGTGCGCGACGCGGTGTCGCCGAACTTCGACGACCAGCTGAAGGGCGTGCTGGCGTTCGACGAGCGGGTCACGGCCCAGGCCGGCCCCACCCCGCCGGTGCCGGCGCAGGGCGACTCGCAGATGGGGCGGCTGCTGCAGGCCTCGGCGGAGAACGTCGGTTTCGGCCGCCAGACCCCGGCCGACGGCGCCGCGGAGTTCGTCGCGCAGGCCACGGGCGAGCTCGAGCGCGCGGCGAGCTGACGGGGAGCACGCTCGATGGTGGACACGGCGGTACGGCCGACGCCCGGCGCGGCCCCGCGGGAGACGGCACCCGGCGTCCGGCGCCGGAAGGAGGCGATCGCGGGCTACGTGTTCCTCAGCCCGTGGCTGCTCGGCCTCTTCGGAATCACGCTGCTGCCGATGCTCTACTCGCTCTACCTGAGCTTCACCGACTACGACCTGCTGCAGGACCCGGAGTGGGTGGGCCTGGAGAACTACGAGCGGATGTTCACGGGCGACCCCCAGTTCTGGAGCTCGGTCAAGGTCACCCTGCTGTTCGCCGTCACGTCGGTGCCGCTCAAGCTCGCCGTCGCCCTGGGCGTCGCGCTGCTGCTCCACCGCAACCGGCGCGGCGTCGGGCTGTACCGCTCGCTGTACTACGTGCCGTCGCTGCTGGGGGGCAGCGTCGCGATCGCGATCGTGTGGCAGACGCTGTTCGGCGGCCAGGGCGCGATCAACGCATTCCTCGCGTTCTTCGGCGTCGAGGGCCGGGCCTGGATCGCCGACCCGGCCACCGCGCTGGGCACGCTGGTGATCCTGGCGGCCTGGCAGTTCGGCGCCCCGATGGTGATCTTCCTCGCCGGCCTCAAGCAGATCCCCGCGGAGATGTTCGAGGCCGCCGCGCTCGACGGCGCCGGGCGGTTCACGCAGTTCTGGCACGTCACGCTGCCGCTGCTGTCGCCGGTGCTGTTCTTCAACCTGGTGCTGGAGACGATCGCCGGGTTCCAGAGCTTCACTGCCGCCTTCGTCATCAGCGGCGGCATCGGCGGCCCGGCCGACTCCACGTTGCTCTACACGCTCTACCTGTACCTGCGCGGCTTCGGTGACTTCCAGATGGGCTACGCCTCGGCGATGGCCTGGGTGTTCCTCGTGGTGCTCGGCGCCGTCACCGCGATCGTCTTCCGCAGCGGCTCGCTCTGGGTCCACTACGCCGACGAGGGGGACCGCTGATGGCCACGACCACCGCCGTCGCACCGGTCGGCTCGTCCCCGGCGGCGCCCGGCCCCACCGGGCAGAACCGGCGCCCCTGGTACGAGGGCACCACCGCGCACGTCGTGTTGATCGCGATCCTGCTCGTCGCGCTCTACCCGATCGCCTACATGATCGGCACGTCGTTCAAGGCGCCGGAGGAGATCCTCAACAACGTCAACGTGCTCCCCGGCCAGTTCAGCCCCGGCAACTACGCGGACGGCTGGGCCGGCATCCCGGGCGTCACGTTCGGCCGGTTCTTCCTCAACAGCGCCGTGATCGCGCTCGGTGTCGTGGTCGGCAACGTGGTGGCCTGCTCGCTGGCCGCGTTCGCGTTCGCGCGCCTCAAGTTCCCGCTGCGCGGCCTCTGGTTCGCGCTCATGATCGGCACCTTGCTGCTGCCGCACCACGTGCTGATCGTCCCGCAGTACGTGCTGTTCAACAGCCTGCAGTGGATCAACACGCCGCTGCCGCTGATCGTGCCGAAGTTCCTCGCCACCGAGGCGTTCTTCGTGTTCCTCATGGTGCAGTTCATGCGCGGCATCCCGCGCAGCCTCGACGAGGCGGCCGAGATCGACGGCTGCGGGCCCTACCGGCGGTTCTTCTTCGTGGTGCTGCCGCTCACCAAGCCCGCGCTCGTCACCACCGCGGTGTTCTCGTTCATCTGGACCTGGAACGACTTCTTCACTCAGCTCGTCTACCTCAACGACCTCGAGGCCTACACCGTGCCGATCGGGCTGCGGCTGTTCCTGGACTCGAGCGGGCAGAACGCGGTGGCCCCGATGTTCGCGATGTCGGTGCTCTCGCTGGTGCCGGTGTTTCTGTTCTTCCTGGTGTTCCAGCGGCTCATCGTCGACGGGATCAACACCAGCGGGATCAAGGGATGACCGCGGCCTTGCCCGTACGCGGCTGGAAGGAGCAGCTGCGGCGGGTCGGCGAGCTGGCGCTGCTCGGCATCGTCGCCGTGCTGGTGAGCCTCCCGGTGCTGACGCTCGGCGCCGTGGTGGCCACCCTGTCCACGGCCGTCGGGCACTGGGCCGACCACGACGACCTGCCGCCGTGGCGGGCGATGGGCGCCGAGTTCGTGCGACGGCTGCTGCCCGGGGTGCCGGTGGGCGTGGTCGGGGTGCTCGCGGCGCTCGTGGTCTCCCAGCAGGTCGCCTGGCTGCGCGCCGGCGTGGTGCCCGGTGGTGGCGCGGTGCTCGCGGTGTTCGGGGTGGCCGTCGCGTGCCTGGCGGCCGTGGTGCTGCTCGCCGTGCCGCGGCTGGCCGGCGGCAGGTGGCGGTCCGCGCTCGCCGCGGGGTGGACGGACCTGTTGCGCGCGCCGGTCGCCGGCATCGCGGCCCTGGCCGTCACGGGGATCGCGGTCCTGCTGGCGGTGCTCCTGCCCGGGGTGGTGCTCCTGCTCCCCGCACTGCTGGTGCTCGCGCTGCACGCGGTGCACCGCAGGCTGGTGCTGCCCCGCGCGTAGCTCGTTGCCGCAATAGCGACGACTTCGCACATCCAGTACCGACTTCGCACAAGTCGGGCCTTGTGCGAAGGCAGTGCTGGATGTGCGAAGTTGGGTTCTCAGACCGCCGCGAACTCGCCCCCGCGGACGCCGGCGAGGAACGCCGTCCACGCCACGGCCGAGTGGCCGTGGGCCTCCCGGGACCGGTCCTTCGTGTCACGGACCGCGACGCCGCCGCCGGGGAGGGGGGCCACCTCGACGCAGCCGCTGCTGTTGCCGCCGCTGCCGCTGAAGCTGCTCGTGCGCCAGGCCAGGCCGTCGAGGTTCGGGGTGGGCATCGGGCACCTCTTCGCGTCGCGGCCTCACATCTGCGTGGCCACCCGCTCGATCAGGGCCGCCGACTCCTCGGGGCTCAGCGCCAGCGAGCGCAGGTGGTCGAACACGACCCTACCCCGGGCGACGTCGTCGGCCTTCTCGATGTGGACCGATCCCATGGGGTGCTCGACGTAGCCGATGTCGGGCTCTCCCAACCTCTCGAAGTTGAGCAGCGTGAACGCGCCGGTGACGCCCTGATAGGCGCCGACGTCCGCCGGCAGCACCTGGACCGTGACCGTGTCGAGCTCCCCGGCCTCCAGCACGCTCGCGAGCTGCGCGCACATGACGTCGGGGCTGCCGATCACCCGCCGCACCGCCGCCTCCTCGATCACCGCGACCAGCGTCAGCGGGTTCTCCGGGTCGGCGAGCCGCTGCTGCCGGATCATGCGGACCTCGACGTCGTTCTCGCGCACGGCCCGGCTGCCGACGTGCAGCGACCTCGCGAACAGGGCGCGCGCGTAGTCGGCCGTCTGCAGCAGTCCGGGCAGGTAGTTCACGGTGTACTCGCGCACCGCGCTCGCCTCGGCCTCGAGGGGCACGTAGCCCTGGTCGTCGAGGCCGTAGGCGCGCCACCAGCCCTTCGCCCCGGCCTCGCGCGTGAGGGTGAGCAGGGCGTTCCAGTCGTCGCCGGAGACTCCGAAGATGTCCATCATCGTGCGCACGACGTGGACGTCGACGCCCTGGTGGGCGTTCTCGATGCGGCTGAGCTTGCTCGGGGAGAAGTCCAGTTTCGGGGCGAGGTCCTCGATCGTCAGGCCGGACTTCCGCCGCAGGTCGCGCAGGATGCGGGCGAGCTGTCGCCTGCGGACGAGGGCCCCGCTGCGCACAGCCATGGTCACAGAGTGTCAGTGGGAGATGCGGGGTGAAAGATCCAGGTGCGAGACTCGCGCCCATGCACGTCCCGCGCTTCTTCATCCGACAGAAGATCACGATGATGGTCAACCGCTACGAGATCCGGGGCGCGGGTCCGGACGGTGGCGAGGGCCCGCTCCTCGCGTTCGCCCAGCAGAAGCGCATGAAGCTGCGGGAGGAGGTGGTCTTCTACGCCGACGAGTCCCGGTCGCGTCAGGTGTTCTCGTTCAAGGCCCGCCAGCGCCTGGACGTGCACGCCGAGCACGACGTGTTCGACGAGCACGGCAACGCGATCGGCTACTTCCGCAAGGCGTTCGGCGCGAGCCTGCTGCGCTCGACCTGGACCATGTCCGGCCCGGGCTACGAGGCGGTCGGCAAGGAGCGCAGGCCGATCCTGGCCATCGTGCGCCGGATCTGGGACTTCATCCCGTACCTGGGCGACGTCTGGGTGCCGTTCGTCTTCCACTTCGACTTCGTGGACACCGCGACCGGGCGGCCGGTGCTGTCCAGCGAGCGGCGCAAGGCGATCCGGGACCGCTACGTCGTCGACGTGCCCGACCCGCGCGTCGACTTCCGGGTGGCCGCGTCCATGGCGGTGGCGCTCGACGCGCTGCAGTCGCGGTGAGCGGGCCGCAACGCGTCGCCGTCGTCGGCGCGGGCATCCTCGGGGCATGCGTGGGCTGGAACCTCGCCCGGCGCGGCGTCGCGGTGGTCCTCCTGGACGCGGGCCGGCCGGGCGAGGGCGTCACCAACTGGTCCTTCTCGTGGGTCAACGCCAGCAACAAGACCGCGCGCAGGTCCTACTTCGACCTGAACGTGGCGGGCATGGTGGCGTATCGGGAGCTGGCCAGGACCATCGGGCCGGACTCGTGGTGGCATCCCAGCGGCCACCTGCGGTGGGCGGACGATCCCGCAGCCGAGGCGACGCTCCTGGGAACGGCCGGGCTGCTGGCCGGCTGGGACTACCGGGTCGAGATGTGCACGGGGGCCGAGGTGCGCCGCCGCCTCGAACCGGCCATCACGGTGCCGGCCGAGGTCCCGGTCGCCTTCTACCCCGACGAGGCCTGGGTGCACGGGCGCCGTCTCGTCGCCCGCCTGGTCGACCAGGCCGTTGCCGCCGGCGCCGAGCACCGGTCCGGCACCGCGGTAGTCGACATCGGCACCGGTGCCGACGGGAGCATCCGGACGGTCACCCTGTCCGACGGGAGCCGTCTCGACGTCGACGTCGTCGTGAACGCGGCCGGCCCGGGCGCCGCCCACGTCGCCGGGCTCGTCGGACGGCACCTGCCGATGCGCCGGGAACCCGGCGCCGTCACCCGGCTCGGCTGTGCCGAGGTCCCGGTTCACCGGGCAATGCACGCGCCGCACATCGAGATCCGTCCCGACGGAGACGGTTCGGTGGTGCTCCACAGCCGCGAGATCGACGCGCTCATCGACACGGGCGAAGATCCCGCGGAACTCGCGCGGCTGCTCCACGAATCGGCGCGGCGGGTCGTTCCGGCGCTCGGTGACTCCCGCATCGCGGAGACCCGGGTGGCCGAGCGGCCCATCCCGGCCGACGGATTTCCCTGCGTGGGAGCGGTGCCGTCCGTGCCGGGCTACCACGAGGCCGTGTCCCACAGCGGCATCACGCTCGGGCCGGTGATCGGCCGCCTGCTGGCCTCGGAGATCCTCAGCGGGACGAGGGACGAGATGCTCGCGGACTTCCGCCCGGAGCGGTTCCCCGCGTGATCCGTCAGAACCAGTCCGGGTCCATCTCCACGGTGGTGCGGTCGAGGTCGGCGAGCAGGTCGAGCTGCGGGCCGGTGCGGGGCAGCTCGCGGCGGAAGAAGTAGCGGGCCGCCTGCCGCTTCCCGCGGTGGAACGGCTCGTCGCGGTCGCCGCAGGCGAGGTACTGCTCGAGCCAGATCCAGGCGATGACGGCGTGGCCGACGGCCTCGAGGTAGGTCGAGGCGTCGGCCAGCCGGTCCGGGTCGGCCGAGTCGTGGATCCGCCCGGTGACGGCGACGACCCGGTCCCAGACCGCGCCGAGCTGCCCGGCCAGCTCCGCCGCCTCGCCGGTCGTGGCGCGGGCGCAGGTGGTGGCGACCGTCTCGCGCAGCAGGGCGAGGCCGGCGCCGCCCTGCATGGCGACCTTGCGGCCGAGCAGGTCGAGCGCCTGGATGCCGTGGGTGCCCTCGTGGATGGGGTTGAGCCGGTTGTCGCGGTAGTGCTGCTCGACGTCGTACTCGCGCGTGTAGCCGTACCCGCCGTGCACCTGGATCGCGAGGTCGTTGGCCGCCAGGCACCACTGCGACGGCCAGCTCTTCGCGACCGGGGTGAGCACGTCGAGCAGGAGCCGGGCGCGGCCCGGGTCGGCGCTCGCGTCCTGCTCGTCGAGCAGCCGGCCGCAGTAGAGCACGAGCGCGAGGGCGCCCTCGGCGTAGCACTTCTGCGCGAGCAGCATCCGGCGGACGTCCGCGTGCTCGATGATCGGGACGGGCGGTGCGGCCGGGTCCTTCGCCGCCGGCGCGCGGCCCTGGGTGCGCGTGCGGGCGTAGTCGAGGGACTTGAGGTAGCCGGTGTAGCCGAGGGCCGCCGCGCCCGCGCCGACGCCGATCCTCGCCTCGTTCATCATGTGGAACATGCAGGCCAGCCCGCCGTGCTCGGGCCCGACGAGGTGGCCGACGGCACCCGCGCCCTCGCCGAAGTTGAGCAGGGTGTTGGTGGTGCCGCGGAAGCCCATCTTGTGGTTGAGCCCGGCCAGCGCGACGTCGTTGCGCTGGCCGTCCGGCAGGAACTTCGGCACCGCGAACAGCGAGATCCCCCGCACACCCCCAGGTCCGCCCGGGATCTTGGCGAGCACGAGGTGGACGATGTTCTCGCCGAGCTCGTGCTCGCCCGCGGAGATCCACATCTTGTTGCCGAACAGTCGGTACGAGCCGTCGGGCCGCGGTTCGGCGCGGGTGGTGATGTCGGCGAGCGCGGAGCCGGCCTGCGGCTCGGAGAGGCACATCGTGCCGTGGAAACGGCCCTCGAGCATCGGGCGGACGTACGCCTCGACCTGTTCGGGTGTGCCGTGGGCGCGCAGCAGGTTGGCGGCGGCGATGGTCAGGAACGGGTAGGCCCACGTGCCGGGGTTGGCGGCCTGGAACCAGGCGAAGGCGGCCGTGGACACCACGTGTGGCAGCTCGACGGCGCTCTCGACGAGCCCGGTCTGCGCCAGCACGTCCAGCGCCTCGCGGACCTCGGGGATCATGTGCACGCGCTCGCCGTCGAACGTGGGCTCCTCGGCGTCGGCGCGCTTGTTGTGCGGCGCGAACTGCTCGTCCGCGACCTCGGCGGCGAGGTCGAGCACCGCGTCGACGGTCTCGCGGGGGAGCAGGGACCCGGCGTCGAGCCAGTCGTGGAGCAGGAAGTCCAGGTCCCGGCGCGACAGCAGCAGCGTCATGACGGATCACCCTTCAGCGCGCGCAGCACGACGTCGGTGAGGTGCTCGAGGTAGTCGGGCCCGGCCGGGGCGCGCCGGACCGAGAGCCGCCAGTACACGGGCGCGGCGACGAGGTCCAGGGCCATCTCGAGGTCGGTGCCGGCGGGCAGCTCGCCGCGGTCGACGGCGCGCTGCAGGACGGTGGCGCCCAGTGCGCGCCGCGGCTCGCCGATCGCGGCCCGCACGGCCTCGGCCACCTCCGGGTTGCGCACGCCCTCGGCTGCGAGGTCGGGGAGGATCCGGGAGAAGCGGGGGTGGGTGAGCCAATCCTGCAGCGCCTGCAGGAGGCCGAGGAGGTCGCCGCGCAGCGCGCCGGTGTCGGGCGCCGTGGCCAGCTCGAGGCTGAAGTCCCCGAGCACGGCCATGACCATCTCCTGCTTCGACGGCCAGCGCCGGTAGAGCGCGCTCTTGCCGACGCCCGCCCGCCGCGCGACGGCCTCCATCGAGAGCTTGCCGTAACCGGTCTCGGCGAGCTCGTCGAGCACCGCCTCGGTGATCGCCTCGGTGACGTCCGGCTGCAGGACGGCCGCGCCCGTCGGGGTCCGCTTCCGGCTTACTCCCACGGTCGTCGAGTATGGCATGGACGGGACGGTACCGTCCCGTTAGTGTTCGTCGGGACGGAACCGTATCGTCCTTTGGGGGATGGGATGACCGCACCGGATGTCGTCGACCGGGCGCTGGAGCTGCTGCTCGCCCACGACATGGCCGGGTTCGCCGGTCTCTGGGCCGCCGACGGGACCATGGAGTTCCCGTTCGCGCCCGACGGCTACCCGCGGCGGCTGGATGACACCACCTGGACGCCGCTCGCTACGGCCGGAGTTGTTCAGGACCCTCCTCGGCGGCGCCGAGGAGCTGGCGGCGCTGGGCGGTGACCGGTGACCGTGCTCGTCACCGGCGGCACCGGCACCACCGGCAGCCGCGTCGTCGCCGCGCTGCGCGAGCGGGGCGTGCCGGTGCGCGTCGCGAGCCGCCGCCCGGCGGTGGGGCAGGTCCGCTTCGAGTGGGCCGACCCCGCCACGCACGCGGCGGCGCTCGACGGGGTCCGGGCCGTCTACCTCGTGGCCCCGGTGGGCGTCGCCGACCCCGCCCCGCTCGTCGCGCCCTTCCTCGACCGGGCGCGCGAGTGCGGGGTGCGGCGGGTGGTGCTGCTCAGCTCGTCGGCGGTGCCGGAGGGCGCCCCCGGCCTCGGTGAGCTGCACCGGATGGTGCGGGCGGGCGTCGCGGAGCCCACCGTGCTGCGGCCGTCCTGGTTCATGCAGAACCTCCTCGGCGACCACCCGCACGCGCGTTCCGCACGCGTCGACGGCGAGATCGTCACGGCCACCGGCGACGGGCGGGTGGCGTTCGTCGACGCGGGTGACATCGCGGCGGTCGCCGCCCACGCCCTCGCCGACGAGGAGCCGCGCGTCGGCGAGTACGTGCTGACCGGGCCGGAGGCGCTGAGCTACGCCGGCGCCGCCGCCGTGCTGACCGAGGTCACCGGCCGTCCCGTCCGTCACCGGTCGGTCGGCGTGGCCGAGCTGGCCGAGCGCCTCGTCGCGGCGGGCTACCCGGCCGACTTCTCCGCGGTGCTCGCCGGCCTCGACGCGGACATCGCCCGCGGCGCCGAGGACCGCACCACCTCCGCCGTCCGGGACGTCACCGGCCGCCCGCCGCGGTCGTTCCGGGAGGTCGCGTCGTGAGGCTGCCGGCCGGTGCCGGGCCCACCTCCCGGCGTGGGGCGATCACGAGGGCGCAGGCCACCAGGGCGGTCGCCACCGCGAGCACCAGGGTGAGTCCCGCGGCCGGATCGGGCGTGGCGAGCAGGATCCAGCCGAACCCGGCCGCGCCCAGCGAACCGCCGAGCTGGCGGGCGAACATCAGCGTCGCCATCGTCGCGCCCATGCTCTCGGCCGGCGCGAGGCCCATCCCGAGCAGCGTGTACGCGGCCATGCCGAGCCCCAGCGCCGCGCCGGCCATGGTGAGCCCCGCGACGGCCACGGTGTAGCGCAGGAGCGTGGGCTCGGCCGCGAGCTGGGGGAGCGCGGCGAGCAGCCCGAGGCCCCCGACCCCGAGTGCGAGCGAGAGCCGTCCCCACGGCGCGAGCCGCGGGCGCCGGCGGGCCAGCACCGAGAACGCGGTGCTCGCGGCTAGCTGGCCCCCGGTGAGGGCGAGCAACAGCGCGCCGGTGACCGCGGTGCCCGCGCCCAGCCCGGAGGCCAGGGCGAGCGGGACGAACGCGAACGTCCCGAACAGCGCGATGCCCGACAGCGCGGTGACGGCGACGGCGCGGGCGAGCGGCACGATCGTCAACAGCGCCGGCGGGACGAGCGGGTTCTCGGCCCGCCGCTCGACGCGCACGAACGCGACGGCGCAGACCACCACCGCACCCGCCAGCAGCGCCGCCCACGGCGGGCTGCTGCCGAGGCCGTCGCTCGACCCGAGCGCGACCAGTGCCGCGCCCCCGACCGCGACCAGCGCCGCGCCGCCGACGTCGAAGGCGCCGGTGCGCCGTTCCCGCCGCCCGGGGAGCGCCCGCCACCCCAGCGCCAGTGCCACGGCGCAGATCGGCAGCGGCAGCGCGAACACCCAGCGCCAGCCCGCGGTGGCCGCGACGATCCCGCCGAGCGGTGGTCCGGCGAGCGCGGAGACGGCGAAGACGGCGGTGCTCCAGACCTGGCGGCCGATCCGCTCCTGCGCGTCGAAGAGCTCGCCGAGCGCGCTGATCGCGGTGACGACGAGTCCGCCACCGCCGACGCCCTGCACCACCCGCGCGGCCAGCAGTGCCGGGAACGTCGGTGCGAACGCCGAGGCCAGCGAGCCGACCGTGAACAGCAGCAGCGCGGCGACGAAGACCGCCCGCCGCCCGAACCGGTCGCCCAGTGCCCCGTGCGCCGGGGTCGACACGGTGACGGCCAGCAGGGAGACGGTGAAGACGGCGGGCGCGGCCGCGGGCTGCCCGAGGTCGGCGCCGATCGCCGGCAGGGCGGCCACCGCGATCGTGCCCTCCAGCTGCGCCACGAGCATGCCGAGGAGCAGCGCGGCGAAGGCGAGCTCCCGCCCCCTCAAAGATGCGTGCATATCGCACACGCTATTATGTGCGCATCGCACACGCAAGGAGGGGTCGTGGAGACAGGTGAGCCGGGGGCCGCACTGTTCCGCCTCGTGCGGTACTGGTCGCGCCGATGGATCCTGCAGGCGTCCGAGGAGCTCACGGGGGAGCAGCGGCGGGTGCAGGACATCCTCGTGCTCGACGCCGTGGCGGCCGCCGCGCGGCGCGATCCCGAGGTGGCGGTGGCCGACGTCGCCCACCAGCTGGGCATCGACCGGTCCGGCGCGAGCCGGTTCGTCACCGCCGCGGTGGAGCACGGCTACCTGGAGCGGCGCCCGTCCGCGGCCGACGCCCGCCGCGCGGTGCTCACCCCCACCCCGGGCGGCCGGGAGCTGCTCACCGGCTCGCGCGCGTGGCAGGAGCAGGTCTACGGCCGGCTCACGCAGGACTGGGATCCGGAGGACGCGGCCCGGTTCGCCGGCTACCTGCAGCGGCTGGAGTCGGAGCTGCCCTGAACGCGAACACGCAGCGTGTCCGCCAGGAGAGATACGCCCTCATTCAGGTGGTCGGCCCTCACCGTGCGTCGCGGTCGGCGTCCGCCGCTGCTTTCCGGGCCGGGTTCGGCGGTCTCGAAAGAAGGCGTAACCAAACGCAAAGTAATGGATTCATTCGATAGTGGCGCCGGATTGTTGATATCCGGGGCGGGCCACTAACGTTTTTCGCAGTCAGCGACGGCTCCCCGGTCATCAGCGCTGACTCCGAATCGGGTCGGCTCCGCCGGCTCAGTACCCCCTCGAACAGGAGATCAACTGTGCTGAAGAAGGCTGGAATCGTCGTGGCCACGGCCGCTGCCGGTCTGCTCGCGGTGAGTCCGCTCGCCTTCGCAGGCGACGACGATGGTCACGGTCACGGCCACAGCAAGGTCGAGGACGTCAACAGCGTCGACGGCTCGAACGAGGGCCTGATCAACGTCGCCGGCAACAACCTCTCCGCCCCGGTGAACGCGTGCGACAACCAGGTTCCGGTGAACGTCCTGGGTGTCCAGGTGCCGCTCAACAACACCTCGGTTCTCGCCGACCTCACCGGTGCGCTCGGCGGTGGCCTGCTGGGTGCGAACGAGTCGGATGCGGACTCCGACGGCGACACCACGCTCGACGACTCCTGCTCGGCGGCGGCCGAGACCGGCGACAGCGTCGAGATCGACGACTGATCATCGGGTAGATCGCGGTAACGGCGCCGGACCTTCGGGTCCGGCGCCGTTCTCGGTTCAGCGGGGGAGCGGGAGGACGGTGACGCTGCCGGCACGCGAGTCCGGCGGGTCGCCGCACACGTAGAGCGCATCCCGGCTCGTCACGATCCCGCGCGAGCCATTCTTGATCCTGATGTTCCGGATCACCTGGTTGCTGGTGCTGTCGATCACCGACACCGACGGCTCCTCCAGCCCGTCGGCGACGTACACCCGATCGCCCCTGGCCGTTGCCCGGCCCGGGTCATCGGCGACCGGAACGGTCGCCACCACCGCGGCCGATTCGGGGTCGATGACCGTGACGTCGTCGGAGAAGGCGTTCGGCACGAACAACTGCCCGCCGGAACCGATCACGACGTCCTTCGGGTCCTTACCGGCCTCGACGGTGGCGAGCACCTTGCCGGCGGCCGGGTCGATCACCGATACCTTGTCGTCGTTGACGTCGGCCGTGTAGAGCCGGTCGCCGTCCGGGCTCACGGCGAGGTCGACCGGGCCCGCGCTGCTCCCCAGCGGGATCGGCGGGAGCGCCTCGAAGGTGTCCGCGTCGAGGACCCAGATCTCGTCGGTGCCGGTGTTGGCCAGGTAGATGCGGCTGCCGTCGGGGGCGACCTCGACGCCGTTCGGGATGTCGCGCTCGTTCGGGTCGGAGCCGATCGGCACCGCTCGGAGCATGCTGTTGTCGCTCGTGTCGAGCACGGCCAGCTCGTCGGAGTTGGGCAGGGCCACGTAGGCGCGGTCCCCCCGCGGGCTCAGCGCGATGTCGTTCGGGGCGGTGCGCACGTTCGGGTCCGTCCGCGTGTTGATCGTGGCGATCACCGCGTTCCGGTCGGTGTCGATGACCGACACCGTGTCGTCGCCGAAGTTGGCGACGTACAGCCGTGGGGCCGAGGGATGCAGGGCGATCCCGCCCGGACTGTTGCCCACCGGGATGGTGATCTGCCGGTCCGGCGCGGCCACCTCGCCGGCCAGCGCCACCGGGGCCACGCCCACCGGCAGCGCCACCGCCACCGCCGCCACCACGGGCGCCCACCTCACCGGATGCCCGCCCGCTCGTCGTCCCCCGCGCATGATGATCGATCCTTTCGTCGGTCCCCTCCAATCGATCATCGTTCACACACCGCGCGCGGTTACCCGGAAGGACCAGATCGGGCGATCACGGCGAGGGTCACATCGGCGCCCGGGGGTGCTCCGCGCGCCGGGCGTGGTCGTCACACGCCCCGCGGGCGCTGCGGGGACCACCGGGCGCCCGCAGATCGCGGTGGGTACGGCAGCGGCGCTCCTGCCGCCCCTCGCCCGGGCCGTCGGGCTCCCTGCGGACCACGATGTCGTGCCGGCCGGGGCTCGCGTCCACGCTCACCCAGTCGGCGTGCGGCGCCGGGTCGCCGGCGAGCCCGTTCGCGCCGGCCGGCGTGCAGACCAGGAGGTAGTAGCCGGACTCGGTCGAGGTGAGCCGGTAGCGCCCGTCGGCGTCGGTCGTGGTCCGGTCGTGCTGGCGGCCCCGCACGTCGACGAGGGCGAGGGTGGCCTCGGCCGGCTGCCTGCTCGACCACTGCACGCGACCGTGCACGGCCGGCTCCTGGGCCGGCTCGCTCCCGGTCGGGCGCGCCGGGACGACGACACCGGGGGCGCCGGCGAGCGTCACGAGCGTGGCGTGCAGCCGGGTGAGCTCGTGGACGAGCGGGCGCGCGGGGTGGTCGGCGACGTCGAGCGCCGCCAGCCGGTCGGCGGTGGCCGCGATCGGCACCGGATCGGGCTGGGGCCGGTCCTGCACGAGGGCGTCGACCAGCTCGGCGATCCCGGTGACGGCGGCGCCGAGCCGGGCGCGCCGCGTGTCGTCGAGGTGGGCCGCGGCGTCGGCCGACCGGGCCACCCGCCTCGCGTGGTGGGCGAGGCCGGTGTAGATCATGATGCGGCGGCGTTGCGCGGCGCCTGCCGCCGGGAGCGCCGACCGGGTCAGCGGGCGTGAGATGAGCAGGACCTGGTGCAGCTGGGCGTCGAGGAGGCGCGCGGCGCCCGGCAGGTCGGCCGGGGTCCGCGGGTCGCGGAGGTGCTCCCCGAGTCGCTCCAGCAGCGTGCGCAGGCTGTCGAGCAGCGCCTTGCGTGCTGCGGTCGCGGCGGCCCGGGTGCGGATCGGGAGCACGAGGAGGCACACCCCGCACCCGATCACGCCGCCGATCGCGGTCTCCTCCAGCCGCAGCACCATCAGCGCGGGCGTGAACGTGCCGAGCACGGCGTAGAGCTCGCCGACCAGCAGGGTGATGAAGAAGATCATCACCGCGTACGAGATCCGCAGCAGGTAGAACCCGAGGAAGATGCTGACCAGGATCACGGGCAGCACCGCCGCGAGGTTCGACCCGGTCAGCGCCACGAGCGGGATGGCCCCGACCAGCCCCAGGATCGTGCCGAGGATGCGGTTGAGCGCCTTCATGACGGTCTCGGCGACGGTCGCGGTGCCCGTGAACGCGATGAACGCGGCGAGCACCGCCCAGTAGTAGCGCTGCCCGGACAGGGCGTCGCCCGCCGCGATCGCCAGCCCCGCCGCCACGGCGACCTGGACGGCCTGCCGGGTCGTGAGCGAGAGCCGGGACCAGTACCCGCCGGTGCTGCCCTCGATCATCGCGCGCACGGTGATCGCCGACCCGGGCATGTTCCCGGCGAACAGCTGCACCGCCGGCGTGAAGCCGCCCTCCTCGTCGGTCCGGGCGGAGCGGGAGGCGACCACGGCGCTGCGGCCGGCGGCGGGGGTCACCACGGCCGTCCAGTCGCGCCACGCACGGGCCAGCCCGGAAGCGGCCTCCGCCATCCGCCGCACCACGTGCGACGCCTCGACCGGCATCGTGTCGGCGCCGGCCGCGGCCGTCCCGTCCGTCGTGAGGGGCATCGCGATCGTCCCGACGACCTGCCGCGCCCCGGCCTCCAACCGGACGGCATGCTCCTCCACAGCGCTCCACGGCCCGCTGCGCACCGCGTCGAGCAGGCCGCGGACCTGCTCGGCCACCGCTGCCGGCAGGACCGTGCCGGACGCGACGAGCAACCGGACCGTCTCCGCGAGCTCCGCGGCGGCGAGCTCACCGTCGAACAGCGCGTGCCGCATCGCGTCCGCCGCGTCGTCGTCGACGACGGCGCCCGGCGTCCCGAGCTGCCCGTCGATCATCACCGCGGCCTCGTTGACCTGCACCGAACGTCCGTGCAGGCGGGCCAGGGCGCGGACCGCCCGCTCCCCGCCGGAGTCGGGGGCGGCGAGCAGGTCGGCCGCGGCGTCGCCCACCGCACGCGCCCTCGCCTCGAACGCGCGCAGCATGCGCCGCAGGACGCGGTCGTTGTGCACGGGGAACAGCACCAGGTGCAGCACCATGGACCAGCCGACGGCGACCAGCACGGCGAGCGCGACGGCGGGGAGCGCGGGCAGGGTCAGGCCGAGGAACAGGGCGAAGAAGTAGCCCATGAAGGCGATCATGCCGCCGATGAAGTACCGGGGCCCGAACCGGCGGATGAACACCGCCGCGAACATCACGACGACGAACACCATCAGCGACGCCAGCCGGAACCGGTCCACGGCGATCGCGACGCCCATGCCCGCGAACATGAAGAGCGGCAGGCCGAGCAGCGTGACGGCCTGACCCCCACGGGTGGCGTCGGTGAGGGCGAACGCCGCCATCATCGACACCACCGCACCGAGCATCATGGGCACCAGGGCGGGCTGGCCGGTGAGCCACGCGACGACGTACTCCACGCCGAGCGCGGTGGCCACGCCACCGACGGCGCGTGCGGCGGAGGTCAAGCGGTTGAGACCCGGGTCGGATGCGACCAACCGGTCGAGCCAGTTGGCCCCCCACAGCCTGCTCGCGGGCGCCATCGCGGCGGTCACTGCGGGCAGAGCGGCACAGAAAGTTGCATATGCTAACGATATAGGCCGCGCGCGGTCACACACCAACATGTGCGCCGGCACACCAACTGCAGTTGGTGTGCGAGCACCGAAGTTCGTGTGTGACGCCTCGGCTCAGCCCGCGTGGGGCTGCAGCACCAGCGCTCCGTCGCTCACGTCCACCACCACGCGGCCGCCGGGGCCGAGCTCGCCCCCGATGATCAGGCGGGAGAGGGCGCGGTCGACCTCGCGGGCGATGGTGCGGCGCAGCGGGCGCGCCCCGAGCTCCGGCTGGTGGCCGAGCTCGGCGAGCCGGTCGACGGCGGCGGGCGTGACCTCGAGCCCGATGTCCTGCGCGCGGAGCCGATCGGCGGTGCCCTCGAGCAGCAGCTCGGTGATGCTGCGCAGCTCGCCGCGGTCGAGGGCGGAGAACAGCACGATGTCGTCCACCCGGTTGAGGAACTCGGGCCGGAAGTGCACGCGCGCCATGCCGAGCACCCCCTCGCGCACCTCGTCGGTGAGCCGGCCGGTGGCGGCGAGCAGGCGGTCGGCGCCCAGGTTGCTCGTCATGATCACCACGGTGTGGGTGAAGTCGACGGCCCGGCCGTGGGCGTCGGTGAGCCGGCCGGCGTCGAGCACCTGCAACAGCGTGTTGATCACCTCGGCGTTCGCCTTCTCGATCTCGTCGAGCAGGAGCACGGCGTAACGGGTGCGCCGCACGGCCTCGGTGAGCTGGCCCGCGTCCTCGTAGCCGACGTGCCCGGGCGGCGCGCCCACCAGGCGCATGGCGCTGCCGCGGTCGGCGTACTCGCTCATGTCGAACCGCAGCAGCGCATCGACGCTGCCGAAGAGCGCCTCCGCGAGCGCCCGCGCGAGCTCGGTCTTGCCCACGCCGGTGGGGCCGAGGAACAGGAACGACCCGACCGGCCGGTCCGGGTGGGCGAGCCCGGCCCGCCCGGCGCGCACGGCGTCGGCCACGGTCTCGACGGCCTCGTCCTGCCCGACCACGCGCCGGTGCAGCAACGCCTCCAGGTCCAGCAGCCTGCGCCGCTCGGCGCCGGTGAGCCGGGCGACGGGGATGCCGGTGCTGTCGGAGACGATGCGGGCCACGTCGTCCGGGCCGATCTCCACCGTCCCGCCGGCCTTCTGCCGTTCGGGGCCCAGGGCGGCCTCGGCCGCCTCGATCTCACGGGTGAGCAGGTGCGCGCGCTCGAAGTCGTCGGCGTCGACGGCCACCTCGCGCGCCCGCCGCAGCTGGTCGAGCTCCTCCGCGCCCGCGCGATCGGCCGGGCCGGGGGCCGGTTCACCGGCGCGGATCCGGGCCCGGGAGCTCGCCCGGTCCAGGAGGTCGATCGCCTTGTCCGGCAGGAACCGGTCGGCGACGTAACGGTCGGAGAGCTCGGCCGCGGCCACGACCGCCGCGTCGGAGATCCGGACGCCGTGGTGCTCCTCGTAGCGCGCCCGCAGGCCGCGCAGGATCGCGATCGTGGCCTCCACCGTGGGCTCGGCGATCGGCACCGGCTCGAACCGGCGTTCCAGCGCGGCGTCCTTCTCGATGTGGCGCCGGTACTCCCGCACGGTGGTGGCGCCGATCAACCGCAGGTCGCCTCGGGCGAGCGCAGGCTTGAGCAGCGTGGCCGCGTCCATCGGCGCACCCTCGGCCGATCCGGCCCCGATCACGGTGTGCAGCTCGTCCAGGAACAGCACGATGGACCGCTCCGCGGCCACGACCTCGTCGATCACACCGGTGAGCCGCTGTTCGAAGTCGCCGCGGTAGCGCGTGCCCGCCACCATGCCCCCCAGATCGAGGGCCACGACCCGCACGCCGCGCAGCGACTCGGGCACGGCGCCGTCGGCCACCCGCTGGGCGACGCCCTCCGCGATCGCGGTCTTGCCGACGCCCGGATCACCCACCAGCACCGGGTTGTTCTTCGTGCGCCGGGCCAGCACCTCGAGCACCTGGTCGATCTCGGTGTCGCGCCCGATCACCGGGTCCAGCGCACCCGCGGCAGCGTCCGCGGTGAGGTCGCGGCCGAACCGGTCGAGCTTGGGCGTGCGCCCACCGGTGGCGGGTTGCCGGCTCGCGGTACCGCCCAGGCTGTCGCCGAGCGTGCTCTCGAGGTTGCCGATGAGTCGCTCGAAGATGTCGTCGAAGGGCCCGGAGCCGGGTCCGGGTCGGTCCTGCGGCACGTGAACCTCCTGGTGCTCCACCCCGATGGTCCTCCGTCCGGGCCGATCGCGCCGCCCCCGGTCGTCAGGAGGCGGTCGGCGCCGGCCCGAGGACGTGGAAACCGCGGTCGTGGTGGACCAGGGGCCGGCCCGACCGCCCGGACGAACGGACCCCGACCACCTCGGCGACCACGACCGTCGCGTCCCCGACGGGCACGCGCGTCAGCGGGTGGCAGCGCAGGGCCGTGGGCGCCTCCGGGAGCCACGGCTCCCCGGTGGCCAGCGGGGTCCAGCGGGTGGCCGGGCCGAACCGCTCCGCCCCCGACGTCGCGAAGCACCGGGCCAGGTCGACGTTGCGGGCCTCGAGCAGGTGGACGAGGAACGAGTCCGCGGCCAGCAGGGCCGCGGCCGCGCTCGTCCGGTGGGAGATCGACAGGACGAGCGCGGGCGGCGTCACCGACACCGACGCCACCGACGACGCCGTCAGCCCCACCGGCGCACCGGCGCCGTCGCGGGCGGTGACCACGGCGACGCCGGTGGGGTGGTGGCGGAAGGATTCCCGGAACGCGCTCGCGAGCAGGTCCGTCGGCGCTTCCGTCCCGGTCGGGGCCATCGGTCAGATCCCGCGGGCCTTCGCGAAGCGGTCGGCCGCGTCGGCCCAGTTGACGACGTTCCACCAGGCCTTGACGTAGTCGGGCTTGACGTTGCGGTACTGCAGGTAGAAGGCGTGCTCCCACATGTCGAGCATGACGAGGGGGACCTGGCCGGCGGGGAGGTTGGCCTGCTGGTCGTAGAGCTGGTGGACCAGCAGGCGCTGACCCAGCTGGTCCCAGCCGAGGATGGCCCAGCCGGAGCCCTGGATGGTGGTGGCGGCGGTGAAGTGGGCGCGGAATGCGTCGAAGGAGCCGAAGTCCTCGTCGAGGGCGGCGGCGAGCTCGCCGGTGGGCTTGTCGCCGCCGTCGGGGGACAGGTTCTGCCAGAAGGTGGAGTGGTTGACGTGGCCGCCGAGGTTGAACGCGAGGGTCTTCTCGAGGCCGACGATGGCGCCGTAGTCGCCGCCGTCGCGGGCGGCGGCGAGCTTGTCGAGGGTCTGGTTGAGGGCGCCGACGTAGGTCTGGTGGTGCTTGGAGTGGTGCAGCTCCATGATCTCGCCGGCGATGTGCGGGGCGAGGGCGCCGTAGTCGTAGGGCAGGTCGGGCAGCGAGTACGTCATGATCCGATCGTCGAACCTCGACCCGGGTTCACCTCAAGCCGACCATGGCCCAGGTCACGTACGTCAGCGGGAGTAGGCGAACCGCCGACCCCGAGCGGACGACAGCATCCCCCGCGCGGCCGACGATCGGGCGCATGGACGCCCAGGTACTGCGCCCGCGCCGGGTCTGGCTGATGCTGCTGGTCGCCGTGGTGGCGAGCGCGGTCATGGTGGTGCCGTACGCGCTGCTCGACGCCGGGTCCAGCCGGCTGGACGTCGAGGGCGGGCCGCACTACGGCCTGCTGGTCGCGCACGTCTTCACCGCGACCGTCGCGCTGGTGCTCGGGCCGCTGCAGTTCGTGCCGGCGATCCGGGCGCGCAGGCGGTGGCACCGCCGGATCGGGCGGACCTACCTGCTGGTGGGCGTCCTGCCCGCGGCGGTCACGGCCGTACCGGTCGCGCTCCTGTCCGGCCGGATCGTCACCCAGGTCGGGCTGGTGATCCCGGCGCTGGGGTGGCTGGTGACGGCCGCGCTGGCGGTCCGCGCGATCCGCCGTGGCGACGTCGCCGCGCACCGGGCGTGGATGACGCGCAACTACGCGCTGACCTTCCTCGCCGTCACCGCGCGGATCCTGGTGCCGCTGGTGCTGCTGACGGGGCTGGCCACCGGCGCGATCGCCCCGGCTGCCGTACCGGCGGCCGCCTCGTCGCTGATCCCGGTGGGCCAGGTGCTCGGCTGGGTGATCAACCTCGTGGTGGCGGAGGTGCTGATCAGGCGAGCTCGACGGTTCCGGACGGCGTCTCGACCAGCGCGCGCAGTGCCGGCGCCGGTCCCTGCTCGACGGGGAGATCCGTGACGCCGAGGGCCGCGAGGCGGGTCCGGACGCCGGCCGGGTCGGGATGCGTCGCCGTGAACGACCGCAACCGCGCACCGCGGGCGGCGGAACGGCTCGGGTGCTCGGTGTCGCCCCACGCGATGACGAACGGCACCACCTCGGGCACGGTGCCCGGCGGCGGCGTGAGCCGCCACGCCAGCCGCACCCCGTCGCCGCGCAGGCGCGCCATGTCCCGGGCCGCCCCGGGGTCGTACCCGCGGGAACGGGCGGTGGCGACGTCCGCGTCGAGGTCCGCGACCCGCACCGCCCAGGCGGCCAGGCGGGGCGCGCTGAGCCCGTCGACGCCGAACGGCCGCGGCTGCGCGGGTGCGGGCTGGTCCGCGTCCGGGCCGATCACCTCGAGGTAGGAGCCCGCACCGAGGTCGGCGAGCGCGTTGCGGGTGCCCACCCCGTCGTGCGCGCCGCCGGGGCTCGTCACGAGCCCGCGGCCGGCCAGCGCGGCGACGGTGGCGTCGAGGTCGGGGGTGGCGAGGACGAGGTGGTCGATCATGGGGCGATCATGCCGGTCGAGAGGCTCGTGGGCCCGCTCGCGAGCACGGCGGCCGCGAGCGCCTTCGTGGCCGGGCGTCCCTCGGTCCGCGGGTTGGTCAGCAGCACCAGGTCGAGGTAGCCGAGCTCGGGCAGGCGGTGCTGCGGGCCGAGCGGGGTGAGCTGTACGGGCACCAGGCTGCTGGCCAGCGCCGAGATCCCGATGCCCGCCGCGACCGCCCCGATCAGGCCGTTGACGCCGCGGCAGACGCACGCGGGGCGGTATGTGATGTCGGCCCGCTGCAGGGCGTTCTCCATGGCGGATCGGGACAGGCTGGGGTTCGGGTACACGACCAGGGGGAGCGGTTTGCTCGCGTCCAGCCGCGTGGATGCGGTGCCCACCCACACGAGTCGGTCGCGCTTCACGAGCTGACCCCGTGGCTCGCCGCGCGGGCGCTTCCCCACGAACAGGTCGAGCCGGTCGTTCTCGAGCCTGCGATGCAGAGAACCGCTCTGGTCGATGGACAGGTCGAGGTCGACGAGCGGGTTGTCGCGGCGGAAGTCACGCAGGATGTGCGGCAGCCGGGTGAGCGCGAGGTCGTCGGACATCCCGATCCGGAGCCGCCCGTGCGGGCGCTCCTCGTTGAAGAAGACGGCGGCCTGCTCGTGGGCCGCGAGGATGGAGCGGGCGAATCCGATCATGGCCTCGCCGTCGGGGGTCATGGCGACGGTGTGCGTGTCGCGGTGCACGAGCACGCGCCCGGTGGCGTCCTCGAGCTTGCGGATGTGCTGGCTGACCGTGGGCTGGCGGATGCCGAGCCGCGCCGCGGCCTGGGTGAAGCTGCGGGTCTGGGCCACGGCGAGGAACGTCTGGAGCTGGGCGGGGTCGTAGATCATCTGTGCCATATTGCTCCGTGATAACAGTTAGTCGGCTGATCGTCGTTCACAATACGCTGCTTGCGGGGGACACTGAGGTACGGATTTCTGCGAGAACTACGAAGGGTTATCCGTGACAACGGCTGCGGCCGACATACCCGTGAGCGGGACCACATCCACCATCGATTCCACTCCTCGCCGCGCCAGCACATTCGCCGCGTTGCGCGTCCCCAACTTCCGGATCTACGTCAGCGCTCACGCGGTCGCCAGCACCGGCACGTGGATGCAGAACATCGCCCTGGAATGGCTCGTCCTCGAGCTCAGCGGGAGCCCGGCCGCGGTGGGCATCACGATGGCCTGCCAGTTCCTCCCGATGCTGCTGCTCGGCATGTACGGCGGGATGATCGCCGACCGCTACCCGAAGCGGATCATCCTGATGATCACCCAGAGCCTGTTCGGGCTCCTGAGCGCCGTGCTCGCCGCCCTGACCATCTCCGGGCAGATCCGGGTGGAGTACGTCTACCTGTTCGCGCTCGCCGCGGGCCTCGTGTTCGTGGTCGACAACCCGACGCGCCAGGTCTTCGTCAACGAGGTCGTGCCGGAACGGTACGTGCGCAACGCCATCGCGCTGAACGCCGCGGTGTTCCAGACCAGCCGCCTGATCGGGCCGGCGGTGGCCGGCATCATGATCGCCACGGTCGGGTCGGGGTGGGCGTTCGCCGCGAACGCCGTGTCCTACATCGCCCCGCTCACCGGCCTGATGCTCATCCGCTCCGCCGACCTGATCCGGACGCCCCCGCTGGAGCGGGCGCCCGGGCAGCTGCGCGTGGCGCTGCGGTACGTGGCCGAGCGCCCGCACGTCGCGTGGACGATCGTGCTCGTCGGCCTGATCGGCACGTTCGGGCTCAAGTTCCCGGTGGTGCTCACGGCCATGGCGGACCAGGAGTTCGCCGGCTCGACCGTCACCGGGGCGCAGCTCTACGGGCTCTTCAACGTCGTGATCGCCGTCGGGTCGGTGGCCGGCGCGCTGATCGCGGGCGGGCGCACGCACCCCCGGCTGCGCACGATCGTCCTCGCCGGGGCCGCGTTCGGCGCCGCGCAGCTCGCGGCGGCGCTCGCCCCCGGGCTGGGCGTCTTCCTCGCGGCGCTGGTGGCGATGGGCATGGTGAACCTCGCGTTCCAGGCGATGGCGAACTCGTCGGTGCAGTCCTGGGTGGACGGTGACGTCCGCGGCCGCGTGATGAGCATCTACATGCTCGCGTTCGTCGGCGGCACCCCGCTCGGCGGTCCCGTGGTCGGCTGGATCACCGACGCCTTCGGCGCCCGCGTCGGCATGGCCTTCTGCGGGCTGGTGCCGCTCCTCGCCGCCGTGGGGGTGGCGTACGCGCTCTCCCGGCACGCCCGGACGCAGCCGACGGCCGCCGCGGGGTCACACACCAACTCCGGTGCCGCCACACCAACTGCAGTTGGTGTGTGACGGCAGAAGTTGGTGTGCGAGCGCCCCTGACCCGGCCTATCGACCGAGGAGCTCGTCCAGCCAGCGGATCTGGGCCTGCCGCTGGTAGGACTCGCCGCCCTCGTGGTCGTTGAAGCGGTAGACCTCGATGTCCTTGCTGGTGCCGCCGTAGTTGTTGTACGCGGCGTACACCGTGGAGGGCGGGCAGATCAGGTCCATCAGCGCCACCGAGAACAGGCTCGGCGCCGTGGCGCGCTTCGCGAAGTTCACCGCGTCGAAGTACGAGAGGGTGTGCAGCACGTCGTCCACCCGCGCCCGGTGCACCGCGAGGTAACGGGTGAGCTCGGCGAACGGGTCCTTGTCGCAGATGTCGAGCGCGCGGGTGAAATGGCAGAGGAACGGGACGTCGGGCAGCGCGGCCGCGACGTCCGGCACCAGCCCGGCCACGGCGAGCGTGATCCCGCCGCCCTGGCTGGCCCCCTGCACCGACACGCGCCCGGCGTCGACGCCGGGCAGCGTGCGCACGGCCTCGACGGCGCGCACGGCGTCGGTGAACACCCGCCGGTAGAAGTAGGTGTCCGGGTCGTCGATGCCGCGGGTCATGAAGCCCGGCGTGGCGGGGCCCGAACCGTGCGGATCGGCGGTGCGCCCACCCGCGCCCCAACGGGCGCCCTGCCCGCGGGTGTCCACGAGCAGGTGGGCGTAGCCGGCGCTCGCCCAGCGCAGCGACTCGCCCGGCAGGTCGCGGCCCCCGTTGTAGCCGATGAACTCGACGACGGCGGGAAGGGGACCGTTCTCGCCGCGGGGCACCGTGAACCAGGCGCCGATGCGGTCGCCACCGAACCCGCTGAAGGCCACGTCCCGGACCGTGACCGTGCGGTAGGGCGTGTCCACCTCCTCGGACCGGACGTCCAGGTCGTGGCCGCGGGCCTCGTCGAGGGTCCGCGTCCAGAACGCGTCGAAGTCGTCGGGTTCGCGGACGTCGGGGCGGTAGGCGACGAGCTCGTCAAGGGGCAGATCGGCGCGGGCCACGGATCTCCTGTCCTCGGATGGGGATGCGGTCTCAGAGGCTGAGGAGGGCGCTGTCCAGGTCGGGGTGCAACTGCAGGATCTGCTGCAGGTTCATCGTCTCCCACGGGCGCAGGACGGCGCTGTTGCCGGGTGGCGCCACGAGGCGCAGCGGGGGGAGGGGCTCGGGCGGCCGGGATCGGTAGCCGCCGCTGCCGGCGGGCGCGGTGGTACGGGTGGCCAGCTCGGCGAGGGTCCCGAGTCCGGAGGAGCCGAGGAAGCTCACCGCCGTCAGGTCCACGACGACGCCGGTGAGGTCCGGCCACTGCAGCGTCTCGTCGACCGTCGTCATCAGCTCGCGCGCGGTGAGCAGGTCCAGCTCGCCGGTCACCGTGACCACGGCCGCCGAGCCGACGCGCTTCGCGGTCAGCGTCATGGCGTCCGCGGGGTCACCGCGGCTGGGGTCGCTGTCGGTCATCCCGGCACCGTATCGGGCGCTCCTGCGCCATGGCGACGCGGCGCGTGACCGGTGTGGTGCACGAGCTGCTACGGATCGTGAGCGAGAGGGGGCGGATGTAGCCCGTTCGGGCGGGGTATCCGGCGTTTCGTGTACCGGTACCGCCTGACGGGGTAGCCGACCCGCGTGTGGATCTCGCTCGGGGTGCCGGTCGCCGTCTTGCTGGCGACGCTGCTGCTGCAGCGGCTGGAGGCCAAGCTCCTGAGTACGCCCCAGCGGGTCGATCATCGCGAGCGTCCGGCGCCGGGCGGCTCCGTACCGCTGCTGGCCGTCGGTCCCCTCGAGCCACCGCCTCCGCACCCCGAGGCGGACCGTCCCGTTCTGCGCGGGGCGGCCTGAACGGCGGTCACACACCAACCGTGGTGCCGGCACAGCAACTGCAGTTGGTGTGTGAGCGCCAAAGTTGGTGTGCGAGGCGCTGTCACCTGCTCGGACGCCGCCGAGCGATCCCGGCCTCGGACGTCACGACGCCGGTGCGGGTGAGCGGAGTGCCCGCGCGTGGTGCGCGACCACGGCGAGCGTCGCCGCGAGGAACAGCACCTGCATGGCGGTGCGGGGCAGCAGTGGGGTGTCGGTGCCCTCCAGCGCCGCGTGGACGTTCGCCGGGAACATGACGACGAGCAGCACGGTCAGCCCGCCCGCTGCCCAGGGCGCGAGGCGGGGGAGCAGCAGCCCGGCCGCGCCGGCGAGCTCCAGGACCCCCGTGATCGTCACGAGGAGCTCGGGCGCCGGCAGCGCAGGCGGAACCATCGCGACCAGCTCCTGACGCATCCCGACGAAGTGCACGACGCCGGTGAGCGTGAACATCGCCGCCAGGCCTCCGCGGAGCGCGACCGGCCACGGTCGCAGGGCGCGCACCCCGAGCGCGCCCGCGCCGAGCAGGAGCGCGGTGACGGCGACGAGGGTGATCAGTGGTTCCATGACGTACTCCGGTCTTGGCAGTGACAAATTGACACTGACAAGATGCATGAGGACGACCTGTCTTGTCAACGACAAGACGGCGGGTCACGGTGCCGGTGTGGCGGCCGCCTCCCGCAGCAGGGCCAGCCGGATCTCCCGCGCGGTGGTCATGTGCTGCCGGGCGATCTCCCGCGCCGCCTGCTCGTCACGCCCGCGCACCGCCGCGACGAGCCGGGCGTGCTCGTCGAGCGCGGTGGACCACCGGTCGCCGACCGAGAGGGTCGACCGCGGGGCGTGCACGAGGTGGATGGACAGGCGCTCCAGCAGGTCCAGCAGCACCGGGTTGTGCGTGGCCTCCCAGATCGCGGAGTGGAACTCGAGGTTGGTGCGGGTGCGGGTGGCGTCGTCGAGGTCGGTGAGGGCCCGGTCGCGGGCGAGGAGGCCCTCCAGGCGCATCAGGTCGGCGTCGCCGCGGCTGTGCGCCGCCTGCCCCGCGGCCTCGGCCTCCAGCAGCACGCGCATGTCGTAGACCTGCACCACCTCGTGCGGGTCGATCGAGCGCACCTGCATGCCGCGGCCGCCGGGCGCGAGCAGGCGGTCCTGCTGCAGGCGGCTCAGCGCCTCCCGCACCGGCGTGCGGGACACGCCGAACCGCTCGGCCAGCGCGATCTCCCGCAGCGGCGTGCCCGGCGGGAGCGCGCCGGACAGGATCTGCCCGCGCAGGTCCTCGTAGACGGTCTGCGCGTCCGTCCCCGTCATTCAGTGCCCACCGATGCGGGATCGGGGGAGCGAACGGCACCCTCGCGCGTCAGGTGCGAGCGAACGGGCCGTTCGGCCCACCCGCTCCGGGTGACATCCCATTACGCCAGCATTCCCGCGCGGCGCCCGAACACCACGCCCGAGGTGAGCCCGCTGCCGCCCGGGTAGTTGCCGCTGAACAGCCCGCCCAGCATCTCGCCGCAGACGAACAGGCCGGGCAGCGGCGCGCCCGCGGCGTCGAGCACCCGGCCGGAGACATCGGCGCGCAGCCCGCCGAACGTGAACGTGATCCCGCAGGTCACGGGGAAGGCGTAGTACGGCGGGGTCTCGCACGGGATCGCCCAGTTCGACTTCGGCGGTTCGACGTGGGCGCTCCGGCCGTCCTTGACGGCGAGGTCGAGCGGGACGTCCCGGTCGACGCCAAGGTTGAACCCCTCCACGGTGCGGGTGAGCGCCGCGGCGTCGACGCCCATCCCGGCCGCGAGCTCGGCGAGGGTGGAGCCGGTGACGACCGACGCGCCAGGCATGTCGTACTCCTCGACGCGCAGCTGCGGGCGGGTGGTGGCGTCGAAGACCTGGAACGCGAGCCCGTCGGGCTGGGCGAGGATCCGGGCGCCGTACTCGGCGTACGTGTAGTTGCGGAAGTCGGCGCCCTCGTCGACGAACCGCTCCCCGCGCTTGTTGACCATGATCCCCAGCGGGTAGCCGCTGCGGGTGAGCTGGTTCGTCAGTTCCCGATCGCCCTCGTTGCCGGGGAACCAGGCGTCCCAGGCCACGCTGTGGCAGCTGCCCCAGTCGCCGTACGGCGCGGCGCCGGCGGCGAGGGCCGCGGTCAGCATGTCGCCGGTGTTGAGCGGGGTGCCGCGCACCTTGGCCCGGCCCCAGTCCTCGCCGAGATGGCGTCGGCGCAGGTCGCGGTCGGCCTCGAAGCCACCGGCGGCGAGCACCACGGACTCGGCGCGGACGGTGCCGGTGTGTCCCTCGGCGTCCCGCCAGGTGACGCCGGGGCCGTCGGGCAGCAGGTCGAGGGCGCGGGTGCCGTAGCGGATCTCGACGCCGGCCTTCTCCGCCGCCGCGGTGTGCTGCTCGATCAGGCCCTTGCCGCCCCCGGTGCTGCCCACCGCGAGCCCGCCCCAGAACACCTGCCGCCCCTGCGCGTCCGGGTACGCCTGCCGCTCGTACATCAGCCGGTAGCGCAGCCCCTTGCCGTGCAACCAGCGGACCGCGTCCTGGCTCTCGCCCACCAGCACCTCGGTGAGCACGGGGTCGTTGCGGCCGCCGGTCACCTTCGCGATGTCGGCGGTGAACTCCTCGGCCGGGTACGGCGGCAGGACGCTGACCCCGTGCCGCTCGTCGGCGTCGAGCAGGTCGGACACGTCGGCGAGCCCGCCGTGCGCGATCCGGATGGCCCCGGCCGTGAAGTAGCTGTTGCCGCCGGCCTGCGCCGGTTCGCCCTTCTCCAGCACCAGCACTCGCCGGCCTCGTTCGGCCGCGGCGTGCGCGGCGGTGAACCCGGCGTTGCCACCGCCCACCACGACGACGTCGACGTCCATCTCCTCGTGCATGCGCCCTCCGCTTGTCAGTCCGTGCACATCACTGTATACAGCGGTCGACAGTACGGTCGAGCGCGCGACGGGGGACCGGTGATGGAGCCATCCGGAACGACCGCATCCGGAACGACGGAGGAGCGGGCTCCTCGAAAGCGCCTGGGACGCAGCGGGGTGGTCGCGCTCGCGGCGGCGGTCGCGGCGACGGCCGCGGTCGTGCTCACCGCGCCCGCCGAGAGCCGGGGCGGTGAGCTGGCGGACGTGCTCGGCGACGAGCAGCTGCGGATCATGGCCCCGGCCGCGCCCGGCGGGGGCTGGGACCAGACCTCGCGCGAGATGCAGAAGGCCCTGCGCGAGGTCGTGGGGCGCACGGAGGTCTACAACGTCGCCGGTGCCGGCGGCACGATCGGGCTCAGCCAGTTCGTCCGCCACGAAGGCGACCCGGCCGAGCTGATGACGACCGGGCTGATCATGATGGGTGCCGTCGTCGCCAACGGCTCGCCGCACTCGCTCGCCGACACGACCCCGCTCGCGCGCCTCACCACCGACTACCAGGTCGTGGTGGTCGCCGCCGACTCCCCGCTCACCGACGTGCCCGGCCTGGTCTCGGCGATGCAGGCCGACGTCGCAGCGGTCTCGATCTCCGGTGGGTCCGCCGGTGGCGTCGAGCAGATCATGGCCGGGCTGTTCGCGCAGGCCGTCGGGGCCGACCCCGCGAAGGTCAGCTACGTCGCCCACTCCGGCGGCGGCGAGGCACTCACCACCGTCCTGTCCGGGCGGTCGACGATCGGGATCTTCGGGCTCTCGGAGATCGAACCGCAGATCCAGGCCGGCACGGTGCGCGCGCTCGCCGTGTCGAGCGCGGAGCGCCTGCCGTCGCTGCCCGACGTGCCGTCGCTGAAGGAGTCGGGGCTGGACGTCGTCGTCGAGAACTGGCGCGGGATCGTCGCCCCCGCCGGCATCTCCGACCAGCAGGAACAGGCGCTCGAGGACATGATCGTCCGGATGGCGCACACCGACTCCTGGCGCGATGCGCTCGCCAAGCGCGGGTGGGGCGATGCCCTGCTCGCCGGTCCGGAGTTCGAGGAGTTCGTGAAGTCCGAGCAGGAGCGGGTGTCACGGGTGCTCTCGCAGATCGGGTTGGGGGGCAAGTGATGGCCGACGAGGATCAGCCGGTCCGGGCCGACCGGCACACCGTGCTCGCGACGGCCGCGTTCGGCGCGCTGCTGCTGGTCGCCGCCGTGCTCGTGATCGTCGACGCCGTGCGGCTACCGGCCACCTCGGCCGTGGTCGGACCCGCCGCCGTGCCGCTGCCGGTCGGCGTGGCGCTCGGCGTGGTGGGCGCGTTGCTGCTGGTCGACGCCCGCCGCAAGCTCCCGCTCGCCGGAGCCGGCGAGCCGTGGCAGTCCCGGGCCGGGCTGCGCGTGCTCGGGCTCGTCGCGGCGCTGGTCGGGTTCGCGCTGCTCCTGCCGCTCCTGGGCTACGTCGTCACGGCCACCGCGCTCTTCGCCGCCGCGGCACTGCTGCTCGACGCCCCGCGCGACTGGCGGGTGCTCGCCTGGGGCTGGGCCCTGTCCGCCGTCGTGTTCCTGGTGTTCGACCGCCTGATCGGGCTCACGCTGCCCGCCGGCCCCTGGGGGTTCTGATGGATCAGGTGTCCCTCCTCCTCGAGGGCTTCGCCGGCGCGCTGACCCCCGAACACCTGCTGTGGGCGTTCCTCGGCGTCACGATCGGCACCGCCGTGGGCGTGCTGCCCGGCATCGGCCCCGCGCTCACCGTCGCGCTGCTGCTCCCGATCACGTTCCGGCTGGAGCCCTCCAGCGCCCTGATCATGTTCGCCGGCATCTACTACGGCGGGATGTACGGCGGGTCGACCACGTCGATCCTGCTCAACACGCCCGGCGAGAGCGCCTCCATGATCTCGGCGCTCGAGGGCAACAAGATGGCGCGCGCCGGGCGGGCGGCCGCGGCGCTGGCCACCGCGGCACTGGGCAGCTTCGTGGCCGGCACGATCGGCACCGTCGCGCTCACGTTCCTCGCGCCCGTCGTGGCCGACTTCGCCACCGACTTCGGCCCGCCGGAGTACGTCGCGCTGATGGCCGTCGCGTTCGTGACGGTCAGCGCGCTGCTCGGCCCCAACCTGCTGAAGGGCTTCGCGAGCCTGCTCGTCGGCGTCACGATCGGGTTGATCGGCATCGACGCGCAGACCGGGCAGCCCCGGCTCACCTTCGGCATCGACGCCCTGCTCGACGGCATCGACGTCGTGATCGTGGTGGTGGCGCTCTTCGCGCTGTCCGAGGCGTTCGGGCACCTGCTCACCGGCACCGGGCACTCCACCGTCGAGCCGCTGCGCGGGCCGGCCGTGCTGTCCCGCTCCGACTTCCGGCGCTCCTGGCCCGCGTGGCTGCGCGGCACCGTGTTCGGGTTCCCGATCGGGAGCCTGCCCGCGGGCGGTGCCGAGGTGCCGACCTTCCTGTCCTACGCCGCGGAGAAGCGCCTGTCCCGCCACCCCGAGGAGTTCGGGAAGGGCGCGATCGAGGGCGTCGCCGGGCCGGAGGCCGCCAACAACGCGGCCGCGGCCGGCGTGCTGGTGCCGCTGCTCACGATCGGGCTGCCCACGTCGGCCACCGCCGCGGTGATCCTCACGGCATTCCAGTCCTACGGGCTGCAGCCGGGCCCGCAGCTCTTCACCGAGTCCGGCGCGCTGGTCTGGACGCTCATCGCGAGCCTGTACGTCGGCAACGTGATGCTGCTGGTGCTCAACCTGCCGCTCGTGCGGATCTGGGCCCGGCTGCTCGAGATCCCGGCGTACGGCATCTACGCGGGCGTGCTGGTGTTCGCGACGCTCGGGGCGTTCGCGGCCGGCGGCACCACCGTCGACCTGCTGGTGCTGTGCGGGCTCGGCCTGCTCGGGCTGCTGATGCGCACGGCGGGGGTGCCGGTGGCGCCCGCCGTGGTCGGGCTGATCCTCGGCCCGCTCGCCGAGCAGCAGCTGCGCCGCGCGCTCACGCTCTCCGAGGGCGACCCGTCGATCCTGCTGTCCTCGCCCATCACGGTGTTCCTCTGGGTCGTGGTGCTGCTGGCGCTGCTGACCCCGCTCCTGCTGCCCGTCGCCAAGCGCCGCCGCCGCGCCCTCACCGGGCCGTGACAGTATCGAGCGGGTGATGGAGCAGCAGGCCGCGACCGCCACGCGCGCGCAGCGGTGGACGCGCGGTGCACCGTGGATCGCGGTCGGCCTCGCACTGGTGGTGCTGGCCGTCGACCAGCTCTCCAAGCTCTGGGCCACCACGAACCTGACCGAAGGCGAGCGGCTGCCGCTGCTCGGCGACGCCCTGGGCATCAAGCTGATCTACAACCCGGGCGCCGCGTTCTCGATCGGCGCGGGCAGCACGTGGATCTTCACCATCGTCGCCGCGGGGGCCGTGGTGGCGGGCGGCTGTTACGCCTGGCAGGTGCGCTCGCGTCCGTGGGCGGTCTGCATCGGCCTGCTGCTCGGCGGCGCCGTGACGCACCTGCTCGACCGGCTCTTCCGGGCGCCATCGTTCGGCCAGGGGCACGTCGTCGACTTCATCGCCTACTTCGACTGGTTCATCGGCAACGTCGCGGACATCGCGCTCTTCGCGGGCGGCGTCCTCCTGCTCGTCCTGTCCTGGCTCGGGTTCACGCTGCGGCCCGCCGCGCCGGCCGAGTAGCGCCAGTACGGCGGCCCAGACCAGGACGGCCGGGGCACGGACGCCGTCGACGACGAGCCCGCCGCAGAGTGCGTCGAGTGCGATGGCGGCGTTGAAGACCCCGGCGTAGAGCGACGACACCATCTCGCGGGCCTGCGGTGCGGCGGCCGTCATCCAGTTCTGCGCGGTCACCGGCACCCCGCCGTACGCGACGCCCCAGCCGACGACCGCGCCCACCGGCGGCCGATCCCGGACGAGGTAGACCTGAGAGGGGTTCGATCAAGACCGCACCCCGCTGACGTCGACATGATCATGAAATCCGGCGCCGCGATGCTCCCACAACTGGTCACGGTCAAGATCGCGAGTATCGGTTGGCCATTGTCGTGGGGGCAGCCATGGGCAACCGATACTTCGGATCATGCCCGCGCATCGACGGCATCGGCCCCGCGCCGCCGATCAGCAACATGATCACGATCTACAGCTTTGGTACTGGTTCTCCGGCCGTGATCTTCTTCTGCCGGGCCGAGCGCGGGACGCCGGTCAGGCGCTGATCCGGGTGGCGGCGCGGACCGTTCGGTGGTCCGCCGGCGACGACGAGCCGGCCGGCCCTACCGCCACCACCAGCGGGTGCGGCGCGGCGGGCGGATCTCCACCCCGCCTGCCCGCACCGAGCCGCGGATGCGGAACAGCGGGCCCTGCGGTGCGTCCGGGCGGTGTCGGAGGCGGTTCTCGACGCCGGAGAGGGTGGCCTGCAGGTCGCCGTGCTCCACGCGGGCCCCGGCGGGCAGGCGCATCTCCACCGAGCCCGCCACCACCTCCAGCTCGACGTCGACGACGTCGTGCGGGATGTCCGCCTCGGTGAAGTCGAGCTCGGCGGAGCCGAGGGTGATGCGCACGACCAGGTGCGCCGGCACGTCCCAGGCGCCCCGGCGGCTGACCGAGCCCAGCATGCAGCGGATCCCGTCGCCGCTGCCGGTGTCGCTCACGGTCGCGGCCGGCCGGTGGACGGGAGGGCGGGCGGGCATCGGGACCTGCGCCGGTCGCTCCGGGTGGGTCAGGCCGGGCAGGTCGAGCAGCACGGCGTTCAGCTCGCCGCGGGTGTGCGCGGCGAGGGCGGTGTCGACGCGGCGGGTGAACTCGTCGAGGTCGAGGAGGCCGGTGCCGGTGGCCCGCTGCAGCAGCCCGACGACGTGCTCGCGCTCCGAGTCGGAGACACGCAGGAACCGGGCGGCGGACTCGTCGGGCACATCCCTACCGTAGCCATCCGGGAACGGCCGGGTGACCGACCGTGTTGGTGATCATGATCGAGGGGTTTGAATGAGCGATACGAGGACCGGCGTGGAGTTCACCGCGGCCGATCGGGAGTTCCTGGCCACGCCCCGGATGGGTTTCCTCACCGTGCCCGACGGCACCGGGTTCCCGCAGCCGCGGCCGGTGTGGTTCGAGGTCACCGAGGACGGCCTGGTGCAGGTGTTCTCCGAGGCCGCGTCGCCGAAGATCCGGCGGCTGCGCCGGGACCCGCGGGCGTCGATCGTGGCGGCGGGCGACATCGACGAGCCGGCGAGGTGGATCGCGGTCAGCGGCAGCGCGACCGTCGAGGAGGACGGCGTCCCCGAGCTGGCGGACCGCCTGGCACACCACTACTGGGACCTCGACGACCCGGCGAAGGCCGCGGAGTTCCGGGAGCTCATGCAGCTGGACCTGGTCCGCATCGTCATCCGGCCCGAACGGATCAGCCGCTACGGGGGCTGACGGCTATCGTCGGCCGCATGAAGGTCGTCGCTGTCGAGACGGTTCGCGTCGAGGACTTCCCCAACCTGCTGTGGGTGCAGGTGCACACCGACGACGGCCTGGTCGGGCTCGGCGAGACGTTCTACGCCGCGCGCGCGGCCGAGGCCCACGTGCACGAGACCGTCGCCCCGTACCTGGTCGGGAAGGACCCGCTGCGGATCGAGGCGCACAACCGGGCCCTGCACGGCTACGTCGGCTACAGCGGTTCCGGCGCGGAGACCCGCGCCCGGTCGGCCGTCGACATCGCCCTGTGGGACCTGCTCGGCCAGGCCACCGGGCAGCCGCTGCACGTCCTGCTCGGCGGCATGACGCGGCCCCGCGTGCGGACCTACAACACCTGCGCCGGCCCGGCCTACGTCCGCGGCGCCGGCGGGCAGAAGGTCGCGAACTGGGGGCTGGCCGAGGGCCGGTACGAGGACCTGCACGCCCAGCTGCACCACCCCGACGCGCTCGCCGAGGACCTGCTCGAATCGGGCATCACGGCGATGAAGATCTGGCCGTTCGACCCGTACGCCGAGGCGCACGACGGCGCGCTCATCACACCCGGCGAGCTGGCGAAGGGGCTGGAGCCGATCCGCCGGATCCGCGACGCCGTCGGCGACACGATGGACGTCATGATCGAGCTGCACGCCCTGTGGGACGTGCCGACGGCGATCCGGATCGCGCACGCGCTCGAGGAGTACACCCCGTTCTGGATCGAGGACCCGGTGCGCGCCGACGTCGTCGACGGGCTGTCGGCCGTCGCGGCCGCGACACCCACCCGGGTGGCGGCGGGGGAGACGGTGGCCGGGGTGGAGGCCTTCCAGCGGCTGCTGGCGGAGCGGGCCATCGGCGTCGCCACCGTCGACGTCACCTGGTGCGGCGGCCTCACCGTCGCCCGCAAGGTGGCGGACGCCGCCGCGGCCCGCGGCGTGCCCGTCGCCCCGCACGACTGCACCGGCCCGGTCGCCCTGACCGCCTGCACCCACCTGTCCACGGCCGCACCGAACGCGCTCCTGCAGGAGACCGTGCGCGCGGCCTACCTCGGCTGGTACCGCGACCTGGTCACCGAGCTCCCGGCCGTCGCCGACGGGCACATCACCTCGCTCACCGGGCCCGGGCTCGGCACGGCGCTGCTGCCGGATCTGAAGGACCGGCCGGGCACGGTGGTGACCACCAGCCGCTGAGGAGCCGCTCCAGCTCGGCCTCCAGCCCGGCCTCGCCGACGTCGACCACCTCCAGCGGAAGGCGCAGGAATGCGGCCGCGCGCTCGGCGGCCGCCCGGATCCGCGGCACCGGGTGCTGGGCGAGCCAGACGACGCGCCGGTAGTGGCGGAAGTACTCCTCGCGCAGCTCGGGGTGGCGGTCCAGGCCCAGCTCCCGGAGCACCGACCGGTCGAAGGAGAGCGCGAGGTAGTCGGTGAGCACGTACGTGCCCGGCTCGTCCTCCAGGAGCGCGCGCATGCGCTCGGCGCCGGCGAAGGTGTCGTAGCAGCTGGAACCGCGCAGCCGCGGCACGCCGAGCCGCTCGCACACCTCGTCGAGGGCCCCGTACGTCCCGCAGTCGGCGTACGCGACGGCGACGGCGGCGTCGGTGGCCAGCAAGTCGGCGACCCGCTCCTCGACGGCGGCCGCGATCCGCTCGGGCCGGTTGTGCAGGAGCGGCGGCAGCGGATGGACGTCGAGGGCCCACCCCCGCCGCGAGGCGACCGAGGCGATGTGGGAGGCGATGGCCCCGCAGGCGACGACCGCGGTCCGGGGAGGTTCAGGAAAGCCACATTCATGAACCTGGAGTACATGAATGTGGCTTTCCTGAACTTCACGTGGGGAAGGCCAGCTGGTCGATGAACCTGTCGTTGAAGTCCTCCCGGTCACTGAGCTCGACGTAGCGCACCTCCTCCAGCAGGGCCTCGGCGGCCGCCCGCTCCCGTACCGAGAGCAGGGCCATCTTGGCGCCCTCGCCCGCGACGTTGCCGGCGCTGACGATCCGCACGACCGGGATCCCCGGGACGAGGCCGATCCGGACGGCGGCGGCGGGGGACAGGTAGCTGCCGAACGAACCGGCCAGCAGCACCTGCGCCACGTCTGCCGGGTCGAGCCCCAGCTCCTCCGCGAGCAGCCGCCAGCCGGTGGCGATCGCGGCCTTGGCGAACTGCAACTCCCGCACGTCGCGCTGGGACAGGTACACGCCGGGCGCGAGCACGAACACGCGTTCCTCGCCGACGAGCTGCAGCCGGTCGGCGAGCCCCGGCCGCTGTGCCTCTGCCGCCTCGCGGGTCAGCAGGCGTCCCGAACCGTCCAGCAGCCCGACGTTCAGCAGCGCGGCGACGGCGTCGACCAGCCCGGACCCGCACAGCCCCACCGGCACGACGTCGCCGATCACCTGGACCGCCACGTCCTCGTCGGAGATCTTGACGCCCTCGATCGCGCCCGGCGCGGCCCGCATGCCGCAGCGGATCTGCGCGCCCTCGAACGCGGGACCCGCGGGCGCGGCCGTGGTGAGGACGCGCTCGCCGTCGGACAGCACGATCTCGCAGTTCGTGCCGACGTCGACGAACAGGCGGACGCGCTTGTCGCGGTCCATGCCGGACGCGAGCGCGCCGGCGACGATGTCCCCGCCGACGTACGCGCCGAGCGCCGGGAACACGTACGCACGCGCGGCCGGGTGCAGGGCGAGCCCGAGGTCGCCGGCGCGTAGGCCCGCGAACGACCGGGTGGACATCACGAACGGCGCCACCCCGAGCGGCTCGGGGTCGATGCCGAGCGCGAGCGCGGTCATCGTGGCGTTGCCCGCGACCGCCACCTCGTAGACCTCCGCCGGCTCGACCTCCGCGCCCGCGCAGAGCTCGTGGGCCAGCTGGTTCAGGGCGTCGCGGGCGTGCGCGGTGAGCCGGCCGAGCGCCTGCGGGTCGAGCATGGTGGCGCTGATCCGGGTGATCACGTCGCCGCCGAGCGGCTGTTGCGGGTTGAGGATCGACGCGACGCCGGTCGGCGTGCCGGTGGTGAGGTCGAGCAGCGTGGCGACGACGGTGGTGGTGCCGAGGTCGAACGCGATGCCGAACATCCGTCCGGTGGTGTCGCCGGGTTCGACGTCGATCAGCACGTCGTCGACCAGCACGGCCGTCACGCGGAAGTCCGCCGCGCGCAGGGCGCGGGGCAGGGCGCGCAGTGCGTGCAGGTCGACCGCGGGCTCCAGGTCGTCGAGCGCGGCGAGGAGCCGCTCGAGGTCGGTGCGCTGGTCGGTGAGGGTGGGTTCGGGCAGCTGCACGCACCGCTTCTGCACCGCGGGACGCAGGATCACCTGCCGCCCGACGCCCACCGTGGCCGCCTTCGGCCGGGTGACGAGCGGCGGCACCGTGACGCGGACGTCGCCGGTGGCGGGTGCCCGGCAGGCGAGCCGCCAGCCCGCGCGCAGCTCGTCGGCGTCGAACGCCCGCGGGTCCAGCCGCGAGACCGGGACGTCCCCGTCCGTGACGCGGACCTTGCACTTGCGGCAGGTGCCGTGCCCGCCGCAGGTGGAGTCGATCGCGATGCCGTTCCAGCTCGCGGCGTCGAACAGGGTGACGCCGGACGGCACCCGCACCTCGCGGGCCCGACCGCCGTCGACCTCGTAGGAGATGCGCACCCGGTCGTTCATGACGCCGCCTGCTGCTTCTTCGCCCGGTGCGCGGCGATCCAGGCCGCGCCCCACTCGTCGTTGCCGAGCAGCAGGTCGGCGGCCTTGACCGCCTCGACGATCTGCGGGGTGCGCACGTCCATGACCGCGCTGGTGAGCCCGCACCGCATCGCCATCGGCAGGAACGCGGCGCCCAGCGCGTGCCGGTCCGGCATGCCGAACGACACGTTGGACGCACCGAGCGTCATGTTCAGGCCGAACTCGGAGCGGATCAGCTCGATGGTGTCGAGGGTCTTGCCGACGAGCGTGGAGTCGGCGCCGATCGGCATGGCCAGCGGGTCGATCACGATGTCGGACAGGGGGATGCCGTACTCGCCGACCGCGATGTCGACGATCTTGCGGGTGATCTCCAGCCGCTTGTGCGGGTCGTCGGGGATCTCGTCCTCCTCGTTGGGGAGGGCGATCACGGCGGCCCCGTGCTCCTTGACGAGCGGCAGGATCGCGTCGAGCCGCTCCCGTTCGCCGGTGACGGAGTTGACCAGCGCCTTGCCGCGGTAGGCCGCGAGACCCGCTTCGAGCGCCTCGACCACGGACGAGTCGATGCAGAGCGGCAGGTCGGTGAGCTCCTGGATCATGGTGACGGCGCCGGAGAGCAGCTCGGCCTCGTCGGCGAGCGGCACCCCCATGTTGACGTCGAGCATCGTGGCGCCGCCCGCCACCTGCTGCTCCACGTCCACGGCGATGCGGGAGAGGTCACCGGCGCGCAGCCGCTCGGCGAACAGCTTGCGGCCGGTGGGGTTGATCCGCTCGCCGATCAGGCAGAACGGCTGGTCGGGGCCGAGGACGACCTCGCGGGTGGCGGAGCTGACGGTGGTGTGCACGGCTAGACTCCGACCATCGCGCGCTTGCCGGCGATGAGCTCCTTGGCGCGGCGCACGGCGGTGGAGGCGTCCGCGGCGTACCCGTCGGCGCCGACGGCGTCGGCGTACTCCTGGGTGACGGGGGCGCCGCCGACCATGACGATCACCTGGTCGCGCAGGCCGGCCTTCTGCAGCGCGTTGATGTTGGCCTTGAACATCGGCATGGTCGTGGTGAGGAACGCGGAGAACCCGACGATGTCGGGCTTGTGCTCCAGCACGCCCGCCACCACCTTCTCCGGTGAGACCTGCACGCCGAGGTCGATGACGTGGAAGCCGGCGCCCTCGAGCATGATGTTGACCAGGTTCTTGCCGATGTCGTGCACGTCGCCCTTCACGGTGCTCATCAGGAAGGTGCCGACGGTCCGGGCGCCGGTCTCGGCGAGCAGGGGGCGGAGCCGGTCGAGCGCGCCGGCCATCGCGCGGCCGGCGATGAGCATCTCCGGCACGAAGAAGTCGCCGCGTTCGAAGCGCGCGCCGACCTCCTCCAGCGACGGGATGAGCGCCTCGAACAGCATCGTCTCCGGCGCCATCCCGGTGTCGAGGCCCTGCTCGGTGAGCTCCAGCACCCGGGGCGCGTTGCCGACGAGGGTCTCGTCGTAGAGCGCCCGAAGGATCTCCTCGCCGGTCATGCGGACACTTCCCTTCCCAGATGGTGGCCGAGCTGGGCGGAGAGCCCGCGCAGCTCGTGGACCAGTACTTCCCCGAGCCGGGTGATCCCGTGGTCGTTGATGCGCGTGGTGGGGCCGGACACCGAGACCGCGGCGATCACGGCCCCGTCGACGCCCCGGACCGGGGCGGCCACCGCGCCGAGCCCGACCTCCAGCTCGTCGAGCGAGACGGCCCAGCCGCGCCGGCGCACCTCGACGAGCATGTGCTCGAGCGTCGCCCGGTCGACGGGGGAGTGTGCGGTGCGCCGTTCCAGGTGCCCGGGCGGCAGCGGCAGCGCCCCGTACGCGTAGAGCACCTTGCCCAGCGCGGTGCAGTGGGCCGCCACGTCGACGCCGACCCAGTTGGTGGATCCGAGCAGGTACCGGCTGTCGATCTGCGCGATCTGCACGACCTCCCGGCCGCGCGGCACGGACAGGTTCACCGTCTCCTCGGTGGTCTCGCTGATCCGGTCCAGCGTGGGCCGGGCGAGCTCGACGAGGTCGTGCAGCGCGCTGGGGCGGGCGGCGTAGATCGAGAACAGCGCGCCGGGCCGGAACGCGCCGCTCTGGTCGCGCTGCACGAGCCTGCTGCGCTCCAGGGCCTGCAGCAGCCGCGAGGTGGTGGACTTCGCGAGCCCCAGCTCGGCCACGAGCGAGGTGAACGTCCGCGGCGCGCCCGACTCGACCACGAGCGCGAGCAGCGCGCTCGCACGGTCGACGGCCTGGCTGCCCAGTTGTTGAGTCGGCATCGCCCGAGTCCGTTCCCACAAGAGTTCCATGTTATGGAACCAGTGTTCCGAGGAATGCCGTTAGGATCCTGCCGGCACGGGTCCTCGTCAAGGCCCGTTTTCCGGGGAGTTCCGCAGGGGGTCTGCATGTTCCGCAACGCCATGCCGCGCTACGAGATCCTTTCCGGGGAAGCGCTGACCACCCTCGAGGGTGGGTGGCGACGGATCGTGAGCGAGATCGGTGTGGAGTTCGATTCCGAGCGCGCGCTGGAGCTGTTCCGGCAGGCCGGTCAGAAGGTCGAGGACCAGTGTGTGATCTTCGATCCGGACTTCGTCCTGGAGCAGGTCGCGAAGGCGCCGCGGTCCTTCGACGTGCAGGCGCGCAACCCGGCTCACACGGTGCACATCGGCGACGACTCGATGGTCTTCGGCAGCGTGTACGGGCCACCGTTCGTGCGCGAGGGTGACGTCCGCCGCGACGCGCACCTCGCCGACCTCCACTCGTTCGCCAAGCTCGCGCAGAGCTTCGACGCCATCGACTCCGCAGGTGGGGTGGTGTGCGAGCCCGAGGACACGCCGCTCGACTCGCGGCACCTCGACATGACCTACGCCCTGCAGACGCTCACCGACAAGATCTACATGGGCAACGTCGTCTCGGGGGCGAACGCCCGCGACACGCTGGCGATGACCGAGATCCTCTTCGGCGGCCGCGAGGCGATCGAGGCCACTCCCGCCACCATCTCCCTGATCAACTGCAACTCCCCGTTGCGGTGGGACGAGCGGATGCTGGAAGCGCAGTTCGAGTACTCCGCGGCGGGCCAGCCGGTCGTGCTCACCCCGTTCCTGTTGATGGGTGCGATGTCGCCGGTTTCCATTCCGGCGACGCTTGCGCAACAGATGGCCGAGGCGCTCACCGGCATCACGTTGTCACAATTGATCAGGCCGGGGGCACCCGTGATCTTCGGGTCGTTCCTGTCGAACATCGACATGCAGTCCGGTTCACCCTGTTTCGGAACACCCGAATCGGCTATCGGGTTGCTCTGCACGGGTCAGATCGCCCGGCGGTTCGGCCTCCCGGTGCGTTCCGGCGGCGGGCTGACGTCCAGCCAGACCCCTGACGCGCAGGCCGGCTACGAGAGCCTGATGACCATGCTCCCGACGTTCCTCGCGGGCATCAACTGGGTCATGCACGCCGCCGGCTGGCTGGAGGGCGGGCTCGTGGCGTCGTACGAGAAGTACGTGCTCGACGTCCAGGTGCTGGAGATGCTGCAGCAGGAGTTCACGCCGCTCGAGATCGACGAGGCGTCGCTGGCGTTCGGCGCCCACGACGAGGTGCGCCACGGCGGGCACTTCCTCGGCGCCGCCCACACCATGGAGCGCTTCCGCACCTGCTTCTACCGCCCGTTCGTCAACAGCTCGGACAACTACGACCGCTGGATGCGGGGCGGGGGGAAGGACGCCGCGGCCCGCGCGGCCGACGTGGCGCGGAGGAAGCTCGCGGAGTACGAGCCCCCGCCCCTGGACGAGGCGGTCCGCGAGGAGCTGGCGGCGTTCGTGACGCGCCGGAGGCGCGAACTGGGGGACTAGCAGCGCCCGCCCGCTGGACGAACGGCACGTTCGTCCAGCTCTATCGGACGAGAGTGCCGTTCGTGCAGCGGGGGCCTCACCGGGATCCGGGTCGTGACTGTCGTACCTCTTGAGTACGGTGGGTGACCGATCGGGCGATGGCGCGTTCGTCCGTTCACTCGACGCCGAGGAGCGGGGGGCAGCGCGTGACCGACGCGGGGGATGGGGGTTCCGCGTCCGGTCCGTCCCGCCGCCCGTCCACGCCGGGCGAGCGGGCAGCGGGGTTCGGGATCGCGGTCCTCGGCATCGTGCTCGTGGCGATCACGCCCAACCCGCCGGAAACGATCATCCACTGGGTCCAGATCATCGGCGGGGCATCGCTGACGGCGTCCCTCGTGGCGTTCGCCGGCTGGCGGGAGGTCAAGGACGAGGCGCTGCCGTGGATCCTGAAATGGCTGAAGAACGGTGCCGTCCCGATCGGCGTGTCGATCGTGCTCACCGCGGTGCTCGCCGTCGGGGTGCCACCGGCCCTGGACGTGGTCCACGGCCTCTCCGTGCGGCTCCTCGGCTGCTCGCCGGCCACCCAGCTGCGGGTGGTGGCGAGCCCGGAGACCGTCACCACGGCGCGTCAGCTGGCGAGCGCGTACGAGCGGTGGACCGCCGCCGAGGACTACGGCTGCCCCGCCGTCGACGTCTACGTGTACGCGGGCCCGGTCGGGGAGATCCGCGCCCGGATGGGCTCGGCCGACGGGTGGTCGGACGAGTCCGGCGCCCTGAAGGAGATCGGGCCGCGGCCCGACGTCTGGCTGGCCGGCACGAGCCACGAGCTCACCGGCCTGGGTGGTGCCGGCGCCGGCGGGGCGGTCGCCGCGAGCACCCCGATCGCCGTCTCGCCGGTGGTGCTGGCGGTGCCGGCCTCGACCGACCCGGGCCCGGACCGGGGCGCACCCTGGGCCAGCCTGTTCGCCCGCCTCACCGATCGGGGTGTCGGGGTCGTGCGGGCCGATCCGAGCACCACGGAGCTCGGGCTGCTCGCCACCGCGATGCTCTACGGGCAGGGCGGCCGGGACGGGCCCCCGAGCCCGGACCGGCTCGAACCGCCCGAGGTCGAACGGCGCATCGCGCAGTCGCTCGACCAGGGCGCCTTCCCGCTCACCGACACGCTCGGTCTGCTGTGCCGGCACCGCACCCTGGGGTCGCGGGCCGCGATCGTCGCCTCCGAGCAGCAGGTCGTGCGGTACAACACGGGTGCGCCGCTCGGCGGGTCGTGCCTCTCCCGCACGGACGAGCCGGGCCGCCTCGTCGCGCTGTACCCGTCGGACAGCCGGGGCCTGGACCACCAGTTCGTCCGCCTGTCCTGGAGCGAGCCGCCGCAACAGGAGGCCGCCGCGCGGTTCGGGGAGTGGCTGCGCACCGACCCCGGACGGGAGGCGATCGTCGCCGGCGGCCTGCGGCCCGTGGGCGCGTACTCCGTGGGGTCGGGGCTCACCACGTCGGGCATCGATCCCGGTGCGCTCCCGGCCGTGGCGCCGATCCCGCCGCAGCAGTGGGACGCCACCCGCGCGGCGTACGCGGCCGCGGAGCGGCGGGGCCGGGTGATCTTCGCGTTGGACACGTCCGGGTCGATGGCGGCCGCCGGGCCGGAAGGCCCGAGGTCGGTCGTCGCCGCGGGCGCGGTCTCCGCGGCGCTGGGGCAGATGGGCCCGCGCGACCGGTTCGGCCTCTGGTCGTTCCCGGACGCCGCGGGCACCGGGCCGGTCGAGGCCCTGCCGGTCGGCCCGTTCGACCCGTCGCGGCTCGCCACCGCCCGTCAGCTGCTCTCCCAGGTGCGGCCGGGCGGGAACACCCCGCTCTTCCGCACCGTGATCGACGCGGCCGCAACCCTCGAACCGGACGACCCGGCCCAGGTCGATGCCGTCGTCGTGGTCACCGACGGGGAGGACACCAGCAGCGGTGTCGGCGCCGGCGCCGTCACCGAGGCGCTCGCGGGCAGCGGCGTGCGGGTCGTCGTCGTCACGATCGGGGAGATCCGCTGCTCCGACCCCGGCCTCTCCGCGGTCACCACGGCCACCGCGGGCGAGTGCCTCGACGCCGACCTGACGAACCTCGACACCACGCTGGGCACCGCCACGGCCGGGCTCTGGGGAGGTCGTTGATGATCCGCATCCCGCGCGGACCGCTCGTCTGGACGTGTGCCGGTATCGCGGCGGGGCTGGCGGTCGCCCTGGTTGCGACGGTCCTCCCGGGCCTGCTCACCGACCCGGACGCGCTCGAGGACGGCCCGATCGTCATCCTCACCGGCCGCGACGACAGCATCGGCGGGCAGCGCCAGCAGCTGGTCAACCAGTGGAACCAGGTGCACCCGGACAACCAGGCCCGGATCGTCGAGCTGCCCGCCCTCGCCGACGCCCAGCGGAGCGAGATGCTGGCCAGGGCGCAGGCCGCGCGCGGCGAGGTCGACGTGTTCAACCTGGACGTCACGTGGACGGCCGAGTTCGCCGAGAACGGCTACATCCGCCGCCTGGACGAGTCCCGGCTCTCCACGAGCGGCTTCCTCGACGGGCCGCTCGCCACCTGCCGCTACGGCGGCCGGCTCCGGGCGTTGCCCTTCAACACCGACGTCGGGCTGCTCTACTACCGGTCCGACCTGGTCGAGGAGCCGCCACGCACGTGGGACGAGCTCGAGGAGCAGGTCGAGGCCGCTCGCACCCGCACCGGGAACGCCGTCGACGGGTACGCGGGGCAGTTCGCCGACTACGAGGGCCTCACCGTCAACGCCCTGGAGGCCGTGCGGGGCGCCGGCGGGTCGATCGTGGACGACGCGGGCGACGTCGTCGTGCGCGACCAGCAGGCCGCGATCACCGAGGGCCTGGAACGGCTGCGGGTGATCGCGCCGACCGGGGTACCCGAGCTCGACGAGGACGCGAGCATCCAGCTGTTCCAGTCCGGGCGCGCGCTGTTCATGCGCAACTGGCCGCGGGCCTACCGGTCGCTCACCCAGGACCTGGAGGGGTCGGCCCCGGTGCGGTTCGGGGTCGCGCCGCTGCCCGGCGGCACCGGCGTGCTGGGCGGGCAGAACCTGGCGGTCTCGGCCCACTCCGAACGCCCGCGCGCGGCGCAGGCCCTGATCGAGTTCCTCACCGGCGACCGGAGCCAGCAGATCCTCTTCGAGCGCGGCGGCCTGCCCGCCACCCGGTCGGTGGTGTACTCCGACCAGGCCGTCCGCGACCGGTACCCGTACGTCGAGATCCTCGAGGAGGCGCTCGGCACGGCGAAGCTCCGGCCCACCCAGCCGCACTACGCTCGGTTCAGCGAGGTGTTCCGCGCGGCCGTCACCGGTTACCTGCGCCAGGGCGAGCTCCTGCCGGACGACCTGCAGGCGCAGCTGGAGGCGGCAGCGCAAGGCCGCCTGACCCCAGGCGACGGGTGACGGTCGGCGCTCGGCGCCGGGGCGGGGCCTCAGAGACCGGGCGGGTCGTAGCGGCCGTCTACCGCCGTCCAGCCGCCGTCGACCGTCAGCACGCTGCCGGTCACGAAGCTCGCCGCGTCCGAGGCCAGGTACACGACGGCCCCGGCCAGCTCGGACGGCTGCGCCCACCGGCCGAGCGCGCTCTTCGCCGCGTAGGCGGCCTCCCACGTGGGGTCGGCGCGGATCTGGGTGGTCAGCGGCGTCTCGACGACGCCGGGCGCGATCGCGTTCACCCGCACCCCGCGCGGCCCCAGCTCCGCGGCGGCCGTGCGCAGCAGTTGCACGAGGCCGGCCTTGGTGGCCGCGTAGACCCCCTGCCCGGGCTCGACCGTGACGGCCCGGATCGAGGTGAACCCGATGACCGACCCGCGGCCGCGCTCGGCCATCGGGCCGCCGAACGCCCGCACCAGGTCGAACGATGCCCGCAGGTTCAGGTCCACGACCCGGTCGAACTCGCTGTCGGCGTAGTCCAGCAGCCGTTTGCGCACGTTGGTGGCCGCCGTGAACACCAGCACGTCGACGGTGCCGAGCTCCGAGGCCGCGCGGTAGAGCGCCTCCCGGTCGAGGACGTCCAGCTGGTAGGGGGTCCCGGCCCCGGTGGAGGCCGCGGCGTCGGCGTCGCGGTCGGCGCAGACCACGTCCGCGCCGTGCGCCGCCAGCGCGCGGGCCGCCTCGCGCCCGATCCCGCTGCCGGCCCCCACGACCACCGCGCGGCGGCCGTCGAGGGAGAACATCCGTCCGTAGTCCGCGCTCACGGGCGGATCACCGCCATCCGCGTCACCGTCAGTTCCTCCACCGCGAAGCGCGGTCCTTCCCGCCCGATCCCGGAGTCCTTCACGCCGCCGTAGGGCATCGTGTCCGAGCGGAAGCCCGGCACCTCGTTGATGACGACGCCGCCCACCTCCAGGCGGTCGATCGCGCGGAAGGCCGAGGAGAGCGACCGGGTGAAGACGCTCGCGTGCAGCCCGTAGCGCGAGTCGTTGACGGCGTCGAACGCGGTCTCCAGGTCGGGTACGGCGCGCACGCAGACCACCGGGCCGAACACCTCCTCGTCCCAGGCGCGCACCCCGTCCGGCACATCGGCCAGTACGGTCGGTACGCCGTCGCCCAGCCGCCGCGCGCCCGCGGCGACGGCCTCGTCGACCCACTCGTCCACCCGCTTCTGCGAGCCGGGGTCGATCAGCGCGGAGACCTGGGTGGACGGGTCCCGCGGGTCCCCGACCCGGACGTCCGCGAGGCCCGCGGCCAGCCGGTCGAGCAGCGGTTCGGCCACCGCGTCCTCCACCAGCACCCGCTGCACCGAGATGCACGCCTGCCCGGACGCGTAGAACCCGCCGCGCAGGATCGCGGCGGCCGCGGCGTCGAGGTCGGCGTCGGCGGCGACGACGAGCGCGGCGTTCGAGCCCAGCTCCAGCAGCACCTTCCGGGGTGCGGCCGAGCGCGCGATCCGGTGCCCGACCTCGGCCGAGCCGGTGAACGAGACGGCCCCGATCCGCGGGTCGGTCACCAGCCGCGCGCCGACCTCGGCGTCCCCCGTCACGAGCTGGGCCATCGCCGGGGGCAGGCCGGCCTCGCGCAGCGCGTGCACCAGCCAGAGCGTGGAGAGGGGCGTCTGCGGCGCGGGTTTGCCGATCACCGGGCATCCGGCGGCGATCGCCGGGGCGAACTTGTGGGCGGCGAGCAGCAGCGGGTAGTTGAACCCGGTGATCCCGACGACGACGCCGATCGGGCGCCGGGTCCAGAACCCGATCATCCCGTCGCCGGAGGGCAGCAGGTCCAGGGGCACGGTCTCGCCGTGCAGCCGCGCGACCTCCTCGGCCGCGGCGGCGAGCGTGACGAGCGACCGGTCGACCTCGACCCGGCAGTCCACGAGCGGCTTGCCGGTCTCCAGGACGAGCAGCTCTTCGAGGTCCTCCCGGTGGGCGGCGAGCGCGTCCCGGGTGGCGAGCAGCACGTCCCGGCGGACGCGCGAGGGCAGCGCGGCCGCCTCGGAGCGGACGGCGAGCGCGGCGTCGAGCGCTGCCGAGGCGTCGTCGACCGTGCCGACCGGACCCGGCGCGACGACGGAGCCGTCGTGGGGGAACACGACGTCGGCCGTCGCGGCCGGTACCCAGCCGTCGCCGATCGGGAGGCCTTCGGGGAACGGGAGGCCGGGGGTCACCGCAGGAACCGATCGGCCGCCGCGGCGTACACGTGGGCGCAGCGCACGATGTCCTCGACCTCCACGAACTCGTCGGCCTGGTGGGCGATCCACTTCCCGCCCGGCCCGTAGACGACGGTGGGGATCCCGGCGTCGCGGGTGAGGATCGTGCCGTCGGTGGCGCCGGGCACGCCGCCGTGGCGGGCGGGCTCGCCGAGCACGTCCTCGTGGGCCGCGGCGAGCGCGGTGACCAGCGGGTGGTCGGCGGGGATCTCCACGCACGGGCGGTCGTCGACGACCGACAGCTCGGCCGCGACCCCGTCCGGGTCACCGGCCGCGGCGGCGAGCTCGCGCACCCGCCCCACCAGCGCCGCGTGGTCGACCCCGGGGATCGTGCGCACGTCGACGGCGACGGTCGCCCGGGCGGGGATGACGTTGATCTGGTCGAGCGAGCCGGCGCGGCTCACCGTCGGGGTCACGTAGACCTCGCCGAGGTGCTCGTGCGCGGGATGCGCCTTCTGCAGCTCCTCCTGGAGCGCGACGAGCGCGACGAGCAGCCGCCCGGCCGCGGGCAGCGGGTTGCGCCCGTGCTGGGGCATGGCGCCGTGGGCCATCGCGCCGAGGAGGTCCACCCGGATCCGCACCGCCCCCTTGGCCGACGTGCAGATCTCGCCCTCCTCGGGTTCGCAGACGATCGCGCCGTCGACGCCGCGGGCGAGGTCGGTGCCGGCGAAGTGCTTGGCCCCGAGCATGAGGCCCTCCTCGTCGACGAGCGCGCAGACGAGCACCCGGCCCGGGAACGGCCCGGCGAGCTGCAGGGCCCGCACGCCGTGCAGCATCGCCGCCACCCCGGACTTCATGTCCGCGGAGCCGCGGCCGTAGAGCCGGCCGTCGCGGATCTCGGCGCCGTACGGGTCGACGCTCCAGCGGTCCGGGTCGCCTTCGGTGACGACGTCGGTGTGCCCCTCGAACGCGAGCGTGCGCCCCGGCCCGCCACCGCCCTCGACGACGGCGACGACGTTCGGCCGGCCCGGCGCGACCTCCGTGATCTGCGGGTCCCAGCCGAACGACCGCATCGTCTCGGCCACCAGCGCCGCGGCGGGCGCCTCCCGGAAGCCGTTCTCGTTCACCGTGCGCAGGCGCACGAGGTCGCGGGTGAGCGCGACGACTGCCTCTTCGTCGACCGGGTGTCTCACGGCAACTCCTCCGGTGCCCCGCGGGCGAGGTCGGAGGCGGTCCGTCCGGCCAGGGCTCCGCGGATCGTGGGGACGGCGGCGACGAGCCGCCGCGTGTACGGGTGCTCGGGCGCGCCGGCCACCTGCGCCGACGGGCCGAGCTCGACCAGCTCGCCGCGGTGCAGCACGGCGATCGTGTCGCAGACGTGGCGTACGACCGACAGGTCGTGCGAGACGAACACCAGCGTGAGCCGGAACCGTTCGACGAGGTCGGCGAGCAGGTTCAGGATCTGCGCGCGCACCGACACGTCCAGGGCGCTCACCGGCTCGTCGGCCACGAGGACGGACGGCCGGGGCGCGAGCGCCCGCGCGATCGAGATGCGCTGGCGCTGCCCGCCGGAGAACTGGTGCGGGTAGCGGTCGCCCGCGTCCGCCGGCAGCCCGACGGCGGCGAGCAGCTCCGCCACCCGGCCGCGCACGTCCGGCTCGTGGCGCCCGGCGAGCGGCTCGGCGACGATGTCGCGCACCCGCATCCGTGGGTCCAGGGAGCCCATCGGGTCCTGGAACACCACCTGCAGCCGCTCGCGCAGGAACCCGAGGCGCCGCTCCGGCTGCCCACCGACGTCGCGGCCGTCGAAGGTGATCGTCCCGGAGGTGGGGGAGTCGAGCCCGGCGAGCAGCCGGATCAGCGTCGACTTGCCCGACCCGGACTCGCCGACCAGCCCGAACCGCTGCCCCTCCGCGATGTCGAACGACACGCCCCGCAGTGCGTGAACCGGGGTCGGTGCCTGCCCCAGCGAGGTGCGGGGTCGCCGGTAGGTGCGGTGCAGGTCGCGGACCTCGATCAGCGGCTGCGGAGGTTCAGGAAAGCCACATTCATGAACCTGCAGCACAGGAATGTGGCTTTCCTGAACTTCGGCGACGCCCACCGGGTGGTGGCACGCATAGCCGCCGCCGTTCTGCTCGCTCCACCCGGGGACGACCGCGCAGTCGTCGGCGGCGTCCGGGCAGCGGGTGCGGAACACGCACCCGTCGGGGAAGCGGCCCGAGGCCGGCACCGAGCCGGGGATGGTGCGCAGCCGGCCGTCGCCGTCGAGGTCGGTCAGGTCGGACGCCGCGAGCAGCCCCTGCGTGTAGGGGTGGCGCGGGCGCGTGAACACCTCGTGCACCGGGCCGGACTCCACGATCCGCCCGCCGTACATGACCAGCACCCGCTCGCACACCGTGGCGACGACGGCGAGGTCGTGCGTGATGAAGAGCAGCGCCGCGCCGCGTTCGGCCACGCCGGAGAGGATCAGGTCCAGCACCTGGGCCTGCACCGTGACGTCCAGCGCGGTGGTCGGCTCGTCGGCGAGGAGCACCGACGGGCCGTTGGCCAGCGCGATCGCGATCATGACGCGCTGGCGTTGCCCGCCGGAGAGCTGGTGCGGGTAGGCGCGGGCGAGCCGCTCGGGTTCGGGCAGGTGCATGCGGTCGAGCAACTCCACGGCCGCCGCGCGGGCGGCCCCGCGGTCGGGCCGGGTCCCGTGCAGGCGCATCACCTCGGCCACCTGGTCGCCCACCCGCATCGACGGGTTGAGCGCCGACATCGGCTCCTGGAACACCATCGTCATCGCGGCGCCGCGCACGGTGGCCATGCGCTGCTCCGGCGCGCCGACGAGGTCGTGGCCGACGCCGGCGAGCCGTACCGACCCGCCCGCGTGCACCCCCTCGGGCAGCAGGCCCAGCATCGCGAGCGCGGTGAGCGACTTGCCGGAGCCGGACTCGCCGATCAGCCCCACCCGCTCACCCGCCGCGATCGTGAACGACACGTCGGAGACGAGCCGCAGGTCGGACGTGGCGACGTCCAGGCCGTCGACCTCGAGGACGCCCTTCATCGACGCAGCCTCGGGTCGAACCGGTCCCGCAGCCCGTCGCCGAGCAGGTTGAAGCCGAGCACCGCCACCGCGATCGCGAGTCCCGGCCACAGCGACAGCTCGGGCTTCAGGTAGAGCAGCTGCTGCGCCTCCTGCAGCATCCGCCCCCAGGACGGGGTCGGCGGTCGGGTGCCGAAGCCGAGGAACGACAGCGCCGCCTCGGCGAGCACCGCGATCGCGAACGACACCGACGCCTGCACGAGCAGGATCCCGGCGATGTTGGGCAGGACGTGCCGGGCGGCGATGGCCGTGGGTGGGCGCCCGGCGGAGCGGGCGGCGAGCACGTACTCGGTGGCGAGCACCTGCATCGCCCCGCCGCGGGCGAGCCGGGCGAACGACGGGACCGTCGCGATGCCGATCGCGACCATCGCGGTGAGCGTGCTCGGCCCGTACACCGCCCCGAACATGATCGCGAGCAGCAGCGCGGGGAACGCGAGCACGAGGTCGTTGCCGCGCATCACGAGCTCGGAGAGCCACCCCGGCCCCATCGCCGCCAGGATGCCGATCGGCGTGCCGATCACGCCCGCCAGCCCGACGGCAACCACGCCGACGAACAGCGTGGTGCGGGCCCCGACCAGGAGCTGGCTCGCGACGTCGCGGCCGAAGGTGTCGGTGCCCAGCCAGTGGGCGAGGCCCGGCGCCGCGAGGCGGGCGTTCGGGTCGACCTGGACGGCGTCGTAGGGCGTCCAGACGAACGAGACCAGCGCCGCCGCCACGACGAGCCCGACGATCCCGCCGCCGGCGACGAGCGCGGCCGGCATGCGGGTCACGTCGCCCGCCTCAGGCGCGGGTCCAGCACCGTGTAGGCCACGTCCACCAGGAAGTTGACGACCAGCACGGCCAGCACGATCACGATCACCACGCCCTGCACGAGCAGCAGGTCGCGGTTGGCGACGCCGTCCAGCAGGAGGCTGCCCAGCCCGGGGATGACGAACACCCGCTCCACCACGACGGCGCCCACCAGCAGCGTCGCCAGCTGCAGGCCCAGCACGGTGACCACCGGGATCGCGGCGTTGCGCAGCCCGTGCCGCACCAGCGCCCGGCCGGGGGGGAGGCCCTTGGAGCGGGCGGTGCGCAGGTAGTCCTCGCGCAGCACGTCGAGGACGGCGGAGCGGACGTACCGGGTGAGGACGGCGCCCTGCACGAGTCCGAGCGCGAGGGCCGGGAGCAGCAGCTTCCGCAGGAAGTCCACGGGGTCCTGGGCGGGTGGCGTCCACCCGCCGGAGGGGAGCCAGCCCAGCCGCACCGCGAAGACCGTGACGAGCAGGATGCCGGCGAGGAAGCTCGGCACCGCGACGCCGACCTGGCTGAACGCCGTGATCGCGGTGCCGCTGGCCCGCCGGTGGCGCACCGCGGCGAGCACGCCGAGGGGCAGCGCCACGGCGAGCGCCACCGCCATCCCGGACAGGACCAGCCAGGTCGTGACGAGCAGCCGGTCGACGATCTGCGGCCCGATGTCGACCTGGGTGACGTAGGAGCGGCCGAAGTCCCCGACGGGCAGGCCGCTGACCCAGTCCAGGTACTGCACGACGAGCGGCCGGTCGGTGCCGAACGCCGCGCGCGTGGCCGCGACCGCGTCCTCCGTGGCGTTCACACCCAGCGCCACGCGGGCCGGGTCGCCGGGCAGCACGGACATGAACGCGAACACGACCACGGACGCCACCACGAGGCTGACGACGAACACCGCGGTGCGGCGGACGAGCTGCAGCAGCACGGCTAGCCGCGCGAGAGCGCGGTGAGATCGAGGGCCTCGCCGATCCGGTTCTGGGGCAGGCCCTGCACGTCGGTGTCCGCGACGATCAGGTTCGGGAGCAGGAAGAGCCAGTCGGCCGCCGCGTCCTCGGCGATCAGCCGCCCGACCTGCCGCAGATCGGTGATCTGCTGTTCCTGGCTGCCGGTCTCGGAGTCGGCGAGCAGCCGCTGGACCTCCGGGTTGTCGTAGCGCCAGTAGTACGTCGGGTCGCCGAAGGTGCGGATGTCGCGCGGCTCGACGTGGGAGACGATCGAGAGGTCGTAGTCGGCGTTCTTGAAGACCGAGTCGAGCCAGCGGGCCGGGAACTCCAGCGGCTCGATCCGGGTCTGGATCCCGATGGCCGCGAGCTGGCTCTGCACGACCTGCGCCGCCGCGACGGCGTAGGGCAGGTTGGCGATCCGGAACCGCAGCGAGGGGTTCGGCGTGCCTGCCTCGGCGAGCAGCGCCCGGGCCGCGTCGGGGTCGTACGGGGTGACGTCGGGCAGCGGCTCGTACCAGGGGTCGGTCGGCGGGACCATCGTGTCGATCAGGGTGCCGCGGCCCGCCCACGCCGTGTTCAGCACGGCCTGGTGGTCGATCGCCATCGCGATGGCGCGGCGCACCCGCGGGTCGCTCGTGGGGCCGGCGGCGTTGTTCATGGCGAGGGTGACCTCGCCGTTGGTCGTGCCCTCGATCACCTGGAAGCGGGGATCCCCGTCGAACTGCGCGAGCGCCTCGGGTGCCTGCACGGTGCCGATCACGTCGATGCCGTCGGTGAGCAGGGCGTTGACGGCGGCGGTGGCGTCGTCGAAGTACTGCAGGTCGACCTGGGCGATCGCGGGCTTCTCGCCCCAGTAGTCGTCGCGCCGGGCCAGCACGAGCGCGTCGCCCCGGCGGAACTCCGACACCCGGTAGGGGCCCGTGCCGACGGGGGTGTTCGCGAGGTCGGCCACGCCGGAGGCGTCGAACATCGCGCCGATGCGGGTGGTCATCCGGAAGAGCCAGCTGTTGCTGGGCCGGCTCAGCGTCACCCGGGCCTCGGTCGGGGACACGACCTCGACCCCCGACACGACGTCCATGCCGCTCTTGAGCGAGACGGTCCACGCGTCGGACTTCACCCGCTCGATGCTGAACTTCACGTCGTCGGCGGTGAACGGCTCGCCGTTCGAGAACGTCACTCCGTCGCGGAGCGTGAAGTCGTAGCCGAGCCCGTCCGGGCTGACCGTCCAGGACTCGGCGAGTGCCGGCTCGATCTCGCCGGTCTGCTGGTTCAGCTGGACGAGGCCCTCGTAGACGTTGACGAGCAGCGCCTCGGGGATCGCCGCGCCGTCGGTGCGGGTGAAGTCGAGGTTGGCCGGCTCGGCGGTGAGCCCGATCCGCAGTGGGGCGTCCGGGCTGCCCGGGGCGGCGCCGGAGGAGGCCGTCGATCCCGCGGAACAGCCGGCCGCGAGCAGGGCGCCGGCCAGCAGTAGGACGCCCGGACGGAGGAGCGAACGCGTCACCTGGAGGATCCTCCCACAACTGGTCTGACCAGTGGACTCACCGAGCGGCTACGGTGTCATGGGCGGTCCAGTGGGTCAAGCACGAGCGGAGCACGCACACGTGGCGGATTCAGGGAGCAGGCCGTTCGAGCCGGTGCGGCCGGTCCGCGCCTACGAGAGCATCGTCGAACAGGTCGAGGACCGGGTGTTCCGCGGCCAGCTGCGGCCCGGTGAGCGGCTGCCCAGCGAGCGGGAGATGACCGCCCAGTTCGGCGTCAGCCGCTCCACCGTGCGCGAGGCGCTGCGGGTGCTCGCGAGCGACGGCCTGGTGCGCTCGCGCCCCGGCGACCGGGGCGGCCCGGAGGTGCTGCCGTTCTCCCCGGCCACACTGCACAAGTCGGTCACCCGGCTCGTGCGCGTGGACGAGGTGGGGCTCGCCGAGCTCGTCCAGTTCCGGATGCTGCTCGAGGGCTCGGCGAACCTGCTCGCGGCCACGTTCGCCAGCGACGACGAGTTGGCGGCGATGGGCAGCGCCCTGGCCGGGATGGAGGCCGCGCTCGACCGCGGCCACGAGGAGTTCAGCCACGCCGACGTCGCGTTCCACGACACGGTGGCGCGGGCGAGCCGCAACATGCTGATCCAGGTGTGCAGCGACGTCGTGCGGGGGGTCGTCCTGGGCCTGATCTCGCAGAAGATCGCTGACGCCCCGGACCGGCGTGAGGTCATGGAGCGATCGCTGCAGCACCACCGCGACGTGCTCGACGCCGTGCGCCGCCGGGAGGGAGCCCGCGCCGCCCGGCTGGCCCGCGAGTCGCTCTACGAGTACTACGCCGGCTACGTCCCCGAGGAGGAGCGCACGCTGCTGCGCGCCCTCCTGGACGAGGACGGTTGACCTGAAGCTCGGTTCAGGTCCTAGCGTCGCTGTCATGATCGATGGACTGGGCCGGTACGGGGTCGCGCTCTCCGTGGGCGAGGATCTGGAGGCGCACGCGGACGCCGTGGAACGGTTGGGCTACACCGCGATCTGGGTGGCCGGCGGGCAGCTCCCGACCCTCGAACCGCTGCTGCGGATCCTGCGGGCCACGACCCGGATCGCCGTGGTGCCGGGGATCATCCCGCTCGACGTGCACGGGCCCGAGGCGATCGCCGAGCTGTACGCGGAGGCCGAGCGGCTCGCGCCGGGACGCCTGGTGGTGGGTCTCGGCAAGCAGACCGGGGGAATCGCGGCACTGGGACGTGCACTGGACGAGCTGGACGGCGCGGTGCCGCGGGAGCGCCTGCTGCTCGCGGCGCTCGGCCCGCGCAAGCTGGACGTGGCCCGGGAGCGGTTCGGCGGCGCCGTCACGCTGCTGGTGGACCCCGGCTACACGACCTGGGCCCGGGAGCGGCTCGGCGCCGCACCGGCGCTCGTGGTCGACCAGCTCGTCGTCCTCGACGAGGACCCGGGGCCGGCGCGCGCGGCGGCGCGGGAGGTACTGGGCTTCCTCGCCACCGTGCCCGGCTACGCGGCGGCCTTCTCCCGGATGGGCTTCGCCGACGCCGACATCCGAGACCTCTCCGACGGTCTCGTCGACGCGACGGTCGCCTGGGGCGGCGTCGAGCGGGTGGTCGCGCGGCTGCGCGAGCAGGAGGCCGCGGGGGCCGGCCACGTGGTGGTCGCACCCCTGGGCGGTCCGGGTGAGCTCGAGACCGTGGAACGGCTGGCCCGAGCGCTCCCCGTCAGCGGCTCCGGCGGGCGTTGAGCCGGGCGGCCTGGCGGGTCAGGTGGGCGCGCTCGGCGAGGTTGGGGGCCTTGTGGGCGGCCTCGGCGTACAGCCGCGCCGCCGTCGCCAGGTCGCCGTCGCGCTCGTGGAGGTACGCCGCCACCGCCGCGTGGCGGGGCAGCGAGTCGTCCAGCGCCGCGAGCGCCGCCAGCCCGGCGCGCGGTCCGTCGGCCTCGCCGACGGCCACCGCGCGGTTGAGCCGGACGACCGGGCTGTCGGTCAGCCGCTCCAGCTCGTCGTACCACTCGACGATCTGCGGCCAGTCGGTCTCCCCGGCGGTCTGCGCATCGGCGTGGAGCGCCGCGACGGCGGCCTGGGCCTGGAACTCGCCCAGCCGGTCGCGGGCCAGGGCCGCCTGCAGGATCGTGACGCCCTCGGCGATCGCCGTGGTGTCCCACCGGCCGCGGTCCTGCTCGGCGAGCGGCACCAGGCCGCCGTCGGGGGCGGTCCGGCCGGCGCGGCGGGCATGGTGGAGCAGCATGAGGGCGAGCAGCCCCGCCACCTCGGGGTGATCGATCACCGCTGCGAGCTGCCGGGTGAGCCGGATGGCCTCGGCGGCGAGGTCGACGTCCCCGGAGTACCCCTCGTTGAAGACCAGGTAGAGGACGCGCAGCACGGTGGCGACGTCGCCGGGCCGGTCGAACCGCACGCTCGCGACCGTGCGCTTGGCCCGGCTGATGCGCTGCGCCATCGTCGCCTCGGGCACCAGGTAGGCCTGGGCGATCTGGCGGGTGGTCAGCCCGCCGACGGCGCGCAGCGTGAGCGCGACCGCGGACGACGGCGTCAGCGACGGGTGCGCGCACAGGAAGTAGAGCTGCAACGTGTCGTCCACGGCGGCGGCGGGACCGGGTGCCGGCTCCTCCTCGACGAGGTCCTCGCGCCGCCGGCGGGCCGTGTCCGCCCGGGTGGCGTCGAGGAACTTGCGCCACGCCACGGTGACCAGCCAGCCCTTCGGGTCCCGCGGCGGGCCGGCGGGCCAGGCGCGGACCGCCTCGACCAGCGCGTCCTGCACGGCGTCCTCGGCCGTCGCGAAGTCGGCCCCGCGACGGACGAGGACCCCGAGCACGCCCGGTGTGAGGCTGCGGAGCAGGGCCTCGTCCACCGGAGCGCTCATTCGGTGATGGTGGGCGGCTCGCCGTAGAACGGGCGCAGCTCGAGCCACTCGTGGATCGGCTTCCCGCCCGCCCCCGGGGCGGCCGACAGCTCCCCGGCCAGCTCGAGCGCGCGTTCGTAGCTGTCGACGTCGATCACCATCCAGCCGGCGATGAGGTCCTTGGTCTCGGCGAACGGGCCGTCGGTGACCGGCGGGCGTCCCTCGCCGTCGTAACGGACGAACGTCCCCTCGGGGGCGAGCGCCTGGCCCTCGACGTACTCGCCGGTCCCCTCCAGCCGGGTCGCGAAGTCGCGCATGTACTGCAGGTGCGCCGAGACCTCCTCCGGCGTCCACTGGTCCATGGGCACGTCGTTGACCGCCGCCGGGGCGCCGCGGTAGTGCTTGAGCAGCAGGTACTTGGCCATCGTGGTGTCTCTCCTCGGTGCGGGGCGACCCATTCTGGCCGCCCTCACCGCGAGGACGGAGCCGGTCCCGGGTTCTCGACATCGCCGGCGAAGAATCTCGGCCGGACGGAGCGTCAGGAGCCCGCGGCCGCGTCGATCGACACCGGACGGAACTGCGGGCGGCCGTCGACCGGTAGCTCGAAGCCCTTCACGCGGGCGCGGACGGCGTAGTTGTTGCGCAGGTCGGCGGGGAAGATGCCCACGGCGTCGTCCCAGATGACCTGCGCCGCCCGGGCGTACAGGCGTTCGCGCTCGCCCTGGTCGAGCGAGGATCGGGCGCCGAGCAGCAGCCGGTCCAGCTCCGGGTTGCAGTAGCCGTTGCGGTCGGCCGAGCACGTGTAGAGCCGCCCCAGGGTGAAGTCGGCGTCGCCCGTGCCGGTCGTGTTGGTCTGCAGGTTCAGGTCGAAGTTCTTCGTGTTGAGGTCCTGGAGCCACTGCGGGCGCTCCTTCTCCAGGGGCTCCACCGTGACGCCGACCGCGGCCCACGCCGACACCATCGCCTGGGCGAGCGCCCGGATGTTCGGCCCGCCGTCGCGCGGCCACTGCATCGACACGCGCAGGCCGTCCGGGTGCCCGGCCTCGGCGAGCAGCGCCTTCGACCGCGCCGGGTCGTAGGGGTAGGGCTGGAGCTCCGGGGCGCCGAAGACGTCCTGGGTTATCGGCGCCTTCGCCACGCTCGCGCTGTCGCCGAACAGGTCGCCGATGATCGCGTTCAGGTCCAGGGCCTGCCACATCGCCTGCCGGACCCGTACGTCGTCGAACGGCGCTCGGGACGAGTTGAACCAGGTGAAGTAGTACTGGAAGCTCGGCCCGCTGCCGTAGGTGATGTCCGGCTGCCCGTCCACCTCGGACACCTGGTCGGGCGGGATGGACTGCAGCACGTCGACCTCGCCGGTGCGCAGCGCCGTGATCCGCGCCGCGGTCTCGGGGATGTTCACGATCTCGACGCGGTCGAGCGTGGCCATCTCACCCCAGTAGGCGTCGTTGCGCGCCAGCACCACCCGGTCGTCCGGGGTGAAGCTCTCGAACACGAACGGGCCCGTCCCGATCGGCTTCTCCCAGTACGCCGGGTCGTTCACGTGGTCGGCCGGGCCGATGAACACCAGCGACAGCGAGCTGGGCAGGGTGCCGAGCGGCTCGGACGTGCGGAAGGTGACGGTGTGCTCGTCGGTGGCCTCGATCGACTCGACGGCCGCGAACAGCGGGGCGAGCGACCACTTCAGCGCCTGGCCCCGTTCCACCGATGCCTGCACGTCCCGGGCGGTGAGCGGCGTGCCGTCGCTGAAGGTCACGCCCTGGCGCAGGTGGAAGACCCACGTGTGGTCGTCGGTCGGCTCGAACGACTCGGCCAGCACGCCGACCGGCTTCCCGTCCTCCATCGCGACGAGGGTCTCGAGGACCTGCTGCACCGCGGTCTGCGTGGGCTCCTCCGCCGGGTACTGGTGGGCGTCGAGCGACACCGGGAAGAGTGCGGGGGAGTAGCGCAGCACCTGCTCCTCGCCCGCACCCCCGCTGCCCGCCGACATCGTGGTGCAGGCGGACAGGGCCATGACGCCGGCGACGGCCGCCGCGGTCAGAAGCCTTCGCACGCTCACGGGTGGACCCCTTCGTCCAGGGTGAACGTCGCGACCACGGGCTTGTGGTCGGACGGGGCGGAGCCGTCGTGGAAGAACTCGACGGCCTCACCGGTGCGGGCGCGCACCGGCCCGCGGGAGAAGATCCAGTCGATCGCCTTGGCCGGTGACTGCACGGGCGAGAGGCGCGTGCCGCGGCCGCTGCTGAACGGCATCGGGACGACCGGGTGGGTGGGCGGCGCGGGGGAGCCGAGCGCGGTGAACGAGTCGAGGAACCCGGCGTTGCCCAGCTCCCACAGGGGCCCGCCGATGTCGTTGACGTCGGAGGTGAACAGGCACGGCCCGGTGCCCGCCAGCTCGTCGAGAGCGGCGATCACGGCGCGGGCCTGCGGGACGCGCTGGTTCACACCGCTCGCGCGTTCCTCGGCGTGGCCCGGCCAGGTCAGGTGCGCGGTGGCGAAGACGAGCTCCGATCCCTCCGCCGTGCGCAGGCGCACCCAGAACAGGCCGGCGGTGGGATCGAGGATCCCCACGTCCCGGACCCCGTACGCGACCGGCTCGAACAGCTCGCGGCGCCACCAGAGGTTGCTCTGCCGCGCCCAGCCCGGGTGGTCGTCGACCACGCGGGCGTGGCCGGTGAGCTCCTCGTCGACCAGGTCGCGCGAACCGGGCCGCAGCTCCTGGGTGGCGAGCAGGTCGGGCGGCCGGGTGCGGAAGAACGCCCGGAGCGCGGGCTCCCGCTCGGCGAGGTGCGCGTCGCCCCAGAGGTTGTAGGTCATCGCGACGAAGGTGGTCATGCGGCCTCCTCGGGTGCCGGCGCGTTGTAGGCGACGAGCCGGGCGCTGCGGCTCCCGCCCCCTTCGAGGACGAACTCGAGCTCGGTGGCTGAGCAGTTGGTGGGCGGGTCGAGGCCCTGGTGCCCACCCGCGGGCAGGTCCATCGCCTGAGCCGTCGCCACCCGGACCGGCCCGCCGTGGGTGAAGACGACGACGGTGTGCCGGCTCCCGACCGGGGTGGCGGCGAAGGGCGCGAGCACGTCGTCGAGCGCGGCCGCCACCCGCACCCGCACCTCGGCGAACGTCTCGCCGCCGCCGCGCCGGACGTCCTCGCCGCGGCGCAAGGCCCGGATGGCGTCGGGGAACTCGGCCGCGATCTCGACGAAGCCGCGCCCGCTCCACGTGCCGACCGCCGCCTCCCGCCAGCGGGCGTCGGTGCGCGCGGAGAGCCCGGTGCGTGCCAGGTAGGGCGCCGCGGTCTCGGAGACCCGGACCAGGTCGCTGGCCACCACGAGGTCCGGGGTGCCGTGCCGGTCCAGGCCCGCGGCGATCGCGCGGGCCTGCGCGTGGCCGCGCGGGGTGAGCCCCGGCCCGGTCTGGCCCTCGAACCGCTCGGCGGCGTTGCCCTGCGACTCGCCGTGGCGCACGAGCACCACGCGCACGGCGCGCCAGTCGTCGAGGTCGGGGTCGTCGAGGATGCCGTGCTTGTTCATCGGACGGCTCCGGCGGCGAGCGGCTCGGCGAAGTGGCAGGCGCTCGGGTGCCCGTGCCGCTCCACGAGCTCGGGCGCCTCCTCCGCGCACCGCGCGGCCGCCTTCGGGCAGCGGGTGCGGAACCGGCACCCCGAGGGCGGGGCCGCGGGCGAGGGCAGGTCGCCCTGCAACAGGATCCGGTCCCGTTCGGGCTGGTCCCACGGCCGTGGCACCGGCGCCGCGGAGAGCAGGGCCTGCGTGTACGGGTGCGTCGGCCGCTCGAACAGCTCCCGGCGCGGGGCGTGCTCGACCACCGTGCCCAGGTACATCACCGCGATCTCGTCGCTGATGTGGCGGACGACGGACAGGTCGTGGGCGATGAACAGGTAGGTGAGGCCCAGGTCGCGCTGCAGGTCCTGCAGGAGGTTCAGCACCTGCGCCTGCACCGAGACGTCGAGCGCCGAGACCGCCTCGTCACAGATCACGAGCTCGGGCCGCAGCGCGAGGGCCCGGGCGATGCCGATGCGCTGGCGCTGGCCGCCGGAGAACTGGTGCGGGTAGCGGTCGGCGTGGGAGGGGTCGAGGCCCACGCGTTCGAGGAGGTCGCGCACCTCGGCCGCCCACCGCTCGCGCGGGACGACGTCGGGGTGGATCTCCCAGGCCTCGCTGACGATCTGCTCGACGGTGCGCCGCGGGTTCAGGGAGGCGTACGGGTCCTGGAAGATCATCTGGATGTCCCGCCGGAGGCTGCGCATCTCCGCGGGCGGCACGGTGGTCAGGTCCCGGCCCTGGAACAGCACCTGCCCGGAGGTGGCCCGTTCGAGGCCGATGATCGTGCGGGCGAGGGTCGACTTGCCGGAGCCGGACTCACCGACCAGGCCGAGGGTGCGCCCGGGGGCGAGGTCGAACGATACCCCGGCGACGGCCTGGACGGCGCCGATCTGGCGGCGGAGCAGGGCGGAGCGGATCGGGAAGGTGGTGTGCAGGTCACGTACGGACAGAAGCGATTCACGCTCCACCTAGGACCTCCTCGGCGCGGTGGCAGGCGGAGGCGCGTCCCGCGCCGGGCATTCCCCGCAGGGCCGGGCGCTCGTCCCGGCAGCGGTCGATCGCGTAGGGGCAGCGGGGGTGGAACGGGCAGCCCGGTGGCAGCGCGGCGAGGTTGGGCGGCGCTCCCGGGATCGGGGTGAGCCGGTCCCCGCCGCTCGCGACGCTCGGCAGGGACGCCATCAGCCCGGCGGCGTACGGGTGGGCGGGACGCTCGTAGACCTCCCGGATCCGGCCGGTCTCGGCCGCCCGCCCGGCGTACATCAGCAGCATGCGGTCGGCGACGTCGGCGACCACCCCGAGGTCGTGCGTGATCAGCACCATCGCCATCCCGTACTCCTGCTGCAGGCTCGCCAGCAAGGCCATGACCTGCGCCTGCACCGTGACGTCGAGCGCGGTCGTGGGCTCGTCGGCGATGAGCAGCCGCGGGTTGAGCGCGATCGCCATCGCGATCATCACCCGCTGCCGCATGCCGCCGGAGAACTGGTGCGGGTAGTCGTCGACGCGCCTCGCGGCGTCGGGGATGCCGACGCGCTTCATGAGGTCGACCGCGCCCGCCTTGGCCTCCCGCCGGGACGCCCCGCGGTGGCGGCGGAACATCTCCCCGATCTGCGCGCCCACCCGGAACACGGGGTTGAGCGAGCTGAGCGGGTCCTGGAAGACCATCGCCATCTGCGGGCCGCGCAGCCTGCGCACCTCGGCCGGATGCCGGGTGAGCAGGTCGACGCCGTCGTAGGCGATCCGGCCGCCCGCGACGTGGCCCGCGGGGCGGGGGAGCAGGCCCATCACGGCCTGCGCGGTGACGCTCTTGCCGCTGCCGGACTCGCCGAGCACGGCGAGGGTCTCGCCGGGCGCGACGCTGAAGCTCAGCCCGTCGACGGGAGTGATCACCCCGGTGGGGGTGCGGAACCGCACGCGGAGGTCCCTGACCTCGAGCAAAGGGACCTCCAGTGGTGGCTGCGACATCTTCACAGGCTCTTCAGTCGGGGGTCGAAGCGGTCGCGCAGCGCGTCGCCGAGGACGCCGAAGGCCACGACGAGCAGGGCGAGGGCGAGGCCGGGGATCGTCGCGATCCACCACGCCTCCGCGAGGTAGTTGCGGCCGCCCGCGATCGTGACGCCCCAGCTCGGCACGCTGGTGGGCGTGCCGAGGCCGAGGAAGGAGAGCGACGCCTCGGCGAGGATCACGTGCCCCAGCTCGACGGTGGCCACCACGAGCACCGGGGCCACGCAGGCGGGCAGGACGCACCGGCGGATCAGGTGCCACGTGCCCGCACCGAGCGTGCGCGTGGCGTCGACGTACTCGCGGCCGCGCACCGTGAGCACCTGGCTGCGGACGACGCGGGCGAACGTGACCCAGTTGGACACGGCCAGGACGATCACGACGTTCACGACGCTCGGGCCGAGCAGGGCGGCGATGAAGATGGCCAGCAGGATCGAGGGGAACGTCAGCTGCACGTCGGCCAGGCGCATGAGCACGCCGTCGAGCCATCCGCCGAAGTACCCCGCGACGACGCCGACGGTCACCCCGATCAGGCCGGCGAGCAGCAGCGTCGCCAGGCCGACCGCGATCGAGACGCGCGCGCCCTGCAGCATCTGGGCGAGCAGGTCCTGCCCGACCTGGTCGGTGCCGAACACGGCGAGGCCGCCGTCGCTCGTGCGCGAACCCGGCGGGAGCAGCCGGTCGGCGGTGTGCGTGACCACCGAGTCGTACGCGAGGAGCACCGGGCCGGCGATCGCGGCCACCACGTACACCGCGATGACGGCGAGCGCGAACCGGATGCGGAGGCTGCCGGGCCGCCGGGTGGCCGGTGCGGCGGACGGCGTGGTGCCGGCGGGTGCCGGAGGGGCGGTCACGGTCATGCCCGGCCCGCCAGCCGCACGCGGGGGTCGAGGTAGCCGTAGAGCACGTCGACGACGAGGTTGATCAGCACGAACCCGGTGGCGATCACCAGCACCGCGGCCTGCACGACGCCGTAGTCGCGGTGCGAGATCGAGTCGATGAGCAGCCGCCCGACCCCGGGCCACGCGAAGACGGTCTCCACGATCACCGTGCCGCCCAGGAGCGTGCCGAACTGGAGGCCGACGACCGTGATGATCGGGATGAGGGCGTTGCGGATGGCGTGCGGGAAGATCACGACCCGCTCGGTGAGGCCCTTGGCCCGCGCCGTCTGCACGTAGCCCTCGTGGATCACCTCGAGCAGCCCGCTGCGGGTGAGCCGCACGAGGATCGCGAGGAACGGCAGGGCGAGGGTGACGGCCGGCAGCACCATGTGGGCCGGGGAGCCGGTGCCGGCGCTGGGGAGCAGCCCGAAGGTGCGCGAGAGCACGAGGATCAGCACGATGCCCAGCCAGAACGACGGCGTCGACTGGCTGACCAGCGAGAACACCGAGACGATCCGGTCGGTGAGGGTGTTCACGCGCAGCGCCGCCACGATGCCGAGCGGGATCCCGACGAGGAGCGAGAGGGACAGCGCCACCACGGCGAGCTCCGTGGTGGCGGGCAGGCGCTCCACCACGAGGCCCAGCGCGTCGCCCGAGAGCCGGTACGACGGGCCGAAGTCGAGCCGGGCGACGTCGGCGAGGTAGGCGCCGTACTGCACGAGCACCGGCCGGTCGAGGCCGAGCTGGGCACGGAGCGCGGCGACCTGGTCCGGGGTGGCGTCGGAGCCGAGGATGAGCAGCGCCGGGTCACCGGGTACCAGCCGCAGCACCAGGAAGATGATCGTGACGGCGCCCCACAGCACGAACACCGAGAAGGCGAGCCGCCGGGCGAGGTAGGCCGCCATCAGCGGCTCCGGGTGGGACGCATCGTTGCATCGGCTCCATTAACGTTAATGGCGACAGACCGGGGCAGGCTAGGAGGACAAGTTGCAGGCTGTCAAGGTGCCGCGGGGAGTCGAGCGGCGAGCTTGACCGCCTTGTTCCATTAACGTTAATGTCCGCGTCCGCCCCGATACGATGCCCATCGCCTGGAGTTCGCATGTCCGAAGCTCGCTCCGCGCCACCCGCGGAGTCCGCGTTCCGGTCGGCCCTGCTGTCGGTCGACCCGCGCCTGTCGAAGTTCCAGCCCCTGCAACGCATCCTCGCGTTCGACTCGTTCGACTCGGGCACGCACGGCTGGACCGAGCTGCTCGGCAACTACGACGGGCGCGGCAACCTCGACACGGTCGACGACCACATGCGCGACTTCCGGCCGCCGCAGCTCTCGTCGTGCACGTTCTTCGACATCGGCACGCACGGGGCGATGACCGGCACGTACGCGCTCAAGCTCGCGACGCGCCCGATCCCGGGCCACACGGCCACCGCGATCCGGCGCCTCACGATGAGCGGCCGCGGGCCGCTGCAGATCGAGGCCTACTTCACCTACAAGGCCGAGGCCACGCTCGGCGGCGGACCGGAGAACGACCGGTTCGGCGACGTCGTGTGGGACGGCAACCTGCACCCGTCGGAGGCGCAGTTCGGCGCGTTCACCGTGGCCACCGACCTGTGCGGGGACGGCGGCCTGCGCTACCACACGGTGGCGCGCTACCTGAACACCGATCTCGAGAACCGGATGGCCCGGCAGTGGGTCTACCCGACGGTGCCCGAGCCGACCCCGCGCGAGCACCTCGAGGGCAAGGTCAAGCTCGGCTACGCCGCCGACTTCACCGCCCCGAACCCGGAGGACTGGGAGCCGTTCGGCGAGGCCCAGGGGCTCTGCTACAACGAGGTGCCCACCAAGGTCAACTGGCACTACCTGCGCTGGCAGATCGACACCGAGAACCGGCGCAACGTGGAGCTGCAGGTCAACGACCGCGTCTTCGACATGAGCGACGTGCCGGTGCCGCCGTACGCGGACCGCTACGACTCGCTGGAGAACCTCCTGAACTTCTACTTCTCCGTCCGCACGCACTCCGCTACGCGGAACTTCCTGTTCCTCGACTCCGTCGTCATCTCCGTCGATTGGTGAGCACCACTGTGAGCCCCCTGATGAGGCAGTCCCAGACCGCGGTCCTGGAGCGCAACACGACGCTCACGGGAGAGTTCGCCACCGAGCCGTACGAGGCGGCGTGGGCGGGCGAGGCGCGGTGGTTCGTCCAGGTGCTCGAACGCTCCGCCGAGGACGCCGAGCTGACCCTGACCACGCAGGTCTCACCGGACGGGCTGACGTGGTGCGACGAGGGCGGCGCCCACCGCGCCGAGGGCGAGCTGACCACCTGGGCCGTGCGCGAGTTCGGGCAGTGGCTGCGGGTCCGCGGCGCGGTCACCCCGGCCGGGGCGCAGGTCAAGGTCCGCATCTACCTCGCCGTCAAGAGCTGACCGGATGACCGCCCGCCGGCCGACGCTGCGCGACATCGCCGAGGCCCTCGGCCTGTCGGTCAACACCGTGTCGCGGGCGCTGGCCGGCAAGTCCGACATCAGCGCCCGGACCCGGCGGCTGGTGGAGGCGGAGGCGCAGCGGATCGGCTACGTCCCGAACACGCTCGCGCGCTCGCTCGTGCTGGGCTCGGGGATGACGCTCGGCCTGGTGATCACCACCCCGTCCAACCCGTTCTACGCCCAGCTCATCCACGGCGTGGAGGTGCAGGGGCGCAAGCACGGGTACTCGGTGCTGCTGCTCGTCACGGACGAGTCGGAGGACATCGAGCGCGGCGCGGTCGAGTCGTTGCTGCGGGCCGCGGTCGACGGTGTGCTCGCGGTGCCGGTGCAGGGTGGCGCCGACCCCTGGCAGCGGCTCGGCACGGCGGGCATCCCGCTCGTCCTCGTCAACCGCGACCTGCCCGGGGGCGCGCACGACTTCGTCGGCATCGACTACGAGCAGGGCGCCTACGACGCCACGGCGCACGCCATCGCGACCGGCGCCCGGCGGATCTGGATGCTCGAGGAGGACCTGCCGATCACCACGATCGCCGGCCGTGTCGCGGGCTTCCGGCGGGCCATGGCCGAGGCCGGGCTGCCGGTGGCCGAGGACGCGGTGCGCTCGGTGCCGACGCGGCGCCACGAGTCGGCGGCGCTGCCCTGGCAGCCGGAGGAGTCGTACGTGGTGGCGCAGGAGATCGTCGACCGCGCCGACCGCCCCGACGCCGTGGTGGTGGGCAACGACTACTTCGCGCTCGGCCTGTACCGCGCGCTCGCCGAGCGCGGGCTGCGGGTGCCCGACGACATGCTGGTGCTCGGCTACGGCGACTTCCCGTTCTCGGGTTTCCTCACCCCGCCGCTCACCAGCGTGCGGCTGCCCGCCTACGAGGTGGGCGCCTCGGCCGTGGACCTGCTGGTCGAGCGGGTCCGGAACCGATCTGGCGCACCGGCGCAGAAACGCCTGCTACGCCCGGACCTGGTGGTGCGCCCGTCGTCGACGCCGGTGGCCGGCACGCCCGACCGACGCGCTCGCGGCCGGTGACCGAGCCGCGAAGGCTCGTCAGCGCGTCGATGCCGACCGGGTGAAGGGCTCGACCGGGCCACTCGGTGCCCGGGGGTGGCCGAGGCCCGTGGCGAGCGCGGCGACGGCCTGTGCTGGTAGCTCGACCGTCCGCGCCGCCACGGCCGCGGGCGGCGTGGCGGGTTCGCGCCCGATCGACGATTCGGCGCGTTCGCGTGTCGAATTCGCCCGTTCTCGCGCCGAAGCAATGATCATGCCCGCGAGACCGGCCTCCGCTAGGGGTTCTGGCCGTAACGCCGCAGGATCTCGTCCACCTCGTCCAGGCCGCGCCACTTCTCGACGAGGAACTCGCAGGCCTGGGGCTCGGTCATCTCGGGGAACTCCTCGACCATGGCCGCCAGGAGGCGGTTCGCCTCGTCCCGGCTCAGGCCCCTGGTCAGTGCCTCGCTGAGGTACGTCTGGCGGGCGGCGGACGGGCGGCCGCCGCCGGTGCCGCGACCGGGGAGGGTCTCACGCCACTGCACGATCTCGTCCAATCTCGCCGCGAGCCAGCCGGGGGCGCCGTCGATCTCGACGTCGGGTTCCGGGAAGGGGTGGGCGGAGTCGCTCGGGTACCGGGAGCGCCACTTGTGCACCGCGTGCCGGCTCACCCCGAACGCCTCGGCGACACCGAGGACGCCGAGGTAGCGCTCCGCCATGCCAAAACCTTGTCTCTTGCGTGGACATAGTATCTGCGGGAGTCGGCCCCCGTCAACGAGCGAGACGACGTTACCGGGTCCGTCAGCCGCGCATCAGCTCCACCACCGGCTCGAACGCCTCGTAGTACGGCTCGTGCACGGTGATGTAGGAGAAGCCGTAGCGCTCGCGAGACGCCCGCAGCTGCTCGGCGATCTGCGCGTGCGTGCCGATCAGCAGGAACGGCGTCTCCAGAACCTCCTCGACGGTCATCTCGCCGAACCGGCTCACGAGGTCCTCCGCGGCGGCCCGCCGGTCGTCGGTGGGCACGACCATCTGGGCGAGCATGTTCCACTCGACGTCGTCCGCGCGGGCGCCCGCCAGCTCCCGCGTGAACCGCACCCGCTCGTCGGCCTCGGCGGCGGTGCCGAGGCGGAACGTCCCCGGTGGCCGGCCCGGGATCTGGTAGACGCCCGCGACGCCGATGATGTCGGCGTACCGCGCCGCGACCGACAGCACCCGGTCGCCGGTGCCGCCGACGATGAGCGGCGGGCCGGAGCCGCCGAAGCCCGTGCGCTGCACCGGGACCGGGGAGTGCCCGCCGGGCAGCGCCGCCAGGTCGGTGGTGAAGAACCGGCGCAGCTGCGTGATCGTCTCCTCCAGCCGGCGGGCCCGTGCCCCGAAGGGCTCCCACGGGATGCCGGCCGTGTCGAACTCGTGCTTCATGTGCCCGGCGCCCAACCCCAGCTCCAGGCGCCCGCCGGACAGGACGTCGAGCGTCGCCGCATCCCGGGCGAGCAGGGCGGGGTTCCAGAACGGCGCGCTCAGCACGAGCGTGCCGACCCGCAGGTGCTCGGTGGCGTCGGCCGCGGCCTGCAGCACCGGGAACGGGGCGGGGGCGCCCAGGTGGTCGGGGGCGAAGACCGTGTGGAAGCCCGCGCGCTCGGCGCGGCGGCAGCGCTCCTGCAAGGCCTCGCGCGTCGGGAACCCGAAGACGTTGAAGGAGAACCGGAACTCGCGCACCTGATCAGCGTGCCGAGGGGGGCCGGGGTGCACAACCGCGGTTCGCCCCGGGCGGACGCGCGCCGCATCCGCCCGACCGCCGACTCCGCACACCCAGCCAGGTCTTCGCACAGGGCCCGCCGTATGCGAAGCGCCCACCCGGTGTGCGAAGTCGTGTCGGGCCGCGCGGTCAGGCCCCCGGGCGGGGGCCGATGCCGAGCGTCACCACGTCGGGGGCGCCGCGCTGCACCGGCACCTCGAGGGTCGTGACGTCGCTGAAGAGCCCTCCCATCCGCGCGACGAGGGCGGGGGAGGGGGCGGCGCTCCACACCGCGACGATCCCGCCGGGGGAGAGCGCGCGGGCCGCGGCCGACAGACCGGAGTCGGTGTAGAGCCGCGCGTTGGCCGGGCTGACGAGCCAGTCCGGTCCGTTGTCCGTGTCGAGGCAGATCGCGTCGAACGATCCGGGGGCGGCCGCCGCGATCAGGTCGGCGACGTCCGCCTCGTGCACGGCCACGCGCGGGTCGGCGAGGGCGTCGCCGTGCAGCGGCGCGAGGGGGCCGCGGTTCCAGCGGATCACGGCGCCCTCGCGCTCCACCACCTCGACCGCCGTCACCGCGGGGTGCACGAGCGCGGCGGCCAGCGAGAACCCGACGCCGAGCCCGCCGATGAGCATCCGCCCCGGCGGCGGCATCCGGTCGGCGGTGGCGGTGACGAGCAGCCGCTCGGAGCTGCCGCCGCGGGTGTCCATGAGGAAGACGCCGTTCGCGATGATCTCGTGGTGGTCCCCGGCCCGGCGCAGCACCAGCTCGCCGGCACGACCGGTGGTGCGTTCGACGACCTGTGCCTCGCTGCTCACGATGCCTCCGTCCGGCAGACGTACATGATGTTCTGGGGGCGCGGGGTGTCGAGCGCCCGGACGTCGGTGAACCCGGCGTCGGCGAGCATCGCGCGCGCTCGTTCCCGCCCCCACATCGCGCCGAGCCCGCTGCCGCCGGTCGCGATCGAGGTGGGCACGCAGAACAGCAGGCTGATGCCGTACGACAGCGGGGCGTAGGGGTTGTCGGCGTTGTCCTCGAGCCGGGTGGCGAAGTTCGTGTCGATCATCACGAACACGCCGCCGGGGGCGAGGGCGTCGCGCACCCTGCCCAGCACGACCTCCGGCGCGGCCTGGTCGTGGATGGCGTCGAACGCCGTGATCACGTCGTAGGGCCGGTCCGGGGCGAGCCCGGCGGCGTCGCCGACGGCGAAGGCGGCGTTGGGCAGCCCCATCGCCGCGCGCTCCGCCTCCGCGTCGTCGATCGCCGGGGTGGCGATGTCGATGCCGTCGAACGTCGAGTCCGGGAACTCCCGCGCCATCACGTTGACGGCGTGGCCGGTACCGCAGCCGAGGTCGAGGACGCGGGCGCCGGCCCGCAGCCGCTCGGCGAGGCCGGGTACGCGCCCGAGGAAGCCGTCGACGAGGTGCTCGTCGTAAACGTGGCGCCACGTCTCGCCGAGCCCGCCGGCCGAGACCGCCGCGTACTCCGCGATCGGCACGCCGCCTCCCTCGGTGAAGCACCGTTCGACCTGTGGCAGGACGGTCCCGAGGGTGCGCAGGCTGCTCGCGATCGGGCCGATGTTGCGCGACGTGGCGCCGGTCAGGAGGGCGGCGTGCGCCTCGGGAAGGCGGTGCCTGCCGTCGGCCGGGTCGTACTCCATGATCCCGCCGGTCACCATCGCGCCCAGCCATTCCCGCACGTAACGCTCGTGCAACCCGGCCCGCTCGGCCAGCTCGTCGCTGGTGGCGGGCCCGCGGGTCGCGGCCTCGAACAGGCCGGTGCGGTACCCGATGCCGATCAGCATCGTGAGCATGCCGCCGGTGAGCACGCCCAGCAGCTGCTCGCCGAAGGCGCGGGTGCGGTCCGGGTCGGGGGCGTCGGGCTCCATCCCGGCGAGTCTTCCAGTAGGAGTGCACTGATGGGCCCGGGTCCGAGTCATGTCGGCGGCAGCGTCGCACGGAGGCGCTGGCCGGCCACGAGGCGGGTGATCGGCAGAGTAGGGACATGAGCGGCGCCGGTGCAGCTGATGTCCCGATCCGGCCGATCAAGGGCGGAGGTTCGCGGTCGGATCGACCGGCGACGCTCGCCTGCGGCGGGTTTGACAGAGTTCAGATATCTAACCTATTTTCCCGCTCGGACTCGGACAAGGAGGTCGGACATGCGGGCAGTCCTGAGAGCGGGCGTCGTGATGGCCGCCGCCGTCCTCGCGGCGGCAGGGTGCGCAGGTGGTGGCGAGAGCGGTGAGGGTGCGGCGACCGAGCCGTTGTCGGTCTGGCAGTTCTACGGCGACGAGTCGATGCCGACCGGCAAGCCGTTCTACGACCTCGTGGCGCGCTACGAGCAGCAGAGCGGCAACGACGTCGACATCCGCTTCATCCCCTACGACGACTTCAACCGCACGCTGACCCAGGCCGCGGCGGCGGGTGACGGCCCGGACGTCGCGCTGATCAGCGCGTTCGACACGGCCGCGATGGCGGACGCCGGGGTGATCCAGGACCTGTCCGCCCAGGTGGAGGCCTGGGGGCAGCAGGACGCCTACTTCCCGACGGGTTGGAGTTCCACGCAGGTGGACGGCCAGACGTACGGGATCCCGCACCTGGCCGACGCCTACGCGGTGTACTACAACACGGCGATGGTGCCGCAGGCCCCGACGACCTGGTCCGAGATGGAGTCCACGGCCGCAGCGCTGTCCGCAGACGGGCGGGCCGGGCTCGCCGTCAGCGGGGTCGAGGGCGCCGAGGGTGCCACCGGCCTCGAGATCCGGATGCTCGCGGCCGGCGCGCAGCCGACCGAGATCGACAGCCCCGGTGGGCACGCCGCGCTCGAGTCGTTCCAGCGGATGGTGGGCAGCGGCGCGCTGTCCGAGGGCTTCCTCACCTGGAACGAGGAGGACGCGAAGAACCAGTTCGCCACCGGCCAGGCCGCGATGATGATCAACTCGGCGACCTACGTGAGCATCCTGCGCGAGGAGAACCCCGACCTGCAGTGGAGCGTCGCCGTGCTGCCGTCGGAGGCCAGCGGCCAGACGGTGCTGTCGGCGGAGAACCTGACGATCGGCGCCACCAGCGACGACGTCGACCGGGCCTGGGACCTCATCACGTTCATGCAGCGGCCCGACGAGCTGCAGACCTACCTGCCGGAGCGGAACAAGCTGCCGGCCCGGGGCGACGTGCCGGGCACGGCGGAGGACCCGGTGCGCGCGGTCTTCGCCCAGCAGCTCCAGCAGGCGTGGGCGCCCGACGCCGCGCTCGCGGCGCACAACACGGAGGTCCTGACGGCGCTGCAGGCCGCGCTCCAGCAGGTGATCAGCGGTACCCCCGTGCCGGACGCCGCGCGCACCGCCCAGGCCACGATCGACGAGGCACTCGCGACCTCATGACCGCGGTTCTGGAGCGCGCCCGCACGCCCGCGCCGGCCCACCGGCCGCGCCGGCGTTCGGGCAACCGGGCCGACCAGCTGTTCCTGCTGCCCGCGGTGCTTTTCGTCGCCGTCACCGTGGTGTACCCGCTGGTCTACAGCGTGCTGCAGGCCTTCCAGGACGTCGGGCTCAAGGAGGTCATCCGGGGCGGGGCGGAGTGGGTGGGGTTCGCCAACTTCGCCGACCAGTTCGGCCGGCCCGAGTTCTGGCAGGCCCTGTGGCTGTCGCTGGTCTACACCGTCGGCACGGTCGCACTGACCTACGTCGGCGGCCTCGCCCTCGCGCTGCTGTTCGTCCGCCGGTTCGCCGGCCGCAACGTGATGCGGGCGCTCCTGATGCTGGCCTGGATCCTGCCGACGGTGGTGGGCGCGAACGTCTGGCGCTGGCTGCTCGACGGCTCCTACGGGCTGCTCAACGCGGTGCTGCGCGGGCTCGGGCTCATCGACGGCGACTTCTTCTGGCTGGGCCAGCCGGGTCCCGCCCTCGTGTCGGTGATCGCGGCCACCGCGTGGAGCTTCGCGCCGTTCGCGATGATCCTCATGGTCGCGGGCCTGCAGGGGGTGCCGGCGACGCTCTACGAGGCGGCCCGCATCGACGGCGCGTCGGCGTGGCAGCAGTTCCGGCACGTCACGCTGCCGGCGCTGCGGCCGGTCAGCATCACGGTGATGCTGCTGATCTTCATCTTCGCCTTCAAGACGTTCGACACCATCTACCTCATGACCAGGGGCGGCCCGGGCGGCGCCACGCTCACCCTGCCGCTCTACGCCTTCCAGGAGGCGTTCGAGTTCCGCCGCTACGACACGGCCGCCGTGGCCACCACCGTCATGCTCCTGGTGCCGCTGGTGCTGTCGGTCTTCTACTTCCGGTCGCTGCGCAAGGAGGAGGCGGCATGACGCGCGAGCGGATCCGGCTCGTCATCGCCGTCGCCGTGACGGCGGTCTACCTGATCCCCGTCTACTGGATGCTCAACACGTCGTTCAAGGCGCAGGCCGACGTCTTCGCGCGGCCACCCGCGCTCGTGCCGGTGCCCCCGACGCTCGCCGCGTACCAGAGCGCCGTCTTCGGCGACCCGGACATCGCCCGCGGCCTGCTCAACACGTTCGTCATCGCGACCGGGACCACGATCCTCACGCTCGTCGTGGCCGTCCCGGCGGCCTACGCGCTCGCCCGCCTGCGCATCCGGTGGGTCACACCCGCGCTGCTGCTGTTCCTCGCCGTGCAGATGATCCCGGCCGTCAACCTCGCGCTGCCGATGTTCGTGCTGTTCGGGCGGGTGGGCCTGGTCAACACCTACGCCGGCCTGATCATCGCGAACTGCTCGCTCTCGATCCCCCTGGCCATCACGATCATGCGGCCCTACTTCCTGTCGGTGCCCGGCGAGGTCCTCGAGGCGGCGCGCGTGGACGGCTGCACGACGTTCGGCGCGTTCGTCCGCGTGGCCCTGCCGGTCAGCATCCCCGGCGTGATCACGATGGCGGTCGTCAGCTTCCTCGGAGCGTGGGGCGAGTTCGTGTTCGGGCTCGCGCTCGCGACCGGCGACGAGCTGCAGCCGGTCAGCGTGGTGATCGCGAAGCTCACCAACGCGTTCGGCACCCGGTGGAACGAGCTCATGGCCGTGTCCGCCGTCGTGGCCGTGCCCGTGATCGTGCTGTTCGTGCTGCTCCAGCGTTACATCGTCGCCGGCCTGACCGACGGCGCCACAAAGGGTTAGAGGGGATTTCCTGCATGCTCGAGATCTGGGCCGCCACGCCGACGCCGTTCACGGCGGACGGGAAGCTCGCCCTCGACGTCGTCGCGGCGCAGGCCGCACACCTGCACGCGGCGGGCGTGGCGGGGGTGTTCGTCGGCGGCACGACGGGCGAGTTCACCGCCATGGACGCGGCCGAGCGGCAGTCGCTGGTCGAGGCGTGGCAGGACGCCCGGCCCACCGGCATGGGTCTGGGCGTGCACGTCGGGCACACCGACCTGGCGCAGGCCCAGCAGCTGGCTGCGCACGCGGAGTCGTGCGGGGCCGACCTCGTGGCGGCCGTCGGCCCGTACTACGGCGACGCGCCGAGCATCGACGCGCTCGTGGGACACCTGGCCGGGATCGCCGCGGCCGCGCCGGGCACGCCGTTCGGCTTCTACCACATCCCGAGCATGACCGGGTCGCGCTACCGGCCGTCCGAGGTCGTCGGGGCGCTCGCCGCGGCGGCCCCGACGACCGCCGCCGTGAAGTTCACCGACGGCGACCTGCTGGAGTTCGACCGCACCCGCGCGGCCGCACCCGGGCTCGACGCCTACTTCGGTCGCGACGAGCTGCTGCCCGCGGCCCTGGCCTGCGGCGCCGACCGCGTGATCGGCACCCTGTACAACGGCATGGCCCCACTCGCGCACGCCGTCGCGGCGGCGTTCCACCGCGGCGACGCGGCCGGCGCCTACCGGCTGCACGCGCCGTTCCGCGAGGTCGCCGGGGCGGCGAACGCGCACGGCGGGATCGGGTTCCTGAAGGCGCTGATGAACGAGCTCGGACCGGACGCGGGGCCGGGCCGCTCGCCGTACGGGCGCCTGGACGCCGCCGCCCGGGCCGCGGTGGACGACCTCGCCGTCGCGGTGCGCACCGCTCAGGAGGCTGCCGATGGCTAGGTCGCCCATCTACCTCGAGGCCCAGGCCCGGCTGCGGGACTTCATCACCGAGGCCGGGCTCGGGCCGGGTGACCGGCTGCCGCCCGAGGCCGCGCTCGCGGAGCGGCTCGGCGTGAGCCGGCTGTCCCTGCGGGAGGCGACCCGGAGCCTGCAGACCCTGGGCGTCATCGAGGCCCGGCCCGGCAACGGCCTGTTCGTCTCGGCGTTCTCCTTCCGCCCGCTGATCGAGCAGCTGCCCTACGGCCTGGCTGCCGTCGGTACGGGGCTGGAGGAGATCCTCACGGCGCGCGAGGCGATGGAGGTCGGCCTGATGCCGGCCGTCGCGCGGCTGAACCCGCAGGTCGAGCTGGCCGAGTGCGCCCGGCTCGCCGACGAGATGACCGCGCTCGAGGGCCGCGGGATGCCGATCACCGAGGTGGACAAGCGGTTCCACCTGCTGCTCTACCGCGCGCTGGGCAACCCGCTCGTCGACAACCTCATCGAGGTGTTCTGGGAGCTGTTCACCCGCCTCGGCGACTCCATCCCCGTGCCCGAGGGCGGGCGCGGCGCCGTGCACCTGCAGATCATCCGCGCCCTGCAGACCGGCGACGCCGCCGAGAGCATCGCGGCGATGCAGCAGCACTTCGACGACATCCGGGTGCGCGCGGCCTTGCTGCGCACCCCGGCGTCGGACGCGGGCTGACGTGCCGGCGCCGCCGCTACCAGCCTGCGACGGATCCCGCATCCACGGGCAGCGTCACGCCCGTCACGAAGCTCGCATCGTCCGACAGGAGCCACACCACCGCCGCCGCGACCTCCTCGGCCTCACCGATCCGCTGCAGCGCCTGCGGCTTCATGATCTCCTTGAGCCGCTCCGGGGTGGACCCGCGCGCGAAGCCGGTCATGATCGTGCCGGGGGCGACGGCGTTGACCCGGATGAGGTCCTCGGCGTACTCGACGGCAGCGTTCTTCGTCAGCCCGACGAGCCCGTGCTTCGCCGCCGTGTACGGCGACAGCCGCTTCACCCCGCGCAGGCCCGCGTTCGAGGCCGTGTTGACGATCGACCCGCCGCCGCTGGTCAGCATCTGGCGGATCTGGCGCTTCATCCCGAGGAAGACGCCGCGCAGGTTCACCGCGATGACGCGGTCGAAGTCCTCGTCCTCGATGTCGGCGAGGAGCTTGCCGCCCCCGCCGATACCGGCGTTGTTGTGCGCGAAGTCGAGCCGGCCGTACCGCGCGACGACGGCGGCGACGAGCGCGTCGTGATCCTCCGGACGCGAGACGTCGCAGACCTGGAAGAAGGCCTCACCGCCGGCCTCCTTCACCAGCCGGACGGTCTCCTCGCCCCCCTCGCGGGCCGACTCCAGATCGGAGACGGCCACCCGGGCGCCCTCCTGGCCCGCCCGGACGGCGCTTGCCCGCCCGATCCCGCTCGCTGCCCCGGTGACCAACCCGGCCTTGCCCTCCATCGAACCCACGGCGCCCCCTCGGACCTCGTCGTCCCTGCCATCGTCGGACAGAACGGGACGGGCGGGGCGGCCGCGAGCGCACGATTGCTTGGTCCTGCGTGCACACCGGTGAAGGAGAATGCGTGGAACCGCTGACCGCAGCCGCGTTGCGCGGCGTCTGGGCCACCGCACTGCTGCCGATCCGGCCCGACGAGAGCATCGACGTCGACCGGCTCGCCGCCGCGCTCGACCACGTGCTCGCCGCCGGCGTGCACGGCGTCTACACGGGCGGCACCGCGGGGGAGTTCCACACGCTCACCGAGGCCGAGTACGACCGGCTGCACGCGCTCGTGGCGGAGCGCTGCACCGCGGCGGGCATGCCGTTCCAGCTCGGGGCGAGCCATCCCGGCGGACAGCTGTCGCTGGACCGGATCGCCCGCGCCGCCGCGCTGCGGCCCGGCGCGATCCAGGTGGTGCTGCCCGACTGGCTGCCGCTGGGGCCCGACGAGGTGCTCGCCGCCGTCGAGCGGATGGCGTCCGTGGCGGCCGGGGTGCCGCTCGTGCTCTACAACCCGCCGTACGCGAAGACGCAGGTCTCGCCGGAGCTGTTCGGGAAGCTGGCCGCCGAGGTACCGGCGCTGATCGGGGTCAAGGTGCCCGGCGGCGACGACGCCTGGTACGCGCGGATGGCGGACGCGGTGGGCGGGCGGCTCGCGGTGTTCGTGGCCGGGCACACCCTGGCGTCGGGACACGCACGGGGCGCCGCGGGCGCCTACTCGAACGTGGCCTGCCTGAACCCCGCAGGCGCGGCCCGCTGGTACACGCAGATCACGAGCGACCTGCCCGCCGCGCTGGCGTTCGAGGAACGGCTGCGCGGCTTCCTGGACGCGCACATCGCCCCGCTCGCCCGCGCCGGCTACTGCGACCCGGCCCTGGACAAGACCCTCGCCGCGGTCGGCGGCTGGGCCCGGATCGGCACGAGGGTGCGCTGGCCCCACCGCTCGGTGCCCGAGGAGTCGGTCCCGGCCCTGCGCGCGGCGGCGGAAGCCGCGCTCCCGGAGCTGTTCACGCCGGCGTGAGCCGGGTTCCCCCCCTCGGGGCCGGTGGGTTCGCTTGGGCGGCGGTGCGCATGATCCGCCGTTTCGGTTGCCCATTGCTGTGGCGGCCGCCATGGGCAACCGGTACCGGCGATCTCCACGCCCGTGATCCGCGGTATCGGGTGCTCATCGTCGTGGCCGCAGCGATGGACACCCGATAGTTCGGATCATGCCGGTGGGTGCGCCACGCGGGACGAATCGTTCCGGCGCCGGGTGGCGGTGAGCCGGCAACAGCCGGCCGATCCCGTTGACCCGCAACATGATCACGATCTACCGACGGGCTGATGGCAGGTGCTGATGACGTGCTGGATCGCAGAGGCAACATTCTCGGCGACATGGGTGGGCTGGTAGGAGTCCTGGGTCCAGGGCCGGCCGTCCGTCACCCACACGCTTCGGAGACCGAGCGCATCGGCGCCCGCGATGTCGGCGTGCAGTGAGTCGCCGATGACCCAGGCGCCCGAGAGGGGGACGCCGACGGCTTCCGCTGCCGCCTGGAACATCTCCGGCTCCGGCTTCTTGTGGCCGACGTCTTCGGAGATGACCCAGCCCTGGACGAGCCGGTCGAGTCCGGTGTTGCGGATCTTTGCTTCTTGCTGGGCGGTGCGGCCGTTGGTGACGATCACGGGGATCCAGCCGTCCGCCTGTGCTCTGCCCAGCATTTCGCGGGAGGAGTGCGCAAGGACGACGCGGTCGGCGGCGCCGTTGTCGAGTAGGGCGCGGATGACGGTGGCCGGCGCAACGTCCCCGTATCGCTCGGTCAGAGCGGCGACGACCTCGTGACGGACGGTGTAGCCGCTGGCGTCGACCGTCATCACCCAGGTGAGGTCGGTGGCGGGCAGGCCCTGCTCAGCGAGGAAGGCGGCGACGGCGTCGCGGAAGGCCGCATCGCGGTCGACCAGGGTGTTGTCGAGGTCCAACAGCAGCAACGGCATGCCCGGCAGTAGATCATCTCCCAGAGGGGGCGAAGGCTCGGTCGGCATGTCGGCGCCGGAGATCGCGCTCGTCCTACGCCGAGCTCGTATGGTGCTGTCGTCGCCTCAGCGCCCGTTCACAGGCGGGCGCCGGCGCACGCGGTGGGTTCGCGTTCCGCAGAACGCTCGGCGCAGATTCGGTGCGAGCGGTGTCGCGGCCGATACGCTGATGGACGTGACCGCCGTCAACCCGTTCGACGCGTCGCCGGTCCCGGACCTCCCACCCGAGACCACCCCGGCCGCGATCCGTGATGCCCTGATCGACGAGGAGCGCGCCGAGTTCGAGCGGGCGTACCGCGAGGCGATCGACGAGGCTGCGCAGACCATGGACCTGACCAGGGTGCTGGATGTGCTGCGCAACTACCACCGCATCGCGTGGCTGACCCAACGTCAGGGCGTCGCAGCGCATCGACGCATGCTGGACAGGGCGGCCGCGATCCTGCAGGCGGGAAGCAACCCGGACGGCATCCCAGCAGAGGACGTACGCGCCAGGGGTCGGAAGCGGCTCGGCGAGTAGGTGTTCCGCGTCATAGTCGATGCTGACGCTGCCGATCAGGTCGACGCACTTCCTGTTGCCCGGTCGCCCCGCCCGCCGGCGCTGGACCCGCTGGCGGCCCCCGTACCCACCTGACCACCGAACGAACGGCACGCCCGTACTGCGTCAGCCGGCGGCGCGGCGGCGGGCGCGGTGGTTGGCCACGTTGACCCGGTTGCCGCAGACCTCGGGGACGCAGTAGCGGCGCCGGCCCGCCCTGCTGGTGTCGACGAACATGCCGTCGCAGGTGGGCGAGGCGCAGTGGCGGAACCGGTCCGGCCCGAGTGCGCGGAGCGCGGACAGCAGGGCGGTGCCGGTGAGGAGCGCGAGCTCCTCCGCGACCGCTGCGCCGGGCCGGGCGCGGACCTGCCACTCCCAGCGGCCGGCGGCGTCCCGGGTCAGATCCAGCCCGCCGGTGGCGGCGGTGAGCGCGGCGAGCCGTTCGGGGTCGGGTTTCTCGAGCAGAGCGCGTAGCGTCCGCCGCAGGGCGTGCACGGCGGTCACGTCGGCGGCCGTGGGTTCGGCGGCCGGGAGCAGGTCGCGGTCGGCGAGGAAGCGGGCGAGGGCGGCGGCGTCGGGGAGCAGGTCGCCGGTGCGCGCCATGACCTCGGGCGCGCTGTTGACGAGGTCGGTGGCCACCGCCGCACCGACCCGGTAATCGTCTAGTAGGAGTTGCACCCCTTACGAGCCTCCTCTATCGTGTAACGGGTGAATGCAGCCTACACCTCTGTACGGGTTCGGCCGGGAGTGGTGCTCGCCGGGCTGCTGGCACTGGCGTTGAACCTGCGCACCGCACTCGCCGGGTACCCGCCGCTCATCGAGGCCGTCCGCGCCGACCTCGGCTTCTCGGCAGGCGCCGCGGGGTTCGTGCAGACCGGGGCCGTGCTGATGATGGCGGTCGGCTCGCTCGCCGGTCCGGCCGCCGCCCGCCGCGGGGGGCCGGAGCGCGCGCTCGTCGGGGCGGTCGGGCTGGTCGCGTTGGGCAGCCTCGTGCGGGGCGTCCCCGCGGCCGTGCCCCTGGTGGCGGGCGGCCTCCTGGCGGGCTTCGGCATCGGGGTGGCCGGTGTGCTGCTCACCGGCGTGGTGAAGCAGCACCTGGCCGACCGGGCCGGGGCCGTCACCGGCGCGTACGTCGTCGCGATGATGATCCCCGCGACGGTGGCGAGCGCGGTGGCGGTACCGCTGGCGGTCGGCGTGGGCGGGTGGTCGCTCGCGCTGGCCGTGTGGGCGGTGCCGGCGGTGCTCGCGGTCGCGGCGTGGGTCCCGGTGGCGCGCCGGGTGGAGCGGCCCGCGCCGACCGCGCGGGCCGGCCTGCCGTGGCGCGACCGCTTCGCCCGGCTCGCGGCCGCCCACCAGTCGGCGGCCTCGCTGCTCGTGTACGGCTGGATGACGTGGCTCGCGCCCTACCTCACGAGCCGGGGGTGGAGCCCGCGCGACGCGGGGATCGTGCTCGCGGTGTGGGCCGCGGCGCAGGTGCCGGGCGCCCTCGTGATCCCCGCGCTGGCCGAGCGCAGCGGGCGCTGGCGGTTCTGGTCGTGCATGGCGCTCGCCAGCACGGCGGTCGGCACGCTCGGCCTGTTGCTCGCGCCCGTGGCGCCGGTCGTGGGGCCGTGGGGGTGGGCCGTGCTCGTCGGCATCGGGTCCGGCGCCGGGTTCCCGCTGGGCCTCGCCGTGGTTGCCTGGCGCACCCCGGACGCCGCGGCCAGCGCCGCCACCAGCGGGATGGCGCTCGGCGTCGGCTACACCGTGGCCGGCATCGGCCCGTTCGTGATGGGGCTGCTCATCGACCTGACCGCCGGCTACGCCGCCGCGATCGGAGTCCTCGTCGTCGGCGTGGCCGTGCAGGCGACCGCGATCATCCGCATCGGCGACGGTTGACACCCGGCTCGGCACACCAACTCCGGCGCTCACACACGAACTGCAGTTGGTGTGCCGGCACCACGGTTGGTGTGCGAGCCGCCCTCAGCGTCCGGCCGGTTCGCCCAGCAGCCGGGTGAGCTCCGCCCACGACCGCCCGGCCCTGTCCTTCTCGCTCATCACCGAGACCGGCAGCGGCCAGTCGACCGCGAGGTCCGGGTCGTCATAGCGGACGGTGACGTCCTCGGCGGGGTCGTGCGGGGCGTCGATCCGGTAGCAGGTGTCGGCCTCGGTGATCGCCTGGAAGCCGTGCAGGCACCCGCGCGGGATGTAGATGCTCGTCATGTTCTCGTCGTCGAGGCGGAACGACTCGACGCGTCCCATGGTCGGCGAGCCGGGTCGCGCGTCCACCACGACGTCGAGGATGGCCCCCCGCGCACAGCGCACCAGCTTCGCCTCGCCACGCCCGACCCGGCCATGGAGACCGCGGAGCCCGGCGCGTACCGTGCGCGACTGGGAGTCCTGCAGGAACGCGTGCGGGTCCACGCCAGCGTCTCGCGCCACGTCGGCGTCGAAGGTGCGGCTGAACCATCCGCGTTCGTCGCGGTGCGGCGACGGCTCGAACACCAGGAGGCCGGCGATCCCGGTCTCTCGGACGTGCATGGTGCCTCCACCGACGGTACTCGTGTGACGGTTCGATGTGCCTGGGTGACGTCCCGGGCCTCCGGGCCGACCTTACCGCCGTGCTTTTCGCGAACCGGACCGATCCGGGAGACCGATGGTGATCGCCAGCCCCGCCTGCCGTTCCTGTCACCGCACCGACGGAGACATCGTCCTGGACCTCGGCGCGCAGCCGTCGTCCGAGCTCTTCCCGAAGATCGACGATCCCGGTCCCGACGTGCTGTTCCCGTTGCGGATGTGGCTGTGTGCGAGCTGCGGGCTCGCCCAGCTCGCCGACGACGCCGACGTACCGGAGGAGGTCGTGGGCGCCGAGCCGGCGGCGCTCACCACCCAGCGGTCCGACGCCGTACGCGAGCTCGTGGCGGCCGGTGCCCTCCCGTCCGGCGGCACCGCCGCCGAGTTCCCGAGCCCGCACGGCGGCACGTGGCTGGAGCTGCTCGCCGGGCACGGTCTCAGCGCGGTGCCCCGGCAGGAGGGTGCCGACCTGGTGGTCGACGGCTGCTTCGGGGTGATGCACGAACGCGACCAGGAGGCGGCGCTGCGGGAGCGCACGGCGGCGGTGCGGCCGGGGGGCCGGCTCGTCGTGCAGTTCCACTCGTTGCACGCCATCGTCTCCGGCACGCAGTGGAACGCGCTGCGGCTGGGGCATTACGCGTACTACTCGACGCCCGCCATGATCGGCATGCTCGGGCGGGCCGGGTTCACCGTCACCACCGCCCGCCGGTTCCCCCTCTACGGCGGCACGGTGGCGCTCGTCGCCGGCCGCACGTCCGAGTCGCCTGCCGTGGACACGGCCGCGGTCGACGCCGTGGTGGCGCCCGAGCTCGCCGCGGGCATGCTGCGGCCGGGCAAGGTCGGTGCCCTGCAGCACTCGGTGCAGCGCACGGCCGGGTCGCTGCGCGAGATGCTCGTGGCGCAGCGGGCCGCCGGCCGCCGGGTGTACGGGTACGCGGCGGCCTCGCGCGCCGTGTCGCTGCTGCGCCTCGCCGACCTGGACGCCGGCCTGCTGCGCGGCGTCGCGGACGCCTCCCCGGGCAAGCAGGACCGGCGCATGCCCGGCACCGACATCCCGATCATCACCCCCGAGGACCTCGTGGCGGCCGAGCCGGACGTCGTGCTCGTGTTCGTCTCGGAGCTCGTCGCCGAGGCGAGGGCGGCGCTGCCGGAGATCGAGCGGTGCGGGGGCGCCTGGGTGGACGCGGGCTCGGGCCGGTAGCCGATCCCGAGCCGTGAGTGGACACGAGTGCTAGGGCACCCGTATCCACTCACGACCGCCGGAGGCGGCTCCGGTCCGGGGCGGGGGCGAACGCCGCGGCCAGGGTCTCGGCGAGGCGGTCGGGGACCGGGCTGTCCTTGTGGCGGAGGGCGGGTCGTTCCACCAGGTACCAGGACGCGGCGGCCGGCAGCAGGGCGAGCGCGATCGAGACGGCCACGAACACCCCGATCGGGGCGGTGCCGAGCGCGGTCAGCACGAGGAGCTGCTGCAGCGGCCAGTGGTAGATGTAGAAGCCGTACGACAGGTCCGTGCGCGTCCGCCACGCGAAGGCCGTGCCGGCCCACAGGCAGAGGTACGCGAACGGCACCGCACCGAGCACCCGGTAGTCGTCGAACAGGGCCAGGCTCAGGAGGAACAGGCCCGCTGCGCCCGCCACGAGGCCGCCGCGCAGCCGCACCCGGTCGGCGTACAGGTACGCGGTGGCGCCCAGCAGGAACATCAGCACGAGGCGGATGATCCGGTCGTTCAGCAGGACCGGCAGGCCGGCCTCCTGCATCGCCGTGAGCGCGAGGAGTACGGCCGCGGCCACCGGGACGAGCGCCGGGCGGCGCCGCAGCAGTCCGAGCGCGCCGAGCACGCCGACGATCACGTAGCAGAACGCCTCGAACGCCAGCGACCACACGGCCCCGTTGAAGCTGTTCTCCTTCGGCAGGTCGGCGAGGATCCCGGCGATGTCGAAGTGGACGATCAGGAGCCCGGCGTTCTGGAACACGTAGTCCCAGGCTGACGGGGTGCCGGTGAACGCCTGCAGCGGCGACATGCCCTGCAGGGCGGCGGCGAGCGGCGCGACGACGAAGGCGACCACGACGAGGCACACCCAGAACCCGGGCATGATCCGCAGGAACCGGTGCCACGCGAAGCGCGGGAACGACTCCAGCCCGAACCAGCTGCGCGTGACCAGGTACCCGCTGAGGACGAAGAACCCGTCGAGGGCGAAGTCGCCGATCCCGGCCCGGCCGATCCCCAGCTGCTCGCCCGAGTAGGCGGACACGCCGTGGTCGACGGCCACGAGCAGCGCGAAGAGCAGCCGCAGCGCGTCGAAGCCGTTGCGGCGGGGGTCGAAGCGGTCCTGCAGGCTCGCCATGGGGCCTTCCGGTCGCAGTGCGGGTGGGCGTCACCCACACTGCGACCGGGTCACTGAACGGACGCTGAGTGATCGGCTCGGCTAGATGAGGCCGATCGCCCACATCAGGCCGACGATGACGATCCACAGCGTCAACGCGACCACGAGCCGCAGCCACAGCTGCTTCACCACGTGGCTACCCCGAGAACTGGTCGAGGACGAGCAGCACCGACAGGAAGCCGAAGAACAGGAACGACACGGCCAGCACCGCCAGCCGTACCCCGCCGATCTTCAGCTCCTTCGGCAGCGCCTTCCGGTTGAGCATGATCAGCAGGCCGGAGTAGATGAACATCTGGACGCCTGCGATGGAGGACGCGATCAGGACGAGCAGGAACGGCTGGTCGACGCCCGCGATGAGGATCAGCGAGCCCAGGACGATCATGAACCAGACGGACGTGGCGTAGATCCGGCTCTCGGTCCAGGTCTGGTTGTCCTTCAGCGCATGGATCTTGAACTGGTCGGCGATGAGCCGGCTGGTGTAGTCGAGGATCCCGAGGTTGGTCGTGAAGAGCGTGAGGACCGCGGCGATCCAGAACGCGACGCCGAACCACGGCGCCACGGTGTCCTGCAGGACCTGCCCTTCCAGCAGCAGGAACGCGAGGTCCTGCTCCGTCACCCGGCCGACGCCCAGGGTCGAGTAGGCCAGGACCGACATGATGATGAGCGTCAGCACCCCGATGAGGAAGAAGGTGATGAACTGCTCCCAGTTGGCCACCTTCCACCAGCCCCGCCACCGCCGCATGTTCTCGGCGTCGGTCGGGAACATGTACCCGAGTGACGGCTTCGCCTCCTCGTGTCCGGTGATGGGGGAGACGATCTTGGGCATGTGCAGGCCCATCCCCATCCCCTTGTCCCGGATGTAGTTGCTCTGCACGAGGTTGTTGGCGCCGCCCGCGCCGGCGAAGGCCAGGGCGCCGAGCAGCAGCGCGATGCCCAGCCCCTCCTGCCCGACGGGGAAGCCGACGCCGCTGGTGAAGAGCGCGCCCCAGGCCTCGCCCGTGGTGGCGGACGGGATCGCGATCACGACGAAGAGCAGGATCAGGGCCACCAGTACGCCCTGGATCTTCTCGACCGCCTGGTAGACGACGGGCGAGAGGGTGAGCGTGATGCCGATGGCGAGCAGCGCCGCGATCGTGATCGGGACGACCGGCGCGTCCTCGCCCATCCCGAACACGTACGTCGCGGCCGTCGCGGCGCCGGTGGCCCACCCGGGCCAGAAGTTCTGGAAGAGGGCGAAGAGGACGAACAGCCACCACCACGGCTTCCAGAACCGGCTGAAGCCGGTGATCGCGGTCTCCCCGGTGGCGAGCGTGTAGCGCTCGATCTCCATGTTGAGGAAGAACTGGATCGCGAACCCCACGATCGCGGCCCACATGAAGGTGAAGCCGACCTGGGTGGTGATGTAGGGCCAGAGGATGATCTCCCCGGACCCGATGGCGGTGGCCAGGATGATGACGCTCGCCCCGGTCACCTTCCGCAGTCGCACCGGTTCCGGCAGGTCCCGGAAGTCGACGGGTGGGAGGTACTTGCTCGGAAGGGTGGTCTGGCTCCGCTCTGGACTGCTCGATGCCGTCATCGGGTTCCTCGTCTCACCGCGGGCGAATGGGACTGTGTCGGTCGTGCATCCGCGCCGGCTCGGAACTGCGGTGGTGGACGGCGCCGGCGTTCCGCGGCCGTTCGCATCGAGCTGGTGATGGAGCTGCGTCGTCGCTCAGGGCCCACCGCGCCTCCTTGCGCGTCGGGGTGGCGCATGCCACCGCGTGAACCACCTCACCCGCAAAGGTGAGGAACCGGATGATCGCATCAGCTCGCGGTAAGCGCTGTCAAGCGCTTGCGGTGGCTCCGTCGCCGCTGCGCTCGGTCAGGCGTGGGCGTGGTGCGCCTCGGAGAGGGCGCGGCTGTGGGCCACGAGCCGGGGGTAGTCCACGGCGATCCCGGACAGGAGGGCCTCGACCGCCTGCCCGACCTCGTGGTCGGTGGTGGGGGCGTGGCCGAACAGCGCGCGGTAGTGCACCACCGAGGACAGCATGTCCAGTACGAGGCCGCGGTCGAGGTCGGCACGCAGGTCGCCGCGGGCCACCGCGCGTTCCAGCATCTCCCCGACGGCGGCGCGCGGCGGGTCGAACAGGGTGGCGAGGAACGCGTCGCGCAGCTCGGGGACGGCGGCGCAGTCCGCGAACAGCGCGGCGAGCACGCCCGGCCGGATCCGGCGGAAGGCGGCGAGGAAGACCCCGATCCCCTCGCCGAGGTCGCAGAGCGTGCAGCCGGTGTCGGGGACCGGGGAGTCGCCGAGGCGCGTCGCGAGCGTTGCGAGGGCGAGGTGCTGGCGGGTGGGCCAGCGCCGGTAGATCGCGGGCTTCGTCGCCTCGGCGCGCCGCGCCACCTCCTCGATGGTGAGGCGTCCGTACCCGGACTCGTCGAGCACGGCGAGCGTCGCCTCCAGCACGGTGGCGTCGATCTGCGGGTCCCGAGGGCGGCCGGTGGGCATGGCCCTCAGCCTAGCGTTCTGTTACGTTCCGGGACGTAATAAAAAGGGGGACCGATGACTGCACCCGACCCGGTTCGTGCCGGGCGCCGCGAGTGGGTCGCGCTCGGCGCGCTCGTGCTGCCCACGCTGATCGTCGCGATGGACCTCGTGGTCCTCATCCTCGCGACACCTGCGCTGAGCGAGGCCCTGCAACCGAGCGGCACCCAACTGTTGTGGATCACCGATGTCTACGGGTTCCTCATCGCAGGCTCGCTCGTCACGATGGGCACGCTCGGCGACCGCATCGGCCGCCGGAAGCTCCTGCTCGCCGGGGCCGCGGCGTTCGGGGCGGCGAGCGTGCTCGCCGCGTTCGCGCCGACCGCCGAGCTGCTGATCCTGGCCAGGGCGCTGCTCGGGATCGCAGGCGCCACGCTGATGCCGTCCACGCTGTCGCTGCTGCGGAGCCTGTTCCACGACCCGGCGCAGCGCACGTTCGCGATCGGGCTGTGGGTCACGACCTTCTCGGCAGGCACCGTGATCGGCCCGCTCGTCGCGGGCGTCCTGCTGCAGTACTTCTGGTGGGGCTCGGTGTTCCTGCTCAACCTGCCGGTGATGGCGGCGCTGCTGGTGGTGGGGCCGCGGTTGCTGCCCGAGGTGCGCGACCCCGCACCCGGCCGGTTCGACATCCCGGGTGCGGCGACGTCCGTGCTCGCCATGCTCGCCGTGATCTACGGCGTCAAGCGGATCGCCGAGGGTGGTGCCGACCAGACCGCGCTGCTCGCGCTGGTCGCAGGCGTCGCGATCGGTGCGGCGTTCGTCCGCCGGCAGCGGCGGATCGCCCACCCGCTGCTCGACCTCGGCCTGTTCCGGTCCGCCGCGTTCAGCACCTCGGTGCTGGTCAACGTGCTCATCGGCGTGACGCTGGCGGGGATCTTCCTGTTCGTCGCCCAGTACCTGCAGCTCGTGATCGGCATGAGCCCGCTGGCTGCCGGCCTGTGGCTGATCCCGTCGACGGCCGGGATCATCGCCGGATCGCTGCTGACACCGGTGCTGGTGCGCCGGTTCCCGGCGCCGCGCCTGGTGAGCGGCGGCCTCGCCGTCGCCGCCGTCGGGCTGGCCGTCATCGCCCAGGTCGGCGCGGAGCCCGATCTCGCGCTCGTCATCGCGGGCACGGTGGTGCTCGGGATCGGGGCCGCACCGGCGTCGACCCTCAGCGTCGACCTGATCATCGGTTCCGCGCCCGCCGAGCGGGCCGGTGCGGCCTCCGCGATCTCCGAGACCGGCAACGAGCTGGGCAACGCGCTCGGCATCGCGCTGCTCGGCAGCATCGGCGTGGCGGTCTACCGCGGGGTCATGACCGACGGCCTGCCGGCCACCGCGCACCTGGCGCCGCACGACGCTGCGGCGGCCGCGGACACGCTCGCCGGCGCGTACGACGCCGCGGCCGGGCTTCCCGCGGCGGCCGGGGCGGAGCTGGTCGGGGCAGCCACCGAGGCGTTCGCCGCGGGGATGCAGCTGGCCGCGTGGACGGGCGCCGCGCTGGCACTGGCCGTCGCGCTCGCGGCGCCGATCCTGCTGCGCCGCACGACGCGCTGACAGGGCCTCAGCGGGTTACCAGGTACAAACTCATACTCGGTATGGTCAACGCCGTGAGTACTCGGCGGGACCGGAACAAGGCCCGGATGCGTGAGCGGATCTCCGATGTGGCCACCGCGCTGTTCCTGCAGCGCGGGTTCGACGAGGTGTCGGTGTCGGAGATCGCCGAGGCGGCGGACGTGGCCCGCCCGACCGTCTTCGCGCACTTCCCGCACAAGGAGGACCTGCTGCTCGACCGCTTCGACGACACCCTCGCCGAGCTGACCGGAGCGGTCGAGCAGCGCACGCCCGCGAGCTCGGCGGTGGCCGCGGTCGCCGACTGGGTGGTGGCCCGGGCTCGTGCGCAGGACCTGCCGGTCGGGATCCGCGAGGAGTACGCGCGGTTCTGGCAGGTCGTCGCGGGGTCGCGGGCGTTGCAGGCCCGCGCCCGGGAGCTCGCGGAGATCGCGGAGGGGCGCCTCGCCGGGGCCATGGCCGACGGCGGGTCCCCGGCGCCCGCGCTCGCCGCGGCACTCACGGTCGCCGCCGTGCGCGGGATCTTCCTGCCGCAGGTGCGGACGTTGCTCGCCGGTGGCGCGGTACCCGACGCCGACCAGTACGCCCGGCGTCTGGGTGCCGCCCTCGGGGCCGTCGAGGCCGCCGTAGAACGGCTCGCCGTCCGATGACCGCCGACGGTGTGACTCCGCGGCGGATCCGTCTCGGCGTCGTCCGCGGCATCTCGCACGGGTTGTTCGGCCCGCCGGACGACTTCATGACCCCGGCGCGGACGCTCGGGGCGCGGCTCGTGCGCGTCTACGTCTACTGGTCGCAGGTCGAGCCGGCGCGCGGGCGGTACGACTGGCGGATCGTGGACGACATCCTCGCCCAGCTCGACGGCGACGAGGACGCCTGGATCACGGTCTGCTCCAGCTCACCGTGGGCCACCCGCACGCCGACCGACTTCCAGCCGCCCTCCCCGGCGGTCGACGACGAGGCCTACAGCGCGTTCGTCACCGCGCTGGTGGCCCGGTGTTCCGGCCGGATCCGGTACTGGCAGTGCAACAACGAGCCCAGCAACACCGGGCTGCTCTGGGCGGGCACCGCGGCCGAGTACGTCCACCAGCTCGAGCTGTTCGCCGCCGCGGTGCGCCGGGCGGACCCGGCCGCGTCGGTCGTGCTCGGCGGCTGCGGGTACGACGTGCTGTCCAGCCCGCCGGGCAGCCCGGAGCGGACGTTCTTCGACCAGCTCGCCGCCGCCGGCCGGGACAGCTTCGACCTGTTCGACCTGCACCTCTACGACGACCCGGCGGCGATCCCGGAGCACGTCGAGACCGCCCGCGGCTTCATGCTCGCCCACGGCTACGTCAAGCCCGTCGTGGTGGGCGAGTACAACGGCCCGACGTTCCTCCAGTTCCCCCTGGCGACCGCCGAGTTCGAGCGCACGTTCGTGGACGTCCTCACCGCCGACCAGGCGATCGCCATGAGCACGCAGGAGCTCGCCGCTCAGCTGGTCGACGAGACGCCCGACCGCCGAGCGGTGCGCCTCCTCTACGAGCGCCGCGACGACCTCCCCGCCGAGCTGGCCATGTTCCTGGCCGACGCGCCGGCAGAGCTCGCCGGGCTCCGCGAGCGCCTGGGCCACCGGCAGCTCGTGCAGCGGGCCCTGCTCGCCCTCGCGTGCGGCGTGGACGTGCTGGCCTGCTGGAACCTGGCCCCCGAGGTGGCGAACCACACCGACCGCCACAACATCATGGACCTGATGTTCGGCTCCCTCGCCCTGATGGACCACGAGGACGGCGCCATCCGGTCCCCTCGCCCGCGGGCCCGGGCGCACCGCCTGCTGGCCGCGCTCCTGACGGACGCCACCGACGTGCGTCCGGTCGACGAGGCGGGCGTCACCGCCGTCCGGATCGAGAGTGCCCGGGCGGCTCCGGTCCTCGTGGCGTGGACCCGGCCTGTCGACCCGCTCGACGAGTCGGGGCCCCCGGCTCGGATCGCCCCCGAGTGGTCGCACCCCGAGGTGCATGCGCTCGATGTCCACGGGCGGCGCCCCCGGCCGGTGCTCGCCGGCGGCCGGGCCCACCTCGTCGTCGGCCCCACTCCGGTGCTGCTCAGCAGGAAGCCACTCCCCAACGTCGGGCCAGGCGGGGCTCGAAGATCGACCGACGACCTTCTCCCCTGATCGACGACAGCCGCTGCGGCGGCGGAGGGTCGCGAACCACCTCCCCGGGCCGGGGTCGGTAGGCTGGAGGCCTCATGTCAGAGGTCCTTGCGGAGCCGGTCCGGGTGCCGGCCGAGGCGCGAAGGCGCCGCACGTTCGCCGTGATCAGCCACCCGGACGCCGGCAAGTCCACCCTCACCGAGGCGCTCGCGCTCTACGCCGAGGTGATCGACACGGCCGGCGCGGTGCACGGCAAGTCGGGGCGGCGCGGCGTCACGTCCGACTGGATGGAGATGGAGCGCAAGCGCGGCATCTCCATCACGTCCGCGGTGCTGCAGTTCGCCTACCGCGACTGCGTGATCAACCTGCTCGACACGCCCGGCCACGGCGACTTCTCCGAGGACACCTACCGGGTGCTCGCCGCCGTCGACGCCGCGGTGATGCTGCTCGACGCCGCGAAGGGCCTCGAGCCGCAGACGCTCAAGCTGTTCGACGTCTGCCGCTCCCGCGGGATCCCGGTGCTCACGTTCGTCAACAAGTGGGACCGGCCCGGCCGGGAGGCGCTCGAGCTGCTCGACGAGGTGGAGCAGACGATCGGGCTGCGCCCGATGCCGCTCACCTGGCCGCTCGGGATCGCGGGTGAGCTGCGCGGGCTGCTCGAGGTCGCGACGGGGGAGTTCACGCGGTACTCGCGCACCGCGGGCGGGGCCACCCGTGCCGAGGCCGAGGCCGTGCCGGAGGCGGAGATCGCCGCGGCCGAGCCGGAGTTCTGGCCGGCCGCGCAGGACGAGCTCGCGCTGCTGCACGAGATCGGAGCCGGCTTCGAGGAGAAGGACTTCCTCGCCGGTACCGCCACACCGGTCCTCTTCGGAGCGGCGCTCACCGGCGTCGGGGTCCGGCGGCTACTGGACGCGCTGGTCGACCTCGCGCCCGCCCCGGAGCCGCGTGACGACGCCGACGGCAACCCGCGCCCCCTCGACGCCGCGACCTCCGGCCTGGTGTTCAAGGTGCAGGCCGGCATGGACCGCGCCCACCGCGACCGCATGGCGTTCGTGCGGATCTGCTCGGGACGGTTCGAGCGCGGCATGGTGCTCACCCACGCCGCCACCGGCCGCCCGTTCGCCACGAAGTACGCGCAGGCGGTGTTCGGCCAGCAGCGCACCACCGTGGAGGAGGCGTTCCCGGGTGACATCGTCGGCCTGGTCAACGCGGGTGCCCTGCGTCCCGGCGACACCCTGTACGCGACCGACCCGGTGCAGTTCCCGGCGATCCCGAGCTTCGCGCCGGAGCACTTCGCCGTGGTGCGTGCCGCCGACACCGGCGCGTTCAAGCAGTTCCGGCGCGGCATCGAGCAGCTCGACAGCGAGGGCGTCATCCAGGTGCTGGTCTCCGACCTGCGCGGCGAGCAGGCCCCGGTGCTCGCGGCGGTCGGGCCGCTGCAGTTCGAGGTGGTGACCTCCCGGCTGGAGTCGGAGTTCCGCGCGCCCGTCACGCTGGAGCACCTGGGCTACACGATCACCCGCCGCACCGACGAGGCCGGCGCCGCCATGCTGGCCGGCCAGAGCGAGGTGGAGGTCCTCACCCGCCGTGCCGACGGCGTCCTGCTCGCGGTGTTCAGCAACAAGTGGCGGATGGAGACCGTCCGCCGCAAGTTCGACGACCTGGTGCTGGAGCCGCTGCCGGCGGGCAGCGGGCGCTGAGTCAGCCGCCGAGCTGGGCGAGGACGGTGCTGAGCTCGTGCACGAGCGGGTGGTCCGGGCCGTGCGTGCTCCGGTAGCCCTCGATCGCGTCGCTCAGCAGCGGCACCGCCTCCGCGTTGCGGCCCTGGTTGGCGCGCAGCGCCGCCAGGTCGACCTGCACGCCGAGGGTCGCCGCGTGCCGCGGTCCGTGCACCCGCCGGTAGTCGTCGAGCACCCTGGCGAGCAGCGTCTCGGCCTCGGTGGCGTGGCCGAGCGAGTTGAGCACGACCGCGTGGTTGTGGCGGGACACCAACGTGTCCGGGTGATCGTCGCCCAGCTGTCGGGAGCGGGCCTCGACGAGCACGCGGTTCATCTCCAGCGCTTCGGTGCCCTTGCCCTGGTGGGTGAGCACCGCGGCGAGGTTGTGCCGCACGACCATGGCGAGGTCGTCCGTGTCGCCCGCGGCCGACTCGATGTCGTCCAGGAGCGCCAGGTACATGCGTTCGGCCTCGGCGAGCCGCGCCGGCGAGCCCCGCAACGCTCCCGCCAGCACGTTCCTGCTGCCCAACGTGTCCGGATGGGCGGCGCCCAACACGCGGGTGGAGCGGTCGACCGTGTCCCGCATCAGCGGTTCCGCCTCGTCCCGGCGGCCGAGGTCGAGCAGGACCTTCGCCAGGTTCGCCGCGATCGCCAGCGTCCGGGCGTCGTCCCGGCCGCGCAACCGCTCCCAGCCGGACAGTCCCTCCCGCAGCCGCTGCTCGGCGAGCGCGAGGTTGCCCCCGTCCTGCAGGAGCCTGGTCAGGTCGTTCAACGCCAGCAGCCGGTTCTCCTGGTCGTCGGCCCGGGCGTCGACCAGCCAGCCGAGCAGCTCGACGGCCTCGTCCCGCCGGTCGGGGAGGTTCCCGAGGGCGACCCCGTACCGGTGCAGCGCATGCAGCGTCTCGAGGTGGTGCAGGCCGAGCTCGTCACGTTTGTGCTGGAAGTCGAGCCGGTGGGCGTACTCGGGCGTCAACGACAGCGTGACGTCGATGAGCGGTGGCTCGCCGCGCCGATCCGTCACGTCGATCTCGGCACTGCCGAACTCGCCGACGTGGTGATCGGTGCTCTTCGACTTCTTCCTCCAGAACGGCACGGCTCAGTCCTATCGACACCCACCGGCACGGCGGATACCTTGGCTGATCAATGACCCGAACGGACCAACGCGGCCGGAGGACATGAGCTTCTTCTCCCGATTCCGCCGCAGGTCCACCGACGGGCCGGGGCCGGCCGACGAGGCCGTGCTGGTGATCGACCAGCACGCGGTGGACCCGGGTTGCGGGCCGCGGGGCGTGCTGGAGCTGCTGGCCGCCCGCACGCGGTGGTGATGTCCCACCCGTTCTTCCTGGTCCGGGGACGCAAGCCGGTCTGAGCCGGTGAGGCGGGCTCGCCGCGCCGGCTGGTGGGATCCCACAAACGTGGGTGGCGGGCGCGGGCCGGGGTTCGTAAGTTCCGCGGGTGTCCGGGGTACGTCCCGGGCAGCGATCGTGAATCGTTCCCGCAGCCGCACACCGAGGTGCCCCATGCCGCGACGTCCCCACCCCGTCGACGAGGTCCTGCCCGCCGGCAAGCTCGCCGTGTACGGGTTCCAGCACGTGCTCGCGTTCTACGCGGGCGCGGTGATCGTCCCGATCCTCCTGGCGGGCGCGATCGGCCTGTCCGAGCGCGAGCTCATCCACCTGATCAACGCCGACCTGTTCACCTGCGGGATCGCCTCGATCATCCAGGCCGCCGGGTTCTGGAAGATCGGCGTGCGCCTCCCGCTGCTGCAGGGCGTCACGTTCACGGCGGTGTCACCCATGATCGCCATCGGGTTGGCGGCCGGCGGCGGCACCGAGGGCCTGCTCGTGATCTACGGCGCCGTGATCGTGGCGGGGCTCGCCACGTTCCTGATCGCGCCGTTCTTCGGTCGCCTGATCCGGTTCTTCCCGCCGGTCGTCACCGGTTCGGTCATCCTGATCATCGGTCTGGCGCTGCTGCCGGTCGCCGGTCTGGACGCCGTCGGCGGCGGGTCCGCCCCGCAGCCGGACAACCCCCGCTACCTCGCCTACGCGCTCGGGACGCTCGCCGTGATCGTGGCGATCCAGCGCTTCTTCCGCGGGTTCCTGGCCACGGTCGCCGTGCTGATCGGGCTGGTGCTCGGGACGCTCGTCGCATGGCTGCTGGGCGACGCGCACTTCGGCTCCGTCGGCGAGTCGGCCTGGGTCGGGGTGACCACGCCCTTCTACTTCGGGTGGCCGCAGTTCAGCTTCGCCGCGATCGTGTCGATGATCGTGGTCATGCTCATCACCGCGGTGGAGACCACCGGGGACGTGTTCGCCACCGGCGAGATCGTCGACAAGCGGGTCGGGCGCGAGGACATCGCCCGCGCGCTGCGCGCCGACGGCCTCGCCACGACGATCGGTGGCGTCCTCAACTCGTTCCCGTACACCTGTTTCGCCGAGAACGTCGGCCTCGTCCGGCTCACCCAGATCAAGAGCCGCTGGGTGGTGGTCGCCGCCGGCGGCTTCATGATCGTGCTCGGGCTGCTGCCGAAGGCCGGTGCGGTCGTCGCCGCCATCCCGCACCCCGTGCTGGGCGGCGCGGCGCTGGCCATGTTCGCGGCGGTGGCCGTGGTCGGCATCCAGACGCTCGCCCGCGTCGACTTCCACGACCACCGCAATGTCGTGATCGTCGGTACGAGCGTCGGGCTCGCCATGTTCGTCACGGCCCAGCCGGACGTGGCGACCGCGGTGCCCGGCTGGGCGCAGGTCGTGTTCGGCTCCGGCATCACGCTCGGCAGCATCACCGCGATCGTGCTCAACATCGTGTTCCACCACATCGGGCGCGGCCGCGGGCCGGCCGTCGCCGGCGCGCCGGGGGCGGGCTCGGTGCGGCTCGAGCAGGTCAACCGGATGAGCCGCGACGAGTTCGTCGAGACCTTCGGGCGGCTCTTCCAGGGCAGCCCGGACATCGTGGGCCGCGCCTACGACCGGCGCCCGTTCGCCGACACCGGGAACCTGCGCGCCGCGTTCCAGGAGGCCCTGTTCTCCGCGCCGCCGGAGGAGCAGCGCGCGCTCATGGCCGCCTACCCGGACCTCGGAGCCGACCGCGTCGCCGACGGCGAGGAGGGCGAGGACTCCGAGCGCGACCAGGCGAGTGCGGGCCTGACGAGGCTCGCCGACGAGGACCACGCCGAGCTCGCGGAGCTGACCGCGGCGTACCGGGAGCGGTTCGGGTTCCCGCTGATCGTCTGCGTGCGCGACTCGGGGTCGCGGGAACGCGTGCTCACCGAGGGGCAGCAGCGGCTGGCGAACTCGGCGGCCCAGGAGCACGCCGCGGCGCTGATCGAGATCGCGAAGGTGGCCAACAACCGCTTCGCCGACCTCGTCGCGGACGCCAACCCCATCGCCACCGCGCGCACGAGGGCGTTCGGCCGGTGAAGATCGACGAGTGGAACGCCCTCGCCGCCGCCGACGCCGAGGGGGAGCTGCGCCGGGTGTGCGCGGTGCCCCGGTGGGCGCGGGAGGTGGCGGCGAGCCGCCCGCACCCCGACGTGGCCTCGCTGCAGGCCACCGCCGAGGTGGCGCTCACCGACGCCGACCTGGACGAGGCGATGGCCGGCCATCCCCGGATCGGGGACCGTACCGCGGCCGGCGCGTCGCGGCGCGAGCAGAGCGGCGTGGCCGGCGCGGATGCCGAGGTACTGGCGGCGCTCGACGCCGGCAACCGCGCCTACGAGGAACGCTTCGGGCACGTCTACCTGGTGTGCGCCACGGGTCGGAGCGCGCACGAGCTGCTCGAGATCCTGCGTGCCCGGCTGGGCAACGCCCCGGCCACCGAGCGGGCCGTCGCGCTGGCCGAGCTGGCGGCGATCAACCGGCTGCGCCTCGCGCGCCTCGTCGAGGAGGACGGCGCATGACCCTCTCCACGCACGTCCTCGACGCGTCCCGGGGTACGCCGGCCGCCGGGGTCGCCGTGCGGCTCACGACCAGGGACGGGCGGGAGCTCGCCGCCACCGTCACCGACGCCGACGGGCGGGCCCGCGATCTCGGGGCGCTCGCCGCAGGCGACTACCGGTTGACGTTCGCCACGGGGGAGTACTTCGCCGCCACCGGGCAGCAGGGCTTCTACCCCGAGGTGGTCGTCACCTTCACCGTCACCGACCCCGGACAGCACCACCACGTGCCGCTGCTGCTGTCCCCCTACGCCTACTCGACCTACCGCGGGAGCTGACATGCCGATCGTCCTGGGGGCGAACCAGTACGGGAAGGCGGAGAACCGCCTCGTCCGGATCTACCGGGAGACCGCCCGGCACGAGATCCGCGACGTCACCGTGTCCACGGCGCTGCGCGGCGACTTCGCCGACGCGCACCTGCACGGCGACCAGGCCAAGGTGCTGCCCACCGACACGCAGAAGAACACCGCCTACGCGTTCGCGAAGCAGCACGGGCTGCGCGCGGTCGAGGAGTACGCGCTCACGCTCGCCCGGCACTTCGTCGACGACGTCGAGCCGGTGCGCGCGGCGCGGATCTCCGTCGACGAACACGCGTGGGAGCGGGTTCCGGTGGGCGGGCAGGGGCACGACCACACGTGGGTGCGCCGCGGCCCCGAGGTGCGCACGACCGTCGTCGACGTCTCCGCCGAGGGCACCGAGATCGTCTCGGGCCTGCGCGACCTGGTGCTGCTGAAGTCCACCGGATCGGAGTTCCACGGCTTCCTCGCGGACGGCTACACCACGCTGCCCGAGACCGACGACCGGATCATGTCGACGGCGCTCGTGGCGCAGTGGCGCCACTCGGTGCTCGACGCCGACTGGGACAAGACCTGGGCCGACGTCCGGCGCATCATGCTGGAGCAGTTCGCCACCGTGCACTCGCTCGCGCTGCAGCAGACGCTCTGGGAGATGGGCCGCGCCGTGCTCGAGGCGCACCCGCAGATCGCCGAGATCAACCTGCAGGCGCCCAACAAGCACCACTTCACCGTGGACCTGTCGCCGTTCGGGCTGGAGAACCCGAACGAGGTCTTCTACGCCGCCGACCGGCCGTACGGGCTGATCGAGGCGACCGTGACCCGCTCCTGACCCACCCGGCGGGAAACACCGCAGCGGGGGGTCACGTGGTCGGCACGATCGACCACCGTCCGGTGATCGATCCGAGGTCCCCGCGAGCGCCGTCGGGAAGGCGCCCACGGTGATCTCGCAATGATCAACGGCGCGTGATCCATCCGAGAGGTGCCGAACTGCCCTTCCGGGGGCCCTGAGCTCCGCTTCGCAACGATCAACTGTCTGCAAGCCGGACCCAACAACCACTGCTAACGGCGCCCTCGCACGCTAGGTGCGATCGAACGCGCCGTTCGCTCCACCGGCGCCCGGCGAGCCGGTGAAGGTTCGTGGACATCCCACTAACGCACCAGGTCGGCCAGCAGGTCCTCGTGCGTCACGGTCCAGGCGGCCGGGCCGATCGGGGCGACGAACTGCACGGTCTCGCCGTCGAACCACGGCCGGGCCCAGGGCAGCACGCTGCGGGCGAGCCCCTGCATCGCCACGTTCTCCGGCAGGACCGAGCCCCGCAGTTCGGTGTACCCGATCTCCTCGGCGAGGGCGGCGACGGCCGTGAGCAGCCGCCTGCCGATCCCGCGCCGCTGCCAGGCGTCCACCACCGCGACGGCGACGTCGGCCGTGCCGTTGCCGTCGCCGAAGATCTGGGCGAGCCCGATCGGCCCGAGGTCGCGGTCCTCGGCGACGACGGCGGCGTGCCGGCGCCCGTCGACGTCCACGAGCCGGGCCCGCACGGACGCCGGCAGCCGCGGCACGGGGGAGTGGAAGCGCAGGTAGCGGCTGCGCGGGGACAGGCCGGCGAAGACCGCGTCGACGGCGACGTCCGCGCAGGCGCGGTCCAGCGGGCGGACGATCATGCCGGCCGCCGCGCGGCGCGGGCGGTGGCGACGAACCGGACGGCCTCGTCGATCACCGCCGGGTCGCGCAACAGCCTGCGGTGGCCGAGGCCCTCGGTCTCCCGCAGCCGCGCGCCGGGCCAGGCGTCGGCGATGGCGCGGCCGTGTTCCGCGCCGAGCTCCCGGTCGGCCGCGTCGTGCACCACGAGCGTGGGCGGCACGGGCGTCGAACGGTGCAGCGACGGGACGTCGAACGTCTCCCACGGCAGCCCGACCCGCCGCACGACCGCGCGCTCCAGGCCGGCCCGCACCCGCGGCCCGGCGCCGAGCCGGTGCACGAACCGGTCGAGCACCCAGCGCGGGTCCGCCGCGGGTGCGAGGAGGACGAGCGCGGCCGGCCGCAGCCCGGTGCGGACGGCGTGGGCGACGGCGGCGGCGCCCATGGAGTGGGCGATCACCGCGTGCGGCGTGCCGTGCTCGGCGACGGCGGCGTGCAGCGCGTCGGCGAGCTCGGGGATCGTGGTCGAGCGCGGGCCGTGGGCCCCGGCGGGGGACGCCCCGTGGCTCGGCCCGTCGAAGGCGATCACCCGGTGCCCGGCGGCCACCAGCGGTGCGACGAAGCCGCCGAGCTGCTCGGACCGCCCGCCCCACCCGTGCAGGAGGTAGACCGGCTCGCCCGCGCCCCACGCCACCGCGTGCAACGGTCGCCCGTGCAGCTGCACCCGCGCGGCCTCGCCCGGTGGCAACCCGGGGAGGCGGTCCCGCGCGATCGCGGGCGGGAGGGTGAACCACAGCCGGGCCGCCACGCGGGCGGCGATCGGCGGTGCGAACCGCTCACCCCAGTCAAAGGCACGAACGATCGTGCTATTTGTCGGCGACGCGGGCATGGGCCCCTCCAGGGCATGACGGTCAGGCGGCGGCGGTGGCGAGGAGCGCGTCGAGGGCGCGGTGGGCGCGGTCGGCCGCGTCCGGGTCGGAGAGCAGGCGGCTCGACATGTGGAAGGAGAGCATCACGCCCTGGGCGTCCTGGGCGAACTGGCGGGGGTCGGCGTCGGGCCGGAAGTGGCCCTCGCCGATGCCGGTGGTGAACACCGTGGCGAGGGTGTCGGCCCAGTCGCGCTGCACGCGGACGAGACTCTCCCGCACCGGTCCGGGCTGGTCGTCGAGCTCGAAGGAGGCGGCGACGAGCGGGCAGCCGCCTTCGACCGAGTCCCACGCGAGCCAGCGCCCGAAGAGGTCCCGCACCCGGGTCACGCCCCGCGGCGCCTTGAGCGCGGGGCGGATGACCTCGTCGACGAACCGGTCCCTGCTGTGCTCGAGCACCTGCAGCTGCAGCGACTCCTTGGAGCCGAAGTGGGCGAAGAGGCCGCTCTTGCTCATGTCGGTCTGGGTGGCGAGCGAGCCGATCGTGAGGCCGCCGAGGCCGACGCGGCGCGCCAGCCGGCCCGCCTCGTCGAGAATGACCCCGCGGGTCGCCTCGCCCTTGCTCATGCCGCCATTTCTAGCACGACCGTTCGTACTGGTCCAGGAACGGTCGGCGGATCTCACCGGATGTCGACGGCGATGTCGCTGACCGTGCCGTCGAGGGCGCCGATCCGGGTCGCCGCGCCGCTGAGCAGGTCGATCGAGTACAGCTCGTACCCGCTGCCGCCCCGCATCGTGGCGTAGCCGGTGTTGACGCCGTCCTCATCGGTGTGGATGTCGAACCCCCACCCGGCCTCGGCCTCGACGCCGAGGCTGCCCGCCGGTGCCAGCGTGCCGGCGTTGGCCGGCGACTGCAGCGAGATGCGGCCCGCGCCGGCGTCGAGCACGAACAGTGACGTCGCGGTCGTGTCCTGGGTGTCGTTGTTGGTGTAGGCCGCGGAGACCACACCGGTGGCCGGCACCGTGCCGGTGGCGGGGGCCCGGGCGGGGTTGGTCAGGGCGGTGTCGGCGACCGACTCCGTCAGCGGCGTCGCAGCGAACGGCTGGCGCAGGTTCTGCCCGGTGTCGCTGATGATCCGGAGCGCGTCCGCGGCGGGGTTGAAGTCCACGCCGAACACCTCGCCGTCCAACTGTTGGGCCAGCCGGCCGACCTCGGTGGCGGTGCCGCCGTCGGTGAGCGAGTACAGCCCGCCCGCCTCGCCGACGCCGTAGAGAGTCCGGTCCCGGACCCGGAAGTCGATGCCCACGAGGCGGGTGTCCCCGTCGAGGCCGGACACCGGGACGGCTGGGGCGAGCGCGGTGTCGGCGGTGCTGAAGCGCACCAGCGAGGTCCCACCGACCAGGCCGACGACGTCGACGGGTTCGGGTCCGGCGGCCGGCGCTGCGGCGGGCCCGCCGACGGGCTGGCTGAGCGCGGGGGGCACCTGGTCGGCGATGGCGCAGGAGGCGATCGAGACCAGGGCGGCTCCGGCGATCAGGGCCGCCTTCCACGATGTGTGCACGGAGATCTCCAGGTGTCGGGAAGTGGATCTCTCCGGTGGGTACGGGCGCGAGCCGTGCCGCGTTCACGCGGTCGGCGGAGCGTGCCGGCCAAGGGACCTTCCCGCGCGCCCAGCGGGCGTGGGGTGCGGGCGGACATGATCACGGCATCGGTGCGGGGGCGGCCCCCACATACGGCCGTCGGTGCACCGATCCGCTGATCAAGCCGCTCCCGGTGGCCAGAGCGACCGGGGTATCGGTCCGAGCTCTCCGACCGCGAGGACACCACCCGGACGCCGCTCGCTACGGCCGGAGTTGTTCGGGACCTCCTACAGCGAGCGGAGCGCCAGGTACACGTCCACGCGGTCGGAGAGCTCGGCCAGGTTGCGGCCGGTGAGCTCCTCGACCCGCCCGATCCGGTACCGGACGGTGTTGACGTGCAGGTGCAGCCGCTGCGCGGCGCGGCTCCACGACCCCGAGCACTCGAGGAACGCCTCGAGGGTCTCGCGCAGGCCGGCGCCGGTGCGGGCGTCGTAGTCCAGCACCGGCTCCAGCACGCGCATCGCGAACGCGAGGCGCACCTCGTCGGGCACGGCGGCGAGCAGCCCGACGTGCGAGGTGACCTCGGCGCCGGTGACGACGTGCACCGGGCCGGGCCGGCGGGCGGCCAGCTCGCGGGCGTGCCGGGCCTCCTGGAGCGCGCCGGAGAGCGCCTCGATCGGCGCGGGCCGGCTCACGCCCACCGTGAGCCGGTCCGAGCCCAGCCCGGGGACGAGCCGGCGCAGCGCCGTGCCGAGCACGGCGTCCGACGGTGCGTCCGGCGGGCCCGCGGGCAGCAGCGCCACCGCCAGCCCGTCGTGGACGCCGACCACCGGCGGCCCGACGTGCGTCACGGCGTCGACGAGCACGGAACGGGCGGTCTGCACGCGGTCGGGCGTCCCGAACCCGGCCACGGCGACCACCATCGGCGTGTCCGGGTCGAGGCCCGCCTGCCGCAGCCGCACGGTGACCTCGGGCCGGTGCACCGACCCCGCCGCCACGAGCCCGATCGCGTCCTCGGCGATCTCGCGGGCGAGCCGCAGGCCCTCCCCGCGACGGGCCCGGTCGAGCGCGGTGATCGCGACCAGCTCGCCGACGGTGTCGCCGATCTCGTTCTCCCAGCGCGTGCAGTCGCCGTCGGCGACCACGAACCATGAGGTCACCCGTTCCTCGGAGGCGGGGCCCACCGGGAACACGGATCGCCCGGTGCCGGGCACGACCGCCGGCAGCCGGTTCGCGGTGAGGAACGTGGTGACGGCGGCGTCCAGCTCGTCGCCCGCGAGTGCGATCGGGCCCGCCACGACGGCGCGGCCGGTGGCGGAGAGGACCCGGATCACGACGCCGGTGGTCATCGAGACCTCGGCGGCGAGCTCGTCGAGCCCGAGCCCACCCGCGACGGCCGAGAGCAGCCTGCGCTGCCGGCCGAGGGTGTGCGCGAGCCGGTCGCCGCGTGCGGCCGTGAGCGCGCCGACCACCAGCTCGGTGACCGCCGCGAACGACACCTCCTCGGGTACGGCGAGCAGTGCGAGGTCGTGGCGGCGACAGGCGTCGACCAGGTCGTCCGGGATGCCGTGGAACACCGCCTCGCCCGCGGCGAGCGCCACCGCGCCGGCGCCGGCGACGGCGGCGACGAACCGCTCGCTGTCGGCCGGCTCGTGGTGCCAGACCAGCCCGCTGATCACCAGCTCGCCGCCCGACAGGTAGCGGCCCGGGTCGATCAGATCGGTGGTGTAGACCCAGCGGACCGGCCGATCGAGGGCGTCCGGCGCGCTGCCGGCGTGCAGCAGCCGCAACCGCAGGGCGGGGTTCGCGAGCAGGTCGCGCAGCTGCATTGGAGGAACCTACAACCCATTCGGGGTCCCGGGTCGGGCGATTCGTCACGACGGCGACTTCTGCGTGTCGCCCGACAGCGCTCTACTTTCTGGCATGGACTTCCTCGCCCCGACGACGTGGGCCGACGCGCTCGCGGCGAAGGCCGAGCAGCCGGACGCCGTGCCGGTGGCCGGCGGCACCGACGTGATGGTCGAGATCAACTTCGACCACCGGCGCCCGCCCGCGCTGCTCGACCTCACCCGCGTCCCCGAGCTGCGGGAGTGGGGCGCCGACCCCGACGGCCGGATCCGGCTGGGCTCGGGCGTCACCTACACCCGGATCATCGACGAGCTGGGCGACCGGTTGCCGGGCCTCGCGATGGCCGCGCGAACGGTGGGGTCACCGCAGATCCGCAACCGCGGCACGGTGGGCGGCAACCTCGGTGCGGCCTCGCCGGCCGGGGACAGCCACCCGCCGCTGCTCGCGGCCGACGCGGAGGTCGAGCTCGCGTCGGTGCGCGGAGTCCGGCGCGTCCCCGCCGCGGAGTTCTACACGGGCGTGAAGCGCAACGTGCTCGCACCCGACGAGCTGATCGCGGCGATCCTGATCGCGCCGGCGAGCGGGCCCCAGCAGTTCTGCAAGATCGGCACCCGCAACGCCATGGTGATCGCCGTGTCGGCGTTCGGGCTGGCCCTGCACCCGGGCCGGCAGGCCGTCGGCACCGGCATCGGCTCGGCCGCACCCACCCCGCGCCGAGCCCTCGCCGCCGGGGACTTCCTGGCGGGCGAGCTGGCGGCGGCCGGGCTGTGGGAGTCCCGGGGCGCGCTGCCCGAGGGGCTCGCCGTGGAGTTCGGGCGGAAGGTCCGCGACGCCGCCGCCCCCATCGACGACGTGCGCGGCAGCGCCGCGTACCGGCTGCATTCCCTGTCGGTGATGGCGCGGCGCGCCGCCACCTGGGCGTGGGACGACTACCGGAGGGCCGCGTAGAGATGCGCATTCAACTGACGATCAACGGCGAGCGGCGGGAAGCCGACGACGTGTGGGAGGGCGAGAGCCTGCTCTACGCCCTGCGCGAGCGGCTCGGCCTGCCCGGGTCGAAGAACGCCTGCGAGCAGGGCGAGTGCGGCTCCTGCACGGTCTACCTGGACGGCACCCCGGTGTGCTCGTGCCTGGTGGCGGCGGGGCAGGCGAGCGGGCGCGAGGTCACCACCGTGGAGGGGCTCGGGTCCGGCGAGGAGCTGCACCCGGTGCAGCAGGCGTTCGTGGAGCGGGGCGCCGTGCAGTGCGGCTTCTGCACGCCGGGTCTGATCGTCTCCACCCACGACCTGCTGCAGCGCAACCCCCACCCGTCCGACCCGGAGATCCGGGAGGCCCTGGCCGGGAACCTGTGCCGGTGCACCGGCTACGAGAAGATCATGGATGCCGTGCGGACCGCCGCGGAGCGTGCCGAATGATCGTCATCGAAGGGGCGCACGTCATCACCGTCTCCGGGCAGGAGTACCCGGACGGGCACGTGGTCGTGGAGGGCAACCGGATCACCGCGGTCGGCTCGGGCCCCGCGCCGCGCGCCGAGGGGGCGCGCGTCGTGGACGGGCGGGGCTGCCTGCTCACACCGGGGTTCGTCAACACGCACAACCACCTCTACCAGTGGGTCACCCGCGGCCTCGCCGTCGACTCGACGCTCTTCGAGTGGCTCACCACGCTCTACCCGGTGTGGGCCGGGATCGACGAGCACGCGGTGCACGTCGGCGCGAGCGGGGCGCTCGCCCAGCTCGCCCGCACCGGCTGCACCACCAGCACCGACCACCACTACGTGTTCCCGCGGGAGGGCGGCGACCTGCTCGGCGCCGAGATCACCGCCGCCCGCGACGTGGGCCTGCGTTTCCACCCGACCCGCGGCTCGATGGACCTCGGGGAACGCGACGGCGGGCTCCCGCCCGACGACGTCGTGGAGGACCGCGACGCGATCCTCGTCGCGTCCGAGGAGGCGATCGACCGCTGGCACGACCCGGCGCCCGGTGCGATGCTGCGGATCGGGCTGGCGCCGTGCTCGCCGTTCTCCGTCACCGGCGACCTCATGCGCGAGACCGCCGGGCTCGCCCGCCGCCGCGGCGTGCGGCTGCACACCCACCTCGCCGAGACCCTCGACGAGGAGGAGTTCTGCCGCGAGCGGTTCGGCTGTTCCCCGTTGGAGTACGTCGAGAGCCTCGGCTGGATCGGCGAGGACGTCTGGTTCGCCCACGCGATCCACCTCGACGACGCCGCCGTGAAGCGGATCGGCGACACCGGCACCGGCGTGGCGCACTGCCCGTCCTCCAACGCCCGGCTCGGCGCGGGCATCGCCCGCACCCGCGACCTGCGCGACGCGGGCGCCCGGATCGGCCTCGGCGTGGACGGGGCGGCGAGCAACGAGGCCGGCAGCCTCCTGGAGGAGGTGCGCCACTCGGTGCTCTTCGCCCGCGCCGTCGGCGGTCCCACCGCGCTCTCCGTGCGCGACGGCCTGGAGCTCGCCACGCTCGGCGGCGCCACCGTGCTCGGGCGGGCCGACGAGCTCGGCTCCGTCGACGTCGGCAAGCTCGCCGACCTCGCGCTCTGGCGCATCGACGGCCCGGCCCACGCCGACGTCGCCGACCCCGTGGCCGCCCTCGTGCTGGGCGCCCCGCCACCCCTGGAACTGCTGCTCGTCGACGGTAGCCCGGTCGTCGAGCGCGACCGGGTGCTCACCGTCGACGCGGACGCGCTGGCCCGCGAGGCGCAGGCCGTCCACCGTCAACTGCTGGAGAAGTCATGACCAGTACCGAAACCCGCGCCACGGGCCGGATCGGCGACAGCCCGCTGCGCCCGGACGGAACGCTCAAGGTCACCGGCGAGTTCGCCTACGCCAGCGACCTGTGGCACGACCAGATGGCGTGGGGCGCCACCCTGCGCAGCCCGCACCCGCACGCCCGGATCGCGTCGATCGACATCACCGCGGCTCTCGCCGTGCCGGGCGTGTGGGCCGTGCTCACCGCGGCCGACGTCCCGGGCGAGAACTCGGTCGGCCTCGAGCACCAGGACACCCCGGTCCTGGCCGGCGAGATCGTCCGCTACCAGGGTGAGCCGGTGGCGCTCGTCGCCGCCGACCACCCCGAGACCGCCCGGCGGGCCGCCAAGAAGATCGTCGTGACGTACGAGGAGCTCCCCGCCGTCACCGACCCGCGCCGCGCACTGGACGCGGCCGCCCCGCCGGTGCAGCCCGGGGGCAACCTCGTGCGCCACCTGAAGCTCCACCGCGGCGAGCCGGACCCCACCGCACCCGTCGTCGTCGCGCTCGACTTCGAGGTCGGCATGCAGGACCAGGCCTTCCTCGGCCCCGAGTCCGGCCTCGCCGTGCCCGCCGAGGACGGCGGCGTCGACCTCTACGTCGCCACCCAGTGGCTGCACGTCGACCAGCGGCAGGTCTGCCGGGCACTCGGCATGGAGCCGGCGGAGGTGCGGCTGCACCTCGCCGGCGTCGGCGGGGCCTTCGGCGGGCGCGAGGACCTGTCCATGCACGTCCACGCCTGCCTGCTCGCCCTGCACACCGGCAAGCCGGTGAAGATGAGCTACTCGCGCGAGGAGTCGTTCTTCGGGCACGTGCACCGCCACCCCGCCTGGCTGCACTACGAGTTCGGCGCCGAGCGCGACGGCACCCTCGTCTACGCCAAGGCCGACATGCTCTTCGACGGCGGCGCCTACGCATCCTCCACGCCGGCGGTCGTCGGCAACGGCGGCACGTTGGGCCTGGGGCCGTACCGGATCCCGAGCGTGCGGGTCGACGCCCGCGGCGTGTACACGAACAACCCGCCGTGCGGCGCGATGCGCGGGTTCGGCTGCGTGCAGGCCGCGTTCGCACACGAGGCGCTGATGGACGAGCTCGCCGACACGATCGGCGTCGACCGGGTGGAGATCCGGGCCCGCAACGGCATGCGGGAGGGCGACGTCAACATCACCGGCCAGCTGATCGACTCCGCCGCCCCGGTGGCCGAGCTGATCCGCAAGGTCCGTGACCTGCCCCTGCCGCCCGAGCCCGGGACCGAACGCGACCTGCGGGACCTGCCCGGCGGGGTCTCCAACACCACCCACGGCGAAGGCGTGGTCCGCGGCATCGGCTACGCGGTGACCTACAAGAACGTGGGCTTCTCCGAGGGCTTCGACGACTACTCCACCGCCCGCGTGCGGCTGCAGATGATCGGCGGCGAGCCGGTGGCCACGGTGCAGACGGCCGCCGCCGAGGTCGGCCAGGGGCTGATCACCGTCGAGCAGCAGATCGTGCGCACCGAGCTGGGGGTCGACCGGGTCGTCGTCGCGCCCAAGGACACCACCGTCGGGTCCGGCGGATCCACCTCGGCGTCGCGCCAGACCTACGTCACCGGCGGCGCGGTGAAGGCCGCCTCCGAGGCGGTGCGCGCCTCGGTGCTGGGGCGGGCATCCACCGTGCTCGGGCGGTCCGGCCTGCGGCTGGACGGCGTCAAGATCGTCGACGCCGGCGGCGAGGTGCTCGCCGACCTCGCGGAGGTCCTCGGGGACGACGCCGTGGAGGAGACCGTCGAGTGGCGGCACCGCCCGACCCACCCGATCGACCCCGAGACCGGCCAGGGCGACGCCCACGTGCAGTACGCGTTCTCCGCCCACCGCGCGGTCGTGGACGTCGACGTGGAGCTCGGCCTCGTCAAGGTCGTCGCGCTGGACACCGCGCAGGACGTCGGCAGGGCGATCAACCCGGACGCGGTCGTCGGCCAGATCCAGGGCGGCAGCGCGCAGGGCATGGGCCTCGCCCTGATGGAGGAGGTGCTGGTGCGCGACGGCATCGTCCAGAACCCCTCGTTCACCGACTACCTGATCCCCACGATCCTCGACATGCCGCCGATGAAGATCGAGGTTCTCGAGTACGCCGACCCGCACGCCCCTTACGGTGTGCGGGGGGTCGGCGAACCGCCGACGATCTCCAGCGGCCCCGCCGTCGCGGCCGCGATCCGGGCGGCGACGGGGCGGGCCCTGCGCCGCGTCCCGATCCGTCCCGAACAGATCACGGGGGTCTGACCGCACATGCCACGGATGTTCCTGAACGGCACCGCCATGTCCGGCGGCGCCGACCACCACCTCGTGGGCGACGCCCCGCTGGTCGCGCGCACCACCACGGCGCCGCGCTACCGCTTCCACGCCGTCGGCGGCAGGTACCCGGCGCTCGAGGACGTCGGCGAGGGTGGCGCGGCCGTCGAGGGGGAGGTCTACGACCTGCCTTACGAGCAGCTGCGCGACGTGCTGCTGCCCGGCGAGCCCGACGGGCTGGAGCTGGGGGTCGTCGAGCTGGCCGACGGCACCGGGTCGCTCGCGATGGTCCTGCGCCGCGAGTACCCGCGGCTCCCGCCGTTGGAGGACATCTCCGAGCTCGCGAGGTGGCGTTCCTACCAGGAGAAACAGTGATCGTCATCCGGGCGCCGCGGGCCGTCCTCGGCGGTGCCGAGCGCCCGGCGGCCGTGCTGGTGTCGGGGGAGCGGGTCGAGGCGGTGCTGCCCTACGACATGCCCCTCGATGCCGAGGACGTGATCCTCGCCGACGACGAGGTCCTGCTGCCCGGGCTGGTCGACACGCACGTGCACGTCAACGAGCCCGGCCGCACCGAGTGGGAGGGCTTCGCCACGGCCACCCGCGCCGCGGCCGCCGGTGGCGTCACGACGATCGTGGACATGCCGCTCAACTCGCTGCCGCCCACCGTCGACGCGGCGGCGCTGCAGACCAAGCGCGCCGCCGCGGCCGGGCAGTGCGCGGTCGACGTCGGTTTCTGGGGCGGCGCCATCCCCGGCAACACCGGCGAGCTCGGGAAGCTGCACGCCGACGGCGTCTTCGGCGTGAAGTGCTTCCTGCTCGACAGCGGGGTGCCCGAGTTCCCGCCGCTGTCCGCCGACGGCCTGCGGGCCGCCCTCGAGGCGGTGGCCGAGTTCGACGGCCTGCTCATCGCGCACGCCGAGGACGGCCACGCGATCCGTCCCGCGTCCGGGCGGCGCTACGCCGACTTCGTGGCCTCCCGCCCGCCCGCCGCCGAGGACGGGGCGATCGCCACACTGCTGCGCCTCGCCCGCGAGACCGGGGCCCGCGTGCACGTCGTGCACCTGTCGGCGGCCTCGGCGCTGCCGCAGCTCGCCGCCGCCCGGGCCGACGGCGTGGCCGTGAGCGTCGAGACCTGCCCGCACTACCTCGCGCTCACCGCCGAGGAGGTGCCCGACGGCGACACGCGGTTCAAGTGCTGCCCGCCCGTGCGCGAGGCGGCCAACCGGGACGCGCTGTGGCGGGGCCTCGCCGACGGCGTGATCGACATGGTGGTGTCGGACCACTCGCCGTCGCCGCCCGCGCTGAAGCACCTGGAGACGGGGGACTTCGGCACCGCGTGGGGCGGGATCGCCTCCTTGCAGGTCGGGCTGCCCGTCGTGTGGACGGAGGCGCGCCGGCGCGGGCACGGGCTCGCCGACGTCGTCGAGTGGATGGCCCACGCGCCCGCCGCGCGCGTCGGGCTGGCCCGGAAGGGCCGCATCGCCGCCGGCGCCGACGCCGACCTCGTCGTCTTCGCGCCCGACGCGCCGTACACGGTGGGAGAGCTGCACCACCGCCACGCGGTCACCCCGTACACGGGTCGCGAGCTCACCGGTGAGGTGCGCCGGACCTGGCTGCGCGGCGCACCGGTCGACGACACGCCGCGCGGACGGCTGCTACGACGAGGGGAGGACTGATGACGGACTTCCGGGAGCTGCCCGATCTGGCGTCGCGTTCGATCGGCGGTGCCGTCGTGCACGCCAACGACGACGCGTTCGCCGCCAAGGAGAACCTGATCACACCGGGGCGGCCGGTGTTCGACCCGGCCGACTTCGGCTCGCAGGGCAAGGTCTACGACGGCTGGGAGACCCGCAGGCGGCGCGCACCCGGTCACGACGAAGCGATCCTGCGACTCGGGGCGTCCGGGGTGGTGCACGGCGTCGTGGTCGACACGGCCTGGTTCACCGGCAACTACCCGCCCGAGGTGGCGGTCGACGGCATCCGCGCCGACGCGGGCGTCGACGTGGCCGAGGTGGTGGACTGGGAGCCGCTCGTCGCGCGCAGCGCGGTGAAGGGCGACACCGAGAACGCCTTCGCCGTGGAGAGCCCGCGGCGGGTCACCCACGTCCGGCTCCGGATCTTCCCGGACGGCGGGGTGGCGCGACTGCGGGTGCACGGCGAGGCCCTGCCCAACCCGTCGCTCCTGGACGTGCTCGGCAACGCCGACCTCGCCGCGATCGAGAACGGCGGCCGGGTGGTGGCCTGCTCCAACGCGTTCTACGGCTCGCCGAACAACCTGCTGCTTCCCGGGCCCGCCCGCACCATGGGCGAGGGCTGGGAGAACGCCCGCCGCCGCGACGAGGGCAACGACTGGGTCGAGGTGGCGCTCGTCGCCGAGGCCGAACTGGTGCTGGCCGAGCTCGACACGAGCTGGTTCCTGCACAACGCCCCCGGCTGGGCGGCGCTCACCGGCCGCACCGCCGACGGCGCGCCCGTGGACCTGCTCCCGCGCACCGCGTTGCAGCCCGACACCCGCCACCGTTTCCGCGTGCCCACCACCCCGGTCACGCACGTCCGCATGGACGTGTTCCCCGACGGTGGCCTGGCCCGCCTGCGCCTGCATGGCGCGCTCACCCCGAGGGGCCGCGCCGATCTGGCGGCCCGTTGGTCTGGAAGTTCAGGAAAGCCACATTCCTGAACCTGGAGGACAGCAATGTGGCTTTCCTGAACTTGCCTGGAGGACACGTGACCACCCGCTACACCGTCAACTGCTCGATCCTCTTCACCGAGCTGCCCCTGCTCCACCGGCCCGCCGCCGCCTCGGCCGCCGGGTTCGACGCCGTCGAGTTCTGGTGGCCCTTCCCCTCGGCCGCGCCCGACGACGGCGAGGTCGACCGCTTCGTGCGCGCGATCGAGGACGCGGGCGTGCAGCTCACCGGGCTCAACCTGGCCGCGGGCGACATGCCGGGCGGGGATCGCGGGCTGGCCTCGTGGCCGGGACGCGAGGCCGAGTTCCGCGACAGCATCGACATCGCCGCGGCCATCGGCAAGCGCCTGGGCACGCGGGTGTTCAACGCGCTCTACGGCAATCGCGCCGACGGCGTCGACCCGCGCGACCAGGACGACCTCGCCGTGCAGAACCTCGCCCGCGCCGCCGCCCTGCTCGACGGCACGGTCGTGCTCGAGCCGCTGTCGGGCGCGGACCGCTACCCGCTGCGCACCGCCGCCGACGCCCTGGCCGTGGCCGACCGGGCGGGCGTGCCGAACGTCGCGCTGCTGGCCGACCTCTACCACCTCGCCGTCAACGGGGACGACGTCGCCGCCGTGATCCGCGACCACACCGCGCGGATCGGGCACGTCCAGATCGCCGACGCCCCCGGCCGCCACGAGCCCGGCACCGGCGAGATCCCCTTCGACGCGCACCTGTCCGCCCTCGCCGCGGCCGGCTACACCGGCTGGATCGGGCTGGAGTACGTGCCGTCGACCACCACCGACCAGTCCTTCGGCTGGCTGCAGGAGGAGAAGCAGTGACGACCATCGCCTTCATCGGGCTCGGAATCATGGGCGCCCCCATGGCCGGCCACCTGATCGACGCCGGCCACGACGTGGTCGGCCACAACCGCTCCCGGCCCGCGGTCGACGCGTTGGCGGAGCGCGGCGGGCGCGCCGCCGACAGCGTGGCCGACGCCGTGCGCGACGCCGCGGTCGTGATCACGATGGTGCCGGACAGCCCGGACGTCGAGCAGGTCGCGCTGGGGGACGACGGCATCTACGCCGCCGCGAAGCCCGGCACCCTGCACGTCGACTGCTCCACCATCCGCCCCGACGTCGCCCGCGCGGTCGCCACGGCCGGCAACGAGCGCGGCATCCGCGTGGTCGACGCCCCCGTCAGCGGCGGGGAGGCCGGCGCGAAGGAGGGCTCGCTCTCGATCATGGTCGGCGGCTCGGCCGAGGACGTGGAGGCGGCGCGGCCCTACCTCGACGTGGTGGGTGGCACCGTCGTGCACGTCGGGCCGGCCGGCGCGGGCCAGACCGTGAAGGCGGCCAACCAGCTGATCGTCGCGGGCAACATCCAGCTGCTCGCCGAGGCGCTGGTGTTCCTGGAGGCGCACGGCGTCGACACCGAGGCCGCCACCGAGGTGCTCGGCGGCGGGCTCGCCGGCAGCACCGTGCTGCAGCGCAAGGCCGCCGGCATGCGGGCCCGCGAGTTCGCGCCCGGCTTCCGCATCGACCTGCACCACAAGGACCTGGGCATCGTCACCGCCGCCGCCCGCGAGGCCGGCGTCACCATCCCGCTCGGGGCGCACGTGGCGCAGCTGGTCGGGGCGCTGCGCGCCATGGGCCACGGCGACCTCGACCACAGCGCGCTGCTGCTGCTCGTCGAGCGGCTGTCGGGAAGGAGTACGTGATGGCAGGCACGCCACGCATGCGGGCGGTCGACGCCGCCGTCGCGATCCTGCGCCGCGAGGGCGTCGCGCACCTGTTCGGGGTGCCGGGCGCCGCGATCAACCCGTTCTACGACGCCGTCCGCCGGGACGGCGGGCTGCAGCACGTCCTCGCGCGGCACGTCGAGGGCGCCGCGCACATGGCCGACGGCTACAGCCGCACGGCGGCCGGGAACATCGGCGTCTGCGTCGGCACGTCCGGGCCGGCGGGCACGGACATGATCACCGGCCTCTACGCCGCAGCGGCCGACTCCGTGCCGATGCTCGCGATCACCGGGCAGGCGCCGGTGGCTCGGCTGCACAAGGAGGACTTCCAGGCCGTCGACGTCGCCGCCATCGCCGCTCCCGTCGCCAAGTGGGTGGTCACCGTCCGCGAGCCTGGGCAGGTGCCCGGCGCGTTCGCCCAGGCCTTCCACCTGATGCGCTCGGGGCGGCCGGGGCCGGTGCTGATCGACCTGCCGCTGGACGTGCAGCAGGCCGAGATCGCCTTCGACGCCGAGACGTACGCCCCGCTGCCCGTGCACCGGCCGGCGGCCACCCGCGCCCAGGCCGAGAAGGTCCTGGACATGCTCGCCGCGGCGCAGCGGCCGCTGATCGTCGCGGGCGGCGGCATCGTCGGGGCGGACGCCTGCGCGGAGCTGGTGGAGCTGGCCGAGCTCCTCGACGTGCCGGTGGTGCCCACGCTCATGGGCTGGGGCGCGATCGGCGACGACCACCCGCTCATGGCCGGCATGGCGGGCCTGCAGACCGCGCACCGCTACGGCAACGCCACCCTGCTCGCGTCCGACCTCGTGCTGGGCATCGGCAACCGGTGGGCCAACCGGCACACCGGCGGGCTGGACGTCTACCGCGCGGGCCGCACGTTCGTGCACGTCGACATCGAGCCCACCCAGGTCGGGCGGGTGTTCGCGCCCGACTACGGCGTGGTGTCCGACGCGGGCGCGTTCCTGCGCGAGATGCTCGCCGCCGCCCGCGAGCGCGAGCTGCCGGGCCGCGCCGCGTGGGTCCGCGACTGCGCGCAGCGCAAGGGCACGATGCAGCGCCGCACGCACTTCGACGACATGCCGATCAAGCCGCAGCGGGTGTACGAGGAGTGCAACCGGGCGTTCGGGCCCGACACCCGCTACGTCACGACGATCGGCCTCTCCCAGATCGCGGCCGCGCAGTTCCTGCACGTCCAGCGGCCGCGGCACTGGATCAACGCGGGCCAGGCCGGCCCGCTCGGCTGGACCGCCCCCGCCGCGCTCGGGGTGCGCGCCGCCGACCCGGACGCGCTCGTCGTGGCCGTCTCCGGCGACTACGACTTCCAGTTCATGATCGAGGAGCTCGCGGTGGGCGCGCAGTTCAACCTGCCCTACCTGCACCTCGTCCTGAACAACTCCTACCTCGGGCTGATCCGCCAGGCGCAGCGGGCGTTCGACATGGACTACTGCGTGCAGCTCGGCTTCGACAACATCAACGCGCCCGGCCTGGGCAAGTACGGCGTGGACCACGTCGCGGTCGCCGAGGGGCTGGGCTGCAAGGCCCTGCGCGTGACCGACCCGCGGGAGCTCGCGGGTGTCTTCGCCAGGGCCCGGCAGCTGATGTCCGTGCACCGGGTGCCGGTGGTCGTCGAGGTCATCTGCGAGCGGGTCACGAACATCGCCATGGGCACCGAGATCGACGCCGTGCAGGAGTTCGAGGAGCTCGCCACGACCCGCGCCCACGCCCCGACCGCGACGGTCCCGCTGGACGCCTGAGCCGTTCCCGTACCGAGGAACGGCACGCCCGTCGGTGCCTGTCGAACGGCCGAGCACTTCGACATCGTGACGTGGAGTCGACATGATCATGAACTCCCGGGGCGTGATCGTTGCGGGATGCGGCTCAGCGCCCCGGACAGGGCGATCCGCCGCACTTCGGCCCGATCATGCGACCTTGATCGCTGCGAGACCACCCTGAACGCCCTGGTGAGGGCAGTCTCCAGCATCTCGGTTCGATCAAGGGCGCGCCGATCGGCGCGAGCCCCGATCCCCGGACTCCGACGAACGTGCCGCCCGTCGGATGCGGGTGGCGCTCACCCGGGTTCGGACACCGGGCGGAAGTAACGGCCGGCCGCGAGCCGGGTGTCGCTCGTGCGCATCCCGCGCAGGTGCGGGGCGAGGATCGGGAGGTCGGCGAGCACCGCCGGCGTGAGCTGGGCGCCGGTGGCGGGGCGGGCCACGAAGTGGCCCTGCACCAGGTCGCAGCCCTGGCGGCGCAGCTCGTGCAGCTGCCCGGCGCGCTCGACGCCCTCGGCCACGGTGCGCAGGCCCAGGTGGCGGGACAGCTCGAGCAGGCCGCGCAGGAACCAGCGCTGCTGCTCGTCGTGGTCGATGTGCGCCACGAAGCACCGGTCGATCTTCACGGTGTCCACGGGGGTGCGGGCGAGCCTGGACAGGGTGCTGTAGCCGGTGCCGAAGTCGTCGAGCGCGATCCGCACGCCGAGCTCGCGCAGCCGGTGCATCACGTCGACGGCGTTCTCGGGGCGGTTGTTCACGGCCGTCTCGGTCATCTCCAGCGCGAGCTGGCCGGGGGAGATGCCGTAGCGCCGCAGGACCCCCGCCACGCGGTCGGGCAGCCCGCTGTCGCCGAACTCGGTGGGGTCGACGTTCACCGCGATCCGCAGCCGCCGGTGCGCGAGCCCGGCGTTCCACAGGCCGAGCTGGGCCAGGCCCTGTTCCAGCATGAGCGCGGTCAGCTGGCCGGACAGACCGGCCGCCGTGCAGGCCGGGATGAACGTGGACGGCGGGACGGACTCGCCCTCGTGGGTCCAGCGGGCGAGCACCTCCATGGCGGAGATCCGCCCGGACACCGGGTCCACCACCGGCTGGTAGATGGCCTGCACGTCGCCCCGGTGCAGGGCGTCGGCGAACGCCTCGGGGAGTGGCGGGCGGACCCGGCGCACCGAGTGCCGCCCGTTGCGGCCCGTCGGTTCCCCGTCGAGCGCGGCGGTGTGGGCGGCGACGTCACCCTTCCCGGACGCCTTCACCGCGTACATCGCGACGTCGGCGCGGTGCACCAGGGTGGCGGCGCGGGTTGCGGCGTCGGTGCCGGTGTCCTGATCGGCCTCGACGGTGGCCACGCCGATGCTCGCCGACACCGCCACCGACCGGCCGTGCACGTGGAACGGGTCGCGCAGGGTGCCCAGCAGCCGCCGGGCGGCGGCCGTCGCGTCGTCGCCCTGTTCCACCAGCACGGCGAACTCGTCGCCGCCGAGGCGGGCGAGGGTGTCGGCGCTGCGCAGCGCCCCGCGCAGACGGTCGGCGACCGCGACGAGCAGCGCGTCGCCCGCCGCGTGCCCGAGCGTGTCGTTGACGGCCTTGAACCCGTCCAGGTCGACGAAGGCCACGGAGACGGGCTGCCGGGTGCGTTCGGCCCGGCCGAGTGCGTGCTCGAGGCGGTCGAGGAACAGCGCCCGGTTCGCGAGGGCGGTGAGCGGGTCGTGGAAGGCGAGGTGGTGCAGCTCCACCTCGCGTTCGCGGATCGCGCGCGTGAGCTCCTGGTTCTCCCGCATCGTCACGTACTGGCGCACGAGGACGAGCAGCACGAGCGCCGCGATGCACGCCACCTCGACGCCGTCGAGGCCCACGCCGCCCGTGGCCTCGAGCGCGACGAGCACGGCGGCGGCCCCGAGCGGGAGGTAGGGCAGCAGCCCGGCGCGGACGGACTCGCGGGGCGCGGGCGCGCTGCGGAGCTCGGTGGGCCGGCCGCCCGGCACGAGCGTGCCGGCGATCCCGAGCAGGCAGAACGCGATCCGCCATCCCCAGTCGACGACCGACCCGCTGCCGTAGGCGCCCACCGCCGCCTGGTAGGCGAACGCCGTGTCGGAGGCCGCCATCGCGAGCACGGCCGCGCCGAGCAGGCCCCAGCGCAGCGGCGAGTCGCGGGTCTGGGCGAGCGTGAGGACCGTGACGGTCAGCAGGACGGCGTCCGCGACGGGGTAGGCGATCGCCATCGCGGCGTGCGTCAGGTCGCCGGAGGTGCCGATCACGGGGTCGAGCACGGTGACCCAGGCGACCAGCCCCACCGCACAACCGATGAGGAGCGCGTCGAGCACGCGCCGTGGCGTCGCGAGGCCGGAGGCGGCCGGGGCGAGGAAGGCCAGCCCCACCAGCGCGGCGGCCGGGAAGCCCAGGAAGCCGACGTCGGCCAGGGACGGGTACGGCGTGGGAACCCCGAGCAGCTCCTCGTACCCGGCCCACACCGCCTGCCCGGCCGCCCACGACCAGCACGCCACGGCGAGCGCGCCCCAGCCGCGGCGGATCCGCCCGTGGCTGCGCCGGGCCGCGCCGATGCAGCAGACGCCCGCCGCCGCGGCGAGCGCGAACACCCCGAGACCGGCCACCAGCCGCCGCGCGTCGCCGTCGAGCACCACGCCGAGCCCGCCGAGCGCCAGCAGCGCCACGGCGGCCGCCGCGGCCGCGGCCGCGCCACGGGGGCGGCCCTCCGCGCTCGCCAGCGGGATCGACGTGAGCCTCATCGACGTCCGTTTCCGTCCGGGTTCCGTGACCAGTAAAGATGCCTGTTCCCCGGCTAGTGAATCCGGCCCGCTGCCGCTCGCGTCACCGGGGTCCCCTTATTCACCCGATCCCGTGACGCCGGCCGGCCCGCCGCCACCACGCTCAGGGCTCGGCGCTTCGCGCAGGCACTGTGACATTGATTCGCTCGCAAGCTCGCTCAGCGCGCGAGGAGCAGCTCGATCGACTCCGTCGACAGCACGCGCTCGATCCCCAGCACGGCGGCGCCCGCGAGCCCCGCGTACTCGCCGAGCACGCTGTTGGTGAGCACCAGGTTGCGGGTGGCGAGCGGCAGGGCGCGCTGGTAGGCGACGCTGCGCACGCCGGCCAGCAGCTCGTCGCTGGCCGCGGAGAGGCCGCCGCCGATCGTCACGCGGGCCGGGTTGTAGAAGTGCACCAGCGTGGCGACGAGCTCGCCGATCAGCGCGGCGGCCTCCCGCACGGCCGCGGCGGCGGCGGGGTCCCCGCGCGCGAGCAGGGCCCGGACCTGCGCGGTCGGGATCGGCGGGCCGGGCGCCCCGAGCCGGCGTGCGATCGCACCGGCCGACGCGACGGCCTCGATGCAGCCCACGTTCCCGCACACGCAGGCGTCGTCGGGGGCGCCGCGCACCCGGACGTGTCCGATGTCGCCCGCCGCGCCGTCGGCGCCGTGGTGCAGCACCCCTTCCCGGCTCACGAGGCCTCCACCGATGCCCGTGCCGACCTTCACGAAGAGCAACGGGACCTGGTCGGCGGGCAGCGCCCTGGCCTCCCCGAGCGCGCGGAGGTTGACGTCGTTCTCCAGCACCGCGGGGCAGTCGAAGGTCTGCGAGAGCCGGGTGGCCACCGGGTAGGCGTGCCATCCGGGCATGATCGGTGGCCGGACCGGCACGCCGCGGGTGCCGTCCACCGGACCGGGCAGCCCGATCACGACCGCGCGCACCGGGACGCCGTCCGCAACCGTGGTCCGCAACCGGGTGAGCTGGCTCTCCACCGTTCGGAGCACCGTGTCCGGACCGTCGTTCATGTCGATGTCGACCTCGGTGCGGGCGAGCATCCGCTGGCTGAGGTCGACGAGCGCGAGGTGGGCGCTGCTGGCGCCGACGTCGGCGAGCAGTACGTGGCCGCCGCGCGGCGAGAGCGCCAGCCGGTCGGCCGGTCGTCCCCGGCCGACGGTCGGGCGGGTGCCGTCGATCTGCAGCAACCCGCGGGCGAGCAGCTCGTCCACGGCCGTGCTGACGGTGGTGCGCGCCAGCCCGGCCGCGGGCACGAGGTCGGCCTTGCTCACGGCGGCTCCGGAGGCGACGAGCCGGGCCACGGTGCTCAGCGTGACCGCGGCGTCGATTCGTCCGGTTCGTGCCGCGGACAGCCGCAGGGGCGGCAGCGGGGACGGTTGCAGCATCACAGCCCGATATCGACGGAAAACTCACGGAAAGAGGCATTATTCCGTCGTTGTACGGCACTGGTCAATGCTCCTAGGTTCCCCGGCTGGGGGCCTTGACCAAGGTGGGGAGATGACTGGAGAGCCGCTGCTCGCGATGCGGGGCATCGTCAAGCAGTTCCCGGGCGTGCGGGCCCTCGACGGCGTCGACCTGGACGTCGCCGCGGGCGAGGTGCACTGCCTGCTGGGACAGAACGGCGCGGGCAAGTCCACGCTCATCAAGGTGCTGGCCGGGGCCCACCGGCCGGACGCCGGCGAGATCGAGTGGGCGGGGCGGCAGGTGGCGTTCGCGGCGCCCCAGGCGGCCGACGCCGCCGGCATCGCGACCATCTACCAGGAGCTGGACCTGGTGCCGGGCCTGTCGGTCGCGGAGAACATCGTGCTCGGCCACGAGCCGTCCCGGCTGGGGTTCAGCCGGCTGCGCGCCGCCGAGGACACCGCGCGGGTGCTCCTGCGCAGGCTCGGGCACCCCGAGATCCCGCCGCGGCGCGAGCTGGGCCGGCTCTCGGCCGCCGGGCAGCAGGTCGTGAGCATGGCACGGGCGCTGGCCCGCGACGCGCGGATGATCGTGATGGACGAGCCGTCGGCGGTGCTCGACCCGGAGGAGGTCCAGAACCTGTTCCGCGTCATCCGCGAGCTCACGGCCGACGGCGTCGCCGTCGTCTACATCTCCCACCGGCTCGAGGAGATCCGCGAGATCGGCGACCGCGTCACCGTGCTGAAGGACGGCCGCACGGTCGCCCGCAACCTCCCGGCCCGTGAGACGCCGACCGCGGAGGTCATCCGCCTGATGACCGGGCGGACGATCGAGTACGTCTTCCCGGAGCGGGCCGCACCCTCGGGCGAGATCGTGCTGGAGGTCGAGGGGCTCACGCGCGCCGGCGAGTTCGCGGACGTCTCGTTCACGGTGGCATCCGGCGAGGTCGTCGGGCTGGCCGGGCTGGTCGGATCGGGTCGCTCGGAGATCCTGGAGACCGTCTACGGGGCCCGCAAGGCCACGGCGGGCACCGTGCGCGTGCACGGGCGGCCCCTGCGGCCGGGGTCGGTGCCCACCGCCGTCCGGGCGGGCATGGGGCTCGCCCCGGAGGAGCGCAAGAGCCAGGGACTGCTGCTCGGGGAGCCGGTGTTCCGCAACGTCTCGCTGCCCGGGATGGGCCGGTTCGCCCGCGGCGGCTTCCTCGGCCCGCAGGCCGACCTGGACGCCGCGGCGGGCGTGACCGCTCAGCTCGACGTCCGGCCGACGGACCCCACCCGACCGGTCCGCACGCTGTCCGGCGGCAACCAGCAGAAGGTCGTGCTCGCGCGCTGGCTGCTGCAGGGGTGCACGGTGCTGCTGCTGGACGAGCCCACCCGCGGCGTGGACGTGGGTGCGCGCAGCGAGATCTACGCGCTGGTCCGCAGGCTCGCCGCGGAGGGGGCGGCGATCCTGCTGGTGTCCAGCGAGGTGCCCGAGGTGCTCGGGCTCGCCGACCGCGTGCTGGTCGTCGGGGAGGGCCGGGTCGTGCACGAGGCGCCCGCGGACGAGCTGGACGAGGGCCGCGTGCTCGACCTGGTGATGGAAGGGAGCAGGGCGTGATCGAGCTTGCGAGATCACCGTCGGACACGGGCACGGCGCTGACGAGCGTCAGCGAGGAGGCGTCGTGACCGAGCGGACGACGGGACAGGCCACGGTTCCCGCGGCCGACGAGCACGCGCGCGTGGAACGGGCCGCCCGGGATGCGGAGCCGGCCCGCTCGTCGTGGAGGGGGGTGCTCGACACCGGCGTCGGGCGCAACCTCGGGCTCGTCGCCGTGCTCGTGCTGCTGGGGATCGTCGGCGTCGCCACCGCCGACACGTTCCTCACGGTGCCGAACCTGCTGATCGTCCTGACCCAGGCGTCGATCATCGGCGTGATCACCGTGGGCGCCACGTTCGTGATCATCGGCGGCGGCATCGACCTGTCGGTCGGCAAGGTGATGGCGCTGTCGTCGGTCTGGGCCACCACGGTCGCGACCCAGTCCTACGGGCCGGCGGTGATGGTGTTCTGCGCGGTCGCCGTCGGGGTGGGCGCCGGCCTGGTCAACGGCCTGCTGATCGCCTACGGCCGGATCGTGCCGTTCATCGTCACCCTCGCGATGCTGATCTCGGCCCAGGGTCTCGCGGAGCAGATCTCCGGCCGGCGCAGCCAGATCGTCACCGACCCGGTGATCGCCGGCATCGCGAGCACGCGGCTGCTCGGCATCCCGCTGCTGGTCTACATCTTCGCGGCCGTGGTGGCCGTCGGCTGGGTCGTGCTCAACCGCACGACGTTCGGCCGGCGCACGTTCGCCATCGGCGGCAACTCGGAGGCCGCACGCCTGGCCGGTCTGGACGTCAAGCGGCACACGGTGCTGCTCTACGTGGTCTCCGGGCTGTGCTGCGGCATCGCCGCGATCATGATCGCCTCGCTGACCACGACCGGGTCCAGCACGCACGGCACGCTCTACGAGCTCGACGCGATCGCCGCGGTGATCATCGGCGGCACCCTGCTCTCCGGCGGCCGCGGCACGCTGATCGGCTCGATCCTCGGCGTGCTCGTGTTCACGACGATCACCAACCTGTTCGTGCTCAACAACCTCGAGACCGACGTCCAGAACATCGCGAAGGGCGCGATCATCGTCGTCGCCGTGCTGATCCAGGCCCGAGCCCAGCGCTCGTCGGTTTCTTCCACCTGAGGAGATGAAGATGTCCGATCCCACCCGGGGCCTGCACCGTCGCAGGTTCCTCACCGGCGCGCTCGGCGTCGGAGCCGGCGCGGCCCTCACGGCGTGCACGAGCAACGAGGCCGCGGCCCCGGCAGGTGGCGCCCCGGTGGCCCCGGCGCCCGCCGGGGGCGAGGCCGCGGCGCCCGGCACCCCCGTCACCATCGGCTTCTCCGCCCCGGCGGCCGACCACGGCTGGATCGCCGCCATCGCGAACAACGCGCAGGCGCAGGCGGAGCAGTTCACCGACGTCACGTTCGAGCCGGTGAACCCCACCAACGACATCGCCCAGCAGATCGCGGCGGTGGAGACGCTGATCAACCGCGGCGTGGACGTGCTGGTGATCCTGCCCAACGACGGCAGCCAGCTCACCCGGGTGGGGCAGCAGGCGATGGACGCCGGCATCCCGGTGGTCAACCTGGACCGGATCTTCGACTCGCCGCTCGCGTACCGGACGTGGGTCGGGGGCGACAACTACGGCATGGGCGTGAGCGCGGGCCACTACATCGGCGGGCGGCTGCGCGACGCGGGCGTCGCGAACCCGATCATCGCCGAGATCGCCGGCATCGACAGCCTGCCGCTCACCCAGGAGCGCACCCGCGGCTTCAACGACGCGCTGGCCACCTACGGCTTCGCCGTGGGCCCACGCCAGGCGGCGGACTTCACGGCGCAGGGCGGGCAGGAGGTCACCGCCAACCTGCTGCAGGCGGCACCCCGGCTGGACGCCATGTGGAACCAGGACGACGACCAGGGCATCGGCGTGCTCGCCGCGATCAACCAGGCCGGCCGCAACGAGTTCTTCATGGTCGGCGGGGCCGGGTCGGCCAACGCGATGCGCGAGATCCAGGCCGACACCAGCGTGCTCGAGGCGACCGTGACCTACAGCCCGTCGATGGCGTCGTCGGCCGTTGCGCTGGCGCGGCTCGTGGCGCAGGGTCGGGGCATGAGCGATCTTGCCGAACAGGAGGTGCCGGCGTCGATCACGCTGGCGTCGGTGATCATCACCAAGGAGAACGTGGCCACCTACCTGCCACTCGGTTTCGAGTCATGACCGAAAGCAAGACGCTCGGGGTCGGGATGGTGGGCTACGCCTTCATGGGCGCGGCCCACTCCCAGGCCTGGCGCACCGCGGGGCGGTTCTTCGACCTCCCGTTGCAGCCGGACATGGCGGTGCTCAGCGGCCGCAACCCCGAGGCCACCACGGCCGCCGCGCAGCGGATGGGGTGGCGGCACACCGAGACCGACTGGAAGGCGCTGCTCGGCCGCGACGACGTGCAGCTGATCGACGTCTGCACACCGGGCGACACGCACGCCGAGATCGCGATCGCGGCCCTCGAAGCCGGCAAGCACGTGCTGTGCGAGAAGCCGCTCGCCAACACCGTCGACGAGGCGAAGGCGATGGTCACCGCGGCGGAGAAGGCGCGCGCGCAGGGCGTGCGCAGCATGGTGGCGTTCAACTACCGGCGGGTGCCCGCGGTGGCGCTCGCCCGTCGCCTCGTGGAGCAGGGCCGGATCGGCCAGATCCGCCACGTCCGCGCCGTCTACCTGCAGGACTGGATCACCGACCCGGAGTTCCCGCTGGTCTGGCGGCTGCAGAAGGACAAGGCCGGCTCCGGCGCGCTCGGTGACATCGGGGCGCACATCGTCGACATGGCGCAGTTCGTCACCGGCGACCGCCTGAGCGGCGTCTCCGCGCTCACCGAGACGTTCATCAAGGAACGGCCGCTCCCGGAGGCGTCCAGCGGGCTGTCGGCGTCCGGTTCGACGGAGCGCGGCGAGGTGACCGTCGACGACACGGCGCTCTTCCTCGGCCGGTTCGGCGGTGGCGCGGTCGCAACGTTCGAGGCCACCCGGTTCGCCACCGGCCGCAAGAACGCGCTGCGCCTGGAGATCAACGGCAGCGGGGGATCGCTGGCGTTCGACTTCGAGTCGATGAACGAGCTGTCGTTCTACGACGCGGAGGAGGACGCCGAGACCGCCGGCTTCCGCCGGATCTACGTCACCGAACCGACCCACCCCTACGTCGGCGCGTGGTGGCCGCCCGGCCACGGGCTCGGCTACGAGCACTCGTTCACCCACGAGGTCGTGGACCTGGTCCGCGACCTCGCCGCGGGCACCGACCCCACCCCGTCGTTCGCCGACGGCCTGCAGGTCCAGCAGGTGCTGGACGCCGTGGTCCGCTCGGCCGAGTCCGGCAGCGGCTGGGTCCCGATCGCAGGAGAGGCCTGATGGCACGACCGATCACGCTGTTCACCGGCCAGTGGGCCGACCTGCCCTTCGAGGAGGTCGCCCGGCTCGCCGGTGAGTGGGGCTACGACGGCCTGGAGATCGCCTGCTGGGGCGACCACTTCGACGTCCGGGCCGCCGTCGAGGACGACTCCTACATCCGGGGGCGCCGGGAGATCCTGGAGAAGCACGGCCTGGAGGTCTTCGCGATCTCCAACCACCTGAACGGCCAGGCGGTCTGCGACGACCCCATCGACGAGCGGCACCGCGGCATCGTGCACCCGCGCGTCTGGGGCGACGGCGACCCCGAGGGCGTGCGGCAGCGGGCCGCCGAGGAGATGGAGTACACGGCACGCGCCGCCGCGAAGCTCGGCGTGAACACCGTCGTCGGGTTCACCGGGTCGAAGATCTGGAAGACCGTCGCGATGTTCCCGCCGGTGCCCGAGTCGATGGTCGAGGACGGCTACGCCGACTTCGCCGCCCGCTGGAACCCGATCCTCGACGTGTTCGACGAGGTCGGCGTCCGCTTCGCCCACGAGGTCCACCCGTCGGAGATCGCATACGACTACTGGACGACGGTCGCCGCACTGGAGGCGATCGGGCACCGGGAGGCGTTCGGCCTCAACTGGGACCCGAGCCACTTCGTGTGGCAGGACCTCGACCCCGTCGGGTTCCTGTGGGACTTCAAGGACCGGATCTACCACGTCGACTGCAAGGACGCGAAGCGCCAGGTCGGCAACGGCCGCAACGGCCGCATGGGCAGCCACCTCCCGTGGGCCGACCCGCGGCGCGGCTGGGACTTCGTCTCCACCGGCCACGGCGACGTGCCGTGGGAGGCCTGCTTCCGGATGCTGAACACCATCGGCTACGACGGCCCCATCTCGGTCGAATGGGAGGACGCCGGCATGGACCGCCTGGTCGGTGCCCCCGACGCCCTGGAGTTCGTGAAGCGCACCGTGTTCGACGCGCCGGCGGCGGCCTTCGACGCGGCGTTCAGCAGCGGCTCGTAGCGGCGCGTTCGGCGCCACCGGAGGCCGGTCTCCGCGGGCATGATCGTTGCTTCGGTGCGAAGGCGGGCGAAATCGACACGAGAACGCGTCGAAGCGCCGATCATGAGGGCGTTGCGGCCAGGTGATCGCCGGGCAGGCCCGAGGCTCACACACCAACATCCGCGCTCACACACGAACTGCAGTCACTGTGCGGGCACCACAGTTGGTGTGTGAGCACCCGGCGGCCGGGGCGACCCGGGCGTAGGGCTACTGCGGGCGGCTGAGGGTCGCGATCGCATCCAGGCGCCGCTCCAGCTCGACGATCCGGCGCTCGTCGGCCACCAGCATGGCGAGGACGTCGCCGAAGGCCTCCACGGCGCGGACCTCGGGGGCGAGCAGCTCCCGGCGGCTCACGACGAACAGCACGCCGAGCGCGGCGCCGTCGCGGTGCACGGCGACCGCGACCCCGTGGCCGGTCGAGCGCGGCTCCGGGAACGCGGACTCGGCGGGGTCGAACAGGCACGGGCGCCGGTTGCCGAGGGCCCGCGCGACCGGCGCCGGCGGGGGAGCGGCCGAGAGTCGCTCGGCCAGCCAGCGCGGCACCCCGAACGCCGCCGCGAACCGCGGCTCCCCGGTGCGCAGGAGGTAGAGCCCCGCGCTGTCGGCCTCGAGCGCCTGTGCCAGCGGGCGGACGGCGGCGCGGGCGGCTGCGGCGACCGTGACCGCGTCCGCCGGCGCGGGCGGTTCCACCGGCGCTCCGGCGTCGCCCCAGGCGGAGGCACCGCCCGCCCGCTCCGCGTACCGGCGCAACTCGGCGGGGTCGTAGCGGCGATGCCCGCCGGGTGTGCGCAGCGCGGTCAGCAGGCCGGCCTCCTCGGCGGCCAGCAACGTGGTGCGGGAGAGCCCGAGCACCCGGCTCGCCTCGCTCACGCTCAGTCGCCGTTCGATCCCCACTCCACCTCCGATCCGTCCGAGTCGATCCGAGACGATTTGTGCCGTCACCCGATCGAGTGGTACACCTCACATGGCGGGCGGTCAACGGCGGCGTCCGCCTCCAATCTGTGTAGTTCCGGACAGTTCCGGACAGCTCCGCCGGTTTCGGCCGGGGGTGGCTGTGCTCGATCCGCGTGGCGCGGCCCTCCCCGACCTCACCGGGCAGGTCGCCCTGGTCACCGGCGCCGGCCGGGGCCAGGGCCGCTCCCACTGCCTGGCACTGGCCGAGTGCGGGGCCGACATCGCCGCCCTCGACGTGTGCGCCGACCTCGACGTCCCCGCCTACCCGCTCGCCACCCGGGCCGAGCTCGACGAGGTGGTGGCCGCGGTCGAGGGCATGGACCGCAGGGCGCTGCCGCTCGTGGCGGACGTGCGGGACGCCGCCGCCGTGCGGGCGTCCGTCGCGGCGGTCGAGGAGGCCTTCGGCCGGCTGGACGTGCTCGTCAACAACGCCGCGGTGGTGACGAGCGCGCCGTTCTGGGAGCTGTCCGAGGAGCAGTGGTCGGCCGTGGTGGACACCAACCTGTCCGGGGTCTGGCGCACCACCACCGCGGCGGCGGGGTTGCTGCGCCACTCGCCGCGCGGCCGGGTCGTGAACATCGCCTCCACCGGCGGCGTGCGGGCCGTGCCGGAGTTCGCGCACTACGTGGCGGCCAAGCACGGCGTCGTCGGGCTCACCAGGGCGATGGCGATCGAGCTGGCCGACGCGTTCGTCACGGTCAACGCGATCCTGCCCGGCGCCGTCGACTCGCCCATGCTCGCCGGGCTCGCCGACGAGCTCGGGCTCACCCCCGAAGACGTGCACAAGCGCTGGCTGCACGACCAGCTACTGGTGGAGGTGATCACCCCCGAGGAGATCACCGGGGCGCTGCTGTGGCTGCTCAGCGACTCGGCGAGGCACGTCACCGGTCACTGCCTCGCGGTCGACGGAGGCGCACTGGCCCGCTAGCAGATGCTCGAGGAGGAGCGATGAGTGAGCTTGCGAACGAATCATGTAACAGCGTCTGCGCGAAGCGCCGGCCGAGCGTCAGCGAGGCCGTGCGGTGAGTAGGTTCGACGGCAAGGTCGTGCTGGTCACCGGCGGTGCGCGCGGGCAGGGCCGCTCGCACGCGGTGCGGTTCGCCCAGGAGGGCGCGGACGTGGCGTTCTGCGACATCGCCTCGCAGCTCGACACGGTGCCCTACCCGATGTCGACGCCGGACGACCTGGCGGAGACCGTGCGCCTCGTCGAGGACCTCGACCGGCGCTGCGTCGCCGCGCGGGCCGACGTGCGCGACCGCGGGCAGGTCGACGCGTTCGCCGAGCAGGCGCGCACCGAGCTCGGACGCATCGACTTCCTGCTCGCCAACGCCGGGATCTTCACCTTCTCCACCGTGGCGGAGATGGACGACCGCACCTGGCAGCAGATGATCGACACCAACCTGACGGGGGTCTTCAACGCCATGCGGGCCGTCCTTCCCGCGATGATCGCGCAGGGGTACGGCCGGATCGTTGCCACCTCGTCGATGGCGGGGAAGACGGGTTCCGCCAACATCGCGCACTACTGCGCCGCGAAGTGGGGCGTGATCGGGCTGGTCAAGTCGGTGGCGAAGGAGGTCGCCGGGAACGGGGTCACGGTCAACGCCGTCTGCCCCACCGGCGTGGACACCACCATGATCCAGAACGAGGCCGCGTACCGGTTGTTCGTGCCCGATGCGCAGAACCCGACGCGCGAGGACGCCGCACCCGCCTTCCAGGGCCTCAACGCGATCCCCGTGCCGTGGGTGGAGCCGAGCGACATCTCGAACGCGATGGCGTTCCTGTGCTCCGACGAGGCCCGCTACATCACCGGCGAGACCATCGCGGTCGCCGCCGGGTCGAACGCCGCCAACGCCGGTTAGGGAGGAGAGGTTCATGGCAGGACGCCTGGAGGGCAAGGTCGCGCTGGTCTCGGGGGCCGCGCGGGGGCAGGGGCGGTCCCACGCGGTGCGGCTGGCGCAGGAGGGCGCGGACGTCATCGCGTTCGACGTGTGCAGCCAGATCGGCACCGTGCCGTACCCGATGGCCACGGCCGCGGACCTCGCGGAGACGGTCAAGCTGGTCGAGGACCTGGACCGGCGGATCGTCGCCCGCGAGGCCGACGTGCGCGACACCGCGGCCGTGCAGGCCGTGGTCGACGAGGGTGTGCGGGAGTTCGGCCGCCTCGACGTCGTGTCCGCCAACGCGGGCATCGTGACGTTCGCGGACAACGTCTGGTCGCTGACCGACGAGCAGTGGGACGACATGCTCGCCGTGAACCTCACCGGGGTGTGGAAGACGGTGCGCGCCGCGGTGCCGGCGATGATCGGGGCGGGCAACGGCGGCTGCATCGTGCTCACCAGCTCCACCGCGGGCGTGAAGGGCATGGCCGGGATCGGGCACTACGTGTCGGCGAAGCACGGGGTGGTGGGCTTGATGCGCACGCTCGCCGTGGAGCTCGCCGAGCACTCGATCCGCGTCAACACCGTGCACCCGACGGGCGTCAACACGCCGATGGTGGTCAACGACTTCACCGCGGAGTTCACGGCGAGCGACAGCGGCCAGAGCAACATGCAGAACCTGCTGCCGGTGGAGATGGTCGAGCCCGTGGACATCTCGAACGCCATCGTGTGGCTCGCCTCCGACGAGGCCCGCTACGTCACGGGGGTGTCGTTGCCGGTGGACGCCGGGATGCTGCAGAAGTGACTGCTGCCGCCCGCCGCGACGAGATCGCCGCAGGGGTCGTCGGCCGGCGCCGCGAGCTCGACCTCGTGCTGGCCGCCGTGTCGGCGGGCCGGGACATCCTCCTCGAAGGCCCGCCCGGCACGTCGAAGTCGACGATCCTGCGGGCGATCACGGCGAGCTGGGGCGTGCCGTTCGTCCTCGTCGAGGGCAACGCCGAGCTGACGCCGGCCCGGCTGGTGGGCCACCACAACCCGGCCCGGGTGCTGCGGGAGGACTACTCGGAGGACAACTTCGTGCCCGGGCCGCTGGTCTCGGCGATGCAGGCGGGTGGGTTCCTCTACATCGAGGAGCTCAACCGGGCGCCGGAGGACACCCTCAACGTGCTGCTCGCCGCGATGGCCGAGCGGGAGGTGGCGGTGCCGCGGGTCGGCACGATCGCGGCGCTGCCCACGTTCCGGGTGCTGGGGTCGATGAACCCGTTCGACGACGTCGGCACCGCGCGGATCTCCGACTCCGTGTACGACCGGTGGTGCCGGCTCGCCGTCGGCTACCAGGACGAGCCCGACGAGCGGGCCATCGTCGTGGCCCGCACCGGCAGCGCCGACGACACGCTCGTCGCCGACGCCGTGGCGATCACCCGGGCGACCCGCGGCCACCCGGAGCTGCGGCGCGGGTCCAGCGTGCGCGGGGCGATCGACCTCGTCGCGGTCGCGACCGAGCTCGCCGCGCTGGGCAGCTACGGGGGCGACCGGCCGCGCCTGGTGCTCGACGCCGCGCTGCTCGCGCTCTCCGCCCGCATCGCCGTGGACGAGACCGGTGACGCCACGCCGGAGGAGGTGATCACCCGGATCTGGGAGGACCATTTTTTCTCGCGCCCCGGCGTGCGGCGCCGGGTGTCCACCGGGTAGAGGTCGAGAACGCGGTCCGGCTGCCGGGAGCCGGGTCGCCGGCGCGGGGCCTCGCTCCGCTGCGGCGCCGACCCAAGGAGCTCACGGCGGCGCCCGCGCTGTTCCACTCCGGCGCGGGTACGCCCCTGGTGCGGCACGCGGCCGCCGAGCGGGGCGCCGGGGAGGCCACCGGGCCGGCCGGTGGCCAGGGCGTTCTCGTCACCGGCCAACCCGCGGCGCTGCGCGACATCGGGGAGCTGTTCGAGAACAGCGCCCCGGACCGGGAGGCCGCGGCGATGGCCCAGCGGATCGCACGGCGGCTCGCCCTGCGCCGCCGCCCCCGCGAACGCCGCGGCGAGCGCGGTGCGGGCCGGCTGGCGTCCGTGCCGTACCGGTACCGCAGCGACGACATCGACCTCGACCGCACCATCGAGGTGCTCACCGAACGCCCCGTGCCGGAGGACACGGACATCGTGGTGCGGGAGCGCATGCACGCCCGCCGCGACGTCGTGCTCGTCGTGGACGTGTCCGGCTCGATGAAGGGCGAGAAGGTGCGGGTGGCGGCGGCCACGGTGGCGGCCCTGTCGGAGGAGGTGGTCGCCCGCGGCGACCGGCTCGCCCTGGTGGCGTTCTGGTCCGACGCGGCGCTGCTCAAGCCGTTCGACGCGGACGTCCCGGCCGGGCGGCTGCTCGACCGGCTCTTGCGGATCCCCGCGCGCGGGCTGACGAACGTCGGTTTCGCGCTCGCGGTGGCCCACGCGGAGCTCGGCCGCTCGCCCGCCCGGCACCGCGCCGCCGTGCTGTTGTCCGACGCCGTGCACAACGCCGGACCCGACCCGAGGGCCGTCGCCCGCCGGTTCCCCCGGCTGCACGTCCTGCTCGAGACCGACGGTGAGCACGACGCCCCGCTCGCCGCGGACCTCGCCCGGCTCGGCCGCGGCCGCCTCGCGCCGGTGGCGACCCACCGCGACGTCGCACCCGCGCTCAACCGGCTGCTCGGATAGGTGCTTCCCGATCTCCCATATCGATTCCGTCCCGTCCTCGCTGCCGGCTGGTCCCGGTGGCCGGGGTGACCTAACGTCATCCTGTTCGACGGAGGCGGCGATGGTTTCGGCGATGGATTCAGCGGACGCGGACGCCCCGCCAGAGGAGCCCCGCCGCCGGTGGCGCCGGGGCCGGGGCGGTGCGGAGTCGATGGTCACCCTCGCAGAGGCGCGCCGGATCGCGTCCGCCGTCCGGGGCGGGCTCGGCGGCCCCGAAGCGGTCGCGGCGGCGCGCGGGCTGCGGCGGCTGCTCGAGGCGGACGCGGTCGGGCTCGGTGGCCTGAACGGTGTGCTCGTATGGGCGGGCCGCCCGCCCGAGGACGCCGCTGCCCTCGCCGACTCGGTACTGCGCGACGACGCCCGCGCGGCCTCCCGCGGGATCGTCGCGCTCCCGGTGCACGCGCGGGACGAGTTCGCCGGGGTGATCGTGGTGGCGGGGGCCGTGGCGCCCACGGCCGTGCGCGAGGCGGCGCTCTGGGTGGGGGAGTCGCTCGAGCGGGCCCGCCTGGAGGAGTCCGCGGCCGTCGCCGAGCAGGCCGAGCTGCGGGCGCTGCGCGCGGAGATCTCACCGCACTTCGTCTACAACAGCCTCACCGCGATCGCGTCCTTCGTGAAGTCCGACCCGGAGCGGGCCCGCGATCTCATGCTCGACTTCGCCGAGTACACCCGCCACAGCCTGGCCCGCCACGGCGACTACACCACCGTGGCGGGCGAGTTCCGGGCCATCGAGGCGTACCTGGCGCTGGCCAGGGCGGTGCTCGGGGAGCGGCTGAAGGTGCAGGTGCGCATCGCCCCGGAGATCCTGCCCGTCGCGCTGCCGTACCTGGCGCTCCAGCCGCTCGTGGAGAACGCCGTCCGCCACGGCGTCGAGCTGCCGGGCGGCAGCGGTCTGGTGCAGGTCAGTGGCGAGGCCGACGGCACCGAGTGCGTGATCGCGGTCGAGGACGACGGGCCCGGCATGGACCCGGAGTACGCGGCCGCGGTCCTGGCCGGTGAGGGCTCGCCGGGAAGCATGGGCCTGGTGAACGTCGACAGGAGGCTACGGACGGTGTTCGGACCGGGCTACGGTCTGGTGATCGAGACGGGGGACGGCGCGGGCACCCGGGTGCTGCTGCGGCTGCCGCGCTTCCAACCGGGGGTGGTGGTGTGATGACCCGCCGCATGCGGGTGCTCGCCGTCGACGACGTCGCACCGGCGCTGGCGGAGCTGTCCCGGATGCTGAGGGAGTCCCCGGACGTCGGGGAGGTGGCCGAGGCCGGCGACCCGATCACGGCGCTGCGCCTGATCCAGGCCGGCCCGCTCGACGCCGTGTTCCTGGACATCTCGATGCCCGGCATGAACGGGCTCGAGCTCGGGTCGCTGCTCGCCCGGATGACCGATCCCCCGGTGGTCGTCTTCGTCACCGCGTACGAGGAGCACGCCGCGTCGGCGTACGGGATCGGCGCCGTGGACTACCTGCTCAAGCCGGTGAGCGCGGAGCGCCTCGCCGCGGCGCTCGCCCGGGTGCGGCGCTTCGGCGCACCGGAGAGCACGCCCGCGCCGGCTCCCGTCGACGCGCTCGCCGCGGTGCCGGTCGAGCTCGCCGGGCGCACCCGCTTCGTGCGCCGCGACGACGTGCGCTTCGTCGAGGCCCACGGCGACTACGTGCGCCTGCACACCCCCTCCGGCGCGCACCTCGTGCGGATCCCCATCTCGCGGCTCGAGGAGCACTGGGAGCACGCCGGCTTCAGCCGCGTGCACCGCAGCTACCTGCTCGCCGTGCCGGCCGTCCGCGAGCTGCGCAGCGACCTGTCCGGCGGGCTGCTCGCCCACACCGACGTCGGCGACGTGCCGGTGAGCCGCCGGCACGCCCGCGAGCTGCGCGAGCACCTCCTCGAGGCCGCCACGCGGGGCGCGTTCGAGTCCCCCGACCAGCGGGCCCGATGAGGGCTGTGCCGACGAGGGCTGTGCCGATGAGGCGGCGGCGATGAAGCAGCGGCGTCGCGTCGCGGTGACGAGCCCGCAGACCCGCGTGGCGCTCGCCGGCAGGCGCAGCGGTACCCCCGCCGCACCACCGCACCTCGCCCCGGCCGATGCCGAGCGGGCCCGCCGCATCCACCACCGGCAGCTGCGCTACGCCCTCACGGTGCTGGGCCTGCTGTGGGCGCTGCTGCTGGGGCTGCCGGTCGTGCTCGCCGGTGCCCCCGCCCTCGACACCGTGCGGCTGGCCGGGATCCCCGTCTCCTGGCTCGCCGTCGCCGTGCTGCCGTTCCCGCTGATGGCGCTGCTCGCCGGGTGGCAGCTGCGCAAGGCCGAGCGGGCGGAACGGTCGACGACGCTGGCGGCGCCGGCCGGGCGCCGGGTGGCCCGGTGATCCTCGCGATCGTCCCGGTCCTGCTGCTCACACTGCTGATCGGCGCACGCGGGGTCGCGGCCATGCGCACGACATCGGACTTCCTGGTGGCGTCGCGCCGGATCTCCCCGACGGTCAACGCGGCCGCCGTGTCGGGCGAGTACCTGTCCGCGGCGTCGTTCCTCGGGATCGCCGGTCTCGTCGTCAAGGACGGCGTCGGCTCGCTCTGGTACGCCGTCGGCTTCGCCGCGGGCTACGTCGCGATGCTCGCGCTCGTGGCCGCCCCGATGCGCCGCACCGGCGCGCTCACCGTGCCCGACTTCGCCGAGGCCCGGCTCGGGTCGCCCGCCCTGCGCAAGCTGTCGGCGGTGGTCGTGCTGGTGATCGGCTGCCTCTACCTGGTGCCGCAGTTCACCGCGGCCGGCCAGGTGCTGGGCGTGGTGAGCGGCAGCCCGTACTGGGTGGGCGTGGTGATCGCCGGCGCCGCTGTCAGCGTCACGCTGGCGCTCGGCGGGATGCGCGCGGCCACGTACGTGCAGGCGTTCCAGTTCGTGCTGAAGCTCGCGCTGTTCATCGTGCCGGCGATCTGGCTGGTTCTGCACGTCGGCCCGGACACCCGGCGCGACGCGCTGACCCCGGTCGAGTTCACCCGGTTCGAGACGGCCACCCCCGTGCAGTTCCGGCTCGACACCACCCTCACGCTCACCGAGCCGACCGACGTGCGGGTGGCCGGCGGCACCGACGAGGTGCTCGCCCCGGGTGAGTACGCCGTCAAGGCCGGGCAGACCTGGGAGTTCGCCGCCGGGGCCGCGGTGCCGCACGTCGGCACCGGGCCACCGGGCGGCGCCACCTGGGCGCGGCCACTGCTCGACCCCGGCGGCCACCCGCTGCTCGCCACCTGGTCGGTGCTGGTGGCCACGGTGCTCGGCACGATGGGCCTGCCGCACATCCTGATCCGCTTCCACACCAGCCCGAACGGGCGGGGCGCCCGCCGCACGGCCGCGATCACCGTGGGGCTGCTGGGCGTCTTCTACCTGTTCCCGGCGGTGTACGGGCTGCTCGGTGCGGCGCTCCTGCCCGAGCTGTACCTCTCCGGCGGCACCGACACGGTGGTCGTCGCCCTCCCCGCCCGGGTGGACGGTGGGTTCGCGGGCACGCTGTTCACCGCCCTGCTGACCGCAGGGGCGTTCGCCGCGTTCCTCGCGACCTCCCTCGGACTGCTGCTCGCCGTCTCCGGCGCCCTGTCCCACGACCTGGTGGCGAGCCCGCTGCGCAGGCTGCGGTTCACGCCCATCGTCGCGGCGCTCGCGGTCGTCCTGCTCGCCCTCCCGGCGGCCCGCCTCGACGTCGGCGTGCTGGTGACCTCGGCGTTCGCGGTGGCCGCGTCCACGTTCTGCCCGCTGCTCGTGCTCGGCATCTGGTGGCCCCGGCTCACGGCCCGCGGCGCGATCGTCGGGATGGTCACGGGGCTGCTGGCGTCGGCGGGCGTGATCGGGATCGACCTGTTCCTGGGCGTGCCGCGGGGCCTCGCCGGGATCCTCCTCGGCCAGCCCGCGCTGTGGTCGGTGCCGCTCGCGTTCGCGACGATGGTGCTGGTCTCGCTGCGCGGCCGCCCACCCGCCTGGGCGTCGGCGGCGATGCTGCGGCTGCACCTGGACGAGACCGAGACCGGCCGCCGGTGAGAGTCGCGCGATGAGTTTCGGGGCCCCCGAGGGTCTCACTCTCATGACGGCAGCGACTGATGGCCACATCTCCGGCGCGGTGGCAGCGGCCCAGGCAGGCGACCAAGCGGCGTTCGCGGCGCTCGCCGAGCCGCACCGGCAGGAGCTCCACGTCCACTGCTACCGGATGCTGGGCTCGTTCACCGACGCCGAGGACATGGTGCAGGAGGCGCTGCTGCGGGCCTGGCGCCGCCGCGAGACCTACGCCGGCCGCTCGACGTTCCGCGCATGGCTGTACCGCATCGCCACCAACGCCTGCCTCGACCACCTGGAACGCCACCCGCGCCGCCCCGCTGCCGCCGGCGAGGTGACGTGGCTGCAACCGTTCCCGGACCGGCTGCTCGAGCAGGCGGCGCCGGACGCCGAGCCGGACGTCGCGGTCGTGGCGCGGGAGACGATCGAGCTGGCGTTCCTCGTCGCGGTGCAGCACCTGCCGCCGCGGCAGCGGGCGGTGCTGATGCTGCGGGACGTGCTCGGCTGGTCGGCCGCGGAGAGCGCCGCCGTCCTCGGATCCAGCGTCGCGTCCGTCAACAGCGCGCTGCAGCGGGCGCGGGCCACGCTGCGCGAGCACCTGCCGCGGCGCCGGTCGGAGTGGTCTGCGGCCTCCCACCCCAGCGACGAGGAACGCTCGGTCCTGCAGCGGTTCATGGACGCGTGCGAGCGCGCCGACATGCCCGCGCTCGCCTCCCTGCTTCGCGAGGACGCGGTCTTCTCGATGCCGCCGCAGCCCGAGGTGACGCGCGGCCGGGATGAGGTCCTCGAGCTCTGGGCCCCCGCACTCGCCGGAGTGTCCGAGCTCGGGACGCTCCTCCTGGTGCCGGTCTGGCTCAACCGCCAGCCCGCCGCGGCGAACTACGTGCGCCGGCCCGGCGACCCGACGTTCCGCGCACTGGCGGTGGACGTGCTGCGCGTCGAGGACGGGGTGATCACCGACGTCATGTCGTTCGAGCACACGGCGACGTTCCCCGTTTTCGACCTGCTCGACCTCCCGGCCACCCGGTAGCGGGAGGAGACGTGGACGCCGAGCCGATCACGTTCCTCGGCCGCCCGCTGGGGCCGTCGTTCCGGGCCCGCACCGTGACGATCCGCCCCGGCGCCACCCGGCCCTACGTGGAGGACGAGTGGCGGGACGCCCTGGTCGTCGTCGAGCTCGGGGCGGTCGTCGTGGAATGCCACGCCGGCGGGCGCAGGGCCTTCGGCACGGGCGACGTCCTCTGGCTCACCGGCATGGGGGTGCGTGCCGTGCACAACGAGGGCGGGGAGAGCGCGGTGCTGGTCGCGGTCTCGCGCCGGTCCGCCGACGAGCGCTGAGGGTGCTTCCACTAGAGCCGGGTGAAGGCGGTGACGACCGAGGTCAGGGACTTGGCGACGGACTTGACCGCGTCGCTGACGTGGGACAACGCGGAGCTGTCGGAGTCGCCGTCGCTGTCGTCCGAGTCCTTGTGCGAGTCCTTGTGCGAGTCCTTGTCCGAGTCCTTGGAGTCGGAGTCGTCCTTCTTGTCGCTGTCCTTCTTGTCGCTGTCCTTCTTGTCCGACTTGTCGTCCGACGAGGATTCGTCACTGGACTTCTCGTCACTGGACTTCTCGTCACTGGACTTCTCGTCACTGGACTTCTCGTCGCTGGACTTCTCGTCGCTGGACTTCTCGGAGTCGGACTTGTCCGAGTCGGAGTCGGACTTGTCGCTGTCGGCCTTGTCGCTGTCGGCCTTGTCGCTGTCGGCCTTGGTGGTGTCGGCCTTGGTGGTGTCGGCCTTGGTGGTGTCGGCCTTGGTGGTGTCGGCCTTGGTGGTGTCGGCCTTGGTGGTGTCGGCCTTGGTGGTGTCGGCCTTGGTGGTGTCGGCGGCGTCGCTGGTGGTGTCGGGCTTGGTGGAGTCGGACTTGGTGGAGTCCGGGGCGGGGGCGTCCGATCCGTCCGTAGCCGATTCGGCCGCGCCGGCGGCGGCCTGGGCGGCATCCTCGGCCTGCTCGGCAGCGTCGTCGGTGGGTGCAGCCTCGATCACCGGCGGAAGCGGGGGGACCGGGATGCCGAGGGTGGGGCCGCCGTCCTCCGCGGGCGTTTCCGGCCCGCCCTGGGCGGCCTCGTCCGCCGGAGCGTCGTCGGCCTGCTCGTCGTCCGCCGCCGGAGGGGTCTGCTCGTCCTCGGCCGGCGCTTCGTCCCCCGTGGTGCCGGGCTCGTCCGCCGTGCCGTCGCTCGGCTGGGAGGGTGACTCGTCGGTGCTGCCCGTCCCGTCGTCCGACTGCGTGCTCGGCTCGCCCTCGGAGTCGCTGGGCCCGGAGTCGCTGGGCCCGGAGTCGCTGGGCCCGGAGTCGGTCACAGTGCCGGATCCGGAGTCGGTGCCGGGGTCGGATCCGGAGTCGGTGCCGGGGTCGGATCCGGAGTCGGTGCCGGATCCGGCGGGCGGATCGGCCGGAGCCTGCGTACCGCCCTGCGGCTCGGCGGGGGATTGGCTGTCGCCGCCCTGCGCGGTGCTCGGGGTGCCGGCGGAGCCCGCGGTGGCGTTCTGGTCGGTGCCCGAGGGGCCGCCAGGCGCGGCGGCCCGGACATCGGCGTCGGGTGCGCCGGGCGCCGTGCCGGGCTCGTCGCCCGCCGACGGGCCGCGTTCGCCGCGCGGACCGGGCCCTTCGCCCTCGTCCTCGCCGTAGGCCGGTGGCGCGGCGAGGATGCGCTCGTCGGCCGGCCCTTGACGGTCCGGCTCGCGTGGTGCCTCGGGCTCGTTCGCCTCGGAGGGACGCCCCGGTCCGACCGTGTCGGCGAGCTGACGCTGCTCGCGGGCGAGGCCCTCGTGGCCCTCGTCCGGCCGCACCTGGGGCAGGCTCGCGGCGGCGGCATCGATCTGGCGCGCGGCCTCGTCGGAGCGGCCCGCACGCAGCGCCGCCCGCGCCTGCTGCAGGTGGTCGTTCACCGCCATCGCGGCCTCGACCGACCGCGCCCGCTCCGCGTAGAACACCTTCGAGACCGGCCAGAGGACGCTGCCCGGTTCGGCGTCGGAGGCGCCGACGGCCACCCCCGAGGTGGCGAGGGCGATGAGCGCGGCCGCGACCCCGAGCCGCCGCGCGTAGGGGGTCATGGTCGTGCGGTGCCGGCCGGGACGCAGCGCGGTGACGGAGGCACCGGCGGGCTGCGCGGGAGCGGGAACGTCGGCCTCGGCGGCGATGATGCCGGTGGTGGGCGCATCCGCGGAACCTGTGGCGAGGCCGGAGGCGATGGCCTCGGGCCGCACCTCGGCAACCCACGCGGCGAGCATCGCGACGAGCTCGTCCTCGGTGCCCCGGTCCGCGGCGGGCACGTCGCGCGGGGCGATCCGCCCCATGGCCAGGCGTTCGATGAACTCGTTGTCGGCGCGCAAAGCCGCGACATCGAGGGGATGCTCTGAGTCGTGGGACGGGGAGCCGCGGTTTTCGGCGCCGCCGCCGTCGGGGAGATCGTTCTCGTCTCCGAGCCGCACCCCGACCTCCGTTTCTCGTGGGTGGTGCCGGCCGGGTAACCGGCGACAAGACTACCCCGGTCGCTGTAGCGGCCGGGGTGGTCCTGCCGTGTAGTCGTTCTCAGAGCGCCCGATGTTTCGCACCCTCGGACTTTCGCTCCACTTTCGTTCCGGACGGCGCTAGGGAAGCGCGTTGCGCCGGATCACCTCGGCGAAGAACCGGGCGCTGTCCTTCGGGGTGCGGACCTGCGTGTCGTAGTCGACGTGGACGATCCCGAAGCGCTTGGCGTAGCCCCACGCCCACTCGAAGTTGTCCAGCAGGGACCACACGTAGTACCCGCTGACCGGCGCACCCACCTCGATCGCCGCGTGCACGGCGGCCAGGTGGTCGCGCAGGTACTCGACCCGGTCGGCGTCGACGACCCGGCCGTCGGGTCCGACCACGTCCGGGAACGCGGCGCCGTTCTCCGTGACCAGCAGCTCCAGGCCGGGGGCCTCCCGGGCGACGCGGAGGAGCAGTTCCGTGAGCCCACGCGGATCGATGCTCCACCCCATGTCGGTGGTGGGCCCGGGCTGGATCGGGAACTCGACGTCGTCACATGCGATCCACGGGGTGGCGGAGCCGTCGCCGTGGCCGTCGGCGTTCTCCTTCGGACGTTCCCGCGTCCAGTGCCGCACGTGTGTGGGGGTGTAGTAGTTGACGCCGACCGCGTCGATCCGGGACGAGATGACGTCGAGGTCGCCGTCCCGCACGAACGACCAGTCCGTCACCCCCGCCGTGTCGGCCTGGACGTCCGCCGGATAGCGGCCGTGCAGCACCGGGTCGAGGAACACCCGATTCTGCAGGCCGTCGACGCGCCGGGCCGCATCGACGTCCAGGGGCGCGTCGGGCTGCTCGGGCCGCACCCAGGCGAGGTTCAGCGTGATCGCCACCCGGGTGGTGGGCGCCGCGCGGCGGATCGCCTCCGTCGCCAGCCCGTGGGCCAGGTTGAGGTGGTGGACGGCGGCGAGCGCGGCCGCGGGGTCGGTGCGGCCGGGAGCGTGCACCCCGCTGGCGTGGCCGAGGTAGGCGCTGCACCACGGCTCGTTCAGCGTGATGAAGAGCGGCACGCGGTCTCCCAGCGCCGCGGCCACCACCTGCGCGTATTCGCCGAACCGCTCCGCGGTGCGCCGCGCCGTCCAGCCGCCGGCGTCCTCGAGCGCCTGCGGGAGGTCCCAGTGGTAGAGCGTGATCGACGGGCTGATCCCGTGCGCGAGCAGCTCGTCCACCAGGCCGGAGTAGAAGCCGATGCCCTCGGGGTTGACGGGGCCGAGCTCGTCGGGGGTGACCTGCGGGGTGATCCGGGGCCACGACACGGAGAACCGGTACGAGGTGAGCCCCAGCCGGGCCATCAGGGCGACGTCGTCGCGGAAGCGGTGGTAGTGGTCGACGGCGACGTCCCCGGTGTCGCCGCGGGCGACGCGCCCCGGCGTGTGGGAGAACGTGTCCCAGATCGACGGGGTGCGCCCGCCCTCCGCGACGGCCCCCTCGATCTGGTAGGCGGCGGTGGCGGAGCCCCACAGGAACCCCTGCGGGAAGCGGATGGCGCCGGTCTCCGTGCTGGGCTGGGTCGTGGTCACGTCAGTCCTTCTGTTCTCGGTGATGCCCACTCCTCGTACGACGTCCACGCCCGCAGCTCGAGGCGGGTGGTGAACCGGCGCAGCGCTCCGCTGAACGGGTCGCGGAACTCCAGGGTGGAGGCCAGCAGCTGCAGGGGACGGCTGAAGTCGTCGAGCGGCTTCTCGGTCAGCTCGGGGAAGAAGTCGTCGCCGAGGATGGGGACGCCGAGCCCGTTCATGTGCACCCGGAGCTGGTGGGTGCGTCCGGTCTCGGGCACGAGCCGGTAGCGGGCGAGCTCCCCGCCCGTCTCGTCGTTGCGGTGCGCCAGCAGCTCGACGTGCGTGACGGCGTTGACCGGGCCGGGCTCCTCGTACGCGCGGATCACGCCGCGGTCCTTGACGATGCGGCTCTGCACGGTGCGGGGCAGGGCGAGCGCCGGGTCGTACCTGGCGACGGCCTCGTAGGTCTTGCCGACACGGCGGTCGCGGAACAGCGTCTGGTAGGCGCCGCGTCGCTCCCGGTGCACCACGAGCATCAGCAGTCCCGCGGTGGGCCGGTCCAGCCGGTGGGCGGGCGAGAGCTCCGGGAGCTCCAGCTCCTGGCGCAGGCGCACCAGCGCGGTCTCGAGGATGTGGCTGCCACGCGGGATCGTGGCGAGGAAGTGCGGCTTGTCGACGACGACCAGGTGGTCATCGCGGTGCACCACCCCGATCTCGAACGGCACCGGCGCCTCGTCGGGGAGGTCCCGGTGGAACCAGAGGAACTCCTCCGGCACGAACGGCGCGTCGAGCGCGACCGGCCCGCGGCGATCGACGATGCGGTCCTCGCGGAGCATCGCGTCGATCCGCGCCGGGTCGACGCGCGGCAGCCGATCGACCAGGTGGTCGCGCATCGTGACCCAGCGCGGGCCGTCAGGGGATTCCGCCGGCGTCCGCAGCCGCACCGGGTCGAGCCCGTGCCGCTGCGGAAGCGGCGACGTCAACTTGCGTCTGATGACACTAGATCGTATCCGCGCGGATCCTGGTGAGGATCTCCTCTGTGCGGTCCGGCTGCTCCACCTGCGCGCACAGCCGGTCCATCACCGCGGCGTAGTGCTCCACGTCGGAGCGCTTGTCCAGGTAGAGCGCGCTGGTGAGCTGCTCCAGGTAGACGATGTCGGGCAGGTCCGGCTCGGCGAAACGAAGGATCGCGAACGGGCCGCCCGCCGCGGCGTGGCCACCGTAGGAGAACGGTGCCACCTGCAGCGAGATGTTGGGCAGCTCGTTCATCTCGATCAGGTGCGTGAGCTGGGCGCGGCTCTGCTCCGGACCCATCAACGAGCGCCGAAGGGCCGCCTCGTCGACCACCGCCCACAGGGTGGGCGCGTTGGGGCCGGTGAGCAGCTTCTGGCGCAGCATCCTCAGCTCGACGCGCCGCTCGACCTCCACGGGGTCGGTGTGGCCGAGCATCGTCACGGCACGGGCGTAGTCGCGGGTCTGCAACAGCCCGGGCACGAACTGGAGCTCGTAGTTCCGGATCACCGAGGAGGCCTGCTCGAGCCCGAGGTAGGTCTCGAACCAGCTCGGCAGCAGGTCGGAATACCGGTGCCACCAGCCGGGGGTGTTCGCCTGGCGGGCCAGGTCCAGGAACTGCGCCCGCTCGGCGGGGTCCCGCACCCCGTAACAGGTGAGCAGGTCGGCGACGTCCCGTTCCTTGAACCCGACCCGTCCCAGCTCGAGCCGGCTGATCTTCGCGGGCGAGGCGCGGATCGCCTCGCCCGCTCGCTCGCGCGTGATCCCGACGGCCTCACGCTTGCGTCGGAGCGCCCCGCCGAGCCCGATGCGGAGCACGGTGGGACCCGTCGGGGCTCCCTTCGGAGCGCGAACGGCGGCACGGTCGAGAGTGGACTGGTCCAGTGACCCGGACTCCGCGTCGTCGGGCACGACGATCATCAGGTTCCCCCGGGAGTGTGGCTTGGGTGCGTTCGCCTGCATGCGCACTGTAGTGAGCACATTCACTTTGCCGTGCATCGGCACGTACGGCAAGCGCGCGCAGATGCGCGTTCAGCAGGCCAGGTCGTCGAGCTCCCCACTTCTCGCGGCCAGTACGAAGGCCGCCACCGCGGCCCGGGTGCCGACGAGCACGGGGCCCGCCGGGAAGCGCGAGTTGCGCATTGCGACGTCCCCACCTGTGAGTACTGCCAGTTCGACACAGTTTCCACTGGGGTTGCTGGCCGTGCTCTTGCGCCACTGCACGGACTCGTAGTTCTCTGTCATGACGTGTTGCACGTGCAGATGCTCATGCACTGGCACTTGCGGATGCAAGTTAGGAGGGCCACGATCAGTGCGAGAAGCGCCACCCGGCCGGGTGGGCGCGGCAAGTGGAACGGGGGAGCGCCATGAGTTACTCCTGGGGGGCGAGCCACGGCTCGGCGCGAGCGGGCGGAGTCGCGTTCGATCGTGCAGGGGTCACGGTGCACGGCGCAGCCTCGACGCGCCACCCCGTCGAGGCTGCGGGCCCACTCCAGTCCGGCGACGACCCGGCCGACCTCGGCGACGCCATGCCGGAACAGCAGCGGGTTGCCGATGAGCTGGCGCCGATGGTCGAGGTATGGCAGCGGCTGCTCGCGCAGCACGTCCCCGACCGCGCCGGCCGCTGCCGCACCTGCACCAAGGGAGGCACCGGACTGCCCACCACCCCCTGGCCGTGCGTGATCCACGGGATCGCTGACATGGCCCGCCGCTCCTACGACGCACAGCGCAGCCGCGCGGCCTCCTAGGCCGCCCGGCGCAGGGCTCGCCCGCCCGCGCCCGGACCCCGCCCCGGCGGTCACCACACCCCGCCGGGTGCCGGGCGCCCCAGCGGGCGACCCCCCAGCCGCGGCCGCGGATCGTCAGCGCAGCCGGTCCGCGGTCGCATGCCCCACCCGATGGGGGAGACGTGCTCGCGGACGGCGCTCACCGTCATCGGGTGTCGCGCGTCCTCTGGGGGCCCAGCCCCCAGACCCCGGCCGGGGGCGCGCCCCCGGACCCCCGTCCGTCGTGGTCGGTCTCTCGGGTTGGCCGGCGAGTTTCGGGTTGGCCGTTTCGTCGGTCGACCCGGTGAGGGGTGTCGTTGGCCGGCTGTGCCGCGCCGCCGTCATCGTGATCAGCAGGATCGGGACATGGGCTGCACCCGTGCGGTTGATGTCCCTTCTCCGCTGATCACAGGTTCGGCTGCGGGCCCGCGCCCTGCTGTCAGACCGGCGTTCTGATGCCGTCCAGTGCCATGGTGAGCACCCGCTCGCGCTGGGCGTCGTCCGCGATGTTGGCGCCGCTGACGCCGTTGATCAGGTAGCGCACGTCCTCGAAGCTGACGTCGGCGCGTGCTCGTCCCGCGTCCTGAGCGCGTTCGAGCAGCGGGCGGCCGGTGCAGTGGATGCGGTCGATGCAGGCGGCGAACATCGGCGAGTCGAGGTTCAGAGCCTCGTAGATGGCCTTCTTGGTGTTCGCGTAACCGACGAACCGGCGCAGCCAGATCTCCAGTGCGTCCCACGGGTCGTGGTCGTTCAGGTCGTCGGCGACGCGGGCGAGGGCGTCGACCTCGTCGACGTAGACGGCTTCGAACAGGGTCTGGCGGGTCGGGAAATTGCGGTAGAGCGTGCCGATCCCGACCCCGGCGCGCCGCGCGATCTCCTCCAGCGAGCCGTTCACGCCGTCCGCGGCGAACACCTCACGGGCCGCGGCGAGGAGGGCCTCGAAATTGCGGCGGCTGCTGGCGCGCTGCGGCCCGCGCACCGCGACCGGTGAGTCGTTCCGGCCCTCGCGTTCGATGTCGGCCATCCCACGTCCCTTCGCGTGACCTGCTGTGTTGCTGCCGGAGGCACCCCTCCGCTAACGTGGAGGCACCCCTCCGCCGGAGGGGTGCCTCCACTGTAGTGGAGGAGCGAGAAGGGACCGGCCCGGAAATGAAGACAGTCGGGATCATCGGAAGCGGGCACATCGGGGGCACCGTCGCGCGGCTCGCCGTGGCGGCCGGTTACTCCGTGATCGTCAGCAACTCGCGCAGCCCACGGACACTGGACGACCTGGTGGCGGAGCTCGGCCCGAACGCCCGGGCCGCGACCCCCGCCGAGGCGGGCGACGGCGGCGACCTCGTCGTGGTCTCCGTGCCGCTGCGGGCCTACCCGGACGTTCCGGTCGACGCGCTCGCCGGCAAGACCGTCATCGACACGAACAACTACTACCCCGAGCGCGACGGCCGGTTCGCCGAGCTCGACGCGGCCTCGACCACCAGCAGCGAACTGCTGCAGAAGCACCTGCCGGCATCGCGCGTCGTCAAGGTGTTCAACAACATCTTCTTCGAGACGCTGCGCACCCTGCCCCGCCCCGGCGGGGCACCCGACCGCACGGCACTGCCGATCGCGGGCGACGACCCCGGCGCCAAGGCCGAGGTCACCGCATTCCTCGACGCCATCGGCTACGACGCAGTGGACGCCGGCCCGCTCGCCGAAGGCCGGCGCTGGCAGCCGGGAACCCCGGCATACGGCGTCTTCGCCGGGGCGACGATCCAGGACGCGGTACCGGGCGACGGCGCGAAGGTGCGCGAAGCCCTCGCTGCAGCAGGGACGCGATGAGCTCCTGCGGATGAACGGGTGAAGCGCAGGCGGTCCGGCGTCAGACTCTCTCCCCGCCGGCCGCCTGCTCCCGCAGCACGAAGCGTTGCAGCTTGCCCGTGCTCGTGCGGGGGAGCTCGGCCACGAACTGCACGACCCGCGGGTACTTGTAGGGCGCGATCGTCTGCTTCACGTGGTCCTGCAGCGCCGCCGCGTCGTGCGCGGCGCCCTCGCGGAGCACGACGTACGCGGTGACGAGCGCGCCACGCTCCTCGTCGGGCGTGGCCACCACCGCGCAGTCCACGACGTCCGCATGTCCCAGCAGCGCCTGCTCGACCTCCGGCCCCGAGATGTTGTAGCCGGACGAGACGATCATGTCGTCGCTGCGGGCGAGGTAGGTGAAGTAGCCGTCGGCATCGCGGACGTAGGTGTCACCGGTGAAGTTCCAGCCGTGGCGCACGTAGTTGCCCTGCCGGTCGCCGTCCAGGTAGCGGCAGCCTGTGGGCCCCTTCACGGCGAGGTGGCCCGGTGTGCCGTCCGGCACCGGCCGGCCGTCGTCGTCGAGCACGGCGGCTCGGTAGCCGGGCACGGCGCGGCCGGTGGTGCCGACCCGGATGTCGTCGTCGGCGGCGGAGATGAACACGTGGAGCATCTCGGTGGAGCCGATGCCGTCGATGATCCGCAGACCGGTGGCGTCGTGCATCGCGTGCCACACGCTCGCGGGCAGCGTCTCGCCCGCGGAGACCAGCCGGCGCATGCCGGCCAGGCGGTCCGCCTTCCCGGCCGCGAGGATCGCCCGGTACGCGGTGGGCGCGGTGAAGAGCACGGTGGCGCCGTGCTCGGCCGCGGCGTCGGCGAGCTGGGGCGGCGTCACCCGGTCCAGCAGCAGCATGCACGCGCCGGCGCGGAGCGGGAAGACGACCAGCCCACCGAGCCCGAACGTGAACGCGATCGGCGGTGTGCCGGTGACCACGTCGGACGGCTCGATCTTGATCACGTGCCGGGAGAAGGTGTCGGCGATCGCGAGCACGTCGCGGTGGAAGTGCATCGTGGCCTTCGGGCGGCCGGTGGTGCCGGAGGTGAACGCCAGGAGCGCCACGTCGTCGGTGGCCGTCTCCACCGGGGTGAAGCCGCCGTCGTGGCCTTCGACCATGCTGGTGAGCCCGCCGGCGTCCCCGTACGTGACGGTGTGCAGATCCGGCGGCACGTCGTCGACGAAGCCGTGGTGGACGAGCGCGAGCGACGGGCGCGCGAGCTCGCAGATCGTGTCGAGCTCGGTGCGCCGCAGCATGGGCATGGTGGCCACCGCGACCCCGCCGGCCAGCAGCACGCCGAGCCAGCAGGCCACCTGCCACGGTTCGTTCGGTCCGCGCAGGAGCACCCGGTTGCCCGGCACGAGGCCGAGGTCCTCGGTGAGCACGGCGGCCACCTGGGCGGCGCGGTGGCGCAGGTCCCCGTAGGTCCACGCGATGCCGGACCCCAGCAGGCACGGGCGCTCGCCGGGCGGTCCTGCGAGCAGCTCGCGCGCGGCGTTGAGCTGTTCCGGGTAGTGCAGCTCCGGCAGTTCGAACTCGAGCTCGGGCCACTGGTCCCGTGGCGGCAGGTGATCGCGGCAGAACGGGTCCGTGTGGGCGCTGGCCATGGCGGAACCTCCCGCGTCGAGTATGGCGCTTTGCTGACGAGAGTCAACACTGCGCAATGTAGCGCCCCGCGGGGGTATGGTGCTCGCGTGACCGCCGTCACGAACACCGCAGCTGCGAACACCGCTCAACCGCGGCAGCTGATCGTCTCGCTCTACGGGCTCTACGCCCGGGCGGACGGCGGCTGGCTGTCGGTGGCGGCCCTGGTGCGGCTACTCGGCGGGCTCGGGGTGGAGGAACCCGCGGTCCGCTCGTCGATCTCCCGGCTCAAGCGCCGCGGGCTGCTCGCCGCCGAGCGCAGGGCGGGCAGTGCCGGGTACGCGCTCACCCCGGCCGCGCGGCAGATCCTCGACGACGGCGACGCGCGGATCTTCGGCCGGCGGCGCGCCGTCGCGGCGGACGGCTGGGTGCTGGTGGTGTTCTCCGTGCCCGAGTCCGAGCGCGGCCAGCGCCACCTGCTGCGCAGCCGGCTGGCCCGGCTCGGGTTCGGCACGGTGGCGCCCGGCGTGTGGATCGCGCCGGGGCACGTCGCGGGCGAGGCGGCGGACGCGCTGGGCCGGCTCGGCCTGGACGGCTACGTGCAGCTCTTCCGATGTGACCATCGCGGTCCTGAACTCGGGGACCGGCCCGCCCAGGTGCGCGAGTGGTGGGACCTCGACGCCCTGTGCGCCCGGTACGCGGCGTTCCTCGACCGGCACGGCCCCGTGCGGGCGCGCTGGGCGCGGCGGCGCCGGCCCGACCCGGAGCGAGCCTTCGCCGACTACGTCGCGCTGGTCACCGACTGGCGGGAGCTGCCGTACGCCGACCCCGGCCTCCCGCTCGCGGTGCTCCCGCCGGGGTGGAACGGGGTGGCGGCCGCCGAGCTCTTCGCGGGCCTCGGGGACCGGCTGTCCGAGCAGGCGCAGGTGCATGCCCGCTCGCTGATCGCCGGGGCATGAGGTGTGCGCGCTGCTGCAAGCCGGTGTCAGAGCTCCGCCAGGGGCACCTTCGGGTCGGCCAACCGGGCCGGGTCGACCTGCGCGCCGGAGCGGACGACCCGCTCGATGTCCTCGGCCACGTCCCAGACGTTGACGTTCATCCCGGCGAGCACGCGGCCGTCGGCGAGCCAGAAGGCGATGAACTCGCGGGCTGCGACGTCCCCGCGGAACACGACCCGGTCATAGCCGCCGGGTTCGACGTGGCCGGAGTACTCCATGCCGAGGTCGTACTGGTCGGTGAAGAAGTACGGCACGGGGTCGTACACGACGTCCTGGCCGACCATCGAGCGGGCGGCGGCGGGGCCGCCGTTCAGGGCGTTGGACCAGTGCTCGACCCGCACCCGGCGGTGCAGCAGCGGGTTCTCGGCGTTGGCCACGTCGCCCGCGGCGTAGACGTCCGGGTCGGACGTGCGGAGCGCCGCGTCGACGAGCACCCCGTTGTCGACCGCGAGGCCCGCGGCCTGCGCCGGCTCGACCGCCGGGGTGATGCCGACGCCGACGACGACCGAGTCCGCGGGCACCGACGTGCCGTCGTCGAGCGTCACCGACGCGACCCGGCCGCCGGACCCGACGATCTCGCGGACGCCGGTACCCAGGCGCAGGTCCACCCCGTGCTCGGCGTGCAGGTCGGCGAACACCTGCGCGACCTCGTCACCGAGTACCTGGCGCAGCGGCAGCGTGTCGATCTCGACGAGCGTGACGGCGGCGCCGTGCGTCCGGGCCGCGGCCGCGACCTCCAGGCCGATCCAGCCGCCGCCGACGACGACCACGCGGGCGCCGTCCACGAGCGCGTCCCGCAGCGCGTCGGAGTGCTCGATGCGGCGCAGGTAGTGGACGCCGTCCAGGTCGGCGCCGGGCACCGGCAGCGTGCGGACCACGGAACCCGTGGTGAGCAGCAGCTTGTCGTATCCCAGCTGCTCGCCCGTCGAGAGCGTGACGGTGTGGGCGTCCGGGTCGAGTGACTCGGCCCGGACCCCGGTGCGCAGCTCGATGTTCTGCTCCTCGTACCAGGAGCGCTCGTGCACGAACGCCGTGCCGCGCTCGTCGCTGCCCAGCAGGTAGCCCTTCGACAGGGGCGGTCGCTCGTACGGGGGTTCGGGCTCCTCGCCGACGAGGACCACGCGCCCCGTGAACCCCTCCTGGCGCAACGTCTCCGCCGCCTTCGCGCCGGCGAGGCTCGCGCCGACGATGACGAAGGTCCGGCTGTCCTGGGCGGTCGATCCGGTCATGGCTCACCTGCCGTACCTCGGGTGCCGAGCCGTCCCATTCGAGCACGCGGATCTGCCCGCTGCCACTGGTGTGACGGCTAGGTTGATCCGGTGGCCGAGCCCTACGGCGCCGAGCGCCTGGTGTTCTTCACCGATGCCGTGGTCGCGATCGCGATCACGCTGCTGGTGCTGCCGTTGGTCGACGCCGTCGGCGAGGCGGTCGCCGCACGGCAGAGCTCGGTGGAGGTGGTCACCGAGAACCTCGACCAGATCTTCAGCTTCCTGCTCAGCTTCGTCGTGATCGCGCGGCTGTGGACCGCCCACCACCGCCTGTTCGCCGGGGTCGCCACCGCGAGCGGCCGCGTCGTCACGGTGAACATGCTGTGGGTGCTCACGATCGTGGCGCTCCCGTTCCCGACGGAGATGGTCGGCGGCTACGGCGAGGACCGGTTCGCCGTCGGGCTCTACATCGGCACGATCCTGGCGAGCAGCGCCTGCCTCACCGCGCTCGCCGTGGCGGTCCAGAACCGGCTCGTCGGCGGCGCCGGAACCATGACGGTCATGCTCGCGGTCGCGTTCCTCGTGGCGGCGCTCGTCCCCGGCGTCGGGTACTCGGCCCTGCTGCTGCTGTTCCTGGCCCCGGTGCTGGACCGGCTGTGGCGGCGGTGGCGTCCGGGCGACTGGAACGGGCCCCGCGAACGCTCCGATCCCGGCTACGATCCCGAAGGATGAGGCGGCGCGGCATCGACCTGTGGTCGCCCGCGATCGGATCTTCCGGGTGGTGTCGTGGACGCCGACGTGCGGCGGCCGGCTTCACACACCCCGGACCGGCTTCACAAAGCCGGCCGTATGTGAAGCCACCACTGGATGTGTGAAGTGGGCCGCGGCCCGGCGGCACGTGCTCGGCGGGCACGGTGGTGATCACCCCGAGCCGGACGTCGGGGATCTGCGCCGCGAACCGGACGGTGGCAGGCATGAGGAACGGTGCGACGAAGGCAGCGACCGCCATCCCCCGGAAGCTAGCCTTCCTGGGGTGAACGTGGTCTGCGACCCGACCGGGACGGGCACATCAGCGGCTACTCGGGCGTCGACGAGGCCCAGGGGCGGGTGGGGGAGTGGGTGATCGACGCGCACCTGCCGCCATCCGGCACCGCGACGCAACCGGTCGAGGCGGGCTACTGGGCCAACGCCTACGTGCGGATGCGCCACCCCGACTACGACGTCCTGCGCGGGATGCTCGACGACGTGGGCCGGACCGTTCACGTGCACGCACATTGACGGAGCTCGCGAGGTCATCATCGGCGCTGTGAAGATCGTTGTCCTGGGTCCGCAACGGCGGCCGACGCTGGACTTCGTGGTGCGCACCCTGGACCTGGCGGGGCCGGTCGCCACCGTGACCGCGGGCTGGCGGGAGCGCGAACCCGACGACGCGGAGCTCGACGGGCTGCTCGGGGGACGCAGCGTGAACCTCGGCCTGTACACCCGCTGGCAGGACGTCCTGGCGAAGGACCCGGAGTACGCGGCGGCCGAGCTGGAGCACCGGGCCGCACTGCGCGAGCTGCAGGAGCTGTACCTCGTGCAGCTCGACGGCACGCTGCGCGCCCTGCGGGAGGTGGGCCACTACGGCGGCAGCCGGGCCGAGATCCGCGACGCGGCACGGGCCGACATGGAGGCCGCCGTCCGGGTCGTCGACGAGCGGCACCTCGCCCGCGTCCGGTACGCGCGGGACGCGTTCGTGGCGCGGTGGCGGCCGGGGGAGCGGCAGGCGGCCGCCGGGCACCGCGTCGACGTGGGCCGGGTGCTGGACGCGGCGGCCGCGCTCGTCGTCGCGGGCGGGCACGTGGGGGCCGTGCTGCACGTGCTGCGCCTGTTCGGGGTGAGCGCCGCGCCCGTCGTGATCGCGTGGTCGGCGGGCGCGATGGCGCTGACCGAGCGGGTCCTGCTGTTCCACGACCGGATCCCGCACGGCCCGGCGCACCCCGAGTTCCTCGATGCCGGCCTCGGGTGGGTCCCCGGTTGCGTCCTGCTCCCGCACGCGCGCAGGCGGCTGCGCACCGACGACCCGGCGCGGATGTCCGAGCTGGCGGGCCGGGCCGGGCCGGCGCGGTGCGTCGTGCTCGACGACGGCGTGCGCCTGGACCTCGACGAGAGCCGGGTGCTGCCGCCCGGCGCCCGGGTGATCGGGCCGGACGGCCGGATCGGGGACCTGGCATGACGCGCCTCGCGATCAACCGGCTCAAGGAGCGCAGGCCCGACGCCGCGGCGGTCGACCGGTTCCTGGCCCGGCACGAGGTGCCGATCGTCGAGGGGGACCGGTGCACGTTCCTCTGGCGCGGCGAGGCCGACGAGGTCTTCCTCGTGCAGCGGATCGTGGGGCTGCCGGAACGGCTGGCGCTGCGCAGGCTGTGGGGCAGCGACCTGTGGTACCTGGTGCTGGAACTTCCCGCGGGGTCGCGGATCAACTACCAGGTCGAGGTCCGCCGCGGCGAGCACGTCGAGCGGGGCAACGACCCGCTCAACCCGAAGCTGTCCTACAGCCCGGTGGGTACGTCGTCGGTGTGCTTCGCGCACGGCTACGTCACGCCCGACTGGACCGAGCCCGACCCCGACGCCCGGCCCGGCGAGCTGACTGAGCTGGTGGTGCCGAGCCGCGCGCTGCGCCGCGACAGCGGGGTCACGCTGTACCTGCCGGCGCGGTTCCGGCGGACGGCCGCGTACCCGCTGCTGGTCGTGCACGACGGCGGCGACTTCCTGCAGTACGCCGCGGCGAAGACCGTGCTGGACAACCTGATCCACCGGCTCGACGTCGCCGAGACCGTCGTCGCCTTCGTCCACCCGCAGGACCGCCTCGCCGAGTACGCGGACTCGGCGGCGCACGCCCGGTTCCTCACCCGGGAGCTGGTGCCGCGGCTGGAGGCGGAGCTGCCGCTCGTCGGCCAGAGCTCCGGCCGCTGCCTGCTCGGCTCCAGCTTCGGCGCGGTCGCCTCGCTCTCGGCGGCGTACCGGGCCCCCGACGTCTACGGCTCGCTGGTGCTGATGTCCGGCTCGTTCGTCTTCACCGACATCGGCGGGGCCGACCACGGCGGCGGCCCCGCCCTCGACCCGGTGGTGCGGTTCGTGAACCGCTTCCGGCAACGCCCCCGGCGGGTGGCCGATCGCCTCTTCGTCAGCTGCGGGGTGTACGAGCCGCTGATCACCTACAACCGGTCGGTCGTGCACACCTTCGAGTCCACCGGCATGGCCGTGCGCTTCGTCGAGACGCGCGACGGCCACAACTGGGAGAACTGGCGCGACCGCCTCCGCGACGCGCTGTCGTGGGTCTACCCCGGCCCCCAGAAGCTCGTCTACGAATGACCCGTGCGAGCGAGCCATGAACACAGCGTGGGCCACTCACGAGGAGGCAGCCCGCTCCCAGGTGTGCACGGGCTCGTTGCCGTGCATGTTCTCGACGTAGCGCCGCAGCATCTCGTGCAGCGCCGCGACCCGGTCCCCGCCGAGCGCCCGCACGGTGTCGACCTGCCACGTTGCGCCGTTCGCGCCGGTGACGCAGCGGGCCTCGGCGATACCGAGCAGCCGGTCCCGCACGGCCGGGTCGACGCCCCACGCGTCCAGGCCCGCGTGTGCCAGCGGCAGCAGCCTGCGCAGCACGAGCTCGGCGGCGGACACCGGCCCGAGGCCCGGCCAGTAGAGCGTGGCGTCGAGGCCGTCGCGGGCGCCGCTGTGGAAGTTCTCCTCGGCGGCCGAGAACGACATCCGGGACCACACCGGCCGCTCGTCCTCGGCGAGGGTGCGCACGAGGCCGTAGTAGAAGGCCGCGTTGGCCATGGCGTCCACGACCGTCGGTCCGGCGGGCAGCACCCGGTTCTCCACGCGCAGGTGCGGCCGCCCGTCGACGACGGCGTAGATCGGCCGGTTCCAGCGGTAGACCGTGCCGTTGTGCAGGGAGAGCTCGTCGAGCGACGGCACCTCGCCGCGGCCGAGCTGCTCGATCGGGTCGGCGTCCTCGCAGATCGGTAGCAGCGCGGGGAAGTACCGCGTGTTCTCCTCGAACAGGTCGAACACCGAGGTGATCCAGCGCTCGCCGAACCACACCCGCGGCCGCACCCCCTGCTCCTTCAGCTCCTCGGGCCGCGTGTCGGTGGCCTGCTCGAACAGCGGGATCCGCGTCTCGCGCCACAGCTCGGTGCCGAACAGGTAGGGCGAGTTGGCGGCGAGCGCGAGCTGCACGCCGGCGATCGCCTGCGCCGCGTTCCAGTACTGGGCGAACTCGGCGGGGCTGACCTGCAGGTGCAGCTGGAAGCTCGTGCACGCCGACTCGGGCGTGATCGAGTCGGTGTAGGTGCTCAAGCGCTCGACACCCTGGATGGCGAGGGCCATGTCCTCGCCCCGCGCGGCGAAGATCTGGTCGTTGAGCAGGGCGTAGCGCGGGTTCGCGCTCATCGACTCGATGCTCACGTGGCGGGGCATGAGCGTCGGGAGGATCCCGATCATCACCAGTCGCGCGTCGCCGGCCCGGGCGCGCCCGTCGGCGGAGTTCAGGCTCGCCCGCACGGTCTCCTCGAACGAGACGAGCCCGGTGCCGCCGATCTCGCGCGGCGGGACGTTGATCTCGATGTTGAACTGGCCCATCTCGGTCTGGAAGGCCCGGTCGGCCACCAGGCTCAGCACCTTCTCGTTGACGTTCGCGGGCTCGCCGCGCTCGTCGACCAGGTTGAGCTCGATCTCCATCCCGGTGAGCGGCCGCTCGAAGTCGAACTGCGACTCCCGCAGCATCTGGGTCAGCGCGTCGAGGCACCGGCGGGTCTTGTCGCGGAACCTGCGGCGGTCCTCCCGGCTGAACTCCCTGTGCTCGACCTCGCGCCCCACCGGATGCCCCCTCCGTCGGACGTGCGGAAGCCCCCATCGTCGGTCCCCCGGGCGGCGGACGTCCACCACGAGCGGCCGGCAGCGTGGAGACGCGACAGCTAGCGCCCCACGGCGACCTCGGCCCGCAGCCGAGGCGGGAACAGCTCGGGTGCCACGAGCCCGTCGTCGTCGAGGTCCGGGCCGAGGTCTCGCTCCCAGACCATCCAGGGCCGGTCGCCCGCCCGGTAGGCCGCGTCGAGGGCGTGCCGCTCCTTCACCGTGTCGGCCGGCTGCCAGAACCCGCGGTGCCGGTAGGCCATCAACCGGCCCTCCTTCGCCAGCGGCCGGCACGCGTCCATGATCAGGTCCCCGTTCCGGGGCAGGTGGTCGAAGACCTCCGGGCGCAGCACGAAGTAGCCGCCGTTCTCCCACAGCGGCATCTCCTGCAGCGTCGTGATGCCCGCGACCCGGTCGTCCTCGCCCACGTCCACGCAGTGGAACGCCGACTGCGGCGGCACCGCCAGCAACGCGCCCACCGCGTCCGAGCGCCGGAACCTGTCCACCATCGAGTTCAGCGGCAGGTCGGTGAGCACATCGGCGTAGTTGGCCAGGAACATCTCCTCGCCCGCCACGTGCCGGCGCACCCGGCGCAACCGCTCCCCGATCGGCGAGTCGAGCCCGGTGTGGACGAAGGTGATCGTCCAGTCCGAGATGTCGCTGCCGAGCAGGTGCACGTCGCCGCCGCGCAGCACGAAGTCGTTGGACGCCGTCTCGGAGTAGGTGAGGAAGAAGTCCTTGATGTGGTGCGCCCCGTAGCCCAGGCACAGCACGAAGTCGGTGTGCCCGAAGTGCGCGTAGTAGCGCATCACGTGCCAGATCAGCGGGCGCGGGCCCACCGGGTGCATCGGCTTGGGCAGGTCGGACACGCCGTCCCGCATCCGCATCCCGAAACCACCGCAGAACAGCACGACCTTCATTCGATGAACCCCACACCCGTCGTCGAGACGGGGCCTCCCCCTGAAGCCCCCGTGATCACCCCATAGTGCCCGCAGATTCGATCGTGAGCATTGCTTCCTTCTTCCGGGCCGGCCGCGCCCGCACCCCGAGCACCAGTCCCGCGACGACCAGCGCCGTCCCGGCCCACACCCCGGCGCTCGGCACGGGGGCGCCGAGCAGCACGCCGACCGCGGCCGCGGCGACCGGCGCCACACCGGTCAGCAGGCCCGCCACCGCGGTGCCCAGCCGTCCGACCGCCGAGTACCAGAGGACGAACGCGATCGCGGTGAGGACGACGGCCAGGTACGCGATCGCGGCGAGGTGGGACACGCGCAGCGTCGCCGCCGCGGCGGGGCCCTCCGTGACGGCCGCGAGCACGACGAGCTGGGCCGTGGCGATCCAGCAGGTGTGCACCGAGACGCCCCACGGGCCGTGCCGGCGCAACACCGGCACCGCGAGGAGGGTGAACCCGACCTCGCACGCCAGCACCGTCGCCGCCCAGCCGAGCCCGGCGAGGTCGGTGCGCCCGCCGCTCTGCACCAGCACCGCGCCCGCCGTGACGACCACGGCGGCGAGTGCCGCGCCGCGCGCCGGTCGCCCGCCCTCCAGCAGCGGTCCCAGGAGCGCGAGCACCACCGGCACGCACGCCACCGCGACGCCGAGCGCCGCGGGCTCGGCGTGCTCGGAGCCGCGCACCAGCGCGACGTTGAACAGCACGAGCCCGGTCGCGGCCACTCCGGACAGCCACAGCCACTCGGCACCCCGGGGTGCCCGGACCGGTACCCGGGTGGCGCGGGCCAGGGCGAGGAGCAGGATCGAGGCCGCCGCGTAGCGGATCGCCTGGACGGTGAACAGCGGCGCGTCGGCCAGCACGCCGGACACGGCCACGCTGCCGCCCACGCTCGCCATGGCCACGGCTCCCATGGCGAGGGCGCCACCCCGCGTCCCGGTTCGGATCGTCATGCCTTCAGCCTGGGCGAGAATGGTTCTCCGAGGAGGTCCATTCGCCCGCCAGGCTGTAGGTCCAATCCGCGGCGCGGGCGCGGACCTTAGGACGCGGCGGGCAGGCGCTCGACCGCGGCCGTGGCGACCGTGACGCCCAGCGCGCACGGATCGGGGACCGGGAGCGGCTGGTCGACCTTCACGATCAGCAGTTCGTCCCCCGGTTTCCCGCCCGGCTCGGTGTAGGGCCGGTGCCGGATCGTGATGTCGCACCCGGCGCGGTCCTCGTCCGGCCGGGTGGCGGCATCGCGGCCGGCGATCTTCACCGGCTTGCCCGCCTCCGGTTTGATCCCCTCGTCGCGGTCGTAGGTGACCACGATGGACGCCCCGGTAGCGACGTTCTCCCAGTCGCAGTACCACCCGGCGAAACCCGGGTCGGGATCGACGGTCTCCAGGCCCGGCACCTTCGCGACGGTGGCCCGGTCGAGCAGCCCGCACGCGTCGACCATGGCCAGCGACCGGGTGTCGAACGGCGCCGAGCGCCGGGGCACCGGGCCGCGGGTGAGCACCGCGAGCGCGGCGTCGGTGGCGACATCGGCGACGGCGCACGGGTCGGGGGCCGGGCCCAGCAGGAGCTGACCGGAGATGCGGACGTCGCTGCCGTCGGTCAGCCGCAGCGTGCGGACGCACTCGCCGTTGACCGGTGCGCCACGCACGATCACCAGGCCGTCGCGCTCCTCGGGCACACCCTCCGGAGGCGCCTCGCTGGCCGCGGCCAGCTGCAGCCGCGCCACGGAGCGGTCCGGTCCGACCTCGATGTACACGTCGCAGCGCTCGAAGCCCCCGCCGTCGGTCTCCAGGATGGGCTTGCCGAACCGCTCGAACGTCTCGGGGCGCAGCAGCGAACACGGGTCGGCCGTGGCGGGCTCGCCGAGCGTCGGGGCGGGCCCCGTCGCGTTGACCGCCTGCGAGACCGCGCTCGGCCAGACGACCAGGCCGGCCGCTGCCGCCACCACGATCGCGGCGACCGCCGCGACCGAGACCCAGAGCCACCGCCGCCCACCGGTGCGCTCGCCGCGCCCGCCGGGCCCGGCACGGGCCACCTCGGCGAGCATCTGAGCGGCCTCCGCAGCCGCCGGCCGCTCGCGCGGCCTGCTCTCGAGCATGCGCATCAGCACGGGGCCGAGCGCCCCGGCCCGGCGCGGCGGCTCGACGACCCCCTTCATCGCCGCCGCGCGGCTCTGCCCGAGGTCGCCCTCCCCCCACGGGGACCGTGCCTCCACCGCCGCGTACAGCGTGGCCGCGAGCGAGAAGACGTCGGCCTGCGGGCCGGCCTCCAGGCCGTTCGCCACCTCGGGGGCCAGGAACTCCACCGCGCCCTTGCCGTCGGTGGCGGGGATCCCGAGGCCGGTGAGCGTGGCGTGGTCGCCCGCGCCGACGAGGACGTTCCGCGGCGTCACGGCCCGGTGCACGACGCCGCGTGAGTGCACGTAGGCGAGCGCCCCGGCCACCTGCGCGCCGATCCCGGCCGCCTGGTGCGGGGGCATCGGCCCGGTGACCGTGAGCTCGGTCAGGTTGGGGGCCCCCGCATACGTCATGACCAGCCACGGCTCGCCGTCGTGCTCCACCACCCGCTGCACCGAGACGATGTTCGGGTGGTCCAGCAGCGAGGCGATCCCGGCCTCCGCGCGCAGCCGTTCCCGGGCGCGCTCCCGCTCCGGGGGCGGCAGCTGGGACAGGCGAGCCCGTCTCAGCTCCACGGTGGCGTTCGACCCCTGTTCGGTGGCCCGCCACACCTCGCCGGTGCCGCCGGTGCCGATCTCGGCATCGAGGCGGTATCGCCCGGCGATCAGGTCACCACGCTCCACGGATCCCCCCACTGCCATTCGACCCGGCGCACGGTAGCGGACGCCGCGCCTGGTCACGCGCGCGCGTCCGCATCGGCCGTTGCGGCCATACCACTAACGGGTGCCGAACGTGAACACCATCCGGGAGCGGTACTCCTCGCCCGGGCGCAGGACGGTGGAGGGGTAGTCGGGGTGGTTCGGCGCGTCCGGGAAGCCCTGGGCCTCCAGGCAGAAGGCGTCGGTCTGGCGGGCCGTGCTGCCGTCGCGGAGCACCAGCGTGCCGTTCAGCATGTTGGCCGAGTAGAACTGCACGCCCGGCTGGTCGGTGCGCAGCTCCAGGGTGCGCCCGCTGCGGGGCTCCACCACCCGGGCGGCGGCCCGCAGCTCGCCGGCCGGGCCGTCGATCACGTAGTTGTGGTCGTGCCCGTGCACCGCGCGGAGCTGGGGATGGCCGTCGCGGATGCGGGCACCGAGGCGCGCCGGGGAGCGGAAGTCCAGGGGCGTGCCGTCCACCGGGATCGGCGGGCCGGTGGGCAGCGACTCGTCGTTCACCGGCAGGACACGGCCGGCGTGCAGCTGCACCTCGTGGTCCTCGGCGCTGCCGCCGCCTGCGAGGTTCCAGTAGGTGTGGTTCGTGAGGTTCACCACGGTCGGCTTGTCCGTGGTGGCGGTGTGCTCGATGGCGAGCTCCGGGCCGGTCACGGTGTAGGTGACGGCCGCGGCGAGCGTGCCGGGGAAGCCGTTGTCCCCGTCCGGGCTGGTGTGCCGGAGGGTCACGGACGAGCTCTGCGGACCGTCGGTCGACCACACGACCGACTCGAAGCCGCCCGGCCCGCCGTGCAGCACGTTCGCACCCTCGTTCGGCCGGATCCGATGCTCGACCCCGTCGAGCGTGAACCGGGCACCGGCGATCCGGTTGGCGTAGCGGCCCACGCAGGCGCCGAGGTAGCCGGGGGCGTCGCGGTAGGCGTCGAGGTCGGCGAGCGCGAGGGTGGTCTCGCCCCACGTGCCGTCGCGGTCCGGCGTGCGGACCGAGACGATCCGTGCGCCGTACGCGATCACGCCGACCTCGAGCGCGCTGCTGCGCAGCCACATCACGTTCATGTGCATTTTCTACAGGGCCTCGTTCCTACAGGCCCCCGGCCAGCCGGTAGTACGCCTGGTTCCACCGCAGCTCCTGCTGGAACCGGCGCACCCGCGTGTCGCCGTCGATCACGACGAGCTCGGTGCGGGCGAACTCGGCGAGGTCGGCGACCTCCTCCGTGGACAGGGCCGTGGAGAGCACGGTGTGGTGCGGGCCGCCTGCCATGATCCACGTCTCGGCGGAGGTGGCCAGGTCGGGCCGAGGCTCCCAGACCGCGCGCGCGACGGGCAGGTTCGGCAGCGGCTCGTCCGCCGGCACGACGTCGATCTCGTTGAGCACGAGCCGGAACCGGTCGCCCATGTCCGACATGCCGACCACGAAGCCCGCGCCGGGTTCGGTGTCGAAGACCATCCGGACCGGGTCCTCGCGGTTGCCGATGCCCAGCGGGTGGATCTCGATGCGCGGGGTGCCGGCCGCGATCGTCGGGCACACCTCGAGCATGTGCGCACCCAGGATCTTCGGGGTGCCCGGGCCGAGGTGGTAGGTGTAGTCCTCCATGAACGAGGTGCCGCCGGGCAGGCCCTCGGCCGCCACCTTGAGCGTGCGCAGGAGCGTGGCGGTCTTCCAGTCGCCCTCTCCGGCGAACCCGTAGCCCTCGGCCATCAGCCGCTGGACGGCCAGGCCGGGCAGCTGGCGCAGGGCACCCAGGTCCTCGAAGTTGCTGGTGAAGGCCTTCGCGCCCGTGCTCTCCAGCAGCGCGCGCAGGCCCAGCTCGATCCGGGCGCCGTAGCGCAGCGACTCGTGCCGCTCGCCGCCGCGGCGCAGCTCCGGGGCGACGTCGTAGCGCTCCTCGTATTCCGCGACCAGGCGGTCTGCCTCCGCGTCGAGGCTCGCGTGCACGGCGTCGGCCAGGTCGGTGACGGCGTAGCCGTTGACGGTGACGCCCCAGCGCCACTGCGCCTCGGTGCGGTCGCCCTCGGTGACTGCGACGTCCCGCATGGTGTCGCCGAAGCGGGCCAGCCGCAGCGTGCGCACCTCGGCCCAGCCGCGCGCCGCCCGCGTCCACGCCGCGATCTTGCGCTGCACGCCGGCTTCGGCCACGTGCCCGGCGACGATCTTGCGGACGACCCCGAGCCGGGCCTGGATGTACCCGAACTCCCGGTCGCCGTGGGCGGCCTGGTTCAGGTTCATGAAGTCCATGTCGATTTCTGCCCACGGCAGCGCCTGGTTGGCCTGCGTGTGCAGGTGCAGCATTGGCTTCCGCAGCGCGTCGAGGCCGTGGATCCACATCCGGGCCGGGGAGAACGTGTGCATCCACGCGATCACGCCGATGCAGTCCGGGTCGGCGTTGGCCGCCAGCATCGTGGCGTGGATGCCCTCGGAGTCGGTGAGCACCGGCTTCCAGGCGAGGTCGGCCGGCAGGGTCGCCCCGAGCTCCTTGGCGATCTCCTGCGACTGCTGGGCGACCTGCTGCAGCGTCTCCTCGCCGTAGAGCCCCTGGCTGCCGGTCAGGAACCAGACCTGCCCCATCATCGCCCCTTCTGCTGGCCGTAGACGTTCTGATAGCGGTCGTAGAGCGCGTCGACGTCGTCCTGCGGGATCGGGACGAGCGGGCCCATCTGGCGGGCGATGAACGTCGAGCGGGCGACGTCCTCGCACATCACGGCGGCCTTCACCGCCGCCTTGGCGTCCGGGCCGATCGAGAACACGCCGTGGTTGCGCATGATCACCGCGCGGGAGCGGTGGCCCGTGAGCGTGTCGACGATGCCGCGGCCGATCGCGTCGTCGCCGATGCGGGCGAACGGGCCGAGCGGGATCGGGCCGCCGAACTCGTCGGCCATCGCCGTGAGCACGCAGGGGATCGGCTCGCCGAGTGCCGCCCACGCGCTCGCGTAGCCGGAGTGGGTGTGCACGACGCCGCCCACCTCGGGCATGTGCCGGTAGACGTGCGCGTGCGCCTCGGTGTCGCTGGAGGGGGAGTGGTCGCCCTCGACGAGCTCGCCGGAAAGGTCGCAGACCACCATCCGGTCGGCGGACAGGTCGTCGTAGGACACGCCGCTCGGCTTGATCACCATCAGGTCGTGGCCCGGCACCCGCGCGGACACGTTGCCGGCCGTCCAGACCACAAGGCCGTAACGCACCAGCTCGGCGTGCAGTGCGGCGACGCGCTCGCGCAGCTCGTCCACGGCCGCCTTGGCGCCGTCGGGAACGGCACTCACCTCGTCACCGCCGCCCGACGGATCGCCCGCAACCGGTGCAGCACATCGTTTTCTCCTCGTCCGAAGTAGTCGTGCAGGCGGCGGTACTCGGCGTAGAGCGCGTCGTAGGCGCGGGCGCGCTCCGGGTCGGGTGTATAGGCGCCCCGGTGCGCGCCGCCCATCGCCGCGGCGGCGGAACGGACGTCCGGGTAGGCGCCGGCGGCGACGGCGGCGTGGATGGCGGCGCCGAGGGCGGGGCCCTGCTCGGACACGATCGTCGAGAGCGGCATGTTGCACACGTCGGCGTAGAGCTGCATGAGGAAGCGGTTCTTCAGCAGCCCGCCGGCCACCACCAGCTCCCGCACCGGTACACCGGACGCCTCGAAGGACCCGATGATGGTGCGGGTGCCGAAGGCGGTGGCCTCGAGGAGGGCGCGGTAGGTGTGCTCGGGCCGGGTGGCGAGCGTCTGCCCGACGATCACGCCGGAGAGCTCGTGGTCGACGAGCACCGATCGGTTGCCGGAGTGCCAGTCCAGCGCGACGAGCCCGTGCTCGCCGACCTCCTGCTCGGCGGCCAGCTCCGTGAGGAGGTCGTGCACGTCGATGCCCCGCTCGGTGGCCCGCCGGTGGTACTCCGGCGGCAGGGACGTCTCGACGAACCAGGCGAAGATGTCGCCGACACCGCTCTGGCCCGCCTCGTAGCCCCAGGTGCCGCGCAGGACGCCGCCGTCCACCACGCCGCACATGCCGGGCACCTCGGCGAGCTGCTCGCCGATCATCACGTGGCAGGTGGAGGTGCCCATGATCGCGACCAGGCGGCCGGGCTCGAGCGCGTTCGCGGCGGGCACGGTGGCGTGGGCGTCGAGGTTGCCGACCGCCACCGCGATGCCTTCCGGCAGCCCGGTCCAGGCCGCGGCCTCGGCGGTGAGGCCGCCCGCGCGGTCGCCGAGCTGGGCGATCGGGTGGTCCAGCTTGTCGTCGACGAACCCGGCGAAGCCGGGGTTCAGCGCGGCGAGGTACTCGCGGCCGGGGTGGTGCCCGTCCTGGTAGATGCCCTTGTAGCCGACGACGCAGGCGTTGCGGACGTACGTGCCGGACAGGCGCCAGATGATCCAGTCGGCGGCCTCGACCCAACGCTCGGTGCGCGCGTAGGTCTCGGGGTCCTCCTCCAGCAGCTGCAGCGCCTTGGCGAACTCCCACTCGCTCGAGATGCGGCCGCCGTAGCGCGCGAGCCAGGCCTCGCCGCGCTGCCGCGCCACCTCGTTGATCCGGTCGGCCTGGCCCTGCGCGGCGTGGTGCTTCCAGAGCTTCGGGTACGCGTGCGGGCGGTCGGCGTACTCGGGCAGCTCGCAGAGCGGGGTGCCGTCGGTGAGCGTGGGCAGGACCGTCGACGCGGTGAAGTCGGTGGCGACGCCGATCACGTCGCGCGGGTCGACGCCCGCCGCGGCCACGGCCTTCGGCACGGCGACCTTGAGGACCTCGATCCAGTCGCCCGGGATCTGCAGGGCCCAGTCCGGCGGCAGGGCCGCGCCGGTGGCCGGCAGCGTGTGGTCCACGACCCCGTGGGGGTAGGGGTGCACGGCGCTCGCCAGCTCGGCGCCGTCGGACACCCGGACGACGACCGCGCGCCCGGACAGCGTGCCGAAGTCGATGCCGACGGTGACGGCGCCCTGCGGGGCGTGCGGACTGGCCACGGTGCGATCTCCCGTCGGACGGCGTTGTTAGCGCTCACAATCGGGGGCGGGTGGGGGCCTTGTCAAGGACACCGGGCGAACCCCTCTGACATCCCAGGTTGAGGGATCGCCGTGGCGGAACCGGGCTGCGGGAGCGGTGTCAGGCGGGACCCGTGCTACGGCGCAGGACGAGGTCGGTGGGCACCAGGTCGGACCCGGACTCGGGGCCGAAGCCCACCGCCTCCTCCGGTCGGATGATGTCGAGCAGCAGGCGCACGGCGCGCCGGCCCGCCTCGGGGAAGTGCTGGCGCACCGTCGTCAGCGGCGGGCCGAAGAACTCGGCCTCCGGCACGTCGTCGAACCCGACAAGGCTGACGTCCTCCGGCACGCGGCGGCCGGCCTCGTCGAGGGCGCGCAGGGCGCCGAGCGCCATGTGGTCGTTGGCCGCGAACACGGCGGTGAGGGCCGGGTCGGTGGCGAGCAGGCGTTGCATCGCGGCGAAGCCGGAGCGCGCGCTCCAGTCTCCCGCCTCGGGTGTGGTGACGGGCGCGCCCGCGTCGGTGAGCGCCGAGTGCCAGCCCTCGACGCGCCAGCGGGCGTCGAGCCAGTCGGCGGGCCCTGCCACGTGGTACACGGTGCGGTGCCCCAGCTCCAGCAGGTGGCGGGTGGCGCGGGCCGCGCCGCCCCGCTGGTCGATCCCGATCGCCGGCACCGGCGCGATCTCGCCCGCGCTCCCGCCGCCGAGCAGGCCACCGACGAAGACGGTGGGCACCGGCCGCAGCTTCGCGGTGAGGACGTCCACCGCGTCGAGCTGGGCGGCGAGCGCCACGACGCCCTCGACGGACTGGTCCTGCAGCCGGCCGAGCGCGCGCTCGACGGCCTCGTAGCTGATCCGCTCGACCACCGCGATGCTCACGCCCATGCCGACCGTGCTGGCCGCCTGCTCGATGCTGTACAGCGTGCTCACCGGCCCGTACAGCACCGTGTCGAACGTGATCACGCCCAGGGCGCCCGAGCGGCGGGTGGCGAGCGCGCGCGCCACCGCGTTGCGCCGGTAGCCGAGCTCCTCCATGGCGGCCAGCACGCGGGCCCGGGTGGTGTCGCTCACGTGCGGGGAGCCGTTGACGACGCGTGAGACGGTCTGGTGGGACACGCCCGCCAACCGCGCGACGTCGGTCATCACGGGTGCCTGTGCGGGTTCCACCATGGGGCACATGCTCGCACGCGCGGTTCCCGGGCGATGTGATCCACTCGCGCCCGCCGGAGCCGCGGCTCGAACCGGGTTCAGGCCAGGTAGGGGATCGTCTGCGGGCCCTCGGGCAGCACGCACACCCGCGCGTCCGGTCCCGCGGCCGAAAGCGCCCGCTCCACGGTGTCGGCGATGTCGGCGGTCTGCTCGAGGTGGGCGGTGGCCAGCGCCTCGTCGGACAGGTACGAGGTGTGCATCACCACCCGCGCGAGGTTCTGCACCTTGGCCTGCACCTGCACCTGCCACTGGTCGGGCACCGTCTGCGGCCGCGCCTCGATGGCGTCGAGCAGGGCGCGCGGGGACGGCGCCGATGCCAGGACCTCGCGGTACGAGCCGTGGTCGGGGAACCCGTCGCGGCACTCGGCCGCGCACACGATCGTGCCGCCGTCGCGCACCACCGTGGCGCCCGCCGTCATGCCCTTCACCGACTGGTAGAGGTTCTGGTCGAGCGGGAAGCCCGCGTTCGTCGTCACGACCACGTCGAAGCGGCCGTCGACGGGGCGCATCGCGAGCCGCCTCGCCGCGTCCCGCGCGGCGGCGTGCATCGCGAACAGCTCACCGCCGAACGCCTCGACGATCTGCTGCTCGCGGTTGAGCACGACGTCCAGCGCGAAGTCGACCCGGCCGACCGCGCCGACGACCGCCCGGATGTCGTCGTGCACCGGGTTGCCCTCGCAGACCGCCCAGGTGGCGTGCGGGTGCCCGATGCGGCGGGCGTCGTGCAGCGTGAGCACGGTGTCGAGCCCGGCGAGGCCCGGCGCCACCATCTTGGGGCCGCCGCTGAAGCCCGCGAAGAAGTGTGGTTCGACGAAGCCGGTGGTGATCCGCAGGTCCGCCTCGGCCCAGTGCCGGTCGAGCCACACCGGCACGCCGTCGCCGTGGGTTCCTAGGTGCACGAGCGACGACGCGTCGCGCGCGTCGTGGTTGACCACCTGCACGGCGTCGACGACCCGGTCGCCGAGCATCGCGCGGATCTCGGCCTCGGTGTTGCCGCGGTGGGTGCCGGTGGCGACGAGGATCACCACGTCGTCGAGGTCGACGACGCCGTCCAGCTCCTCCAGCACGGCCGGGACCATGAGGTGCCGCGGCTGCGCGCGGGTGCCGTCGCACATCGAGATCGCGACCCGCTGCCCGGGCCGGGCGATCTCGCGCAGCGGCGGCCCGGCGACGGGCCGCCGCAGGGCCGTGCGCAGGACGTCGCGCTGGTCGGTCGCGCCCGCCGCGTAGACCGGCTCCACCACGGTGGTGCGCGCGGCCGGCAGGTCCACCGCCAGCCCGGCCTCGCCGTAGGCGAGCCGCACCCGTGTGGTCCCCGTCATCGTGCCGCCTCCTTCTCCAGGGCCCGCAACAGCGGGATCGCCTCGATCTTCTCCCGCGTGAGCTCGGTCCAGCGGATGCCGTCGGTGGGCCGCGCGCCGCGCCGTTCCCGGCAGTCGATCACCCGGTCCGGCGTGACGACCAGGTCGACCGGGGCGTCGTGCGGCGCGGTCGGGATCGCGCCTGGGGGCCGGACCTGCAGCTCGTGCACGGTCGTGACCACCAGCGTCCCCGGGCCGACGAGCCCGGCCGCCGTGGCGAGCGCGAACTCCAGGTCGGCGAACCCGCCGCCCTTGCCCAGCCGTGCGCCGTCCTCGCCGACGGCGACGCACCCGCTCACGACGAGGCCGACCGGCTCCAGGTCGGCGACGGCCACCCGCCGGGCCGAGCGCGTCGCCCCCGCGATGGAGGCGGCGCGCCGGGGCGGGTCGGCGAGGTGCCCCGGATCCAGCAGGAAGAACGGCTCGGGCTCGGCGAGGCGCGGCACCGCCATGTAGACCGTCTTGCCGTCCTCGAGGGCCCGCTGCCGCACCGGGAGCTGGGCCGAGTCGGGGTTGGCCTTGACGGTGGCGGCGGCCCTCCACGCGTCCGTCTCGGCGAGTTTCCCAGCCGCGGCCTCGGCCCCGGTGAAGTTGGAGATGCGGTTGCGGGCGCCGGGGAACCGTGCCACCCGTGCCTCCGACAGCGCCGTCCAGACCTCGTCGCGCAGCGCCGCCTTCGCGGCGAGCAGCTCGGGATCGCCGCCCGCGTCGTGGTCGTGCCGCCTGCTCACGACCCCGCGGTCCGGCGCCGGTCGCCCTGCGCGCGCAGCCGGGCGAGCGCCGGCAGCCCCACCCGCGGCAGGATGCCGGCGATCCGCATCGCCCCGGACCGGTAGCCGGGGACCGACCGCACGATCCGGCGCGCGTCGAGCAGCGCCACGGCCGCGTCCGCGACCGCGGCCGGGGTGAGGAGCGACCGCTGTGAGAACAGGATCGCCGTGTCCGGGCTGGACTGCTCGTCGCGCACGAGCGCGGTGTCGGCGGCGTCCGGGCAGAGCGCGTGCGCGCGGACCGGCACCCGCGCCATGTCCAGCTCCCCCTGCAGGCTGGTGGTGAAGCTGAGCACGGCCGCCTTGGTGGCCGCGTACACCGCGAGCCCCGGCACCGGCCCGTGCGCCGACATCGACGCGATGTTGAGCAGGTGCCCGCCGTGCTCCCGCATCGCCTCGACGGCCGTGCGGGAGCCGTGCACCACGCCCAGCAGGTTGACCTCGACCTGCAGCGTGACGTCCTGCTCGGGCTGCTCCCACACCCGCCCGGCCCGCAGCACGCCCGCGTTGTTGACCCACACACCGACCGGACCGAGCTCGGCGGCGGCCGCCGCGACCCGGGCGTGGTCGGCGGGCACCCGCGCGTCCGCCGGCACGGCCGCGACGCCCAGCTCGCCGGCCGTGGCGGTGACCGCATCGGCGTCCAGATCGGTGATCAGGACCCGGTGGCCGCGGGCCACGAGCCGGCGGGCGATCTCGCGGCCGAACCCGCGGGCGGCGCCGGTGACGACGGCGACGGAGGTCTGTGCGGTGGTCACGGGCGACACCCTGCCACTCCGGGCTGCCATGTGAGACATCAGCCGAAGTGACGGCGGAGTGCACGGGCCTCAGGGCAGCAGGACGATCTTGCCGCGGGTGCGCCGCAGCATGAGCTGCCGGTACGCGGCGCGGACCTCGGTGAGCGGGTACGTCGCCGCGACGGGGACGTCGAGCTCGCCTGCGGCGACGAGCTTGGCGAGCTCGCCCAGGACCTCGACGTTCGCGGACCCGGCCATCCCCTCGCCCTTGACCCCGGTCCGCGCCGCCGCGGCGAAGTCGATGATCGTGTTGACGCGGTCCTTCGCGACGCCGAGCCCGAGCGCGAGGTCGACGTAGCCGTCCCCGAAGGTGTCGATGAACGCGTCGACGCCGCCGGGCGCGGCCGCCCGGATGCGGTCGGCGACCCCGTCGCCGTAGGTCAGCGCGGTGACGCCGTGTTCGGCCAGCCAGGCGTGGTTGGCCTCGCTCGCCAGGCCGATCACCGTGGCCCCGGCCCGCCGCGCGAGCTGCACGGCGATCGACCCGACCCCGCCCGCGGCGCCGGCGACGACGACCGTGTCGCCCGGGCCGGCGCCGGCCGCGTGCACGGCCGCGTGGGCGGTGGTCCCGGCGACGAACAGCGCCCCGGCGGCCTCCCACGGCACGTTCGGGTCCCGGCGCACGAGGTGCGCGGCGGGCACCACGACCAGCTCGGCCTGGGCGGCCCGGGTGTCGACCCAGCCGATCACGTCGTCGCCCGCCGTCCAGGTGGACACGTCCGGCCCGACGGCCTCGATGCGCCCTGCGAGGTCGCTGCCCTGGCCGGACGGGAAGGTCGCGGGCCAGGTCTCCCGGAACACGCCGATGCGGATCGCGTTCTCGCCGGGGTTGATCCCGGCGGCCCGGACGCGGACCAGTACCTCGCCGGGTCCGGGCCGCGGTCGTGGCACGTCCCGGACCTCGAGCACCTCGATGTCGCCGTACCCGTCGAACTGCACTGCCAGTGACATGGCGCCACTCCTCCTCGTGTTGTGGCATCCATACAACGCGCGGCCGGTGCGGTCATCCATGCTGGATCGGCGCGAAAATATGTGTCATCGTCTCATCTCGTGGACGTGCTCACAGATCTGTTGCAGCGCTCCCGTGCGCGTGGGGCGGCGTTCTCGCACTCGACGGCGCGCGGCGAGTGGGGCGTGCGGTTCCCGGAGGCGGCCCAGCTCGCCATCCACGGGATCCTGGGCGGCGAGGCGTTCACCTGGACCGAGCGGCCCGGCGAGGCCCGCCGCGTGCTCCCCGGCGACGTCGTCCTGATCCGGGGCCCGTCGCCGCACCACATGGGCAGCACCCCGGTCGCCGACCTCGTCCCGTTCGCCGGCCACCCGGCGGCCGCACCCCCGTCCGGCGCGGTCCGGATGGAGCTCGGCTCGGGCGACGGCGACCCGACGACGTTCTTCTGCGGCGCGTACCGCTTCGAGGGCGACCTCTGCGCCGGCCTGCTGGCCGGGCTGCCGCCGCTCACCGTCGTGCGCCCGCTCGCCGGGTCCAGCCTGCGCGCCACGCTCGACGTCTTCGCGGGCGAGCTCATGGCGGAGGGGCCCGGCCAGCAGGCGCTGCTGGACAGCCTGCTGGACGTGATCCTCGTCCAGTCCCTGAGGGAGCAGCTCGCGTCCGACGTGGACGCGGCCCCCGGCTGGTTCCGCGGCATGGCCGACCCGGGCGTGGGAGCGGCGTTGCGCGCCATCCACGCCGACCCGCGGCGGGAGTGGACGGTCGCCGGCCTGGCCGCCGAGGCCGCGCTGTCGCGGGCGACCTTCGCGCGGCGCTTCACCCACCTGCTCGGGCTCGCCCCGCTGGGATACGTCACGGACTGGCGGATGGCCCTGGCCCGCGAGCAGCTCCGCGCGGGCGATCCGAGCCTCGCCGCCGTCGCCCGCGCGCTGGGCTACGCGTCGGAGTTCTCGTTCGCGGCCGCCTTCAAGCGCCACCACGGGGTGGCCCCGGGCCGCTGGCGGGCCACCGCGAGATCGGCCTGAGCCCGCCTGAGATGAGTGGGTCCGAATCCGATGATCGCGAGGCGGGTGTCGGCGGCCCCGGGAGGTATCTGTCGGATGTCGGCCCGATCAACACTATGGCGCCGTACTGCTGTTTTGGCCCGCCACGAAACAGCAGTACGGATCCAACGTGCGCCTGACCGCCGCACCCCCGCTCACGGGTCGCCTCCAGTGGGGTCCTCGAGTTGATCTCAAGGCGACGGCAGAGACGGTCTCGCGGGAACTGGCGTGCCCGAGCAGCGCGGCAGTCCGGCCCGAGCCGGGAACGGCGCGCCAAGCCGGACATTTCATGATGATGTCGACACCTTAGGTGTCGGCCGGCCGCAGACCCCATGACGTCTACGTGATCATGCAAAGCCGCATACGCCCGTGGGCGACGCTTGATCAGCGGAATCGGGACCTGGCGTTCGTATCGAGGGTGTTGCCGAATCGGCCGCGGCGGCGTTTCGGCGATCAAGGTGAAATGGTCGCTAGTCGATCTTCAACAGCGACCATGACCCCTTGATTGCCGCCCTGACCTGCCGTTATCGGGTGCACATCGTCGTTGCCGCAACCATCCGACCCGGGAGGCCGTGATCGATGCGGGGTGGTGTTCGCATCCACCTCGGATCAATCTCCGGGGTCGGACTTGCGCCTCAGGCGAGCCGCGACGCCGCCACGGTGAGCCAGCGGTCCACGTCGTCCGGGCCGTGGTGGCGGATCGCCCAGTCCACCAGCCGCAGCCCCATGTGCGCCCAGTAGGCGCGCAGGCTCGCCTCGTCGAACAGGTCGTCGATGCGGTTGTCGAGCCACCGGGCCGCGGCCGACCGGGCCGAGCGGTCCTGGGCGTCGACGGCGGGCGCGGCGAGGTCGAAGCGCAGCGTGATCAGGGCGAAGCGGTGGTCACCGCGGCCGACGCCGTCCCAGTCGACGACGCCGGTGACGGCGCCGGTGCGGTCGACCAGCACGTTGCCGGGGTGGAAGTCCATGTGCACGAGGTCGTCGCCTGCCATCCGGTGCGGCGACGCGGCGCCGATGCGGCGCACGACGTCGAGCAGGCGCCGGGTGCGCTCGTCGTACTGGGCGAGCGTCTGGTGCAGGCAGAAGCCGGGCCCGCTGCGCAGCAGGTACAGCTCGGCGGCCGGGACGTCGGGCCGGCCGCGCAGGAGACCGGCGCCGCGGCCGGCGATCGCGACGAGGCCCTCGACGAGCGCCAGGTCCACCCGGGAGGGCGGCTCGCCGGGCAGCCGCTCCTGCACCACGGCGATCCGGTCGGCGAGGCGCCGGACGAGCTCGTAGCGGGGTGCCGGGATCCCGGCGGCCCGGGCGAGGCCGAGCAGCTCGCCGGTCCGCTCGATGCGGGCCCACGCCTCGTCCGTGGCGTCGCCCCAGTGCGTGAGGACGCCCTCGTGGCCGTCCGGCCGGCGAACGAGCGCCGCCCCGACCTGGCCGCCGGGCAGCGGCCCGACGAGCTCCAGCTCCACCCCGGTCTCGGCCTGCAGCCGGGCGAGGAGGTCCGCGGGGTCGAGCCGGGTGACGGGGGGAGCGGCGGGGTCGGGCACAACCGGCCACCTTATCCGGGAACGGCCGATTCGGAACCCGGCCCCGAGTCAGAACTCGGTGCCGTGCTGCGGGCTGCGTTCGCCCTGGAAGGCGGCGGTGAGGCGGCGCACGACCGCCGGGTCGTCGGCCTCGATCAGGCGGGCCCGGGCGAGCGAGCCGGCGTGCGCGCCGCCGAACAGCAGGGAGCCCAGCGCCGCCACCCCGACCCCGACGACGGGAGCGCCGCTCTCCGCGGGCACGCACTCGGCCCCGTCCGGCCCGCCGCGGAGCCGGAAGCGCCCGCCCCGGTCGAGGAAGGGGTCCCGCACGTCGAGGACGACGTCGACCTCGGTGCCGTAGCGGCGGGCGGCCAGCGCGGCCGGCACGTCGAGCACCCGGGCCCACATGCCGTCGTGCTGGCTGACGGTGCGCATCTGGCGGGGGTCGGCGAGCAGGAACTGCAGGGGCTCGGCCGCGGTGAGCGACCGGGCGGAGACGGTCTCCACGAGGTCGAGCGCGAGCAGGGTGCGCCAGAGCGCGATGTACGCCTCGTCGGTGGCCGTGGCCATGTCGGCGACGCGGCAGGTCCACGTGGCGCGGTCGATGCGGTAGGAGACGTAGCCGTCCGGATGGACCAGGTGGAACAGTGCCGTGGCCCCGCCCCGCTGCGACTCGCGGTCGGCCAGGTGCACGTCCCACCACCGATCGGTGCGCGACAGGGCGCCCGGTGTCCGCGCCGCCCACCTCCGGTGGATGTCCGGGGCGATCCGGCGCACCTCGTCCGTCTCGACCTGGCGGACGCCGCCGGTCTCGGGCAGGTCCGATCGGAGCGTGGCGCGGCGCCTGCTGATCTGCACCTCGCGGTGCTCGGTGGCGATCCCGTAGCCGAACCGGCCGTAGATGACGCCCTCGCTGGCGGTGAGCAGGGAGACGGCGAGGCCGTCGGCGCCGAACCCGCGGTGCTGCTCGGCCATGAGCGCCCGCAGGATGCCGCGCCGGCGGTGGGTGACCGCCACGGACACCCACGTCACGCCGGCCGCCGGGAGCGCCGCGCCCCCCGGCAGCGTCACGTCGAACGGGTACGAGCCCGTGACCCCGACGATCTCGCCCCGGTCCTCGGCGAGGACGTAGCGCTCCGGGTCGAACAACGCCCGGATGTCCTCCAGGCGCTCGGCGGTGTAGTGCTCGGCGAACGACCGGCCGTCGACCACGGCAATGGCCGGGAGGTCGGCGGCGGTGGCCCGGCGCAGGGTGATCGACGGGGGGACGAGGGGCGGCGCGTCGTGGTGCAGCACGACACCACAGTCTGCTGCGGTCCGGCGTGGGCGTCGACCGGATTCAGGCGCGGCCCGCCAGCACGTCGTCGTAGACGGCGCGCAGGCGGCGCGCCCAGCCGGCCGCGTCGTACTCGGCGAGGAAGCGTGCCCGCGCCGCCGCGGCCATCCGGGCGCGCCGCTCGTGGTCCTCGGTGAGCCCCACCAGCGCGTCCACGAGCGGGGGTGCGCTCAGCGGGACGAGGACGCCGGTCCCGGGCGGGACGATCTCGGGGACGCCCCCGACGCGGGTGGCGACGACCGGCACGCCGGCCGCCATCGCCCGCAGCAGCGCGGTGGGCGCGGCCCCGGACGTCGCGGTGTGCACGACGAGGTCGGCGGCGGCGAGGAGGCCCGCCGGGTCCTGGTGGCGGTGCACGAAGCGGACGCGGCCGGACAGGTCGGCGCTGCGGTCGACGCGCGACTCCAGCCACGGCCGCATCGGGCCGTCGCCGGCGAGCGCGACGGCGAGGGGGAGCCGGTCGGGAAGCGCCTCGACGGCGTCGAGCAGGAGCTCGTGGCCCTCGCCGCGGCGCATCGGTGCGCTGCTGACCACCAGCACCTCGTGGTCGGCGACGTCGAGGGCGGCGCGGCGGGAACTGCGGGTGGCCGGGTCCAGCACGCCCGGGTCGGCCACCCCGTTGGGCACGACGACGAGGTTGCGGCCGGTGCCCGTGAGGCCCCGGTACCACTCGAGCTGGACCTGCGAGATCGCGATGGTGCGGGCCATGAAGCGCTGGCGGGCGACGATGCGGGCGGTGCGCTTGAGGCGGTCGCCGCGGTCGGCGGGCATGTTCTCGATGCGGTGGAGCGTGGACACCGCCGGGATCCGGTTGCGGACCGCCGCCGCGGCGCCGACCACGTCCGCGGGCGGCAGGTGGGTGTGCACGAGCTGCGCCCCGTGCGCGCGCAGCTGGGCGGCGGTGCGCGCGACCGCCCGCGGGTCGAAGCGTGCGAGTCCCAGCTCGACGACCGGCACGCCGAGCCGGCGCAGCGGGCTCACGTAGGTGGTGTCGGAGGTGGCGGCGAGGGCGACGACCACCAGCTCGAGGCCGGCGTCGGCGGCCGCGCTCGCGAGGTCGCCGAGCCCGATCTCCGGGCCGTTCGGATGCAGGGTCGGGACGAGGTGCGCGATCTTCACACTGCTCTCCGCGGCGAGTCGCATCCGGTCGGTGACCACGCCACGCTACCGGAACCCCTCAGCCGCTCCAGGCGGCCCGGAAGTCCGCGATCGTGGGCTCCATCGTCGCGGCCGAAACGTCCGACATGCGCCGCGCGCCGGTCGGCACGCTCGTGGTGAGCAGCCCGTCCGGGAACAGGTCGATCCGGCTCACCGACGGCGTGGCCAGCCCGCGCAGCGCGGCGCCGGGGGCGAGCGAGTCGAGGGTGGTGGCGATCGGGCCCCCGGTCCAGACCGGTACGCCGCCGAGGGTGCCGGCGCTGACGACGTGGGTGTGCCCGGCCAGCACGAGCCGCACGTCGGTGCCCGCGACGGCGGCCGCGAGGTCCTCGCGGCGGAGCAGCGGGATCGAGGCGGCCAGCGGCGCGGCGCTCGGCAGCGGCGGGTGGTGCAGCGCGAGCACCGTGCCGGCGGGCGCCGGTTCGGCGAGCTCGGCGCGCAGCCGGTCCAGCTGCCCGGCCGCGAGCGCGCCGTGCGGGTGACCGGGCACGGTGCTGTCGAGCACGACGATCCGCACGTCCCCCACCCTGACGGTGTGGTCGAGCGGCCCGGTCGACGGCGGCTCGTCCAGCAGGTGTTCGCGCAGCGCGGCGCGGTCGTCGTGGTTGCCGGCGACGTACACGAGGGGGGCGCCGAGCCGGGCCGCCGCGGGTTCGACGATCGCGCGGAGGCGGCGGTACTGCGCGGGCCGCCCGTGCTCGGTGAGGTCGCCGGTGAGGACGAGTGCGGCCGGGCGCATCGCGGCGTCCTCGACGGCGCGCAGCGCCTCCTCGAGGACGGCCGCGGTGTCGACGCCGCTGGGGAGCTCCTCCCCGTCGGCGACGACGTGCAGGTCGGTGAGCTGGACGAGCGTGCTGGTGGGAGAGGAATGCGTCACAACGCCCATCTTGCCGCAGCGGATCATTAGCAACGCTATCTATACTCGGGCGTCGTGAGTGCTCAGAGCAGCCCCTTCCGGCAGCCGAAGGCCGTCTGGGCCGTCGCCTTCGCCTGCGTCATCTCGTTCATGGGCATCGGCCTCGTCGACCCGATCCTGCCGGCGCTCGCCACCCAGCTGGACGCGAGCCACACGCAGGTGGAGCTGCTGTTCACCAGCTACCTGGTGGTCACGGCCGTCGCGATGCTGGTCACCGGTGCGGTATCGAGCCGGATCGGCGCGAAGCGCACGCTCATCGCGGGCCTCGTGCTCATCGTCGTGTTCGCGGCGGCGGCCGGGGCCGCGGACAGCATCACCGGCATCGTCGGCTTCCGCGCCGGATGGGGCCTGGGCAACGCCCTCTTCATCGCGACCTCGCTCGCCGTGATCGTCGGGTCCGCGAGCGGCGGCTTCGCCGGCGCGATCGTGCTCTACGAGACCGCGCTGGGCATCGGGATCGCCACCGGGCCGCTGCTCGGCGGGTTGCTCGGCAACATCAGCTGGCGCGGGCCGTTCCTCGGCGTCTCCGTCCTCATGCTGATCGCGCTCGTGGCGACCGTGGTGTTCCTGCCGCCGACACCCAAGCCGGAGCGACGCTTCTCCCTGCGGGAGCCCATCGTCGCGCTGCGGCACCGCAGCCTGCGGACGACGAGCGTCACCGGCCTGCTCTACAACTGGGGCTTCTTCACGCTGCTGGGCTACGCGCCGTTCCTCATGGACCTCGACGCGCTGCAGCTGGGTGCGGTGTTCTTCGCCTGGGGCCTGCTGGTGGCGATCTTCGCGGTGTTCGGCGCGCCGTGGCTGGACGGCCATTTCGGGACCGCGCGCACCCTCACCGTCTCCCTCGTCCTCGTGGCCGTGATCCTCGCCGTGATCGGGACGTTCCCCGGCGCACGCTGGGTCGTCATCGTCGCGGTCGTCGCATCCGGGGCGCTCGTCGGGCTGAACAACACGCTCGTCACCACGGCGGTCATGAGCATCTCGCCGGTGCCGCGGCCCGTGGCGTCGGCGACGTACGGGTTCGTGCGGTTCATCGGCGGCGGCCTCGCCCCGTTCGCGGCAGGCCTGCTCGCCGAGAACCTGAGCGTGCACGTGCCGTTCCTGCTCGGGGCGGTCGTCGTGCTGGCCGGCGCCGTGCTGCTGCAGACGGTCCGCGCCGACCTGAACCGGGCCACCGAGTCCGCCGCGGAGGCCGAGGAGGCCGTCACCGAGGTGCCGACGCTGGAGGAGGAGGCGGTCATCGCCCAGGAGGCCATCGCCCGGGAGCGTTCCTAGCGGGGTTGGCGGCGGCGGGTGGGCGGTGCCGACCGCGGGTCCTCCGGCCATGCGTGCTTCGGGTAGCGGCCCCGCAGCTCCGCCCGGACCTGCGGGTAGCCCGTCGTCCAGAACGTCTCCAGGTCCGCCGTGACGGCGGCGGGGCGCCCGGCGGGCGACAGGAGGTGCAGCAGCACCGGGAGCCGGCCGCCCGCCACCGCGGGCGCGCCGGTCCAACCGAACACCTCCTGCACCCGCACCGCCAGCACCGGGCGCTCGCCCGAGTAGTCGAGGGCGATCCGGGAGCCCGACGGCACCGCGATCCGCTCGGGCGCCAGCTCGTCGAGGGTGGCGGCCTCGCGCCAGCCGAGCAGGGTGCGCAGGATCCCCGCGGCGTCGACGCGGGACAGGTCGGCGCGGCCGCGGGCGGACGTGAGCGGGCCGCCCCACCAGGGGCCGGGATCGGCGAGCAGGGCCTCGTCCGTGACGTCCGGCCACGGCGGCCCGAGGGTGCGGTGCAGCGTGGCGAGCCGGTCGCGCAGCCTGCGCGCGCCGTCCGTCCACCGCAGCAGGCCGAGGCCCTCTGTGCGCAGGCCGTCGAGCAGGGCGGCGCGCAGGGCGTCGGGCGGGGGACGGGGGATGCGGCGCTCGTCGAGGACGATCGCCCCGAGCCGCCGGACGTGCCGGGCCACGACACCGGCCGGGTCCCCGCGCACCCACGCCACCTCATCGGCCTCCGCGAGGAGGGCGGGCGCGGCGCGCACGGCGAGCTCCCGGTCGGCCGCGGCGGCGAGGCGGACCCGGCCGTGGTCGGCGCCCGGCGTCCGGTCGGCCACGGCGACGGCGAGCCACTCCTGGTCCTCGAACGCCGTGCCGGCCGGCAGCTCCACGGCCGTGCCGCCGGCCATCAGGTAGCGCCGGGAGCCGGGGGAGCGGCGGCGGGCGAGCCGTTCCGGATGGGCGAGCGCGGTGACGAGGGGGGCGATGAGTGCGGGGTCGTCCCGCCCGCCCGTGCCGTCGACGAGCCGCTGCAACCGGCGCACCTCGGCCCGCCACCGCCCGGATCCCGGCGCCGTGCCGGAGCGCAGCCTGCGCAGCTCGGCGTCCGCCTCGACGCCCGCGGCGAGCGTGTCGTCGTCGAGCAGCGCCACCACCTCGGCGGCGGCGCGCGGGCCGACGTCCGCGGCCCCGTCGAGCAGGGCCCGCGCCAGCCGCGGATGCAGGCCGAGGTCGGCCATCCGGCGGCCCCGGTCGGTGACCGCCTCGCCGGACAGCGCCCCGAGAGCGCGCAGGACCGCCCGGCCGGCCCGCAGCGGGCCCTCCGGCGGGGTGTCCCACCAGCGCAGGCCGGCGCCATCGGGGGTGCCCCAGCAGGCGAGGTCGAGCGCGAACCGAGTGAGGTCGGCGGTGCGGATCTCCGGATCCGGCTCCGGTGCCAGCAGCTCGCCCTCGGGCCAGCAGCGCAGCACCCGCCCCGGGCCCTCCCGCCCGGCCCGCCCGGCGCGCTGCTCGGCCACCGCCGCCGACACGCGGATCGTGACCAGCCCGGCCAGGCCGCGGCGGTGGTCGGTGCGCGGCACGCGGGCCAGCCCGGCGTCGACCACCGCGCGGACGCCGGGCACGGTGAGGCTCGACTCCGCGACGGCGGTGGCGAGCACCACCCGGCGGCGCGGCCCCGGTCGCAGCGCCCGGTCCTGTTCCGCAACGGGCAGGCGCCCGTGCAGCGGGAGCACGTCCGCGTCGATCCCGCTCAGCGCGGAGGCGGTGCGCCGGATCTCCGCGACGCCGGGGAGGAACGCGAGCACGTCGCCGGCACCCTCGTCGAGCGCGGTCCGGACGGCGCGCGCCACGCAGGCCTCGACGCGCTCGCGGCGCGCCGGCGGGACGTGCCGGACCGCCACCGGGAACGCCCGCGCCGGCACGTCCAGCACCGGCGCCGGGTCGGCCCCGCCGAGCAGCTCGGCGAGCCTGCGGGTGCGCACCGTCGCCGACGTCGCCAGCAGCTGCAGGTCCGGGCGCAGCCCGTCGCGGGCGTCCAGCAGCAGCGCCAGGAGCAGGTCGGCGTCGAGGTGCCGCTCGTGGCACTCGTCGAGCACCACCGCGGCGGTGCCGGGGAGCTCCGGGTCGGCGACGAGCCTGCGCAGCAGGAGCCCCGACGTCACGACCTCGATGCGGGTGGCCGCGGACGTGCGGGCGTCACCGCGGACCGCGTACCCGACCGTGCGGCCGACGTCCTCGCCGAGCAGGGCCGCCATCCGCGTGGCCGCGGCCCGCGCCGCCAGGCGGCGGGGCTCGGCGACGACGACCTTGCCCGTGAGCCCCGGCGCGAGCGCCAGCGGAACGAGCGTGGTCTTGCCGGTGCCGGGCGGCGCCACCAGCACCGCCGAGCCGGCCGCGGCGAGCGCGGCCGTGATCTCGGGGAGCGCGGCGCGGACCGGGAGGTCGGGAAGGGCGGGGATCATCGCTCGCGAGGATGACAGCAGGCACGCGGAGGGCCGCCGGCCTATGCCTCCAGCTCCTCGAGGCGGGCCTTGGCCCGCGCCGTGCGGGACGCGGCCACCCCCACCGCGCGGGCGGAGGCCTTCGCCGCGGTCTCCGCGTCGCGGGCGGCCGCGGTCGTCGTGCGCTCCTCCTCGCGGGCGGCCTCGATCTCGGCGGTGAGGTCGGCCACCCGGCGGCGGGCGTCGTCGCGGGCGGTGACGGCCTCGTCCCGCGCGGCCTCGTCGGAGTCCTGTGTGGCCCGCGCCGCCGCCTCCTCGTCCTCCGCGGCGGTGAGCGCCTCCGCACGCCGGTCGCGCTCGGCCCGCAACCGCTCGCGCCGGGCGCGCTCGGCCGCGCCGTCGCCGTCGTCCTCGGTGCCGTCGTCCCCGGCCTCGGGGGCCTCCTCGGGTCGCGGTGCCGGACGGGTGGGCGGCGCCGGCGCGGCGCCCGGGTCGGCCTCCGGCCCGAAGCCCGTGTAGCTCAGCGTGCGCGTCAGCCGCCCGGACCGCACCTGCTCGGCGATCTCCGGCCGGGCCAGCGCCGCGTCGAGGATCCCCTGCAGCTCGCGCAGCACGCTCTCGGCCGCCGGGTCGCCCGCCTCCTGTGCCAGCCGTCCCGCCTCGCGGGCCATCGCGGCGACGAGCTGGTGGCGCTTGCTGGACAGCTGCCGCAGCGCCGTGCCGTCGAGGGTGCGCTGGGCGTCCGCGAGCCCGGTGGCGAGCGCGAGCAACCCCTCGAGCTGCGCCGCGCGGCGGCGGGCGAGGAGGTTCGCGAGCCACGCGGCCTTGGTGGGTCTGCGCAGCCTGCCGATGGCCTTCGCGAGCTCGCGGTCGCCCCGCTCGCGGGCGGTGGCGACGGCGGCGTCGCGCGCCCCGATGAACTCGTCGGGCGGCACGGCGTACAGCTCGTCGGCAGCGTCGTTCAGTCCGGCGTCCAACCCCGTGTCGGGTTCGGCGTGTTGCGACACACACCGATCCTAGTGCGCCGTTCCGGCCCGAAGATCCGCCCGATTGCGCGCGCAACAGTTACCGTGGGGTAGCACGGCAGGCGGACCCCCGGCCGCCCCCGTGCCCCCGGCGGCCGCCTCCCCACCCCCTCGAGAGGCGGCCGCCGGCCCATCCGATCGGGATCCCGGGATGCGCAGCCCGCGGTGGCCCGGGCAGGCTCCCGGGATGGTCCCGACCACTCCACTTCCGCCGCCGGTATCGCCGATGCTGGCCACCGCCGGGGAACCGCCCGCGGGCGCCGGGTGGTCGTTCGAGTTCAAGTGGGACGGGGTGCGGGCCGTCACGGCGGTGGCGGGCGAGCGGATCCGCGCGCAGAGCCGCCGCGGCAACGAGGTCACGGCCGGGTACCCGGAGCTCGCCGACCTCGGCGCGCTGCTGGACGGCAGGCCGGTCCTGCTCGACGGCGAGGTCATCGCGCTCGACGACGACGGCCGGCCCGACTTCGGCACGCTGCAGCACCGGATGCACGTGCGCATGCCCGACCCGGAGCTGGTCGAGCGCATCCCGGTGTCCTACGTCGTCTTCGACCTGCTGCACCTGGACGGTGCGTCGCTGCTCGGCGAGCCCTACGACCGGCGGCGCGAGCTGCTCGAGGGCCTGGGGATCGCCGGGCCGCGGGTGCGCGTGCCCCCGGCGGCCGCGGGGGTGAGCGGCGCGCAGCTGCTGGAGGTCGCGAGGGCCCATGGCCTGGAGGGCGTCGTCGGGAAGCGGCGCTCCGCGCGCTACGAGCCGGGCCGCCGCTCGCCGGCGTGGGTGAAGACGGCGTTGCTGCACACCCAGGAGGTCGTGATCGGCGGCTGGACCACCGGGGAGGGGCGGCGGGCGCAGAACATCGGGGCCCTGCTCCTGGGCGCCTACGACGCGAGCGGGTCGCTGCGGTACCTCGGGCACGTCGGCACCGGGTTCACCGAGGCCGCGCTGCGCTCGCTGCTCGCCGAGCTGCAGGTCAGGGAGCGGGGGACGAGCCCGTTCGACGAGGAGGTCCCGCGCGACGAGGCGCGCAAGGCGCGCTGGGTGGCGCCGGAGCTGGTGGGCGAGGTCGTCTACCGGGTGCTGACGAAGGAGGGGCGGCTGCGGCACGCGGCCTGGCGGGGCCTGCGCAGCGACAAGGACCCGGCCGACGCGACGATCCGACCGCCGCGGTCGTGACCGACCAGGTGATCCACATTCGAGTGACTCGGCATCACAAGTCGCAGCGGCGTGATTACCGTTCGACATCGTCCGCTCCCGCACCACTCACGCTGACCCCGCGCGAGTCCGGCCGAGGGGAAGTCCGTGATGACGTTCAGCCACCCGCTACTGACCACCGCGATCGCCGCCGCGCTGTCCGCCGGCGTCTCGGGGATGTCGCTCGGCGCCGCACCACCGCTGCCGGCACCTCCACCGGCCGAGGCGGTGGCGGGGCCACCGGCGCAGGAGGCTCCGCTGGCCCCCGGGAAGGCGAGCGTGCCCGCCGACCTCCTCGACCTCAGCAACTGGAAGCTCACCCTCCCGACCGGGGACGCGGGCAGCCCCGTGGAGGTGCTCTCCGGGACGCTCTCGCAGTTCACGAACGAGTTCTTCAAGGTCAACGACTCGCGCAACGGCGTGGTCTTCACGGCGAAGGTCGGCGGCGTCACGACGAAGAACAGCCACTACCCGCGGTCCGAGCTGCGTGAGATGCAGGATGGGGAGAACGCCGCCTGGTCGAACCCCGGAGGCACGCACACGCTCGAGGTGCGCGAGGCGATCCTCGAGGTCCCGAAGGTCAAGCCGGAGGTCGTGGCGGCGCAGATCCACGACGGCGACGACGACGTCCTGCAGGTCCGCCTCGAGGGGGAGCGCCTCTCCGTGCAGTCCGACGACGGCGAGAGCGAGACCGTCATCGACCCCGCCTACCGGCTCGGCACGCCCTACGACCTGAAGATCGTCGCCGAGGGCGGGCGCGTCGACGTCCACTACAACGGGGCGAAGAAGGCCGAGCTGAACAAGAGCGGCACGGGCTGGTACTTCAAGGTCGGCGCATACGTGCAGTCGAGCACGGAGAAGGGCGACCGGGAGGGAACCCCGGGAGCCGTCGCCGTCTACGCGTTGAAGGTGACCCACACCGGCGGTGAGGAGTCGGCCCGCCTCGGGTGAGGGTGGCGGGCCGGGCGTCAGCCCGGCGGCCGCTGACCGGGTGTTCCCGGGGCCGGCTCGGCGTCGAGCTTGTCGAAGTAGGCCTCGATGTCGTCGACCCAGCGGGTGATGAGCGTGCACACCTGTCGCCGGTCCTCGACCGGCCAGCCGGCCACCGCCTCACGCATCCAGCTCTTGATCACCGCGTGGTAGCGGTCGATCAGCTCGGCCCCCTCCGGGGTCGGCGCGAGCCGCGCCACCCGCCGGTCCTCGGCGTCCACGGTCTTCTCGAGCAGGCCACGGGCGACCAGCCGCTGGACCTGCCGGGTGGCGTGCGGCCCCTCGACCTGCATCGCCTCGGCGAGCTCCTTGACGCTGAGCGGCTGCTCCGCCTTGCGCACGAGCCCCAGTATCTGCAGACCGATCCGGTCGAGCGTGATGCCGGCCTCGGCGCAGGCGCGTTCGGACAGCTTGGCGCGCCGCAGCATGCGGGTCATGCGGCTGATCGACGTCGTGGCCTCCAGCAGGTCGTCGCCGTAGTCCTCCACGACAATCTCCCTTGACGGTTACCTAAGTTAGGTATGTAGTCTCGCTGGCAGGTTACCTACCTAAGTTAGCCGTTTGAAAGGTTGAGATGGCACAGGCTCTCCAAGCCGCCATGACCGATGCCGGATCGAGATCTCCCCGCTCCCCGGTCGTGGCACCCACCCAGGGCCGGTCGGTCGTCGCCGCGGCGGCGTTCGGGGCGGCGGTCACCGTGATGCAGCAGAGCGCGGTGCTCCCACTCCTCCCGCGCCTGCAGGCCGAACTGAACGTCGGCGTGGCCGCCGTGAGCTGGACGTTCACGATCAGCATGCTCGTCGGCGCGGTGGCGACGCCGCTGTTCAGCCGGTTCGGCGACATGTACGGGCGGCGGCGGATGCTGCTGGCGTCGTTCGTCATGCTGCTGGCCGGCTCGGTGATCGCGGGTCTCGCGTCCTCGCTGCCCGTGCTGCTGGTCGGAAGGGTGGTGCAGGGCTTCTCGGTCGCCGTCATCCCGCTGTCGATCGGTGTCGTGCGGGGCGTCCTGCCGCCGGAGAGGCTGGCCACGGGCATCGGCATGATCAGCGCGACCATCGGCATCGGGAGCGGGATCGGCCTGGTGCTGAGCGGGGTGATCGCGCAGTACACCACCGGCTTCCGGGCCGTGTTCTGGGTGATGGCGGTCCTCGCCGCGGCCGCGCTGGCGGTCGGTGTGGTCTTCCTGCGCGACCCGACACCGCCGCAGGGCGGGCGCCCGGACATCCCGGGCGCGGTCCTCCTGGCGGGCGGCCTGGTCACGCTGTTGCTCGGCATCACGGAGGGCCAGAGCTGGGGCTGGACCTCCGCCCGCATCCTCGGGCTGTTCGCCGCCTCGGCCGTGCTCTTCGCGGTCTGGGTGGCCGTCGAACGGCGGACCGCGGAGCCGCTGGTCGACATCGGCCTGCTGACCCACCGCGGCACGGTCGGGGCGAGCGTCGCCTCCATGCTGCTCGGGTTCGCGATGTTCGGCGGCTTCTCCCTCGCCCCCCAGTTCGTGCAGGCACCGGCCTCCGCCGGGTACGGGTTCGGCGCGTCCGTCCTGCAGGCCGGGCTCTACCTGCTTCCCGCCTCGCTCCTGATGATGATCGTCTCGCTGGCGTCCGGCGGGCTGATCCGCCGGCTGTCCGCGCCGTACGTCGTCGCGATCGGGGCGGTGCTGACCGGGGTGTCGGAGCTGTGGCTCGTGCTGTCCCACACCCACGTCACCGACGTGCTGAGCTCGATGACGCTGCTGGGTCTGGGCATCGGGCTGGCCTACTCCGCGCTCGCGACGATGGCGATCGAGCACGTCGACCCGTCCAGGACCGGCGTCGCCAGCGGTGTGAACAGCCTCGTCCGCATGCTCGGGGCGAGCATCTCGGGGGCGCTGGCGGCGGCGCTGCTCGCGGCGCACGTGACGCCGGGCGCGACGCTCCCGTCGATCGGGGGGTACGAGCTGGGCTTCGGCATCACCGCCGTCGGTGCCCTGCTCGCCGCCGTCTTCGCCGTCTGCTTCGGGCTGCTCAACCGTCGCCCGGGCTAGGAGGCTGGGGTCTTTCGCCGGAGCGGCTTGATCAGCGAATCGGTGCAGTCGCGGCCGCATGTGGCCGCTCTCGCACCAGGCGGCCGATCATGCCCGTCGGGTGGTCGGCTTGATCAGCAGCTGGGTGCGAGAGTGGCCGTATGGTGTCTGTTGCCGGATCGGGCGCGTTGCCGTCGCTCGCGCATGTCGTGTCGCCTCGGGTATCCGGTGGTCGAGGGGTTGGTCGGTGTCCCGGGACCCGTGGGCGAGTGGGGCCCCGACGTGGTGCACGCCGGTTTCCGGCGAGACCGTCATTTGGCTCGAGATCGACGTGACGGGTCTCGGGGAAGATCCAAGCCTCGTGAGGTCTACGTGGTCCCGGTGGACAACTTCTGCCGGCCGGGTTCGGCGGCATCTGCCCAGCGAGGCGGGCACCCGTGTGCCGCGGGTAGTGCTTCCCCATGATCACATGCCTGGAACCGTCCTCGGGAGGACCATGAGGGGGATCTCGCAACGATCAGCGCGTCATGATCGGTGCGAGATTCGCCGCAGCGCCCACCCGAGGGCGCCCAGCCACAGCTGATCACGAAGTGGCCGCCTCCGGTGGCGCCGCGCGCGCCCACCGGGCAGGCCCCGGCCTGCCCGGGCTGCAGCCCGGAGTGGTCGCAGAGGCTCACAGGTCAACGATCAAGGCGACCGGCGCGAGCAGCGATCCAAGCCCCTCATGGAACAACTGGGGATATCCAGGCGTCCAACGCCGCGTGGGCGTGGCGCAGTAGGCCAGAGCTGTTCATGGTGCTCCTGGAGGGCCGGTCCGCTCGGGCGGGTCGTCGTCGGCGGGTGGCTCCGCCGACGCCCACTCCTCGCGGTTCGACCCGCCCGGGCCGAGCTCACCGGCGACCTGGTCGGCGAGCGCCTCGTCCTCTCGGGGGCTGTGCTTGGAGTTACCGCGCTCCATCGGCGTCCTCCTTCCGGGGCCTGCGCCGGCGGCACAGGCTGCGCAGGGACAGCAGCAGGAGGGCCGCGATGACCCCGCCGACGACCATCGGCCGCCGGCGCACCGCGTCCTCGACGGCGGGTGCCTTCTCGACCATCGCATCGCGGGCGACGTCGCGGGCGTGCGCCACCCGGGCCTGCACCCGCTCCGCGGTCTCGGCGCGCTTCTCGCGCAGCCGCTGCGGCACGTCGGCACGGTGGACCAGCTCCTCGACCGTGTCGCCGAGCTCCGAGCGCAGCTGCTCGACGTCCCGTTCGACGACCTCGCCCTCGTGCGGGGTGCCTGCACCCCCGGGCGCAGTCACCGGTGCACCGCGTTCCGCACGGCGTCCACGTCGCTCTGGACGCCCTGGACGGCCTGCTCCGGCACCGGGGGTGTCGCCCGCCGCAGCCGGCCCCGCCCGACGAAGGCGAGGATTGCGGCCACGAGCAGCAGCACCACCCCGATGATCAGCGCCGACAGCCACACCGGGACCACGGTGGCGAGCCCGGCGATCGCCGCCGCGACCAGCGCGCCGACCCCGAAGAGGGCCACCACGCCGCCTGCCCCGGCGAGGCCGGCTCCGGCACCGGCACGCTTGCCCTTCGCGGTGAGCTCGGTCCTGGCGAGCTCCAGCTCGCGGCGGAACAGCTCGGAGAGCTGCGTCGAGAGCCGCCGGACGAGCTCGCCGGTCGAGACGTCGCTGAGCCCGGTACCCGTCGTAGCGTGCTCCGGCGCCCCCGGGAGGGGCGCCGACCGCTGGGCCGGCACATCCGTCGTGTGCGAGGTCATGTCCAGGGCCTACCCGGGGATCCGGCCCCGCTAACGCATGGCGGCCTCCAGCTCGGCGACGGCGCCGGACACGGCGATCACGCACGCCCCGCGCACGAACTGCTCACCCGCGCCGTCGCGCAGCCGCCGCACATCGGAGCCGTCGGTGCCGAGTGCCGCGGCGAGCACCTCGACCGCGTCGGCCGGCTGCTCGAGCATGGTCGCCGGCTCGGCGTCGCCGGTGGCCACGTTCGCCAGCAGCACGCTCACCTGTAGCACCCATGCGCGGAGTGGGCAGCTCCCACTTCTGCCGCTGATCGCCGTCCTGCGGGTGAACCGCAGGTGAACGAAGCGACCGCCGGTCCGTGCGGCGCGGCGAACGGGCCACCGGACGAATGGGGGCGGCGGGCGACGTTTGCTTCTCGGTGGAGTGGTGGAACGTGACGGGCATGGAGGTTTCGCGCCGGCCCGCCCCCGGCCACATCGAGTTCGTCCACCGCAGTTGGCCCGCCGATCCGCATCAGCTTTCGCTGATCCGGCGGGAGCTGTCCGGCTGGCTCGCCCCGCTGGCGCTCACGGAGGTGGAGGTCGCCGATGTCGTGCTCGCGGTCGACGAGGCGGCCGCGAACGCAGTCCGCCATGCCTACGGCCCCGACGAGGCCGGGGCCGTCGAGCTCACGCTGTGGACGGAGTCGGGGACCCGCACGGAGCCCGGGACGCTGTGCATCGAGGTCGTCGACCACGGCAGCTGGCGTCCACCCGCCGACCAACCCACGGAAGGTGGGCGGGGGATCCCGCTGATGAGCCACATGTCCGAGTCGGTGCTCATCCGCTACGACGACCGCGGCAGCCGGGTGCTCCTGCGCCACCGGATCCCCGGTGAGCGGGAGCACGAGGAGGCCTGACCGCGTTGTGGAGCCATGACGCTGTTCTGGCGGTCTCCTGGCAGCGCTATGGAGCCACAACGCTCCGGGAGGACTTCAGCTCGGACCATAGGTGGTCTACATCCGTTTTCTCCGTCGTCACCGAACCTATTGCCACGCGGATGACGTAGCGGCCTTCGGTCACCGTGTGGGTCAGGAAGGCGGCACCCGTGGCGTTGACGCGGGCGAGGACCTCCCGGGAGGCGGCGTCGTCGGCGTCCGGGCCGGCCCCGGTCACCACGCGGAGGCAGACCAGCGCGAGGGACGGCTCGGCGGCCAGCTCGAACCCCGGGTCGGCGCGCACGCGGTCGGCGAGCGTCGCCGCGAGCGCGACGTGCTCGCGGATGTGCGACCGCAGGCCGGTGAGCCCGGCGCCGTGCACCACGGCCCACAGCTTGAGGGCCCGGAACCGGCGCCCGAGCGGCACCTGCCAGTCGCGGTAGTCGACCACCGCCCCCGACTCCGACGCGGTGTTGCGCAGGTACTCCGGGGTGATCGACAGCGCCGCCGGGAGCGCCGCACCATCGCGCACCCACAGCAGCGACGCGTCGAACGCGGTGAGCAGCCACTTGTGCGGGTTCGTGGAGAACGAGTCGGCGAGCTCGACGCCGTCGAGCAGGTGCCGGAACTCGGGGCACAGGGCGGCCACGCCGGCCCACGCGGCGTCCACGTGCACCCACGCGCCGTGCTCCCGGGCCACGTCGGCCACGGCTCGCACCGGGTCGACCGCGCCGGTACCGGTGGTGCCGACGGTCGCGCAGATCAGGACCGGCCGCAGCCCGGCCGCGACATCGGCCTCCAGGGCCGCGGCCAGCGCGTCCGGGTGCATCGCGAGCGAGCCCGGCGCCGTGTCCACCGTGCGGAGCGCCCCCGCGCCGAGCCCCGCGACGCGCACCGCCTTCGCCAGTGAGGAGTGGGTCTCCGCGGTGACGTAGACCCGCTCGTCGCCGCGCACCCCGGTCTCCCGCCACCCGGCGTCGGCGCGGTGGAGCGCGGCGAGCAGCGCGACGAGCGCGCCGGACGACGCCGAGTCCTGGATGCAGCCGCCCCCGCCGCCGGCGAACGTGAACGCCGGGTCGAGGCCGAGTGCGGCGGCGAACCCGTCCACCACGACCTGCTCCACCTCGGTGGCGGCGGGCGAGGTGGACCACAGCATCCCCTGCGCCCCCAACGCGCCGGAGAGCATGTCGCCGAGGAGGGAGTGCAGCGACGCGCTCGCGGGGAAGTAGCCGAAGAACCGCGGGTGCTGCCACAGCGTGCTCGCCGGCACCACGACCCGGTCGACGGTGTCGAGGAGATCTTCGAGCGGGGCGGGATCCTCGGGCAGCGTGGCCGGCAGCCGGGCCCGCACCCATCCGGGTTCCACGCGGGGCTGCACGGGAAGCTGGTCGAGCCCGGCGCGGTGGTCGGCGATCCAGTCGACGACGGCGTGGCCGAGCCTGCGGAACTCCTCGGGGTCGAGATCGGCGGTCACGCATCCCACGCTATCGGGGTGTCCACGACCGGGACGGAGTCGGGAACTTGCTTCAGTTGCACGAACGGCACTCTCGTTCGCCCCACTCGGGGCTGGCTGCGAGTGGCAGGACTCACGTGCAGTCCCGGCAGCGGACGGAGCGGGCGCGGAGCATGGTCGAGCGGTGACGACCGACATCGGCAGAGCCGGCGAGCGGACCCGGCTGCGGCTGCTGCAACTGACCGCCCTCACCAGCTCCTGCGACCGTTTCGCGCTGGCCCCGATGCTCGTCGTCATCGGCCTCGACCTGGGGGAGCCCCTCGTCGCTGTGCTCGCCGTGGCGAGCGCGTACTTCCTGGCCTACGGGCTCATGCAGCCCGTGTGGGGCCTGGTCAGCGATCGGATCGGGCGGGTCCGGGTCATGCGGGTGTCGCTCCTGGGCGCCGCAGTGGCGGGCGCGGTGTCGGCGCTCTCCCCGAACCTGCTGGTCTTCGGCATCTCCCGCACGGTGGCGGCCGCGTGCGTCGCCGCGCTGGTCCCGGCCACGCTCGTGTACGTCGGCGACATGTGGGAGGCGCGGCTGCGGCAGCGTCCGCTCGCGGAGGTCCTCACGGCGTCGTCACTGGGCACCGCGGTGGCCACGGCCGGGGCGGGGGTGCTCGCACAGGTGATCGGCTGGCGCGTGGTGCCGGCGCTGACCGGGATCGCGGCGGCCGTGCTGTGGGTGGCGCTGCGCCGCCTGCCGGAACCGGAGCGCCAGCCGATGACCGGCAGCCCGCTGCGGTCGATCACCACGGTGCTGCGCCACCGGTGGGCGCTCGTCGTGCTCGTCCTGGTGCTCGTCGAGGGCGTGGTCGTGCTGGGTGTCGTGACCTACCTGGCGCCCGCCGTGCAGGCGCTCGGGTTCTCGGCGGCGGTCGGCGGGCTGGTCGCGGCGTCGTTCGGGGCCGGCGCCGTGGTGCTGTCCCGCCTCGTCCGGATCCTGGTCGGCCGCCTGTCGGCGCCGGCGCTCGCAACGGTCGGCGCGGCCATGCTCGCCGCGGGGTGGGCCCTGCCCTCGCTGACCGTGTCGGTCCCCACCGTCATCGCCGCCGGCGTGCTGCTGGGCGGGTCGTGGGCCTTCCTGCACACCACGTTGCAGAGCTGGTCCACGGAGGTGGTCGCGGAGGAGCGGGCGACGGTGGTGGCCCTGTTCGCCGCGCTGCTGTTCCTCGGCGCCGCCGTCGGGACCGCCGTGCTGGCTCCGCTCGCCGACGCCGGTGACTTCCAGGCGGTGTTCCGGGTGGCGCTCACGGTGGCCGTGCCGCTGGCGATCGCGGCCGTTCTCGCCCGCCGCCGTTACGGCGACCGAGGCAGTGACCCGGGAAACGTCGACCCCTCGCCGGCACCCTGACGGCGGCATGACGAGACCCCCCGATCGCCGCAACGCGAGAGGCCGGCACTCGAACGCACATCGTTGCCGAGCTGTTGCCGAGCGGCACGGTCATCCGGCTCGACGACGCAATCCGGATGACCCGCCCTCGCGCTGATGTCCCGGCGTGTCTTGTCTCAGTGCGCCTTGTGGTAGGCCTCGAGCACGTTGGATGGGATCCGGCCCCGCTCGGAGATCTTCATGCCCTGCTGCTGGGCCCATTCCCGAATGGCCTGGTTCTGCTCGCGGTCGGTGCTGGGCCGGGCCGTGGCGACGGCGCCACCCGAACGGCGGCGGCCGCTCGTGCGACGAGCAGCGGAAATGAAGGGCGCGAGGGCATCGCGCAATCTGGCGCCATTGGAGGAGGACAGGTCGATCTCGTAGGACTTGCCGTCCATCGCGAACTCGACCTGCTCGTCCGCGTCGCTGCCGTCCAGGTCGTCGACCAGGGTGACGGTCGTCTGCTTGGCCACTGGTGCTGCCTTTCAGAACTGCTCCGGGTACGCCGGACAACCCGCCGGGGCGGGCTTGCGGCGCAGGAGAACGGTGGGCACTAATTTCGGGATCGATGATAAAGGAGGTAGCCACGCATTGTCGATCCGGGTCCGACTCTTGGGGGGCGCCGTGGCCGGAATGGATCGCGCGCCGGGGAAAGGGGAGCCTCCGGGCATCGCGGGAGCCGCTGGCAGCTTCACGGCGATCTCACCGCCGAGCCGGAACCCGGGAGCGAGGTCGAGATCGTCGCCGCTCCAGAACCGTCCGGGGTCATACCAGTCCGGGCTGCGATCCGGCGGCAATAACCCCATCTCCTGGTAGGTGCGGGCTACGACCTCCGCGCAGTAAGCGCTCTCCAACCCGAGGTCCGTTCCGGAACCGCTTCCGCGGAGTGCGGCGGGCAGCCGCCCGCGCAACCACCGGCCCGCGAGCCGGACCGTGGACGGGAACGGGGCGCCGTCCAACCGGGCGACCGCCCGCAACGCGCCGTTCTCCTCGGCGCGGCCGATGGGGCCCGCCAGCCGGCGCAGCCAGGCCCGCTGCCCGTAGCGGTGGCCCACTGGAGCACCGCTACGGGCAGGTCGTGCAACTGCACGCCGCGGTGCCGGGTGCCCGCCCAGCGGTCGGGGAGCGCCCGGCCCAGCTCGGCGTGCCACATCAGCGGTGGCAGGTCGTCGACGACGAGGGCCATGCCGACGTGGTTCACCGTGGCGTTGGTGACGCCGCGGATCGCCCGGTCGGCGCGGGAGGAGCCGCGGAAGAGGCAGATGTCGCCCCGTGCGCATCAGCTCGCAGGCCTGGTCGAGGGTGATCTGTTCCCCGAGCACCGGATCAAGTTGGTGCGCCGCGGTTGTGGAAGGTGCTCGGGCTCGCCGGTCTCGCCGGGGTCGCGACCGCCGGGCGTCGTCATCGGCCGGAGCGAGCGGCAACGGCGGGCGTACCCGCCGGAGGAGATCCGGGCGCGGCTGCACGAGCGGGTGGCCGCGCTGGAGGAGGCGCCTCCTCCGGGGTGACCCGCGGGGGCGGGCAGACCCAGCCGCAGCGGGTGTGGTCCCAGTAGCAGCCGCGGTGGTGGTGGTGTCCGGGCTCGGCGAGCGGGTCGGTGCTCATGATCGGTCCCTTCGACGGCGGGAAGCCCGTCGGGTGTGCCTGCGTGCTCGGCCCGTGCGGAGCGGGCGTTACCACCCGCCCGGAGCCGCGGGAGATAGTGACCGCATGGATGCCGCCGTGGATGTCGACGTGGACCTCTCGTTCGAGCCCCTGACGCCGGTGTCGTTCCTCGATCGGGCCGCGGCCGCGCACGGCGACCGGATCGCCGTCGTGGACGGGGACCGGCGCTACAGCTACGCGCAGTTGCACGACCGGTGCCGGCGTCTGGCGGGAGCGCTCGCCCCGCTCGCCGGCGGCCGTCCGGTGGCCGTGCTGGCGCCGAACACCCACGTGCTGCTCGAGGCGCACTTCGGGGTGCCCTGGGCCGGCGTGCCGCTGGTCGCGATCAACACCCGGCTCGCGGCGCCGGAGGTCGCCTACATCCTGGAGCACTCGCGGGCGGCCGTCCTCGTGCACGACCCGGTGTTCGACGGGCTGGTCGCCGACGCCGTGTCCGGGCTGGCCGAGCCGCCGGTGCTCGTGCCGGTGGGGGAGCGGTACGAGGAGCTGCTCGCCGCGGCCGCCCCGCAGGCCGCCGCCCCGGCCGACGAGCGCGCGCTACTGTCGGTCAACTACACCTCGGGGACGACCGGGCGCCCCAAGGGCGTGATGTACCACCACCGCGGCGCCTACCTGCAGGCCCTCGCCATGGCCGCGCACACCGGGCTGTCCCCGTCGGCGGTGCACCTGTGGACGCTGCCGATGTTCCACTGCAACGGCTGGTGCTTCCCCTGGGCGGTCACCGCGGCCGCCGGCACCCACGTCTGCCTGCCGAAGGTCGAGCCCGAGGAGGTCTGGCGGCTGGTCCGCGAGGAGGGCGTCACGCACCTGGAGGGGGCGCCGACCGTGCTCTCGATGATCGCGTACGCCGACGGCGCCGCCCCGCTGGACCGCACGGTGCGCGTCGCCGTGGGCGGGGCGCCGCCGTCGCCCGCGATCCTGCGCCGGATGGGCGAGCTCGGGTTCGACGTCACGCACCTCTACGGCCTCACCGAGACGTTCGGGCCGGTGATGATCTGTGACTGGCGGCCGGAGTGGAACGGCCTCGACGCCGCCGAGCAGGCGCGGCGCAAGGCCCGGCAGGGCGTGGGCAACATGATCTCGTGCCGGGCCCGGGTGGTCACGCCGGACGGCGCGGACGTGCCGGCCGACGGCGCGACGATCGGCGAGATCGCGCTCCGCGGCAACAACGTGATGCTCGGGTACCTGCGCGATCCGGAGGCGACGGCGGCCGCGGCCCCGGACGGCTGGTTCCGCACCGGCGACCTCGGCGTCCTGCACCCCGACGGCTACGTCGAGCTGCGGGACCGCAGCAAGGACGTGATCATCTCCGGCGGGGAGAACATCGCGAGCGTCGAGGTGGAGCAGGTCCTCGCCGACCACCCCGCCGTGCTGGAGGCGGCGGTCGTGGCCGCGCCCGACGAGCGCTGGGGCGAGGTCCCGATCGCCTACGTCACCCTGCACGACGGTGCGAGCGCCACCGCCGACGAGCTGCGGGAGCACGTCAGGGGCAGGCTCGCGCGGTTCAAGGCGCCCAAGGCGGTGGTGTTCGGTCCGCTGCCCAAGACCTCGACCGGAAAGGTCCAGAAGTACGTGCTGCGACGGCGCACGGCCGGGGCGAGCGGGTCGGCGCCGGAGCCGTCGGTGTGATGATCTCGCCGACTAGCGGCGGATACGCTCGGTGGTCGGCCCCGGCAAACGGGTGGGATCATGCGTCCGGCAGAGTGAAGGGGTGGCTGTCGTCTCCCCGTCCACCGGCGCACTGGCGTTCCGCGTCGTCGCGATCGCCGAGGCGTGCTCGTGGGCCGGCCTGCTCGTCGGGATGTTCTTCAAGTACGTCGTCGTGTTCGACGACATCGGCGTGAACGTGTTCGGCCCGATCCACGGCGCGCTGTTCATCGCCTACGTGGTCGTCACGCTCGTCGTGGCGCGCACCTTGCGGTGGCGCCTTCCGGTCACGCTGATCGCGCTGGCCGCGAGCATCCCGCCGCTCGCGACGCTGTGGTTCGAGCGGCGGGCGCGTCGTCAGGGCATGCTCGCCGAGCCGGTGGCCGTCGCCTAGTGCGACGCTCGCTCGTCCGGGGGCGCCCCCCGCCGTCGGGCCCGGGGCGGGGTCGCCCGCCGGGCCCGATGGCCCCTCCCGGACCACCGCGCATCGGCTGACCGCCGAACATCAGCACGACCAGGTCCCGCCGGCCCGGTCCGCGCGGAAGGATCCCGCCCTACTAGTTAGTAGTCACTCACTAGTAACTTGAGTGGCGTGAGCCCACGCATGAGCGCCGGCGAGAGACGCGCACAGGTCCTCGCGATCGCGGCCCGGGAGTTCGCCGACCACGGCCTGCACGGCGCGTCCACCGAGGCCATCGCGCGCGCGGCGGGAATCAGCCAGCCCTACGTCTTCCGCATGTTCGGCACCAAGAAGGCCCTGTTCCTCGAGCTCGTCGGCGCCGCGTTCGACCGGGTCGCCGATGGCATGGCCGAGGCGGCTGCAGGCCGCGCCGGGCTCGAGGGACTGGCGCCGATGGGCCGCCAGTACTACGACCTGCTGGCCGACCGCACCTCGCTCCTGCTGCAGCTGCAGGGGTTCGCCGCCTGCGGGGACGCCGACGTGCGCGAGGTCGTGCGCTCCCGCTTCGCCCGCTTGTGGGAGGTGGCCGCCGGTACGGGCCTGGATGCGATCACGGTCAAGACCTTCCTGGCCTACGGGATGCTTCTGAACACCGGCGCCGCCCTGGGCGTGGACGAGGTCGACGAGCCCTGGGCGCAGGGCGTGCGTACGCGGGTGCGGGCGGGCCTGTTCGAGCACGTGACCTCGGAGTCGAACACGTGACCGCTCCGAGGCGGAACGAGACCGGCGAACGGTCCGAAGCCGCGGCGCCCGCGCTACTGGCGCCCACGCTGATCTTCATCGCCCTGGTGGTGGCCGCCATCGGCAGCCTCGGCGCGCCCCTGATCACCGCGGTCGCGGTCGAACACCGCGTCTCGCTGGCCGCAGCGCAGTGGACCCTGACCAGCACCCTGCTGGCGGGCGCGGTGGCCACCCCGCTCCTGGGCCGGCTCGGCACCGGCGGGCGCCGCCGGACCACGATCCTGGCCACCCTCGCCGTCGTCCTCGCGGGCAGCGTGCTGACCGTGCTGCCCACCCCGTTCTGGTGCGTCCTGCTCGGCCGTGCCCTGCAAGGCGTCGGCCTGGGCCTGACCGCTCTGATGATGGGTGTGGCCCGGGACCACCTGCCCGCCGAGCGTTCCCGCCGCGTGATCGCGATGATCTCGGTGGCCTCCACCGTGGGCATCGGCGTCGGCTATCCGCTCGCCGGGTTCCTCACCGACGCCGCCGGGCTGCACGCCGCCTACGCCATCGGCCTGGTCGTCTCGGCGCTCGCGCTGGCCGGCGCCTGGGCGGCGATCCCCGCCGCGCGGGTCGGGAAGGCAGCCCGCCTGGACCTGCCCGGCGCGTTCCTGCTGTCGGCCGGGCTGCTCGCGATCCTGATCGACGCCTCCCAGACGAGCCTCTGGGCCACCCGCCCGGGCACGGCCGTCGCGGTGGGCGCCGTGGGTGTGCTGCTGCTGGCCGGGTGGGCCCGGCGCGACCTGCGCACCGACCAGCCGTTGGTCGGGCTGCGCCTGCTGCGCCACCGCCCGGTGGCGGTGGCGAACCTCGCCATGGCCCTGGCCGGGCTGGGGATGTACCTGCTGCTGGCCCTGGCCACCCGCTACGCCCAGACCCCCACCAGCGCGGGGTACGGGTTCGGCCTGAGCACGTTCTGGGCGGGCCTGGCCCTGGTGCCGTTCTCCCTGGCCGGATTCGTCGCGGGCACCGCCGCACCCAGGACCGCCGCCCGCCTGTCGCCGCGCGGCATCCTCACCGTCGGCGGCGCCGTCGTCCTCGCCGCGTTCGCGGTGTTCCTGGCCGTGCGGGGCAACCTGGTCGGGCTCCTGGTGGCGCTGGCGGTGCTGGGCTACGGGGTCAGCACGTTCTCCGCGGCCATGCCCCAGATCATCCTGGCCGCCACCCCGGCGGCCGAGACCTCCGCGGCGATGGCGTTCAACCAGGTCGTCCGCAGCGTCTTCTTCTCCTTCGGGTCCGCGATCGCGGGCCTGGTCCTCCAGGCGCACACGCCGGAAGGCCTCGAGTTCCCGGCCGAGTCGGGCTACGCGACCGCGGCCGTGATCGGCATCGTCGTCATGATCGCTACCGTGGCGACCGTGACGGGGTTGCTCCGCGCCGAGGACCGACGGTCGCCGTGAGGGCCTGGTCGAGGTCGGCGACCAGGTCCCGCGGGTCCTCCAGGCCCACCGAGAACCGCAGGTGCCCGTACCGGCGGAAATCCTCCGGGTAGAACCGGGCGCGCTCGTCGTCGCCGGACACGTGCACGATCAGCGACTCGTCGTGCCCGAGCGACACCGCCGACGTGATGACCCGCAGCGCCGCGACGAACCGGTTCTGGGTGTCGGCGTCGCCGGAGACGGCGAACGCGAGCATCCCGCCGAACCCGCCGTCCAGGGTGCGGGCGGCGAGGGCGTGCTGCGGGTGCGACGCGAGCCCCGGGTAGGCCACGTACGCCACGCGCGGGTCCTCCACGAGGAACTCGGCCACCGCCAGCGCCGCCGCGCAGTGGGCCCGCATCCGCATCGGCAACGTGACCGAGCCGCGCATGATCAGCCAGGCGTTGAACGGGCTGATCGCCCCGCCGACGTTCACCATCGCGTCCGCGCGCACGGCCTCGACCAGCGCCGTGCCCGCCGCACCCGCACCGATGACGGCGCCGCCCATCGCGTCGCCGTGGCCGTTGATGTACTTGGTGAGCGAGTGCACGACGACGTCCGCCCCGAGCGCGAGCGGGCGCTGCAGGACGGGCGTGGCGAACGTGGCGTCCACCGAGCAGACGGCGCCCGCGGCGTGCGCGATCTCGGCGACCGCGGCCACGTCCGTGATCCGCGTGGTCGGGTTGGCGGGGGACTCGACGTGCACCAGCCGCGTCTCCGGGCGGACGGCGGCGGCCACGGCCCGCGGGTCGGACGAGTCGACGAGCGTGGCCGTGATCCCGTACTTCGCGGGCAGCAGCTCGGTGAGCAGCCGGTACGTGCCGACGTAGGTGTTGTCGGAGCAGACGACGTGGTCGCCGGAGCGCAGCGCGGTGAAGAGGAGGGCGTGTATCGCGGCCATCCCGCTGGCGAGGGTCACCGCGGAGGTGCCGCCGTCGAGCGCGGCGAGCTTCTCCTCCAGCCACCCCTGGTTGGCGCCGCCGTTGCGGGTGTAGAGCCGCGTGCCGGTGCCCGACCAGGACAGCCCCGACGGGTCGTCGGGCAGGGCGTAGGAGTTGGCCATGACCAGCGGGCGGCGGATCGCCCCGCTCCCGGCGTCGACGGCGTTGCCGCCGTGGACGGCGAGAGTGGCGAGGTGAGGGGAGTTCGACACGACTCCTTTCTAGAGCTCCGTGCCCAGCGCCCGGTAGGCCGGGCGCAACAGCTCGGCCAGCTGCTCGCCACGCACCTCGATCGGGAACGGCGGCACCTGGTCCAGCAACGCATCCGGCGGCGTGCGCGGCCCGGCGAGCTGCTCGGGCAGGTCGGCCGCCGCCCAGAACCGGTCCATGACCTCGGCGAGGTCCTCCCCGTGTGCGGCGGGTGGGGCCGCCGAGCGCCGGGCGCGCAGCTCGTCCAGCAGCGCCTCCCGGTGCCGGCCGCGCAACGCGAGGATCTGGAACGGGTCGGCGTCGAACCGCTCCGCGAGCACGTAGCAGACCGCGGCGAGGTGCTTGCACGGCACGGCGTGGTCGGGGCAGCTGCAGTCCATCGCCAGGTCGCGCTCGGTGGCCGGGAAGAGCGAGAGCCCCACCGCCTCGAACACCCGCTCGATGTCGCGGGGCATCTCCCCGTTGAGCAGCGCCGCCGCGTACGAGGCGTCGTCGGCCAGCGCCTGCGCCACCGCCGCCCACTCCGCCTTGCCGAACGCCGGCACGCCCACCCGCACCTGGTAGGGCTGCGGCCGCGAGCCCTGCACCCGGGCGGTGGCGCCGCCCACGTCGACGTCGAGGGAGACGATCTGGCCGGCGCGCGCGTAGCTGCGGCCCCGCGAGAGCCGCCCGCCCATCCCCAGCGACTCCAACACCGACAGGAACCGCTTCGACCACCACGTGCGCGCCACCGGACCGCGGGTGCTGTTGATCTGGATGCCGCCCTCGACCTTGCGCGGCCGGGCGGGCGCGGCGTCGCGCCACCAGAAGGGATCCGGGTCAGGCATCGGGGTCCTCCTGATCGGACTCCTCCTGCAGGGCTTCCCCGCCGAGCGTGAACAGCTCCCGCAGCGACTCGGTGGACAGCTCCGTGAGCCAGCCCTCGCCGTCGCCGACGACCATGGAGGAGAGTGCCTTCTTCTTGGTGATGAGCTCGTCGATGCGCTCCTCGACAGTGCCCGGGCACACGAACTTGCGGACCTGCACGTTGCGGCGCTGGCCGATGCGGAACGCGCGGTCGGTGGCCTGGTTCTCGACGGCCGGGTTCCACCAGCGGTCGAGGTGGACCACGTGGTTGGCGGCCGTGAGCGTGAGCCCGGTGCCGCCCGCCTTGAGCGAGAGCAGCATGATCGGCGGGCCGGCACCGGCCTGGAACCGCGTGACCATCTCGTCGCGCCGCTTCTTCGTGGTGCCACCGTGCAGGAACGCGACGTCGGTGTCGAAGCGGGCCGACAGGTGCGGGACGAGCATGTGGCCGAACTCGGTGAACTGGGTGAAGCACAGCACGCGGTCGCCCTCGTCCAGGATCTCGGCGAGGATCTCCTCGAGCCGGATGATCTTGCCGGAGCGCCGGCCGACGGGGGAGCCGTCGTGCAGCAGCTGCGCCGGGTGGTTGCAGACCTGCTTGAGCTTGGCCATCGCCGCGAGGACGTTGCCGCGGCGCTCGATGCCCTCGGAGTCCTCGATCTTCTCCAGCATGTCGTCGACGACGGTGCGGTAGAGCGACGCCTGCTCGCGGGTGAGGCGGTAGTGCTGCGTGACCTCGATCTTGTCGGGCAGGTCGTCGATGATGGTGGGGTCGGTCTTGACCCGGCGCAGCAGGTACGGGCGCGTGACGCGGCGCAGCAGCGCGGCCGCGTCCTTGCTGCCGTGGCGCTCCACCGGGATCGCGTAGCGCGTGCGGAAGGCGTCGGCGGTGCCGAGCAGGCCGGGGTTGAGCACGTCCATGATCGACCAGAGCTCGGAGAGCCGGTTCTCCACCGGGGTGCCGGTGAGCGCGACCCGGTGCTCGGCGTCGAACCGGCGCACGGCCCGCGCGTGTGTGGCCCGGCTGTTCTTCACCGCCTGCGCCTCGTCGAGCACGAGCCGGCGCCACGCGACCCGTGCCAGGTCGTCGCCGTCGCGGGCGGCCGTGGCGTAGGTGGTGACCACGAGGTCGGCGTCGGCCACGGCGGCGAGCAGCTCCTCGCCGTGGGCGCGGCCGGCGCCGTGGTGGGCGAGTACGCGCAGATCGGGGGTGAACCGGGCCGCCTCGCGCTGCCAGGTGCCGACCAGCGACATCGGGCAGACCAGCAGGGTGGGGCCCTGAGCCTCCCGCGCCCGCTCGTGGGCCTCGAGGGCGAGCATCTGCACGGTCTTGCCCAGCCCCATGTCGTCGGCGAGGCAGGCGCCGAGGCCGAGCGCGGAAAGGAACGCGAGCCAGGACAGGCCGCGCTGCTGGTAGGGCCGCAGCTGGGCGTGGAAACCCGGCGGCGGTTCGACGGCTGTGATCGTGCGCTCCGCGGTGCCGGCGAGGAGCTCGCCGATCCAGCCGTCGACCCGGACGTCGGTGAGCGGGAGCGGGAGCTCGTCCTCGGGCCAGTCGTCGGGGTGGCGCTGGGCGAGCGCGAGCACCTCCGCGGCGGTCGGCGCGGCGGAATCGGCGCGACGCCGCGCGCGGCGCAGGAACTCAAGGCCCTTGCGCAGCCGCTCCGCATCGACGCTCACCCACCGGCCGCGCAGCCGCACCAGCGGCGCCTTCGTGGCGACGAGATCGCTGATCTCCTCCTCGGAGAGCTCCTCGTCGCCCACCGCGATCGACCAGCGGAACTCCGCCAGCTGCTCGCGGCCCAGGCCGCTGCGGGTGAGCACGCGGTCGGCCGGGGTGCTGCGGGCGGACAGGGTGAGCCCGACGCGGCGCGCGCCGTCCCACCCGCGGGGCAGCTGCACCCCGAACCCGGCCTCGACGAGCAGCGCGGCCCGGGAGGTGAGGAACTCGTGGGCGTCGTCGACGGTGAGGTCGAGGTGGTCGGGCCGGGCCTGGCGCAGTGCCCGGGCGAGCGCCGGGTACACCAGCGCCGCCCGGCCCAGCTCGGCGAGCATCAGCTCCTGGGGTTCGGCGAGCAGCCGCGCAGCGGCACCGGCCCAGACCTGCTCGCCCGGTACGAGCAGGCTCGGGTCGGCGGTGGACTGCAGCAGGAACTCCAGCACCCAGCGGGTGCCGTCGCCGGTCTGGTCGAGCGTGTCGGGCCCGGGATCGGACGGGTCGTGCAGCGTGGTGATCTCCGAGAGCCGGAAGGAGGCCCGGCCCTCGCCGGTGGTGTCGGCGCCGACGGCGTCCCACCCGGCCACGGCGTCCTGGAGGGTGGAGACCTCCGTGGCCGCGACCGACTCGTCGATCCGGCCGTCGGCGGTGAGCAGGGCGGCGAGCCACGCGTCCGTGGCCGGCAGCGGCCCCGGCCGCGGCGGCAGCAGCGTGACCGGTTCGGGAGCGCGGGCCAACCGGTCGCGCACCGCGGCGTCGGTGAGGGCCTCGAGCGCGTCGGCGAGCAGGTCGTGCGGATCGGGCCCGGCGTCCGGTGCGACCGCTTCCGCTCGCCCGATCGGCGGCAGCGCACCCACCAGCGCGTCGAACGCGACGGCGTCGAGCCCCTGCACGACCGGGCGCCACCGGGCGAACGCCCGGCCGCCGGAACGGCGCAGGGTGGGCAGCACCCGGCCGCGGGCGGCGAGGTCGGCCGCGAGCGCCGCCACCGCGCGGAGGTGCTCCACCGAGCTGCCGTAGCGCGCCTCGTCGGCCGGGTCCTCCAGCTCCGCGGCATCGACGGCGAGCGCGGGCACCGTCCACGCGCGCAACGTGGGACCGCCCCGCGGCGCCCCGGCCCGGCCCCCGCTGCGCACCAGCTCCGGCGAGGCGAGCGGCCCGCCCGGGCGCGAGGGCAGCAGGAGCGTGGCGGCGGCCGGCTTGCCCGGGTGCAGGGCCGCGAGCGCGGACACCGGCGCCGCGAACGGGTGCGGCCGCGCGGGGCGCAGCGAGCGGCTCGACGAGCCGGTGGGCCGGTCGCCGTCCTCGGCCCAGAGCAGCACCCCGCGGCCCGGGGACCAGAGGGCGTGGACGGCGAGCACGGGATCAGGTTACGGAGCGGCCCCGACAACCGGTGGTGTCGGGCTCGAGAGCCCGGTGATCAAGGGCAGATGGTCGCTGCGAGCTCCGCGATCCGCCGGTGCCGCTCTCCCCAGGGCTGTCGTCAGCGTTGTTCCTGCGTTCGCCGGGCGATCTCGACCACCACGCAAGGCCAGCGGACGCCCCGGTGGCCGCATCCGATACAACGGCTCTTGGCGTCCGGGCGGTGGATCGCGAGGGCGCGACGCGCGGCGCCCGGCTGTGCCGCCATGAACCGCGCTGCGGCAGTGATGCAGTCGACGGGCTCCAACGGGGTTCCGCCGTCATGATCAGTGACCACGGCTCATCGCCACCAGCCGCGGGACCGCCGGTATGCGACGTACTCGCGGAAGGTGACCTGTTCCAGTCTGGCGGCGAGCCGTCGTCGTCGACGCTCGCTAATGATCTTCCCCAGCTGTCCCGGTAGCGGCGCAACGACATGTTCAACCCCTCGTCCTGGATGGGAAGAGGGTAGCGAACTTGGTAATACAAGTCCATCACGCGGCTGCCAGCTGACCCTGTCGCCAGCGCACCATCGCCATTCGATGTGCGGTCTGGACGCCCGCGCCGTCCACTGCGAACGCCCCGAACATCGTCGTCGTCCGGAGGCCGGCAGCAGCTCGCAGGAGATCATCTGCCGCTGTTCCGCCAGCAAGACCGGCGCAATGCACGGCGAGGGCTGCCGCTGCCACCGCCTGGACGGCGGGATAGTCGGGCAGAGTGCCGGTCCGGCGGCGGTACGCACCGAGGAACGCTGCCTCGGACGGCCCGATCGCCACGTCGCATCCCGTGCCCGGAAACCACTGGGCGACACCGAGCACGCCGTCGCTGTCGCCCACGGCATCGTGGAACTCGCGTACCCCAGCGGCCACCGTCCCGATGGTGCGTGGTGGTCGGGGTGCGGTCCGGGTTGCTGCCACGAGGGCGGTGTCCTCCTCGAAGGTCCCCGCGCAGAAGAGATCCCACGGCCTGTCGTCCGCGGGCAGGCTGTCGTGACCTGCGCGCACCGTCTCGACGCCGATCTGCGCCGCAGTCCGTTCGGCGCCGGCCACGACCTGGGTCGCGAAACGCCCGCGACCCTCGACGAGGACGAGCCGAGGATGATCGACTGTTTCGGCGAGGTGGCGGACGAACGGGGCGGCATACTCACTGGTCGGCGTCAGGATGGACACGACCCGACCGGGGGCGGCGTGCTGCACGTCGTCGCCCGATCCTCCGTGGTTCCAGATCAATCGGTCGCGCTCCACGGCCGTCTGCGCGGCCGCCCGCATCAGCAACGTCGAGTAGGGCCCGAGCAGTAGGTCGCACCGTGGAGAGAGCGCATCCAACTGCCGCCGCACCGTGGCAACGTCTCCCCGATCGTCCTCGACGATGACGTCTGTGCCGGGGGCCAGCTCGCGCCAGCACTCGAGGGCGTGGGCCGCCTGCACGCCGAACCGTGCGAACCGTCCGGACAAGGAAAGGACGGCTCCGAGTCGAAGAGCGCCGGTCACAGGTCGACCTCGTATCGAAAGGTGTGCCGATCGGCTGTTGCGACGGAAACCTGAACCTCCACCGCGTCACCTGAAACGTCGTACATCGTCCTGTGCACCTGGACTACCGGCACCCCGGGTGGGATCCGCAGCAGCTCGACCTCCTCCGGTGTCGGCATCCGGCTGACCAGCTCGTCGACGGAACGTGCCAGCCGACGCCGGATGGGACCGTCGGGGTCCTCGACGATGCGGGCGGTGCCACCGGGGACGAGTGACTCCTCCGCGATCCGTGTGCCGCGCACCAGGGTTGCAGGAAAGTAGCTGTCGACACGCGCGACCGGCTCGCCCTCGATCAGGAACAACCGCCTCCTCAGCACGAGCGGTGTTTCCGGTGCAGCTCCCAGGAGTGCCACGATCTCGGCCGGTCCGGTCGCCTCCGTCACTCCGAGGAGACGCTGCTCAGGGTGTAGGCCTTGTTCCCTCGCCTGGGCGTTGAAACCGGCCAGTCCGGCAGAGCGGTGTCTCCGGAAGTTCGTGCCGGTCACGGTCAGGCGCACGCTCGGACGTGGGCGCACGAACGTTCCGCGTCCCTGCTCGGTGACCACGAGGCCCTCGGCCTTCAGAACGGCGATGGCGCGGCGCACGGTAGGTCTGCTCGCCCCGAACCGCTCTGCGAGCGTCCACTCCGATCCGAGTTGGTCGCCGGGCGGCAGCTCGCCGCTGACAATCGCGTCACGCAGGTCCGCGACGATGCGGTGGTACGGAAATCCTGCGCTCGACGATTCCGCCATGGACCGACCCTACGGCCGCGATGCCGCACCAACCCGGACCCGCCGCCGAGAGGTTCGTTTCCGTGATCGAGCTGTGGATGTGCCGTCTCACGGACGGTACGGTCGACGGAGGTTCACTCCAGCGGGATTACGTTCTGCGTAGCGGAACAGGAATGGGTGGTCGATGAGGATCGCGGAGATGCTGCCGGCCGATCGAGCGGACGGCAGCCTCTGGCCGCTGATGCGCCAGGCGGGCGTGACCGACGCGGTGGGCACGCTTCCCGGCGACCCCCGGCCGCAGCCGGGGCACGACGCACCGTGGGACTACCTGCCCATGGTCCGCACGAAGGACCTCTACGAGCGCAACGGCTTCGACCTCGGCGTGATCGAGTGGCGCCCGCCGTTCAACCTCGCCAAGCGCGGCCTCCCCGGACGCGACGAGGAGATCGAGACCGTCTGCACGATGCTGCGCAACATGGGCAGGCTCGGCATCCCGGTCTGGTGCTACGAGTGGATGACCGACCGCAACTGGGTGCGCACCAGCACCTCCGTCCCGGCGCGCGGCGGCTCCACCGTCACCGGGTTCGACCGGGCGGTCTTCGAGGCCGGGCCGCCGCCCCCGCTCGGCACGATCTCGGAGGAGCAGCTCTGGGAGAACCTGGAGTACTTCCTCGCGCGGGTGCTCCCCGTCGCCGAGGAGGCGGGCGTGCGGCTCGCCATGCACCCCGACGACCCGCCGATCTCACCGCTCGGCGGCATCGGGCGGATCATGTCGAGCGTCGACGGCTTCCGGCGGCTGCTCGAGGTCTCCGACAGCCCGATGAACGGCGTCACGTTCTGCCAGGGCAACTTCCGGCTCATGACCGACGACCTGCCCACCACGATCCGTGACCTCGGGGACGGCGGGAAGATCTTCTTCGTGCACTTCCGGGACGTGGAGGGCACGGTCGACAGCTACGTCGAGACCTGGCACGACGCCGGGCCCACCGACATGGGCGCCTGCATCGACGCCTACCGCGGCATCGGGTTCGACGGCCTGATGCGCTCCGACCACGTGCCCACCCTGCACGGCGAGGTGGGCACGCAGGCCGGGTACGGGGTGCTCGGCCGGCTGTACGCCGTCGGCTACATCCGCGGCCTGCTCGAGGGCAGGGCCGGGCGCCCCTAGCCGGGCCGGGCGGCCCCGGGATTGCAGCAAAGCCACTTTCACGCAGCGAGGTTGCGTGGAAGTGGCTTGGCTGCAACGGGGCTCAGCGCGATCGGAGATCGCGGCCAGTCGATCTCCGATCGCGAGCACCTCCCCTTGGTTTCCGTGGCCGGGACCCCAGGACCGATGATCCGAGCGCCATGATCGGTACGATCGGGACATAAGCCGCATGGGTGCAGTTCATGTCCCGATCCTGCTGATCAAGGCGATCGCGGCGGCCATCTCCGAGTGCCGACGCGCGGGACCTGTCTGCTGGTCATGCCCGAGGCCTGATGGTCGTGATCAGCAGGTTGGTGCAGGGGCGGCCGGATGTGGCCGTTGGTGCACCGACCCGATGATCATGCATCTCGGGCCACCCCCGGAGGGTGCCCCTGGCCGGGCCGGGCCGCGGCCCCGGGATTGCAGCAAAGCCACTTCCACGCAGCCAGGTTGCGTGGAAGTGGCTTTGCTGCAACGGGCTCGGCCGGCGCGTGGCTACTCCGGCGTGTCCGGCCGGACCGTCCTGGCGAGGAACCGGCGCACGGCCTCGCGCGCGCCGTCGACGATGTCCGGGCCGTGGGTGAACCCCACTCGGTCGTACTCCAGCTCGCCCAGGACGTGCGCGGTGCGCCTGGTCATCCGGAAGTCGGTGCACAGCATCCGGGGCGGGTAGCGGAGGCCGAGCACGTTGAAGATCGCGTCGCCGGTGATCAGCGTGCGGGTGGGCTCGTGCAGGAGGGAGATGTGCCCGGGGGAGTGGCCGGGCGTCGCGACCACCCGCAGCCCTCCGGCGGCGTCGAGCAGCCGGCCGTCCACGAGCTTCTCGCCCACCGGCACCGGTGGGAAGCGGCCGTTCTGCAGCCGGGCGAAGATCCGGCCGACCGGGTACGTGCGATCGCTGGGCGGGCTGGTGCCGGCCTCGGCGAACCCGGCGTCGTCGGCGTGCACGGCGACCGGGGCGTCGGTGCGGGCGGCCATCTCCCGCGCGCCGCCCGCGTGGTCGGGGTGGGCGTGGGTCAGCACGATCCGCTGCACGTCGGAGGGGTGTTTCCCGAGCGCGGCCAGCCCGGCGACGATCCGGGCCGGCGCGCGGTCGAGGCCGGCGTCGACGAGCGTGACGGCACCGTCGTCGCCGACGAGCGCGAACGAGTTGACGGCCCACGACCCGACGGTGGGGATGCGGAAGACGCCCGGTGCGACGGCCACGGCGGCGGGAGGAGCCATGCACGCGCAGCGTAGCCCTGATCGTCTGGCAGGGGCCTCAGCGATCGCGCCGGGCGGATCCGCGCACCACACTGCGCGGGTGCCCGCGCTCGATCCCGTGACGATGCGGTCCCGGTTCGCCGCCGCCCCGGTGGCCCGGCTGGCCACCCTGCGCCCCGACGGCACCCCGCGGTTGGTGCCGGTCACCTTCGTGCTGCTCGACGGGCTCGTCTGCTCGGCCGTGGACGAGGTCAAGCCCAAGACCACCACCCGGCTGGCGCGCCTGGCCGACGTCGGGCGCGACCCGCGGGTGGGCGTCGTCGTGGACCACTACGCGGACGACTGGTCGGCGCTGTGGTGGGTGCGTGTCGACGGCACCGCGGCGGTGCACGAGTACGGCGGGCTGCGCGAGCGGGCGCTCGCCGCGCTGGCCGCCAAGTACCCGCCGTACGCGGCGGCGCCGCCGGCGGGTGCGCTCCTGGTGGTCACACCGTCGCGGTGGGCCGGTTGGGCCGCCGCCGACCAGCGGTGAAACCTTTCACTACTGATCGTTTCTCGTGGCCGCGCGTGAGGTTCGACTTGACGCAAGTCACATGCGCCAATAGGGTCGCCGCAGCGTCTGAAACGTTTTAATTCCCGTCCCGACAAAGAGGTCCTGATGAGGAAGCAGACATCACCGCGCCGTCACCTGCGGATGATCGCGCTCGCGGCCGGCGCCGTGCTGGCCCTCGCCGGCTGCAGCGCCGGCAGCCTCGGCTCCAGCAGCGGTGGGGACGGGGTCTCGCTGACCTTCCTCGTCGGCAGCAACCAGAGCACGGTGAACGCCGCCGAGAGCGTCGCCGAGGCGTTCATGGCGCAGAACCCCGGCATCACCGTCGACGTCGAGACCCGGCCCAGCGGGTCCGAGGGCGACAACATCGTCAAGACCCGGCTCGCGACCGGCGACATGGCCGACGTGTTCGTCTACAACTCCGGGTCGCTGTTCCAGGCCATCGGCCCCGAGCAGAACCTCGCGCCGCTGACCGACCAGCCCTGGGTCGGCTCGCTCGAGGAGAACTTCAAGCGGGTCGTCAGCGCGGGCGACCAGGTCTACGGCGCCCCGTTCGGGCCCCAGCTGACCGGCGCGATCCTCTACAACAAGAAGATCTACGCCGACCTGGGCCTGCAGATCCCGCGCACGTGGGACGCGTTCATGGCGAACAACGACGCGATCAAGGCGGCCGGCACCGTCCCGGTCATCCAGACCTACGGCGAGACCTACACCTCCCAGCTGTTCGTCCTCGGCGACTTCCACAACGTGGCCGCGGCCGAGCCGGACTTCGCCGAGCGCTACACCGCGGGCCAGGCGAAGTACGCCACGTCCCCCGCCGCGCTCAAGGGCTGGGAGCACCTGCAGCAGCTGCACGACCTCGGCTACTACAACGAGGACTTCCCCACCGCCAAGATGGAGGAGGGCATGCGGAAGCTCGGCGAGGGCGAGGGCGCGCACTACCCGATGCTCACCAACGGCATCCCCACCCTCACCATCGCCTCGCCCGAGGGCGCCAAGGACGTCGGCATCTTCCCGATCCCGGGCGACGACCCCGCGAAGAACGGGCTGACCGTCTGGTCGCCCAACGGCGTCTACATCCCGAAGACCACCGAGGGGGCGAAGCTGGACGCCGCGAAGAAGCTCGAGGCGTTCATCGCGAGCCCCGCGGGGTGCGACGCGCAGTCCGAGGGGGCCACGCCCACCGGGCCGTACGCGGTGGACGGGTGCACGCTGCCCGCCGACGTCCTCCCGGCCACCACCGACTTCCAGACCTACATCGACGCCGGGACCTACAGCCCCGCGCTCGAGTTCCTGTCGCCGATCAAGGGCCCGGCCCTGGAGCAGATCACCGTCGAGGTCGGCTCCGGCATCCGCTCGGCCGCCGACGGCGCCGCCCTGTACGACCAGGACGTCCGCAAGCAGGCCCAGCAGCTCGGGCTGCCGGGGTGGGACTAGCGGCGACCATCCGGAGAGCGACCAGATGGCCATCACCACCACGAGGAGCAGCGCCGCCCCCGCCGGGGCGGCGCCGCCCGCGTCCACCGGGCGGCGGCCGCGCAGCCAGTACCCGACGTGGTTCTACGTGCCCGCCGCGATCATCTACACGATCTTCTTCCTGGTCCCGACGTTCGCCTCGTTCTGGTTCAGCCTCACGCGCTGGAGCCTGTTCGAGTTCGAGTTCATCGGGATGGACAACTTCGTCCAGTTCTTCCGGGAACCGGCGCTGGTCACCGGCCTGGTCAACACGGTCGTCTACGGGGTCGTGACGTCGGGGCTCAAGGTCGTGCTCGGGCTGCTGCTCGGCGTGCTGCTGACCTCCCAGATCATCGCGCGGGGATTCCTGCGGTCGGTGGTGTTCTTCCCGGTGCTGGTCAGCACGATCGGCGTCGGGATCACGTTCCAGGCCCTCATGGACCCCTTCGGCGGCCCGATCAACGAGGCGCTCGCCGCCGTCGGGATCGCGGGGCCGGGCTGGCTCACCGACCCGTCGATCGCGCTGCTGTCGGTGGCGCTGGTCGACGTGTGGAAGGGCGTCGGGCTCGCGACCGTCATCTACATCGCGGGCATCGTCTCGATCCCGCAGGAGTACTTCGAGGCGGCGCGGGTGGACGGCGCCGGGCCGATGGCGCAGTTCCGGCACGTGTTGCTCCCGCTCGCGCGCCCCGCGACCGTCACCGTGATCATCCTGTCCCTGATCGGCGGCCTGCGGTCGTTCGACCTCATCTGGGCGATGACGCGGGGCGGGCCCGGTTTCACCTCCGACGTGATCGCCTCGGTGATCTACAAGCAGTACCAGGCCGGGTTCTACGGCCTGTCCACCGCCGGGAACGTCCTGCTGTTCGTCCTGGTCACCGCGATCGTCCTGCCGCTCTCGCGGTTCCTCTCCCGCAAGGAGGTGCAGATGTGAGGACCGCGACCCGCTACTGGCTCGGCACGGCGGCGATCCTCGCGTTCGCCTTCCTGTTCGTCGTCCCGTTCGCGTTCGTCCTCGTCACCGCGATGAAGACGCAGCAGGAGGCGGGCCTGCTGGAGTTCACCTGGCCCACCGAGATCGCGCTGCTGGACAACCTGCGGGAGGCCATCGAGGCGCGCGACTACATCCTCATCATCGCGTTCATCAACAGCACGATCCTCACGGTCTCCAGCGTGGCGATCATGGTGATCATCGCGGCGATGGTCGGGTTCGTCCTGCAGCGCCGCCCCACCCGCTGGACCGGGTTCGTCAACTTCCTCGTGCTCTCCGGGCTGATCATCCCGCCCGCCGTGGTACCGACGATCTGGGTGCTGCAGGGGCTGGGCCTGTTCCGGACCATGCCGGGGCTGATCCTCGTCGAGGTCGCCTACGGGATGTCGTTCTCGATCCTGCTGTTCCGGGCCTTCATCTCCACGGTGCCGCGCGAGCTGGACGAGGCCGCGACCATCGACGGCGCGGGCCCGCTGCGCCTGTTCTTCCGCGTGATCTTCCCGCTGCTGCGCCCGGTGGCCGTCACCGTGATCGTCGTGCAGTCGGTGGTGGTCTTCAACGACTTCACGCACCCGCTGTACTTCCTGCCCGGCGAGCAGAACGCCACCGTGCAGCTCACGCTCTACAACTTCCAGAGCCAGTACGAGACGCAGTACAACCTGCTGTTCATGAACATCCTCCTCATCACCATTCCCCCGCTGGTGATGTTCCTGTTCTTCAACCGCCAGATCGTGGCCGGCATGACCGCCGGTGCCATCAAGGGCTAGTAGAGGGAGAATCCGTGCCGTCCGTCGTCCGTGTCACCGCCGAGTACGCCACCGATCGGACCACCGTCGCCACCGCCCGCCCCCGCCTGTCCTGGGTGACCGAGTCCGACGCGCCCGGATGGCTCCAGGCCGGCGCCGAGATCGACCTGGACGGCGGCGCCACCGTGCGGCTCGACGGGCGCGACTCGGTGCTGGTCGAGTGGCCCTTCGCCCCTCTCGGGGCCGGCGGTGCGCACACCGTGCGGGTCCGGGTCACGGGTGCCGACGGCGCGACGTCGGAGTGGAGCGAGCCACACGAGATCGTGGCCGGGTTCCTGCCCGACGGCGGCTGGGTGGCGGAGCTGGTCGGTCTCGACGAGCCGGCGGGGCACGCGCAGCCCGCGCTCCTGAGGACCGGTTTCACCGTCGACGGCCCGGTGCGCCGTGCCACCCTCCACGCCACGGCGCACGGCGTCTACCAGGTCGAGGTCAACGGCCGCGAGGTGGACGACGAGGTGCTCAAACCCGGCTGGACACCGTACGAGCAGCGGTTGCTGCACGAGACCACCGACGTCACGGCGCTGCTCGCCGACGGCGCGAACGCGGTGGGTGTGTGGCTCTCGGGCGGGTGGTACACGGAGCGGTTCGGCTTCCGGAACGCGGAGCTGCACTACGGGCCGCAGCCGGCGGTGGCCGTCCAGCTCGTGATCGAGTACGCCGACGGGCGGACCGCCACCGTGGCGAGCGGCCCGGACTGGCGCGCCACGGCCGAGGGCCCGCTCACCGCGGGCGGCATCTACGGGGGGGAGTCGTTCGACGCCCGGCGCGCGCTGCCCGGCTGGTCCGCGCCCGGGTTCGACGACTCCGGGTGGGCGCCGGTGCGGGTGGACGAGACGGGCGTCGTGCCCGAGGCCCGCAACTCGCCGGCGGCCCGGCGCACCGAGGAGGTGGCGGTCCGGGAGGTGCTGACGACCCCGAGCGGGGCCACCGTCCTCGACTTCGGGCAGAACGTCGTCGGGTGGCTGCGGATCACGGTGACCGGCGAGCGCGGCCAGGAGGTGGTGCTGCGCCACGCCGAGGTCCTCGAGCACGGGGAGCTGTGCACCCGGCCGCTGCGCCGGGCCGAGGCCACCGACCGCTACACCCTCGCCGGCGGCGGCCCGGAGACCTGGGAGCCGCGCTCGACGTTCCACGGGTTCCGCTACGTGCAGGTCGAGGGCTGGCCGGGCGACCTCGACCCGGCGGACGTCGTCGCGGTCGTCGTGCACACCGACATGCGCCGGACCGGGTGGTTCGAGTGCTCGTCCGACCTGGTCAACCGGTTGCACGACAACGTGGTGTGGGGGATGCGGGGCAACTTCCTGCACGTCCCCACCGACTGCCCGCAGCGCGACGAGCGGCTCGGCTGGACCGGCGACATCCAGGTCTTCTCGCCCACCGCCACGTACCTGTTCGACTGCGACGGATTCCTCACCTCATGGCTCACCGACCTCGCGCTGGAGCAGCGGCGCCACGGCGGGGTGGTGCCGTTCATCGTCCCGAACGTCCTCGAGCGGGCCGCCACGCCGGCCGCGGCGTGGGGTGACGCCGCCACCGTGATCCCGCACGTGCTGTACGAGCGTTTCGGCGACCGCGGTGTACTGGCCGCCCAGTACGACAGCATGCACGACTGGGTGGAGGTGCTGCTCGCGCTGGCGGGTCCCCGGCTGCTGTGGGAGGGCCGGTTCCAGTTCGGGGACTGGCTCGACCCGGCGGCCCCGCCGGACCGCCCCGGTGACGCCACCACCGACCGCGACCTCGTGGCGAGCGCGCACCTTCACCGCTCCACCGACCTGCTCGCCCGGGCCGCCGGCCTGCTGGGCCGCGACGACGACGCCGCGCACTACCGGAAGCTGGCCGAGGACGTGCGGGCCGCGTTCGTCCGCGAGTACGTCACCCCGGCCGGGCGGATGATGTCCGACACCCAGACCGCCTACGCGATGGCGCTGGTGTTCGGCATCGTCACCGAGCCGGGGGAGCGCCGCGTGCTGGGTGAGCGCCTCGCCGAGCTCGTGCGGGTGGCCGGCTACCGCGTGGCCACGGGGTTCGTCGGCACCCCGATCGTGCAGGACGCGCTCACCGGCAGCGGCCACCTGGACGCCGCCGCCCGGATGCTGCTGCAGACGCAGTGCCCGTCCTGGCTCTACCCGGTGACGATGGGCGCCACCACGGTCTGGGAGCGCTGGGACAGCATGCTCCCGGACGGCACCGTGAACCCCGGCCAGATGACCTCGTTCAACCACTACGCCTTCGGGGCCATCGCCGACTGGCTGCACCGTGTGGTCGCCGGCCTCGCGCCGGCCGCGCCCGGCTACCGCGAGCTCGACGTCGCCCCGCACCCGCTGCCCGGCCTGGACCGGGCGCGCACCGCGCACGAGACGCCGTACGGGCGCGCGTCCGTGGGCTGGGAGCGGCAGGGGGACACGATCGTCGTCGACGTCGTGGTGCCCGCCAACACCACCGCCACGGTGCGGCTGCCCGGCGGCGCCGAGCCGGTCGTCGTCGGCTCGGGCACCCACAGCTGGGAGGTGCCGAACCCGGCGCCGGGCAACGGCCGCGGGCCCGTCACGCTGGAGACGCCGCTCGCCGACGTGATCGACGACCGGGCGGCGTACGACGCGCTCCTCGGGGCCGTCCGCGGGCGGGACGAGGCGAAGGTGCAGGAGCTCCTCGACCAGACCCGGTGGCTGCCGCACATGTCGCTGGTCGATGCGCTCGGCCGCATGCCGGCGGAGATCCGCGAGGACGTGCGCACCGCGCTGGAGACGGTCAGCCGGGGCCGGGCCGGGTAGCCCACCGGCCGCCGGTGCTGCCGCCGGCCACGGCGAGCACCACGACCGCGGCGAGCACCACCATGAGCGGTGCCGTCCAGCCGCCGGTGGCGGCGTGGACGGCGCCCAGCACCGGCGGCGCGGCCCCGGCCACCGTGTACCCGCCGCCCTGCACGAGCGCGGAGAAGTGCCGGCTCTCCGCGGCGTCGCGGGCCACCCGCACGATCAACGAGAAGATCGCGACCAGCCCGCCGGCCTGGGCGAACCCGCCGACGACGCACCAGACCGTCCACAGCTGCGGCGCGAGGACGAAGCCGAGCGGGACGGCCGTCCACGCCGCGCACACGACGAGGACGGTGGTGAAGGGCCCGGTGCAGCGCAGCAGCACCGGCACGCCGAACGCCCCGGTGAGCGCGGCGATCTGGAAGACCGACGCCGCAGCGCCCGCGGTGGCGGCGGGCATCCCGAGCTCGTCCCGCAGGATCTGGGGGAGCCAGGCCGTCATGCCGTAGTAGGCGAAGGCCTGCCCGGCGAACGCCGTGGTCAGCACCCACGCGATCGGGCGGCGCCACCAGGCCGGGTGGTCCGGCGCGTCCGGCGCGTCCGGCGTGTCCGGGGCGGGCGCGGGTGCCGGTTCCGGTTCGGGGTGCCGGGTCGCCCACCACCAGACGGCGGCGGAGCCGACGACCAGCACCCCCCAGCTCGCCAGCGCGAAGCGCCAGCCGGTGGCGGCCGCGATCGGCACGGTCAGCGACAGCGTGAGCATCGACCCGACGTTGAGCGCCGCGGTGTACGCCCCGAGGACCGCGCCCGCGTGCCGGGGCAGGTCCCGCCCGATGACCACCGGGATCGCCACGTTGCCGGCCGTGATCGCCAGGCCGAGCAGCACCGTGCCGGCGATCGCGGCCGGCAGGCCGTCGAGGGAGCGGACCACGATCCCGACGAGCAGGACGCCCAGGGAGACGAGCACGCCCCGGGCGAGCCCCAGCCGGGCGAGCAGCGCCGAGGCCAGCGGGGTGGCGAGCCCGAAGCAGAGGACCGGGAGGCTCGTGAGGAGCCCGGCGGTGGCGGCGTCGATCCCGAGGTCGGCGCGGATCGGGTCGACCACCGCGGAGACGGCCACGAGCGGCCCGCGCAGGTTGAGCGCCAGGAGCAGGATCGCGGTGATCAGGAGCGCCGCCGGCACCGCGGGGGAGTCGGACGCGGGGAGGGAGCGGGGGCGGGCGGCGGTCACGTGGCTCCATGCTCCTGCCCGCGGCCTGCGGAGTCACGCGGAGGTGAGAGGACAGACAGGCGCGCGCCCCGGGTGCGCCCGGGCAGCCACACACCAAGATTGGTGCTCACACATGAACTGCAGTTGGTGTGCGAGCGCGCATGTTGGTGTGTGACGGGGAGGACCCTCAGTTCAGGCGAGCAGGGGGGAGAGGCGCTCGGCGTGCTCGCGCAGAAGGGCGACGAGCTCGTCGTTCGGCTCCGCGACGCGCTGCGGCGGCCCGGCCAGCGCCAGCCCGGCGACGATCTCGCCGGTGCCCGGGCCGCGGACGGGTACGGCGAGGCAGCCGCGGTCGGGGCGCAGCTCACCGCACTGCCGGGCGAGGCCGGTGGTGGCCACGGTGGCGAGCTGCCGGTCGAGGGCGCCGGCGTCGACGACGGTGTGCTCGGTGAACCGGCGCAGGTCGCGGGCCACCGCCCGCCAGTCGGGCTGGTCGGCGAGCAGCAGCTTCCCGAGCGCCGACGCGTGCGGGTACCGGGTGATGAGGGTCGGCTCTGCCGGGGGGTGGTCGGGGTCGGTGTCGACGAGCGTGACCTGCCCGGTGGTGAACGACGCGAGGTGCACGCCCCAGCGGACGAGCCCGCGCAGGTGCTCCACCACCGCGCGGGCCGCCGTCGGCGGGGTGGTGACGACGGGGAGTGCGAGGCGCGCCGCCCGGCGGCCGAGGGCGAACCCGCGCAGGTCGGGCAGCCGCACGAGGTACTCCTCGCCGACGAGCAGGTTGAGCAGCCGGTATGTGGTGGCCTGCGGCAGCTTGAGCGCGGCCGAGATCTCCTTGGCGGTGACGCCGGGACCCGCCGCGACCACCTCCTCGAGGACGGCCAGCGCGCTGCGGACCGCGCGGGGCTGGCGGCCCGAGAGCGGGAGCGGGTCGATCCCGGTCACGCGGCGCGCCCCGTATGCACGTCGGCCGTCGACGGTTCGTCGTACACGCCGATCGCGGCGAGCTCGCGCGGCCGCCGGAGCCGCAGCACCGCGTACCAGGCGAGCGCGGCGAGCACGAGCGCGCCGAGCACGATCGGGACCACGCCGCCGAGCTCCGAGATGACGAACGCGCAGCAGACCCCGGCGAGCACCGGCACGGCGACGGAGGTGACGACCAGCGGTGCGACCGTGAGCTCGCCGATCCGCCGCAGGAACAGCGGTGCGGCGAGCGCCACGAGCAGGTAGGCGACGAGGTAGCCCGCGGTCGCGACGCTGATCAGCTCGCGCAGCATCGTCAGGCCGGGCACCCCGGCCAGGAACAGTGCCGCCGGGACCGCCGCGCCGACGGGGACCGCGACGGCGATCGCGACGTGCGGGGTGCGGTAGCGGCGGTGCGTCGCCCCGATGCGGCGCGGCACGATCCCGTCGCGTGCCATCGAGAACAGCACGCGGACCAGCGCGTTCGTGGTCGCGAGGGTGCACGCCACGAACGAGGTGGCGATGCCGAGGTCGAGCAGGACGGCGAGCCACGGCGTGCCGTGCGCCGCGGCGAGGGTGACGACCGGCTCCGGCTGCCCGCCCAGCGCCCCCGCGAAGCCGACGACCTGCGTGTGGGCGGCGAGCAGGGTCAGCAGTCCCACCAGCGCGGCCGTACCGAGCACCGCCCGCGGGACCGTGACGAACGGCCGCCGCGCCTCCACCCCGAGGGTGGTGGCGGCCTCGAAACCGATGAACGCGCCCATCGCGGGCAGCACCCCGGCCACGACGCCCGCGATGCTCCAGTCCGGAGTGGCGCCGGCCGGTGCGGGCGGCGCCGGGGGACCGGCCAGCAGCACGACGAAGATCACGAGCATCAGCCCGATGGAGACGGCCTCGACCGCGAGCACGATCCGCGCCGACACCCGCACACCGCGCAGCACGAGCCCGGCCGCGAGCACGGCGAGTACCACGACGGCCGCGGCCCCCACCGCGGGCGGCGGGATCCACCCCAGCCGGCGCAACAGCGCCCCGGCGTAGAGCACCGCCCCGGCGAGGACCGCCATGAGGAGCACGGCGTACCCGGCCAGCAGCGCGGCACCGCACGCGAACGCCGCAGCGGGTCCGAGTCCCTTCGCCGTGAGGCTGTACAGCGAGCCGGCCGCGGCCATCCGGCGGGTGAAGGTCGCGATGCAGGCCCCGACGGCGAGCGCCACCGCGGTGGCGAGCACGAACGACCAGACCGTCGCCGTGCCGCCGGTGGTGGCCACGATGGCCGGGATGGTCGCCATCCCGGCGGCGGGCGCGGCCGTGGACACCGACTGCGCGAGCACCTCGAGGGGGCGGAGGTTGCGCCGGTCGAGCCCGTGCACGGGCGAGCGGTGCCGCAGCGCCGCCAGTGCCCCGTACCGCATCGCTCACCTCCGATGATCCGACGGACGCTAACCCGGCGACCGCGGCCGCGACAGGCGGAAACGGCTCGAATGAGAATCGTGCGACGGGGATTCTCATGACGTGAGGACGATCACAGCCACCTTTCGCGGCTGCGGAGACCCGCCTTTGACGGCGGCGTCGTCCAGCGGTGACCGTCCCTCATCACGCTCTCGCCGATGACGCAGGGAGGAACCCGCATGACCACCGTCGAGGACCGGCGTGCCGCGACCACGGCCGCAACCCATCCGCTCGCGATGACCAGGAGCGCGGAGGTCGACCGGGTCCGGGAGACCCTCGTCGCCGCGGGCCTGCTCACCGACACCGTCCGCTTCGCGTTCTTCGCCCCGGAGGAGCCACCGAAGCCGGCGGTGCTCGCCCACGCCGAGGGTGCACCGCTCGACCGCCGGTTCCGGGCCGTGCTGCTGGACCTGGCGACCGGCCGGTCGTGGGACACGGTGGTGTCGGCGACGAACGGTGCGGTGGTGTCGTCCCGCGAGCTCGACCCGCCGGTGGACGGCCAGCCGCCGATCATCGACGCCGAGTTCGAGCTGATCGAGGACATCCTGAACGCCGACGAGGGCTGGCTCGCCGCCTTGGCGAAACGGGACGTCGAGCCGGCGTCGGTGCGAGCGGTGCCGCTCTCGGCGGGCGTGTACGACCACCCGGAGGAGATCGGCCACCGGATCGTGCGCTCCTTCGGGTTCCGCCAGGACCACGAGCGCGACCACCCGTGGGCGCACCCGATCGACGGGCTCGTCGCCTACGTCGACCTCACCGACCGGCGCGTCACCCGGATCATCGACGTCGACGCGCCCCCGGTCCCGGCGACCTCCGGCAACTTCGACGACCCGCAGGTGCAGGGCCCGCCGCTCGACTCGCTGCGGCCGATCGAGATCACCCAGCCCGACGGCCGCAGCTTCACGGTCGAGGACGGCCGGGTGCGCTGGGGGAAGTGGGACCTGCGCATCGGGTTCAACGAGCGCGAGGGCCTGACCCTGCACCAGATCGCCTTCGACGGGCGGCCGATCTGCTACCGCGCCTCGGTCGCCGAGATGGTGGTGCCCTACGCCGACCCGGCGCCGACCCGGTTCTGGCAGAACTACTTCGACTGCGGCGAGTACATGTTCGCCCGCTACGCCGACTCGCTGCAGCTGGGCTGCGACTGCCTCGGCGACATCCACTACGTCGACGCCGTGATCGCCGACGACCTCGGCACGCCGAAGACGATCACCAACGCGATCTGCGTGCACGAGGAGGACACCGGTGTGGCATGGAAGCACTCCGACATGTTCACCGGCTCGCGCGAGGTGCGCCGCCAGCGTCGCCTGGTGATCTCGTTCTTCACGCCGATCGGCAACTACGACTACGGCTTCTACTGGTACCTCTACCTCGACGGCACCATCCAGCTCGAGGTCAAGGCCACCGGCATCGTGTTCACCGCGGCCTACCCCGAGGGCGGCAACGACCACGCCACCGAGGTGGCGCCCGGCCTCGGCGCTCCGTACCACCAGCACCTGTTCTCGGCGCGCCTCGACATGACCGTCGACGGCGTGCGCAACGCGGTCGTGGAGGCCGAGGCCGAGCGGATGCCGATGGGGGAGGGCAACCCGTACGGCAACGCGTTCCGGCAGCGGCGCACGCGCCTGACCCGGGAGTCGCAGGCGCGGCGGCGCGCGGACGGGTCCGTCGTGCGCACCTGGCACGTCGTCAACCCGGAGAAGCAGAACGCCCTCGGCCAGGACGTCGGCTACGCCCTGGTGCCGGAGGGCCGGGCCACCCTGCTCGCCGACGAGGGCTCCTCGATCCACGCGCGGGCGACCTTCGCCACCAACCACCTGTGGGTCACCCGCTACGACCCGGCGCAGCGCTACCCGGCTGGCGACTTCGTCAACCAGAACCCGGGCGGTGCGGGCCTGCCCGCGTGGGTGCGGGCCGACCGGGAGATCGACGGCGAGGACGTCGTCGTGTGGCACACGTTCGGCACCACCCACTTCCCGCGGCCGGAGGACTGGCCGGTCATGCCCGTCGACCACACCGGCTTCACGCTCAAGCCGGTCGGGTTCTTCGACCGCAACCCCGCTCTCGACGTGCCCCCGTCCCGTTCTGCGCACTGCCACGGTGAGGGGCCGGGCGATGGCTGACACGGCCGCGACGCCGGCGGCCACCGCGGGCGGCTTCCACCGCACGCTCGGCCTGCGCGACGTCATCGCGCAGAGCCTGTCGGTGATCGCGCCGGCGATGTCCGGGGCGTTCCTCACCTACCTGGCGTCGACGAAGGCGGGCGGCGCGACGCCGCTGGCCTACCTGCTCGGCACCCTCGCCATGCTCGCCGTCGGCGGCACGGTGGCGATGTTCGCGCGCTCGCTGTCCTCGGCGGGGTCGATGTACACCTACATCACCCGCGGCGGCGGCAAGGTGCTCGGCTTCCTCGGCGGCTGGTGCTACGCGGCGGCGTTCCTGGTGCTCGGCGGCGCGGTGCTGTGGGGCTTCGGGTTCTTCACGGCGAGCCTCGTCGCGCTGCTCACCGGCGCCGACCCGGCCTGGTACTGGTTCTCGCTGGCCGGGCTCGTCGTCATCGCGCTGATGAGCCTGTTCGACATCCAGGCCTCCACTCGCACCCAGCTGGCGATCCTGCTGGTCACGATGATCGCCCTGCTCGCCGTGGCCGTCGCCGTCATCGCGGTCGGGGCGCCCGCCGTCAGCGTCATCGACGGGACCACGCCGGTGGCCGACCCGGGCCGCAGCCTCGACCTCGCCGCGTTCTGGCCGTCCGCGGCCGGCGTCTCGTGGACGGGGGTGCTGTTCGGGCTGTCGTTCGCGATGCTGTCGTTCACCGGGGCCGAGGCGAGCGCCGTGCTGTCGGAGGAGACGCGCGACCCGCGGCGGGCGATCCCGCGGGCGATCATCGGGTCGATCGTCGTGGCCGGGCTGTTCTACCTGGTGATCACCTACGCGACGGCGGTCGGGTTCGGGGTGCAGCAGGCGGCCACCGACTGGCCGACGTCCGTGGCGGGGCTCGCCGCAGTCGCCCCGAACGAGGCGGTCGGCGCGGTCGTGCTGGCGTGCGCGGCGCTGGCGAGCCTGTTCTGCGCGCTCGGGGTGCACATCGCGGTCTCGCGCGTGCTCTTCGCGATGGGGCGCGAGCGGGTGCTGCCCGCCTGGCTGGGCGTGCTGCACCCGCGGTGGGGCACGCCGTGGCGCGCGATCGGGCTCGACCTGGCCGTCTGGGTGCTGCTGGCCGTCGTGTCCGTCCTGCTCACGAGCCAGGAGAGCCAGGTCGCGCTGGCCGGCGGGATCGAGGGCGGGCAGACCGGTGGGATCTTCCTGTTCACCTTCCTCGCCGGCATCGGCACGCCGCTGGTCATGGCCGTGTACCTGATGCTCGGGATCGCGGGCGCGGCGCAGGGCCGGCGCACCGGCAAGCCGTGGTTCACGGTGACGGGCGTGCTCGCCGCGCTGGTCGGGGCGCTCGCGGTGGTCGGCGGGCTCTACTACTCGTTCGTGCCCGCCGCGCCCGACACACCCGTCGTGCTGCAGGTCGCGATCGTGCCGTGGGTCTGCCTCGTGATCGCCGCCGCCGGCCTGGCCGTGGCCGCCTGGACCTGGCGCTACCGGCGGGACGTGTGGGCCGACATGGGGCGGATCTTCGACGAGGTCTAGTGGCCGCAGTCGGTTCGGTCATCACACCCGTCCGGAGCTCCTGATCACGAGGCTGGGGCAGCGATCGGCGAAGTCGGGACCCTGGCGCTCGGATAGCGGTTCCCATTGATCGCATGCTTGCGACCGTCCTCGGGAGGGCGCGGAGCGGGATCTCGGAACGATCAACTCGTCACGATCGGTCCGAGATTCGCCGCAGCGCCCACCCGAGGGCGCTCAGCCACACCTGATCATGAGAGCGGCCTCCGGCGGCGCTGCGCGCCCACCGGGCAGCGGTGCTCGTGCTGCTCGCCTTGCCGGCCGCCGCCTGGCTGCGACCGGCGGGCCGCGGCACGGGTTCGGGTGGGCCGGCGGGTCGCCGAAGTCGGCGATCGGGAGGCGCTCGCCGTCGCCCTCGGTGTAGAAGATCCGCCCGAAGGCGCCCTCGGCGAGCTTCCCGCGGGCGAACACCGTGGCCGGGTGCTAGTAGCTCCGTCTCGCCCATCATGTAGGTCAGCCCCGTCTTGCGGACGGCCTCGATGATCGCGCCGATCTCGTCGGCGGTGATCGCCATCGGCACCGCGGAGTAGACGTGCTTGCCCGCCTCGAGCGCCGCCACCACGAGCGGGCCGTGGGTCCAGCGTTGCGTGAAGATCGCGACGGCGTCGACGTCCGACGCGAGCACGTCCTCGAAGGGCGGCCCGCTCCGGGAGCACGTCCGTGGCGTACACGGCGCTCACCCCGGGGTGCTTGTGGAACAGCTCGGTGAACCGGCCGGCGAACTGCCCGGCCCCGACGAACCCGATCGAGAACATGGACGCCCTTCTTTGCCAGACGATCTTCTGATGACGAGAACCGGTGATCAGCCTGCCCGTTGCCAAACCGTCGCTCAGCGCCATGCCCCGACGGTCCTGATCGCGCTACCCTGCCGACACGATGGGGTGCTGTGTGGCTGGGGGGCGTGACAGCGGATGACGGGCGGAAGTAGCCGGGTGCCCACCGGCGGGGTCGAGGCGGAGCTGGCGCAGCGCAGCGCCGCCGAGGGGCGGATCGCGACGTCGCTGGTCGAGCTGGAGCAGCATCCGGCGCACGCGCTGCTCTCCGCGGGACGGTTGACCGGCCGCACGGAGCGGGAGTGGGCGAGGGCGAGCGACGACCTCGCCGGCCTGTGGCGGGACTTCGACACCTACCGGCGGGTCGTCGCCTCGGCCCGGGACGCGCTCGCCCGCGGCGCGGACGACCCCGAACTGCACCGGCTGCTGCGCGAGCCGTCCATCGAGGTGGGGCGCTCCGTGGTCGAGCGGCGGCTCACCGGTGCCGTCGAACGCGTCGACACCATCACGCTCGGCGAGCTCGCCGAGCGGATGGAGGCGGCGTTCGACCGGGTCCACGACCTGTTCGTCACCAGCCACGACCTGCACGAGAGGTTCCTCGCCGCGATCGGTCCGCTCGCCGAGAGCCTGCGAGGTGCCCGGCAGCTGGCCGCCGACCTGGAGGACGCCCGCGTGGGGGAGCTGACCACCCGGGTCGAGGAGCTCACGGCCAGGTACACGACCGACCCGCTCGCGCTCGCCGACGCCCCACCGGACGACGCGCTCGCGGATCTCGGGGCGCGCGTCGACACCCTCACCGCCGACCTCGACCGGGCCGGCGCCGCGCGCGACGGGTGGGACGACCGCCTCGCCCGGGTGGACGCCGCGATCGTCGAGATCGAGACCGCCCGCTCCGCCGCCGAGCAGGTGCGCCTGCGCGCCCAGGAGCTGGTCGTCACCGCCCCGCTCGATCCCGCACCGGACCGCACCGCTGCGCTGCGCGGTGTGCTGAGGGCGTTGGTCGACGGTCGCCTCCCGAGCCGCCGCACATGGCCCGCGCGTGCGCGGGCCCTCACCGACCTGGAGACCGAGGTGGACGTGGCGGCTGCGGAGGTGCGCACGGCCCATGTGCTCGCCGACGGCCTGTTGGAACGGCGCACCGAGCTGCGCGGCCGGTTCGAGGCCTACCGGGCGAAGGCCGGCCGGCTCGGCCTCTCCGAACGCCCGGACCTCCTCGCGATCGACACCGACGTCCGCCGCCTGCTCTGGACGCGCCCCGCCGATCTCGCCGCGGCCACCCGCGCACTGGTGTCCTACCAGCAGCTCCTGGCCTCCGGTGACAGCTCCACGGGGAGGTCGGCATGAGCTCCGGCCAGGCCTGTGGCCGTCCCGGCTGCGACGGCACGATCGACGGTGGCTACTGCGACACGTGCGGGCTGGCGGCGACACCCGCGGCCCAGCCGTCCGCGCAGCCCACCCCGGCTGCCGCGAGCGGCCCGCAGGCCTGCGAGCGCCCCGGCTGCGACGGCACCATCGACGGCGGCTACTGCGACACGTGCGGGCTGGCGACCGCGAGCGAACCGGCCGTCTCGTCCTCGACGGCCCCGTCGACCGGGCCGTCGACCGCGGCTTTCACCGGGCCGAGCGGCTGGTCCAGCACCAGCGGCGGCAGCCGCCCGTCGCGCCGCGGCTCGGGCCGCACCTCCACCACCGCGCGCAGCCGCCTCGGGGCCGGCCTCGTCGACGTGCCCGCGGTGCCCCGGGTCGACCCGGCGAACGCCCTGCTCACCGACCCCCAGGTGCCGGAGGAGAAGCGCTTCTGCAGCACCTGCCAGCGGCCCGTCGGCCGGTCCAAGGGCGACCGGACCGGCCGTCCCGACGGCTTCTGCCCCCACGACGGCACGCGGTACTCGTTCACCCCGAAGCTCGGCAAGGGCACCGTCGTCGCCGGCCAGTACGAGGTGCAGGGCTGCCTCGCCCACGGCGGGCTCGGGTGGATCTACCTCGCCACCGACCTCAACGTCGACAACCGCTGGGTGGTGCTCAAGGGCCTCCTCGACTCCGGCGACGCGCACGCCATGGCGGCGGCCGTTGCGGAGCGCAGGTTCCTCGCGCAGGTGAACCACCCGAACATCGTCACGATCCACAACTTCGTGCAGCACCCCGACGAGGACGGCACCCCCGTCGGGTACATCGTCATGGAGTATGTCGGCGGCTCGTCGCTCAAGGAGCTGATGGACGACCGCCGCCGCCCCGACCGGACGCTCGACCCGATGCCGGTGCCGCGCGCGATCGCGTACATGCTGGAGATGCTGCCGGCGCTCGGGTACCTGCACGAGGGCGGCCTGGCGTTCTGCGACTTCAAGCCGGAGAACGTGATCCAGTACGAGCGGCAGCTCAAGCTGATCGACCTGGGCGCCGTGATCCGGTTCGACGACCTGGCCAGCGACGTCTTCGGCACGAAGGGCTACCAGGCGCCGGAGATCGGCGCCGACGACGTCGTCGACAACGGCCCGTCCGTGTCCTCGGACGTGCACACCGTCGGCCGCACGCTCGCCGTGCTCGCCCTCGCGATGCCACCCGCTCGCCGCGGCGTGCCCACCCCGATCCCGGACCCGGCGGAGCACGAGGTGCTCGCGCGGCACGAGTCGTTCCACCGGCTGCTCCTGCGGGCCACCGACCCCGACCCGCTGCGCCGGTTCGGGTCGGCCGACGAGATGGCCGACCAGCTCGGCGGCGTGCTGCGCGAGGTGCTGGCCACCGACCGCGCCGAGGGGGTCGACGACGGGTCCGGCCCGGTGCCACCCGCGGTCTCCACCGTGTTCGGGCCGCCGCGTGGCACGTTCGCCCCCGGCCTGCTCGCGGACACCGGCACCGATACGGCCGAGCCGGGTCGACCCGATCCCGCGCGGGTTGCCGCGATGCTGCCGGTGCCGCTCGTCGACCGCGACGACCCGGCGGCCGGACTGCTCGCCGCCTCGGCGCCCGCCACCCCCGCGGACGTCGAGCGGGTGCTCGCCGCGGCGCCGAAGGGCAGCCGGGCTCTGCAGCTCGCCCTCGTGCGCGCCCACCTCGACGCGTCCGACGCGGAAGCGGCCACGCAGGCCATCGACGCGCTCGCCGCCGAGGACGCGGACGACTGGCGGCTGGACTGGTTCCGGGGTGTCACGGCGCTCGTCGAGGGCCGGGTCGATGCGGCGTGCACGGCGTTCGACACCGTGTACTCCACGCTCCCCGGCGAGGCGGCGCCGAAGCTGGCGCTCGCCGCCGCGTCGGAGTGCGCGGGCCAGGACGAGCCTGCGGGCCGCTACTACGCGCTGGTGGCCCGGCCGGATCCGGGGGTGGCCGACGCCGCGTTCGGGCTGGCCAGGGTGCGGGTGCGGGCAGGCGACCGCACAGGTGCGCTCGGGGCGCTCGACGCCGTGCCGGAGGCGTCCAGCGCTTTCGTCGTCGCCCAGCTCGCCGCGGTCGAGGTGATCCTCTCCGGCCGCTTCGGCACCCGTCCCGGCGAGGCGGACCTGCGGGCGGCGGCCACGCGGGTGGAGGGACTGCGCCTCGACGAGGCCACCGCGGAGCGGGTGCGCGCCCGCCTGTTCGAGCAGGCGGTCGAGCTCGCCCCGAACGGCGCGGGTGGCGCGCCGCTCCTGACGTGCCCGTGGGACGAGCGGTCGCTGCGGCTGGCCCTCGAGACGAGCCTGCGTGCCTCGGCCCGGCTGGCGTCCGACTCGTCGCAACGGGTCGTGCTGGTCGACCGGGCCAACGCCGTGCGCCCCCGGACGTGGGTGTAGCCGATGCCGGAACAGACGAGCCCACCGGTCGCCGCGTGCCCCCGGTGCGGGGATTCCGTGGAGGACCACCGCTTCTGCGAGAACTGCGGGCAGGACCTGTGGCTGCGCCGGGGCGGGGCCGCCCGGTTGCCGGCGGGCCCCTGCCCCGGGTGCGGCGCGAACGGCGGTAACGGGTCGGGCAACGGGAACGGCTCCGGTGGCGTCGACGGGGCGGGGGAGGGCTACTGCGGCAACTGCGGGTTGCGCCGCTCCGACGGCACCGAGCGCGTCGAGGCCGACCTCGGCCGGCTCGCCGGGGTGAGCGACCGGGGGCACTCCCACGCCCGCAACGAGGACGCGATGGCCGTGGGGGTGCTCGACGCCCCCGGCGGGCGGGCGGTCGTGGCCGCCGTCGTCTGCGACGGCGTGTCCACGGTGGACTCGCCGGAGCTGGCCTCCCGGGCGGGGGCCGACGCCGCGCTCGACCGCTTGTTGCACCCGAGCGGGCCCGACATGAAGGAAGCCGTGGCGCAGGCCGCGGCTGCGGTGGAAGCGGTCGCGCAACCGAACATGCGGAACCCGCCGTCGTGCACGCTCGTGGCGGCCGTCGTGCAGCCCGGCGCCGGCGACGACCCGGAGAACGGCGCGGAAACCGGCACGGAGCACGGCGTCTCGATCACGGTCGGGTGGGTCGGCGACAGCCGGGCCTACTGGCTCGCCGGCCCGGACGCGGCCGAGCCCGCGCGCCTGCTCACCGTGGACCACTCGTGGGCGGTGGAGATGGTCGCGATGGGAGCGCTCGACATGGACGCGGCGATGGCCGACCCGCGTGCGCACGCGATCACGCGGTGGCTCGGGGCCGGGGGCGAGCCCGAGCCGGATGTCGTCACATTGCGCCCGGCCGGTCCCGGCCTGCTCCTGCTGTGCTCGGACGGGCTGTGGAACTACCTGCCGGGTGCCGCGGAACTGGCCGAGGCGGCGCTGCCCGCGCTCGCGCGCGGCGGGCCCGCGGCCGTCGCCCGCGTGCTCACGGCCATCGCCCTGGACGCGGGCGGGCGCGACAACATCACGGTGGTCGCCGTGCCCGTCGGAACCCGTACGAGGAGGTAATGGATGACCGACGAGCAGTTGTTCACCGTCGAGGTCGACCAGAACAGCTACCTGCCGGTGGATGCGACCGGGGTGGACGCGATCGTCACGGTCACCGCGGGCGAGGGTGTGGCCGGTCCGGCCCCGGCGTCCGACGTGCTCGAGGTGATCGTGATCGACTGCTCGACGTCGATGACGGGGAGCAAGATCCACGCCGCTCGGCAGGCCACGGTGGCGGCGATAGGCGCCCTGCGGGACGGTGTGTCGTTCGCGGTGGTGGCCGGTAGCCACGTCGCGAAGCAGGTCTACCCGGCGGCGGGCACGGTCGTGTCCGGCGACGTGACGCGGTGGGAGGCCACCCGGCTCGTCGACCGGCTACGCGCCGACGGCGGTACCGGGATCGGGAACTGGCTCACGCACGTCGGCGCGCTCGCCCGCGCGCACCCCGGCTCGATCAAGCACGCCATCCTGCTCACCGACGGCCAGAACGGCGAGTCACCCGAGTACTTCTCGAACGCGCTCGACGGCGCGCTCGGCGCCTTCACCTGCGACTGCCGCGGCGTGGGCACCGACTGGCAGGTCGAGGAGCTGCGCACGATCGCCACCGCGATGCTCGGCACCGTCGACATCGTGGCCGACCCCGACGACCTCGCCGCCGACTTCCAGTCGATCATGGGGGAGGCCATGGGCAAGAGCATGGCCGAGATCTCCCTGCGCCTGTGGACTCCGCGGGGCGCGGACATCCGGTTCGTCAAGCAGGTGGCTCCCACCGTCGAGGACCTGACCGGCCGGCGCACGGACGCCGCCCGGCAGAGCGGCGACTACCCGCTCGGGTCCTGGGGTGCCGAGTCGCGCGACTACCACATCGCGATCGACGTCGCGGCCGGGTCGGTCGGCGACGAGATGCTCGCCGGGCGGGTGAGCGTCGTGCGGCCCGGATCAGACGGCTCCGAGGACACGGTGCTCGGGCAGGGCCTGGTGAAGGCGATCTGGACCGAGGACACCGCGCTGTCCACGCGGATCAGCCGCGGCGTCGCCCACTACACGGGGCAGGCCGAGCTCGCCGAGGCCATCCAGGAAGGCCTCGCCGCGCGGAAAGCGGGTGACGAGCCCACGGCCACCGCCCGGCTCGGGCGCGCGGTCGCGCTCGCCGCCGCGTCCGGCAACGACGGCACCGCCCGGCTGCTGGAGCGGGTGGTGGAGGTCGTCGACGCCCCGTCGGGCACCGTCCGGCTGCGCAAGGCCGTCGCCGACGTGGACGAGATGACCCTCGACACCCGCTCCACCCGCACCGTACGCGTACGGGGCGAGTAGATGACCACCTGCACCGAGGACCACTCCGCGGCCACGGGCGAGTACTGCGACGTCTGCGGGCTGCGGCTGCACGGCGCGCCCGCCGCTGCGGCCGCACCCGCGCCGGCCGAACGCTGCCCGAGCTGCGGGGCCGCGCGTGAGGGCCGCTTCTGCGAGGTCTGCGGGTACGACAGCGCTCTGGGACCGCCGCCGGAGGGCACCGCCGTCCCGGCGCCGGAGGATTCGCAGCCCGCCCCGCAGCCGACCGGCGGGACGTGGACGGCGGTGGTGCGCGCCGACCGCGCCTGGTTCGAGGAGGTCGTGAGCCGGCAGGGGCCGGATGCGGGCTCGTTGCAGTTCCCCGCGTTCAGCACGGAGCGCCGGTTCGCGCTCGACCGGCCGCAGCTGTCGCTCGGGCGCCGCAGCCGGTCGCAGGGCATCGAGCCGGACATCGACCTTTCCGCCCACCCGGTCGACCCGGGCGTGTCCTCGCTGCACGCACTGCTCGTCGGCCGCGCCGACGGGGGCTGGGACGTGGTGGACCTCGACTCCACGAACGGCACGGTCGTGGGGGACGGGCCGGACCCGATCCCGCCGAACACGCCCGTCCCGCTGGCGGACGGGGCCGTGGTCAAGGTGGGTGCCTGGACCACGGTCACGCTCGTGGGCCCGGATCAGTCCCGGTAGACGGGCGGCGGGGGAGGCGGCACCGGGTCGAGCCGGCCCGTGTACCAGAACCGGTTGCTGGCGGCGAGGCTGCCGTCGGCGCGGGCGGCCTCGAGCACCCCGTTGACGAAGCGGACGAGGTCGGGCTCGTCGGGCCGCATGCCCACCGCGTAGCGGGCCGCGGTCAGTACCCGGCCCACCACCCGGGTGTTGGGGTCCTGCGCGGCGAGCCCGGCGAGGATCACGTCGTCGCTCGACACCGCGGCGACCCGGCCGCGCTGCATCTCCAGGACGCAGTCCGGGATGCCGGGGAGCGACTCCACCTGCAGCCCGAGATCGCGCAGCACGATCTCCGTGGTGGAGCCGAGCGAGGTGCAGACGGTGCGCCCGCGGAGGTCCTCGACCTCCCGGATCCCGCTGCCGTTCGGCACCAGCAGGCGCTGCAGGGCCGGCATGTAGGGGGCCGAGAACTCCACCAGCCGCTGCCGCTCGCAGGTGACGGTGAAGTTGTTGACGACCACGTCCACCTGGTCGCGCTCGAGCGTGGTGGCCCGGTCGGCGATGTTCAGCACCACGAACTGCACCCGTTCCGGGTCACCGAAGATCGCCTCCGCGATCCGGCGGGCGACGTCGATGTCGGATCCTTCGAGCCGGCCCGTGAGCGAGTCGCGGTACCCGGTGAGGAACTTGCCCTGGTCCACGCCTGCGATCAGCCGGCCCCGGTCGGCGATCGCGGCCATCGTCGAGCCGGCCGGCATCGCGCCGGGCGCGGGCAGCGGCCCCTGCGGGCGAAGGCTCTCGCGCACCTCGGTGCAGGCCGGGGTGGGCGCCGTGGGCGCGTCGGCCTGCGGGGCGGGCGCGGGCCCGGCGGGCGCGCCGGTGGCGGCCGGGCCGATCAACAGGGCGCCGCCGAGCGCGAGCACAGCCCCCACCACCAGGTAGATGGCCGGCCTGCGGGCATCGACGGTCCTCACCGGTACTCCTCCACCCGTTGCGCGATCCCGGCGGCGGCCGCGGCCGCCGCCACCAGCGCCAGCAGCGCCGGACCGACCGTGAGCCCGGTGAACGCGGCCGCCGCGGCGTCCGACTCGGCCCGGAACGCCGCCCGCTCGGCGTCGATCGTCTCGCCGGTCACCGCGCCGAGCCGGTCGAACGCGACACCGGAACCGTCGGGGTCCTCTCCGGTGGCCGACGCGACGGCCTCCCGGTAGAGCCCGCCGTCGTCGAGCTCGCGCAAGCTGCGGTGGGCGGTGCGCCACTCCTCGACGGCGGTGCGGACCGCGGTGATCCGGTCGTCGGTGTCCGGACCGGCCGCGTCCGTGGCGGCGGCGAGGAGGCCGGGCTCCGCCGCCGTGCCGATGACGCCGTCGATCGCGGTGGTGAAGCCCGTGTCGGCGGCCCCGCCGCCCCGGGCAACCAGCACCAGGCTCTCGTTGCTGCGCGCCTGCAGCACGGCGGCCCTGGCGTCGTCGAGGGTGTCGGCGATCCCGCTGTGCCGTTGGGCATCGGTGAGCCGGCCGCTCGCCACCGAGGTAGCGACCACCCACCACAGCAGCGCGAGCACGACGGCCGCCGCCGCAACCGACAGCCCCACCGACAGGACGCGCTGGGTGCGCCGGCGTTCCCGCACGGCGGCGTCGATCACTGCGGCGAGCGCGGCGATGCCGATGAGCAGCACGGCGACCGGTGCGCTCCCGGCGCGGCCGAAGGCGCCGTCGAGCGCTGCGGCCTGCAACGTGCGCAGCTCGTCGGCCGCCGGCAGGATCTCGCGCGCCATCAGGCGGGAGGCGCTGTCGAGGTACGACTGCCCCAGCGGGTAGCCGAGCCGGTTGTAGGTGCGCGCGGACTCCACGAGGCCCGTGTAGACCGGGAGCTGCGCCGAGATCGTGGCGAGGGCCGGGGCCGCGGGATCGTCGGCGGGCAGCAGTCCGGCGGTGTGCACCAGCCGGGCCGTTGTGTCGGCGATGTCGCGGTCGTAGCGGGCGCGCAGCTCGGCAGGCTCCTGCCCACCGGAGACGAAGCCGCTGGTCGCCATCGCGTCGGCGTCGGCGAGCGACCGGTACATCTCGGCGGCGTCGGCGTGCACGGCGGCGATGCGGGTGCCCCCCTCGCTGACCGCGTCCGTGCGGGCGGCCCCGTCGACCAGGCTGAACACTCCGGTGAGCAGGCACCCCAGCACGAGGACGGCGCCGACGCGGCGCAGCCGGTCGGGTGTGGTGGGGCCGGTGGCGAGCACCCGCAGCCGCTTCCGCAGGCCGCTCCGGGTGGCGCTTCCCGCCCGGGGACGGGTGGCGCTCTCGAGGTCCAGGCTCACTCGTCCCCCCAAACGCTCGAGGCCCGGGCGCCCAGACTAGAACCAATCGCCCTCCCGAATGGTCAAGATCCGGTCAGGATCCGACGTGGGCGAAGATCGCGATTCGCGACTTCCTAAAATCAAGTGATCGATCGCGGAGGGGGAGGACTGCATGACACCGCGTGAGCAGCCGGGTGGGCATCCGGTCGTGCGACCGGGTGTTGCGTCGGCGTTCCGCCCGGAGCTGCAGGGTCTACGTGCGCTCGCGGTCCTCCTCGTCGCCGTCTACCACATCTGGGTCGGTCGGGTCTCCGGCGGCGTCGACGTCTTCTTCCTGGTGTCCGGCTTCCTGCTCACGGGCCAGTTGCTGCGCGCCGCCGGCCGTGGCGACCTCGACGTCCGGCGCCGGTGGACCCGCTCCGTCTCGCGCCTCGTGCCCGCCGCGGCGGTGGTGCTCGTCGTCACCACGGTGGCCGCCGTGCTCGTCCTTCCGGAGGGCCGCTGGGGCCAGACGGTCCGCGAGATCGTGGCCTCGGCCCTGTTCCTGGAGAACTGGCAGCTCGCGGCCGACTCGGTCGACTACGCCGCCCGCAACAACGTCGAGAGCGTGGCCCAGCACTTCTGGTCGCTGTCGGTGCAGATGCAGGTGTTCCTGCTCTGGCCGCTGCTGTTCGCGGTGGTGGCGCTGGCCTGCCGCAACGTGGCCCTGATCGATCGGCCCGGCACCCTCCGGCGCACCGCGACGATGGTGCTGCTGGGGGTGTTCGCGGCGTCCCTCGTCTACTCGGTGGACCTCACGATCACGAACCAGCCGCTCGCGTACTTCCACACGCTGACCCGGCTGTGGGAGTTCGCGCTCGGCGGGCTGCTCGCGCTGCACGGCGACCGGATCGTCCTCTCGCTCCGGGCCCGCGTGGCCGCCGGCTGGACGGGCGTGGTCGGGCTGGTGGCGTGCGGTGCGCTGATCCCGGTCGCGCAGGCCTTCCCCGGCATCGCCGCGCTGTGGCCCACCGGCTGCGCGGCGCTCGTGCTGCTGGCCGGCTGCACCGGCGCGCCGCTGGCCGCCGACCGGATCCTCACCGCGGCCCCGGCCCGCTACCTGGGCGACATCAGCTACGGGCTGTACCTGTGGCACTGGCCCCTGCTCGTGCTGTACCTGCAGGGCACCGGGGCGGAGTCGGTCGGCTTCGGCACGGGCGCGCTGATCATCGGGGTGGCCACGGTCCTCGCCGCGAGCACCCACGAGTTCGTCGAGAAGCCCCTCGCGCGCCGGCGCGGCGGCACCCGCCGGCAGGCCCGGATCACGGTGGCCTGCACCGCGGCCGTCCTCACCGTGGCGCTCGCCTGGCAGGTGGCCGCCGTGCTCCGCGTCGACCCGGAGGCCGTGCTCGGCGACGACGCCCACCCGGGCGCCCACGCGCTGCTCTCGGACGACGAGATCTCGCCCGCGCCGCTGCTGCCCTCCGCGGTGGCGGTCACCGAGGACTGGGTACGCATCGAGCGATGGGACTGCACGCCGATGACCGGCTTCCCGATGGACGCATGCGCCCAGCCGTTGCGCGTGGCCGAGGACACGCAGGAACTCGTGCCGCCCGACCGCAGGATCGTGGTCGTGGGCGACTCGCACGCCCAGCAGCTCACCGGCGCGCTGCTGCCGATCGCGGAGCAGCACAACTGGCAGATCATCGCCATCGTGCGCGGCGCGTGCCCGTTCTCCACGGCGTCCGAGGTGGTGCCCGACGAGGCCGACTGCCTGGCCTGGAACGCCGCCGCCGCCGACGAGATCACCGCGCTGCAGCCGGACGCCGTCGTCACCCTCGCCACCCGCGACGCCCGCGTCGGCCAGACCGAGCAGACCCCCGCCGGGTTCGTCGAGCGGTGGCGCCGGCTCGACGAGCAGGGCATCCCGGTGATCGCGCTGCGCGACAACCCGCGGTTCGACCACTCGGTGCCCGACTGCGTGCAGACCCGACCCGACGACGTCGGCGGCTGCGGCGTGGACCGTGCGGACATCTACGCGCCCACACCGCCATGGGCCGACCTGCCCGACATCCCCCCGAACGTCACGTTCGTCGACACCGCCGACGCCGTGTGCGACGCGGAACGCTGCCCGCCGGTGATCGGCAACGTCCTCGTGTACATGGACGACAACCACCTCACGGCCACCTACAGCACGTCGATGTCCGACCTGCTCGCGAGCCGGATCGAGGAGGGCCTGGGCTGGCCGTGACTCGGTCGGCGGTCTCGCTCCGGCGCGCGGGGCCACCGGAGGCCGGTTTCGCGGGCATGATCATTGCTTCGGCGCGAAAGCGGGCGAATCTGGCCCGGGAACGCGCCGAATCGCCGATCGAGTGCAGTCAGTGTGACCGGGGGTTCTGGTCAACCCGCCAGGTGGCCCCAGCGCCCGGCGAGCTCCGACCACGGTCCCGTGGCCGCCACCCTCCCGTCCTCCAGCACCACGACGCGGTCGGCGCGGGCCAGCGCGGAGCGCTTGGAGCTGCAGCCCACCACCGTGGTGCCGCGGCGGCGCAGCGCCTCCCACAGCTCGATCTCGGTGCGGGCGTCGAGCGCGGAGGAGACGTCGTCGGCGACCAGCAGTTCGGCCTCCGTGGCGAGGGCCCTGGCGAGCGCCAGCCGCTGCACCTGTCCACCGGAGAGCCGCACGCCGCGGTGGCCGATCAGCGCCCCGTGGCCGCCCGCCTCGTCGACGTCGGCCTCCAGCCGGGCGTCGTCGAGCGCGTCCTGGAGCGGCCGGTCGTGGTCGAGTGCGACGTTGTCGGAGAACGAGCCGGACAGCACGCGCGGCACCTGGCCGACGTATGCCACCTGGCCGGGGCGCAGGAAGAGCTGCGGGTCGTCGACCTCGAGGTCGTTCCAGCGGATGCTGCCCTCGTGGTCGACCAGCCCGGCGAGGCCGGCGAGCAGGCTGGACTTGCCGGCGCCGACGCGCCCGGTCAGCAGCACGAGCGAGCCGGCGTCGATCGTGAGGTCGACGTCCTGGACGCCGACGGTGCCGTCGTCGTGCACGGCGGTGACGCGGTCGAGGCTGAGGCGCTTGAGCGGCACCCGGCCGGGCGCCGGGGGCGCGGGGGCGGTGCCCGCCGCGAGGTCGACGCCGGGCGGCAGCCGGGTGAGGTCGGCACCGCCTGCGAGGTCGGACGTCGCCTGCAGCCAGCGATGGGCCACCGGGGCCTCGGTGACGGCCGCGCCGAACACCACGCCGAACCAGCCGGACCCGCTCACCACGGTGGTCACCAGCAGGGCGGTGGCGAGGTCCCAGCCGCCCGCCAGGTGCACCGCCCATGCCGTCACCACGCCGATCTGCATGAGCAGCGCGGGCGCCCCCTCCAACAGCATGCGCACCCGCTGCTCCCGCACCGCGGCCGCGACCCGGCGCCCGTCCACCCGCCGCAGGTGCTCCTGCACGTCGGTGGTGGCCGCGGCGAGCTTGACGGTGCGCGCGGCGTCGAGCACCGACACCAGGGCCGCGCCGAACCGGGCCCGCGCGTCGCCCGCGACACGTGCCGACGACCCGGCGAGAGGGGCACCGAGGGCCGACACGGCCGCGGACACGAGCAGCACGGCGCCGAGCACGCCGCCTGCGAGCAGGTTCTGGCCCGCGACGGCCGTGGCCAGGACGACGAGCGCGCCGCCCGCCACGTCGACCCAGCGGTCGACGTAGAGCACGAGGCGGTCGGAGTCCAGCGCCCTCGCCACGACCTCGCCGGCGGGGGTGCGGGCCAGGCGCCGCTGCATGGTCTGCCCGCACAGCACGGCGAGGCGCATTCGCAGCGTGACGGCCGACCACCACTGCGGATAGGTGCGGAAGGCGACCGCGAGGGCCAGCGGCGCGAGGAGCAGCGTCGTGGCCAGCGGAGCGGCCGAGCTCCACGGGGACGCCCCTTGTTCGAGGGCGCTCACGAGCCGGCCCCACAGCCAGCCCGTGACCACCCCCCACACGCCCAGCAGCGACGCCACGAGGAAGGCGGTCCCGCCCAGCAGGCCCCAGCGCGGGTGGGCGAGCATCGTGCGCACCACCGTGCGGGCGAGGCGGGCACGCACCGGCGGGGGAGCGGGCTTCGGTGGACGCCGGACCGCGGTGCCGAACCGGGTGGCGGGCTCGACGGCGGGTTCGCCGTCGCCTGCCGCGGCGAGCAGGTCGCGGAACGGTCCCGGCTCGGCCGCGAGCCGGACGCGATCGCCGTGTTGCACCAGGCGCCCGCCGTCGAGCACCGCCACGGCGTCGCAGCGGCGGGTCGTGGAGAGCCGGTGCGCGACGACGATGCCGGTGCGGCCCGCGAGGAGCCGGTCGGTGGCGTGGGTGACGCGGCGCTCGGTCTGCGGGTCCATGCGTGCGGTCGCCTCGTCGAGCACGACCACCGCGACGTCGCGCACGAGGAGCCGGGCGAACGCCACCAGCTGTTCCTCGCCCGCGGACAGCGTGGTGCCGCCGGCGCCGAGCCGGGTCTGCAAGCCGCCGGGCAAGGCGGCGACCCACTCGGACAGGCCGAGCGCGTCGACGGCAGCCTCCACCGCGGCCGGTGGGACGTCCCCGAAGAGCGTGATGTTCTCCTCGAGGGTGGCCGTGAGGATCTCGGTGCGCTGGGTGACCACCCCGACGGCCCGGCGGAGGTCCGCCACGTCGGTGGCGGTGACGTCCTGCCCGGCGACGAACACGCTGCCCGGTGGCGGCTCCACGGCGCGCGACAGCAGCTTGGTGAGCGTGGACTTGCCGGCCCCGGTGCGCCCGACCAGCGCGCACGTCGTGCCGGCGGGGACGGTGAGGTCGACCGACCGCAGGGCGAACCCGCCCGGGTAGCCGAACGTGAGGTCCCGGACCTGCACCGGGCATCCCGTGCCACCCGGCAGGGGACGCCCGCCGACCGGCTCCTGCGGCGCGGCCAGGAGGCCGCGGATGCGCTGGAGCGCGCCCAGCCCGGCCTGCACCTCGGGCATCTGCATGCTGATGTTGTTCAGCTGGCCCCCGAACGTGGTGAAGAGCAGCCAGAGCGTGACGAGCTCGGCCACCCCGAGCCCGCCCGCGCTGACGAGGGCGGCTCCGGTCACGGCGAGCGCGGCGAGCATCCCGTGCAGGACCAGCCCGCTGCGCAGCCCGACGCGCGTGGCGGTGGCGCAGGTGGCCGCGACGCGGCATAGCACCTCCCGCGCGCGCAGCGCGTACTGGCGCACGACGTGCGGTTGACCGAGCGAGGAACGCACGTCGTCGCGGCCGGCGACGGCCTCCTCCAGTTGGGCGGAGTGGTCCGACCACGCGGCTTCCTCCGCGAGCTTGCGCGCGGCGATGACGGCGGTGAGCGGGCGGACCAGCGCGGCCGCGAGCAGCCCGACGACGGGGAAGGCGATCCAGGCCGGCCACCAGGTGAGGCCGGCGACCACCCAGGCCAGCACGGACCGCAGCGCGGCATGCCCGAGCTGCCACCCGGTGCGCCGCATCAGCACGCCGAGCTGGCGGGCGTCGTCGTCGACGCGGTCGAGCACCTCCCCGACGGCCTGCTCCTCCAGCACCGGTAGCGGCTGGTGGAGCGCGGCGTGCAGCAGGTCGGCGCGCAGGCGCCCCTCGGCGCGCCCGACGACCCCGGAGAACGCGGTGCGGCCGGCGGTGTCGAGCGCGGTGGCCCCGACCAGGAGCGCGCCGAGCAGCCCGATCAGCCCGGCGTCGGGGTGTTCGGCCACCCGGCCGGCGACCACGGCACCGAGCGTCTCGGCGACCGCGGCGACGACGACGAGCGCGGTGACCACGGCGCTGGTGCCGCCGGCGAGACGCCGCCAGGTGAGCGGCGGCACCGCAGGTCGCCGCTCGCGCAGCCCGCTCTCGTCCATGCCCCCCGGCCCGTGCCCCCCGCCGGCCCTCGTGCCGGAGGTCGGACACTAGCTGCCGCGGAGGCGGGATGCGCCCGATTTTCCGGGGCTCTCGCGGCCGGGTCCGGTGGAGCGAGCGGCTCGTTCGCGCGCTTGGTGCGAGCGGGTGTGCCGTTCGCTCGCGGTCGGGACACTAGGAGATGCGCAGGCGGGCGCCGGCGACGATCCGGTCGGCGTCGGCGATCTCCGGGTTGAGCCGCAGCAGCTGCGAGACGGTGATGTTGTGGCGTGACGCCAGGCCGGTGAGCGTGGCGCCCTCGGGGATCGCGATCTCGTTCGGCGGCGCCGGCCGGATGACGAGGCTCGCGCCCGCCTGGATCCGGTCGGGGTCGGCGATTGCGTTCTGCTCGGCGATCTGCTCGAGCGGGACCTGGTAGCGCAGGGCGATGCGGGCGAGCGTCTCCCCGGGCTGCACGGTGTGGGTGGCCGGCCGGTCCGCGTCGGGTGGCGGGCCGGGTTCCGGTGGCGCGCTGCGCGGCGGCTCGGGGCGCGCCGACCCCGGGCGCGGTGGGACGTCGGGGCCGGTGGAGGTGGCCGGCGCGCGCGGGGTCGTCGGCCGGGGCGGCGAGGGTGGCACGGCCGGCTCGGCCGGGGGTTCCCCGACGGGGGCGGGGGTGGCGGGCTGCGGCTCGGACTGGGACGCGGTGATCACCGCGATCACCGCGGCGGCGACCGGGACGGCGGCGAGCAGCCCGATCAGCGCCTGCTTGCCGGTGACCGGGCGCCGACCACCGCCTTCGGCACGCGCGTCGGAGGCAGCGGACTCGAGGTCCCGCCGCAGCCTCTCGTGATCGGGCTCGTTCATCGCGCGTATTCTCCATCCCTCGTTCGGGTGTACGCCACCGGGTCGGCTTACGCGGACGGTGGTCACATCCGGCCGTCGCGGCTTGCATCCCCCGTGGTCGATCAGGTTGACTCTCCACGTTCGGCCGAGCGGTCGTCACGGAACGTGTCGACACGATCCCTTGGGGGTCTGAATGCCCTGGTGGTCCGGTGAGGCGGACGGTGAGTTGCCCGTCGCCGCGGATGGATCGCGACCGGCGGTGCGGGGTGCCCCGGAGCGGGGCACCGTGCAGGAGCTCGCGGTCCGCAACGCTCGTGCGGCCGCCCTCTTCTCGGCGGGCAACGTGAAGGAAGCCGCCGCCATGTTCGAGGACACGCTGCGCGGGTGCCGCGCGCTGCTCGGGCGCGACCACCACGCCACGCTGACCGTCGCGGGCAACCTCGGCGCCGCGCGGGTGTCGGCGGGCAAGCGGCGGGAGGGCATCCACATGATCGCCGAGAACGTGGCCGACCGCGCGCGCCTGCTCGGCGACGAGGACCCCCGCACCCTCACCGCCCGCGACGCGCTCGCCGTGGCGTACCGGCTCGCCGGTGACGTGGACGACGCCGTCGAGATCTCGGGGCAGGTCACCTCGCAGCGACGGCGGAACCTCGGCCCGGCCCACCCCGACACGCTCACCTCGCGGATGGGCCTGGCCCGCGCCCAGGCCGCGGCCGGTGACCTCGAGGCGGCCACCGCGCTGCTGAGCGCCGCCGTGCAGGACGCGGAGCAGGCGCTCCCGCCGCGTCACCCACACCTCACCGCCCTCGTCGACTGCGCCGAGGCCATCGGCATGACCCGCCGCGAGGGTTAGCCCCCGGAACTCCGAGCTCCCCACCCCCCGAACCGAGGCAATACCATGTCGACCCCGACCGGCTACCTGACGCGCGAGCGCGAGACCGCGCGCAGCGACGAAGCCCTGCTGCTGCGCCTGGGCTACTCGCAGGTGCTCTACCGCCAGATGGGCGGGTTCTCGAACTTCGCCATCTCGTTCACGATCATCTCGGTCCTCGCCGGGTGCCTCACGTCGTACTACCTCGCGTTCAACAACGGCGGCCCGATCGCGATCACCTGGGGCTGGTTGCTCGTCGGCGTCTTCTGCGTGCTCGTCGCGATGGCGATGGGCGAGATCGCGTCCTCGATGCCCACGGCGGGAGCGCTGTACTTCTGGGCGTCCAAGCTCGGCGGGCCCGCGTGGGGCTGGTTCACCGGATGGTTCAACCTGCTCGGCCAGATCGCGGTGACCGCCGCCATCCAGTACGGCTCGGCGACGTTCACGACGGCGCTGCTGAACCTCTGGTTCCCGAGCCTCGTCGGCACCGACACGACCACGATCTTCATCGTCTTCAGCGTGATCGCCGCCGGCCAGCTGGGGCTGAACCTGTTCAACGTCAACCTGCTGTCGCGGATCAACGCCCTGTCCGCGTGGTGGCACATGGCCGGGGTCGCGCTGATCGTCGTGATCCTGATCATCGTGCCGACCCAGCACCGGTCGGCGGCGTTCGTGTTCGGCGAAGTGATCAACAACTCCGGGTTCTCCGACACGAGCATCTGGTTCGTCTTCGGCCTCGGGCTGCTGATGGCGCAGTACACCGTCACCGGGTACGACGCCTCGGCCCACATGAGCGAGGAGACGCGGGGGGCGTCGCGCGCCACGGCGCTGGGCATCGTGTGGTCCGTCGTGGCGTCGGTCGTGTTCGGGTTCATCCTGCTGGTCGCCGTGACGTTCGCGGTGCCGGACGTGCAGGGCACCCTCGACGCCGGCGGGATGGCGGTGGTCTACATCTGGTCCGAGGCCACCAACGAGTCGTGGGCCGAGTTCATGCTGATCATCGTCGTGATCGCGCAGCTGTTCTGCGGCACCGCGTCGGTGACGTCGGCGTCGCGGATGATGTTCGCCTTCTCCCGCGACCGGGCGGTGCCCGGGTCGCGGCTGTGGCGCCGGGTCGGGGCCAACCGCGTGCCGGTGAACGCGGTGATCGCGATCGCGGTCACCGCGTGGGCGCTGATGCTCCCGACCCTCGCCAACGGTGTGGTCGGCTACGCGGTCGGCACCTCGATCGCCGTGATCGGCCTCTACATCGCGTTCGCGCTGCCGATCATCCTGCGGATCAAGGCCGGCGACCGGTTCGAGGCGGGCGCCTGGAGCCTCGGCAGGCACTACAAGTGGATCTCCCGGATCGCGGTGGTCTGGATCGGGCTGGTGTGCGTCCTCTTCCTGATGCCGATCTCGCCGAACGGCATCCCCGGGGCCGAGGGCTTCGCCTGGGAGTCGGTGAACTACGCCCCGCTGACGGTGGGCGGCGCGGTCGTCCTGTTCGGCGGCTGGTACTTCGTCTCGGCCCGCAAGTGGTTCACCGGGCCGGTCCGGGAGACCCGCACCCAGGAGGATCTCACCACCGCCCAGTACGAGAACGGCCGCTCGCACCACGTGCGCCAGCCCGTCCGGCCGTACTGACCCGGCCGTACCGCCGCGGGACGGGGCTCAGCGCCCGGCCGCCCGCAGCATCCGGAGCTGGCCGAGCTCCGCGGTGTTCTTCATGAGCTCGGCGTTGGCCCAGGCCAGCATCTGAGCGACGGTCATCCCGGCGTCGGCCGGCCAGGGGAACGGGGCGGGCGCGGCGAGGTCGGCGTCGGTGAGCCGGTCGAGCACCGTGAGCCACTCGTCGTGCAGCCCGCGGAGCCAGTCGACGGTGGCGGCGGGGCCGGGCCACGCCACCGCCGTCCGCTCGTGCGGTTCGCGCCCCTGCGCGTGGTCGGTCGTCACGGTCCACCACCAGCCGAGGTGCCAGGTCACCCAGCCGATCGTCGGCACCGGGACGGGGTCGGGCTCGGTGTCGGCCCAGTCCGGCACCCAGCTCCCGTCGGGCCCCTGCCGCACGGTCCAGCAGCGCGCCGCCGGTTCCCAGAGGAAGTCCTCGGCGGCCAGCAGTTCCAGGTGCAGCTCGGCGAGCGACCAGGTCAGGTCGAACTGCCAGCGCAGGAGGTCGGGCGGCACCCGGTGATCATCTCGGCGCGCCGCCGCTCGTGCACCTCGATTTGCCGACTCACGCGGCCCCGCGCCACCGGTGGCGGGCCGTGGGGTGGACCAGGGCGCCGGCCGGAGGGACCTCGACGCCGACGGTCCGCCGCACGAGTCGCCGCTCCCGCTCGTGCGCGGCGGCGAGCGCGGGGACGTCGGAATGGGCGTCCAGGAGCGCGCGGACGCCCCGGCCGCCCGTGGCGGGATCGATCCACGCCGCCACGACCGCGGCGTCGAAGTCCGCAGGAGAGCCGTCGGGCGCGTTCTCGAGCAGCGCGTCGACGCGGGCGAGGAGCGCCGTGCGCCAGCGGTGGTGGAGCGCGAGCAGGAACGCCTCGACATTGCCGAACGCGGCCTCGACGTCACCGCGGCGGCTGATCTCCGGGCGCCCGGTGCGGACGGCCTCGGCGAGCACCTCGCGGATCAGCAGGAACTTCGGGGACATGGCGTCGGTCTCCAGCGCTGCGATGGTTACATACTCTGTGTACGTACTCTGAGTATGTCGTAGACTCCGTGCATGTCAAGGCCGAAGAGCCGCCGCGAGCTCTACTCGGAGGCCACCCGCGCCGCGCTGCTGGAGACCGCCACCGCGATGTTCGCCGAGCGCGGCTTCGCGCGGACGTCCCTGGACGACATCGCGGTCGCCACCCAGGTCACCCGCGGCGCCGTGTACCACCACTTCGAGAGCAAGCAGGCCGTGTTCGAGGCGGTCTACGACGCGCTCGAGCAGGACATGACGGCGCGGGTCTCGGCCGCGGCGGCCGAGCAGCCGGACGCGTGGCAGGCGGGGATGTCCGCGCTCGACACGTTCCTCGACCTGTGTTGCGAGGACCGGTACGGCCGGCTGTGCTGGCTGGAGGGCCCGATCGCGTTGGGCTGGGCGCGGTGGATGGACTACGAGAAGAAGTACGCGTACGCGCTGATCGACGGGTTCCTGCAGGCCTCCCGGGAGCAGGGGCTGCTCGCCGCGGTGCCGGCGCCGACGACGAGCGAGCTGGTCTTCCACCTGCTGGGCGGGGCCGGGCGCATCATCGCCGAGTCACCGGAGGCCGACCGCGGAGCGGTGCGTGACGGCTGCGCCGCGACGATCCGCCGGATGCTCAACGGGTTGCGCGCGTAGCCGGCTCGGCCCGGGCCCCCTGCGTGCGGCGGAGCAGGTCGGCGGCACCCTGCACGACCACGCGCACGTTGCGCCGGTTCCACACCGGGTTGGCGGCCATCCGGTCCGAGCGCGTCACGCAGGAGTTGACGTGCTCCAGCCAGCCGAGCAGGACCAGCAGTTCGGGGGCGAGGGCACTGCCGCCGAGCGCGGACTGGCAGCCGACGAGCACGTCGCCCTCGGCCCGCGGCATGCTCTCGAGCCACCGCAGCACCGCCGGGCCGTACTCCTCGCCGTTCGCCATCGCCTCCGCCATCGGCATGAAGGTCGCGACGTCGAGCACGGACAGGCCGTCCGGCTGCGCGGTGCACCAGTCGATGATCGCGCTCACCTGCCCGTTCGGTGCGGCGAGCAGGTTCACCGGCAGGTAGTCGCCGTGGGTCCAGCCCACGCCGACGATCTGGCCGCGCAGCTGGGAGTCCACCAGCGCGGCGAGCCGGCCCGCCTCCGTCCGCAACCCGGACGGCAGCGTGCGGGAGATCGCGGCGATCGGGCCGTGCACCCAGCTGTCGAGCTCCGCGTCCCCGATCCGGCGCAGGGTGGACGTGTGCCGGTGCAGCTCGCTGATCGCGGCGACCGCACTGGACTGGAAAGCGCCGCGGCGCGCCGGGTCGGCCAGCGCGTCGGGTCCGGGCTCGCCGGGCAGCATCGTCTCGGTGAGGCAGTAGGTGTCGCCGATCTCGGCGGTGCCGAGCACGCGGGGGATGAGCGGTGTCCAGTGCTGGAGGCGCGGGTCGGCGTGCAGTGCCGCCAAAGCCGCCGTCTGCTGGCGCAGCTCCAGCTGCCCGTTCGCGGTGTCGGCGGCCTTGAGCAGGGCCTGGCGCTCGCCCGCCGGCCCGACGGCGACCACGACCGTCTCGGAGCCCCCGCCCATGCGGGAGCCGAGCGCCCAGCCGGCCGGGGCGCCCAGCCGCTGCAGGCCGTCCGTGCCGACCCGGCGCAGGAGGGCGGAGCTCCGGATGGCGTCGAGCCACCTTCCGGGCGGGCCGGGGACCCACGGTGCGCTCGTGATCAGCACGATCGCCGCGACGGCGCACTGCGCGATCAGCCAGGCCAGCCCGACGGCAAGGACGCCCAAGTGCGGCATGAGCACCCAGGCCAGCCCGATCGTGAGCACCGAGAGGGCGGTCGGCACGCCGAACTGCACGCTCCGGTGCTGCCGGACACGCGCCGTGCTGGTGGCGGCCGCCGTGATCACGTTGGGGATCGCGGAGAGGGCGACGAGCGCGAGCGCCCCGGTGCCCGTGGCGGCGTAGTGCGGGCCGAACAGCGCGAGCACCAGCGGCGCGCCGAGGGCCAGGACCAGGGCGACCGGGACCACGAGCATCAGCCCGCGCCGCACCGTCTCCCGCCGCGCCTTGTCGACCTGCGCCGGGTCGGCCGCGCTGTGGGCGATCATCGACTGCCCCATGCCGGAGGGCACCATGTACAGGGCGAGGCCGAACTGCCAGACCATGTTGTAGGCGGCCGCCGCCTCGGCGCCGAGCCGGCCGAGCACCAGCACCGGCAGGCCCATCATCGCGGCCTGCCAGAAGAGTGCGCCCACGTAGTCGGCGCCGATGAACCGGCCGATGGCGCCCACCGTGATCGGCACCGCGCGGTCGGCGGTCTTCTGGCCGTGTGCGGGCAGCAGCCGCAGTGTCAGCCACAGGTTGATCGGCAACACGACGACGGCCGTGGCGATCACCCAGGACAGGGCGATGCCACCCGGCACGGCCGCCAGGGCGACCACGATCAGCAGGCCGATCTTGAGCACGGAGAAGGCGACGTTCTGGAGCGGCACGGAGGTGGCCCGGCCCACGGCGGTGAGGACGTAGGGCTGCAGGCTGAACAGCGTCCACACCGGGCAGCTCACGGCGAAGAAGGCCACCAGGGCGCCGTAGCCGGCCACGTCGACCAGCTCGGGAGCCCACCAGATCGCGCCGAGGGCGAACCCCGCGCCCGCGAGGGCGGACACGGCGACCGCCACCAGGAAGCCGAGCACGACGAGCCGCCGCGCCGCCGCGCCCGCGACGGGGACGAACCGCAGCAGTGCGTGGGACATGTTCAGGTGCGCGACGCCGCCGACGAGCATCAGCGACGAGAGCGCCACCGCGTTCACGCCGACCACCTCGGCCGGGAACATCTGCGCGGCCAGCACCCAGTAGAGCAGCCCGACCGCCGCCGTCACGCCGGAGCTCATCACCAGGGCCAGCCCGTCGCGGTGCTGCGGTGCCCGCCACCCGTTCAGCAGGCCTTTCACCCGCGCGACCGCCACTGCCACCTGCGCGCCCTCCAAAGGGAACCGGGCCGTAGAAACACCTTCGTGAACACCGTGTGGACGACAGCCGAACACCGCCGGTCCAGGGGACATCCTGCCGGAGTGCCGGATCTGTCCGCTCTCGGCCCCGGGGGACCGGCCGGTTCCCCGGCCGATCGGCTGGTGAGCGCTACGCCTGTTGCGGGGTGGATCAGCGGCCGTCGTCGTCCGGGAGCCGCTCCTGCTTCTCGATCGCCCACAGCATCCCCCACGGCACGACGATCATGGTGCCGATCACCGCGAGCAGCGCCCACACGATGGTGGGCACGAGCCCGGCGGCGGCCAGGACGGCGAAGACCGAGACGACGAGGAACGCGGCCTCCACGGCACCGGCCGGCACCGGCCGTGCGGTGGCCGTGGGACGGGCCATCTCCCGGGCGAGGCGCGGCGCGCTCGCGTCGAGGTCGTGCTCGATGGCGGCGAGGATCTCCCGCTCGCGGCCCGAGAGGGCAGGTGGCTCGTCCGGGTTCGACGCCGGTGGCGGGGGCATGCGCGACCCTCCCCACGTGGTGGTGGCCGTGGTCTACGTGTCTAGTTTACGCAGATTGTCCGGATTGACGTGCGCTCCGAACGTGCCGTCAGTAGACGGTGACCTCCGTGCCCACCGGGGCGACGTCGCTGGCCCACAGCAGGTCCATGGCCGCGTTGGTGACGCGCACGCAGCCGTGGGACGCCGGGTGCGCCGGGATGCTGCCGGAGCCGTGCACGGCGATGCCGCCGTGGAAGTACTTCGGCCGGTAGAGCATCCCCAGCTCCGCCTCGCGCATGCCGTTGATCTGGCGGTCGATCTCGAAGTCGCCGCGCGGGGTGCTCGCCACGCCCGAGCCGCCGGACGGGCGGTCGTAGGCCTCCCCGTTGCCGGTGGAGGTGTTCAGCGCCCATTGCACCTCGCCGCCGCGCACCACGAGCAGCAGCTGCCGCTCCAGGTCGACCTCGATGTGGTCACCCTCGTCGTCGTGGGGCGCGGGCCGCGACGCCGTCGGGAGCTCCGCGCGCGTCAGCGGTCCGGCGATGCCGTCGCGGTCGAGATCCGCTTCCTTCTGGAAGGCCATCACGGCCTGGCGGGTGAGCTGCCCGTAGTGACCGTCGATCTCTCCGAGCCAGTAGCCGAGCGTGGACAGGCGCTGCTGGATCTCCAGCACGGCGGGCCCGGACGAGTCGAGGTCGAGCACCGCGTCGGCGGCCTCGGGCGTGGGCGGGGCGGAGCTGGGCGGTGCCGTCGGGGACGCCGAGATGGGGGGCACGGTGGTGCCGGGCGGGGCAGTGGTGGCAGGTGCGGGCGCCGTGGCCGCGGGCGGGAGGCTGTCCGTCGAGGGGAGGAGCGGGCCGCCGCACGCGCCGGTGAGGGCGAGACCGCCCGCCACGACCACGGTGACCGCGAGCCGGACCGGTGTGCGGGCGGGGTGGTGTGGTCCTGCGCCCTGTGCATCGTCGACTGCTGCGCCGGCGGCCATGATGTACTCCTCGGGTCCCGAAACGATCATGCCCGGAGGAGTGTCCGTCGAAACGCCACGGCGCCTCGACCGCGGCCCCCGACCGGTCGGCATCGTCGAGATCATCCTGCATGCCGGGGTGCGCGGCCCGCATATCGCCCCCTGGACGCGGCGATGTCACCCGCCAGGTCAACGGGCGGTTCGCTGGGGACGCCCGTGCCACGAGTCCCATAGCGCTGCGTAGGCGCCACCGGCCCCGATGAGGTCGTCGTGGGCACCGATCTCGGTGATGCGCCCGTCCTGGAGCACCGCCACCCGGTCCGCGTCGTGGGCGGTGTGGAGCCGGTGGGCGATCGCGACCACGGTGCGTCCGGCGAGCGTGGCCGCGAGGGCCCGTTCGGTGCTGCGGGCGGAGGTCGGGTCGAGCAGCGCGGTGGCCTCGTCCAGGACCACCGTGTGCGGGTCCGCGATCACGACGCGGGCCAGCGCGAGCTGCTGGGCGACGGCGCCGCCGGGCTGGAGCGCACCGGGGCCGAGCCGGGTGTCGAGGCCGTCCGCGAGCTCGTCGAGCCGGCCGCCGACGGTGGCGAGCGCGGCCCGCAGCGCGTCGTCGCCGGCGTCCGGGTCGGCGAGGAGGAGGTTGTCGCGCACGGTGCCGAGGAACACGTGGTGCTCCTGGGTGACCAGGACGACGTGGCGGCGGCGCTCCGCGCGGTCGAGGTCGGCGATCGGGACGCCGCCCACGGTGACCGCGCCCGTGCGGGGGGCGTCCAGCCCGGCCAGGAGCCTGCCGAGGGTGGACTTGCCCGCCCCCGACGGCCCCACGAGGGCGATCCGCTCGCCCGGGTGCAGGTCCAGGTCCACGCCGCGCAGCGCGTCGCGGTCGTGTCCCGGGTAGCCGAAGTGCACGTCCCGCACGGCGATGCGCTCGCCCTGCGGTGCCCCGACCGGCCGCGCGGCCGGCGGTCCGGGTGGGTCGCCGGTGACGCCCTCGACGCGGGCGAACGCGGCGGTGCTGCTCTGCAGCTGCTCGAGGCGCCAGAGGATCTCGTTGAGGGGTGGCGCCAGCTGGAGCAGGTAGAGCGCGGCGGCGGCCACGGCGCCCAGCGTCACGGCTCCGTCGGCGAGCAGCGCCCCGCCGACCAGCAGCACCGCGACGACCGGGAGCACGTGGCAGACGTCCACGGCCGGGAACAGCACGCTGCGCAGCGCGAGCGTGCGTTCCCGGGCGAGCACGGCCGTCTCGACCGCCGCGCGGGACGCGTCGATCCGGCGCTCCTGCAACCGGAGGGCCTCGACCGTGCGGGCGCCGGCCGCGGTGGCGGTGAGGACCTCGGCGAGCGCGGCGGTGGCCGAGCCTTCCGCGAGGTAGGCGGCGTGGGCGCGCCGCAGGTACCAGCGCGCCGCGAACCACATCCCGACGAGGCCGACGAGGCCGCAGGCACCGAGCAGGGGAGCCACGACCACCACGGCGGCGAGCAGGAACAGCGCCTGGACCGCCGCGATGAGCAGTGCCGGACCGCCGTCCCGGAGGGTGACGGCCATCGCGGCCACGTCGCCGGTGCCGCGGGCGGCGATCTCGCCGGTGCCGGCCCGCTCCACCACGGCGGTCGGGAGCTCGAGCACCCGAGCGACGTACCGCTCGCGCACCCGGGAGAGCGTGCGCTCGCCGAACCGGAACGCGACCCACCGCGCCTGGCGCGCCAGGAGCAGCTGGACCACCGCGCACGCGAGGATGCCCAGCGCCAGCCGGTCCACGACCGCCGGGTCGCTCCCGGCTCGCACCTCGTCCAGGATGCGGCCCACCAGCCACGGCCCGGCGAGCCCGGCCGTGGCGGCCAGCGCGTTCAGCGCGACCATGGCGGTGACCGCCCCGGCGTCGGCCCGCGCCAGACCCAGAGCGGCGCGGCGCGCGGCGGCCGGAGTGGCGACGGGGAGCTCACCCACGGGAGACCACCGCCCGGTAGCGCGGCTCGCCGGCGAGCAGCTCGTCGTGGGTGCCGGTCGCCGCAACCCGCCCGTCCAGCAGCAGGCACACCGTGTCGGCGTGTGCCAGCACCAGCGGCGAGGTGGTGGTGACGAGCGTGCTGCGGCCGACCCGCGCCGCGCGCAGCCCGGCCGCCACCGCCGCCTCGGTGTGCGCGTCGAGCGCCGAGGTGGGATCGACGGCGAGCAGTACCTCGGGGTCGGCGACGAGGGCCCGGGCCAACCGGACGCGCTGGCGCTGGCCGCCCGACAGGTTCCGGCCGTCCCCGTCGACGCGCCCGGCGAGCCCGCCCGGCAGCCCGTGCACGACCTCCTCGACCGCCGCGGTCGCCACGGCTCGCTGCGCTGCCCCGTCGTCCTCCGGACCGGGCCCCGCCAGCACGTCGCGCAGCGGACCGGCGAACAGCGCGGCGTCCGGGTCCGCCACCAGGATCCGCTCCCGGACCTCGCCGATGGCGACCCCGTCGATGCGGTGCCCGCCCCAGGTCGTGTCCGAGCCGGCGAACCGGCCGAGCCGGTCGACCACGGCCGCGGCGTCGGCCGGGCGGGGGCTCACCAGCGCGGTGAACGAGCCGGTGGCCAGCTCCACGCCGGAGTCCGGGTCGCGCAGCGGCGCCGGTGCGCGCGGACCCGGCCCGCCGGTGGCCGGCTGGGGTTCGAGGGCGAGGAACCGCGCCACCCGGTCGGCGGCGACCCAGCCGCGGCTGAGCTGGTGGCCACCCTCGATGAGGGTGCCGACGGGCGACACGAGCAGGGCCGCGTAGCCGTACACGGCCAGCAGGTCCCCGACCGTCATCGCGCCGCCCGCGGCCGCTCGGGCGGCGACCCAGGTCACGGCGCCGACGAACAGCACCGGCAGTCCGGCCCCGACGGCCTCGATCCAGCTGCTGATCGTGCCGACCCGGTACCCCTCGGCGCGCAGGGCCCGCGAGGTGCGGCCGTAGCGCCGCGCGACGACGTCCTCGCCGCCGAGGCCGGCCAGCACGCGCAGCCCGCCGGCGATGTCCAGCAGCCGGGCGGTGAGCGCGCCCTGCCGGACCCGGTAGGTCGCCTCGACGGTCCGGAGCCGGCCCATCAGCGGCCCGACGAGCACCGCCAGCAGCGGCACGCCGAGCAGCACGACCACGGCCAGCGCCGGCGCGACCAGGCCCATCAGCACGGTCACCAGCAGCAACGTGACCACCGCACCGACACTGGGCCCGGTGACGGTCAGGGCGGTGCTCACCGTGAGGACGTCGCCCAGGCCGATGGTGGCGACCTCGCCCGCCGTGGTGCGGGCGGGCAGGGCGGCACCGAGGCGGGTGGCGTGCACCAGCACCGAGTGGGCGATGCGGAACGTCGCGTCCATCCGAACCCGCGACATGGTGCGGTGGCGCAGGATGTTCAGCGCGGCGGCGGCGACACCGGCCGCGAGCAGCGCACCCGTCCAACCGGCCAGCGCGGGCCAGTCGCCGGGGGAGAGCCCCTCGTCGACGGCGCGCCCGAGCAGGAACGGCACCAGCACGACGCTCGTCAACGACAGCGTGCCGAACACCGACCCGGCCGCGACCCGACCACGCTGGCGCACCACCAGCCACCAGAGCACGTGACCCGCACTCGCGCGGGCCGGCACGTCGATCACCGGCCCCCCGATGCCCGATCCGAACTCGCGGACCTACGTTGCCAGATCGGCGAGCGCCGCGGCGGCCTTTTCCCGGAAGGCGGTCACGGAGCGGAGCTTGATCTCCTCGTAGCCGCGGATCACGTCCGGCAGGGCGGCGATCTCCGTCACGGCATCGGCGGTGTCGGGCCGCAGGTGCTCGAGGGCCTCGCGGACGAGCGCCTGGTACTCCGGCACGAGCGCGCGCTCGACGCGGCGGACGTCGGCGCGCCCGAACGGGTCGAGCGCGGTGCCGCGCAGCCGGCGCGCGGCGCGCAGCGCCCGGAACGCCGGGCCCGCGGAGCGGCGCAGCCGGATCTTGCGGGTCATCCCGAGCGCGCGCAGCACCGGCGGGTGCAGCAGCACGGAGACGGCGGCGTCCGGGCCGAACTCGGCGTCGCGGCGCGCCTGCTCGGCCGGGTCGAGGTGCAGCCGCGCCACCTCGTACTCGTCCTTGTAGGCCATGAGCTTGTGCAGGCCGCGGGCGTAGGCGGCGGCGACCCGCTCGCCGGCGTCCGCTCCGGCCCGCTCGGCGGCGATCGTCGCGACCCGCTGGACCTCCTCGGCGTAGCGGTCGGCGTAGCGCTCGTCCTGGTAGCCGGTGAGGTCGGCGACGCGGGTGGCGAGGACGTCGGCGAAGCCCGTCGCGGTGTCGGGGGCGGCGGACGCGCCGGTGGCGGCGGCCACGGCGGCCGGTTCGGCGACGGCGGCGCGGCCCCAGCGGAACGCGGCGAGGGTCCTCTCGACGCCCGCGCCGTTCAGCCGGATGGCCTGCTCGATCGCCTCCGCCGCGATCGGGATGCAGCCGTGCTGGAACGCCGCGCCGATCAGCAGCATGTTGGCCGGCATGTGGTCGCCGAGGAGCGCCTCCGACAGGCCTTGCGCGTCGACGTGCAGGGCCGCGTCCGCACGGGTGGCCCCGGCGATCCGGTCGAGGGCGTCGGCGGGGGAGCCGGGTACGGCCACGCGCCCGGTGACCATGGCCGCCGTCGGTACCACGGCGGAGCTCACCACCGCGATCGTGTGCCCCGGCCTGGCGACGGCGAGGTTCGCCTCGGAGGCGGCGCCGAGCAGGTCGAAACCGATGAGCACGTCCGCGGTGCCGGGAGAGGCCCGCAGGGCCCCCCGCACCGGCTGCTTGGCGATGCGGACGTCGCTCACCACCGGCCCGCCCTTCTGGGCCAGCCCGATCTGCTCCAGCCCGGCCGCGTAGCGACCGTCGAGGTGCGCGGCCATCTGCAGGATCTGCGACACGGTGACGACGCCGGTGCCGCCGATGCCGGGCATGCGCAGGAGCGTGGTGTCCTCGGTGAGTCGGCTCACCGGCTCGGGGAGCCCGGTGGGCGGGTCCGGAATCGGCCGCGGGCGCCGGCTGCCCGGTTCGACCAGCAGGAACGAGGGGCAGTCGCCCTTGAGACAGGACAGGTCGGTGTTGCAGGAGGCCTGGTGGATGCGGGTCTTGCGGCCGAACTCGGTCTCCACCGGCTGCACGGACAGGCACGTGGAGGCCTGCGCGCAGTCGCCGCATCCCTCGCACACGCGCTCGTTGATCACGACCTTCGCGGTGGGCGCGGGAAGCTTCCCGCGTTTGCGCAGGCGTCGCTCCTCGGCGGCGCAGCGGTCGTCGTGGATCAGGACGGTGACGCCCTCCAGGGCGGCGAGCTCCCGCTCGGCAGCGGCGAACTCGTCGCGGTGCGCCACGGTCGCGATCGGGTCGAGGGTGACGCCGCGGTAGCTGCCCGGGTCGGCCGTGGTGACGACCACGCGGCGCACACCCTCGACCGCGAGCCATCGGGTGAGCGCGGGAACGTCGAGGCGGCCCTCGGCGCGCTGGCCACCGGTCATCGCGACGGCGTCGTTGTAGAGCAGCTTGTAGGTCATGGTGACGCCGGCGGCGACGGCCGCGCGGACGGCCAGGGACCCGGAGTGGTGGAACGTGCCGTCGCCGAGGTTCTGCACGAAGTGGCGGTCGTCGGTGAACGGGGCCAGCCCGAGCCACTGCGCGCCCTCGCCGCCCATCTGCGTGAGCCCGAGCTGGTGGCCGCGGCCCGCGCCGTCGAGCGCGATCATCGCGTGGCAGCCGATGCCGACGCCGACGAGCGTGTCGTCGCCGGTGCGCGTGGAGGTGTTGTGCGGGCAGCCGGAGCAGAAGAACGGGGTGCGGGCGGCGAGGGGGAGCGCGATCCGGGACGGCGGCTTGGGGGTGATCGCCTCCAGGTGGACCGTGGAGGTGCGGGGGAGCCGGTCGGGGCCGATGCGGGCGGCGAGCGCGCGGGCCACGTCCTCGGCTCCGAGCGCAGAGCGGGCGGGGAGCAGCGGGCGGCCGTCCGGGTCGTGGCGGCCGACGATGCGCGGCACGCCCGCACGGCCGTACAGCGCCGACTTGAGGTGGTTCTCGAGGAACGGCACCTTGTCCTCGACGACGAGCACCTCGTCGAGGCCGTCGGTGAGCTCGGCGAGGTGCTCGGCGTCCACCGGGAACGGCATGCCGAGGGTGATGATCCGCAGGCCGAGCGCCTCCATGGCGGGCTCGTCGAGCCCGAGGTCGTCGAGGGCGCGTTGCACGACCGCCGCGACCGTGCCGGACGCGAGCACGCCCAGGCGCGCGTGCCGGGCGGTGAACGAGATGCGGTTGAACCCGGCCGTGCGCGCGTAGGCGCGGGCGAGGTCGAGCCGCCGGGTCAGCGCGTCGTGCTCGGCGTCGAGGGCGGTGGCGCCGACGAGGACGCGGGGCGCCTCCTCGGCGCGGCCCGGCACCGGCACGCCGAGCTCGAGCGCACCGACGTCGACCGTGGCGGCGGCGTCGGCGACGTCGGCCACGATCTTCATCCCGGTCCAGAGCCCGCAGGCGCGCGACATCGCCACGGCGTGCAGCCCGAGCTCGACGATCTCCGCGACGGATCCGGGCGCGAAGAGCGGGAGCACCAGGCTCTGGGCCATCGGCTCGCAGGAGCTGGGCACGGTGGAGGACTTGCAGGACGGGTCGTCGCCGATCAGGGCCACCGCGCCACCGAGCGCGGTGGTGCCGGCGAGCGTGCCGTGCCGGATGGCGTCCGCCGCCCGGTCGAGGCCCGGGTTCTTGCCGTACCAGAAGCCGGTGACCCCGTCGTGCCGGCGGCCGGGGGCCTGGCGCAGCAGCTGGGTGCCGGCGACGGCGGTGGCCGCGAGCTCCTCGTTGACGGCGGGCCGGAAGACCACGCCCGCATCGTCGAGGAACCGGCCGGCGCGGCCCATCTCCTGGTCCAGCCCGGCGAGCGGCGAGCCCTGGTACCCGCTGACGAACGCGCGGGTGTCCAGGCCGCGGGCGGTGTCGAGCCGGCGTTGCTCGAGGATCATCCGCACGAGCGCCTGGATCCCGGTGAGCAGGACCCGGCCGTTCAGGGCGGTGTACTTGTCGTCCAGCGTGACTGTGGTGGGCGGCACCCTCGACCTCCGTCAGTGCGGGTATGAGGAGGAGACCCGGTTCGGACCCGATCGGGCAAGAGCCCGGGCGTCTCCACCAGGAAACACGCAAAGAGGTTGTGCTTGGATCGGTCGGAAGTGGATGTTCTTTGCGCGGAGGGTTATGTGGTCGACGACACGGATCGCCTGCTCGTCGACCTGCTGGTGGCCGACGGCCGTCGAACCTACTCCGAGATGGCCGTGGAGGTGGGGCTCTCGGTCGCCGCGGTGAAGCGGCGGGTGGACCGGCTGCGCGAGCTCGGCGTGATCACCGGGTTCACGGTGCAGGTGGACCACGCGAAGCTCGGCCAGGGTGTCGAGGCGTTCATCGAGCTGCGCTTCCTCGGCACGACCCGGGTGAGCGAGATCGTCCGCTCGGTGTCGACCATCCCGGAGGTGCGCGCGGTCTTCACGCTCGCGGGCGACCCGGACGCGCTGGTGCAGCTGCGGGTGCGCGACCTCGGCCACCTGCAGCTCGTGATCGACACGCTGCGCCGTTCCGGCTCGGTCACCGGCACCCGCACCCTCATGGTCCTGGGCTCGTGGGAGCGGGGCGGCTGATCACCAGGGCCCCTCGGCCCGCAGCACGGTCCGCACCACCGGCCAGGGCCGCCCGGCCTCGACGAGCACGAGGTCGGCGCGGCCGCCGGGAGTCAGCGCGCCTCGGTCGGGGAGCGCGACGGCCTCCGCGGCGCCCGCCGTCACCAGCCCGACCGCGGCCGGCAGGGTCGCGACGCCGTCGGCGGCGAGCAGGAACGCGGCGGCCAGCAGGCCGGACGGCAGGTAGTCGGAGGCGAGCGCGGTCACCAGGCCGCGGGCCACGAGCTCGCGCGCGGAGGCGTTGCCGGAGTGCGAGACGCCGCGCAGCGCGTTCGGCGCGCCCATGACCACCGGCATGCCGCGCTCCCTCGCCGCGACCGCGGCCCCGGCGGTGGTGGGGAACTCGGCCACCGCCCCGCCGCGCCCGGCCAGCGCGGCGATCTCCGCGGCCGACGCCGGATCGTGCCCGACCAGGCGCACCCCGCCGTCCCGCGCCAGCCCGCCCAGCACGGCCAGGGCCTCGTCCCGGACGCCGGCGTTCGCCTCGCGCTGGGCGACGAACGCGTCGACGTGGGCGCGGGCCTGCTCGGTGGTGAGGTCGCGGGTGCCCATGACCCACCGCTCGTAGAAGCTGCGGTCGGCGTACTGGCCCTGGCCGGGCGTGTGGTCCTCGTGCGAGACGAGCGCGGTCGCGCCGAGGCCGGTGAGCCGGGTCCGCAGTGCCGCGAGCCCCTCGGCGGACCGCACGTCGAGCCGGTGCAGGATGCGGTGCTCGACGGGGCCGTCGCCGCGGTCGGCCACCTGGCGGCACATCTCGAGGGCCGCGTCCACCGAGCGCACCTTGAGCGAGCCCTCGCCCTGCTCGAACGCGGCGCCGTGGAAGACCGTCGTGATCCCGGCGGCGCGCAGCTTGCCCTCGAACGACAGCAGCGCGAACCGCCACGGCATCTCGGCGCCGGGGCGCGGCATCCGCTCGCGCTCGAGCCCGTCGGAGTGGACGTCCACGAGACCGGGCAGGCAGTAGGCCCCGCCGCCGTCCACGTCGGCGCTCGTGCCGGCGGGGTGCGGGCCGACCTCGGCGATGCACCCGCCGCGGACGGCGATGCGGGCGTCGTCGAGCACGCGGTCGGGCAGGACGGCCCGCACGTGCCCGAGCACGTAGTCGGCGGGCGGGCGGCCGAGCGACCACGGCGCCGCCGTTGCCGCTGAGGCGGTCACCGCCCGCCCCCGAACCGCAGCATGGTGGCTTTACTCCGGTTGAGCCGGAGCAAAGCCACCATGCTCCGGCGGGTGACCGGGCTACTCATGCCGCCACCTCCAGCACCTCGCGCGGTGTGCCCGCACGGGACACCCGGCCGTCGCTCAGCTCCACCACGCGGGTCGCCAGGCGGCGCATCGCGTCGGCGTCGTGGAAGACCGCGAGCACCGCGACGCCCGCACCCGACAGCGACGCGATCAGCTCGAGGGCGCGCTCCCGGTTGGCCGGGTCGAGCGCCGACACCGGCTCGTCGAGCAGCAGCAGCCGCGGCGGGCGCACGGTGGCCGCCGCGAGGTTGACGCGCTGGCGCTCGCCGCCGGAGAGCACGCCGCAGTCGACGTCCCACAGCGCCTCGTCGAGGGCGAGGCGGCGCAGGGCCGCCGCGGCGGCATCGGTCGCGGCGACGCGGTCCAGCCCGCGCCGGCGTGCGGCTGCGGCCACCAGCGCGAGCGGACCGGTGCGCGGCGGCGCGGCGAGGAACTGCGAGACGTACCCCAGCTCGCGGGCCCGCAGCCGGGCGAGCGCGCGGTCGGGGAGGGCGGTGAGCTCGACCGGCCCGCCGTCCCCGCACAGGGTGACCGTGCCCGCGTCGGGCAGGTAGGTGCGGTGCACGCAGCGCAGCAGGCTCGACTTGCCCGCGCCGCTCGGCCCGGCCAGCGCGACGTGCTCGCCGGCGTCGACGTCGAGGTCGACGCCGCGCAGCGAGGCGACGGTGCGTCCGTCGACGGTGTGCAGGGTGAACGTCTTCTCGAGGCCTCTGACCTGCAGGACGCTCATGATCACCTCCGGGCTGCGGCGACGAGCCGCTGGGTGTAGGGGTGGTGCGGGTCGCGGAAGAGCTGGTCGGTGAGCCCCTGCTCGACCACCTGGCCGAGCTGCATCACCAGCGACCGGTCGGTGAGCGCCTCGATCACCGCGAAGTCGTGGCTCACCACCACGGCGGCGACGTCACGCTCGGCGAGCAGGCCGCGCAGCAGGTCGAGCACGCCCGCGGCGACCGACGCGTCGAGGCCGGTGGTCGGCTCGTCGAGCAGCAGGATCTCCGGGTCGGTGGCGAGCGCCTTGGCGATCTGCACCCGCTGGCGCATCCCGCCGGAGAACGTGCGCACCGGGTCGTCCATCCGGGAGAGCGGCACCTCGACGCGCTCCAGGAGCTCCGCGGCGCGGGCGCGGATGGCGCCGTAGCTGCGCCAGCCCGCGGCCGTGAGCCGCTCGGCGATGTTGCCGCCCGCGGTGACGTCCAGCGCGAGCCCCTCCGAGGGGTCCTGGTGGACGATGCCGAGCGTCGCGATCCGCAGCTTCCGCCGGGCCGGGCCGTCGAGGGCCATGACGTCGGTGCCACCCCCCTCCACGGCGGACAGGAACAGGTGCCCCGCCGTGGCCGGCTCGTCGCCGACGATGCAGCGCAGCACCGTCGACTTCCCGGACCCGGACTCGCCGATCAGCCCGAGAGCCTCGCCCGGGGCAACGTCGAACCCGACGTCCCAGGCGGCCACGATCGCCCCGGTGGAGGGGCTGACGGCGGTGCCGTGCGCGGGCCCGGTCCCGGGGACGGCGGCGGCCCCACCGGGCCCGTGCACCTTCCCGATGCCCTCGACGAGGAGCGCCCACTCGGGGCCGTCACCCGTTGAAACGCCACTTTCACGCAACGGCGTGGCATGGAAGTGGCCTTCCTGCAGTCGGGCAGCGCGGTTCGCCGGGGACGGCAGCAAGTGGAGCGGGGCCGCCTTCCGGTGGGACGCCTCGTCGGCGTCGCCTTCCGCCACCCGCGCGCACCACTCCGTGTCGCTGCACGCGAAGCGGCCGGGCCCGGCCTCGACCAGGAACGTGTCGTCGGAGCCGCAGCGGATGCACCGTCCGTCGGCACCCTCCACCTCGAACGGCACGTCGTCGAACGTCAGGGGTTCGACGTCGGTGTGCGGGGGCACCGCGTAGATCCGCTTCTCCCGCCCGGCCCCGAAGAGGCTCAGGTGCTCCGAGCGGTGCAGCCGCGGCACGTCCCAGCGCGGGATCGGCGTGGTGGCCATGACGTAGCGGCCCCCGACGAGCACCGGGTAGCCGGTGGACCTGGTGATCACCCCGTTGCGGACGAGGTCCTCGTAGAGGCTGACCCACATCGTCGAGTAGTCGGCCTCGGCGTGCATGCGGGCGCACTCGGCCACCGAGCGCTGCACCCCGCGCAGCGGCTCGGGCACCGGCACCTGCAGCACGAGCACGTGCCCGTCGTGAAGGGGCTGCTCGGGCACCCGGTGCCGGGTCTGGATCACCGTGGCCTCGCGCGAGTCGGCCGACTCGGTGCAGCCGTTGCTGCCGGCGATGAGGCGCCGCAGGTTGGTGGCGTTGACGCCGGCGTCGTCGCCCTGGTCGATCACCTTGACGGTGTCGTCCGCACCGATCACGCCGAGCGTGACCTGCAGGCCGCCCGAGCCCCACCCGCGCGCCACCGGCATCTCCCGGGACCCGAAGGGCACCTGGTAGCCGGGCACGCAGACGGCGGTGAGGGCGGCGCGGCGGATCTCGCGCTTCGCGCCCTCGTCGAGGATCCCGACGGGGGCGGTCGTGGCGTCGATGCCGGCGAGCAGCTCGTCGACACCGGTCGTGGTTGCGAGGGTCATCGACAGTCCCTCCCGGGGGGATCGGTGGCCACGCCCGTCGCGCGCATGGCCTGCTTGCGCTCGACCATCGACCGGAACGTGACGTAGTGGGGCAGCTTGAGGTGTTCGAGGAACCCGGCGGAGTCGAGGCCGTCGGTGGTGAGCAGCAGCAGCTGTTCGAGGGGGCCGGTGCGGCCGAAGCGGCGGCAGGCGATGTCGAGGTTCGCCATCGCGATCGCCTTGCGCTCGTTGTGCCCGAAGCACAGGCCGTAGCCGACGTCGAAGCGGGTGCGGTCCTCGTCGGCGCCGTCGAGGTCCTCGATGGCCTCGGTCTCGGTGGCGCGGAACCGGCCGACCTGGACGGGGTTGCCGGTGTGCGGGTGCCGCACCCGGAGCGGGAGGTGGCCGTGGCGGACCTCGCCGAGCGTCACCTCGTGGATGTCGCCGTCCGGGCCGAGGATCGAGCGGTACCAGAGCCCGACCAGCGCCCCGGTCTCCGCGCGCGCCATCGAGGCGAGTACGGCCGAGCGCGGTGCGGGCGGCCGGGCCGGGCGCCGGGTGACGTCGAAGGGCGCGGCGGTTCCCGGGGTGTGCTCGACGAGCAGCCCCTGGGACCTGAGGAAGGCCGAGAACCGGGTGGGTCGCCGCTGCTCCGGGCCCCGCGCCGGCGCCGCGCCATCGGACGAAGGTGCTGTTCGTGCGGGGGGAGAGGGCTCGCGCTCCAGCATCCTCCCCGTGTAGTCCGTGGTGCGGCCCAGCAGCTGCGGGCCCTCGGGTGTGCGGTGGGCCGGGACGATGCGGCGCAGCACCACCATGTCGTCGGGGTCCACCGGCTCGCTCACGGCCAGGCGGGGCAGCGTCGAGCGGTGGGCGCGCACGAGGTGCGCGGCTTCCAGGGTGTCGCCCTCGGCCTGCCGGAACGCGTCGGCGGCGGTGGGCTCGTGGTAGAGCCCGGCCTCGCCCTGCACGCGGTCGACGGCGAGCCGGAAGCGGGCCGTGATCTGCTCGGTCGACGCCCAGGGCGCCGGTGCGTCGTCGCGGGCCTCGCGCACCAGGCGCTCGGCCGCGAGGATGGCCTCGAGCCCGCCGCGGGCTCCGGAGTAACCCATCTCAGCTCTCCTCGATCCGGGTGCTGCGGGGGATGCCCAGCACCGCGCCGTCCGGGGTGACGAAAAGCAGGTCGGGCCCAGCGGGGAACACCGTGGCGGCGCGGGTGGCGACCAGGTCCGCGGGGAGCCCGCGGGGGGTCACCGTGCGGGTGCCGGGGACCCCCGGCCCGGACAGGGTGAGCGCCGGCCCCCCGTCGAGCGCCGGCACGGCGAGCGTGACGAGGGCCGCCTCCTCCGGCGCTCCCGCGCTGCCGGCGCGGATCGCGCCGAGCTCGCCGGTTGCGAGGGGCCGCAGCGCGGCCACCAGGCGGGCCGACCCGAGCGCGGCCACCGGGGCGGACGTCGCGGTGCCGAGCGCGACCGCCCACGCACCGTCCCCCGCGTCGTCCACCGTGTCCCCGAGCACGCACGTCGGCGTGTCCAGGTCGGCGAGCGCGAGGACCGGCAGCAATGCCGCCGGCGCCTCCGTGACCGGGAGGTCCGCCGGCACGCCGGGATGCGCGAGCGCGTCGAGCACGACCCGGAACGCGCGCTGCGCGGTGTCCGCGTCCAGCACCGGGAGCAGGGCGGATGTCACGAGCCCTCGCCGTGCTGTGCCCATTGGTTCGCCCGCAGGCTCGATCACGCCAGCTCCTCGAACTCGACGACGGTCGGGGCGAGCCGCGCCCATTCCTCGGCCTCGGCCGCGGCCTCGCGGGCGGCGACGCGCCCGCACAGGTCGAGCACGTCCGCGGCGTGGGGCCGCCCGGCCTGCACCTCGGCGTCGCAGATCGCGGCGGCGAGGGTCGCGGCGCGGTCGTCCCCGAGCCGCATCGCCCACCCGCGCGACCCGCCCAGCTCCACCTCGGCCTGCACGGCGAGGACGTCGCCGAGCAGGAACCGGTCGCCGGCGATCGGCTCGGTCACCTGCGTGGCCACGCAGCCGACCTCGGGTGCCCGCAGCACGCGGGGCACCGCGCCGTCGGCGAGGCAGGCGTCGGCCAGCCCCACCAGCTCCTCGGGGCGGGCGAGCGCCAGCATGGCCGCCCGCTCCTCTCGCGAGTACTTCATCACCCTCCTTCCGGTGGCGAGCCCAGCTCGACCACCACCCGGACCGCGTCCGAGCGCATCCACGACCTGCTGCACATGACCGGGCGCCCGCTCGCGGCGTCCCGGCTGACGCTCTCCACCAGCCACACCGGCCGGCTCGGTTCGATGTCCAGGCCCGCGCAGACGGCGGGCGGGGGTACGTCGAGGCTCACCCGGCACCACGCGCGGACCGGCTCCACCCGGGCCACCTGCCGCAGCACCAGGTCGAGCGACTCGGCGGCCTGCACCGCCAGGTCGAGGTCGGCGACGAGGTCCACCGGCACCCACTCGTGCACACGTGCCGCGAGCAGGTCGTCGACGTAGGACTGCCGCACGAGCCGGTGGCAGGGGGTCCCGGCCGGCAACCCGAGCCCGGGCGCGTGCTCGGGCGGGAGCGGCAGCACCTCGATGCCCCGCACGACCGTGCGCGGTTGCGCACCGGCCGCGGCGACCGTCTCGTGCCACGACGGGCGCCGGTCGTGGGAGATCGTGTAGTCGATGCGCCGGTTCACGAACGTGCCCGCGCCCTGCACCCGCCGAACCAGGAGCCGGCGTTCCAGCTCCTGCAGGGCGGCCCGCGCCGCCGCGCGCCCCACCCCGAACCGCCTGCCGATCCCGTGCTCCCCGTCGACGCGGGAACCCGCGGGTGCGCCGGTGAGCTCGGCGGCGAGCTCTTCGGCGATCTCCAGGTACCGGGTGGTCGTCACGGCCGGCAACGCTGCCGGGCCGGCTTGTCCGGACAACGGCGCCGCCGGTAACGGGCGAGGAAACGGCCGTGAACGTCCGGGCCGGTTGTCGCCCGGTCGACCCGGGAGATCTGCACGGGTCACCCGTGACGGCACGCACCTGCCGTTCGCGTCCGCTCCGGCCGAACCTGGGGACATGACGACGATCGAGTCGCGCCCGGTGGGGCGCACCGTGGCGGCCGTGGCCCGGCGCTGGCCGACCGCTCTCGGGTTCGCCCTCGGCGCCGACGTGTTCTTCGCCGAGGTGACCGACGCGACCACCCACGGCTACGCGCGGTTGCTGATGCTCATGCCCTTGCTCTACGTCGTGCTGGCGGTCCTGCGCCGGCAGCACGCCAGCTGGCCGGCCCTCGCCGTCCTCGGCGGCGGGTTCGTCCTGCTCCGCATGCAGGACGCGGTCGAGCCGGCCGTCGTGATCCTCGCCGCCGCCCTCGGCGCGACGGTCTGGGGCGCGAGCCACGGCCGGCACCGCGAACACGACTTCCGCGTGCAGCTCGCAGGGCTGGCCGGGTTCGCCGCGGTCGCGGCGGCCGGGCTGGCGATCCACCCCGACGTCGGCCGCTACCTCGTCGCCGCCGGCATGCTCGCCCACGGGATCTGGGACTTCGTGCACATGGCGAAGGAGCGCACGGTCTCCCGCTCCTACGCCGAGTGGTGCGGTGCCCTGGACGTGACGGTCGCGGTCGGGCTGGTCGTCGTCCCCCTGCTCTGAGCCGGTTGCCCCCGACGGCCCGGCCGGTCTCGCGAGCATGATCAGCGCTTCGGCGCGAAAACGGGCGAATCTCGCACGGGAACGCGCCCGATCGCCGATCATGGGGCTGGGACGCGGCCGCGCGCCGAGGGCTAGCGGACCGCGCGGCGCAGCCACAGCGCGAGCAGCTCGACCGCCATGACCGTGGCGAAGACCAGCACCATGATCGTCGTGACCACCCCGAACTCCATGACGCGCGACGCGTTGAGCAGGTAGAACCCGATCCCGCCCGCCCCCACGATGCCCAGGAGCGTCGCGGAGCGGATGGCGACGTCGAGCTGGTAGAGCAGGTGCGCCACGATCGCGGGCGCGGCCTGGGGGAGCGTCACCGCCGTGAGGACCTGCAGGCGGGACGCGCCGGTGGCCCGCACGGCCTCCTGCACGCGCACGTCGGTCTCCTCCAGGGAGTCGGCCACGAGCTTGCCCAGCAGGCCGACCGCGCCGATCGCGAGCGCCAGCGCCCCGGCCACCGGGCCGAGCCCGGTGATCACGACGAACACGATGGCGATGATCAGCTCCGGGATCCCGCGGACCACCACGATGACGCCCCGGAACGCGGCGGCCACGCCGGGCGCCGGCGCGACGTTGCGGGCGGCCATGGCGCCCACCGGCAGCGCGAGCAGGGCCCCGAGGAGCGTCGCCGCGAGCGCGATCTGCACGGTGACGGCGAGCTCCGCGAGCAGGTCGGGGAGGATCCCGCCGGTGCTCGGCGGCCAGAACAGGCCCAGCGTCGTGGGCAGCTGCCCGGCGCCGGTGACGAGCTGCGCGGGGGAGAGGCCCGCCACGGGCACCGAGAGGGCGATCACGGCCACGGTCGCGCCCGCGTAAGCGGCGGCGCGGACCCGCGGGGCCGTCCACGGCGGGGTGAGCCGGCCGGCCGGCGGGGGCGTCGGCGCGCGGCCGGTCGTGTTCAGCAGCAGTGCCCGGCGCACCGCGCCCGAGATCAGCTCGACCGTCACGCAGAGGCCGAGCACGATGAGCGCGAGCGCCATGCCGCGCTGGTAGTCGAGCCTGCGCAGGGCATTCGCGATCTCGAAGCCGAGGCCCCCGACGCCCACGAACCCGAGCACCACGGAGATGCGCAGGTTGATGTCGAACCGGTGCAGGGCGGTCGCGACGAACGCCGGCAGCACCCCGGGCAGCACCCCGGTCACCAGCTCCTGCAGCCGTCCCGCACCCGCGGACCGCGCGGCGGTGCGCGGGCCCTCGTCGACCTGCTCGATGGCGTCGGCGTACAGCTTGGCGACCATGCCCACCGAGTGGAGCCCCATCGCGAGCACGCCCGCGGCGGCGCCGAGGCCGAAGAGGCGGAAGAACACGATCGCGAGCACCACGTCGGGCACGGCGCGTGCGACGACGACCAGCGCGCGGGCGCCGTAGCGGGCAGCGGGTCCCGGGCTGGTGTTGCCCGCGGCGAGCACCGCGACCGGCACGCTGAGCAGCACCGAGAGCAGGGTCGCGCAGACGACGATGGCGAGGGTCTGGCCGCACAGCGCGAGCACCTCGTGCAGCGGCGGGAAGTCCAGCGGCACCGTGCGGGACAGGAAGTCCGCGGCGTTGCCCGCGCTGTCGACGAGGGTGGCGACGTTGAGCCGCAGCTCGCCCACCGACCAGATGGCCGCGCCGAGCAGCCCGAGCAGCACCAGCACGGCGGCCGTGCCGGTGCGCGAGGGCCGGGCGAGGGTGCCGGTATCCGTCACCGGGTGAGCACCGGGACCGCGGCGGGCGTCCGGGGCGCGTACACCGCCATGGCCGTGTCGTGGTCCAGCCCGGCCACCGGCCGGTCGAGTACCACCTGGCCCGCGCGCAGGCCGACCACCCGCTCGCCGAGCGCGAGCGCCAGGTCCACCTGGTGCAGGCTGCACAGCACCGTGAGCCGGTCCTCGCGGGCGAGCGTGGCGACGAGCCGGAGCACCTGCGCGGCCGACTCCGGGTCGAGCGAGGCCACGGGCTCGTCGGCGAGCAGGATCCGTGGCCGCTGCAGCAGCGCCCTGGCGACGGCCACCCGCTGCTGCTGCCCGCCGGAGAGGGTGTCGGCGCGCTGGAAGCGCTGGTCGGCCAGCCCGACCCGGTCCAACTGCTCCAGCGCGGCAGCGCGCACGCGCCGCGGGTAGGTCGGCAACCCGAGCCGCGGGCCACGCAGCGTGCCCAGCGCGCCGGTGCAGGCGTTCTCCAGCACCGTCAGGCTGCCCACGAGGTGGAACTGCTGGAACACCATGCCGACGCGTCGCCGCAGGCCCCGCAGCGCGGCCCCGCCGGCCGTGCCGGCGTCGGTGCCCAGCACCCGGACCGTGCCGTCCGACGGGCGGTGCAGGCCGTTCACGTGCCGCAGGAGCGTCGACTTGCCCGAGCCCGACGCGCCGAGCAGCACGACGACCTCCCCCGCGTGCACGGTGAGGGAGACGTCGTCGAGGGCGTGGACGCCCGGGCCGAACCGTTTGTGGACGCCGGTGAGCTCGACGACCGCTTCCGGTGCGTGCGTCATCGTCGCGCCGCTCAGCTCAGGCTCGTGCACGACTCGGCCTTCGTGACGTCGCAGACCCGACGCACCCCGTTGTAGAGCGCGTCGTCCACCGCGACGTAGCCCCAGCCGCCCTCCTCGCCGACCTCGCAGTCGGCCGCAGTGGCGCAGAACCCGTTCGCGGTGAGGTAGTCGACGTTCGCCTTCTGCGCGAACGCGTCGGCGATCACCTGGCGGCGCTGCGGGTCGACGTGGCTCGACACGGCCACCGGGGAACCGGCGATCATCTCCGAGCGCCACACGACGCGCAGCTGCCCCGCCTGCAGCTGCCCGGAGTCGATGAGCTGCTTGTCGACGATCGTGTCGTAGGCGAAGCCGGCGTCGCACTGACCGCTGGCCACCGCGAGGGCCGACGCGTCGTGCCCGCCGGCGAACACCGGCGTGATCCCCTTGGCCGGGTCGACGCCCGCCTCGATCAGGCCCGCGGTGGGGTAGAGGTAGCCGGAGGTGGAGTTCGGGTCGACGAAGCAGACGGTGCGGCCGGCGTACCCGGCGAGGTCGGTGATGTCGGAGTTCGCGGCGGTGATCCCGTAGGACTGGTAGCCCGGCTCTTCGCCGGGGGCGTCCACGACCGACGCGATCGGCGTGATGCCCGGGTCCTGGCCCTTGGCCAGCACGTAGGAGAACGGGCCGAACATCGCGACGTCGATCTGACCGGCGCGCATGCCCTCGATGACGGCGGCGTAGTCGGTGGCGTTCTGGAACTCGACCTTCGTGCCGGTCTCGCGCTCCAGCATCGCGATGACGGCCGCGTAGCTCTGCTGCAGCGAGGTCGACTCCTCCGACGGGACGGCGGCGAACACCAGCGCGTCACTGCCGGCGTCCGCACCGGCGGGGGAGCCGACGGCGCTCTCACCGCACGCGGTGAGCGCGAGCAGGGCCGCGCACGCGACGGCGGCGCGGCGAAGTGTTGAGATCATCGGGGCAGCTCCTCGGGCCCGCCGGTCACGGTCGGCAGCGAGCCTGGGCCGTGCGGGTGCCCGTGCCGGCACGGCCGGGTGACGCGGGGGCGAACGGGGCCGGACGCTTCGGGTGACCGGTCCGGACAGCGGTGCGAGTCGGAGATCACGGTGGCCGATCATGAATAGCGGCGCGCCGGCCGCTTGTCGTCCCGCCTCGGGGCGGCCATCATGGCGCGAGCTTGGTGAAACTTCATTCCACTACGTAAAACGTCGCTGGTGCCGCCGCGGGAACCCCGTTTCCGGCGCCCGCGGAAGGGGGACGACCGCCTGTGACCGGATTCAGCGCACCCGATCATGATCGCGTTCCGGTGGGTGCCGCGCTCGCCGCCACCCGCGTCGTCGCGATCCTGCGGGCGGAGAACGCCGACCGCGCCGAGGCCGTGGTCGACGTCCTCGTCGAGGCCGGCGTGCGCAGCCTGGAGCTGACGCTCACGACCAAGGGCGCCCTCGACGTCGTCGAGCGGCTCGCGGCCCGCGTCCCGGCCGAGGTGGAGGTCGGTGTCGGCACCGTGCTGACCGCCGCGGACGTCGATTCCTCGGTGGCCGCGGGCGCGCGGTTCGTCGTGTCCCCGTCCGTGGAGCCGGAGGTGATCGCCGCGGCGCTGCGCCACCGCATCGCGAGCTACCCGGGCGCGTTCACCCCCACCGAGATCGCCGCGGCGTGGAAGGCCGGCGCGAGCGCGGTGAAGCTGTTCCCGGCCGGGCACCTGGGCCCCGGCTACCTCAAGGACGTGCGCGCCCCGCTGCCGGACATCCCGGTGGTGCCCACCGGTGGCGTCGACATCGCCTCGGTCGGCGGGTGGCTGGCGGCGGGGGCGGTGGCCGTGGGCATGGGCTCGCCGCTGATCGGCGACGCGCTCTCGCCGGACGGGGACCTCACCGCTCTCGCCGAGCGGGCGGCGGCGGCGCTCGCGGCGGCCCGTTCATGACCGGCACCGGGCTGGTCACCCTCGGCGAGACGCTCGGGCTGCTCGTCGCCGAGGACGTCGGCCCGCTCTCCCTCACCAGGGGGATGCGGCTGTCCATGGGCGGCGCGGAGTCCAACGTCGCCATCGGCGTCTCCCGGCTCGGCGTCGCGGCCACCTGGGTCGGGCGGCTGGGCCGCGACCCGATCGGTGACCTCATCGAGCGGAACCTGCTCGCCGAGCGGGTCCAGGCCGTCGTGCACCGTGACGACGCGCCGACCGCGCTCATGCTCCGCGAGCGCCGCACCGGCTCCGTGCAGAACGTGACGTACTACCGCCACGGCAGCGCCGGCTCGCACCTGCAGCCTGCGGACGTGCCGGCCGGGATCGTCGAGGGTGCCGGGGTGCTGCACCTGACCGGCATCACGCCGGCGCTGGGGGAGGGCCCGGCCGCGGCCGTGCGGGAGGCGCTCGGCCGGGCCCGCGCCGCGGGCGTGCCGGTGTCGGTGGACCTCAACTACCGGTCCCGGCTGTGGGACCCCGCCACCGCGGCTCCGGTGTTCCGGGAGCTCGCCGCGGGCGCGGACATGCTCTTCGCCGGCGACGACGAGGCGCGCATCGCGCTGGAGGTCGACGGGGCCACCGGCCCCGAGAAGCTGGCGGCCGCGCTGGCCGAGCTGGGACCCCGCGAGGTCATGATCAAATGTGGCCGGCGCGGCGCCACCGCGTTGATCGACGGCCGCTCGATCGACGTCCCGGCGGTCCCCGTGCACGCCGTCGACAGCGTGGGCGCGGGCGACGCCTTCGTCGCCGGCTACCTCGCGTGCCGGCTCACCGGCCGCGACCCGGACGAGGGCCTGCGCACGGCGGCCGTCACCGGGGCGCTCGCCGTGACCGTGCCCGGCGACTGGGAGGCGTCCCCCCGCCCGCACGAGCTGTCCCTGCTCGATGCGGGAGAGGACGTGCAGCGCTGAGGCCCGGGCTCCCCGAACGATCACTGAACTACGAAAGGCACGTCCATGTCCGCCGACCCGTCGACGCTGTTCCCCACGAAGTACCTGCCCCCACCGCAGGTGCGTGAGCTGCCCGCCCCGCCGGTGAACCAGTGGCGGTACGTCGGCCCCGGCATCATCGCCGCCGGGGTCGGGCTGGCGAGCGGCGAGTTCATCCTGTTCCCCTACATCGCCTCCCAGATCGGGCTGGGCTTCGTCTGGGCCGCGCTGCTGGGGCTGATCACCCAGTACTTCCTGAACATGGAGATCGAGCGCTACACCCTCGCCACGGGCGAGACCGCGATCACCGGGTTCAGCAGGCTGTGGCGGCACTGGGGCCTGGTGTTCGCGGTCCTCGCCTACTTCGCGAACCTGTGGCCGGCGTGGGTGACGAGCTCGGGCACGCTGTTCAGCTACCTCTTCGGGGGCAGCCCGTCGATCATCGCGATCGTGCTGCTGGTCCTGGTCGGGGCGATCCTGACCCTCGCCCCGGTGGTCTACAACGCGCTGGAACGGGCGCAGATGGTGAAGGTGGCGGCCGTCGTGCTGCTGCTCGTCGTCGGGGCGGCGCTCGCCGTCGGCGCGGCGTGGGCCGACGTGCCGAAGATCGTCACCGAGGCGCAGTTCCCCGCCGCGGAGCTCGGGTTCGCCACGCTGATGGGTGCGCTCGCGTTCGCCGGTGCGGGCGGTGGGCAGAACCTCGTGCAGAGCAACTGGATCCGGGACAAGGGCTTCGGCATGGGCACCTACGTGCCGAAGATCGCGTCGCCGCTGACCGGGGAGCCCGAGGCCCGCGGCCGCGTCGGGTTCGTCTTCACACCCACCGACCAGAACCTCGAGCACTGGCGCGGCTGGTGGCGCTTCGCCAACCGCGAGCAGCTCTGGACGTTCGTGCTGATCTCGTTCCTGTCGATCGTGTTCATGTCGCTGCTGGCCTACGCGACGGTGTTCGGCCACCCCGACGTCACGAACGACATCTCGTTCCTGAAGATCGAGGGGAACGTGCTGATGGACCGGGTCGGCACCTGGTTCGGGTACTTCTTCTGGGTCATCGGGGCGGTGTCGCTGTTCGCCGCGGCGCTGGGCATCGTCGACTACACCAGCCGGCTGGCCGCCGACGTGCTGAAGACGGTGTACTTCCCCGACACCTCGGAGAGCAAGCTCTACGCCGGGCTGGTGTGGGGGCTCGCGGTGATCGGGATCATCGTGATCGCGGCCGGCTTCTCCCAGCCCATCGTCCTGGCCGTGATCTCGGCCTGCGTGGGCGGGGTGATGATGTTCATCTACTCCGGCCTGCTGATCGTGATCAACAAGAAGATGCTGCCGGCGGCGATCCGGATCCGCGGGTTCCGGGTCGGTGCGCTGGTGTGGTCGGTGCTCCTGTTCGGCGTGCTCGCGGTGCTCACGGTCATCCAGCAGGCCGGGAAGCTGATCGGCTGAGCTAGTGTCCCGAGGTGCGCCGCATCGACCGGGTCGAGGAGGCCCTGCACACCGGCCCGGACGCCGAGGTCGACGACAAGTGGCTGCACGTGCGGCCCGGCGACCCGCGCACGGCCCCGTTCCTGGTGCTGTCGGAGGACCGGATCTCGGTGCCGGGCTTCGAGTGGCACCCGCACCGCGGCATCGAGACGGTCACGGTCGTCCTGGACGGTGCGCTGGAACACGACGACGACGCGGGCGGCGCCGGCGTGCTGGAGGCCGGCGACGCGCAGTGGATGACCGCGGGTCGCGGCATCGTGCACCGGGAGGTCGCCGCCCCGGGATCGCACGCCCACGTGCTGCAGCTGTGGCTGGAGCTGCCCGCGGACGCGCGGGAGGCGCTGCCGGGACATCAGCAGCTGCGCGCCGCGGATCGTCCGCGGATCGCGCTGCCGGGTGCGGAGGTGGACGTGCTCGCCGGCACGGTGGAGGGGGTTCGCGGCCTCGCGCGGCCTGCCGCCCCGGCGCAGGTCGTGCTCGTCGTGCTGGCCCCTGGCGCCGCGCTCGACCTGCCCGTTCCGGCGGCCGACCGCGCGTTCGCCCTCGTGATCGAGGGGGACGCGGCGGTGGCGGGCGAGCCGGTCCGGGCGCGCCGGACGGCGTGGGCGGAGCCGGCGGACGAGACGTACCTGCCCCTCCGGTCCGGACCGGCGGGCGCCCGCCTACTGGTCGCGAGCGCCCCTCCCAGCCCCTCACACACCAACTCTGGTGCCCGCACATGAACTGCAGTTGGTGTGCGAGCGCCGAAGTTGGTGTGCGAGCTCGTCAGGCCGCGGCCGCATCGGGTGGCGTTCGCGTTGCGAAGCGGCGGTGGACCAGCACGCTGAGGCCGAGCCAGAACATCGGCCACACCGGCCAGAACCAGGGCGCGGGGTCCATCGCCCACCGCGTCACGAGGAACACGGCGAGGAAGCCGACGATCGCGACGTGGACCGCGAGCCGCCTGCGGGCTCCGGTGGTGAGCGGACCGCGCCGCCCGGGTGCGATGGGCCGGTCCGGCCTGGTCTGCTCCGCTGTGGGCAGGTCCACCGTGAGCGGCACGAGCTCGTCACGGGTGACGGCGGCGTAGGCGGCGCCCTGGCGCTCGTCGGCCTCGGCGATGGTGAGGAGCCCGGCGCTGGCGGCCTCGCGCAGGCGCTCGGCGACCGCCTCGCGCTCGGCGTCGGAGGCGCGGATACCGGTGGGGTTCGAAGGTGTCGTCATGCCCTCGATGCTGGCCCGCACGCGGGGCCGGCGCGTCGGCTCGGCGGAGGTAGTTCCCCTACGCCCCCCGTCGTACGGGAACACCCGTAGGGGATCAGCCCGCGCCCGGCGGCGGGGGCGGCGGCGGAACCGATCCGCTGCTGATCTGCAGCACCACGGTCTCCTCCGGCAGCGCCGTGCCCCGCGGGGACTGCCCGATGACGGTGCCGGCCGGTGCCGCGCTGTCGACCGTGCCGCTCTTGACCGGGAAGCCGGCCCGGTCCAGCCGGGCCCTGGCGTCGGCCTCCGTGCGCCCGATGACGTCGGGGACGCGGGCGGCCGCACCGCCCTCGAGGTAGCGCGGGTCGGTGGGCGGCAGCGGCTCGAACGGCTGCCCGGCGAGCAGGGGCGTCATGGTGCCGAACCAGGTCTGGGCCGGCGTCTTGCCGCCGAAGATGTTGCCGCTGCGGCAGGCGAACGGGGCGCCGGGGCCGTCGCAGAGCGGCCGGGGGTTGGACGAGTTGTCGAACGTGATCACCGCGCCGGCCATCTGCGGCACCACCCCGAAGAACGCGGCGGACTGGTGCACCTGGGTGGTGCCGGTCTTGCCGGCCATGGGCCGGGTCCAGCCGAACTGGCCGGCGGCGCCGCCGGCCGTGCCGCCCGGCTGGTCGTCCTTGGACAGCCCGGTGAGCAGCGTGTCGGCCAGCCCGGGCTCGACGACCTGCTCGCACGCCGCCTCCGGCACGGGCACGGCGTTGCCGGCGGCGTCGGTGATCGATTCGATGGGCGTGGGCGGGCACCACCTGCCGCTGCTGGCGAGCGTGGCGCCGACGTTCGCCAGCTCCAAGACGCTGGTGGGGGTGACGCCGAGGGTGAAGGACGCCTGGTTCTGGGCCTTGGTGACCTCGGCGATCGAGCGGTCGGTGGGGCGTCCGGTGGCCGGGTCGACGAACGGGGTGGTGGCGAGCGAACGCATGCCCAGCCGCACCGCCATGTCGACGACGGGCGGGACGCCGGTGAACTCCTCCAGCCTGATGAACGCGGTGTTCGGCGACTGCGCCAGCGCGTCGGTGAGCGAGAGCCGCGGGGGGTAGCTACCGGCGTTCTCCACGGGGATGGGGCGGCCGGCGCCGTCCCGGTAGATCGGCGAGGCGTACCCGCCGGGCGGAACCTCGATCTGGGTGTTGATGCCCAGGCCCTTCTCCAGCGCCGTGGCCGCGGTGAAGATCTTGTAGGTCGAGCCCGCGCCGAGGTTCACCGGCTCGTACGGCAGCCCGTAGCTGGTCTCGTGCGCCGCGGCGTCGAGGCCGAAGACGCGGCTGGACCCCATGGCCAGCACGCGGTGCGCGTCGGCGCCGGGCTGCACGATCGACATGACGTTGGCCGCGTCGGGCGAGTCGGGGGGCACCTGAGCCTTCAGCGAAGCGGTCATGGCGGCCATCGCGTCCGGGTCGAGGGTGGTGCGAATGGTGTAGCCGCCACGCTCGAGCTGGGTGCGGGAGATCCCGGCCGCGGCCAGGTAGTGGAGCAGGTAGCTGCAGAAGAAGCCGTCGTCGCCGGCGCCGATGCAACCGTTCGGCAGGGTGTCGAGCGGCGAGACCACCCCGAGCGGGCTGGCGAGCGCCGCCTGCGCCTGCTCGTCGTCGATCATGCCCTGCTCCTGCATGAGCCGGATCACGAGGTCGCGCCGCTCGTGCGCGGCCTCCGGGTGGCGCGCCGGGTCGAACCCGCTGGTGCTGCGCACCATCCCGGCGAGCAGTGCGGCCTGCGGGATCGTGAGCTCGTCGGGCGTCACCCCGAAGTACGTGCGGGCCGCGGCGGCGATGCCGTACGCGCCGTTGCCCCAGAACACGGTGTTGAGGTAGCGGGTGAGGATCTCCTTCTTCGTGAGCTGCTGCTCCAGCTGCATCGCGATCTGCACCTCGCGCAGCTTGCGCGCGGGCGTCTGCTCGACGGCCTGCAGCCGCTCGGTCTCGCTCCCGGCCAGCACGTAGAGCGTGTAGTTCTTGACGTACTGCTGGGTGAGGGTGGAGGCGCCCTGCTCGATGTCGCCCGACGCGGTGTTGGCGAGCACGGCCCGTAAGGTGCCGGCCCAGTCGACGCCGCCGTGTTCGAAGAAGCGGCGGTCCTCCACCGCGATCAGCGCGGCGATCATCGCCGGCGCCACCTGGTCGGCCGTGACGAGCTCGCGGTCCTGCGCGAACAGGTGGGCGATCGGGGTGCCGCGGCTGTCGGTGACGGTGGTGGTCTGCGGGAGCGCGCCGTCGATGAGTTCGGTGGACAGGCCGCTGAGGCTGTCGCTGGCCTGGTTGGCGGCCATTCCGGCGCCGGCGGCGAGCGGATAGGACACGCCGGCGACGAGCACGCCGGCGAGCAGGCAGAGGCCGAGCAGCAGCCCGACGCATCGAAGGATCAGACGCCCCCGCACACCCCATGACGGTAGCCGCGAAGGCGTGAGGCCGCAGTCGGAGAACGGCCCCGCGGGGCCGCGTTCTCGCCCGCCGCGACTTTCAACCGAGGACGGGCAGTCGGGCGGCGAGCAGGCCGGCCCCTGCCGACTGTTCCTCGTCGGGCCGCACGCGGCCGGTGCCGATCAGCACCGTCGTCTCGTCGTCCCAGGGGAGCCGGCCGCCGGCGAGCTCCTCCACGACGGCCCGGGCCGCGGTCAGGGCGGCCGGGGCGGGGGGTTCGAGGGTGAGCTCGACGCCGAGGTCCAGGTGGTGGACGGCGAGCTCGAGCGCCCAGGTGGCCAGGAAGTCCCCGGTGCGCATGGTGCGGCCCTGGATCGCGACGGCGCCGTCGGGCAGCGCGTCGACGGCCGCGACGAGGGCGTCGGCGGTGGGGCGCAGGTGCGCCACGATCCCGGTGGGGCACCGGTAGGCCCCGCCCATCGTGCGGACGAACCGCACGTGACCCACGGGGCCGGCCGCGGGCTGGGGCCCGGCCGGGGCGCTCCAGTAGCTCGCGGCATCGGTGTCGGGGCAACGGTCGGTGGGGCTGACGACGCCGAGCAGCATCTCGTGCAGGCCCAGGTGCACGTGGACGAGCACGTCGCCCACGGTCCAGCCCCGGCAGCGGCTGGTGGCGAGCAGTTGGTCGTCGTCGAGCCCGTCGGCCACGACCCGCAGCGCGTGCAGCCCGTCGAGGAACGCGGTGCGCCCTGCGTCGTGGTCGACCTGCACCCGGGAGAGGCTAGCGACTCCGTCACCCCGGGCCCGGCCGGCGGGGCCTGCGCGCGGCCGGCGCCCCCGGCCGGCGGATCGTGCCGACCGCGGCGAACACCTCGCGCAACGCGGCCGCGGCGGCGGCGAGCACCGGCTCGGGGACGGCGGAGAGCACGGCGGCGTGGGAGGCGGTGCTCGTGCGCACGGCCTCCTCGGCGAGCGCCACACCGTCGGCGGTGAGGGCCACGAGCGTGCCGCGGCGGTCGTCCGGATCGGGCATGCGGGCGACGAGGCCGCGGGCGGCGAGGCGGTTGACCACGTTGCTCGTGCCGCCGGAGGACAGCAGCAGGGCGCGGGTGAGGTCGTTCGGCCGGCAGGCGTAGGGCTTGCCGGCCCGGCGGAGCGCCGCGAGGACGTCGAACTCGGCGGGGGTGAGGCCGAGGTCGGGCAGCTCGGCGTCGACGGCGTCGCCGAGGGTCCTCGCGAGGAGGGTGACCCGTTTGACCAGCTCGGTCTCCGGGCCGAGCACGTCGGGGAGCTCGGACTGCCAGGCCGCGATGAGCTCGTCGGCGGGATCGGTGAAGCGCACCATCTTCTTATGGTATAGCTTTACGGAAAGCTACTCAAAGAGGGGGATGAGAATGGCCGAGCTCCTCGTCAGAGGCGGGTGCGTCATCGACATGCGTCCGCATCCGGTGGTCCTGCGCGACACCGACGTGCACGTGGTCGACGGCCGGATCGCCGCCGTGGGCCCCGGGCTCGTGGTGCCGGGGGCCGACGTGGTCGACGCCCGGCAGCGGATCGTGCTCCCGGGTTTCGTGGACACCCACCGCCACGGCTGGCAGTCCGTGCTGCGGGCCAGCGCCCTCGACGTCGACCTGGGCGGCTACCTGGAACGGGTCGCCGGCCGGCTCGCGCGGGCCCTGGGACCGGACGACGTCGCGACGGCCAGCCTGCTCACCGGCCTGGAGTGCCTCGACGCGGGCGTCACGACCGTGCAGGACCACGCGCACATCGCCTTCACACCCGAGCACGCCGCCGCCGTCGTGGAGGGGCTGCAGGCCGCGGGCGTGCGGGCGGTGTTCGGGTACGGACGGCCGGTCCTCTCGGAGCCGCAGCCGTGGCGGCCGGGCGACGTGCGGCGCGTGCGGCAGGAGGTACTGCCCGGCGACGACGGCCTGGTGACGATGATGCTGGCCGCACTCGGCCCGACGCACGGGGGCGTGGAGGAAGCGGTCGCCGACTGGAACCTCGCGCGCGAGCTGGGCCTGCGGGTCGCGGTGCACATCGGCGCGAGTCCCGAGGTTCCGCGTCCGGTCGCGCTGCTGCGGGAGCTGGGCATCGTCGCGCCGGGCACCCTGTACGTGCACGGGAACTCGCTGCCCGACGACGAGCTGGGCCTGATCGCCGGCACCGGGGGCGCCCTGTCGATCACCCCGGCCGTCGAGGCGCGGATGGGACACGGGGCACCGGTACTGGGCCGGGCCCGGGCGCGCGGCGTGCCCACCGGCCTGGGCGTCGACGTCGTCACCACCGTGCCCGGCGACATGTTCTCGGTGATGCGCGCCGCGCTGCTCAGCGTGGACGCGTCCGGCGGGGAGCGGGTGCCGATGGCCGACGTCGTGGCGGCCGCGACGCTCGGTGGCGCCACGGCGCTGGGGATGGCGGACCGCATCGGTTCCCTGCGCCCGGGCGCGCAGGCCGACATCGTCCTGCTCCGCACCGACGCCGTGGGCGCCGCGGGCGGGCACGACCCGGTGGGCCTGGCGGTGAACGCGCACCCGGGCCTCGTCGACACCGTGCTGGTCGCGGGCCGGGTGGTGAAGCGGGACGGGCGGCTGCTGCACCCCGCGGTCGCGGAGGTGGTCGCGGCGGCGAACGAGGTCGCGACGAGGCTGACCCCCTCTGCCCCGTGAGTGGATAGGAGTGTTCCAGCACTCGTATCCACTCACGAGGGGCCGGGGCTCAGGCGCGCGGGGCCGGACCGGTGGAGCTGCGCACCACCAGCTCGGGGCGCAAGAGCAGGGAGCCGCCGCCCGCCGCGCTCCCGCCCGCCGCGCTCCCGTTGGTCGCACTGCCGTTGGTCGCGCTGCCGTTGGTCGCACTGCCGTTGGCCGCCCCGCCGTTCCGGTCGACGCCGGCGCGCAGGTGGGCGAACGCGGCGTCGGCCATCGCGGGGAGCGGCTGGCGGATGGTGGTGAGGGGCGGGGAGGCGAGGTCGGCGAGCACGATGTCGTCGAAGCCGACCACGGACAGGTCCGTGCCCACCTGCAGGCCCGCGTCGCGCGCGCCGGCGATGATGCCGAGCGCGCACATGTCGTTGATCGCGACGATGGCGGTGGGCGGGCGGCCGGTGCCGAGCAGCTCGCGGGCGGCGGAGCGGCCGAGGTCGGGGAAGTCGAGGTCGCCGTAGTCGTGGTCCGCGGCGCCGGACCAGACGAGGGTGTCGTCGGCGGTGAGGCCGAACTCCTCGAGGGCGGCCTCGAACCCGCGGAACCGGGCGCGGCGGTTCACGCTGCGCAGCGAGCCGGAGACGAAGGCGAGCCTGCGGTGGCCGAGCTGCAGCAGGTGCCGGGTGGCGAGCTCGGCCCCGACGGCGTTGTCGACGCTGATGTTCACGAGCGACGCCGGGTCGCCGGCCTGGGCCGTGCGGTCGAAGGCGACGAGGGTGAGCCCCTGCTCGACGAGCGGGCGCACGTGGTCCAGCGACGGCAGCGACGAGCAGAGCACGACGCCGCGGACGCCGTCGGCCCACAGCTCCTCGAGGTAGTCGCGCTCCCGGGCGGGGTCGCGCTCGCTGTTGCACAGCAGCACCCGTTGGCCCGCCTGCAGTGCCGCCGCCTCCAGGTGGCGCGCGAACGTGCCCCAGAACGGGTTGGCCACCGACGGGACCACCAGCCCGAGCGCCTGGGAGCGGCCGGTGCGCAGCGACCGGGCCGGGCCGTTGGGGCGGTAGCCGAGCCGGGCGATAGCCTCCTCCACGCGCTCGCGGGTCTGGGGCAGCATCCGGTCCGACCGGCCGTTGAGCACGTTCGACACCGTGCTCGGCGAGACGCCTGCTTCCGCGGCGACCTGGTGGATCGTGACACTCACCGCGCCTCCTCGACTGTCCACATCCCCGCCCGATGTCGATCGTTGACAGGGCATGATGGCGCACCTAGTTTGGTGCATCGTTGCAATGGTGCAACGTTGCAGTGGTGAGCGCCACCCATCCGGCCGATCCACATCGCAGTGGAGGGGAGCTCAGAGATGACCATCCGACACCGGTCGGTCCTGCGGACCGTGGCGGTCGCGGCGGCCGGCCTCGTGGCCCTCGCCGCGTGCGGGGGGCCCGCGCCGGGCGGCGGTGGCGACGGTGCCGAGAGTGGCGAGATCACCATGCTCACGCCGATCTTCGAGGAAGCCGACGGCCACGCGGTCCTGGAGCAGCAGCTCGCCGCGTTCAAGCAGCAGTACCCCGACATCACCGTCAAGCCGGACTACACGTCCTACAGCAAGCTCAACGAGAAGCTCACCACGTCGATCGCGAGCGGCCAGCCCTACGACGTGATGCTGATGGGCGCCGGCTGGATCCCGCCGTTCGCGGAGAAGGGCGTGCTGGCCGACCTGCAGAAGGACCCGGCCCAGCTGGCGTCGCAGTACTACGAGGGCGCCCTGTCCCCGGGTCTCTACCAGGACAAGGTCTACGGCCTGCCGATCATGATGGACACCCGGATCGGCCTCTACCGCAAGGACCTGTTCGCGCAGGCCGGGATCACCGAGCCGCCGAAGAACTTCGGACAGCTGCGCGACTACGGCAAGCGGCTCACCCAGCGCAACCCCGACGGGACGCTCGCGGTCGCCGGGCTGGACGTGCTCGGCATCGACCCGCGCCAGGAGTTCCTCACCATGCTCTGGGCCGCGGGCGGCGAGCTCTTCGGCCCGGACGGCGCACCGGCGTTCAACTCGCCCGCGGGGGTCGAGGCGCTGCAGACGATGACCGATGTCATCCAGGTCGACCGCAGCGAGGACATCGGGTGGGCCGAGCCCAACTCGAAGACCGGCAACGTGATGGCGCAGGGCCGCGTCGCGATGATGGTCGGGCACCACAACTTCTGGACCGCGATCCAGAAGGAGAACCCCGACCTGATCGCGCAGGACAAGCTCGGGTTCTTCGTGATCCAGGACGAGCGCCCCGCCGTGTTCCAGGGCGGCACCCTCGCCACGGTCGCGGCGCAGAGCAAGCACCCGGCGGCCGCGAAGGCCCTGGCCGAGTTCATGGCGTCCGAGGGTCCGGCGCTCGCCGCGAACCAGCAGCGCGGCAACATCCCGGGGCTGAAGTCCCTCGAGTCCTCGGACTTCGTGCAGCAGAACAAGGCGATCCAGTTCGCCATGCAGCACTTCGACAGCGTGCACTCCGAGGGCGGCGTGCCGCAGTGGCTCGACATCCGCGACAAGTTCAAGCCGGCGGTCGAGAGCGCGATGCTGGGCCAGAAGACCCCGAAGCAGGCCCTCGACGACCTGGCGGCCGAGGCGTCGGCCGCGCTGGCCGGAAGCTGAGCGATGGCGGCTCCGACCACGGCACCCCCGGCCGCCCGCGTGGCGGCCGGGGCGCACCGGCGTCAGCGCCCGTTCGGGCGCGAGCGCCGGCGGGCGGCATACCTCATGCTCGCCCCGGCCGTGGTGCACCTGGCGTGGTGGATCGGCATCCCCACGGTCGCGACCTTCGTGCTCGCCTTCACCCACTACGACATCCTCGCCGGCACCATGACCTGGGCCGGCCTGGACAACTTCGTCGCGATCTTCCGCGACCCGGTGTGGTGGAAGGCGATCTGGAACACCGTCGTCTACACGTTCTTCACGGTGCCCGTGGCGATGGCGGTCGCCGTGGTGATCGCCGTGCTGCTCAACACCAGGATGCGGGCCCGGGCCTGGTACCGCACCGCCGTGTTCATGCCGCACATCACCGCGACCGTCGCGATCGCGCTGGTCTGGATGTGGATGTTCGAGCCGAACATCGGCCTGTTCAACTGGGTGCTGTCGTGGTTCGGGGTGCGCGGCCCGGCGTGGGTCTCCGACCCGGCGTGGGCCATGACCTCGGTGATCCTGATGAGCGTCTGGAAGGGCATCGGGCTCAAGATGGTCATCTACCTCGCCGCGCTGCAGGGCGTCCCGCACGACCTGTACGAGGCCGCCGAGATCGACGGCGCGGGGCCCGTCCGCCGCTTCTTCGCGATCACGCTGCCGCTGCTCGGGCCCGCCACCTTCTTCGTCCTGGTCGTCTCGCTGATCGACTCGTTCCAGGTGTTCGAGCAGTTCTACGTGCTGACGCCGGAGGGCGGCCCGGCCAACGCGACCACCGTGATGACCTACGAGATCTACAAGTCGGCGTTCCAGCGTTTCGACATGAGCACGGCGAGCGCGCAGAGCGTGGTGCTCTTCGTCTTCCTGCTGGTGCTGACGATCATCGGCAGGCGGTTCACCGGGAGGGACGATGTTGCCTGAGGGCACGTCGGCCGAACCGGTGGCGCCTGCGTCGGGGGCGCCCGGGCCGGGGCGGATGGGGGGTGCGCCCCGGCCCGGGCGGGTCGTTCTGCACGCCGCGCTGGTCGTGCTGTCGCTGCTGATGGTGGCGCCGTTCGTGTGGATGGTGCTGACCTCGTTGAAGTCGCACGCGGAGGTCATGGCCTACCCGCCCACGGTCCTGCCGTCGGTGTGGCAGTGGGTCAACTACCCGGACGCGCTGCAGTTCGCGCCGTTCGGCACGTACTTCCGCAACAGCCTCGTGATCGCCGTGACCCACACCGCGATCAACGTGGCGCTCGCGGCGATGGCCGGCTACGCGCTGGCCCGGCTGCCGTTCCGCGGACGCTCGCTGCTGCTGATGCTCGTGCTGGCGGCGATGATGATCCCGACCTTCACCAAGATCGTGCCGCAGTACCTGATCGCGAAGACCATGCCCTTCTTCGGCGGCAACGACTTCCTCGGCCGCGGCGGCAGCGGCTGGCTCGACTCGTGGTGGGGGCTGATCGTGCCGGGGGCGGTCACGCCGCTCGCGATCTTCCTGTTCCGCCAGTTCTACCTGTCGCTGCCGCGCGAGCTGGAGGAGGCCGCGCGCCTGGACGGCCTCGGCGAGTTCGGCATCTTCGCCCGCGTGATGACGCCGCTCATGAAGCCGGCGATCGCGACGGTCTCACTGATCACGTTCGAGAACAGCTGGAACAACTTCGTGTGGCCGCTCATCGTCACCCGGAGCGACGAGCTGCGGGTGATCCAGGTCGGGCTGGCCGCGTTCCAGCAGGTCGACGAGACGCTGTGGGAGTACATGATGGCCGGCACCGTGCTCGCCACGCTGCCGATGATCGTGCTGTTCCTGTTCACCCAGCGATACTTCGTCCAGGGCTTCGCCACTGCGGGGATCAAGTAATGGGATCGAGCAAGTAGTAAGGGAGATCGCGTGAGTTTCGATCTGACGGGCCGCCGTGCCCTGGTCACCGGCGCCGGCCACGGCATCGGCGCGGGCATCGCCGAGGGGCTCGCGGCCGCGGGCGCCGACGTCGTCGTGCACCACGGCCACTCCGCCGGGCCGGCGGCCGAGGTCGTCGAGCGGATCGGCGCACTCGGGCGCAAGGCCACCGCTATCGGTGCGGACGTCACCGTCAGCGCCGAGGTCGACCGCCTCGTCGACGAGGCCGTGGGCTTCCTCGGCGGCCTGGAGATCGTCGTCACGAACGCGGGGCACCTCATCGGGCGCTCGCCGGTCGCGGAGATGACCGATGAGCACTTCTCGAAGGTGGTCGAGGTCAACCTCGGGTCCACCTTCCGCACGGTGCGCGCGGCGATCCCGCACCTGCGCGCGGCCGGCGCCAAGGGCCGGGTCGTCACGATGGCCTCGCTCGCTGCCCACAACGGCGGCGGCGCGGGCGCTGCCGTGTACGCCGCGTCGAAGGCCGGGGTCGTCGGGCTGACGAAGGGCCTGGCCAAGGAGCTCGGCCCGGCCGGGATCACGGTCAACGCGCTCGCCCCCGGCTTCATCGGCGGCACCGCCTTCCACGACACGTTCACCCCGCCCGAGGCGCAGAAGGCGATGGTCGGCGGCATCGGGGTCGGCCGCGGCGGCACCGTCGAAGACGTCGCCGGTGCCGTGGTCTGGCTCTGCTCGGACGCCGCCGCGTTCATCAACGGCACCACCGTCGACATCGACGGGGGCGTCGGGTACCGGTGAGCCCGGTGGCGCCGGCGGTGCTGCCGGGCGAGCGGGGTGGGTGGTGGCACCACTACGTCTGCCCCGCCCACGGGGTCGAGCTCGAGCACGCCGGCCTGCTGACCGGCGAGTTCCCCGAGGGCGGGGCGCCGTGCGCGCACGGTTGCCGGGTCGACACCCCCGACGTGCGCGGCGCGTGGACCGTGCTCGCCCACCAGGCGTGCGCGCGGGCCATCCTCGCGGCCGCGGGGGGATCGGCGGACGAGCGGGCCGGCGCCGTCGCGCTGCTGCGCGAGTACGCCGACCGCTACACCGCGCTCGGCGCCACCGGCCACAACGGTGCCGCCGGCTGGATGCTGCGCGGGCGCCTGTTCCAGCAGGCCCTCACCGAGGCGATCTGGGCCGTGCCGATCGGGCGCGCCGCGCGGCTGCTCGGCGACCCGGTGCCCGAGCTCACGGAAGGCCTGGCCGAGGCGGCCCGGATCGCCCGCGACTCCCTGGTGGCCGAGGGGCGTTTCCGCTCCAACTACACCGCATGGCTGGACGCGGCGGGCGCTGCATGCACCGGCAAGCCCGAGTGGCTCGACGGGCCGCACGGGATCTTCGCGCACGTCCTCACCTCCACCCACCCCGACGGGTGGGAGTGGGAGGCGAGCACCTACTACCACTCGTTCGTGCTGCGGGCCTACCGGCACGCGATCGCAGTCGTGCCGGGGGTCAAGGTGCCGGCCACCGTGCGGGCGCGGATCGACGCGATGGCCCGCGTGCTGCGGGAGCTCGTCGTACCGGGCGGGCTGCTGCCGTCGCTGCACGACGGCCCGTACCGGCGCGCGGAGTGGGACCGCGAGCTCGCCGAGCTGGACCTGACCCCGGCCGCCCGGCGCCCCGTCACCGTGCACCCGGACGCGGGTTACGCGCTGCTGCACGGCAACGGCGTGCACGCGGTGCTCGACTACGGGCCGCACGGCGGGTCCCACGGCCACCTGGACACGCTGTCGCTCTACCTCTACGGCGAGAACGCGCCCTGGCAGCCCGACCCCGGCCAGGTCCCGTACGGGCACGCGTACTGGCGCCGGTACTACGCGTCCACGGCGGCGCACCCCACGTTCTCCGTCGACGCCCTCGACCAGGCCGAGTGCACGGGAGAGCTGGTGAGCGTCGGCGCGGAGGAGGTGACCGTCGCCTGCGGTACCGCCTACGAGGGCGTGAGCGCGGTGCGGCGCGTCGTGCTCACCCCGGACGGCACGCTGCGCGACGAGCTGTCCGTCACGGCCGACCGGCCCCGGCGGATCGCCGCGCACCTGCGCCCGGACGTGTCGCTCACCGTGCGCACCGACCCGGACGGCACGGTCCGCACCGGGTGGGGCGCCGGCCTGAACGGCACCCACACGACGTCAGGTGCGGCGGCGCGGTTCGTCGCCCGCCCCGGCCCGGGCCCGGCCGACGACCCGCAGCGCACCCGCACCCACGTCGACTGGGTGGCCGAGGACGCCACCGCCGTCACGTTCCGATCGACCTACCGGGTAGGGAAGTAAGAGGCACGTGGAACCGCTCCTGATCGCCGGCCGCCTCGACGACCTGCGCGCGTCGCTCACCACGACGCACGCGGCGCAGTGGCGCCGGCTCGCCGAGCAGTGCGACTGGTACCGCGGGCAGACCCCGCCGCCCGAGCACCCGACGGCGAGCATCACCTACTTCGGCCCGGCCGCGGCCAACCTCGCGCTGGCCTACCGGCTCACCGGGCAGCGCGGCTACCTCGACGAGGCGTGGCGCTGGATCGCCACGGCCATCTCTTACCCGCACTGGGGCAAGGCCAAGATGCCCGACCACGACCTGGACGCGGGCTGGATCCTGCACGGGCTGTCGCTGGCGTACTCGTGGCTGCGCGACGACCTGCCTGCCGACCGCGCCGCCGCGCTGCGGGAGAAGCTCGAGCGCCACGGGGAGCGGCTGTACGGGTTCGCGGTGGAGTCGGAGGGCTCCTGGTGGTCGTCCAGCTTCTGGCAGAACCACAACTGGATCTGCTACGCGGGCCTCGCCACCGCGGGCTACGCCCTGGACCGGCCCGAGTGGACGGACCGGGCACGCGACAACTTCGCCCAGGTCCTCGAGCTGATGCCGGCCGACGGGTCCGACTCGGAAGGCGTCGTCTACTGGCGCTACGGCGTGCCCTGGCTCGCGATCTACGCCGACCTCCTCGAACGCACCGAGGGTGTCGACTGGTGGCGGCGCGGCTCGTTCCTGGAGAACACGTTCACCTGGCGGCTGCACCAGTGCGCGCCCGGGTTCGAGGAGAACGTCGACCACGGCGACTGCCACGACCGCCGCAGCGGCCACAGCGTGGCGCTGTACTACAAGTTCGCCGCCGCCTACGGCGACGGGCGCGCGCAGTGGCTCGCGAACCGGGTGGCGGAGCGGTACTTCTGGCGCGAGGCCTACGCGTCCGGCGTCAAGCCCGGCGTGATGCCCGAAGCGTTCTACGAGCTGCTCTGGTACGACCCGGCCGTCTCACCCGTCGACCCGGCGGGCGAGCCGACCGCGGCCCACTTCCCGGACCTCGGCCAGGTCACCGCCCGCACCTCGTGGGCCGACGACGCCGCGTTCGTCAGCTTCAAGGCCGCCCCGGGCGGCGGGCACACGGCGTGGGACACGGCCGAGCGGTTCCGGCGCGAGCGGGGCTGGGAGACGCTCTCGGCCGGGCACCACCACCCCGACGCAGGCGGGTTCGTGCTCGCCGCGCACGGCGCGTTCCTCGCCGTCGACTGCGGTTACTCGAACGCGAAGCGGGCGGCTGAGCACAACCTCGTGCTCGTCGACGGGCAGGGCTGGGCGGGGGAGGGCCGCTACCACGTCTACCAGGACCTGCCCCACGAGTCGCAGCCCCTCCTGCGGGACGTCGCGATCGTGGACGGCTGGGTGCACGCGGTGGCCGAGTCGGCCGCCATGTTCGACCCCGCGCTCGGGGTGCGGCGGGTGGACCGCACGCTCGTCGTCACGCCGCGGGGGCGGCTCGTGCTGCTCGACCGGCTGGCCGCCGACGAGCCGCGGGAGTGGACGTTCCTGCTGCACAGCGACTGGCCCGCGGACCCGGTCGACGGTAGGTGGGCGATCCGCTCGGGCTCGGGGATGGCCTGGCTCACCACCCTCACGCCCGGCCTGCACGCCGAGCAGGCCGACACGGCGATCGAGGCCAACCCCACCGGCAGCACCCCCAGCCTGCGGATCACGAAGACGCTGCGCACGGTGCGGATCACCACGCCCCGCGCCGCCGAGACGGTGCTCCTGACGACCCTGGAACCGACGGGCGCCCTCGACCCCGAGCCCGCCCTCGCCCGGGCGATCCCCGACGGCGTCGACTTCGGCGACGAGCAGGTCCGCCTCCCGGAGACGGGTTCTCCGATGCTGACCAGCGGGGGTAGGGCGACCCGGATATGAGCCCGGCGGCCGTGGAGCGAACGGCACCTTCGCACGCACCTTGCGAGCGAGCGGGCCGCTCGCTCCCGGTGGCTGGGGTGGGGTGGGCCGGTCCGGCCCTGCGGGGCCTCGAGTTCGTCGCCTTCCCCGCGCTGGCGGGCGCCGCGTTCTGCCTGCTCGCGCTCGGCGTCGTGACCTGGCTGCCCGCGCTGGCGGCACTCGCGTCCGCGCTGCGCCGGTGGCGGCGCGACGGCGACACCCGCTGCTTCACCGGCGTCCTCGCGGCCTTCCCGGGGTACTGGCGGGCGATGTGGCGCCACGCGCTGGTGGCGACCGTCGCGCCGGCCGCGATGCTCGTGGCGATCGGGTTCCTCGCCGGGCGCCCCGAACCCGTGTCGATCCCGCTGCTCGCGGTGCAGGTCGGCGGGCTGGCCGCGTTCGCCGTCTACCACCTGGCGCTCGCCGTGGTGGCCGGCGCCGACCCGGACGCGCGACCGGTGTGGCGCGCCCGGGCCCTCGCGTTCGCGTTCGGTTCACCGCGCCGCGGTCTCGCGCTGCTCGCCGCGCTGGTGCTCGCGCCGTTGGTCGGGCTGCCGCTCGTGCTCGGTCCGCTGGTGTTCGGCCCGAGCATCCCGGTGCTGTGCGGCCTGGCGCTCCTCGATCGGCCGGCCGCGGAGCGCTGAGCCCGCACGCTCGCACACCAACCTTTGCGCTCCCACACCAACTGCAGTTGGTGTGCCGGCGCCGAAGTCCGTGTGCGACGGACGGATGGCGGGGCGCTGCCGGCCCGGTTCGGCCGCACACCAACTTCGGCGCTCGCACACCAACTGCAGTTCGTGTGCCGGCACCACAGTTGGTGTGCGACCGCCCGGCGGGCTCAGCCGTCGGCCGACGGCGACCCCGTGCGGGCGTCCTTCAGGCGGTCGTAGGCGCCTACCAGGTGCTTGTCGATCACCGCGACGGCGGCATCGACGTCGCCGCAGGCGACGATGTCGCGGATCGCCCGGTGCTCGGGGTGGGCGATCTCGTGGAAGTCGCGCCGCGCCTGGTGGCGGTCGTGCAGGAACATCGCGACCTGGCTGCGGGTCTGCTGCCACGAGAGCGTCAGCCTGCGGTGGGCGGCCGCGCGGACGAGCACGTAGTGGAAGGCGAGGTCGAGCTCGACGGCCAGCCCGGGGGAGTAGTCGGCGTCGAGCCGCTGCATCCGCTCGAGGATGGCGTCGAGCTCGGCGAGGTCGTTCTCGGCGAGCCGGCCGCAGGCGCGCTCCACCGCGAGCCGCTCCAGCGCGCGCCGCAGCGTGTAGACCTCCTCGGCGTCCTCGGTGGTGAGCGTGATGACCTGGGCGCCGCGGTGGCGCCGCAGCACCACGAGGCCCTCCCGAGCCAGCTCGACCAGCGCCTCGCGCACCGGCCCGCGGCTCATGCCGAGCGCGGTGGCGAGCTCGGCCTCCCGCAGGTGCGCGCCCTGGGGAAGGGCGCCGGTCGTGATCATCTGCCGGATCGCGGGCACCACGGTGGCCGACAGCGCGGGGCTGGGTTGGGTCTCGATCGTCATGTGGTCGAGCGGCCCAGGCACGGGGCCTCCCTCGGGGCGCATAGTTCGTAGATTGTAAACAATTGACTTTCGGTCGAGCGACGATCAGGCTACCGGCAGCGCCGACGAAAGGAAGTCCGTGACCGTCGAGAAGCTCGCCCCCGGGGTGTGGGGGGTCCTCGCCACACCGCTGACCGCCGACGGCGCGGGCGTCGACACCGAGTCCCTGACGCGGCAGGTGGAGCACTACGTCCGCATCGGGGCCACCGGGCTCACCGCCCTCGGCGTGTTCGGGGAGGCGGCGCGGCTCACGCCGCAGGAGCGGCGCACCGTCATCGGCACGGTCGCGGCGGCCGCCGCGGACCTCCCGATCGTGATCGGGCTGTCCGCCCTGGACGCGGAGGCGGCCTGCGCGGAGGCCGAGAACGTGCTCGACGCGCTCCACCGCCCGCCGGCCGGGCTGATGGTGCAGGTCGGCTCGCCCGACCCGGACGCCGTGGTCGCGCAGGCCACCACGGTCGCCGAGCGCACCGGGCAGGGGATCGTCGTGCAGGACTACCCCGTGGTGAGCGGGGTCTCGATCGCCACGGACGACCTCGTCGCGGCCGTGCGGCGGATCCCGGCCGCGGTGGCCGTGAAGTCGGAGTCGTCGCCGAGCCCGCCCGCCGTCGCGAAGCTCGTGGCCGGCGTGGACGTGCCGGTCTTCGGCGGCCTGGGCGGCACCGGCCTCCTGGACGAGCTCGCCGTCGGCGCCGCCGGGGCCATGACCGGCTTCTCGGTGCCGGAGGGCCTCATCGCGTGCGTGACCGCGTTCCGCGACGGCGGGTTCGCCGCGGCCCGCGAGGTGTGGCTGGACTACCTGCCGCTGGTCAACTTCGAGTTCCAGGCCGGCATCGCGCTGTCGCTGCGCAAGCACAGCTTCGTGCACCGCGGGCTGATCGCCACGTCCGCGGTCCGCCCGCCGGCCGCCCTCGCCCCGGAACCCCTGCTCGGCGTGTTGCTGGAGCACCTGCGGCACACGCCGCACGCGCTGCAGGTCCCCTCGTGACCGATGCGGTGAACGGTCTCGACCAGGGATTCGCCCAGTACGGCGACATCGGGTTCTCCCGGTTCCTGCGCCGCAGCTTCCTGCACGCGAGCGGGCGCTCCCCGGAGTCGCTCGACCGGCCCGTGATCGGGATCGCGACGTCGGCGAGCGACTTCAACCCCTGCCACCGCGCGCAGCCGGAGCTGGTGGCCTCGGTCGAGCGCGGGATCCTCGCCGCGGGCGGGCTCCCGATGGCGTTCCCGACCATCTCGCTGGGCGAGAGCTTCCTGACACCCACCTCGATGGTGTTCCGCAACCTCATGGCCATGGACGTCGAGGAGATGGTGCGGGCGCAGCCGATGGACGCCGTCGTGCTGGTCGGCGGCTGCGACAAGACCGTGCCCGCGCAGCTCATGGGCGCGTTCTCGGCGGGCCGCCCGGCGATCCAGCTCGTCACCGGGCCGATGTCCACCGGCCGCTACCACGGCGAACGGCTCGGCGCCTGCACCGACTGCCGCCGGTTCTGGGCGCGGTACCGGGCGGGCGAGGTCGACGACACCGAGATCGACGAGGTGGAGTACAACCTCGCCACCACCGCCGGGACGTGCGCGGTGATGGGCACCGCCAGCACGATGGCCTGCATCGTCGAGGCCCTGGGCATGGCCCTGCCCGGCAGCGCCACCGCCCCCGCCGTGCACGCCGACCGGCTGCGGGCCGGCGAAGCCACGGGCGCCGCAGCCGTGGAGATCGCCCGAACCCGGCGCACCCCGGACCAGGTCGTCACGGCGGCGTCGGTGCGCAACGCGCTGCGCGTGCTGCTCGCGATCGGCGGGTCGACGAACGCGCTCGTCCACCTCACCGCGGTGGCCGGGCGACTCGGCCTGCGGGTCGACCCCGACGAGCTCAACGCCCTCTCCGACACCACACCGGTCCTCGTGGAGCTCAAGCCCACCGGCGAGCACTACATGGAGGACCTGCACGCCTCCGGTGGCCTGGCCGCGGTGCTGCACGAGCTGCGGGACCTGCTCGACCTGTCCGCCCCGACCGTCACCGGGAAGACGCTGGGCGACGTGCTCGGGGCCGGCCCGCGCTGGGTCGACCGCTCCGTCGTCCGCCCGCTGTCGGATCCGGCGCGGCCCGTGGGCGGGCTCGTGTGGCTCGCCGGGTCGCTCGCGCCGCAGGGCGCGGTGATCAAGCGGTCGGCCGCCGACCCCGCGCTGTTCGAGACCACCGGGCGGGCCGTCGTGTTCACCTCGCTCGAGGACCTGGCCGCCCGGATCGACGACCCCGACCTCGACGTCGAGGCCACCGACGTGCTCGTCCTGCAGAACGCCGGCCCCCGCGGCGCCGGCATGCCCGAGGCCGGCTACCTGCCGATCCCGGGCAAGCTCGCCCGCGCCGGCGTGAAGGACATGGTGCGCATCTCCGACGCCCGCATGAGCGGCACCGCCTACGGCACGATCGTCCTGCACGTCACGCCCGAGGCGGCGGTGGGCGGCCCGCTCGCGCTCGTGCGCACCGGCGACCCGGTCCGGCTCTCGGTGCGCGAGGCCCGCCTCGACCTGCTCGTCGACGACGCCGAGCTGGCCCGCCGCCGCGCGGTGCTCCCCGCACCACCGCCCGGGCCGGCCACCGGCTACGGGCGACTGTTCCACGAGCACGTGCTCGGGGCCGACCAGGGCTGCGATCTCGACTTCTGCGTGCCCGCGGCGCGCTCGTGATCAAAGCCGGCCACGCCGGTGCCGGGCGCGAAGCCGTCCCAGCATCTCGGCATCTCCCGGGCGAAGCGGTGCGAGTTCAAGGCCGGAAAGCACCCGGCGAAGCCGCAGGACATCACGGTCCTGTGCGGCTTGCTGCAGACCGAGGATGGGGCGGAGCTCTTCTTCACCCGCGCCGAGCGGCGTGCCTTCGCCGCCGGTGCGCGAGCGGGCGAATGCCGGCCCGCGCTCGGCCCGGTGCGCTGAGAGCTCGCCGGTCCCGACGGTCCCGCGGAAGGCCCCGGCGGTCGCATTTCGGCACGCTGCGTGCGTGATCCTGTCGCCCCGGTCGCGGTGCATCACTCGATCGGGCGGGATCGCGTCGCCGACGGTGAGAATCGTGCTCCTATGGTCTGGAGCAGATCGAAGCCGGGTGGGGATCCCCGGCGACGCGCCCGTGACCTCGGCTTTTCTTCGGAAGTCGGCCACTCGACGGCTGCGCTGCCGATCTGGGGGAGTCGGAGGAGGGGCGATCATGTTCACCCTGATCGTGCTTGCCAGCGGAACGACCATCACGCCGCTGATCAGGTTCATGCTCGCCGGGTTCGAGTTCCTCTCGGTCGGTGCGGTGGTGCTCCGGATCACGGACGCGATCCGGGGGCCGCGCCTGGCGGATCTCGCGGCCCAGCGGCGGGAGCGGTGGGAGGCGGTGCACCCGGATCCGGCGGGTGACGGTGCCGACCAGGACGACGACTGACGCCACTCGGGGCCGCGCCAGCTGTAGCAGCGATCAAGGGGAAATGGTCGCTCCTGGAGATCATTTGGCTACCATTTCGCCTTGATCGGTGAGCCGGTGCGCGTGTCATGCCCATCGTGTGGTGCGTCCTCGCCCTGGGCGTCGCGATCTGGCTCAGCTGGAGCCGTCCCGGCTCGTCCTTGCGGGTGAGCGGCGTTCGGCGATGGCTTCGTCGTCATGCTCGCCAACCCGAAGGCCGCGGTGTTCATGATCGCGTTCTACCCGCAGTTCGTGCCGGCCGACATGCCGCTCTTCGCCGCCACGGCCGTGCTCGCTGCGCTGCGGGTCGTGCTGGAGACCGGCTACTACCTGGCTCTCGCGGCCGGGGTCGCGCGGGCGGGCGGCTGGTTCCGCGGCCCCCGTGTCCGGGCGCGGCTGGAGGCCCTCAGCGGCACCGTTCTGGTCGGGCTGGGGCTGCGGGTGGCCGTGACCGTCCGCTGACGCGCACTACCGGTTCTCCGCGAGCTCCTTCGCGGGCGTCCGGCGGCGGGTGAGCGCGAGCCGCACGAGCGGGAGGAGCGCGACCACCACGAACGCGGCGAGCAGGGTGCCGGAGATCGGGCGGGTGACGAACCCGGTGGCGTCGCCCTCGAAGATGATCAGCGAGCGGCGCAGGGAGTCCTCCAGGAGCGAGCCGAGCACGAAGGCGAGCACGAGCGGGCCTGGTTCGAACCCGAGCTTCTTCATCAGGTAGCCCAGCGCGCCGAAGACGATCACGAGGACGATGTCGAAGACGTCGTTGCCGACCGTGTAGACGCCGATGAGCGTGATCAGCACGGTGATCGGCGCGAGGATCGTGGCCCGCACGCGGAGGATCCGGACGAACAGGCCGACCAGCGGGATGCTCATGATCAGCAGCAGGATGTTGCCGACGTACATCGAGTTGATCACGCCCCAGAACAGGTCCGGGTGCTCGGTGACCAGTTGCGGCCCGGGGCTCACGCCCTGGATGAGCAGCGCCCCGAAGATCACGGCCATCGTCGCGTTGGCCGGGATGCCCAGCGTCAGCAGGGGGATGAACGACGAGGTGGCGGCCGCGTTGTTGGCGGTCTCCGGCGCCGCGACACCCTCCACCGCGCCCCGCCCGAACCGCTCCGGTTCCTTCGCGCGCCGCTTCTCGATCGCGTAGCCGGCGAGCGAGGCGATCGTGGCGCCGCCTCCCGGCAGGATCCCGAGCAGGAACCCGATCACCGAGCCCCGGCCGATGGCTCCGGACGAGGCCCGCAGGTCGGCTCGCGACGGCCAGACGTTCGCGACGCGCTTCGGGGCCTGCACCGCGCGGTGGCGCTCCTCGAGGTTGTAGAGGATCTCCCCGAGCCCGAACAGTCCCATCGCGATCGGCACGAAGTCGATGCCGTCGGCCAGCGAGAGGTTCTCGAACGTGAACCGCGCGGCGCCGGTGAAGCTGTCGCGACCCACGGTGGCCAGCAGCAGCCCGATGCACGCGGCGACGAGCGCCTTGACCCGGTGGCCGCTGCTGATCGTCGCGACCAGCAGGATGCCCAGCAGCGCGAGCGCGGTGTACTCGGGCGGGCCGAAGTCGAGTGCGAACCGCGCGACCACCGGCGCGAGCAGCGACAGCGCCACGATCGACACGGTGCCGCCGACGAACGAGCCGATCGCCGCGATGCCCAGCGCGGTGCCGGCCCGGCCCTGGCGGGCCAGCGCGTGCCCGTCGAACACCGTGACCACCGAGGACGCCTCGCCGGGCAGTCGCAGCAGCACCGAGGTGATCGTGCCGCCGTACTGGGCGCCGTAGAAGATGCCGGCGAGCATGATGATCGCGGTCACCGGCTCGAGCCCGAACGTGATCGGCAGCAGGATCGCGATCGTGGCCGACGGACCGAGCCCCGGCAGCACCCCGATCAGCATGCCGACGACGACGCCGATGAGGCAGAACAGGAGGTTCGTGGGCTCCAGCACGACGCTGAAACCCTCGACCACCGGTGTCAGGTCCATGGGGCCTCTTCTAGAACATGTGCGGGATCGGGACGGAGAGCAGCCCGACGAAGACGACGTAGAACGCGACCACGGTGGCCAGGCTCGTGATGACCGAGGTACGCCAGGACTCGCCGCCGAGGAACTTCAGCCATCCGAACATCAGCAGGGCCGACGGGATCTCGAAGCCGATCACCGCGATGAGCGCCACGAACCCGACCATCGTGGCGAGGCCGGCGAGCACGAGCCGGCTGGCGGCGGTGAACCGCTCGGCGTCGCGGGTCCGCCCGGCCAGTGCCAGCAGCCCGAGCCCGAGGACGACGAGCACGATGCTCACCAGCAGCGGCCAGGTGCCGCTTGCGGGGCTGGCGGTGCTGCCCACCCCGAGCGCGAGGGAGCCGAGCAGCGTGGCCACGCCGATCCCCACCACCACGGCGGCGACGACGACGTCGGTCACCCGCCCGGCGACGGGCGGCCGGAACTCGTGCTCGACCTCCTCCACGTCGTGCACGGCGTCCGGCAGCCGTTCGCTCACTACTCCGCACCCAGCTCGATGCCGTACTGCTCGGTGACCTTGCGGTAGTCGTCGAGGCTGGCGGTCCACTGGGCGGAGAGCTCCGTGCCGCCGACCTCGTTCGGCGTCAGCTGGTTGTCGGCGTTGAACTGCTTGTAGGCGTCGCTGCCGAACGCCTTTCCGAATGCGGCGCGCAGCCGGTCGAGCACGGCGGGCGGGGTGCCCTTCGGGGCGGCGACGGCACGGCTCTGCTGCACCGGGACGTCGTAGCCCGCCTCCACGGCGGTGGGCGTGTCGGGCAGGTAGGAGGGCCGCTGCGGCGCGAACGTGACGATCGGTGTGAGCGCACCCGCCTGGATCTGCTCGACGGCCTCGCCGAGCTGGATCGAGCCGACGTCGACCTGGCCGCCGAGCACGGCGGTGAGCGTGGGTGAGCCACCGTCGAAGGGCACGGCGCTGGCGGGGATGCCGGCCTGGTTGAACAGCAGCGCCTGCGAGAGCTGGCTCCCGGTTCCGACGCCGGTCGTGCCGTAGGTGATCGGGCGTCCCGCGTTCGCCAGGTCCTGGACGGTGTGCAGGCCCGAGGAGGACGCGGTGACGAGGACGTAGTCGTCCTGGGAGACGCCGGTGACGACCTCGTAGTCGGTGATGGCGACGGCCTCGTCGGCCGAGACGGCCAGCGGCGTGATGTACGCGAGGCTGCCGTTGAAGATCATGAGCTGGTGGCCGTCGGGTGCGGCCGTCGCGAGCTCCTGGGCGGCGAGCGCGCCGTTGGCCCCGGGCTTGTTCTCGACGACGACCGGCACGCCGAGATCCTCGGACGCCTGCTCGGCGAGCGCGCGGCCGATCAGGTCGGTGCTGCCGCCGGGGTCCTGCCCGACGACGATCGTGATGGGGTCCCCGCCCGGGAACTCCTCGGCGCTGCCCGTACTCCCGGAGTCGCCCGAGCCGAGGTTGCCACCACAGGCCGTGAGCGCGACGGCGAGCCCGAGCCCGATCCCGAGTCCGAGCCGGCGGCGCCCGGCGACGGTCCTGGTCATGTGGTTCTCCCCTTCGAGATGCCGCTTCCTCTGCCGGGGCAGCCTAGGAACGCCGGTCATGCCTGTCCAAATCCGATGGAGCATGGATTGATACCGGCAAGGCATGATGGGAAGCGTGGCCTACACCCTCGAGCAGCTTCGCGGGTTCGTGGCCGTCGCCGACGAGCTGCACTTCGGCCGGGCCGCCGCCCGCCTGAAGATGACGCAGCCGCCCCTCTCGCGCCAGATCCAGAAGCTGGAACGGGCCGTCGGCGCGCAGCTCCTCGTGCGGGACAACCGGCGCGTGAACCTCACGGCGGCGGGCCAGGTCTTCCTCGCCGAGGCACGCCGGCTGCTGGCCCTCGCCGACGCGGCCCCCGATCTCGCGCGCCGCGTCTCGTCGGGCACGAGCGGTGTGGTGCGCATCGGGTTCACCGCGGCGTCCACGTACGGCGTCCTCGGCCAGCTGCTCAACGAGCTCGGCGGGCGGCTGCCCGACGTCGCCGTCGACCTGGCCGAGATGGTCACCCGCGAGCAGGTGGCGGCCCTGGCCAACCGGGAGATCGACCTCGGGCTCGCCCGCCCGCCGTTCGACCGCGACACGTTCGAGTCGCGGCTGCTGCACCGGGAACCGATGCTCGTCGCGGCGCCGGTCGGGCACCGGCTGCTCGTGCTCGAGCGCCCCGTGACCGCGGCCGACCTCGAAGGCGAACCGGTCGTCATGCACTCGCCGACGAAGGCGCGCTACTTCTACGACCTGATCGCCGGGGTCGTCCCGATCCCGGAGGAGGACATCGTCCACAGCGTGAGCCAGGTTCTCACGATGCTGTGGCTGGTGGAGGCGGGCCGCGGGATCGCATTCGTGCCGGCGTCGGCGACCCGCCTGCCGATCGCGGGTATCGGCTTCGTGCGCCTCGCCACGCTCGTGCCCGAGCCGGTGGAGCTGCACCTGCTGTGGGTGAAGGAGTCCGCCAACCCGGCGTTGTGGCAGGCCCTCGACGTCCTGGACGGCTATGCGGTCACGTCCTGATGCAGGCCGGGTATCGCACCATGCGGAACCGCTCTTGGACAGGCATCGTCGCGGTTCTTACGGTGACCGCGTGACGCTGCTGCCCCCGGACGTGCTCGCCGACCGGCTCCGGTCCGGTCTGCTGTCCTTCCCGGTGACCCACTTCGACGCCGACCTCCAGTTCGACGAGCCCCGGTACCGGGAGCACCTGGCCTGGCAGGCCGGGTTCGACGTCGCGGGCCTGTTCGCCGCGGGGGGCACGGGGGAGGGCTTCTCGCTCACCCCGCCCGAGGTCGACCAGGTCGTGCGCACCGCCGTCAGCGAGGTCGGAGACCGGGTGCCCGTCGTCGCGCCGGCCACCGGCGCCACCGCGCTCGCCGTCGCGCAGGCGAAGGCCGCCCAGGACGCGGGCGCGTCCGGCGTGCTGCTGTTCCCGCCCTACCTCACCGAAGCGGGGCAGCGCGGGCTCGCCGAGCACGTCTCCGCCGTCTGCCGGGCCACCGACCTTGGTGTGATCGTCTACAGCCGGGCCAACGCCGTGCTGACCGACGTCACCGTCGCCGAGCTCGCCGACCGCAACCCGAACCTGGTCGGGTTCAAGGACGGCGTCGGCGACATCGAGCGGCTCACCCGCATCTACGCCCGGCTCGGCGACCGGCTGACCTACATCGGCGGCCTGCCCACCGCCGAGACGTTCGCGTTGCCGCTGCTGCAGCTGGGCGTGAGCACCTACTCCTCGGCGATCTACAACTTCGTGCCCGAGTTCGCGCTGCGGTTCTACGCCGCGGTGCGCGCGCAGGACCGGGAGACCGTGTACCGGCTGCTCTCGGAGTTCGTGATCCCCTACCTCGACATCCGCGACCGCGGGAAGGGGTACGCGGTGTCGATCATCAAGGCGGGGCTCACGGCCGTCGGCCGGGACGGCGGCCGCGTGCGCCCGCCGCTCACCGACCTCACCGAGGACGAGCGCGCCGATCTGGCGACGCTGGTGCAGAAGGTCTCCTGATGACGGGCGCGGCATCGCCGACGGTGGCGCGGGTGGAGGTCGTGCCCGTCGCGGGCCACGACAGCATGCTGCTCAACCTCAGCGGCGCGCACGGTCCGTTCTTCACCCGCACGATCGTGATCGTCACCGACAGCGCCGGACGCACCGGCGTCGGCGAGGCGCCCGGCGGGGAGGGGATCCGGCGGACGATCGCGGACGCCGCCGACCTGCTCGCCGGCGAGCCCCTGGCCCGCGCCGGATCGCTCCTGCGGTCCGTGGCCGACGCCTTCGCCGACCGCGACTCCGGCGGGCGCGGCCTGCAGACCTTCGACCAGCGCACCACGATCCACGCCGTCACGACGCTGGAGTCGGCGCTGCTCGACCTGCTGGGCCAGCACCTCGGCGTGCCGGTGGCCGAACTGCTCGGCGACGGGCAGCAGCGCGACGTCGTCCCGGTGCTCGGCTACCTGTTCTACGTCGGCGACCGGCGGGCCACCGACCTGCCCTACGTCGTCGAGGAGAACCCGCACGACGACTGGGAGCGGCTGCGCCGCGAGCCCGCGCTGACCCCGAAGGACGTGGTGGCGCTCGCCGAGGCGGCCCAGGCCCGCTACGGGTTCGCCGACTTCAAGCTCAAGGGCGGTGTGCTCGCCGGGGAGGAGGAGATCGCCACGGTGCGGGCCCTCGCCGCCCGCTTCCCGGACGCGCGCATCACCCTCGACCCCAACGGCGCGTGGCCCCTGGCCGAGGCCGTGGAGCTGTGCCGCGACCTGCACGACGTGCTCGCCTACGCCGAGGACCCCGTCGGCGCGGAGGGCGGCTTCTCCGGCCGCGAGACCATGGCGGAGTTCCGCCGGGCCACCGGCCTGCCCACCGCCACCAACATGATCGCCACCGACTGGCGGCAGCTCGCGCACGCCGTGCGCGCCGGCGCCGTAGACATCCCGCTCGCCGACCCGCACTTCTGGACCATGCGTGGGTCCGTCCGGGTCGCGCAGCTCTGCTCCGGGTTCGGGCTGACCTGGGGCTCGCACTCCAACAACCACTTCGACGTGTCGCTCGCGATGTTCACCCACGTCGGTGCGGCCGCGCCCGGGCCGATCACCGCGCTCGACACGCACTGGATCTGGCAGGACGGGCAGGCGCTCACCCGCGAGCCGCTGCGGATCTCGGGCGGCGCGATCGCCGTGCCCGACGCGCCCGGGCTCGGCGTCGAGCTCGACCGGGACGCCCTGGCCGCGGCGCACGAGCGCTACCGCGAGCACGGGCTCGGCGCCCGGGACGACGCCGTCGCCATGCAGTACCTCGTGCCGGGCTGGGAGTTCGACCCCAAGCGCCCGTGCCTCGTCCGCTGACCACCTTTCGAAGGAGCCGCATTGTCCGCCGTCCTGGACCGGATCAGCTCGGTCACGCTCTCGTCGGTGACGTTGCCGCTGCCGACGGGCATCAGCGACGCGAAGGTGCTCACGGGCCGGCAGCGGCCGATGACCGAGGTCGCCTTCCTCTTCGCCGAGATCACCACCGAGGCGGGCCTGGAGGGCGTCGGGTTCAGCTATTCGAAGCGGGCCGGGGGACCGGCCCAGTTCGCCCACGCCCGCGAGGTTGCCCCCGACCTGGTCGGGGAGGACCCCAGCGACATCGGCCGGCTGTGGACCAAGCTCGTATGGGCGGGTGCCTCCGTCGGGCGCAGCGGCGCCGCCACCCAGGCCCTCGCGGCGGTCGACGTGGCGCTGTGGGACCTCAAGGCCAAGCGGGCCGGCCTGCCGCTGGCCAAGCTGCTCGGCGCCCACCGCGACTCCGTGCGCTGCTACAACACCTCGGGCGGCTTCCTGCACGAGCCCGTCGGGCAGGTGCTCGACAACGCCACTCGCACCCTCGAGTCCGGCGTCGGCGGCATCAAGATCAAGGTCGGGCAGCCGGACCGGGCCGAGGACCTGCGCCGGGTCCGCGCCGTCCGCGAGCACATCGGCGACGACGCGCCGCTCATGGTCGACGCGAACCAGCAGTGGGACCGGCCCACCGCGATGCGGGTCGGGCGCGCACTCGAGGAGTTCGGCCTCGTCTGGATCGAGGAGCCCCTCGACGCCTACGACGCCGAGGGCCACGCCGCGCTCGCCCGCTCGCTGGACACCGCGATCGCGTCCGGCGAGATGCTCACGAGCGTCGCCGAGCACGCCGAGCTGATCCGCCACGACGCCGTCGACATCCTGCAGCCCGACGCCCCGCGCATCGGCGGCATCACCCAGTTCCTGAGGCTCGCCGCCCTCGCCGAGCAGCGGAACCTCCAGCTCGCGCCGCACTTCGCGATGGAGATCCACGTGCACCTCGCGGCCGCCTACCCCCTCGAACCGTGGGTCGAGCACTTCGACTGGCTCCACCCGCTCTTCCCCGAGCGCCTGGAGATCCGCGACGGCCGGATGCACCTGTCGGAGCGGCCCGGCCTGGGCGTCACGCTCAGCGACAAGGCGCGGGAATGGACGATCGAGAAGATCACCGTGGAGAGACCGCGCTGACCCGCACGGGCGTTTCGATCTGCCGGGAGCGACCGATCCGTCCTACGCTCCGCCACATGGCGCGGTACTTCGACGTCCACCCGGTCGATCCCCAGAGACGCGCGATCGGCCAGGTCGCGGCCATCGTGCGCGACGGTGGGCTGATCGCATATCCCACCGACTCGTGCTTCGCGCTGGGCTGCCAGCTCGGCGACCGGGACGGCATCGACCGCATCCGGTCGATCCGCAAGCTCGACGACAAACACCACTTCACGCTGGTGTGCAGCGACTTCGCCCAGCTCGGGCAGTTCGTGCACATCAGCAACACGGTGTTCCGGGCGGTCAAGTCCGCGACGCCGGGCAGCTACACCTTCATCCTCCCGGCCAGCAAGGAGGTGCCGCGGCGCCTGCTGCACCCCAAGAAGAAGACCGTGGGCGTGCGCATCCCGGAGCACACCGTGGCGCAGGCCCTGCTCGCCGAGCTGGGCGAGCCGCTGCTGTCGTCCACCCTGCTCCTGCCCGACGAGCCGGAGCCGCTCACCCAGGGCTGGGAGATCAAGGAGCGGCTCGACGGCGCGGTCGACGCGGTGCTCGACTCGGGCGACTGCGGCACGGAACCCACCACGGTGGTCGACTTCTCCGGAGACGAACCGGAGATCACCCGCCGAGGCGCAGGCGACCCGAGCCGCTTCGAGTAGCCGCGCCTGCCCGCCCCGCCCCGGAACCGCAGCATGGTGGCCATACTCCGGCTCAACCGGAGTATGGCCACCATGCTGCGAATCGGGAGCCGTTGCGGGCCTCAGCCGCCCGCCATCGCACCCACCACCAGGAACGGCTCCTTTCCCGCCACCACCTCGCTCGGGAGCGGCGCGTCGGGCTCCTCGTGGGACAGGTCCTCCTCGCAGGCGAAGAACCGCACGAAGGCGCGGCGGCGCAGCGTGCCGTGGTCGCGGATCGTGCCGCGCAGCACCGGGTGGCGGGCCTCCAGGGCGTCGAGCACGGCCCGCTGGGTGACCGGGGCCGGCACGTCGAGCCGGACCTCGCCGTCGACCTGTGCCAGCTTCCGCAGGTGCGCGGGCAGCTTCACCCTCACGGTCATCGCAGGGTCTGGACCTGCACCGACAGCACGGCCGGCAGGTTCTCGACGATCGGGGCCCAGGTGTCGCCCGCGTCGGCCGAGGCGTACACCTGGCCGCCGGTCGTCCCGAAGTACACGCCGCAGCCGTCCAGCGAGTCGACGGCCATCGCGTCGCGCAGCACGTTGACGTAGCAGTGCTCCTGCGGCAGGCCCTTGGTGAGCGGCTCCCACTCGTTCCCGCCGGTGCGGCTGCGGAACACCCGCAGCCGGCCGTCCGGCGGGAAGTGCACGGAGTCGCTCGTGATCGGCACGACGTAGACGGTGTCGGGCTCGTGCGCGTGCACGTCGATCGGGAACCCGAAGTCGCTGGGCAGTCCCTCGCCGATGTCGTACCAGTGGCCGCCGCCGTCGTCGCTGCGCATCACGTCCCAGTGCTTCTGCATGTAGAGCGTGTCCGGCCGGTCCGGGTGCATCGCGAGGTTGTGCACGCAGTGCCCGACCTCGGCGTCGGTGTCGGGGATGCCCTCGGAGCGCAGGCCGCGGTTCGCCGGCTCCCACGACGCGCCGCCGTCGGCCGTGCGGAAGACGCCCGCCGCGGAGATCGCGACGTGCATCCGCGCCGGGTCCCGCGGGTCGACGACGATCGTGTGCAGGCACATCCCGCCCGCGCCCGGCTGCCAGTTCGGCCCGGAGCCGTGCTCGCGCAGGCCGCGCACCTCGGTCCAGCTGCCGCCACCGTCGGTGCTGCGGAAGAGCGCCGCGTCCTCGACGCCTGCGAGCACGGTGTCCGGGTCGGTGGCCGACGGTTCGAGGTGCCACACCCGCGCGAACTCCCACGGGTGCGGGGTGCCGTCGTACCACTGGTGGGTGCCGGGCACGCCGGCGTAGGCGAACTCGTTGCCCACCGGCGACCAGGTGGCGCCCCCGTCGTCGGAGCGTTGCACGATCTGCCCGAACCAGCCGCCCGACTGCGACGCGTACAGCCGGTCGGGATCGGCCGGCGACCCGGCCACGTGGTAGATCTCCCACCCCGCGAAGTGCGGTCCGCTCACCTCCCAGCGCTCGCGCACCCCGTCCGCGGTGAGCACGAAGGCTCCCTTGCGCGTACCCACCAGGACCCGGACACCGGTCATGGCACTCCTCCTCGCACATCGGTCGTCCCGGCCGGGCGCGCATACGCCCGGCGCAGACTTATGACCTCCCGCGGCAGCGGAACTCATCGGTGGCGAGCGCTTGTACCACTCCGCCGCGGCGAGGCGGCCGCTCGCCACCCGCCGGTAGGCGAAAGGCACCCGAATGGGCTACGGTGCCTGCCGCCCTACGCAGGTCACGGCCGGTCGGGGCCGCCCGTCGCAGAAAGGCGCGCCCTGAGCGCACTCTCCGCGCTCGCGATCAGTGGGAGGCCGCCGCGGGGTAGCGTGCGGTCGCCAGGGCAGCCGGTGACGTTGCCCGACCGTGACACATGTCACGCCGCTCGGGGGTGGAACCGGCACGACTCGTCGACCCTTTGGAGAGGACTGGCTGGTGGACAGAGGTTACGAGGGAGACTCGGGCTACCTCGCGCACCTCGGATCCGCTGCGGGCACCGACCGGTGGGATGCCGGCGCGCCTGATTTCGCCGTCGATCGAGGTGCTGTCGATCGTGGCGGTGACGATCTTGGTGGGGACGATGTGGCCGCCGGGATCGCGCGGCGGCTGCAGGCCCGGCTCGACCGCCACATCTGGCTGCTGGAGCGGCTCCAGGCCGAGCAGCTCTACCCCGAGCCGCCCGGCCTCCCCGAGATGCAGGACACGGCCCACCGGATGCGCCGCGACGCCGAGAGCCTCCTGCTGCTCGCCGGGCACGAGCCCGGGGTGCGGTCGGCGGGGCCGCGCCCGCTCGGCGAGCTCGTCTCCGACGCCGCCGCCGTGGCCGAGGAACCCCACCGGGTGGACGTGCGGTCGGCCCCGGCCGTCCTCGTCGCGCCGGCGGCCGCGGTGGAGCTCGTGCACGTGCTGGCCGAGCTGGTCGATCACGTCACTGCCGTCTACCCGGGTGCCGGCATCGATCTCGTGAGCCGGGTTGAGCGCTCCGCCCGGGGCAGCGGCGCCACCGTCGACGTGCTGGTAGACGGTGCGGCCCGGTACGACCCCGACGGGCTCGGTAGCCACCGGGCCGCCGCCGCGGCCGAGGAGCTCTCCCGGTGCTCCCGGCACGGCATCGCCCTTCGCCGGCCCCCCGCCGGCCCCCCGCCCGCAGGCTCCGGACTCGTGGCGAGCGTCCACTGCCCGCCGTCGGTGGTCACCGTGGAGGAGCCGGTGCTCCCCACGCCGGAGCCGGCGGTGGACCGCACCGGGTTGTCCTCCTTCTCGTCGCTGTCGTCGTTGTCGTCCCCGCCGCCCGCGCCCCCGGTGCCGCCCGCGCCCCCTATGCCGCCCGTGCCGTCGTCGCCACCCGTGCCCTCGTCGCTGTCTTCGCTGTCGTCGCTGTCGACGTACGAGTTCGGCTTCGACGCGGGCAGCGGCAACGGGCACGGGACGAACGGCACCAACGGCACCAACGGCACGACCCTGCCCCCGAGCGGGGAGCCGACCAACGGGAGCGTGCGGCCGTCGCTGTCGTTCGACGAGGCACCCGCCTACTCGCCGTCGTCCTCCTCGCAGGTGGACGAGCTCTTCGGCCCGTTGCTCGACCTGCCGCTGGAACCGATCGACGACCGGTACGCCACCCCGATCTTCGAGGCGATCGCGTCCGCGTGGTTCCGCGAGGACGAGTCGGGCGGTGGGCCGGGTCCGTCCGGCCCGATGGACTGGGAGACACCGCAGGACGACGAGTGGCGCGAGGCCGCGGCCCGTGCCGCCCGTTCCGAACCGGCGCCCCCCACCACGTCCAGCGGCCTGCCCCGCCGCCGCCCGGGTGACCAGCTCGTACCGCCCCCGCGCACCACCGAGAACGGCCGGAGCGCCGGCGTGCCGCGCCCGACCCCGCCCGCGGAGCGCGCACCCGACCGCGTCCGGGACCGGCTCAGCACCTACCAGCGCGGCCTGCACGAGGGACGGCATCGTGCCGACGGCGAGGGTGGCCCCGAGCCCGACGACTGGTGATTACCGCCCCGTCCCGTGACATGGTGTCGGGGTGATCTACGACGTCGCGGCGGTTCGCGCCCAGTTCCCGGCCCTGGAGGCGGGATACGCCCACTTCGACGGTCCGGGCGGCTCCCAGGTCCCCGCCCCGGTGGCGGATGCGGTGGCACGCACGCTGGTGGCTCCGCTGGCCAACCGCGGCCGCGTCACCGCATCCGAGCGCATCGCCGACGACATCGTCGTGGCCGCCCGCCGTGCCGTGGCCGACCTGCTCGGCGCCAACCCGGCCGGGGTCGTCTTCGGCCGCAGCATGACCCAGATCACCTTCGACGTCGCCCGCACCCTCGCGGCCACCTGGGAGCCCGGCGACGAGGTCGTCGTCAGCTCGCTCGACCACGACGCCAACGTCCGGCCCTGGGTGCTGGCCGCGGAGGCGGTGGGGGCCCGCGTGCGTTGGGCGGAGTTCGACCCGGCCACCGCCGAGCTCCCGGCGGAGGCCGTGGCGCAGGTCCTCTCCCCGCGCACCCGGCTCGTCGCCGTCACGGCCGCGTCGAACCTGCTCGGCACCTGCCCGCCGGTCCGGGCGATCACCGACCTCGCGCACGACGCCGGCGCCCTCACCTACGTCGACGGGGTGCACGCCGCCGCCCACCAGCCCGTGCACGTCGAGACCCTCGGCGCGGACTTCTTCGCCTGCTCCCCGTACAAGTTCCTCGGGCCGCACTGCGGGGTGCTCGCCGCGGCGCCCGCCGTGCTCGAGGGGCTGCGGCCCCAGAAGTTGCTGCCCTCGTCCGACGTGGTGCCGGAACGCTTCGAGCTCGGCACGCTGCCCTACGAGCTCCTCGCCGGCACCACCGCGGCGGTCGACTTCCTCGCCGGTCTGGCCCCGCCGGGGTCCGGCGGCACCCGGCGCGACCGGCTCGTCGGCGCGCTCGGCGCGATCGCGGCGCACGAGGATCGGCTGCGGGAGCGGATCGAGGACGGGCTCGCCCGGCTCCCCGGCGTCACCGTGCTGTCGCGGGCGGCGCACCGCACGCCCACGCTGCTCGTCACGTTCGCCGACCGGGAACCGGCCGCGGCGTACGCCTTCCTCGCCGAGCGCGGGGTGCACGCGCCCGCGGGTGCCTTCTACGCCCTCGAGCCCTCGCGCCGTCTCGGCCTGGGCGACACCGGGGCGCTGCGGATCGGCCTGGCGCCCTACGTCGACGACGCCGACGTCGACCGGCTCCTAGCAGGGCTACGGGAGTTCGTGCAGTCCTGAGCCCCGGCCCCGGCAACCTCACCGCGCACATCGTGGCTGCACCGCACACATGCCCGACCATGTGTGCGGACCCCAGACGGTGTGCGCGGCCGGCCGGGGCGGCCGCCTCAGGCGACGAACGCCGGGTCCAGCCGCTCGCGCAGGCGGCGCAGGCCGTCGGACGTGTACCGCTTCACCGCTCCGGCGGACAGCTGCATGACCTCGGCGGCCTCGGCCACGGACAGCTGCCACTGCATCCGCATGACGACGGCCTCGCGCTCGCGGGGTGAGAGCGTGGCGAGCGCGTCGCGCAGGACCGCGGCGTCGGCGACCTGGGTGGAGACGTCGACGCGGGCGCTGGGGGTGTCGTCGCCGCCGCGCTCGGGGTCGTCGATGCTGACGTTCGCCCGGGCCGGGATGACCTCGCGCAGCTCGCGGTTGATCTCGTTGCAGACGGCGGTGAGCACGTAGGCCTGCATGTTGGTGATCTCGGGCGGGTCGCCCTGCTGGCGGCGCAGGATCTTCTCGAAGGCCCGCTGCACGACGTCCTCGGCGCGGCCGGCGTCGCCGACCTTGCGCGTGGCGTAGCGGACCATCGCGGGCGAGCGCTCCCGGTAGGCCGTGGCGAGCCGCTCGGCGAACGCCGCGGAGTCGACCCGCGACACGCGTCCGATCCGCGACCGCCCCGGCGGCACCAGCCCGAGCACGGTGCCCTCGCCGCGCTCGGCCGCGGCCTGGAACAGCCGCGTGAGAAGAGGGAATTCCTCGACAGGATCGACGTCCACGTTGCCCCCCGGACTCATGGGATCACATCCTACGGGGACGGCGTGCCGAGTTGCGGGCCCGCGCTCAGATGCCGCGGCGGCCGGCCGCCCTCGTGTGCTCGAAGATCAGGTTGGTCTCGGTGCCCGCGATGCCGGGATCGCGGTTGAGGTGGTCGGCCACGAACGCGCGCAGCGCGTCGGTGCTCGAGGTGGCGACGTGCAGCAGGAAGTCGTTGGCGCCCGCGAGGAAGTAGACGTCCAGCACCTCGGGGCGGCCGGAGAGCGCCGCGACGTGCTCGGTGAGGCTCCCGCGGGCGTGCGGCTGGAGCCGGATGGCGATCATGGCCTCGAGGTCGTGGCCGAGGGCGCGCGGGTCGATGTCGGCGTGGAAACCGCGGATCACGCCACCCGCCCGGAGGGCGCGCACGCGGGCGAGGCAGGTGGACTGGGCGATCCCGACCCGGTCGGCCAGCTCCTTGTTGGAGATGCGCGCGTCGTCGGCGAGGACCCGCAGGATCGACCGGTCGGTCCGGTCGAGTCGAACGTCCTTCGGCCGGAGCGGCCTTGGAGGCCGCGGACCTGCAGGTGGCAATGGCATTGGAGTAACGTACCGAATCTCCTGCGGAACAGTTGCCGGCAATCGGCATTATCTTCATGCTCTGAGCATGAGGATAGGTGTGGCCCGCGAGGTCAAGAACCACGAGTACCGGGTGGCGCTGACCCCGGCCGGGGCACGGGAGCTCACCCGCGCCGGACACCACGTGCTCGTCGAGCGGGGCGCTGGCGTCGGCAGCTCGATCAGCGACGCCGACTTCGAGGCGGCCGGTGCGCGCATCGTCGCCACCGCCGACGGCGTGTGGGCCGCGGCCGACCTGCTGCTCAAGGTCAAGGAGCCGATCGAGCAGGAGTACCACCGGTTGCGCCGCGACCAGGTCCTCTTCACATATCTGCACCTGGCGGCGTCCAAGGAGTGCACGCAGGCGTTGCTCGACGCGGGCACCACCTCGATCGCCTACGAGACCGTGCGCCTGCCCGACGGGAGCCTGCCGCTGCTCGCCCCGATGAGCGAGGTCGCGGGCCGGCTCGCGCCGCAGGCCGGCGCGAACGCCCTGCTGCGGGCCGCCGGCGGCCGCGGCGTGCTGCTCGGCGGGGTCCCGGGGGTGCGGCCGGCGAACGTCGTGGTGATCGGCGCCGGCGTCGCGGGCCAGAACGCGGTCGCGATGGCGGTCGGGCTCGGCGCCGACGTCACGGTCCTCGACCTCGACCTCGGCAAGCTGCGCCGGATCGACGAGCGTTACGCGGGGCGCGTCCGCACCGTCGCCTCCAACGTCCACGAGCTGGAGCAGGCCTGCCTGGACGCCGACCTCGTGATCGGCGCCGTCCTCGTGCCCGGCGCCCGCGCCCCGCGGCTGGTCGAGGGCGACCTCGTCCGGCGGATGAAGCCGGGCTCCGTGCTCGTCGACGTCGCGATCGACCAGGGCGGCTGCTTCGAGGACTCGCGTCCCACCACGCACGCCGACCCGACCTACACCGTGCACGGCTCGGTCTTCTACTGCGTGGCCAACATGCCTGGCGCCGTCCCGCACACCTCGACGTACGCGCTGACCAACGCGACGCTTCCCTACGTCCTGCGCCTGGCGAACCTCGGCTTCAGCGACGCGATCGCGGCCGACCCCGCCCTCGCCGCCGGCCTGTCGACGCACCACGGTGCGCTCACCAACCTGCAGGTCGCCCACGACCTCGGCCTGCCCTACGCCGACCCGCACAGCCTCGTCGCCGCCTGAGCCGGCCTCACGCTGTCGGGCTACGCCGCTCGGTTGTGTGGCGTAGGCCGCGCGCCCGGAGCGGGCAGGGCGCATAGGGTTCCGCCGTGAACGAGTGGTGGGTCTTCGCGCTCGCGACGCTGCTCGTGGTCGGGCTGCTCGTGGCTGTCGTGGTGCGGGGGCGCCGGCGCGCCGCCGACCCCGACTCGCTGACCGCCGAGCCGGAGGACCGCCCCATCGCCGCCGTGGTGGTGAACCCCACGAAGATCGAACCGGGTACGCGGCAGCGGATCGAGGCGGTGTGCCTCGGGCTCGGCTGGGCCGACCCGCTGTGGCTGGAGACCACGGTGGACGACCCCGGCACCGGGCAGGCGAAGCTCGCGATCGAGAAGGGCGCGGACGTCGTGCTCGCCTGCGGCGGCGACGGCACCGTCCGTTCGGTGGCGGAGGCACTGACCGGGACCGGGGTGGCGATGGGCCTGGTGCCGGTGGGCACCGGGAACCTGCTCGCCCGCACCGTCGGCACCCCGGACAACGTGGCCGCCGCCACCCGCGTCGCCCTCACCGGCGACGACCGGACCATCGACGTCGGCCGCATCCGGATCGACGGCGCCGAGGAGGAACGGGTGTTCCTCGTGATGGCCGGCACCGGATTCGACGCCGCGATCATGGAAAGCACTCCGGAGGCGTTGAAGGTCAGGGTCGGCCCGCTCGCGTACGTGATCTCCGGACTGCGCGCGATGCGCGGCCGGCGCATCCGCGTGACCCTCAGCCTCGACGACGGGCCACCGCTGCGCCGCCGCACCCGCACCGTCCTCGTCGGGAACAGCGGCACCCTGCTCGGTGGGCTCGTGCTCATGCCTCGCGCGGCGATCGACGACGGCGTCCTCGACGTGGTGAGCCTCGCGCCGGGCACGATCGCCGGATGGATCGCCGTGGCCCTGCGCGTCATCACGAGACGTCCCCGCGGGCACGAGCGCGTCGAGCACTGGCAGGCTCGCTCGATCCTGATCCGCACCGAGGCCCCGCAGCCCTGCCAGGTGGACGGCGACCCGGTGGGCAACGTGCAGGAGCTGTCCATCCGCGTCGAGCCGCACACGTTGGTACTGCGCGTCCCGGACGTCCCGTCGCCGGACGCGCCGTACGTGGGATAGGAGCGAGAGTGCGCACGATCTACGTGATCGGTATCGGCGCGGGCGACCCCGAGCACCTCACGCTGCAGGCGATCGCCGCGATGAACCGCGCCGACGTGTTCTTCACGATCGACAAGGGCGAGGCGAAGGCCGAGCTGACCGGCCTGCGCGCCACCTTGCTCGCCCGCCACGTCACACACCCGCACCGGGTGGTGACCGCGCGCGACCCGGAGCGGGACCGCAGCGCCACCAGCGGCCGGTACGCGGGTGCGGTGGCCGACTGGCAGGAGCGCCGGGCTGCACTCTACGAGCGGATGCTCGCCGACGAGGTCGGCGACGACGGGTGCGGCGCCTTCCTGGTGTGGGGCGACCCGGCGCTCTACGACGGAACCCTGCGGATCCTGCAGCGGATCCGCGACCGGGGCGCCGTCGCGTTCGAGGTGGTCTCGGTCCCGGGCATCAGCGCCGTGCAGGCGCTCGCCGCAGCACACGGGGTCCCGCTGAACCGGGTCGGGCGGGCGGTCACGGTCACGACGGGGCGCAGGCTCGCCGACGAGGGACCGCCTCCGGGGGTGGACGACGTCGTCGTCATGCTGGACGCGGTGGACGCCTTCGCCGCATTGCCCGACGCCGCCTGGGACATCTACTGGGGTGCCTACCTCGGCACCCCTGACGAGGCGCTCCTGCACGGGCCCCTGCAACAGGTCAAGGCGGAGATCGTGCGGCGACGCGCCGAGCTGCGGGCCCGCAAGGGCTGGATCATGGACACCTACCTGCTGCGGAGGCGGACCCGGTGACTCCACCCACGACCGTTCGGCGCAGCGTTCTCGTACTCGGCGGCACCCACGAGGCACGCCGCCTCGCGGCCGCCCTGCACCAGGATCCCGCGTTCGTCGTGACGTCGTCGCTCGCCGGGCGCGTCGCGGTGCCGAGGCTGCCCTGCGGCGACGTCCGCATCGGCGGGTTCGGCGGCGCCGAGGGCCTCGCCGCGTGGCTGCGGGGGCACCGCACCGACGTGGTCGTGGACGCCACGCACCCGTTCGCCGCCCGGATGACGGCCAACGCGGTCGCGGCGGCCGCGGCCACCGGCGTGCCGCTGGTCGTGTTGCGGCGGCCCGGCTGGGCCGAGGGGCCGGGGGACCGGTGGCGCCGGGTCCCCGACGCCGGGAGCGCGGCCGAGCTGGTGCCCCGCCTGGGGACGCGGGTGTTCCTCGCCATCGGCAGCGGTGACCTGGCCGCGTTCGCCGGCCTGGACGCCTGGTGCCTGCTGCGCGCGGTCGACCCGCCGCCCCCACCGGTACCGGCCCGGCACCACCTCGTGCTCGCGCGCGGCCCGTTCACGGCCGATGCCGAGCGCGCGCTGCTGCGCGAGCACCGCGTCGAGGTGGTCGTCGCGCGGGACAGCGGCGGCGAGCTGACCGCGGCGAAGCTGGTGGCCGCGAGGGAGCTGGGCCTGCCCGTCGTGCTGATCGCCCGCCCGCCCGTGCCGGACGCGCCGGCCGTCGCGAACGTGGAGGAGGCCGTGGCGTGGCTCTCCGCGGCGTTCCGGGAGCCCGGTGATCATCACGAGTGATCACCGCGAGATCCGCGGCACCGCCCTTCGCGGGGCCCCACAGCGCATCTCGGAGCGATCACTGGCGCATGATCGGTCCGAGATGCCTGCACGCGCCCTCGCGAGGGTGCTGAGGCAGATCTGGGAACGATCATCGTGCTGCCCAGCCCGTTCGTGAGGAGAGCCGTGACCAGCCCCCGCCGCGCCTCCGGGTGGTCGCTGCTGGCCCTGCTGGCCCTGCTGGTTGCTGCTTGCGGCGCACCGGCGGCCGCCCCGCCCGGCCGGTCCGCGGACTGCCCGCCGGGCGCGGGGTCGGTGCCGGCGCCGGTGGACCTGCGCTACGCCACGAACGTCTCGGTGCGCGAGGCCGACGGCTACCGGGTGCTGACGATCGCCCGGCCGTTCCCGGGAGGTGCGCCCGAGTCGACCGTGCTGGTGCCCTGCGGCGCACCCGCGCCGGCGCTGCCGCCGGAGCTGGCCGGCGCGCCGGTGGTCGAGGTGCCTGTGCGCAGCGTCTACGCCGCGTCGACCACCCAGCTGCCGATGATCGTCGCCGTCGGTGCCCTCGACGCCCTCACCGGCGTCGGGACGCCCGGTTTCGTCTCCGGGCCCGAGGTGCGTGCCCGCATCGACGCCGGCCGCGTGGCCGGGTTCGCCACCGGCGGGCAGGTCGACGTCGAGCGGGTGGTGGCGGCCGCGCCGGACGTGCTGCTCAGCGAGGGCACCGACGACCCCGCGTTCCCGACGCTGCGGGAGGCGGGGATCCCGGTGCTCGGCTGGGCGGAGTACCTGGAGAGCGGCCCGCTCGCGCAGGCCGAGTGGATCAAGGTGATGGGCGTGCTGACCGGTCGGGAGGCCGAGGCCGAGCGGGTGTTCACGGCCATCGAAGCGCGTTACCGGGAGCTGGCGGCGCTCGCGGCGGGCGGGCCGCCGGTGCCGGTGCTGGCCGGGCAGGTCTACGAGGGCGGCTGGCGGGTGCCGACCGGCGGGAGCACCGCCGGTGCGCTCCTGCGCGACGCGGGCGCCACGTGGTCGCAGGCGGGCAACCCGGCGTCCGGCGGCATCCCGGAGGACTTCGAGACCGTCTACACGGCCGACGGCGCGGCCCCGGTCTGGATCGCCGACGGGCCCTGGCCGACGCTCGCCGACGTCACCGCGGCCGACCCGCGCTACGCCGCGCTCGCGGCGGTCCGCACCGGTCAGGTGTGGAACCGGGACCGGCGGATCGGCCCGACCGGGGGCAACGAGCTGCACGAGCGCGGCGTGACCCACCCCGACGAGCAGCTCGCCGACCTGGTCGCCGTACTGCACCCGGACCTGCTGCCCGGGCACGAGCTCACCTACCTGCGGCGGGTGTCGTGACGCGCCGCCACAGGCTCCTCGCCACGACGGGTGCCGTCACGGTTGTGCTTTTCGTGCTGGCCGTGGCGCTCGGCCCGGTGAGCGTCCCGCCGGCCGACACGCTGCGGGTGCTCACCGGCGCCGCGCCGTCGGACCCGCGGTGGAGCGTGCTGATCGGCACGGTCCGGCTCCCGCGGGCGTTCACGGCCGCGCTGGTCGGCGCCGCGCTCGGTGTGGCGGGCGCGCTCGTGCAGACGCTCTTCCGCAACCCGCTCGCCGACCCGTACGTCCTGGGCGTGAGCTCCGGCGCCGGGCTGGGGGTGGCGCTGTCACTCGCCGCGGTCGGCGGCGCGACCTTCACCGAAGGCCTCGCGGGCGTCGGCGCGCTGGGCGCCGTGGGTGCGGCGGCGGTGGGCGCCGCGGCCGTGCTGGGGCTGGTGCTCCTGCTGGCGCGCTGGGTGCGCTCGGTGGTGACGCTCCTGGTGGTCGGGGTGATGGTGGGCGCCGCGACCACCGCGGTCGTCGGGCTCGTGCTCGCCTGGAGCGACCCGCGGATCGCCCAGCAGTTCCTGGTGTGGGGGCTCGGCAGCGTCGACGGCACGAGCCGGGCCGACCTCGCCGTGCTCGCACCCGTCGTGGCCGCGGGCCTCGCGGTGGCCGCGCTCTCGGTCAAGCCGCTGAACGCGCTCCTGCTCGGCGAGGCGCACGCCCGCAGCGTCGGCGTGCCGGTCCGGCGGCTGCGCGCCGCCGTCGTGCTCGCGGTCGCGCTCCTGGGCGGCGGGGTCACCGCGTTCTGCGGCCCGATCGCGTTCGTCGGGATCGCGGTGCCGCACCTCGCCCGGGTGCTCGTCGACACCTCCGACCACCGGGTGCTGCTCCCGGTCACCGCGCTCGTCGGGGCCGCGGTGGTGCTGGCCTGCGTGCTGGCGGGCCATCCGCCCGGCACCGAGGTCGTGGTGCCGCTGAACGTCGTGACGTCGCTGGTCGGTGCGCCGGTCGTGATCGCGCTGCTGCTGCGGAGCAGGCGGTTCGCCGTCGCGGTCTCGTGATCGTTCTCGACGGGCTGTCGGCCGGCCACCGGGCGGGGCGGCGGCGACCGCCGCGCACCGTGCTCGCCCGGGTCGACGCCCGGGCCGCGGCCGGCGAGCTGACCGTGCTGGTCGGGCCGAACGGCACCGGGAAGTCCACCCTGCTGCACACCGTCGCCGGCCTCCTGCCACCGCTCGCCGGCACGGTCCGGCTGGACGGCACCGACCTCGCCGCGCTGCCACCCGCGGAGCGCGCCCGCCGGCTCGCCGTGGTGCTCACCGAGCGCGTCGAACCCGGGTTGCTGTCCGTGCAGGAGCTGGTCGCGCTCGGCCGCCACCCGCACACCGGCCCGACCGGTGCGTTGCGCGACACCGACCGGAAGGTGGTGGCCGCGGCCGTCGACGCGGCCGGGGCCGGGCACCTCGCCGGCCGGCGGGTGGCGGAGCTGTCCGACGGCGAGCGGCAGCGCGTCCTCGTGGCCCGCGCGCTCGCCCAGGAGCCCGCCGTGCTGCTCCTCGACGAGCCGACCGCGTTCCTGGACGTGTCCGCCCGCGTCGGGCTGCTCGGTGTCCTGCGGCGGCTCGCGCGCGAGGACGGGCTGTGCGTGGTGGTGTCCACCCACGACCTCGAGCCCGCCCTGCGCGTCGCCGACCGGGTGTGGCTGCTCGACCGGGCCGGCGGGTTGCGCACCGGGCCGCCCGAGGCGCTCGTGGCGGCCGGCGCGGTGGCGGAGGTGTTCGAGGCGCCGGGACTCGCCTTCGACCCGGCCGCGGGAGCGTTCACCATGCGCCCGACGGCCGGTGGACCGCCCGTGGCGGTGGTCGCGCCCGACCCGGAGGCCGCGCTCGTGGCCCGGCTGCTCACCCGGGAGGGCTGGGCCGTGGGCCGGGAGGGCGGCGCGCTGGTGTCGCGGACCGCGCCCGGCCGCTTCACCGCGGTGGACGGGGGAGGGACGGTCGAGGGGTTGGACTGGACGGAGCTGGCGGCGTGGGCGCGCAGGGCGGGCCCCGATTGCGGCAAAGCCACTTCCACGCAATGAGACTGCAGGAAATTGGCTGCGCATTCCCCGGCGGCCCCCCACCTTGCTTCGCTGCGGCGGTGGCTCCCCGGAAGTGCGTTCGGGCTGCAATGGGCCTCAGCTGCGGGCGAAGCGGTCCAGGGCGGCCAGCACGTGGGCGCGCATCGTGTCGCTTCCCGTGTGCCCCGAGTCCTCGACGATCACCAGCTCGGCGTCCGGCCACGCACCGGCGAGCTCCCAGGCGGTGCGCGGCGGGCTGCCCATGTCCAGGCGCCCGTGCACGAGGAAACCGGGGATGCCCGCGAGCCGGCCCGCGTCGCGCAGCAGGGCACCCTCCTCCAGCCAGGCGCCGTGGGAGAAGAAGTGGGCGCAGATGCGCACGAACGCCAGCTGGGCGAGCGGCGGCCGGTCGCCGTACGCGCCGGTGCGGGCGTTCGGCTCCGCCGAGATGACGGCGTCCTCCCAGGCGATCCAGTCCCGGGTGGCCTGCTCCCGGACGGCGGGGTCGGGGTGCTGCACCAGGCCCGCGTACGCCGCCACGAGGTCGCCGTCGCGCTCGGCGCGCGGCACGCCGTCGCGGAAGCGTGCCCACGCCTCCGGGTAGAAGCGCCCGACGCCGCGGTAGAGCCAGTCGATCTCCGACCGGCGGGTGGTGGTGACGCTCGGGATGACGATCTCCGAGACGCGGTGCGGGTACCGCTGCGCGTACGCCAGGATCAGCGTGGAGCCCCACGACCCGCCGTGCAGCAGCCACCGCTCGATCCCGAGGTGCTCGCGCAGCCGTTCCATGTCGGCGACGAGGTGTGCGGTGGTGTTCCCGCGCATGTCGGTGCAGGGGTCGCTCGCGTGCGGGACGCTGCGCCCGCAGCCGCGCTGGTCGAGCAGCACCACCCGGTAGCGGTGCGGGTCGAACGCGCGGCGGTGGCCCGGCGTGCACCCGGAACCGGGCCCTCCGTGCACGACGAGCGCGGGCTTGCCGTCCGGGTTGCCGCAGGTCTCCCAGTACACCTGGTTGCCGTCGCCGACGTCGAGCATCCCGTGGTCGTACGGCTCTATGGGCGGGTACACGCCCCGAACGTAGTGATCAGGCCGGGCGGGCGGCGAACAGTATGTGCGTGCCGCCGTCGCGCGCGCCGGGCTCGGCGCACGCGGCGATCTCGTGCTCGACGAACCGCCGCCAGGCCTCGCGGTCGGCGGCGAGGTGCGCGAGCGAGGCGGGTGGCCCGGCCGACGCCCAGTTGCTCGCGCTGCCGCCGGCGAGCTGCCCGCCCGCCGTGTGGACGAGCTCCGCCACTTCCGACCACCGGTACCTGCGCTCGGCGGTCTCCGGCCGTCCGTCGACCTGCCGGTCGAGGCCCGGTGGGTGGTGGCGCCACGAACCGAGCAGCGACAGCACCGACGCGACGACGACGCCGTCCGTCCCGACGACGCGCAGGAGCCCGCGCAGGGCCCCGGCCGCGCAGCCGCGCACGGCCGACAGCGGCCCCCCGTAGGCGAGCACCACGTCGAACTCGCCGTCGGCGTACCGGCTCACGTCCGGGCCGTCGAGCACCTCCCGCCGCAGCACGCTGCGCTCGGCGGGGGTGCCGCGCACCCGGCGCTCGTGGGCGGCCAGCCGGGCGGACGACGGGTCGGTGACGACGACGCGGCAGCCGCGGGCCGCGAGCTCGGTGGTGAACCGGTTGGCCCCGGCCCCGATCTCCAGCACGTGCGCGCCGCGCGGGACGAACCGGCGCAGGAACCGGCGGTGGACCTCGCGGCTCACCCAGCCGCACGCGTCGGCGTCCGGGCGGGCCGGCCCCTGCTCACCGAGCCGGTCGAAGTGCTTCCGCACCGCCCCCACCGCCGCGCTGTGATCCACGGGACCGACGATCCGTGGATCGGACTGAGGTGTCTCTCAGCTCACACCGGCCCGAACTCCGCCCGCACCCCCAGCAGGCGCACCGGGCGGCGCGAGGAGAACAGTTCGAGCACGTCGAGGGCGGCGGCGGCGAACCGGTCGGCGTCGGTGGTGGGGGCGTCGAGGGTGGCGCTGCGCGTGTAGGTCGAGAACGGTGCGAAGCGCACCTTCACCGCCACCCGCACCGCCGGGCGGCCGGCACCGTCGATCTCGGAGGCCAGGCGGCGGGCGAGCGCGGCCACCTCCGTGCGGACGTCGGCCCAGTCGGTGAGGTTCTCCTGGAAGGTCGTCTCGTGGCTGCGCGAACGCGGCACCCAGGGCGTGCCCTCCACCACCGCGCGGCCGATCCCGCGACCCAGCTGCACGTACCACGGCCCCAGCGCGGGGCCGAGGTCGGCGGCGAGCACCGCGGGGTCGGCGAGCGCCAGCTCCCGCACGGTGGTGATGCCGCGGTCGGCGAGCTTGCGCGCGGTCTTCGTGCCGATGCCCCACAGCGCCCGGGTGGGGCGGTCGAACATCACCTCGGCCCAGTTGGCGGCGGTGAGGCGGTAGACGCCACCGCCGGCCCCCGGTTTGGCGAACGAGGTGGCGAGCTTGGCCCGCAGCATGTTGTCGCCGATGCCGATCGAGCAGTGCAGCCGGGTGCGTTCGAGGACCTCGGCGCGGATCGTGCCGGCGAGGGACTCCGGGTCGTCGGTGTCGGCGCCGACGAACGCCTCGTCCCACCCCATCACCTCGACGACCACGTCCGGCTGCGCCCGCAACGTCGCCATGACGTTCTCGGAGATCCCCTCGTAGTGGGCGTTGTCGGCGGGCAGGAACACCGCCTCCGGGCAGCGCTTCGCCGCGGTGCGCAGCGGCATGCCGGACCGCACCCCGAACTCGCGCGCCTCGTAGGAGGCGGTGGCGACGACCGCCCGCTGCGTCGGATCGCCCTTGCCGCCCACGACGACCGGCCGCCCGGCCAGCTCCGGGTGGCGCAGGACCTCGACCGCGGCCAGGAACTGGTCGAGGTCGACGTGCAGCACCCAGTTGGCCACCGCACCAGTGTGCCGTGACGGCCCGACCACCCCGGATGTCCTATGGTGATCGACCGACCCCGGATCCCGGGGCTTCGGGGGAACCGGGAGGTCGCGTGAAGAGCCCTCGCCCACTGGGGTGGGCCCTCGCGGCCACCGTCGCCGTCCTCGCCACGGCGGGGGCGGCCTCCCTGGCACAGACCCCGTCCACGTCACCGGCGGTGCCGTACGCGGTCCCGGTGACGTCGGTGGCGGCGGGCCACGCCACGTTCACCGTGCTGCTCGACGGCCCGGCGGCCCGCGACGGGGTGGTCTCCGCGATCGAGGCGGCGGGCGGGCACCTGCTGCGGGAGAACACGGCCGTGAGCGCGCTGGTGGTGGACGCCCCACCGGCCGGGTTCGTGGAGCGGGTGTCCGCGATCGAGGGCGTGTTCGGCGCGACCCGCGCCCACGTGGTGGGCACGGCGCAGTCCACGCCGGCCGCGCCCGCCGCCGGGGCCGTGTCCACGGACCAGGCCGCGGCCGGACCGACGGGCCTCGACCCGCTCGACACGCGGCTGTGGGGCCTGTCCATGATCCGGGCGGACGCCGCGCGCGCCGAGCAGGCGGGCGACCGGCGGGTGCTGGTCGGCATCCTCGACACCGGCATCGACGGGAGCCAGCCCGACCTCGCCCCGAACCTCGACAAGGGGCTGTCGCGCAACTTCGTCACCGACGTCCCCACCGACCCGACCGGGGCCCGGCTCGACGGGCCCTGCGAGTTCGACGGCTGCGTCGACCCCGCCGACCACGACGGCGGCGGCCACGGCACCCACGTCGCGGGCACGGTGGCGGCGGCCGCGAACGGGTCCGGCGTGTCCGGGGTGGCCCCGAACGTCACGCTGGTGAACATCCGCGCCGGGCAGGACGCCGGCCTGTTCTTCCTCCAACCGGTCCTCGACGCCCTGACGTACGGCGCCGACATCGGCGTCGACGTGATCAACATGTCGTTCTACGTGGACCCGTGGCGCTACAACTGCATCGACAACCCGGCCGACCCGCCGGCGGCGCGGATCGAGCAGCGCACCACCGTGGAGGCGGTCGACCGCGCGCTGGAGTACGCGCACGCCAAGGGCGTCACGCTGGTCGGGTCGCTCGGCAACGAGAACGAGGACCTCGGCCACCCGCGCCAGGACACGAGCAGCCCGAACTACCCGACCGGCTCCGAGTACCCACGCCCCATCGACAACGCGACCTGCAACGACCTGCCCGTGGAGGGCCCCCACGTCATCGGGGTGTCCGCCGTGGGGCCGTCCGGGGAGAAGGCGGCCTACTCGAACTACGGCGTCGAGCAGAACTCCCTGGCCGCCCCGGGCGGCAACGGCGGCATCGGCGGGAGCCAGGACGAGATCCTCTCGACGTACCCGAAGAGCATCCTGCAGGAGGAGGGCGACGTCGACGCCGCAGGCGAGATCACCCCGCAGGGCACGGCGGGCGGGGTGCAGAAGGTCTGCGGCACCGATCCGGCCAACTGCGGCTACTACGCCTACCTGCAGGGCACGTCCATGGCCGCACCCCACGTCACCGGCGTGGCGGCGCTGGTCGTGAGCCAGCACGGCGTGCCCGACCCGCAGCACCCGGGCGGGCTCACGATGGACCCGGACGCGGTGGAACGCGCGCTCACCGGCTCGGCGCACGAGACCGCCTGCCCGGTCACCGCCCTTCCGACGGCCCCGTGCGAGGGTTCGGCGAGCTTCAACGGCTTCTACGGCAACGGCATCGTCGACGCGGTGGCGGCGCTCGGGCAGCCGGCTGGATGAGGGCTTCGGATCGCCGCCGACCTCCGCGGGCACTTCACACATCCAGCATGGACTTCGCATAAGGCCCGCCATGTGTGAAGTCGGCGTTGGATGTGTGAAGTCGGCTCGTGTCTCACATGGCGGGACAAGTCCTACCCCGACGGGGGCGGGGCGATCTGCCGCACCACCGACGAGGCCATGCGCAGCGAGCCGATCCCGGTGGGGTGGAACGGGAACGGGTCGGCCATGCCCTGCAGGTCCGGCCCGAGCCCGTCGGTGCCCTTCTCGCACAGCATGGCGAGTTGGGGGTCGGCCACGGCGAACCCGTACTTCTGGGCGCCCGCCGCGAGGACGTCGTTGAGCTGTTGGTTCCGGTCGTTCAGCAGCCCGATCTTGACGGGGTCCAGGCCGGGGTAGCCCTCGGCGCGGGTGTCGGCGCAGTCGGCGCCGGGCGGGAACGCGCCGTACGACGTCACGATGATCACCTGCGGCCGGCCGGGCAGCTCGTTGAGGTCGATCAGGAGGTCGCCGTACACGCGGTCGAACGCGGCGAGGCGGTAGTCGAACTCGCCCTGCGTGAGGCGGTCGGAGCAGTCGGGGACGCCGTAGCAGTAGCGCAGGAAGTCGATCCAGCCCACGTCGTTCGGGCCGATCGCGACGACGACGAACCGCAGGTCCTGCGCCTGCTTGAGCACGCCGACCTGGGCGGGCACCGAGCGGCCGCCCGCGTCCTGCGGCCCGCGCAGCCCGCTGGTGACGGTGGCGCTCGGGCAGGCGAGGTTCAGCACGCGCGCCGAGGTCAGGTGGCCGACCTCAGCGGCGAGCGAGTCGGTGCTGCGCTGGCAGGCCGCGTCGTCGGGGCTGCCGTCGGGGACCGGCGGGCCACCCAGCCGCGAGGCGCGCGAGTCGCCGATCACGGCGCCGTCGAACCCGGTGATCGGCGGGCCGACCGGGTCGGGGGTGAGGTGGTAGGCGCCGACGAGCTGGGCCAGCGAGGTGACGCCGCGCAGGCCCTGCAGCGACCCGGTGACCGCGAGCGTCCCCGAGACCAGCCAGGCGAGCACCGCGGTGACGAGGGCGATCATCGTCATGCGGCGGGCGGCGCGCACGCAGTAGGAGACGATCTCGTGCAGCGGCTCGTGCTCGCCGCCGTGGCGGCCCTGGCGCCGCAGCACCACCAGGGTGCGGATGCCGGCGGCGCCGCCTGCGGCCGCGAGGGTGAACGCGAGCAGGCCGAGCCCGCCCAGGACGTACCAGATGAGGAAGCCGTGGGTGACGGCCGAGATCGCGTCGTCCTGCGCCTGCGGCCCCTCGACGGGGTCGAAGACGGCGGCTGCGGCAGCGTTGCGCTGCACCGGCCCCATGGTGAGCTCGGGCCGCAGCGGGCCGTAGATGTGCATCTGGTCGATGTCGAGCGAGGTGTTGCCGACCTGCACGAGCCGGGCGGGCCCGGCGAGGGACAGGTCCGGGGGCCGGGCGCCGACGGAGATGTGCTGGCCGAAGACGTCGAGCTCCTGAGCGGGGGTGACCGCGACCGTGACCGGGATGCCGACGCACAGGCAGAACAGGACCAGCACGATCGTCGGCCACGAACGCAGCTCCCTGAGCACTGTCCGCCGGCTGCGCTGCGCGTCCAGTGCTCCACCTCCGTCGTTCACTGGGATCGGGGGCCTCGGGAGCGGATCTCGGGCCTCCTCCACTATGCGTCGGCTCGGCGGCCGAGGGTACGGCCGACCGGTCGATCCGGCGGTGGCTTCGAACGGCGGGTGTCGGTGGTACCGGTTGCCCGTCAGGGTGCTGCGCGTACCGCGAGCAACGCCACGTCGTCGTCGAGCGGCTCGGTGGAGAAGCGTTCCACCGCCTCGCGCACGGCGCCCACCACCTGCACCGCGGGACGTCCGGCGGCGCGGGCGGCCACCGTCAGCAGCCGCTCCGCCCCGAACTGCTCGCGGCCCCTGCGGCGCTCGGTGACGCCGTCGGTGTAGACGAGGAGGGTGTCACCGGGCCCGACGCGGTGGCTGGTGCACGTCAGGCGCACGGTGGGCACGAGCCCGACCGCGGTGCCGAACGTGCCGATCAGCTCCGCGGTGCCGTCCGCCCGCACGAGGACCGGCTGGACGTGCCCGGCGAGCACGAGCTCGACGTCGAGCCCGCCGCGGGACGTGCCGTGCGACCGGTCCGGGCCCCCGGTGCCGCGGTGGCGCCTGCTCACCATCGCCGCGGCGAGCGTGCAGAACTGCAACGGGTCGGCGGCCTCGATCATGACCTCGTTGAGCCGTTCGACGGCGCGCGGGAGGGAGCGGTCGCCCCGCACCAGCACCCGCAGCACGTCGCGGACCAGCCCGGTGCGGGCGGCGGCCCGCGCACCCTTGCCGCACACGTCACCGATCGACACCAGCCAGTTGGACGGGTCGACGGTGAGCACGTCGTAGAAGTCCCCGCCGACGTCGCTGCCGGAGCTCGCCGGGAGGTACTCGGCCGCGAAGTCGAGGCCGGGCACCATAGGCAGCGCCCGCGGCAGGAGCGCCTGTTGCAGCGCCTGCGAGACCGCGACGTGCGCGGCGGTGCTCTGCGCGTTGTGGATCGCCAGCGCGGCGCGGCGGGCGACGTCGCCCGCGAGCACGACGTCCTCCGGGCTGTGGGGCCGGTTCGGCGGGCGGCCGACCAGCAGGGTGCCGAGGGTGCGGCCGCGGGCCCGCAGCGGCAGCGCGATCCCGTCGGTGGGAACGGCGAACCGCACGGCCGACGAGCCGTCACGCGCCACCTCCGCGAGCCGGTTGCGCAGCTCGGCGGGCAGGCCGGGGTAGCCGTCCGGGTCGAGCACGCCGCGCAGCTCGGGCAGGGCGTCCTCGTCGGCGTGGGTGAGCGCGGCGAGGCGCATCCCGCCGGACGGCTCGACGAGGTGCACCGCGCACCAGCGACCGAGCCGCGGCACGACGACCTGCGGTACCACCGCCACCGCGAGGTCGACGTCGAGCGACTGGCCGAGCAGCTCGCTCGTCTCGGCGAGGTAGGTCATCCAGGACCGCCTGCGCTGGTCCACCGCGCGCAGCCACTGCGACTCCACCGCCATGGCCACCCGGTAGGCGATCAGCTCGGTGAGGTCGCGGGTGCGGTCCGGGTCGGTGGCGGCCCCGCCACCGATGCGGTGCGTGACCCGCAGGACCCCGCGCAGCGGCGCGGTGGTGGGCAGGCGCACCTCGACGCGGCGGTCGGAGCCGGCCCCCACCCCGGTGATGATCTCGCCGCCGGTGGAGAGCCCGGGGTCGGGGTTGCCGTCGCGGGTGACCTCGCGGGCGCCGGTGCCGTCGCCCTCGTCGACCTCCACGCTCACCGACTCGGCGTCGAGGAGCTCGCGCAGCCTCCGCACGAGCTCCGCGACGAGCTCGGCCGGCTCGAGCCGGTCGACGAGCCCCGGGGGCACGTGCAGCAGCCATCGGGCCTGCTCGGCGGTGGTCCAGACCCGCTCCGCGTCCGGCGGTGCCGCCGGGGCCGGTGCCGCCGTGGGCTGGTCCTCGCGGGCGAGGGAGAACCAGATGACGTGGCGGCCGTCGGCCTCGTGCCGGGTGCCCCACGAGGTGGCCAGCCGCTGCACGAGCGCGAGGCCGCGCCCGTGGCTCGCCGCGCGCCCGTAGCGCTGACGGGGCTGGGCGAGGTGGATCTCCAGCGGACCGGCCCCGCGGTCCGTGACGGCCACGGTGATCTCGGCTTCGGTGACGGTGAGGGCCACCTCGAACTCGGTGCCGGCGTGCAGGACCGCGTTCTCGCACAGCTCGCTGGCCAGCAGGACGACGGTGTCGACGAGGTCGACGTCGACGCCCGAACCGTCGACGACCGGGCCGTCGGCGGACGGCTCGGGAGGCTCCTCGAGCTCGCGGAAGGCCTCCTGGAGCATCCGCCGTGCTCGCCCGGCCGATCGCGGGTCCGGCGGCAGCCTTGTCCGGCGCTCGAGCAGAACGGGCACGGCGTGCAGTCTGCACCCCTCGTCCACCGGGTGCCCACTGCACCGGCCCACCGGGATGTCCGGCGGGACGGTCGACCGGTTACCGGCCCGGTGCACCGGGCCGGGGTCGGATGGGGTTCGGATCCACTAGGGTCGAGGGCTGCGGCGGCCGCGCCGGTGCTCCGGCCCCTCGTGGATACGGCGCGCGCCTGTTCCAGGTCGCCGGACCGAGCAGTGGAGGAACGGCCGAGATGACCACCACCCCGCGCCAGAGCATCGAGCCGACGGGCGCCGACCCGTCCGCGCGTGCACAGGCGCCGGTACCGGAGACGGTCCACGAGTCGGCGCTCCTGCAGGAGCTCGCCGAGGTCCTGCACCAGGTGCGGCGCGGACGGTTCGACGTCCGGATGCCGCGGCGGGCCGGTTCCCCCGGTGAGCTGGTCGACCAGGTCAACGACCTCGTGGCGCTCCTGGAACGCCGCAACCGCGACATCCTGCGGATCAGCCGGACGGTCGGCCGGGAGGGCCGGATGTCCGAGCGGCTGAACGAGGAGGCGTACGACGGCGCCTGGGCCCACGGCGTGCAGGCGGTCAACGCGCTGATCGACGACCTCGTGACGCCCACCGCCGAGATCGCCCGCGTGATCGAGGCGGTCGCGGAGGGCGACCTGTCCCAGCACATGACCCTCGAGATCGAGGGCAGGCCGCTGCGGGGCGAGTTCCGCCGGATCGGCCGCACCGTGAACACGATGGTCGACCAGCTGTCCTCGTTCGCGGACGAGGTCACGCGCGTGGCGCAGGAGGTGGGCACCGAGGGCATGCTCGGCGGGCAGGCCGACGTCCGCGGGGTCGCGGGCACCTGGCGCGCGCTCACCGACTCGGTGAACACGATGGCGAGCAACCTGACCAACCAGGTGCGCTCGATCTCCACGGCGGCCACGGCGATCGCCCAGGGCGACCTGTCCCGCAAGATCACGGTGAGCGCCCGGGGTGAGGTGGCCGAGCTCGCCGAGACCATCAACTCGCTGACCGACACGCTGCGCCTGTTCGCCGACGAGGTCACCCGGGTCGCGGTGGAGGTGGGCACGGACGGGCGACTCGGTGGGCAGGCCGCCGTGCCGAACGTCGCCGGCACGTGGAAGAACCTCACCGACGCGGTGAACCTGATGGCGGCCAACCTCACCGACCAGGTGCGCGGGATCGCGTCGGTTGCCACGGCGGTGGCGCAGGGCGACCTCTCGCAGAAGATCACGGTGGACGCGCGGGGCGAGATCCTGGAGCTGAAGTCGACGGTCAACACGATGGTGGACCAGCTGTCGAGCTTCGCGGACGAGGTCACGCGTGTGGCGCGCGAGGTCGGTATCGAGGGCAAGCTCGGCGGGCAGGCCGCGGTGCCCAACGTGTCGGGCACGTGGCGCCATCTCACCGAGAACGTGAACGAGCTGGCGGGCAACCTGACGGCGCAGGTGCGCAACATCGCGCAGGTCACCACGGCGGTGGCGCGCGGCGACCTGTCGCAGAAGATCACGGTGGACGCCCGCGGCGAGATCCTGGAGCTGAAGTCGACGGTCAACACGATGGTCGATCAGCTGTCCAGCTTCGCGGACGAGGTCACGCGCGTGGCGCGCGAGGTGGGCACCGAGGGCAAGCTGGGTGGCCAGGCCACGGTGGGCGGGGTCGCGGGCACGTGGCGCGACCTCACCGACAACGTCAACTACATGGCGTCGAACCTGACCGGGCAGGTGCGCAACATCGCGCAGGTCACCACGGCGGTGGCGGGCGGTGACCTGAGCCAGAAGATCACCGTGGACGCGCGGGGCGAGATCCTGGAGCTCAAGTCGACGGTCAACACGATGGTCGATCAGCTGTCCAGCTTCGCGGACGAGGTCACGCGCGTGGCGCGCGAGGTGGGCACCGAGGGCAAGCTCGGCGGGCAGGCGGAGGTGAAGGGCGTCGCGGGCACGTGGCGCGACCTCACGGAGAACGTGAACCAGCTGGCGGGCAACCTCACCGCGCAGGTGCGCAACATCGCCCAGGTCACCACGGCGGTGGCGCAGGGCGACCTGTCGCAGAAGATCACGGTCGATGCGCGCGGCGAGATCCTGGAGCTCAAGTCGACCGTCAACACGATGGTCGATCAGCTGTCCAGCTTCGCGGACGAGGTCACGCGCGTGGCGCGCGAGGTGGGCACCGAGGGCAAGCTCGGTGGCCAGGCCACGGTGAAGGGCGTCGCGGGCACGTGGCGCGACCTCACGGAGAACGTGAACCAGCTGGCGGGCAACCTCACCGCGCAGGTGCGCAACATCGCCCAGGTCACCACGGCGGTGGCCCGCGGCGACCTGAGCCAGAAGATCACCGTGGACGCCCGCGGCGAGATCCTCGACCTCAAGCTGACCGTCAACACGATGGTCGACCAGCTGTCGTCGTTCGCCGACGAGGTCTCGCGCGTGGCCCGCGACGTGGGCACGGAGGGCAAGCTCGGCGTGCTGGCCCAGGTGCGCGGCGTCTCGGGCACCTGGCGCGACCTCACGGAGAACGTGAACCAGCTGGCGGCCACCCTCACCACGCAGCTGCGGGCGATCTCGGCCGTGTCCACCTCGGTGGCGAGCGGCGACCTGACCCAGCAGATCACGGTGGCGGCCCGCGGCGAGGTCGCGGACCTCAAGGACACGATCAACCAGATGATCGCCACCCTGCGCGAGACCACCCAGCAGAACGCCGAGCAGGGCTGGCTCGACTCGAACCTCGTGCGGATCGGCGGGCTCCTCCAGGGGCAGCGCGACCTGAACGAGGTCTGCCAGATGATCATGAACGAGGTCGCGCCGTTGGTGAACGGCCAGGTGGGTGCGGTCTTCCTGGCAGCGGAGCCCTCGATCATCTCCGGCGGCGACCCGGACCGCTGGGTCATGACCGGCGGCTACGCGATGACGGCCGGGGAACCGCCGCTGTCGTTCGGGCCGGGGGAGGGGCTCGTCGGGCAGGCGGCCGCCACCCGCCGGATCGTGCTGGTCGAGGACGTGCCGCAGGGCTACCTGCCGATCCGCTCGGCCGTCGGTGCCGCGTCACCCCGCGCGGTGGTGGTGCTCCCGGTGCAGTTCGAGGGCGAGTGCCTCGGGGTGATCGAGCTCGGGTCGGTCACCCCGTTCTCGCCGCTGCACCTGACGTTCCTGGAACGCCTCGTCGTCACGATCGGCGTCGCGATCACCACGATCCGGGCGAACCGGCGCACCGAGGAGCTGCTGTCGCAGTCCCAGGTCCTCGCCATGGAGCTGCAGGACCAGTCGGCCGAGCTGCAGCGGGCCAACGCCGAGCTGGAGGAGAAGGCCGAACAGCTGTCCCAGCAGAACCGCAACGTCGAGATCAAGAACATGGAGATCGACACGGCGCGGCGCGGCGTGGAGGAGAAGGCGCAGCAGCTGGCGCTCGCGAGCCAGTACAAGTCGGAGTTCCTGGCGAACATGAGCCACGAGCTGCGCACACCGCTCAACTCGTTGCTGCTGCTCGCCCGGCTGCTCGCCGACAACCCGAACCACAACCTCACCGAGAAGCAGATCGAGTTCGCCGCCACGATCCACAGCGCGGGCTCGGACCTGTTGCGGCTGATCGACGACATCCTGGACCTTTCGAAGATCGAGGCGGGCCGGGTGGACGTCGATCCGGCGCCGGTGGACCTCGGCCGGGTGCGTTCGTCGGTCGAGCAGGCGTTCCGCCCGCAGGCCGAGGAGAAGGGCCTCGAGCTGCGGGTCGACGCCTCCGACGACCTGCCCGCGGCCATCACGACCGACGAGCAGCGGCTCCAGCAGGTCCTGCGCAACCTGCTCGCCAACGCCGTGAAGTTCACCGACTCCGGGCACGTCAGCTTCAGCGTCTCGGCCGTGCCGTCGGGCACCTTGCACGGTGTCCCCGCACTGGACTCGGCCCGCACCGTGATCGCCTTCGGTGTCGGTGACACGGGCATCGGGATCCCGGGCGAGAAGCTGGAGATGATCTTCGAGGCGTTCCAGCAGGCCGACGGCACCACGAGCCGCAAGTACGGTGGCACCGGGTTGGGACTGTCGATCTCCAAGGAGCTGGCGGCGATGCTCGGCGGGAAGATCGAGGTCACCTCGCAGCCCGGTGAGGGGTCGGTGTTCACGCTCCTGCTGCCCGACGAGCTGCCGCCGGTCACGGCTGCGGCCGCCCGGATGACCCCGCGGCCCCCGATCCCGGCGCTCGCTCTTCCGGAACCGACCCGGGAACCGCCGCGCCCGGCCGCGTCCCCGAACCCGATCCTGCGCACGGGCCCCGGCGGGCCGGCCGGGGTGCGCCCCGCGCCGGAGCTGGCCGGTGTCACCGTCCTGATCGTCGACGACGACGTCCGGAACGTGTTCGCGCTCACCAGCGCGCTCGAGCTGCACGGGCTCACGGTGATCTACGCCGACAACGGCACGGAGGGAATCCGCCTCCTCACCGAGCACCCCGAGGTCGACGTGGTGCTGATGGACGCGATGATGCCCGACCTCGACGGCAACGAGAGCACGCGGCGCATCCGCAAGCTCCCGCAGGGCCGCGATCTGCCGATCGTGTTCCTCACGGCCAAGGCGATGCCGGGCGACCGGGAGTCGAGCCTCGCGGCGGGCGCCACCGACTACGTCACGAAACCGGTGGACCTCGACGAGCTGCTCGCGCTGATGGCGTCGTGGGTCATCCCGCGCCGCGGCCGGGCGAGCACCGCCGGCGTGGGCGGGCTGAGCACCGGGATCGGGGCAACCGGTGGTGGACGGTGATCCGCCAGACCGCGCGCGTGCTCGCGGTCGACGACCGCCGGGAGAACCTGCTGGCGCTGCAGGCCATCCTCGAGGGGCTGCCGATCGAGCTGGTGGCCGTCACGAGCGGTGAGGACGCCCTGAAGCGGCTGCTCGTCGAGGACTACGCCGTGATCCTGCTCGACGCGCACATGCCGGGGATGGACGGCTTCGAGACCGCGGGGCACGTCAAGCAGCGCGAGCGCACCCGCCACATCCCGATCCTGTTCCTCACGGCCGTCGACTACGACCCGCACCTCGCGTTCCGCGGCTACCAGGCCGGGGCCGTCGACTACATCACCAAGCCCTTCGACCCGTGGGTGTTGCGCTCGAAGGTTGCCGTGTTCGTCGACCTCTGGGCCACCCACACCCAGCTCGCGGACCGGGCCGGGGAGGTCGTGGTGCTGCGCGGCGCGATCGACGAGGCGGTGCAGCTGATGGAGAGCGGCGACCCGGCCGACGTCGCGCGGGCCCGCGCCCGGCTGGCCGCCGTCCGCGGAGCGCGCCTGGGAACGGGCTGACCGGCGCGTTCGCTCGCACCTGGTGTCAGAGTGCCGTTCGCTCCGCCGGCTGGGATGGGCCCCGGCCGGTCGGGGGTCGGCCGGGGCCCGGGGCGGGGTGGTCAGCGCCGGAAGGCGTCCTTGACCTTGTCACCCGCCTGCTTCAGGTTGCCCTTCGTCTTGTCGAGTTGGCCCTGCGCCTCGAGCTCCTCGTCGTCGGTGGCGCGGCCGACCGCCTCCTTGGCCTTGCCCCCGAGCTCCTCGAGCTTGTGATCCACCTTCTTCTCGTGGCGGCCCATCGGGTCCTCCGATCTCTCGCTCCGGGCGCCGGTTACCCGGCACACCTCGCCGCACTCGTCAATTCCGCCGAACGGGTGATGTCTCATGGGTCGGGGCGGCCGGCGAGCCGGGCGATGGCGGGCGTCACCAGCAGCATCATGATCACGCGCAGCACCTGCACCGCCATGACGAAGGTGACGTCCGTGCCGGCCGAGACCGCCGTGGCCAGCACGGCGTAGACGCCGCCCGGGGTGGTGGCGAGGTAGCCGTCCAGCGCGCTGGTGCCGGTGACGGCGGACAGCACGAGGCCCAGGCCCGCGCAGGCGACGATCACGCCCACGACGAGTGCGGTGGCCGGGACGAGCGCGCCGAGCACCGCGCGCAGGCTCTCCCGGGTGAAGCGGGCCCCGGCCTGCCACCCGATCACCGCGTACGCGAGCTCGACCAGCACCTCGGGCGGCGTGGCGCCGAACGACCAGCCGGCGAGGTTCACGACGATGGCCAGGGTCATCGGGCCGAGCAGCGCCGCGGCCGGCACCCGGGCGACCCGCGCCAGCACCGTGCCGGCCACCGCGCAGACGACGAGGTGCGCGACGTCGACGACGAGGGACGCGGGCCCGTTCGTCTCGGGGGCGGAGCCGCCCGCGGCCGCGCCGAAGCCCACCGCCGCCACCACCGGCATCGTGGCCGTGACCATCCCCACGCGCAGGTACTGGACGACCGCGACGGTGCGGTCGTCGCCGCCGAGCTCGCGGCTCACCGCCACCAGTCCCGACGCTCCGCCCGCGGTGAGGGCCAGCATCCCGGTGAGCGGCGAGACGCCGCGCCGCAGCCCCAGGAGCAGCCCCGCGGCCATGCTGACCGCGAGCGTCGCGAGGCAGACGAGCAGCACCGGCACCCACTGGCCGGCCAGGCCGGCGAGCGTGCCGGGCTGCGCGAGCACGCCGATGACCACGCCGATGACGGCCTGCGCCGACCCGCTCACCGGCCGCGGGACCGGTACCGGCATCCCGCCGAGCGCGAGGGCGGTGGCGACCAGCAAGCCGGCGAAGAGCGCCGGGGACGGCACACCGAGCGTCGCCATCGCAGCGGTTCCGCCGACGGTGAGCACGATCAGGAGCGTCCAGCGCACCCCGGCCCGAGTTCTCCACGACCTCATGTCGTCCGTGATCCCATTGCCCTCGATTCTCGCCGTACGGCTCGCCGTGTGCGTCCGGGACCCTCGATGCAGGAGCGGCCTCGTCCCGATCGGGAGGCGGCGCCCACCGGGCTCGCCGGGCGTCCGCTGGACGACGGCGCCGGCGCCTGCTGCGTGCGTTACCGGCTCCGCAGGCGCCTGACCTCCGCCTCGTCCAAGATCGACCCGTCCGGGTGTGACCCACTTGCGCGCCGGTTGGCCGGGGAGCAGTCTGGACCGGCGGGGCGGCGCCCACGTGACCGGCCGGCCCCGGAGGTCCAGCACGAGAGCGGGACGGGATGAACCACGGATCCGAGCAGGTCGGGCCGGTCGAGCGCACGCAGACCGCCCCGCGCCCGGACCTGCTGCGGATCGAGACGGCCGAGTCGCGGCCGGGGGTGGTCGTGCTGTCGCCCCGCGGCGAGATCGACGTGTCGAACGCCGAGGTGCTGCGCGACGCGGCCGCCGCCGCCGTCGCGATGACGCCGCGCTGCCTCCTGGTGGACCTGTCCGGCCTGACCTTCTGCGGGTCCACGGGGCTGGTCGTGCTCATGGGCGCGTGCCGCCGCGCCGAGGCGGCCGGGGTGCGGTTCGCCACCGCCGGCGGGCCGGCGATCGTGCGGCGGGTACTCGAGATCACCCAGCTCGGGCCGGTGCTGCGCCACCGCGAGTCGCTCACCGTGGCGCTGCAGGACCTGGACGCCTAGGAGCGCCGGTGGGCCTCCGGTGGCGCCGCGCATCGTGCGGGGCCGCTCCTCCTGGACGCCGCCCGCTACGGCCGGAGATTCAGGATCCTCCTACGCGGGCAGCGAGATCTGCGCCCACGTGGTCTTGCCGTCGGTGTGCCGCAGCACACCCCATGCGCTGGCGAGCATCGCGACGAGGTGCAGGCCGCGTCCGGCGGGCCGATCGTTGTCCACGGGGCGTGGCCGCAGCTCGGGCCCCGGCGCGTAGTCGCGCACGCCGACGTGCAGCCGGGCGCCGTCGACGGCCACGGACACGCGGCACGAGCTGCGGGCGTGCAGGACGGCGTTGCTCACGAGCTCGCTCGCGACGAGCGCGGCCGCGTTCTCGGCCGACGTGGCCGACCAGTCCGCACACGCCTCGCGCACCAGCGCGCGCGCCATGGCGGGCGCGTCGAGCGCCCCCGGCAGGTCCCGGTGCCGGCTCACCCGCTGCGGCCTGCGGTGCAGATGCGCCGGCGCTTGTGCGGGGTCGACGACCAGCGGGACGGACCAGTGGATGCCCAGCGCGCACAACCGGGCGGTGAGGTGCACGCCGGCGCCGGTGAGGACGAGCCGGGCGACGGGCCAGCCACCCGCCGTGGTGAGCGTCGCCGGGAAGACCTCCGCGGCGGGGTCCCACACGAGCTCGACATCGGTCAGGTCGACGACGACGGCGCCGCGGTCGCGCAACGCCCTCCCCAGCACCGTGCGGGCACGCGGCACCGTGGCCGGCGAGAGCCCGCCCCGCAGTCGCAGCAGGTCGTGGTCGGGATGCTCCTCGACCTCGCTCCACAGCCCGGCGACCACCGTCATCGAGCCCCGCTCCCGTCGTCGGAGCGCGCCACCTGCCCGTCGGCGCGCTCGTCCTGCTCCATCATGAGGATCACACCGCCCGGCCGGTCATCGGCGCCGGCTGTTCGAGGGGCAGCCCGGTGCCGAGGGTGCGGAAGTGCTGCCCGACCGTCTCCTCGGCACCACGACCGCGGCCGCCGCGAGGTCCGGAGGGAGGCCTGCGACGACCGCGCGATGCGCCTCGACCCGACCGGCGGAGGCGCCGATCACGATCAATCGCCGACCCATGATGCTGACCTACCCTAGCCCTCGCACGCCGACACCATGCGGGGCCCGGCGTGAACCTCTCAGGCCCCGGAGTCGAGCACCTCGAGCAGGGCATCCACCCCGGTCAGGTTCAGGGCGCGGCGGACGACATCACCTCCGGCCACCCGCACGCGCAGCGTCCCGCCGGCCGAGCGCACCCGGCGGTCGGCCTCCACGAGGAGGGCGACCCCCGCGCTGGCGAGGTAGGTGGTGGGACGGAGGTCAACGGTGAGGGTACCGCCGGCATCGGCGCAGGCCAGCAGCTCGTCGCCGACGGCGCGCACGCCGGCGAGGTCCAGCTCGCCGCGGACCTCGACCGTGCCCGCGCCGCCGTCCTCGGTGCCGCCGGCGACCCGCAGGGCGGCGGGGCCCCGGAGAGCCGGCGCGACCTGCGTTGCCACGGCGGGCCCGGCCGGGGTGGTCGGGGAGTCGGTCGGCGAGCCGGTCGGGGCCAGCCTGAACCGCACGTCGGTGCCCTCCGGGCCGTGGTGCAGCCGCATCCCGCCGCTGACGTCGCGGATCAGCTCGAGGCCCCGGCCGCGGTATCCCTTCTCGTTCGGGACGGGCTGCCAGCTGCCTTCGTCGCGGACGTGCGCGTCGATGCCGCCGTCCGGATCCCGGGTCAGCTCGACCCACATCGGGCCCGGTGCGCGGCCGCGGTAGGCGTGCTCGACGGCGTTGGCGGCGGCCTCACCGACGGCGAGCTGGAGGTCGTAGACCTCGTCCTCCTCGATGGCGGTCGCCTCCGCCCACGCGAGGACGGCGGCCCGCAGCTCCCGCAGCACCGGCGCCGCGGCCGGCAGGACGAGCCGCAGTGGGGCCGGCACCAGCCGGGCCACGATGAGGGCGACGTCGTCGACCGGGTCGGGCCCGCCGTTCGCGGTGGTCCCGTCGAGCGCGCCGGACAGCAGCACGTCGGTGAGGGCCTCCGGTGCGAGGGCGTGGTGCCGTGCGGCGACGTCGGCCAGGCGCGCGATGCCGTCGTCGACGATCTCGCCACGCCGCTCCACGAGCCCGTCGGTGTAGAGCAGGATGCTCTCGCCCGGCGTGATCGTCGCCGCCCCGGCGGTGAACGGGGGCCGGGCGCGCACCCCCAGCACGGTGCCGCTCGCGTCGTCGAGGTGGCGGCAGCCCTCCGGCCCGGTGACGAGGGGCGGCGGGTGACCGGCCCGGGCCCATTCGAGGGCGCCGGTCTCCGGGTCGAGCACCAGACACGCGACGGTGCTGCCGGTGGCGTCGGGCACGCGGCCGGCGAAGCGGTCGAGCCGTTCGAGGGCCTGGACCGGGTCGTGGCCCTCGAGCAGGTATCCCGACAGGGCGCTGCGCAGCTGGCCCATGATCGCCGCGGCGCGCGCGCCCTGGCCCACGACGTCGCCGACCGCGATCGCGACGCGGCCCTCGTCGAGCGGCAGCACGTCGTACCAGTCGCCGCCCGCCTGGCTGCCGCGCGCGCCGGGCAGGTAGCGCGACGCCAGCGGGAGCCGGTGCAGGCGGGGGAGGGTCGGTGGCAGGAGGCTCTTCTGCAACGTCTCGGCGATCAGCCGGCGTACGTCGGCGGCGGCGGCCCGCTCGAACGCGGGCGCGGCCTGGGCGACGAGTGCGAGCATGAAGTCGCGTTCGTCGGAGGCGAAGGTGCGTTCGGTGGGGAACGTGAGACCGATCGCGCCGACGACCCGGCCGACGCCGGTGAGCGGCAGCGCGGCGGCCGCGTGCATCTGCGCCGCCGAACCCGACGCCAGGGCGTGGTCGAGCAGCTTCGGCCAGCCGCGCGCCCACTCGTCCCGGTCGTGGATCCACACCGGCTCGCCGGTGCGGGCGGCCACCGCGATCGGTGCCGGGTCGTCGAGGCGCATCGTGGAGTACGAGCCGAGCACCGGCTCGCCGTGCCCGCCGGCGTGCACGAACCGCAGGCCGCGTTCGGGGTCGGCGAGGTGCACGCTCGCGGCGGACGCGCCGAGGAAGTCGGGCAGCCGCGCGACGAGCAACCGGGCGGCCTCCAGGACGCTCCCGGCGGAGGCCAGGTCGGCGCTCACCTGCTGCAACCGGCGTTCCCGGGCGCGCCTGCGGTCCGATGTCAGCATCATCGACGCCCGCCTGCCGAGCTCTGCGGCCAGATCGAGCTCCGTGTGGTGGTAGTAGCGGCCCGGCCCGAAGTTCACGAACGCGAGCACGCCGGCCACCTCGTCCCCGGCGACGAGCGGGACGGCGAGGGCGTTGCCGGCCCGCTGCGCGAGCCGCTGCGCATCGGCGTCGGCTCCCGTGGACCGGATGAGCTCCTCGGTGATCGGCACGACCACGGGCTGCCCGGGTTCGAGCGCCTCGGCGAGGGCGGGCGGCAGCCTGTTCGCCGTGAGCGCGCGCAGCACATCGGCGACGGCCGGGTGGTCGTGGGCGACCGCGGCGCGGTGCAGGAGGCCGTCCGGGCCGACGAGGGCCACGACGGCGGCGTCGCCGAGCTCGTGCACGACGAGCCGCGCGAGGTCGCCGAGCCGCTTCTCGGCGCTGCCCTCCTGCGTCACGAGCCGGCCCGTGTCGGCGAGGAGCGCGGCCGAGCGTTCGGCGCGCTTCTGCTCCGTGACGTCCACGGTGAGGCCCTGCGCGGCCTTCGGGACGCCGTCCGGCCCGGTGACCACGTGGACCACCTGGTGCAGCCACAGCACCCGGCCGTCGATCGTGACGGCCCGGTAGGTGAGGTCGTGGTCGACGCCGGCGGCGGTGCGGTCGCCGGTGAAGGTGAGCGCCGCGTCCCGGTCCTCGGGGTGGATCATCGCCGGCCAGAAGTCCGGGTCGTCGCACCAGCGGGCGGCGGGGTGGCCGAGCAGCTCCTCGGCCCGGTCGGAGACGAAGGTGAAGCGCAGGCTGCCGCCGTCGGGGTCGTCCGGGTCGCGTGCCGGGCGCCAGTCGGCCTCCCACACGATCGCGGCGAGCCCCTGCACCATCGCGCGCAGCCGGGCCGCGGCCGCCTCCGAGACCTTGCGCGCCGCGTGCTCGGTGGCGACGTCGCGCCGCACCTGCTCGGCCCGGCGCTCCTCGGTGATGTCGGCCGTGGTGGCGAGGAAGCCGGTGACCTCGCCCGCGGGGTCGCGCAGCGGCCGGGCCGCCGTCCGGACCTCGTGCACGGCGCCGTCGGCGGCGACGATGCGGTAGGTCGCCTCCCAGACCGTGCCGCTCCGCACCGCGGCGGCCCACCCGGCCGCGGCGACCTCCCGGTCGTCGGGGTGCAGCTGGTCGGTCCAGCCCGCGCCCGTGAGCTCGGTGGCCGGCCGGCCCCACAGCTGGGCGATCTGGTCGTTGACGAACGTGGTGGTGCCGCGGCGGTCGGCGACCCAGATCCCGACGGGCGCCTGCGTGACCAGCGTGCGGTAGCGCTCGCGTTCCTGGAACAGCGCGCTGCTGAGCGCCTCGCCCGACGGCGCGTCCCCGTCGCGGCGGGCCGCGTCGAGTGCCCCGTCGAGTGCGCCGGCGTCGGAGAGCGCCGTGGACACGTGGCGCCCGACGGCGTGGAGGAACCCCATCTGGTCGTCGTGGAGCGGGCGGTAGGGGTTGACGCCGAGGACGAGCACGGCCGTGGGCGCGCCCGGGCCCAGCGGCAGCACCACCGCGGCGTCCGGAGTCAGCGGCCCGAGCGCGTGGGCGGCCGGGAAGGCGCCGGGCGAGCCGTCCCGCAGCCCGCTGACGACGACCTGCTCCCCGGTGCGCAGCGCTTGCGCCAGCGCCGAACCCGACCCGTCCGGGGCGGGCAGCGGCGGCAGCCCGTACGGGAGGCCGTTGGCCGCCGCCACCTGCAGCTCCGGGCCGCTCGCGGCGTTCGGCACCGGACGGAGGACGGCGGCGAACGGGACGTCCTGCGGGTTGCGCGCGAGCGCGTCGAGCGCGGCGACGGCGACGCGCTCGACCGCGTGGCCCGCCGGTGCGATGCGCACGGGGGAGAGGTCGCTCAGCGCGCGCAGCGTCTCGCGCCTGCGCTCGGCCACCACGCGGCCGGTGCTGTCGGTGGTGGTCGTCAGCACGGCGAGGACCTCGCCGTCCTCCCCGCGGACCGGTGAGTGCGTGAACGCCCAGTGGGTCTCCTCCGCGGCGTCCGTGCGCCGCAGGACCATCGGCTGGTCCTCGACGCGGATCGCCGGCCCGCCGGCCAGTACCTGGGCGAGCGCGGGACCGACCACCGGCCAGCCGTCGGCGAACCCGAGGGCGGCCGGCCGGCCGAGCGCCGCGGGATGGGTCCGCCCGACGAGCGCGGCGAAGGCGTCGTTGTACAGGGCGACGAGCTCCGGCCCGATCCACAGCGACATCGGGTGCGGGGACTCCAGCACGATCCCCACCGCGGCGCGGAGGGGACCTGGCCACGTCGCCGGCGAGCCGAGCGGGCCGGCCTCCCAGTCGTGCTCGCGGACCAGCGCACCCAGCTCGCCACCTGCGGCGATGAAGGGGAACGCGCGGGCAGCGGTCACCGGGAAAGTCTAGGCGGGCGGTGATTCCGTCGCCCGATGAGCGACCGGCGCGCCGCACGCTCCGCCGGGTGGAATCCGCCGTTCGAGCGGCAGGCGAGGCTCGCTCACACGTAGTAGTCGCGCGGAGTCGGAGAGTAGTGGTCGGGTGAAGAGCGTTTCGATCGCCGCCCGGTCGGCCAAACCGAAAGCGTGAACATCCTGCTCGCGGACGGGACCGACCGTCCGGTCGCCCGCCCACCGGCCACCGCCGCCACGAACGCAAGGAGCTGATCGGCATGCGTATCGCCATGGTCTCCGAGCACGCGAGCCCGCTGGCCGTGCTCGGCGGTGCCGATGCCGGTGGGCAGAACGTGCACGTTCTGGAGCTGAGCGCGGCGCTCGCCACCCTGGGACACGAGGTCACGGTGTGGACCCGCCGCGACGACGACGCCCTACCCGACACCGTGCCCGTCCGGCCCGGCGTCGTGGTGCGCCACGTGGCGGCCGGGCCGTCGCGGCACGTGCCCAAGGACGAGCTGGTGCCGCACCTGCCCGCGTTCACCCAGGTTCTCGACGACGCCTGGAGCGCCGACCCGCCCGACATCGTCCACGGCCACTTCTGGATGTCCGGCATGGTCGCGCTCGCGGCCGCGCGCGAGCGGTTCCCGGTGGTGCAGACCTTCCACGCGCTGGGCAGCGTGAAGCGCCGCCACCTCGGCGCCGACGACACCAGCCCGGACGGCCGCGTCCGCGCCGAGCTCGCGGTGGCCCGCCAGGCCGACCGCGTGCTCGCCACCTGCACCGACGAGGTGTTCGAGCTGGCCCGGATGGGTGCGCCGCGGCGCCGGATGACGATCGTCGCGTGCGGGGTCGACACGACGCAGTTCACGCCCGACGGTCCGGTCGCCCCGCGTCGCGAGCGCCCGCGGCTGGTATCGCTGGGTCGCATCGTGCGCCGCAAGGGCGTGGACGAGGTGATCGAGGCGTTGCGCCGCGTGCCCGCCGCCGAGCTCGTGATCGCCGGCGGCGAGGGCCCGGGTGATCCCGACGCCGCGCGGCTGCAGGAATGCGTGCGGCGGGCCGGTGTGGCCGACCGCGTCCGGCTGGCCGGGCCGGTGGCCCGCACCGACGTGCCCGCGCTGCTGCGCTCGGCCGACGCGGTGGTGTGCGCGCCGTGGTACGAGCCGTTCGGCATCGCCTCGCTCGAAGCGATGTCGTGCGGGCGGCCGGTGGTGGCGAGCGCCGTCGGCGGATTCCAGGACACCGTCGTCGACCAGGTCACCGGTCTGCTCGTGCCCCCTCGGAAGGCCGACGCCCTCGCCGCGGCCCTGCGGGACGTGCTCGCCTCGCCCACCATGGGCGCCGCGTACGGGATCGCGGGCCGCGACCGGGTCCTCGCCCGCTACGACTGGGAACGCGTGGCCACCGCCACCGCGCAGGTGTACGACGAGGTCGTCACCGCCCGCGCCCGGATGTCGGCCGTGCCCGAGCCCGTGGAGGTGCACCCGTGAGCGCGCCCGAGGGGAGCCGCTTCGGCTCGTCGCACACCAACTGTGGTGCCGGCACAGCAACTGCAGTTGGTGTGCGAGCGCGCGAGTTGGTGTGCGAGGCCTCGCTCAGGACAGGTTGACGATCTCCCCGTTCGCGTCGATGTCGATCCGGTGCGCCGCGGGGTCGGCGCCCAGCCCGGGCATCGTGCGCATGTCGCCACAGATCGGGTAGATGAACCCGGCGCCGACCGACGCCCGCACCTCCCGCACCGGCAGGCGCCACCCGGTGGGCGCGCCCTTCAGCGACGCGTCCGAGGAGATCGACAGGTGCGTCTTCGCGATGCAGACCGGCAGGTCGCCGAACCCGTTGCGCTCGTAGGAGTCGATCTGGCGCGCCGCGGCCAGGTCGTAGTCGACGCCGTCGGCCCCGTAGACCCGGCGGGCGATGGTCTCGATCTTCTCGCGGAGCGGGGCCTCGTCGGGGTAGAGGAACCGGAAGTCCGAGGGCTCCTCCGCGGCCTCGGCCACGGCCTGCGCGAGGTCGGCCGCGCCGCGCCCGCCGTCGACGAAGTGGGTGCAGACCGCCGAGCGCGCGCCGACCGACGCGGCGATCTCGGCGATCGCGGCGTGCTCGCTCGGGTGGTCGTCCGGGAACGCGTTGATCGCCACGACCGGGGAGACACCGTGCAGCCGGATGTTCTCGATCTGCTTGCGCAGGTTGGCGGCACCGGCGTGCACGTCGTCGGGGTTCTCCGCGAGCAGCTCGGCGGGGAGCGGCTTGCCGGCCACGATCCGGAACCGGCCGGAGTGCGCCTTGAGCGCCCGCACGGTCGCGACGACGACGGCGGCATCCGGCCGCAGGCCCGACGCGCGGCACTTGATGTTGAAGAACCGCTCGGCGCCCATGTCGGCGCCGAAGCCGGCCTCGGTGATCAGGAACTCGCCCGCGTGGATCCCGATCAGGTCGGCGACCACCGACGAGTTGCCGTGCGCGATGTTGCCGAACGGCCCCGCGTGCACCAGGACGGGCGTGTTCTCGAGCGTCTGCAGGAGGTTGGGGCGCAGCGCGTCGCGCATGATCACCGCCATCGCGCCGGCGCCGCCGATGTCCTCGGCCGTGACCGGCTTGCCGTCGCCGGTGTAGGCGACCACGATCCGGCCGAGCCGCTCGCGCAGCTCCGGCACCGAGCGGGCGAGCGCGAAGATCGCCATCACCTCGGACGCCGCGGTGATGTCGAAACCGGTCTGGCGGGGAACGCCGTCCGTCTTGGACCCGAGACCGACGATCACGTTCCGCAGGACGCGGTCGTTGACATCCAGCACCCGGCGCCAGGTGATGTTGTGCTGGTCGATGCCGAGCGCGTTGCCCTGGAACAGGTGGTTGTCGAGGAGCGCCGACAGCATGTTGTGCGCCTCGGTGACCGCGTGGAAGTCGCCGGTGAGGTGCAGGTTGAGCGTCTCCATCGGCACCACCTGCGAGTAACCGCCGCCCGCCGCGCCGCCCTTGATGCCGAACGTCGGGCCCATCGACGGCTGCCGGACCGCGACGGTGGCGCGCCTGCCGATGTGCGCCATCGCCTGTCCCAGGCCCACGGTCGTCGTGGTCTTGCCCTCGCCCAGCGGGGTCGGGGTGATCGCCGAGACCACCACGTACTTGGCCCTCGGCCGGTCGGCCAGCTCGTCGATCGCGGCGAGCTCGATCTTCGCGACCTCCCGGCCGTACGGCGTGACGAGGTGCCGCCCGATCCCCATCCCCGCGGCGACCTCCTCCAGCGGCTGCAGCGTGGCACTCTTCGCGATCGCCAGGTCGGACGGGAATGCCCCCATCGCGCCCCCTCTCCGTCATGGCCCCGACGCCGGAGGCCGCCGATACCCGCGCGGACCACCGTAACCGGGGAGGTGGCCTCGATCACAGGAGAAGATCGGATCCCGGGGGCCGGGGGTGACCGACGGGCCACGCCCGGCCTCACCGGCCGGCGATGACCTCTCGTCGGCCCCCATCGATCCGCGCACACGCACACCGTGTGGGCGTCCCGGGTTCGCAGCGCGAAACCGTCGGCCTCTCCTCGCTGGAGAGGCCGACGGTCCCGGGCTCTGGTCGGACCGCGAGGGTCAGACGGAGAGCAGGCGGTCGAAGAAGCTGCGGTAGCGGCCCAGCGCGATGCGCAGGTCCTCGGTGGAGGTCTCGTCGGTGTCGAGGCCCCGCTCGATGTGGCGCCGCTGTTCGCGGAACAGCGTCTCCAGCTCGTCGAGGACCTCGCCGACCAGCTCGTCGGCCTGGGCGACCGCCTGGCGCGGTTCGTCGACGAACGTGCCCTTGACCGCATCCCACCGCGAGCCGTACGACTCCGCGTGGTCCACGGGGACCAGGCGCTCGTGCGCCGCGCCGTCCCCGGGGCGGGCACCGGGTTCGTCTCCGGTGCGGGTCTCGGGGTGGCCCGTCCGCTGCCCGACGGGCTCGGAGAACTGCTGGTCGTGGTCGGTGTAGTTGCGTTCGGTGACGGTGTGGTTCTGTTCGGGCCTCATCGGGCGGTTCGCTCCTTGCTGGTCTCGTTGTGCCGGCTGTCGCCGTGGAGCAGCGCATCGATCAGGGACCGGTACGAGGTCACCGCGGAGCGCTGCTGCTCGGTCTCGACGTCGCCGCTCTTCGTGGCGTCGCGCACGGCGTGGGCATCGCGGTAGCGCTGCACGACCTCCGGGTGCTCGACCGAGATGTCCTCGGCGCGGCGTTCGAAGTCGTCGCCGTGGTCCCCGACCGGGTATCCGCGGGTCCGCATGATGTCGAGGACCAGCACGTCCGCGTCGTGGACGGCGCGCTTCGGATCGTCGACGAACTCGCGCTGGATCCCCTCCCACGACGTGGCGAACCGGTCGCGCTCGTCGGAGCGCAGGTCGCGGATGTCGAGCTCGCGGTGCCGCTTCTCGCGTTCGCTCAGTCGGGCCTCGCCCGCTCGGCGGCTCCCCGCCTGGTCGACGCTGCGCTCGTACTCCGGTCCGTAGTGCTCCTGCATGCGCTCGCTGCGGCGACGCTGCATCAGCATCGCGCCGGCTGCGCCGAGCGCGAGCACGAGCACCACGATGACGACGATGAGGGCGGTCACGGTGCTGTCCACCGGACTCTCCTTCTCTGTGGTGTGCCGTTCACTCGTTGGAGTGGGGCGTGCTCATCGGGTACCTGGATGGGTGACCGGCAAACATCGGCGGAACCGGGCCGACCTCCGTCGCCGTCTCCACGTCCGGGCGGCCGTCGACGTCTTCCAGGCGCACGTGGCGAAGTCGGGCTGGTAGCCGTCGGCGATCCGGTGCACGGCGGCCGGGGTGAGCTCGACGGTGACGTCCCGCGCGGCGAGGCGACTGCGGGTGTCCTCCAGCAGCAGGTCGGTGTGCCGATCGCCGAACTCGCTCATGTCCGGGCGCACCATGCGGTCCTCGTCGCCGAGCGGCCTCCAGGAGAACCGGGTGTTCGTCGACGGTCTGGGCCGGCCATGCGAAGGTCACGAACGCCACCGGGTCCGGCCGGGAGGACGCGAGATCGCTCACCGTCGGGTGGCACGTCGGCGCGCGGTGTTCGAGACTCCCCGGGGATGTCGGTGCCGACATCGAGTGCGACGACAGGAGAGCAGGACATGACCCAGAGCCCGCAGCGCGTGGCGATCGTGACCGGAGGGGCGCGCGGGATCGGCGCGGCCACCGCCCGGCGGCTGGCCGCCGACGGCCTCGCGGTGGCGGTGATCGACCTCGAGGAGGCCGCGGCGAAGGGCACGGTGGACGCGATCGAGGCCGCGGGCGGGCGGGCGCTGGCCGTCGGTGCCGACGTCTCCGACTCCGGGCAGGTCGAGGCCGCCGTCGCGCGCGTCGCCGCCGAGCTCGGCGCCCCCACGGTGCTGGTCAACAACGCCGGCGTCACGCGGGACAACCTGCTGTTCAAGATGTCCGAGCTCGACTGGGACACCGTCATGGGGGTGCACCTGCGCGGCTCGTTCCTGATGGCGCGCACGGTGCAGAAGCACATGGTCGAGCAGCGCTTCGGCCGCATCGTCAACCTGTCCAGCACGTCGGCGCTCGGCAACCGGGGGCAGACCAACTACTCCACGGCGAAGGCCGGGCTGCAGGGCTTCACCAAGACCCTCGCGATCGAGCTGGGCAAGTTCGGCGTCACGGCCAACTGCATCGCGCCCGGGTTCATCGTGAGCGACATGACGAAGGCGACGGCGGAGCGCATCGGGCAGGACTGGGACACGTACGTGACCGCCCGCGCGGCGGAGATCCCGGTGGCCCGGGCCGGCCAGCCGGAGGACATCGCGAACGCCGTGTCGTTCTTCGTCGGCGAGAGCGCCGGGTTCGTCAACGGCCAGGTGCTCTACGTGGCCGGTGGCCCCAAGGCCTGATCGGCCTCACCCATACTGGCGCACGTGCGCTTCATCTTCCGGCCCCCGGCCGAGCACGCGGCCGGGCTGCTGTCGCTGCCGTGGCACGAGCCCCTCGAGGAGTGGGTCGACGACCGGCTCCTCGAGGTGGCCCACCGGGGCATCTCGCGGCACGTGGTGCGCTTCGTCGAGGCCGACGGCCACGTCTACGCGCTGAAGGAGATCGGCGAACGCCTCGCCCGGCGCGAGTACCGGCTGCTGGGCCGCCTGGAGACCATGGGGATGCCGGCGGTGTCGGTGCTCGGCGTGTGCGTGGAGCGCCCGCCCGCCGGTGACCTGCCGGACGACCCACCGCAGGACGCCATCCTCGTCACGCGGTTCCTCGACTACTCGATGTCCTACCGGTACGTGTTCTCGCACGGCCACGCGGCGCGCCCCACCGACCAGCTGGTCGACGCGATGGTGGAGCTCCTCGTGCGGCTGCACCTCGCCGGCCTGTTCTGGGGGGACTGCTCGCTGTCGAACACGCTGTTCCGTCCGGACGCGGGCGGCATCGCCGCGTACCTGGTGGACGCCGAGACGGCGGAGCTGCACCCGTCGCTCACGGCGGGGCAGCGCGGCTTCGACATCGACTACGCGGCCGAGCGCGTCGGCGGGGAGCTGTTCGACCTGCAGGCGGGTGGCCTGCTGCCCGACGACGTCGACCCCGTCGAGATCGCGGCCGAGCTGCCGCGCCGCTACCACGCGCTGTGGGACGAGCTCACCCGCGAGGAGCTGCTGCGGCCCGACGAGCAGCGCTACCGCGTGGCCGCCCGGGTGGACCGGATCAACGAGCTGGGCTTCGACGTCGACGAGATCGAACTGATCACCACCGACGACGGGGTGCGGCTGCGCGTGCGCACGCAGGTGGCCGAGACCGGCCGGCACCGCAACCGGCTCTACTCCCTCACCGGGCTGGAGGTCACCGAGAACCAGGCCCGCAGGCTGCTGAACGACCTGCGCAGCTACCGCGGCTACCTGGAGCAGAAGGAAGGCCGCTCCGTGCCGGAGACGGTGGCCGGGCACCGGTGGCGGGCCGAGGTCTACGACAAGGTGATGGCGCGCATCCCGGAGTCGCTCGCCGACCGCCTCGAGCCCGCGGAGATCTTCCACGAGGTCCTGGAGCACCGCTGGTTCCTCTCCGAACGGGCGGGCAAGGACGTGGGCACCACCGCGGCGGCGAAGTCCTACATCGACGCGATCCTGCCGAACACGCCGAGCACGCTGACCCTCCCCGGCGGCGACCCCCTCCCGCACTGAGGAACGGCGGGTCTTCCCAAGTCAGCAAGGCCCTTGCGCCCCGTTCGCGTCACCCGGTGGGGGATGACCCCGCGCGCACGGGACCGCTACGGTACGTGGCGTGACGTCCGGCGCCCCGCTCGATCCCGATGACCCGCCTGTGCCGCCATCGCGGAGGATCGACCCGTCCAAGCCGAACCTCGCGCGCGTGTACGACACCTTCCTCGGGGGCAAGGACAACTACGGGGCCGACCGTGCCGTCGTCCACGAGATCCACGGCGTCACGCCGCAGCTCACCCGCGTGGTGCAGGAGGAGCGGGCGTGGCTGGGCCGGGTCACCCGGTTCCTCGTGAAGTCGGCGCAGATCGAGCAGATCCTGCACGTCGGCGCGGGCATGCCCACCAACGAGAACACGCACGAGGCCGCCCAGCGCTTCAACTCCGACACCCGCGTCATCTACGTCGCCGACGACCCGGTGGTGCAGGCCCACGGCCGGGCGATCCTCGCGGAGAACGACCTCACCCACCTGGTCGACGCCGACTTCTCCCGGCCCGACGACGTGCTCGGCCACGAGACGGTCAAGAAGTTCCTCGATCCGGACGAGCCGGTCGCCGTGATCCACAGCCGCACCATGCACCACGTGGCCGGCACGCAGCACGCGCGCGAGATCGTGCAGCGCTACCTCGAGCTGGTCCCGTCCGGCTCCTACCTGGCGCTCACGCACTTCTGCGACCCCGAGGACGACGGCCCCGGCACCCAGCTCGCCCGGTTCATCGAGGGCGTCTTCGCCCGCAGCGGGCTGAACCCCGTGGCCTTCCGCCCGCGGGAGGAGATCGAGGGGTTCTTCGACGGGCTCGACCTCGTCGAGCCGGGGGTCACGCGCCTGCGGGACTGGTGGCCCGACGGGCCGCTGATGGCCTCGGCCACCCAGGAGGACGAGATGATCGTCGGCGGGGTGGCCCGCAAGCCCTGAGCGACCATTCGCCCGAGGCCGGCTTCGCGGGCATGATTATTGCTTCGGCGCGAAAGCGGGCGAATTCGACCCGAGGATGCGCCGAATCGCCGATCAAGGGGAAATGGTCTTGCCCTTGATCGGCCCTGCAGAACGACGACCTCCGAGGGGTGGCTCCCGCCCTACGAGCTGCGGGGCACCACCGTGATCGACCACGGGCCGACCGCCTCGGTGTCCGGTGCCACCTGCACCGACTCCTCGCTCGCGTTCACCACCACGGCGCCGTCGGGGGCGCGGAACACGAGCATCGGTGACGTGGCGGAGTGCCCGATCTCCACGTCGCCCTTCGCGAGCCGCGGCACGAGCCACTGCCAGGCCGCGGTGAGCGGGGTCGGCCGGCCGCCGTCGTCCTTGGTGGCGTCGGTCCACAGTGCGGCGTAGTGCAGTTCGGGGTCGCCCTGCGGGCCCCACAGCAGCGCGCCGGCGGCGCCCGACCGGGCGTACGCGGCGACGGCCGCGAGCGTGGCGGTGGCGCTGGCCGGGCTGGCCGCTCCCGGCTGGGCGTCGTCGGGCACGTCGGGGTAGAACTCCGCCCACCAGATCGGCAGGTCGTCGCCCGCAGCCCTGCTGCGCTCGCTCAGCCACCGGTCCAGATCGGCGTACTTCTGGGCGCCGTCGAGCACGGACGGGACGGTGTCGTTCCTGGTCTTGGTGGAGGCGTCGACCGCGATGAAATCGGCGCCGACCTTGTGCTGCAGCCAGTAGTCGACCACGTCCAAGGTGCGTTGGTCCGCAGCGCCCCACGGGCCGGTGACCTGGGGGGACGCGTCGGTCGTGCCCGGGTCGAGGCTGATGAGCACGACGTAGGGGCCGCCGACCTGGATGTCGGGGCGCACGGCCTTCACGGCCGTGTACACCTGGTTGTAGAAGTCGGTGTAGCCCTCGTAGTCCCAGCGGTTGGCCGCGTCGTTGTAGAAGCCCTTGAGCTCGTTCCAGACCAGCACGCGGTCGACCTGCGGGTAGCGCTTCACCGCCTCGGCGGCGAGGTTCGCGTAGTCGGCGAAGTGCTCGGGCAGCGGGTTGTCCTCGAGCTTCGACCAGTCGGTCTCGTCCTCCTCGCCGCCCTTCATCCAGTCGGGCGCGCAGCACAGCGTGAGCATCGCCTTGCCGCCGGTCTCCTCGGTGAGCTCCATGCGCTGGTCGAGGCTGTCCCAGTCGTAGTCACCCGGCGACGGCTCCGGGTTGTCGGTGCCGAAGCCCATCAGGTGGTTGTTCTGCCAGATCGCACCGTCGTCGCTGAGGATCTCCTTGCCCCGGTCCGTGGCCTCCTCGGGGTCGTGGGAGCCGAGGCTGTCCTGGGTGTGCGTCACGCCGAGATCCAGCGGCACCGGCTGCTTGTCCCAGGTGAACCCGGAGTCCGCCTCGAGCGCGCTCAACGTCTGCTCGGAGACCGTCGTGGGCTCGCTCGGACCCGACGAGCAGGCGGCGAGGCCGGTGACGACCGCTGCGGCGAGCAGCGCGGCGAGGAGACGGGAAGAACGCACGAGAAGAACCTCGATGTCGACTGTTCGAAGTGACTGCCTGACGGGGGCGGGCGAAACCCTACCGCTCGGCGCCGACAGGTGAGACAGTGGTGGGTCGCCCCTGCGCCAGAGCGGCGCGCCGGTACCAGCCCGGGTGTTCCCGCAGATCCGCCGGTGCTCCCCGTTGCCGGACGCTCCCCCCGACCAGCACCACCACCTCGTCCATCCGGTCGAGCGCGGCGAGGTCGTGGGTGATCAGGATCAGCGCGCGGCCCGCCGTCGCGGAGAGCAGGTCGTCGAGCACCGCGTCGCGGGTGCCGGGATCGAGGTGGGTGGTCGGCTCGTCGAGCACGAGCAGCGTCCCGGTCCGGCCGGCCACCGGCACCAGGAGCGCACGGGCCAGGGCGAGGCGCTGCCGCATCCCGCCGGAGAGCCGGGCGCCGTGGGTGCCCACCTCGCTGTCGAGCAGCGCAGGGTCGAGCCCCACCCGCTCCAGCACGGCACGCAGGTCGGCGTCGGTGGCGTCCGGCCGGGCCAGGCGCAGGTTCTCGCGCACCGTGCTGGCGAACAGGTGCGGGTCCTGGGGCACCCCGGTCACCTCGGCGCGCACGGTGTCGGCGGGCAGCGCCGTCACGTCGGAGCCGTCCAGGTGCACGGTGCCGGCGTCCGGGTCGCGGAAACGGAAGAGCACCGCGGCCAGGGTGCTCTTGCCCGACCCGCTCGGGCCGACCACCGCGACCCGCCGCCCCGGGGGCACATCCAGGTCGACGCCGTCGAGCGCCCACGGCTCGCCGGGGCCGTAGCGCACGCGCAGCCCCCGCACCCGCAGCCCGTCCCCGGCCGGCGCGGGCGCGGCGGCCGTCCGCCGGGTCAGCGCGGGCGGGGTGTCGAGGACGTCGAACAGGCGGGCGCCCGCGGCGCGCACCGCGCCGAGCCGCGCAGCGGCACCCGGCAGCGGCGCCACGATCTCGAACGCCGCGATCGCGGTGAGCACCAGCACGGCCAGGGGCACCGGGGCGAGCGCGCCGTCCCGCACCGCGGCGACGCCGAGCAGCAGGGTGCCCCAGAGCGTGAGCCCGGCGAGCAGCGCGGACGCGCCCGCGCCGAGGCCCAGCAGCCCGGCGTCGCGGCGTTCCACACGGGTGAGCTCGGCGTCGGCGGCGCCGACGCGGGCGAGGGCGGCGGGCATGGCCCCGTAGGCGACGAGGTCCGGGGCGCCGTGGAGGGTGTCGACGAGCGCCGTGGACAGCGCCGCTCGGCCCGCGGCGCGCCGCCTGCCCGGTGCGCGCCCGGCGGCCGCGGCGGCCAGGGGCACGGCCGCGCCACCGAGCACGAGGCCCGCCGCGAGCAGCAGCCCGCCGGGTACGAGCAGCGCGGTGCTCACCGCGACCGCGCCGGCCCCGGTCACCAGCGCCGCGAGCGGCGGCGTGAGGCCGCGCACGAGCAGGTCCTGGGTGGCGTCGGTGTCGCTCACGAGCCGGCTGACGAGGTCGCCCGCACGGAACCGGTGCACCGGCTCGGTGCGCGCCAGCCGCTCGTACACCCGGGCCCGCACGTCGGAGAGCGTCCGCAGCGCGGCGTCGTGCGTGACGAGGCGCTCCAGGTAGCGGGCCACGCCCCGGGTGACGCCCAGCGCCCGCGTCGCGACGATCGCCACGGAGAGCGCCGTGAGCGGCGGTGACGTGGCGGCCGTGGCGATGAGCCATGCCGCGACGACGAGCAACGTGACGCCGGCCGCGGTGGCCGCGGCCCCCGCGAGCACCCCGAGCGCGAAGCGCGCGCCCCGTGGCCGGGCGAGCGCGACCATCCGCAGCAACGGATCAGCCATGACCGGCTCCGACGAGCGCGCCGTCGAGGTCGACCACCTCGTCGGCGAGGGCGGACCAGCCCTCGTCGTGCGCGACGATCACGCCGGTGCGGCCGTCCAGCAGGCGGGACACGCCGGCCCGCACGGCGGCGGCGTGCTCCGGGTCGAGGTGTGCGGTGGGCTCGTCCAGCAGCACGATCGGCGCGTCGAGCACCTCCTGGCGCAGGAACGCCCTCGCCAGGGCGATGCGCTGGCGCTGGCCCGCGGACAGCCGGTGCCCGCGGTCGCCGAGCGGGGTGGCGTAGCCGTCGGGGAGCGCGCGGATCACGTCCTCGGCCTCGGCCCGCCGGGCGGCCCGGCGCACCGCTTCGTCGGCGGCGTCGGGGAGGCCGAGCCGGATGTTGTCGGTCACGGAGGCGTCGAACAGGTACGGGTGCTGGGGGAGCCAGGCGATGCGGCGGCGCCAGGTGTCCGGATCGACGTCCGCGAGGTCGACCTCCCGGCCGTCGGCCGCCGTGACGAGCAGGCGGCCCGCCGTCGGCTCGGCGAACCTCAGGAGCAGGGCGAGGAGGCTGGTCTTGCCGGCGCCGCTGCGGCCGGTGACGAGCGTCGTCGTGCCCGGGCGCAGCGTGAGGTCGACGCCGTCGAGGGCGGGGGCGTCGCGGCCCGGATAGGTGAGACCGGCGCCGGCGAACCGCACCCCCGGGCGCGGCGCGGGCCGGACGGACCCGGCATCGGTCACCGGGGCGGGGCGTTCCAGCACGGCGAACACCCGCTCGGCGGCCGTGACCCCCTCCATGCTCGCGTGGAAGCGGGCACCCACCTCGCGCAGCGGTAGGTACGCCTCCGGGGCGAGGATCAGCACCAGGAGCGCCGTCTCCAGGTCGAGGCGGCCGTAGAGCAGGCGCAGCCCGACCTCCACCGCCACCAGCGCCACGGCGAGGGTCGCGAGGAGCTCCAGCACGAACGCCGACAGGAACGCCACCTTCAGCGTGCGCATCGTCGCCTCGCGATGGGCCTCGGTCACCCGCCGGACGAGCTCGGCCTCGGCCTTCGCCCGGCGGAACACGGCGAGCGTCGGCAGGCCCTCGACGACGTCGAGGAAGTGGCCGCCGAGCCGCTGCAGCAGGTGCCACTGCCGGCGCGTGCGCGCTTCGGTGTGCACCCCGACGAGGGCCATGAACACCGGGATCAGGGGGAGCGTCAGCGCGATGACCAGCCCGGAGATCCAGTCGGCCCGGAACACGACGACGAGGACGGCCAAGGGCACGAGCACCGCGAGCACGAGCTGGGGGAGGTAGCGGGCGACGTAGTCGTCGAGGGCGTCGAGGCCCCGGGTGGCGAGGGTGGCGAGCTCGCCGGCGTCGGTGCTCGCGGGGTCCCCGGCCGCCACGTGCCCCACCAGGCGCAGCCGCAGGTCGGACTTGACCCGGGCGGCGCTGCGCAGCGCCGCGGTCTCGGCCCCGTAGGTGAGGGCGGCGCGGGCGAGGGCCACGGCCCCGACGGCGGCGACCGTGCCGGCGAGGGCGTCCGCCGCCCCCGCCGTGGCGCCCGCGACCACCCGGGCAAGCAGCCAGGCCTGCAGCAGGATCAGCGCCGTGGCGGCGAACCCGCACGCGACCGTGACGGCCAGGTGCACCCGCACCGAGGCTGTGGAGCGGACCAGGCGCGGGTCGAGCGGCTTCATGAGACGTGCGCCCGGGTCACCCGGCGCCGGAACACCCAGTAGCTCCAGGACTGGTACAGCACCACCAGCGGCAGGAACCCGGCGCCGATCCAGCTCAGGATCCCCAGCGTGTAGGGGGCCGACGCGGCGCCGGCCACCGTGAGGTCGTAGGCCGGGTCGACCAGCGAGGGCAGCACGGCCGGGAACAGCGCACCGAAGAGCGCTGCGGTGGTGCCCGCGATCGCGACGGCCGTGGCGACGAACGCCCAGCCCTCCCGGCCGCGCGCCAGCAGCGCGGCAGCGGCGAGCAGCGCGCCGACGGCTACCGCCGCGACCACGGCGGTCGCGGGTGACCCGTGGTCGGCCTGGGTCCACATCAGGAACGCGAAGAGCGCCGCCGTCGCGGCGGGTGCCGCCGCCCGCGCCGCGACCCGGGCCCGCCGCCGGACCGGGCCGTCGGTCTTGAGCGCGAGGAACACGGCGCCGTGCAGCACGAACAGCGCGAGCGTCGTGATGCCGCCCACCAGCGCGTACGGGTTGAGCAGGTCGGCGAGGCCCGACCGCACGACCCCGTCCGGGCCCAGCTCGACGCCGCGCACGACGTTGGCGTACACGAACCCCCACGTGAACGCCGGCACCGCGCTGCCGAACACGATGGCGGCGTCCCAGCGGGCCCGCCAGCGCGGATCGTCGCGCTTGCCCCGGTACTCGAACGCCACCCCGCGGCCGATCAGTGCCACGATGACCAGCAGCAGCGGCAGGTAGAAGCCGGACAGCAGGCCCGCGTACCAGGCCGGGAAGGCCGCGAACATCGCCCCGATCGCGGTGATCAGCCAGACCTCGTTGCCGTCCCACACGGGGCCGATCGCGTTGATCACCACCCGGCGGTCGGCCTCCCGCTCGCGCCCGCGGCCGAGCACCGGCATCAGCATCCCGACCCCGAAGTCGAAGCCCTCGAGCACGAAGTAGCCGGTCCAGAGCACCGCGATCGCGACGAACCAGACGGTGGGCAGGTCCACGGCCGTTCCCTCCTGGTAGACGGGCTCAGTAGACGAACGCGGGCACGCGGTCGGGCTCCGGCTCGCCCGCGCGCGGGTAGGGCATGACGTGGCCCGGGCCCGCCTTGACGTAGCGCAGGAGCAACCGCGCCTCCACGACCGCGAGCACCCCGTAGAGCACGGTGAAGACCGTCAGCGAGATGGCCACCTCGGCGAGGCTCACACCGGGGGAGACGCTCGCGGCGGTGAGCAGCTGCCCCACCACCGTCCAGGGCTGGCGGCCCATCTCGGTGAGGACCCAGCCGAAGATGTTCGCCGCGAGCGCGGCGGGCAGGGCGGCGATCGCCACCCGGTACATCCACCGCTGCCGCGGCAGCGCACCGCCCCGGGTGAGCCACAGGCCGACCACACCGACGCCGACACCGGCCAGCCCGAGCCCGATCATCAGCCGGAACGACCAGTACAGCACCGGGATGTTCGGGGTGTAGTCACCGGGGCCGAACTGCTCGGTGAACCGCTGCTGCAGGTCGTTGATGCCGTGCACCTCGCCCGCGGTGGAACCGGTGGCGAGGAAGCTCAGGACGTAGGGCACCTCGAGGTCGACGAAGTTGCGCCCGGCGCCGACCTCACCGATCTCGTGATCCCCGATCGCGAACAGGGAGAACCCGGCGGCGCTCTCCGTCTCCCAGATCGCCTCGGCCGAGGCGAGCTTCATCGGCTCGTACTCCGCCATGAGCTTGGCCTGGTGGTCGCCCGAGAGCGCCACGACCGCCCCCGCCACCGCCGTCGTGACCAGCCCGGCACGCAGCGCCCGGCGGAACATGCCGGGCTCGCCGTCGTGCGGCGCGCGGTCGCGGTGCAGCAGCTTGTACGCGCTGACCGCCACCACGAAGAGCCCCGCCACCACGAACGACGCGCTGACCACGTGCACGTAGGTCGAGATCGCCTGCGGGTTGGTGAGCACCGCGCCGATGTCGGTGAGGCGGGCCCGCCCGGTGGCCGGGTCGACGGCGAAGCCCACCGGGTGCCGCATCCAGGCGTTGGCGGAGAGGATGAAGAACGCCGAGAGGTTCGACCCGATCGCGGCGGCCCAGATCGTCGCCAGGTGCACCCGGCGGGGCAGGCGGTCCCACCCGAAGATCCACAGCCCGATGAAGGTGGACTCGAGGAAGAACGCGAGCAGGGCCTCCAGCGCGAGTGGCGCCCCGAAGACGTCCCCGACGAACGTCGAGTAGGTGCTCCAGTTCATCCCGAACTGGAACTCCTGCACGATCCCCGTCACCACGCCCATCGCGAAGTTGATCAGGAACAGCTTCCCGAAGAACTTGGTGGCGCGCAGGTACTCCGCCCGCCCCGTGCGGTGCCACGCCGTCTGCAGCGCCGCCACCACGACGGAGAGCCCGATCGTCAGCGGGACGAACAGGAAGTGGTAGATCGTCGTCATCCCGAACTGCCACCGCGCCAGGTCCAGTGCGTCCACCACGTGCCTCCCCGTGAACTTCTACGGCCTGTAGTAGTTCTACCGTACGTAGAAGGTCGGGAGGCGGGAGGGTGTTGCGGATCTCGCTGCCGGGGGGATCTCGGCCTGCCGAGGGTCGGGCCGAGGATCAGGTCCGCGCCGTGGCGAACGCCCGCCCTTCCTCGTTCTGGATGACCACCTCGGCGACGTCGTCGAGGGGGACGAGCGCGGAGCCGTCGAGCGTGATCCCGTCGCGCCAGCCCTTCTCCGGGACCTGCCAGCTCCCGGCGACCTCGCGGGTGCCGTCGCGGGCCACCACGACGATGTAGCACCGCTCGCCACCGGGGATCCCCTTGACGGTGGTCGAGAGCCGCACCCAGCCGGCGGCCGGGGTGAGGGTGGCGGTCATGTCGACGCCGGGGGCGCCGTTGCCGGTCAGCTCGATGGCGCCCGGCGCCGCGGCGACGACCGCGGGGGGCGGCGGGGACGTCTGCCGCCCGATCAGCACCCCGCCGCCGAGGAACACGGCGACGGTGGCCGCGGCGGCGCCGGCGACCACGAAGCGCCGCCAGCGGCGCCGGGTCGTGACTTCCGCCCGCACCTGCCGCACCGTGCGCTGCAGCATGAGGTCGGCGTCGGGCGGCCCGTCGATGAACGCTTCGGGTGGTACGTCGTCGAGGAGGTTGACCATCCCGCGCAGCTCCTCCCACTCGCGGCGGCACGCCGGGCAGCCGGCGAGGTGCTCCTCGACGGCGCGGGACTGGGCCGCGTCGAGCAGGCCGAGGGCGTGCGCGCCGAGCTCCTCGGGGTCGTGCGCCCCGCCGTGCTCCCGATCTGACCAGTCGCCGTTCCCGGCTCGGTGGCGGTTCACGCCGGCACCTCCCGCCCCGCCGAAGTTTCGGACATCGTCCCTGCCAGGGCCTGGCGCAGCGCCCGCAGCGCGTAGTACGACCGCGACTTCACGGTGCCGGCGGGGATGCCGAGCGCCGTGGCCGCCTCGCCGAGGCTGCGTCCCTTGAAGTAGATCTGGTCGAGCACCCCGCGGTGGTCCTCGGAGAGCTCGTCGAGCGCCGCCATCACGGTGACGGACGCGACGACGCTGTCGGCGTGGTCGCGGACCGTCGGCGGGGTGTCCGGGTTCTCCGCCACCTCCTGGGGCCGGGCCGCCCTCGCCCGGTACCGGTCGGTGACGAGGTTGCGGACCACCGTGAGCAGCCAGCCCCGTGCGGAGCCCTTGCCGTTGGTGAGCACGTCGGGATGTCGCCAGGCACGGATCAGCGTCTCCTGCACGATGTCCTCCGCAGCGGCACGGTCGCCGGTCAGCCGGGTGGCGTAGGCGAGCAGGGCGCGCCCGTGCTCGGAGTAGACGGCGTGCACCAGTGCCTCGTCACGATCACGGGCGGGTGGCATTGTCGGTGGGCTCCCGGGGCTTGGGTCGGGGGCGGAACCCTAGCGGAGCCGCTCCCACCCCGGGACACGGCCGGACGGCCGGACGGGTTCACGGGAAGTTCCTGACGAAGTTTCCTGAACCGGGCGCCCCCCGGATCCGTGTGAGGAAGAGCGCGCCCGGACCGACCGGGCCCCGACGAGCCGGGGGAGAGCCGTGGGCAGGTTCGCACCGCTGATCACGCTCGGGACGGTGGCCGCGCTCGGCGGCGGGCTGCTGTTCGTCAACACGACGGTGGCCGGCCCGCCGACGGTCACGGCCGGCACCGCGGTGGCCGCACCGCCGATCACCGCCGCCGAGGCGGCGCCGGTGCCGGACGCCGCACCGGTCCCGCCCGCCGCCGCGCCGGCGGTGGCCGAGGCCGCCTACACGGGCCGGTCCGCCGGCAACGAGGTGACCGTCGCCCTCGCGGTGAAGGACGGCAGGGCCGTGGCGTACGTGTGCGACGGCAAGAAGGTCGAGGCGTGGTACGAGGGCACCCTCGCCGGGGAGGACCTGCAGCTGTCCGCCGCCGACGGGAAGCCCGGCATCACCGGGACGGTGACCGAGGCGGCCACCCTCGGCACGGTCACCGTCGGGGGCAAGGACCTCCCGTTCGCGGCGAAGGGCGTCGAGGCGCCGGCCGGGCTCTACGAGGGGCGAGCCTCCGTGCGCGGGGTCCTCACCCGGATCGGCTGGATCGTCGACGACGACGGCAAGGTCACCGGCGTCGCGAACGCCGATGGGACCCGCCGCCCCGCACCCACCCTGGACCCGGCCGACCCGACCGGCACGAGGATCGACGGCACGCCGGTCACCGTCACCGCCCTCGACGGCGCCGACCGGGTGATCGAGCGATGAGTGAGCGTCAGCGAGCGAATCAGTGTCACAGCGCCCCGACGAGGTGTCGGCCGAGCGTCAGCGAGGCTGAGCTATGAGTGAGCGTCAGCGAGCGAATCAGTGTCACAGCGCCCCGACGAGGTGCCGGCCGAGCGTCAGCGAGGCCGAGCGATGAGTCGGCCCGCGCCCGGTGCCCCGCCGCGGCGGGCGACCGTCCGGATGATCGGACCGAACGGGGAGCGGGACCTCCCGCGCACGCCCGGTCACGGCGCCCCGCCGCCCCGCAGGCGGGCGGCGCGGCGTGGCGACGGGCGGCGTGGCGGTGGGCTGGGGCTCCTCGTGGCGGCCGCGCTCGGATCCCTGGTCGCCGTGGGCCTCGGGGTGTACGGCAGGCTGCACGAGCCGGCGCCGGTCGTGCTCGGCGTCGCGGGGTTCTCCTCGGTCATCGCCGCGAAGGCGTGGCTGGCGACCGGCGCGTTCGTGCTGGTGCTGGTGCAGCTGTGGTCCGCGGCCGCGCTCTACGGCCGGGTGGGCAGGCGGTGGCGCGCCCGGGGCGGCGCCCCGCCGTGGGTCGCCGGCCTGCACCGCTGGTCCGGCCGGGTGGCGGTGCTGATCACGGTCCCGGTGGCCGTGCAGTGCCTCTACGCGCTCGGCTTCTCCGACGGCACGCCGCGCGTGCTCGTGCACTCGCTGGCCGGCTGCTTCCTCTACGGCGTGTTCGTCACGAAGATGCTGGTGCTGCAGCGACCGCGGAGCCCCCGCTGGAGCCTGCCCCTGCTCGGCGGCGTGCTGTTCACGACCCTCACCGCCGTGTGGCTCAGCTCGGCGGGATGGTACTTCTCGACGTCCGGACTCTCCTTCTGAAAGGACCCTCGTGCACTCTGTCCACCCGCACCCCATCCCGCGGCGCGCTTTCGTCGCCGGTACGTGCGGCGCGGCCTGTGTCGCCGCGCTGAGCGGCTGCGCCACCTACCAGGTCGGGACGGCGCCCGCGCCCGCACCGGACGCCCAGGGCGCCCCCGCCACGGGTGGGTCCGGCGGGGGCGGTTCCGGCCGGGCCGGGGCGCTCGCCAGCACCTCCGACATCCCGGTGGGCGGCGGCACCGTGTTCGGGGACCGGGACGTCGTGGTCACGCAGCCGGAGGAGGGGGAGTTCCGCGCCTTCTCCGCCACCTGCACCCACCAGGGCTGCACCGTCGGCGAGGTGACCGACGGCACGATCAACTGCAACTGCCACGGCAGCAAGTTCGCCGTCGCGGACGGGTCGGTCGTCGACGGGCCCGCCAGCAAGCCGCTCCCGGAGCGCGACATCACGGTGACCGGGGAGGACATCGTGCTCGCCTGAGTGGCCGTGGGTCGGATCACCCTGCCGGGACCCGGCCGCGGCTCCCGCGCCGACCTACACTCCGGACCGTCGGGCCCGGTGGCACGGTTGCCGCCCGGGGTGGCGGAAGGTGTGGCGCTGCATGGACACGGCCTCAGGTGAGACGGCCCCAGGTACGGCACATGTCGACGGTGACGCGCTCGACGCGCAGGCGCCCCCGGAGCCGGAGGAGCTGACGCTCGGAGCGGAGTTCCCGCAGGCGGACCGGGCGGCCTGGCTCGCGCTCGTCGACCGGGTGGTGCGCAAGGCCGGGCGGATCCCGCAGGACGCGGCGGCCGGCGCCGGGTTCGAAGAGCTGAGCCGGCGCACGCTCGACGACATCCCGGTGCGGCCCCTCTACACGGCGCAGGACGCCCCGGACCCGGAGCACGCGGGCGTGCCGGGCGCCGCCCCGTACGTCCGCGGTGGGCGCGCGAACGGCGCCGCCCCCGGCGGGTGGGACGTCCGCCAGCGCCATGCCGACCCCGACGCCGCCGCGGCCCGCACCGCGGTGCTCGCGGACCTCGAGAACGGGGTCTCCTCGGTCTGGCTGGCCGTCGGCGCCGGTGGCTGCACCGTCGCCGATCTCGGCGCGGTGCTCGACGGCGTCCACCTCGACCTCGCCCCGGTGGTGCTGGACGCCACGGCGGACACCGCCGAGACCGAGCTGGCGGCGGCCGGCGCGTTCCTCGAGCTCGCGCCGGACCGGGGCGGCCTGCTCGGCACGCTCGGCCTCGACCCGGTCGGGCGCCGGGCCCGCACCGGGGAGGGCCCCGACGTCGACGTCGTCGTCCCCACCGCGGTCACGACCGCGTCGGGGTTCCCGCGGGTGCGCGTCGTCGTCGTGGACGCGCTGCCGGTGCACGGTGCCGGGGCGTCCGACGCGCAGGAGCTCGGGTACTCGCTCGCCGCCGGGGTCGCGTACCTGCGGGCGCTGACCGGGGGCGGGCTCGACCTGGCCACGGCCGCGGGTCTGCTGGAGTTCCGGTACGCGGCGACCGCGGAGCAGTTCCCGACGATCGCGAAGCTGCGCGCAGCGCGCCGGCTGTGGTCACGGGTCACCGAGGCGTGTGGTCAGGCGCGCCCGCAGTACCAGCACGCCGTCGGCTCCCCGTCGATGCTCACCCGCCGCGACGTGCACGGGAACCTGCTGCGCGGCACCGTCGCGGCCTTCGCCGCCGGTGCGGGCGGCGCCGACGCCGTCACCGTCGCTCCGTTCGACGCCGCGGTCGGTGCGTCCGAGCCCTTCTCCCGCCGGATCGCCCGCAACACCCAGTCTCTGCTGGTGCAGGAGGCGCACCTGGCGCGGGTGGTCGACCCGGCAGGGGGGTCGTGGTTCGCCGAGTCCCTCACCGGGGAGCTCGCGACGGCGGCATGGGCGTTCTTCCAGGAGATCGAGGCCGCGGGCGGCGTGCTCGCCGCGCTGGACGCGGGTCTCGTCGCCGAGCGCGTCGCGGCCGTCCGGGAGCGGCGCGAGGAGGCGGCGGCGCGGCGCACCGCCCCGATCGTCGGGGTGAGCGAGTACGCCCACCTCGCCGAGCCGCAGCCGCCCTCCCCGGCTCCGGTGCCGTCCCGCGGCGGGCTGCCGCACTTCCGTCCCGCCGAGCCCTACGAGGCGTTCCGGGACCGTTCCGACGCCGTGCTCGAAGGGACCGGGTCCCGCCCGCGCGCGTTCCTCGCCACCCTCGGCCCCCTGTCCGCCTACACCGCGCGGGCCGGCTTCGCCCGCAACCTGCTGCAGGCGGGCGGGATCGAGACGCCCGAGGCGGGTCCGACCGACACCCCCGAGGACGTGGCCGGGGCGTTCCGGGAGGCGGGCACCCCGGTGGCCGTGCTGTGCTCGACCGACGCGGTCTACACCGAGCGGGCCGCGGACACCGTGGCCGCCCTGCGCGCGGCCGGCGCCCGGCACGTGCTGCTCGCGGGCAGGGCCGAGGTTCCGGGGGTGGACGGGAACCTGGCCGCGGGCTGCGACGCGCTGGTCGTGATCGAGTCGGTCCACCGGGCGCTGGAGGCAGACGCATGATTCCCGACTTCACCCAGGTCCCGCTGCAGGACGGGTCGGGTCCTGCTGCGGACTGGTCCGGCGACGTCCCGGTCTGGGAGGCGCCGGAGGGCATCGACGTCAAGCCGCTCTACACCGCGGCCGACCTCACCGACGTCGACTTCCTGCACACGTACCCGGGCATCGCGCCGTTCCTGCGTGGCCCGTACCCGACGATGTACACCACGCAGCCGTGGACGCTGCGCCAGTACGCGGGGTTCTCCACCGCGGCGGAGTCGAACGCGTTCTACCGGCGCAACCTCGCCGCCGGGCAGAAGGGCCTGTCGATCGCGTTCGACCTGGCCACCCACCGCGGCTACGACTCCGACCACCCGCGCGTGGGGGGCGACGTGGGCATGGCGGGCGTCGCGATCGACTCGATCTACGACATGCGGCAGCTCTTCGACGGCATCCCGCTGGGCGACATGTCGGTGTCGATGACGATGAACGGCGCCGTGCTGCCGGTGCTCGCGCTCTACGTCGTGGCGGGCGAGGAGCAGGGGGTGCCGCACGGGAAGCTGACCGGGACCATCCAGAACGACATCCTCAAGGAGTTCATGGTCCGCAACACCTACATCTACCCGCCGCAGCCGTCGATGCAGATCATCTCCGACATCTTCTCCTACACCTCGCGGGAGATGCCGAAGTTCAACTCGATCTCGATCTCGGGCTACCACATCCAGGAGGCCGGGGCCACGGCCGACCTGGAGCTGGCCTACACGCTCGCGGACGGCGTGGAGTACCTGCGGGCGGGCATCGACGCCGGGCTGGACGTGGACGCGTTCGCGCCGCGCCTGTCGTTCTTCTTCGGCATCGGCATGAACTTCTTCATGGAGGTCGCGAAGCTGCGCGCCGCGCGGCTGCTGTGGGCGAAGCTCGCGAAGCAGTTCGAACCGTCGAACGAGAAGTCGCTCTCACTGCGCACGCACTGCCAGACGTCGGGCTGGTCGCTGACCGCGCAGGACGTCTACAACAACGTGGTCCGCACGTGCGTGGAGGCGATGGCGGCCACCCAGGGCCACACCCAGAGCCTGCACACGAACGCCCTGGACGAGGCGCTCGCGCTGCCGACGGACTTCTCGGCGCGCATCGCGCGCAACACCCAGCTGCTGCTGCAGCAGGAGTCGGGCACCACGAGGGTCGTCGACCCGTGGGGTGGGAGCTTCTACGTCGAGCGGCTGACCTACGACCTCGCCCGGCGGGCGTGGGCGCACATCGAGGAGGTCGAGCGCGCAGGCGGGATGGCCAGGGCGATCGATGCGGGCATCCCCAAACTGCGCGTCGAGGAGGCCGCGGCCCGCACCCAGGCCCGCATCGACTCCGGCCGGCAGCCGGTGATCGGCGTGAACACCTACGCGGTCGACGAGGACGAGGACGTCGAGGTCCTGAAGGTCGACAACGCCGAGGTGCGCCGCGAGCAGCTGGAGAAGCTGCGCCGGCTGCGGTCCGAGCGCGACGACCGCGAGGTGGACGCCGCGCTGTCGGCGCTCACCTCGGCGGCCGCGCTGATCGCCGAGGGCTCCCCGCGGTCGGACGACCAGAATCTCCTGGGTCTGTCGGTGGCCGCGGCGCGGGCCAAGGCCACGGTGGGGGAGATCTCCGATGCGCTGGAGAAGGTCTTCTCGCGCCACGCCGGCCAGATCCGGATCATCTCGGGTGTGTACGCGCACGAGGCCGGCCGGAGCCCGGCGATCGACCGGGCCCGCGAGCTGGTGGGCGAGTTCGCCGCCCAGGAGGGGCGCCAGCCGCGGATCCTGGTGGCGAAGGTCGGCCAGGACGGGCACGACCGTGGCCAGAAGGTGATCGCCACCGCGTTCGCCGACCTCGGCTTCGACGTCGACGTCGGCCCGCTGTTCTCCACGCCCGCCGAGGTGGCCCGCCAGGCCGCCGATGCGGACGTCCACGTCGTGGGCGTCAGCTCGCTCGCCGCCGGCCACCTCACGCTGGTGCCCGAGCTGCGCGCCGAGCTCGCCGCGCTCGGCCGGGAGGACATCACGATCGTCGTCGGCGGGGTCATCCCACCGGCCGACCACGCGGCGTTGCGCGAGGCCGGCGCGGCCGCGGTGTTCGGGCCCGGCACGGTGATCGCGGAGGCGGCGGTGGACCTGCTCGGCACCCTCACCGCGAAGTTGAGCTAGAGGCACCGATGCCGCGCGAGGTCGACGTTCCAGCCCTGGTCAAGGGCGTGCTGGACGGGTCGCGGGCGGTTCTCGCGCGGGCGATCACCCTCGTCGAGTCGCACCGTCCCGACCACCGCGAGGCCGCGCAGCAGCTGCTGATGGAGCTGCTCCCGCACGCCGGAGGCGGTCGCCGGGTGGGGATCAGCGGGGTGCCCGGCGTCGGGAAGTCCACGTTCATCGAGTCGCTCGGCACCCGCCTCACCGGGGCCGGTCATCGCGTGGCCGTCCTCGCCGTCGACCCGTCCTCCACGCGGACGAAGGGCTCGATCCTCGGCGACAAGACCCGCATGGCGCGCCTCGCGGGCGACGACAACGCGTTCGTGCGGCCCTCGCCGAGCGCGGGGACGCTCGGCGGGGTCGCCCGGGCCACCCGCGAGACCATCGTGCTGATGGAGGCCGCGGGCCACGACGTGGTGCTGGTCGAGACCGTCGGCGTCGGGCAGTCCGAGGTGGCGGTCGCCGCGATGGTCGACACGTTCCTGCTGCTCACGATCGCCCGCACCGGCGACTCCCTGCAGGGGATCAAGAAGGGCATCCTGGAGCTCGCCGACATCGTCGCCGTCAACAAGGCCGACGGCCCCCACGAGGGCGACGCCCGCGCGGCGGCCCGTGAGCTCCGCGGCGCGCTCCACATGCTGACCCCGGCGAGCGCGGCCTGGACCACGCCCGTCCTGACCTGCAGCGCCCAGACCGGCGCCGGGATGGACGAGGTGTGGACGGCGGTGCAGGACCACCGCGCCGCCCTCGAGGCCGCGGGTGAGCTGGAGCGCCGCCGCGCCGACCAGCAGGTCGAGTGGATGTGGCGGGTGGTCCGCGACCGCCTGCTCGACCGCCTGCAGTCCGACCCCGGCGTCCGCGCCGCCCTCCCGGACGTCGAGCGCGCGGTCCGCGAGGGCGAGCTCACCCCCACCCTGGCCGCGCAAGAACTCCTGGACCGCCTCGGCGGCTGACCGCTCGCACACGGACTTCGGTGCTCGCACCGCAACTGCAGTTGGTGTGTCAGCACCAGAGTTGGTGTGTGACGCTCGGAGCGTCGGCGTGGCGCAACCCGATCTTGTCGCCCGGTCGGGTTAACGTCCCGGCGTGCTCGGGGTCAGCCACGCGTTGTCGGGAGCGGCCCTCGGGCTCGCGGTCGCGGGCTTCGTGCCCCAGCTCCTGGGGGAGCACCCGGATGCGGGCACGGTGCTGACGTTCACCGCGGTCTGCGCGGGCGCTGCGCTGCTGCCCGACCTCGACCACCCGTCCTCGATGGCAACCCGGCGGTTCTCGGTGGCGTCCTGGCTGGCGAGCCACGTGGTGCGGCCCGTGTCGCGGCTGGTCTACGACCTCACGCGGGGGCGCCGCGACACCGGCCGCGGCTCTCACCGCGGCCTCACCCACACGGTGGTCGCGGCCGTCGCGCTCGGGTTGGCGGTGAACCTGGCGTCGGCCCGCTTCGGCACCCCGGTGCTGGTCGGCACGCTGTTCGTGTGCCTCGCCCTGGCCATCAAGGGCCTCGACGCCCTCGTGCCGGGGCCGCCGTCGCTGGTGATCGCCGCCGGGCTCACCTACGCGATCGAGCAGGTCGTGCCGGGTGGCACCGCGGGCACGGCCGGGTGGCTGGGCACGGCCGTGACGCTGGGCATGGTCGTCCACTCCGCCGGCGACGCCGTCACCGAGTCCGGTGCGCCGCTGCTGTGGCCGCTGCAGATCCGCAAGCGGCGGTGGTACCCGGTGGGCAGCCCGCGGCCGCTGCGGTTCCGCACGGGTGGCGCCGTCGAGGCCTGGCTGGTGGCGCCCGCCCTCACCGTCGGGGTGTTCCTGCTGGCCGCGTTCGTCGTGCCCGGCGTGGCGCCGTGGCTGCTGGAGATGCGGGCACACGTGGAGCGGCTGGTCGCGGGCGGCTGACGCCCCGGACGGTGCGAGGGCGATGATTCACGGGTGGACTCACCCTTCCCGAACCGGCCGGTGGTCGCGATCCTGCACCCCGGCGCGATGGGCGCCGCGCTCGGCTCGGCGCTGAAGGCACGGGCGGGCACGGTGATCTGGGCGGACGCCGGGCGCAGCCACGCCACGGCCAAGCGCGCGGAGCTCGCCGACCTCGTCGCCGTGCCCGACGTGGCCGAGCTGGCCCGCCGGGCGCACGTGATCGTCTCGATCTGCCCGCCGCACGCCGCCCGCGCGGTCGCCGAGGAGGTCGCCGCCGCCCTGGACGGCCGCGCGGAGCCTCCGCTCTACGTCGACGCGAACGCGGTCGCGCCCGAGACCGTGCGCGGCATCGGCGCGCTGCTCGGCGACGCGCGCGTGGTGGACGGGGCCGTGATCGGCCGCCCGGCCTGGGAACCCGGCCGCACGATGCTGTGGCTCTCGGGGGAGGCGGCGCCCGCGGTGGCCGACCTGTTCGCGGGCTCCCCGTTCACCGCGCGGGTGCTCGGCCCCGGTCTCGGCGCGGCCAGCGCGCTCAAGGCGTGCTACGCGCTGCAGACCAAGGCGTTGCCCACGGTGTGGGCGGCGCTCGCCGACGCCGCCGACGCCTACGGCGTGCGGGACGCGCTCTCCGATCAGCTGGCCCGCGACGGCGTGGACCTCACCGCGCACCTCGACGCGCTGCACACCCGTGCCGCGTCGAAGGCGTGGCGCTGGGCCGGCGAGATGGACGAGTCGGCGGCCACGCTCGCCGCCGTCGGCGTGCCGGACGGCTTCTCCCGCGCGGCCGCCGAGGTGTACCGCCGCATGGCCGGCGGCCCGTCCTGACCCGTCCGCCCGCTCCCGGTGCGTCCGGGTCGGGTGCGAACGCGGACCGCCGCCGCACCGGAGGGGGTGGGAGCGGCGGCGGTCTGCTCGGGGCGTCCGGCCCCGGGTCGAGGTCGTCCGTCAGCCGTCGTCGCTGTGGGAGTGGTGCGGGGCGCTCCAGCCCCGGTTCCCGGGCGAGCTGCCGGACTCGGAGCTGGACGCCGCGATGGCCGACGGTGCGAGCAGCGCCAGCACGGCGCCGATCACCACGCTGACCAGGGCTGTTGCCGCCAGACGCTTGCGTCGCATGGGGACAGCTTGGCCGCCAGGGTCGGGGTCCGTCGCGTTCGGCGCGGGATTTCCACCCGAAGGGGTCCCTTCAGGGGCGAGATCGGGTGGTTCGGGCACGGAACGTGGCCGTACGGATCGCCCGAGCCGGCCCGACGTCCCCGGTCCGGGCGGTCACCGGCCGGTGAGGGCCACTTCGAACGAGTAGCGCGACGCCCGGTACAGGTGGTCGCCGAACTCGACGACGAGCCCGCGGTCGTCGAACGCGGTGCGCCGCATCGTCAGCAGCGGGGCGCCGCGGGTCTCGTCGAGGAGCTTCGCCTCGGCGGCGGTGGCGCGCCGCGCCCCGATGCTCTGGCTGGCCGAGGCGAGCGCCACCCCGGCCTCGCGGAGGACCTCGTAGAGCCCGCGCTGCTCGAGCAGTTCCGGCTGCAGCGGCACGAGGTCGGCGCGCAGGTGGTTGTGCATGATGGCGAGGGGCTCGCCGTTCGTGCTGCGCAGCCGTTCCAGCGCGATCACGGGGGTGCCCTCCGGCACCTCGAGGGCGGTGGCCACCACGCCGGACGCGGCCTCGACGGTGTGCGAGAGCACGGCGGTGGTCGGTTCCTGGCCCGAGCTCGTGAGATCGTCGAACAGGCTGGTGAGGCCGACCGGGCGGCGGACCCGCGCCCGCGCGACGTGCGTGCCGACGCCGCGCTTGCGCACCAGCAGCCCCTTGTCCACGAGGTACTGGATCGCCTGCCGCATCGTCGGGCGGGAGAGGCCCAGCTCGCCGGCCAGTGCGATCTCGTTGTCCAGCCGCGAACCCGGCGGCAGGGTGCCGGACTCGATGGCCTGCTCCAGCTGGCGCGCCACCTGGAAGTACAGCGGCACCGGGCTGGCACGGTCCACCAGGACCTGCGGGCGGTCTGGCATCGCGGCCTCCTGTCCAGCCGGTGGCTGCCCGTTGGTCCTGACAACCTAACGATCGGCGCAACGGTGCCGCTACCGCCGCCGGCAGACGAGCTCTCCGTGCGTGGGCCGTGGGAACGCCGACTCCTCGAGGGTGAACCCGGCGCAGCTGGTGCAGCGCCGACGACGTCGGCGAGCGGGCCCGCGTGCTCGCAGCAGAGGAACCCGGCGCGGTGCGGTGACACGGAGACCCCGGCGCCGTCCGCCCGCTTCGCGGGTGTACGCGAGCATCTCCTCGGCCACGTCCACGCCGTGCGCGTCGGCGCCGCGCCGGGCCGCCTCGACCACCAGCGACCCCGTGCCGCACGCCAGGTCCACGAAGCGGGTGGCCGATGCCCGTCGATGCGCGGGCATGATCCGAAGTTTCGGTTGTCCATGGCTGTCTCCACGACCATGGACGCCCGATACCTCGGATCTTGACGGGGAAGATCGCGGATATCGGTTGTTCATGGCTGTGGCTGCAGCCATGGCCGACCGATACTGCGGATCATGAACGTGACCGGCGCCTGGCGGTCGGGTCTGTCTGTTCGCGGGATCGGCTGCCGGTGGGCGCGCCGTGCCCGGCTCGTAGCGCGATCGCCTCACCCTTCGATCCGGTCCCGGGTGCGGCCACTCCCGTTCCCGCCCCGACCTCGCCCCGGCGGGGTGGTCGGGTTGGCGCCACTACCGTCCCCCGGCGTTACCGGGGCGGCCGTCCCCGGCCTGCTGGCACGCCAGTACGCGACGAGCCCGTCGCTGCTGGCGGCCACTCGACCTGCGGTGGTCCCGCCGGCCCCTTCTGCACTCCCCAGACACCCGGGCGACCCCACGAACAACCCCGAGGTCGACGCCCGGCGGGCCGTGATCGGCGGGATCGGGGCATCACGCTCATACATGCACGTCAGGTCCCGTTTCCGCTGAGCATGGCCCCGTTTTCGGGTCGTTCCAGGCAGCCTGTCGGCCGGCACGACACCCGGTGCCGACACCACAGCCGCGCACAGTCCATTGCAGGAAAGCCACTCCGACGCAAGGAGACTGCATGAAAGTGGCTTTGCTGCAACGGGGCCGGTGCTGCGACGGGGCCGGGTCAGCCGGAGGGGCCGAAGCGTTCGACGCGGATGCTCTCCACCGGTACGCCGGCCTCGACCAGCACTGCCGTCGCGGCGTCGGCGAAGCCGGGGGGGCCGCAGACGTACACCGTCTCGCCGCCCCGCACCAGCGGCGCCACGTCGGCTGCGGCGAGCCGGCCGGCGGCGCGGCCCGCGTCGGGGGGAGCCTGGCGCGTGTAGATCACCGTGGTCTCGGGGCCGGGCAGCTCGTCGGCGTAGTACAGGTCTCCGGACGAACGCGCGGAGACGACGAGGCGCACCAGGTCCGGGCGGCCGAGCCGGCGGGCGTGGCGCAGCATCGCGATCAGCGGCGCCACGCCGGACCCGCCGCCGACGAGCAGGGCGGGCCCGCTCGCGTCCCAGGCGAAGAAGCCGCCGATCGGCCCGCGGACCTCGAGCTCGTCGCCGGGTACGACGACGTCGTGCAGGAACTCGGAGACCTCGCCGTCGTCGAGCCGCTCGACGGCCAGCTCGATCTCGCCCGTCCCGTCCGGTGCGGACGCCACGGAGTAGTCGCGGGAGGCGGTGTAGCCGTCAGGCGCGGTGAGCCGCACGACGTAGTACTGCCCGGGCAGGTGTGGGCGCGGCTCGGGCAGCGCGAGCCGGAACGTGCGGGCGCGGGGCGTCTCGTCGCGGACGTCGAGTACGCGCGCGGTCTGCCAGCGCAGGGTGCGGCGGTGGGTGGTGCCGCCAGGGGTGAGCGTCATGGGCCGCTCAGTCGCCCTGGTAGCGCTGCTCGGACCAGGGGTCGCCGCGGTCGTGGTAGCCGCCCCGCTCCCAGAAGCCCCGCTCGTCGTGGTCCATCAGGCGCAGACCCGACACCCACTTCGCGCTCTTCCAGAAGTACAGGTGCGGCACCAGCAGGCGGGCCGGGCCGCCGTGGATCGTGCTGAGCGGTTCGCCGTCGGCGTCCCAGACGACCCACGCCTTGCCGCCGGTGACGTCGTCGAGGGGGAGGTTGGTGGTGTAGCCGGTGTGGGACACCGCCATCACGTGCGTGGCCGCAGGCGACGGCTCCGCCGCGGCGAGCAGCGTGTCCACCGAGACGCCGTCGAACGTCATGCCGAGCTTCGACCAGGTGGTGACGCAGTGGATGTCGCCCTCGTAGCGCGACCGGGGGAGTGCGTGGATCTCGTCCCAGGTCCAGGTGACGGTGTTCTCGACGAGGCCCTCGATCGTGAACGTCCAGCGCTCGGCCGGGATGTTCGGCGTGGCCTCGGCGTGCAGGACCGGCCAGTCGGCACGCGCGTCGTACTGGCCGGGAGGTAGCCGCGGGTCGTGCTCGCGCCGCCGTCCGACGAAACCTCGGGTGGTACCGGCCATGCTCTCCTCAACCTTCGCGACTCGGGTTCATTCCTGGGCGGCGGGCGCCGAGCCGGCCGAGGAGCGCGGCGAGGACGTCCTCGGCCAGGGCTCCCGGCCGGTCGGTGCCGAACCGGGCCCGGGCCGCCGCCCGCAGGCGAACGCCCAGCACGGCCGCCCCGACGGCGGCGGCCGCGCCGACGAGGCCGGGCAGCGTCGGGTCGTGCCCGTCGCGGCCTGCGACGGCGGCCGCGCAGGTCGCGCCGAGCGCCGCGCGGGGGATCAGCCCCAGCGGTGCGAGGCGGCTCGGGACACCGGGGAGCTTGTCGGCCACGAGTTCGGCCGCGGCGGCCACGCTCGAGAGCGCGCTGCCGGTGCGGCCGCCGAGCCGGGAGGCCACCGGGCCGGCGTCGCCCGGCCGGGAGGTGAGCGCGACCGCGGCGATGCCGGCGGTGCTGCGGGACCCGCTGGACGCGCCCAGCGCGGCCGCCCGCAGCAGCGCCGCGGGGCTCGCCGGGGGTACCGCCTCGCGCCCCTCGGCCACGCGGGACACCGAGACGAGCGTGGAGTGCGTGGTGAAGCCGTAGACCAGTGGCGCGACGACCTCGGCCGGCCAGTCCGCGCTGCGGCGCGGGTCGACGATCCGCAGCACGGCCGCCGGGCCGGCGCCGGCCGCGGCGGCGGCGAGCCCGAGCAGGGGGCCGTTCACCGCGGCGGGTGGGCGGACCCCGGCGGCGCGCAGCACCCCCGCGAGCGCGCCGACGCCCACCCCGGCCGCCGTGGCGCGCAGGTCCGAGCGCCGCCCGGCCCGCTCCGCCGGTTCGGCGGAGCCGTCCAACCGGCCGGTGGCGAGGTACGCGGCTGCGCCCGCGGCGCCGGCCGCGGAGCCGCGCAGGAGCCCGGGGAGCAGCGACCTCACGAGAACCCCGCTACCCGGCGAGCAGCGCCGGCAACCGGTCCAGCAGCGGCAACTGCCCCTTCGTGATCTTCCGGCGGGCGGTCTCCAGGCCGAACCAGGCGGCGCGGTCGATCTCGGGGAACTCCTGCTGCCGGCCCGACCGCGGCGGCCACTCCATGCTGAACGTCCCGGGCGTGATCCGGTCGGCGTCGAAGTCGGCGGCGAGGGCGAAGGCCGTGATCCGCTTCCCGCCCGAGAGCCGCACCTCCCCGAGGTCGGCGAGCGGCCCGTCCGGCAGCGGTGCGCCGAGCTCCTCGGCGAACTCCCGGGCCGCCGCGGCCCGCGGCTCCTCGTCGGGGCCGTGCTCGCCCTTGGGTATCGACCAGGCGCCCTCGTCCTTGCGGGCCCAGAACGGCCCGCCCATGTGCCCGAGCAGCACCTCGGTGCCGCCTCGCCCCGGTCGGTGCAGCACCACTCCCGCGCTTCGCGTCGCCGCCACCCGAGGAAGTGTGGCAGGCCCGGCCGTCAGCAGACCTCGAGGTCGTCGGCGTCGGGTGCCGGCGGTCGCCGGGTGGAGGTCCGGTCGAGGTAGAACCAGGCGGTCGAGGCGATGTCGTCCTGCAGCTGCAGGTAGCGCCGGCCCGAGCGCCAGCCGAGCGCCTGGACGTCGACGGACAGGGCGTGCTCGAACCGGATGGGGTCGGGTAGGTGCCAGCGGTACATGCCGAAGCGCTGCTGGCTGCGGTAGCACCCGTCGGGCCGCAGGACCTGGTGCAGCCCGAGGTAGGGGGTGGTGAAGGCGGTGTAGCCGCTGCCGGGGACGTCGAAGTTCCAGGCGCCGCCGAAGTAGTCCTCGGTGCCGGTGCCGCAGATGGTGGGGAGCTCGCGGTCGTGGTCCGTGACGTCGTCGTCGAGGTAGAACTTCACCTCGCCCTCGCCCCACCAGCCGCTCGAGTTGGTGGCCCACGCGAGGTAGGTGCCGACGTAGTGCCCCTGCCCGGTGACGCCGTCGAGGAGGGTGTGCGTGTCGCCCTTCGCGAGGGGGTTGTCGCGGCGCCACTGGGTGTGCAGGTAGCCGGCCTGTTCGGGTACGGGTGCGAGCGAGTAGGTGATCTGGAAGTAGACGATCGCCGGGTCCGGCCCGATGTTCTCCAGCGTGATCCGGGCGGCAGACCGGAACGGCATCTGCCAGTAGCTGTTGAACCCCCCGTGCGGGTTGACGGCCACGACCTGGGAGGACAGCTGGGCGAACTCGCCCCAGCCCTGCCCGAAGAAGTCGCCGATCGGCACCTCGACGGCCGGTTCGGCGTCACCGTCCCAGTGCATGCGCAGCAACAGGCTGCGCCAGTGCGAGGGGTGGGTGGTGAGCCAGATGTGCTGCACCACGCCGGGCCCGTCGATCTCGGCCAGGCGGGCGGTGCTGCCGGCCGGCACCTCGATCGAGGGTGAGACCTTCCAGCCGCGGCCCAGGTCGCGGGCCGCCGCCGCACCGGTGCCCTCGGTGGCGCCACCGCCGGCGCCGGGTGCTCCGGTCGGGTTCTCGGGGCTGATCGAGCGGGTGACCGCCGTGCTCAGCAGGGCCATCTCGGGTTGCAGCGGGCTCGGGTGCGCCATCGGTGCCTCCGGGGACGTCGTCGGCGGTCGTGAAATCGATTTCAACGGTGTCGGACGCACCGTATCCGATCCTGCTACGCCGCCGCCGCCCGCGCCCCCGGGAGGCTGCGCAACACCGCCCGGGCGACGGCGTCGTTGTACCGCAGGCTCTGGGCGTTCATCCCGGGCCGGGTGAACGCGCCAGCCACCTTCACCGTGGTGTGCGGGCCCACCGCGAACCGCCGCGGGTGCACGGAGCCGGTGGCGTCGACCAGGGCCCCGTCGGCCGGCCGGACGCGGATCAGGCCGGTGTTGCGCAGGAGCGTGCCGTCGGCGGCACGCAGCACCTCCTCGCTCACGGCGCCGGTGGCCAGCAGGGCGGCGAGCAGCGGGTCGGTGGTGCGGGACACGCTCGGGCTCGGCAGGCGGGCGTCGACGAGCGCCCGGGCCGTGACCGGCGGGGCGCCCGCCAGGCTGGAGCTCCCGGCGCGGAAGGCGCCGCCTGTGACGTCCACCCACATCCCCTCCCCGAGGAACTCGACGTACCCGGCGCGCGACAGCGCGAGCAGCTCGCGCACCCGGAATCCGGGCGGGCCGCTCGCGACCGCGTTGAAGAAGCCCTGCCACCAGGCCAGGTCGACCGCCCGGGAGCGGGGCGACAGCACACCCGAGCCCGAGAGGCGGGTGACCTCGCCGTACACCGACAGCATCGCGACGAACGCGCCGAGGTGCGGCGTGTGCGCCGGATCGACGTGCTGGCGCAGGTCCTCGGCGATCCGGTCGCGCACGAGCGGCTGCAGCGCGGCGAGGTCCGGGGCGTGGACGCCGGCGAGGGGCTGGTCGAGGGCGGTGAGGTCGATCCGGTCGACCGGTGCGGGGACGGCGGTGGCGATCAGCTCGTCCATCCCGGGTGAGTGCCAGTCGAGACCGGCGAACCGCTGTGCGAACGCGGCCCACGGCAGCCGGACTCGCTCGGGGTGGCCGACGAACAGCTCGTGGTACCAACCCCAGGCGATCTCCTTCGCCATCAGCGGCCATGCCTGCGCGCCCAGCTCGACCGGCCCGCCCGAGCCGATCAGCGGGTCGACGGCGGCCGGACCGAAGAACCGCGGCAGCGGCGGCCGGCCCGCACGCAGGCCGTAATGGGGTTTGGCGTGGTAGGTCATCCCGCGCGGGGAGCCGGCGACGAGCCGCGGCTCGGCCCCCGACGGCACGTACCGCAGCCCGTCCCCGTCGGGTTCGAACCGCCCGCCACGCCCCTCGAACAGGAGCACGACCAGGTCGATGAACGCCAGGCCGAGCCCGCGGACCAGCACGGTCTCGCGCGGGGCGAGCACCGACAGGTCCGAGTCGGTGGTCTGCTCGGGAGGGAGGTAGGTGAGCCCCGCGTCGGCGGCCCGGGCGGCGAGCGCGTGCTCCTCGTCGGTCGGCGTGGCGTCGAGGTGTCCGGACGCGAGCACCACGGCGTCGACGCGCAGCGCGTCGCCGTTCTCCAGCCGCACGACCTGCAGGTCGCCGTCCTCGGCGAGGCCGACCGCGCGCGTCCGGTGCACCCTCGCCCGCATCCCGGGTGGCAGTCCGGCGATGACCTCGCCCAGCACCCAGCCCAGGTAGGCGCTCTGCAGCCGCCGGGTGGGGAACGTCGAGGAGGTGACGGCGGCCAGCTCGGCGGCGAGCTCGGGGCCGAGCCGCTCGTCGGGGTCGCCGCCTGCGCGGAACGCCTGCGCCCACTCCCAGAACGACGGGCCGGGGACGATCGGACCGTCGCAGACCACGGTGTCGTCGGTGAACATCGTGACGTCGGAGGCCATGGAGTTCATCGCGAGCAGCGGCGACTGGTCGTGGCGCCAGATCCGCCCCGGGCCCGGCGGGTACGGGTCGACCAGGTGCACGTCGAGCCCGTCCGGTCCCAGCTCGGGCGCGCTCGCGCCCAGTCGCTCGAGGATCCCCACGCCACGCGGGCCCGCCCCGACGATCGCGATCGCAGAGCCCACGGGCGGCGTCCTCACTTGTGCGCAGGGTGAACCGCTTCGACTGTAGGTCGACATCGGGGCGGCGGCACACAACGTGTGTCGGCCCGCACGCCCGCCGTTGACGGGCGCACCGCCGGGTGCTGGAGTGGAGGTCGTGGTCTTCTCCACGTCCCGCGCCATCCGCGTTCCTCTGGTGACCCGACGGCACATCGACCTCGGTCGGGTGTGGTCGGCGGTGTGTCCGGGTTCCTGACCCCGCTCCACCGCCACCCCCTCCACCACACTCGAGGAGTAACGACATGCCCGTGGAGTTCCTCGGCATGGGAGCCACCAACGACGGCACCGAGACGCAGTCCCGTTCCGGCCCGGCGTTCGACCCGGAGTTCACCGTGGCGCTGGCCCGCGCCCACGAGGAGACCGGCTGGGACCGGGTGCTCACCGCGTACGGGAGCGGCAGCCCCGACCCCGGGCAGGGCGCGGCGCTGATCGCCTGCCGCACCGAACGGCTGCAGGTGCTCGTGGCCCACCGGCCGAACGTCTCCTACCCCACGTTCGCGGCGAAGACCATCGCCACGCTCGATGTGATCAGCGGTGGCCGCACCACCGTGCACGTCATCACCGGCGGCAACGACCACGAGCAGCAGCGCGAGGGCGACATCCTGCCCAAGGACCGCCGCTACGACCGCACCCGCGAGGCGATCCAGATCTTCAAGAAGGCGTGGACCGCGCGGGAGCCGTTCGACTTCCACGGCGAGCACTACGACTTCAGCGACTTCGTGCTCGACGTCGAGCCCGTGCAGAAGCCGCGCCCGCGGATCTCGTTCGGCGGCTCGTCGCCCGCCGCGTACCGGGTCGGCGCGGAGGAGGCGGACATCTACGCGCTCTGGGGCGAGCCGCTCGCCGGCACGGCCGACCAGATCGCCGCGATCACGGAGCTCGCCGCGGCCGCCGGCCGGCCCGCGCCGACCTTCCAGGTGGCCTTCCGCCCGATCCTGGGCCGCACGGAGGAGGAGGCCTGGGAGAAGGCGTACGCCACCGTCGCTCGCATCCAGGACCGGACGAAGGGCGGGGTCCAGCTCACCCGCCGCCACAAGCTCACCGACCCGGAGAACGCGGGTTCCCAGCGGTTGCTGGCCATCGCCGAGCAGGGGGAGCGGCACGACCGGGCGCTGTGGACCGTCACGGCGAAGGCCACCGGCGGCGCGGGCAACTCCACGGCGCTGGTCGGCACGCCCGAGACGGTGGCCGCCGCGCTGATGGACTACTACGACCTGGGCGTGCGGATCCTCTCGGCCCGTGGTTACGACCTGCTGGAGGACGCGAGGGAGTTCGGTCGCGAGGTGATCCCGCTCGTCCGGGCGGAGGTCGCCAAGCGGGACGCGGCGCAGCGCGCGACGGTTCCCGCCTGAGGCGGCTCCCGATCAGGTCAGCGCCGGGCGTCGCGCCAGGCGACCCACTCCTTCACGAGGCCCAGGTCGTAGCCCGGGCCGCTGACGCCGATCGTGAAGAGGGTCGCGCCCGCGGCGACGAGGCCGTCGGCGACCTCGTGCGGCGGGGCCGAGACGCCGACGGAGCGCTCGATCTCACCCGGGTCGCGGCCGACGTCGGCGCAGTGGCGGTCGAGGATCGCGGACTTGCGGGTGAGCGTGTCGAGGTCGCCGAAGCTGTGCCAGATCGCGGCGTGCTCGGCCGTGTAGCGCAGGGTCTTGCGCTCCCCGCCGCCGCCGATGAGGACGGGGATGTCCCGGGTGGGCGCCGGGTTGAGCGCCGACCAGCGGTCGCGGATGCGGGGGAGGGCCTGCGCGAGGTCGGCCAGCCGGGTCCCCGGCGTGCCGAAGTCGTAGCCGTACTCGTCGTAGTCGCGCTGGAACCAGCCCGCGCCGATCCCGAGGATGAGCCGGCCGCCGGAGATGTGGTCGACGGTGCGGGCCATGTCGGCGAGCAGTTCGGGGTTGCGGTAGCTGTTGCAGCTGACGAGGGCACCGATCTCGACCCGCCTGGTGGCCTCGGCCCAGGCCCCGAGCATCGTCCAGCACTCGAAGTGCTTCCCGCCGGGATCGCCGTTCAGCGGGAAGAAGTGGTCCCAGTTGAACACGATGTCGACGCCGGTGTCCTCGGCCTCGGTGACGGCGGCACGGATCTGCGCGTAGTCGGCGTGCTGGGGCTGGATCTGGACACCGATCCGGATGGGGTGCGTCATGCCCTTGATCCTTCCACTGCCGTCGTGCACCGCCGCTCGCTCGGCAGCCCATCACATCCGGTGATCATGCGAGTACGAAACGTCATGGGCGTGGAACGGCCGGGTAACGCGGCCGTAACGCCCTGTCGACATGGTGGGGCCCCTTCCGAGGTGTGACGCCGCGATGGGGGAGGCCGCGAAGTGGGCACCGGCGAAGTGGACACCGGCGACGATCCCGGCCCCGCGATCGGGACCACCGGCGCGCGGTTCGGTGGTGCCCCGCGCCGGAGGCGGGCGGCCCGCAGGAAGGCTGCGGAGGCGGACACGACACCCGTCCCGGCCGTACCTGCGGCTCCGGGGGACCAGCCCGATGGGTCCGACGGCCCGGTCGTGGGGCTGACGGGCGCGCGTTTCGGTGGGGCTCGCCGGAAGCGGCGACCGGGCCCTACGCCCGCGGTCACCCCGCCGCCCCGGCCGCCCACCCCTGAGGTGCCCCGTCCGCCGGACGTCGAGGTCGAGGAGCCGATCGCCGGTGGGTCGGCGTCCGTGCGGCCCTACGTGTTCACCCGCGGCCGCACGCGCGCGTCGCTCGACCTGTCGATCGAGACGCTCGTGTCGGCGGACCCGCAGGTCGCGCCGGCCGGTTTCACCGGCGCGCACCTCGCCGTGCTGGACCTGTGCCGGGAACCGCGGTCGGTGGCGGAGCTCGCCGCCCACGTCGGCGTGCCGCTCGGGGTGGCGCGGGTTCTCGTCGGCGACCTCGCGGCCGCGGGCGCCGTCGCCGTCCACCGCGCCGCCGGCCCCGACGTGGCCCTGATGCGGCGAGTGCTGGGCGGCCTCCGGAAGCTCTAGCTCTAGGTGGCTGGTGTCTCTCGCGTGGCCGCTCTCGCGCCAGGTGGCTGATCATGGTCGTCGGGCCCTCAGACGGTCGCCGGCAACGGCAGCGCGCCCGGTTCGGCAACAGACACCTCCTGCCGCTCATGCCACGACCGTGGTGATCAAGGCGTTCCCGGGTGGTCGGCGCTCCTGGAGGGTCAGGTCGGGCCGACCGGGCCGGTGAACAGGGCCGGCACGGCCGACGGGCGCACCGGCGGGGCGAAGTACCAGCCCTGCCCGGTGTCGCAGCCGAGCTTGCGCAGCCGTTCCAGCTGCACGGAGGTCTCCACGACCTCGGCGGTGACGGAGAGGCCGAGCGTGTGGGCCAGCTCGATGAGCAGCGCGAGCACCTCGAGGTCGACGCTGTCGTATTCGTGCTCGCCGGATGGGTCGGACACGGCGGAGGCAAAGGGTCTCGTGACGAACGGCCCGGCGAGCTTCAGGGCGTGGACCGGCAGGGTGCGCAGGTAGGCGAGGTTGGAGTAGCCGGTGCCGAAGTCGTCGATGGCGATGCGCACGCCCATCGCCGCGAGGTCACGGAGCGCGTCGAGGGGCTCCCCGGTGGTGCTCATGAGGTCGCTCTCGGTGAGCTCGAGCTGCAGCCCGTGCGCGGGCCAGCCGGAGTCGGCGAGGACGCTCGCCACGTCGTCGACGATCCCGGGCTCGCGCACCTGGCGCGCCGCGAGGTTGACGCTGACGAACAGGTGCGCGTCCGGGTGCTCCTCGCGCCAGCGCACCGCCTGCCGGCACGCCTCGGCGAGCACCCACCTCCCGAGCGGGACGATCAGCCCGCTCTCCTCGGCGAGCGGGATGAACACGTCCGGGCCGATGCGGTCGCCGCCGGGCGGCTGCCAGCGCACGAGCGCCTCGACGCCGACCAGCCGCTGGTCGGTGAGGCGGACCAGCGGCTGGTAGTCGACCACGAACTCGGCCGACTCGAGGGCGGCGGGCAGCCGGGCGGACAGCTCGAACCGGGCGACGGCGGCACGGTGGCGGTCGGCGTCGAAGCGGGCGACGCGGTTGCGGCCGTCCTTCTTCGCCCAGTGGAGCGTGGTGTCGGCCGCCTTCATGAGGTCGGCGGCCTTCTCGAGCTCCCCGGAGCCGGAGGCGCTGTCCGCGCGCTCGACGACGCCGATGCTGGCGGACACGACGATCCGGTGCGGCCCCGAGACGACCGGGCGCCGCACGGCGTCGAGGGCGCGTGCCGCCATGCGGAGCGGTTCGTCGGGGTCCGGGTGGTCCGCGGGCCGCTCGACGAGGACGACGAACTCGTCGCCCGCCATCCGGGCGACCAGCCGTCCGGGCCCGCCGATCTCGGTTGTGAGCCGGTGGGCGATGGTCTGCAGCACGTGATCGCCGACGTCGTGGCCGAGGGTGTCGTTGACGGCCTTGAGGTCGTCGACGTCCATGTAGCAGACCCCGACGTGCCGTCCGGCTTCGAGCGCGGCGTCGAGCCGCTCGAAGAACAGGGTGCGGTTCGGGAGGCCGGTGAGCGGGTCGTGCTGGGCCTGGTGGCGCAGCGACGTCTCGAGGCGGTGCCGCTCCGTGACGTCGGCGATCATGGCGACGATGAAGCGGGGCACCCCGTCCGGCGCCCTGACCAGGGAGAGGACGATGTCGGTCCAGATCGTGGTGCCGTCGGCGTGCGCGTAGGGCCGTTCCAGCCGGGTGTGCTCCAGCTCGCCGGCCTGCATCGCGCGCAGCAGGCGCCGGTGCTGGTGGTCGTCGGCGGGGACGTACGCATCCACGGTGCTGTGGAGCACCTCGTCGGCCGGGCGGCCGAACATCTCGCAGAGGGCCCGGTTCGCCTCGACGACCTCGCCGGCGGCCGTGACGACGGCGATGCCGATCGCCGCGTCGGCGAAGAGGGCGCCGAAGCGGGCCTCGCTCGCCCAGCGGGCCTGCTCGGCGGCGGCCCGGGCGACGAACGCGGCCGCGGTGACCCGTTCCTGCTCGGCGCGCGTGCGCTCCTGCAGGGCGGCGGCGTAGCCACCGGCGAGGGCGGAGAGAACGGCGGGTCCGCGCTCGGGATCGATGCGGACGAGGTCGGGGCCGAGCACGGTGAGCGTCTGTTCCAGCGTGGACGGATGCGTGAAGTGGGCCTCGACGAGCCAGCGTCCGACGGCGCCGGCCGCTGCCGGGTCGCCCACCCCGGAGGCGGCGTCGAGCAGCACGCCGGTCCACTCCACCAGCGCGGTGTCGAGCTCGCGGCGCGGAAGCGCGACGAAGCCCGCGGACTGCACCGATCCGGCCCAGGAACTGCCGAGCGTCCGCGCGTGATCGCCCATGGCGCGCCCCCGCTCGTGACTCTGATCGCCCGGGTCCAGGGGCGATCTTGGCGGGAGCCTACCGCCCCGCACCGGTCGGGGGCCGGATCAGAGAACTGGATCAGGGGTCCTGGCGGGGGCGGCCGCCGCGGCGCATGTCGCCCGTCGTGGTGCGGCGGCCGGGGTCGAGCAGCCGCTTCCATTTCGCCTGGGCGGCCTGCCGGCTCGACAGTTGCGCCTGCACCGCGTCGGCGACCTGGGCCCAGGTCAGCCCGTCGGCGCGCAGCCTGCGGATGAGGTCGCGCTCGTAGTAGTCGGCGAGGCGGCGCATCTCGCCCACGAGGGCGTACCAGGCCGCCGAGGCGTCGCGGGTGAGCCCGCCGTCGGCCGACACCTCCTTGAGCCGGTCCAGCCGTCCGGTGATGGAGCGGTCGGGCCGGGCGATCATCGGGTCGACCCGGTCCAGCCAGCGCACCGCCTCGTCGTACTTCATGCGTCAATCATTCATTGACGCCTTCGAAACGTCAACCGATCATGGACACCGCACGTCGGCGTGTCGCAGGGCCCGGACGGGGGAGCGGGACCGTCAGCCGCCGAGCGGCTCGACCCCGGTCACCCAGACGACGGGGGTGCCCTGCTCGTCGGACGCGCCGAGGTCGACCTCCGCGGTGATGGCCCAGTCGCGATCGCCCGCCGGGTCCTCCAGGACCTGCCGGACGAGCCAGCGCTCGGACTCCTCCGCGACGGAGAAGAGCTGCGGGCCGCGGGCGTCGGGGCCGGTGCCGATCGCGGTCCCGGTGTCGCCGTGCTCGGCGAAGTACGGCGCGAGCGCCTCGCGCCACGCGGCCGCGTCCCAGCCGGCGTCGGCGTCGAGCTCGCCCAGCTCGTCGAATCGGCGCAGGGCGGCCAGCTCGACGCGGCGGAACATCGCGTTGCGCACGAGCACGCGGAAGGCCCGCGGGTTGGCGGTGACGGCGGTCGGTGTCGTGTCGAGCGGCGGCCGCTCCGGTTCCTCGCCGGTGCCGGCGCCCGCGGCGAGCGCCTCCCACTCGTCGAGCAGGCTGGAGTCGACCTGGCGCACCAGCTCGCCGAGCCACTCCTCGACGTCGAGGAGCTCCTCGGTCTTCGCCTCGTCGGGCACGGTCTGGCGCAGGGCGCGGTAGGCGTCGGCGAGGTAGCGCAGCACCAGGCCCTCGGACCGGGCGAGGCCGTAGTGCCCGATGTACTCGACGAACGTCATGGACTTCTCGAACATGTCCCGCGCCACCGACTTCGGCGACAGGTGCGCGTCCTCGACCCACGGGTGGCCGCGCCGGTAGGTCTCCAGGGCGGCGTCCAGGAGCTCTTCGAGGGGCTTCGGGTACGTCACGTCCTCGAGCAGCGCCATCCGCTCCTCGTACTCGATGCCGTCGGCCTTCATCGCGGCGACGGCCTCTCCGCGGGCCTTCTTCTGCTGCGCCGCCACCACGGGCCGGGGGTCGTCGAGCGTGGCCTCGAGCACCGAGAGGACGTCCATCGGGTACTGCGGCGCCTCCTTGTCCAGCAGATCGACGGCGGCGAGGGCGAAGGGGGAGAGCGGCTGGTTGAGCGCGAAGTCCAGCTGCAGGTCGCCGACCACCCGCACGCGGCGGCCCTCCGCGTCGGGCTCGGGCAGCTCCTCGACCACGCCCGCGGTGCGCAGGGCCCGGTAGATGGCGATGGCCCGGCGGATGTGGCGGAGCTGGCGGGACCGCGGCTCGTGGTTGTCCTCGAGCAGGTGCCGCATGGCGCTGAACGCGTCGCCGGGACGCGTGATCACGTTCAGCAGCATCGCGTGCGTGACCTTGAAGTGGCTGGTCAGTGGCTCGGGCTGGGCGTTCTGCAGCTTCTCGTAGCTCGTCTGCGACCACCCGACGAACCCCTCGGGCGGCTGCTTGCGCACCACGCGGCGGCGCTTCTTGGGGTCGTCGCCCGCCTTGGCGAGCAGGCGGGCGTTCTCCACCTCGTGGTCGGGTGCCTCGGCGACGACCGTGCCGACCGTGTCGTAGCCCGCGCGCCCCGCGCGCCCGGAGATCTGGTGGAACTCCCGCGCCTTCAGCGGGCGGGTGCGCTGCCCGTCGTACTTCGACAGCGCCGTGAACAGCACGGTGCGGATCGGCACGTTGATGCCGACGCCGAGGGTGTCGGTGCCGCAGATGACCTTCAGCAGGCCGGCCTGCGCGAGGGTCTCCACGAGCCGGCGGTAGCGGGGGAGCATGCCCGCGTGGTGCACCCCGATGCCGTGGCGCACCAGCCGCGACAGCGTCTTGCCGAAGCCCGCGGTGAAGCGGAACCGGCCGATCAGCTCGGCGATCGCCTGCTTGTCCTCGCGCGAGGTGACGTTGACGCTCATCAGCGCCTGCGCCCGCTCGATCGCCGAGGCCTGCGTGAAGTGCACGACGTAGACGGGGGCCTCGTGGGTCTGCAGGAGCTCGCTGATCGTCTCGTGCAGCGGCGTGAAGACGTAGCGGAAGTGCAGCGGCACGGGGCGTTCCACCGAGGTGATCACCGCGGTGTCCCGCCCGGTGCGGCGAGTGAGGTCCTCGCGGAAGAACGAGACGTCGCCGAGCGTGGCGCTCATCAGCAGGAACTGAGCCTGGGGGAGCTCGATCAGCGGCACCTGCCAGGCCCAGCCGCGGTCGGGATCGGCGTAGAAATGGAACTCGTCCATCACCACCGAACCGACATCGGCACCCCGCCCGGAGCGCAGCGCGATGTTGGCGAGGATCTCCGCGGTGCAGCAGATGATCGGGGCCTTCTCGTTCACCGCGGCGTCCCCGGTGAGCATCCCGACCTTGTCGGCGCCGAACGTGTCGATGAGCTGGAAGAACTTCTCGCTGACCAGCGCCTTGATCGGCGCCGTGTAGAAGGTGCGCTCCCCGCGGCCGAGCGCCGCCGCGTGCGCCCCCACCGCGACGAGCGACTTCCCCGAGCCGGTGGGCGTGGAGAGGATCACGTTGCCGCCGGTGACCAGCTCCAGCAGCGCCTCCTCCTGCGCCGGGTAGAGCGAGAGGCCGCGTTCCTCGAACGCCCAGTCGGTGAACGCCTCGACGAGCGCGTCGGGATCGGGGGCGGGGGGAAGCCGGTCGGTGAGGCTCATGATGCCTCGATCGTCCCCCACGGAGGTCCGCGACGTGACGGCGGCCAGCTACGGTGGCTCCCGTGACGGAGCGGGTGACCCCAGGCGTGCCCGCCCTCGTCCCGCCCATGCAGCCCGGCACCGTCACCGGTGACCCGCCGACCGGCCGCGACTGGATGGTGGAGGTGGCGTGGACGGGGCACCGCTGCATCGCCTACGTCGAGCCCGGGCGGCGGGTGCGGCTGCTCTCGGGCGCTGACAACTCGATGAGCGCCGCCTACCCGGAGCTCGCCGAGCCGCTGCTGCGCCGGGCGCCGCCGGGCGGGATGGTCCTCGACGGCACCCTCGTCGCCCGCGGTGAGGAGCACGCCGTCCGCCCGCGGCTGATCGCCCGCCGCAGCGCCCGCCACCGCCCGTCGGACGCGACGATCCGGCGCATCCCGGTCGACTTCCAGGTCGCCGACCTGCTGTGGCTCGACGGGCACAGCACCACCGACCTGCCCTACGCCGACCGCCGCTCGCTGCTCGACGGCCTCGGCTTCGCCAGCCCGCCGGTGTGGACCACATCCCCGCTGCCCGCCACCGAGATCGACACGATGCTCGCGATCGCGGAGCAGAAGGGCGCCGACGGCCTGCACGCCCGGCACGTGCGGGGCCGCTACCACCCCGGCGGGCGCTCCCGGTTCTGGCTGCGCGTGCCGGTCACGCGCACGCGCCAGGTGCTCGTGGGCGGCTGGACGCCCGCCGACCCGCACCGGCCCGAGACGGTGGGCACCCTCCTGCTCGGCGCACCCGTGGCGGGCGAACCGGGCGCCGCCCACTACGTCGGGCGCGTCGGGGTGTCGCTCGGGGAGCGGCGCACGCTCGCCGCCGCGCTCGCCGACCGGGAGCAGGACGCACCCCCGTTCGTCGACGCCGTGCCGGCGGGAGCGGCGCGCCACGCCCGGTGGGCGCGGCCCGAGCTGGTGGGGCTCGCCGAGTTCTCCGGCTGGATCGGTGGTGGCCGCATGCGCCGCCCGTACTGGCTCGGCCTGCTCGACCCCGCGGACGTCCACGAGGACCGCTGGGCCCGCCCGCCGGAACCGGCGCCGGCCATCCCGGCACCCGAGCCGCCGGCGGAGCTGCCCGACGCGTCCCCCGAGCCGGTGAGCGCGGAACCGCCGGCCGTCACCGAGGTGCGCCGGCTGGAGCAGCACTTCGTCTACAACTCCCTGAACACGATCGCCGCGCTGATCCGCAGCGATCCCGGCCGGGCCCGGGACCTGCTCATCGGCTTCGCCGATCTGAACCGCGCCGCCGACCAGGTGGGCGGGAGCACGCTGGGCGACGAGCTCGCCGCCGTGCACGGGTACCTGCAGCTGGAGCAGGCCCGGTTCGGCCCGCGCCTGCAGGTGGCGGTGGACGTCGAGCCCACCCTGCATCCGATCCCGGTGACCCCGATGCAGATCCTCGCCGCCGTGCGCGAGGCGGTGCAGCGCGACATCGAGCCGCAGCCGGACGGCGGACTGCTCAGCCTGGCCGCCCGCCCCGTCGAGGGCGGCTGCGAGGTCCTGGTGACGGGCGGCGCAGCCGCGGCCCGGACGATCCGGCTGCCTTCGTAGGCCGCACCCTTACGAGTTGCCCACTCCGCCTCCCCGGGTGATCGCGGTCTCGGTACCGTTCGGCCCATGCTCGGCCTTCCCGACGGCACGCGCGCGTGCCTCTTCGACCTCGACGGCGTGCTCACCGACACGGCCAGCGTGCACGCGGCCGCCTGGAAGCAGATGTTCGACGAGTACCTGCGGGCCCGTGCCGAGCGCGAGGGCACCCCGTTCCGGCCGTTCGACGTCACGGACGACTACGGGCCCTACGTCGACGGCAAGCCCCGCCTGGCGGGCACCGACTCGTTCCTGCGCTCCCGCGGCATCGAGCTCCCGGCCGGTGGGCCGGACGACGCCGCGGACGCCGAGACCGTGTACGCGCTGGCCACCCGGAAGAACGCGCTGGTGCAGGAGAAGATCGTCAGCGTCGGGGTGGAGGTGTACCCGGGGTCGGTGCGCTACCTGCACGCCGCGAAGGACGCCGGGCTCGCCACGGCCGTGGTGTCCTCGTCGGCGAACGCGAAGCAGGTGCTCGACGTCGCGGGCCTCGCCGATCTCATCGACCACCGCGTGGACGGCGTCACCGCCAAGGAGCGCGGCCTCCCCGGCAAGCCCGCGCCGGACACGTTCCTCGCCGCGGCCGCCGACCTCGGCGTCGGGAAGGATCAGGCAGTCGTGTTCGAGGACGCCCTCGCGGGCGTCGCGTCGGGGAAGGCGGGCGGGTTCGGCTTCGTCGTCGGGGTGGACCGGCTCGGGCAGGCCGACGCGTTGCGCGCGCACGGTGCCGACGTCGTCGTCACCGACCTCGCCGACCTGATGGGGAGTGCGTCATGAGCCCGGATCCGGGCCGCGCGTTCGCGGTGGAGCCGTGGGTGGTGCGGGAGCCACGGTTGGACCTGGACCGGATGGGCCAGGTCGAGTCGGTGTTCGCGCTGTCCAACGGGCACATCGGGCTGCGGGGCAACCTCGACGAGGGGGACCCGCACGCGATGCCGGGGACGTACCTGAACTCGTTCTACGAGCGGCGCCCGCTGCCGTACGCGGAGGGTGGGTACGGCTACCCGGAGTCCGGGCAGACGATCATCAACGTCACCAACGGCAAGCTGATCCGGCTGCTGGTGGAGGACGAGCCGTTCGACCTGAGATACGGCCAGCTGCACCGGCACGAGCGGGTGCTGGACCTGCGGGCCGGCACGCTCACCCGCGAGGTCGAGTGGGCCTCGCCCGCGGGCCGGATGGTGCGGGTGCGCTCGACGCGGCTGGTGTCGCTCACCCAGCGGGCGATCGCCGCGATCGAGTACGAGGTGGAGGTGCTCGACGCGCCCGCCCTGCTCGTCCTGCAGTCGGAGCTGGTGGCCAACGAGCAGCTGCCGTCCCGCGACGAGGCGGACCCGCGCGTCGAGGCCGCGCTCACCGACCCGCTCGTCGCCGAGCAGCACCGCTGCGACGAGGCGGGCGCCACGCTGCTGCACCGCACGCGCCGCTCCGGCCTGCGGGTGGCCGCGGCCATGGACCACGAGGTGCAGGGCCCGGAAGGGGTCAAGGTCACCTCCGAGGCCACCGAGGACATCGGGCGCACCACGGTGATCGCGCGTCTCGAGCCCGGCCGGACGCTGCGCCTGGTGAAGTACCTGGCCTACGGCTGGTCGTCGCGCCGGTCGCTGCCCGCCCTGCACGACCAGGTCCGCGCGGCGCTGGCGGCCGCCCGCTACACCGGCTGGGAAGGGCTGTGCGGTGAGCAGCGGACCTACCTCGACGAGTTCTGGGAGACCGCGGACGTCGAGATCGACGGTGACGCCGAGCTGCAGCAGGCGGTGCGGCTGGCCACCTTCCACGTGCTGCAGGCGGGCGCCCGGGCCGAGCGCCGCGCGATCGGGGCGAAGGGGCTGACCGGCGAGGGCTACGACGGGCACACGTTCTGGGACACCGAGACCTTCTGCCTGCCGGTCCTGTCCCACCTCGCTCCGGAGGCCGCGGCCGACGCCCTGCGCTGGAGGCTGTCGATCCTCCCGCTCGCCTACGAGCGGGCCGAGCAGCTCGGGCTGCGGGGGGCGGCGTTCCCCTGGCGCACGATCCGCGGGCAGGAGTGTTCGGGCTACTGGCCGGCCGGCACGGCCGCGTTCCACATCAACGCCGACATCGCCGACTCGGTCCGCCGGCACGTCGCGGCCACCGGGGACGTGGTGTTCGAGCGGGAGGTGGGGCTGGAGGTGCTGGTGGCCACGGCCCGGCTGTGGCGGTCGCTGGGGCACCACGACTCGGCGGGGGAGTTCCGCATCGACGGGGTGACCGGCCCGGACGAGTACACCGCGATCGTCGACAACAACGTCTACACGAACCTGATGGCGCAGCAGAACCTGCGGGTGGCGGCGGACACGGCGGCGCGGCACGCGCGGGCGGCGGCGCGGCTCGGGGTGAACGCCGAGGAGATGGCGTCCTGGCGGGACGCGGCGAAGGCGATGCGGATCCCGTTCGACGACGTGCTGGGGGTGCACCCGCAGGCGGAGGGGTTCACCCACCACCAGGTGTGGGACTTCGAGAACACGCCGGCGGAGAAGTACCCGCTGCTGCTGAACGTGCCGTACTTCGACCTGTACCGCAAGCAGGTGATCAAGCAGGCGGACCTGGTGCTGGCGATGCAGCTGCGCCCGGACGCGTTCACCCCGGAGCAGATGAGCCGCAACTTCGCCTACTACGAGGCGTTGACGGTGCGGGACTCGTCGTTGTCGGCGTGCACCCAGGCGGTGGTGGCGGCCTGGACCGGGCACCTGGACCTGGCCTACGACTACCTGGCCGAGGCCGCGCTGGTGGACCTGGACGACCTGGCGGGCAACTCCGACCACGGGGTGCACATCGCGTCCATGGCCGGCACCTGGACGGCCGTCGTCGCCGGGTTCGGCGGGATGCGGATGGACGAGTCCGGGATCGGGTTCGCACCGCGGCTGCCCCCGGCGCTGTCGCGGATCTCGTTCGGGTTGAGGTGGCGCGGCCGGCAGCTGCGGGTGGAGATCCGGCCGGACGAGGCGGAGTACCGGCTGGTCTCGGGCCCGCCGATGCGGCTGCGCCACCATGGGGAGCCGCTCGCGCTGGCCGAGGAGCCGCAGGTGCGCCCGCTCCCGGCGCTCGACCCGGTGGAGCCGGTCGAGCAGCCGTACGGGCGGGGGCCGAAGGCCAGGCACCCGGGTAGCTGAGCGGAGCTCGGACCGACATCCGCCGCAGCGCCCACCCAGGGGCAGCCACGCCCAGGTGATCATGGGGAACCCGGTCAGTGCACGACCTCGTGGGTCCACGCCTCGCGTGGCTGGTGGTGCAGCCGCCAGTAGTGCTCGGCGATCTCATCGGGATCCCAGGCCGTCCCCGGGCCGACCGGCCCGGCGACCGTCACGGTGGCGACGTGGACGCCTGCGTCCCGGTACTGCAGGTCGAGCAGCGCGGCGAGCGCCCGGACGCCCGCCTTGCCCAGGGAGAGGCTCACGTAGCCGGGCTTCGGCTCCGGCATGCCGCCGGTGACCAGGAACGTGCCGCTGCCCCGCGCGGCCATGCCGGGGAGGGCCCGCGCGGCGGCCGTGAGGACACCGACGACGTTCACCGACCACGCGGCGAGCTGGCCCGCCGCGTCGAGCTCGCCGGGCGCGTCCGGCCGCACGAGCGCCGCGTTGTACACGACGACGTCCGGAACGCCGAAGCGCTCTTCCGCCGCGCCCAGGGCGGTGCGCAGGCCGTCCTCGTCGGCGACGTCCGCGGCCAGCCCCAGCACGTCGGCCCCGCTCGCCCGGACCGCCGCGGCGACCGCGTCCACGGTCGGCCGCGACCGGGCGACGACCGCCACCGGCATCCCGCCCGCGGCGAACCGGCATGCGATCGCCCGGCCCATCCCCGGCCCCGCTCCGAGTACCACTGCTCCTGCCACGGCCGCGGACGGTATGGCCTCACACCGGTGTCAAGGTCAAGGGAGGTGTGCGCAGCCGCACGGCCGCTGGGTACGCGACGGGCATGAGTGGCGGGCTGGACCGCCGCCTGAGCAGTTCGCCCGCCGCCGCTGCGTGGGTGTCACCCCATCGGGTAGTCATGTCCCATGACGGAGTGGCGCTACACCGGTAGCCGCGCCGACGGGCGCGGCGAGGGCCCGTTGCAGCGCGCCGACCGCAACATGATCGAGCTCCTGCAGGAACTGCGCGTGGCGCAGACCGGTGTGCAGATCCTGTTCGCGTTCCTGCTGACGCTGTCGTTCACCGAGCGCTTCCGCTCGATCGACGAGGTGCAGCGCTGGACCTACGTGGTCACCCTGCTGTGCTCGGTGATCACGGCGGGCCTGCTCGTCGCCCCGGCGGCGGTGCACCGCATGACGTTCCGGCGGGGGGTGAAGCAGGAGACCGTGCAGATCGGGCACCGCCTGTTCACCGTCGGTCTCGGTTCCCTCGCGCTGACCCTCACCGGCTCCGTGCTGCTGGTGCTCGACGTCGCGGTGGGGCTGCCGTTCGCCATCTCGGCCGCGGCGGCGGTCCTCGTCGTGCTGTGCCTGCTGTGGTTCGTGCTGCCGGTCCCGCTGCTGCGCCGCTCCCGCCCGACCCCGGCGCTCAACGACAGCGACGGAGGCGACGAAGAGCCACCGCCCGGTGAGTGGGCGGCGGCTCGCGAGCCGTCATCGGTGTGAGCCGATCGGCGGTGCACGACGTCGGTGGTCGTACGGGCAGGCGGCCCGCCTACCCGTCCTCGGTCATCCGCCGCCGCAGCTGTGCGACGGTCTGGGCGAGCAGGCGGGACACGTGCATCTGGGAGATGCCGACGCGGTCGGCGATCTGGGTCTGCGTGAGGTTGCCGAAGAACCGCAGCAGCAGGATCGTGCGCTCCCGTTCGGGCAGCTCGTCGAGCAGCGGCGCGAGGGTCTCCCGGTACTCGACCTTGTCCAGCTCGGCGTCCACACCGCCGAGCGTGTCGGTGAGGGGGGTGTCGCCGCCGGCCACCAGCTCGTCGAGGGAGCTGCTGCGGTAGGCCTGCTGGGCGTCGAGGCCCTCCACGACCTCCTCGGTGGGCATCCCGAGCCGGGTCGCGATCTCGCTGGGGCGCGGGGCGCGCCCGAGCTCCTGCGACAGCGGACCGATCGCGCCGTTGATCGCGCTCTGGAGGTCCTTGAGGCGCCGCGGCACCCGCATGGACCACGTCCGGTCGCGGAAGTGCCTGCGGATCTCACCGGTGATGGTGGGGACCGCGTAGGAGAGGAAGTCGATCCCGCGGTCGGGCTCGAACCGGTCCACCGCGTTGATCAGCCCGACGGTGCCGGCCTGCTCGAGGTCGTCGACCGGCTCGCCGCGGCCGGCGAACCGGCGCGCGATGTGCTGCACCACGGGCAGGTACCCGGTGACGAGCTTGGACCGCAGCGCCACCCGCTCGGGGTGCTCCGGCGGCAGCTGCGCGAACTCCTCGAAGAGCGGCGCGAGGTACGCGTAGTCGGAGTCCCGGGACGTCTCATTCATCGCACGATCGGGCGCGCCGGGCCGACTGGGGGTTGCACGCGAAGACCTACCCGCGGCCTGCCGACCGGAAACCCGGTCGCTGGTACGTTCGTAAGCTGCCCAGTCCTCCGTCACGCCAGCGAAGGTGATCTGCCGGTGTCGAACAGCACGTCCGCCGCGGTGCCGGACGCCCGCATCGAGGACCAGGTCCCAGGCCAGGCCGAGGACGGGATCGAGCACGAGCGGGCTTACGTCCGCATGCTCTACGAGCGGCTCGACGCGCGTCGGGCCGAGACGGCTCGGCGGCTGTCCGCCGTGCTGCACGACGAGACCGTCGGCACGCCGCAGGCGCTCACCGAGCGGGACGCCGCCGCCGCCATGTACACCGACCGCCTCGCCGCACTGCGGGCCGCCGAGCACGGCCTCGCCTTCGGCCGCCTCGACGCCGAGGACGGCGAGCGTCGCTACGTCGGGCGGCTCGGCCTGCTCGACGAGGACAACGAGTACGAGCCGCTGCTCATGGACTGGCGGGCGCCGGCGGCCCGGCCGTTCTACACGGCCACCGCGGCGTCCCCGGAGGGCATCCGGCGCCGGCGGCACCTGCGCACCCGCCGCCGTGACGTCATCGCCGTGGACGACGAGGTGCTGGACCTCGACGACGCCACCGCAGCCACCCAGTCCAGCGGGCTGACCAGCGAGGCCGCCCTGCTGGCCGCCGTCGACGCCCGCCGCACCGGCCGGATGGCCGACATCGTGGCCACGATCCAGGCGGAGCAGGACGCGATCATCCGTTCGAAGCCGTCCGGGGTGCTGGTCGTGCAGGGCGGGCCGGGCACCGGGAAGACCGCGGTGGCCCTGCACCGGGCCGCCTACCTGCTCTACACCCACCGCGACCGGCTGGCGCGCCGCGGCGTGCTCGTCGTCGGGCCCAACCCCACGTTCCTGTCCTACATCGGGCAGGTGCTGCCCTCCCTGGGCGAGACCAGCGTGGTGCTCGGCACGGTCGGGCAGCTGCACCCCGGGCTGGACGCGCGGCGCACCGAGCCCGCCGTCACGGCGGCGGTGAAGGGGAGGGCCGAGATGGCGGCGGTCGTCGCGGCGGCGGTCCGCGACCGCCAGCAGGTGCCGCGCCGGCCCGTCGAGCTCGTGGTGGAGCAGCAGCCGGTGCGGCTCGACCGCGACCTCGCCCATGCCGCCCGCACCCGGGCCCGCCGCTCCCGCAAGCCGCACAACGAGGCCCGCCGGATCTTCCGGAAGGAGGCGGTGCGGCTGCTCGCCGAGCAGGTGGCGCGCACGCTCACCGGCCCCGGCGGGCGGAACCTGCTCGACTCGGGCGACCTGGCCGACATCCGCGACGAGCTCGTCGAGAGCCGCGAGCTCTCCCGCGAGCTGGACGCGCTGTGGCCGACGCTCTCGGCCGAGCAGCTGCTCACGGACCTGTTCGCCGACCGCAAGCGCCTGAGCTCGGTGGCCCGCAGGCTGCCGGCCGCCGACCGCGAGCTGCTCCACCGGCCCGCACCGGCCGACGACGTGCCGGCCGAGCTGCGGTGGACCCCGGCCGACGTCCCGCTGCTCGACGAGGCGGCCGAGCTGCTCGGGGACGACGGCTCGGAGGCCGCCGCCCGGGAGGCCGCCGCGCTGCGCGAGGAGGTGCTCTACGCGCAGGGCGTGCTCGACGTCCTCGACCTGGAGGAGGACCTCGACCCCGAACTGCTGCGCGCCACCGACGTGGTCGACGCCGACCGGCTCGCCGAGCGGCAGGCGGTGCGCCGCTACGACTCCACCGCCGATCGGGCGGCCGCCGATCGCGAGTGGACCTACGGGCACGTGATCGTCGACGAGGCCCAGGAGCTCTCGCCGATGGCGTGGCGCCTCGTGATGCGCCGCTGCCCGAGCCGGTCCATGACGATCGTCGGTGACATCGCCCAGACCGGGGACCTCGCCGGCGCGGGTTCGTGGGACGAGGTGCTCGCCCCGTTCGTCGAGCGCCGGTGGCGGCTCGAACAGCTGACGGTGAACTACCGCACCCCGGCCGAGATCGCCGACGTCGCCGACGACGTGCTCGCCACGATCGAACCGGGACTCGCCCCGCCGCGCTCGGTCCGCAGCTCCGGCGTGCCGCCGCGGGCCGTGCGGACCGTCTCGGGTCAGCTGGAGGACACCGTGGCGAAGGTGCTCGCCGAGGAAGCGGGCGCCGTCGGCGACGGCCGCACCGCGGTTCTCGTGCCCGCCGGGCGGCTGGACGCGCTGCGCGCCCGGTTGCTCGGCGGGGACGGCGCGGAGGTGGATCTCACCGCCCCGGTGGTGGTGCTGCCGGTCTCGGCGGCGAAGGGCCTGGAGTTCGACGCCGTCGTCGTGGTGGAGCCCGCCGAGCTGCTGGCCGAGTCACCGCGCGGGGGCGGTGACCTCTACGTCGCCATCACCCGCGCCACCCAGCGGCTCGCGGTGGTGCACGCCGAACCGCTCCCACCGATGCTGCACAAGCTGCAGAGCGGTGGCTGAGGCGCCGGACCGCTTCTTCGCCCCGCGCTTCGGTGGCCGCGGCTGGGTGGGGATGCGGCGCGACGCCGGGCCCGACTGGGACGAGGTGGGCGAGGTGATCGTCGACGCCTACCGGCAGGTGGCTCCCAAGACGCTCGTCGCGAGGCTGCAAGTCCGATCGCCGGCGAGCCGCGCGTCACCCGAGGGGCCGACATGATCATGAACCCCGAGACGTGATCGTTGCGGGATGCGGCTCAGCGCCCCAGCCGGGGCGATCCACCGTACTTCGGACCGATCATGCGACCTTGATCGTTGCGAAACCACGCTGAACGCCCTCGTCCGGGCAGTTCCCAGCATCTCGGATCGATCAGCAGGCGCCGATCCGCCCGAGCCCCGGCCCGCACGCCCGGGAGTGCTTCTGTTGCACGAGCGGCTCTGCCGCTCGCTCCATCGGGACGTCCGGTGCCGGAGAGCTACAGCGGCGTCACGTACGCCCCGGAGATGCCGCCGTCCACCAGGAAGGTGGAGGCGGTGATGAAGCCGGCGTCGTCGCTCGCCAGGAACGCGACCGTGGAGGCGATCTCCTCGGGGCGGGCGAAGCGGCCCATCGGGATGTGCACCAGGCGGCGCTGGGCGCGCTCGGGGTCGGCGGCGAACAGCTCCTGCAGCAGCGGGGTGTCGACCGGCCCGGGGCACAGCGCGTTGACCCGGATGCCCTCGCGGGCGAACTGGACGCCCAGCTCGCGGGTCATCGCGAGCACGCCGCCCTTGGACGCGGTGTAGGAGATCTGGGAGGTCGCGGCGCCCATCACGGCCACGAAGGACGCCGTGTTGACGATGGCGCCCCGGCCCTGGCGCTGCATGTGCGGGATCGCCGCCTTGCAGCACAGGAACACGGACGTCAGGTTGACCTCCTGCACCCGCCGCCATGCGTCGAGGCCGGTGTCGAGGATGGAGTCGTCCTCCGGTGGGGAGATCCCGGCGTTGTTGAAGGCGACGTCCACGCTGCCGTACGTGTCGACGGCCGCGGCGAACAGCTCCTCGACCTGCGTCTGCGACGTGACATCCGTCTGCACGAAGAGCCCGCCCACCTCGTCGGCGGCGGCCTTGCCGGCGCCCGCGTCGATGTCGGCGACCACCACCCGGGCACCCTCGGAGGCGAGCCTGCGCACGGTGGCGAGCCCGATGCCACTGCCGCCACCCGTCACGACCGCGGTGCGGCCGGAGAACCGTTCCGTCATGGGGGCGAGCCTAGATCCCGTGGTCTAGACCGTTGCGGCCGCGGTGACCAGGGCCGCCATCAGACGCACGTCCGTCGCGTCCTCCTCCGGATGCCACTGGACCCCCACCACCCACGGGGTGCCGGCCAGCTCGACCGCCTCCACGAGGCCGTCGGCGGCGCGGCCGGTCACCACGAGTCCGTCCGCCAGGCCGTCGAGGGCCTGGTGGTGGTGGCAGCGCACGGTCGCGCCTGCGCCGAGGGCGGACCCGACCCGGCTGCCCGGCTCCAACACCACCTCCACCGTCCCGAAGACGCCGGGGGAGGGGTTGTGCCCGGAATGCCCGACCCTGTCGGGCACGTGCTGCACGAGGGTGCCGCCGAGCGCGACGTTGAGGACCTGCGCACCCCGGCACACGCCGAGCACCGGGATGCCGCGCTCGAGGGCGCGGTGCACCACGGCGATCTCGGACGCGTCGCGCTCCGGGCGCGGCTCTCCGGTGCGCGGGTGCGGGGACGCACCGTAGCGGTCGGGGCCGACGTCCGGCCCTCCGGCGAGGACGACGGCATCGAGCCGGTCGACCGCGGCGGCCGACTCCGGGACCGGCGGGAGCAGCACCGGCACCCCGCCGGCCGCGATCACGACGTCGGGGTAGGTGCGGGGCAGCAGCACCGCCTCGGTGTCCCAGACCCCGTAGCGGGCGTGTTCCCCGTACGCGGTGATCCCGACGACGGGGCGCGGCCGGCTAGAGCCGTTCGAACCCACGCCGGCGCTCCCAGTCGGTGACCGCCACGTCGAAGGCGGCGAGCTCCACCCGCGCGGCGTTGGTGTAGTGCTCCACCACCTCGGTGCCGAACGCCGTCTCGGCCACCTTGGAACCGGCGAAGAGCTCCGCCGCCTCGCGGAGCGTGGACGGCACCCGGAGCCCGTCGGCCTGGTAGGCGTTGCCGGCGAACGGCGGCGAGAGCGGCAGCTCGTTCTCGATGCCGTACAGACCGGCCGCGATCAACGCGGCCACCGCGAGGTAGGGGTTCACATCGCCCCCGGGCACTCGGTTCTCCACCCGGAGCGACGGGCCGTGCCCGACCACCCGCAGCGCGCACGTGCGGTTGTCCAGCCCCCACTCGACGGCCGTGGGCGCGAAGCTGCCCTCGGCGTAGCGCTTGTAGGAGTTGATGTTCGGTGCGAAGAGATAGGTGAGCTCGCGCAGGCAGGCCTGCTGCCCGGCGACGAAGTGCGAGAACAGCGTCGAGAAGCCGTGCTCGCCGTCCCCCGCCGACACCGGCCCGTCCGCCCCCCGCAGGGAGATGTGGATGTGGCAGGAGTTGCCCTCGCGCTGGTCGTACTTCGCCATGAAGGTCAGCGCCATGCCGGCCTGGTCGGAGATCTCCTTGGCGCCGGTCTTGTAGATGGAGTGGTTGTCGCAGGTGGTGAGGGCGTCGGCGTAGCGGAACGCGATCTCGTGCTGGCCGAGGTTGCACTCGCCCTTCGCCGACTCGACCACCATCCCGGCGCCGGCCATCCCGTTGCGGATGCGCCGCAGCAGCGGCTCCACCCGGGCGGTGCCCATCATCGAGTAGTCGACGTTGTAGAGGTTGGCCGGCTCGAGGTCGTGGTAGGCCTTGCGCCACGCCGTGTCGAACGAGTCGGCGAACAGCATGAACTCCAGCTCGGTGCCCACGTCGGCGACGAGCCCGTGGGTGGCGAGCCGGTCGAGCTGGGCGCGCAGGATCTGCCGCGGCGACGCGACGACGGGGCCACCGTCGGCCCACTGCACGTCGCACAGCACGAGCGCGGTGGCCTCCTGCCAGGGCACCAGGCGGAGCGTGGTCATGTCCGGGACGAGCACGAAGTCGCCGTAGCCGCGTTCCCAGCTCGACATGGCGTAGCCGTCAACGGTGTTCATCTCGACGTCGACCGCGAGCAGGTAGTTGCACGCTTCCGCGGCGTGCGGCACGACCTCGTCGAGGAAGTACTGCGCGGCGCACCGCTTGCCCTGCAGGCGGCCCTGCATGTCGGTGAACGCCACGAGCACGGTGTCGATCGCGCCGTCGTCGACCGACGTGCGCAGCTGCTCGAGGGTGAGCATGCCGGGGCGGGCCATGGGAGTCCTTCCAGGTCCAGCTGACGACGACGAGCGGGACGTTCGCCGGATGGCTTCCGGCGAGGGTCCCGCTCGTCGTCGATGACGTTGTTCTCTACTTACTTGATCTCGGCCTCGGTGTCGGCCTTGCCGGCCGCGGCCGCGTCCTCGGTGACGGCCTCGGTGGCAGCGGTCGCGTCGACCTCGCCGTTCCCCTCGGCCTCCGCCTTCGGCGCCGCGTCCGCCTCGGCGGCTTCCGGCTCCGGCTCGGCCTTCTCGTCGGCAGCCTTCTCGTCGCCGGTCTCGGCTTCCGGCTCGTCCGCCTTCTCGGCGACCGCCACGGCGGTGGCGGTGGCCACCGCACCGGCAGCCGTCGCGGCACCGGGGCCCGTCCCGTCGTGCGTTCCGCCGTGCGCCTCGGCTTCCAGCTGCTCCTCGATGCTCTGCAGCTCCTCGAGGGAGCCGCCCTCCGGCACCGGGCCGGTGAACCAGTTGCGGGCCGACAGCAGGTACCAGCCGCCGAAGAGGATCAGCGCGCCTCCGACGGTGATCGGCGCGTAGTTCAAGGCCTCCCAGTCGAACTCCGCCGAGAACGGCACGCCGGCCGGGGAGAGCGGCATCAGGAACAGGATGCAGACCAGCGCGATCCACACCACCGCGATCGTCGAGATCCACTTGTAGTGGTCGCCGAGGTGCCACGAGCCGCGCTCGAACCGGTCGCCTGCCCTGATGCGCAGGAGGATCGGCAGCCCGAAGGCGATGTAGAGCCCGATGACGGCGATCGAGGTGCCGACGGCGTACCCGAGCACGCCGTTGACCAGCGTCGGGAGCATCAGCGCCCAGGCCAGGACGGAGATCGCGGTCACGGCGTTGACGGGCACGCGGTTGCTCGCGACCTTGCGCCACACGCCCGAGAAGGGCACCGCCCGGTCTCGGGAGAACGCGAACATCATCCGCGAGGAGGCCGTGACCGAGGCCGTGCCGCAGAACAGCTGCGCGATCACGGCGATGATCAGCAGGAACTGGGCCCACGTCTCACCGAGCGCCGTGGTCCAGATGTAGATCACGGCATCGCCCTCGGCGTCGATCACGCCCTGGACGTCCGGCACCGCGAAGGTCACCGCGACCAGCAGGACGAAACCGAAGATGACCGATGCGACCACGGCCATGACCATGCCCAGCGCGGCCGTCCGCGACGCCGACCGCGTCTCCTCGCTCATGTGCGCCGACGCGTCGAAGCCGGTGATCGTGTACTGCGACATCAGCAGGCCGATGCCGAAGACGAACCAGAAGGCGGAGTCGGAGAAGCCGGAGTTGTTGATCGTCTCGCCGAACACGAAGGCCGCGGACTGGTGGTTGTCCGGCACCGCGATCAGCACGGCGACGACGACCGCGACGCCGGCCATGTGCCACCAGGCCGAGACGGTGTTCAGCAGCGCGAGGACGTTGATGTTGAGCAGGTTCAGCCCGAGCTGGAGGGCGACGATCACGGTCAGGACGATGAAGATCGTCCCGGTGTCGTTGCCCATGCCCGGGAACCAGAGGTTCAGCAGGGCCGTTGTGAAGATGGCCGAGCCGTACTGGATGGAGGCGGTCACCGCGATCTCGCCCACCAGGTTGAACCAGCCGGTGAACCAGCCCCACGCGGGCCCGCCGAGCTTGGAGGCCCAGAAGTACAGCGCACCCGCGGTCGGCATCGCCGAGGCGATCTCACCCATCGCCATCGAGACGAGCACGCAGAAGGCCCCGACGAGCAGCCAGCCCCAGGTGATGGCCACCGGGCCACCGTTGTTGAAGGCGAGGAAGTAGGACGTCAGGCATCCCGCGAGGATCGAGATGATCGTGAACGAGATGGCGAAGTTCGAGAACCCGCCCATCTCCCGGTACAGCACTTGGGCGTAGCCGAGGCGATGCAGGATCGCCTCGTCGTCGGTGCGCTGGGCACCCTCGGTGGCGGCCACGGGGGCTCCTCGGTGGTTCAGGGGGTGATCGTGGGTTGGTCGGGTCGGGCGGCCGCCACGAGCAACTGCTCGAGGTCGGGTCCGTCGAACGCCGCGACGGCGCGGTCGTACTTCTCCATCCCCCAGGACCAGAAGTCGAAGTCCATGGGGCTGGAGCCGTGCTGGATCGCCGCCCAGAGTGTCCAGCCGTACTGGGACATCAGGGCGTGCAGGCGCGCCCGGGCGACCTGCCGCGGGCGGTGCCGCCCGTAATAGGCCGCGACGAGTTCGTCGAGCAGGGGGAGCGGCAGCGTCGCCTCGCTCCAGATGTTGCCCAGCTCGAAACACGGGTCGTTGTTGCCCGAGTACTCGTAGTCGATGATGCGCACGCTCTCGCCGTCGTCGAGCAGGTTCTCGGCGAGCAGGTCATTGTTGCAGGGCACCGTGTCGGTGCGGGGGCCGAGCGCCTCGCGGATGCGGGCCACGGCCGGGGCGAACTCGTCGTAGCGGTCCGGGATCCGGAAGCCGTGCTCGGCCACGATCCGCCGGTAGCGGACCTGCGCCTCGAACATGTCGAAGTCGTTGACGAACCGCGGGCCTGCGTGCAGCTGCCGGCACGCGGCCGCGACGCGGTGCAGGACGTCGGTGCGCTGCAGGTCGGCGTCGCTGAGTGCCCGGCCGGGTAGGAAGCCGACGACGATGCCCTCGCTCGGCCGGTAGTGCAGGACCGGGGCGCCCACGCCGGCCTCGGCGGCCGCCACGGAGTTGGAGTGCTCGATGTCACGGTCGATCCCGAGCAGGCCCTCCCCGGCGGCCGGGATCCGCACGACGCACGTGCCGTCGCTGTTGGTGACCTTGAGGTTGCGGTTGGTGAGACCACCGGGCAGATCCACGACGGTGCGGGGGTGTCGCGCGGTGCTCGGAATCGTGTCGAGCAGCGCTTCTAGGTCCGGATCGAGCACGGTCGTGGTCAACTCCACGGGGGGATGGTAGAAGTCGCGTCAAATACGGTCTAGACCGTATGGTGCGGAACATGCCCGACGTGTTGCCCGGCCGTGCCCGCATCGTGATCGTCGGTGGAGGGGTGGGCGGGGCCAGTCTTGCCTACCACCTCGCGGAGCGCGGCGAGCGGGATGTCCTGCTGCTCGAGCGTTCGGAGCTGACCAGCGGGTCGACGTTCCACTCGGCGGGCCTCGTCGGCCAGCTGCGCTCGGATCCGGCCCTGACCAGGATGAACGTCTACTCCGCCGAGCTGTACCGCAAGCTCGAGGCCGGGGGCGGGGAGCACGCGCCCGGGTGGGTGGAGTCGGGGTCGTTGCGGCTCGCGTCCTCGCCCGAGCGCCTCGAGGAGATCCGCCGCCAGGCCGGTTGGGCAGCCCGGTCCGGCCTGCCCCTGGAGCTGATCTCCGCGGAGGCGGCGCGCGAGCTGTTTCCGCTGATGAGCATGGATGGCGTGCTCGGTGCGGCGTACACGCCGACCGACGGGCACGTGGACCCCTCGCGCCTCTGCTACGCCCTCGCGGCGCTGGCCAGGGCGAACGGAGTCACGATCGCGCAACGAACCCGTGTCGTCGCGATCAACACGGACAAAGGCCAGGTCACCGGCGTGCGGACGGACCGGGGCGGTGTCGAGCAGACGGTCGAGTGCGAGATCGTCGTCGACTGCGGCGGGATGTTCGCGGCCGAGATCGGGCGCCTCGCGGGGGTCCGGATCCCGGTGGTGCCGATGTCGCACCAGTACGTCGTCACGGCACCGTTGCCGGCCGGCTCGATGCCGGCGGACCGGCCGCTGCCGTCGCTGCGCGACCCCGACCTGCTCGTCTACTACCGCCAGGAGGTCGACGGCCTCGTCATGGGCGGCTACGAGCGGCAGTCGGCCCCGTGGACGGCCACCGGGCGCTCCTACGACTCCGTGCCCGCGGACTTCAACGGCAAGCTGCTGTCGCCCGACTGGGACCGGTTCTCCGAGATCATCGAGAACGCGCAGGTCCGGGTCCCGGCACTGGTGGACACCGGCATCGTCACGATGATCAACGGTCCGGAGGCGTTCACCCCCGACAACGAGTTCTGCCTCGGCGAGACCGACGTCGCGGGCTTCTTCGTCGCCGCCGGGTTCTGCGCGCACGGGATCGCGGGCGCCGGTGGGATCGGGCGCGTGATGGCCGACTGGATCGTCGAGGGCGATCCGGGCATGGACCTGTGGCACATGGACGTGCGCCGATTCGGCCGCCACTACCGCTCACCCGGCTACACCCTCGCCCGCACCGTCGAGAACTACGAGAGCTACTACGACATCCGCTACCCGGCGGCCGAGCGCGAGGCGGGCCGCCCGCTGCGCACCTCGCCCGCCTACCCCTGGCACGCCGCGCACGGGGCGGAGTTCGGCGAGAAGGGGGGCTGGGAGCGGGTGAACCACTACTCGGAACCCGGTTCCGAGGCGCTGCGGCCCCACGGCTGGGCCGGGCGGCACTGGTCGCCGTGCGTCGAGCCCGAGCACCGCGCCGTGCGCGAGGCGGCGGGGCTGTTCGACGAGAGCTCCTTCGCGAAGATCTCGATCAGCGGGCCGGACGCGGCGACGTTCTGCGCGCACGTCTTCGCCGGCCGGGTGGACCGGGCGCCGGGCGCGGTGGTGTACACCCAGGCGCTCAACGACCGCGGCGGCATCGAGATGGACGTCACGGTCACCCGGCTCGCCGACGACGAGTTCATCGTGGTCACCGGCACGGCGTTCGGCACCCACGACCTCGGTTGGCTGCGTCGCCGGGCCCGGCTGACCGGGGCGTCGGTACGCCTGGCCGACGTCACGGGCGCCGAGGCGTGCTTCGGTCTGTGGGGCCCGCAGGCACGGGACCTGTTGGCCCCGCTGACCCCCGCGTCGCTCGCCAATGCCGAGTTCCCGTTCGGCACCATGCGCGAGACCACCGTGGGCGACGTGCCGGTGCGGGCGGTGCGCGTGACGTACGTGGGCGAGCTGGGCTGGGAGCTGTACTGCCCCACCGAGTACGGCGCCGCGCTGTGGCGCACGCTCGCGGACACCGGGGTCCGGCCGTGCGGCTACCGGGCGATCGAGAGCCTGCGGCTGGAGAAGGGCTACCGGGCGTGGGGGGCGGACATCACCCCCGAGACGACGCCCGACGAGGCCGGCCTCGCCTTCGCCGTCCGGCGGGAGGGGGAGTTCGCCGGTCGCGCGGCGCTGCTGGAAGCGCGGGAGCGGGGGCCGGCCCGTTCCCTGCGCTGCCTCCTGCTCGACGACCCGCGCGCGGTGGCGCTCGGCGGGGAACCGGTGCGGCTGGCGGGTGCGGTGGTGGGCCAGGTGACCTCCGGGGGCTACGGGTACACGGTCGCCCGCTCGATCGCCTACGCCTACCTCCCCGCGGGGACGCCGGAGGGCGCCGAGCTGGACGTGCAGGTCGACGGCACCTGGCAGCGCGCCGAGGTGGCGCCGAGCCCCCTGTACGACCCGAAGGGGCAGCGCATCCGCGCCTGACCGCCCGAGGCGCTCCGCGCGGGCAGGCCCGGGTGGCCGCACACACCGGCCGGGGTCCGCACACATGGTCGGACATGTGTGCGGTGCCGCATCAGTGTGTGCGGTGGGCTCGTCCGCGCCGGCGCCCTCCGCTCGTGATCTTCACTCGGGTGTACTAATTGTCGATAACCCCCGTACCCCGCGTAACGATCGACAGCGCTGCGTCGACTACCAATGCGCTGTACGTGAGCGCACCTGCCCGAGACCGTCTCCCCACGGTGACGCCGGTGACCCCCGGCGCCGGTGTCACCGTGCGGGGGCGCTCCCGGGGCCGTCCCGGATCCTGACCATGTGCGCTCCGCTCCCCATCAGCTCAGCCGTGGAGAATGCGGATGCCCCGCTCGGTCTGGAGTCCTGTCCTCAACCACGCCCCTGAATCCGGGACGGTGAGCGGCGTCGAGCCGCCCCGGCGGGGAGCCCACAAGGGGCCGCCGGGCGGGGTCGTCGCCCTCCCCGCCATCGCCGGCCGCGAACTGCCGATGGAGTCGCTCGTCACCGCCACCGCCCGCGCCCGGTGGGGCCACGGCCTGGACACCGAGCGCCGCACGATCGTCGAGCTGGCCCGGCGTCCGGTGTCGCTCGTCGAGATCGGCGCGGCGCTCACCGTGCCGGTGGCCGTGGCGCGGGGGCTCGTCGGCGAGCTCGTCGAAGGCGGCTTCCTCGAGGTGCACGCCCCGCCGCCCGGTTTCATGGGCGGATGCCCGAGCGCCTCCGTGCTCGCACGGCTCCTGGACGGTCTGCGTGTCCCCTGACCACAGGCTGCAGGAGCAGGCTCCGATCCCGCTGAAGGTCGTGGTGGCAGGCGGGGCCGGGGTCGGGAAGACGACGTTCGTGCGGGCCGTGTCCGAGCTCGCGCCGCCGTCCACCGACCGGTACGTCACGGTGGCCCCGATGGGGGTCGACGACCCACGGGCGGGATCGGGCGGCGCCACGGCGACGGCGCCGGCGTTGGAGGTCGCCCGGGTCGGAATCGGCGGCTCGCAGATCCTCTACCTGCTCGGCATACCGGGGGAGGACCGCTTCTCGTTCATGTGGGACGAGCTCGCGCGGGGCGCGGTCGGCGCCGTGGTGCTGGTCGACCCGCTCCGCATCGAGGTCTCCTTCCCCGCCGTGGACTTCTTCGAGGGCCGCGACATCCCGTTCGTCGTGGCGGCGAACGCGTTCCCCGGTTCCGACCGGTTCCGCCCGGCGGACGTGCACGACGCGCTCGGGCTGCGGGGCGACGTGCCGGTGCTGCCGATGGACGCGCGGGGGCGCGGATCGTGCCTCTCCACGGTGGTGCGCCTCGTCGAGCACGCGCTGGACCGCTCCGTGGTGGTGCGGTTCCCGCCGATCATCCGGTGAGGGGCGGTCACTCGGTGAGCGCGCCGAGCACCTGCTCGCCGTAGCGGGCCAGCTTCGTCTCGCCGACGCCGCTGACCGCGCCCAGCTCGGCGAGCGAGGCCGGGCGCCGGGAGGCGATCTCGCGCAGCGTGGCGTCGTGGAAGATCACGTAGGCTGGGACGCCCTGCTCCTTGGCCGTGGCGCCGCGCCACGTGCGGAGGCGCTCGAACAGCGGGGCCGCCTCGGGGGTGAGGTCGGGCTGCGCCGCCTTCGCCGTGGAACCCGCGGGCCGGGACCGGCGGGCCTGGCGCGGCGGGTCGCGCCGGAGCATCACCTGGTGCTCACCGCGCAGCACGGGACGGCTCTCGTCGGTGAGCACGAACGTCTGGTGCCGCGGCTCGACGGCGAGCAGCCCGCGGGCCACGAGCTGGCGCACCACCGTGCGCCACTCACCCTCGCCGAGGTCGGTGCCGACCCCGAACACGGTGAGCGAGTGGTGGTCGAACTGCTCGACCTTGGCCGTGCGCCGGCCCAGCAGGATGTCGATGATCTGCCCGGCGCCGAACTTCTGCCGCCGCTCGCGGTCCAGCCGGAACACCGTGGAGAGGATCTTCTGGGCGGCCACCGTGCCGTCCCAGGACTCGGGCTGCACCAGGCAGGTGTCGCAGTTGCCGCACGGGGGAGCACCCCGCTGGCCGAAGTAGGCGAGCAGCTGCGTGCGGCGGCACTCGACGGTCTCGCAGAGCGCGAGCATCGCGTCGAGGTGCTGGGCCAGCTTGCGGCGGTGGTCGCGGTCGCCGTCCGACTCCTCGATCATCTTCCGCTGCTGGACGACGTCGGCGAGCCCGTAGGCGAGCCAGGCGGTGGACGGCAGCCCGTCGCGGCCGGCCCGGCCGGTCTCCTGGTAGTAGCCCTCGACGGACTTGGGCAGGTCGAGGTGGGCCACGAAGCGCACGTCGGGCTTGTCGATGCCCATCCCGAAGGCGATCGTGGCCACGACGATCACGCCGTCCTCGCGCAGGAACCGCGCCTGGTTGGCCGCGCGGGTGCCCGCGTCGAGCCCGGCGTGGTACGGCAGTGCGACCAGGCCCTGGGCCGCCAGGAACTCGGCGGTGCGCTCCACCGAGTTGCGCGACAGGCAGTAGACGATGCCGGCGTCGCCCGCGTGCTCGGTGCGGATGAGGTCGAGCAGCTGGCGGCGCGGCTCGTCCTTCGGCGCGATCCGGTACTGGATGTTCGGCCGGTCGAAGCTCGCGACGAAGTGCCGTGCGCGCTCGCCCGGGGGCAGGTCGAGGCGCTGCGCGATCTCGGCGTGGGTGGCCTCGGTGGCGGTGGCCGTGAGCGCGATGCGGGGCACGTCGGGCCAGCGCTCGTGCAGCTCGGACAGGGCCAGGTAGTCGGGCCGGAAGTCGTGGCCCCACTGCGCGACGCAGTGGGCCTCGTCGATCGCGAAGAGCGCGACCCGGCCGCGGTCGAGCAGGCTCATGGTGGACGGCACGCGCAGCCGTTCTGGGGCGAGGTAGAGCAGGTCGAGCTCGCCCACGAGGAAGGCCCGTTCGGTGTCGCGGCGCTCCTCGAGGGTCTGGGTGGAGTTGAGGAACCCGGCCCGCACGCCCAGCGCCCGCAGCGCGTCGACCTGATCCTGCATCAGCGCGATGAGCGGCGACACGACCACCCCGACGCCCGGGCGCACCAGCGCCGGGATCTGGTAGCACAGCGACTTCCCACCGCCGGTGGGCATCAGCACCAGCGCGTCGCCGCCCGCGCACACGTGCTCGATGATCTCCGCCTGCTGGGCGCGGAAGGCCTCGTAGCCGAAGACCCGGCGCAGGACGTCGAGTGGGGCGGCGGACTCGGTTGCGGCATCTGCGGACCGGACGTCGGGCACCCGGCGATCGTAGGGCCACGGCCCGACGGCGCGGGCCCGAACCGGGGAAGCCGAGGGCGCGGCAGCCGGTGCAGGGCGCTCGCACACCAACCGTGGCGCCCACACACCAACTGCAGTTGGTGTGCCGGCACCGAAGTTGGTGTGTGACGCGTCATTGCGGCGGATCCGGCGGGGAACACTAGGGATTCGCGCGTACCCGGCGCTCGACCCGAAGGAGGTACTCCTTCCGGTGCAAGGGGTCGTCGTCGGTGCGGGGGCGTTGCGGCACCGGCCCCGACACCGCCTCGTAGTGGTCGAACTCGCTCTCCAGCACGCCTTCCCCGCGGGTGAGGGCGGGGAGGAGCTGCTCCAGCCCGTGCACGGAGGCGGCGGGGACGACGCCGTCGAGGACGAGGTCCGGGTCGCGTACGACGGGAGCGTGCGGGACCGCGCGGAAGCGGCTCAGCGCGGGCAGCACGGCACCGAAGGCGTCGGCCGGGACCTCGAGGTGGAAGCGGTGCATCGGCTCGTGCACCGTGGTGCCGGCGCGCCGCAACGCGCTCATCAGCACCAGCGGCGTGAGGTGGCGGAAGTCGCGGGCGGTGCTCGACATGCTCTTGTCGAAGGTCGCATGGGCGTGGCTCTGCCGCGGGGCGTACCCGGAGCGGGTCATGGTCACCGCGCAGTCGAGCACCTGCCAGCCGTGCAGCCCCTGCCGGAGCGTCTCGCGGACGGACTCCTGCACCGCGACGAAGAACGCGTACGGCATCGACCCCAGCTCGACGCCCAGCCCGAACACCACGCCGGAACCCGCCGGGCCCGGTTCCACGCGCAGCCCGACCGTGGCCAGGAACGGGTTGGGTTCGACCTTCATGACCTCCGTGGCCGCGCCGGTCCCGGTCAGGCGCTCCGCGCAGATCGTGGTGGACTCGCGGAAGGCCACCTCGAGGCCGAACTCCTCGGCCAGGGTGGCCTGCACGACCTCCTTCTGCACCTCGCCGTAGAGCGACACCGAGATCTCCCGGCCGTCCCGGCGCAGGTCGATCAGCGGGTCCTGCTCGGCGAGCAGGGTGAGCGCGGCGTGCAGGGCGCCGGCCTCGGCCGGCGTGGCCGGCACCACCACGGTCTCGAGCGTCGGCGGGGCGAACTGGCGGGCCGCGGTGCCCGGCCGGGGGACGCCGATGGGGTCGCCGACGCGGATGTCGGGCAGGCCGCGCAGCGTGGCGATCTCCCCGGCCGTGACGGCCTGGCGCCGCACCGGCCGACCGCCCTCGACGGCGGCGAGCGCGGTGACCTTGCCGCCACCGGCGTCGAGGCGCTCCCGCACCCGGACGGTGCCGGAGTGCAGGCGCGCGTAGGCGACCTTCTCGCCCGCCGGACCTCGCTCGATCTTGAACACGGTGCCGGACAGCGGCCCGTCCGGGTCGCCGTCGGACGCGGGCAGCAGCCCGGCGATGCCGGTCGTCAGCGCGTCGACGCCGGCCCCGGTGACGGCCGACCCGGCGAACACCGGGTGGACCTGCGCCCGCGCGACCTGCGCCACGAGCTCGCGGCGCATGCGTTCGTAGGACAGCCCGCCGTCGACGTAGTCGGCGAGCACCGCGTCGTCGTGCTCGGCGAGCACCTCGGCCAGGCGCGCGGTGAACGCGGCGTCCTCCGGGCCGTGGGGGAGCACCCGCCCGTCCCGCACCCCCGCCATCGCGACGGCCGCGGGCGTGAGCCTCCTCCCGACGTCGGCCAGCACCCGGTCGACGTCGGCACCCATCCGGTCGATCTTGTTGACGAACAGCAGGGTGGGGATGCGCAGGCGCCGCAGCGTGCGCATCAGCACGCGCGTCTGCGCCTGCACGCCCTCGACGGCCGACAGCACGAGCACCGCGCCGTCGAGCACGCCGAGCACCCGCTCCACCTCGGCGATGAAGTCGGGGTGGCCGGGCGTGTCGATGAGGTTGACGGTGGCGGCGCCGGCGCCGGTCCCCGTGCCGGCGCTGATGCCGAACGAGACCACGGCGGAGCGGATCGTGATGCCGCGCCTGCGTTCGAGGTCGCCGGCGTCGGTCTGGGTGGTGCCGTCGTCGACGCGGCCGATCGTGTCGATCACGCCGGCGTCGTACAGCAGCCTCTCGGTCAGGCTGGTCTTACCGGCGTCGACGTGGGCGACGATCCCGAGGTTGAGCGTGCGAGCCAAGCGTCATGTCCTTCGGCGATGCGGAAGCGGCGGGGGTGGACATGCACGCAGCTCGCATCGCGGGACTCCTTCTCGTCGACCGGTGACGGAGTACAGCCCATCGCCGCTCGGGGCGGCAACCGGTTTAGCGGTGGACCTCGGTGCGCACCATGAGCCGGACGCGGTCGGCGCGGTACAGGTCGCGGGCGTACTCGACCGGCAGGGCGCCCACCGAGAGCGCCGTGCGTTCGACGCCCATGAGCGCCGTGCCGCGGACGACGCCGAGCGCGGCCGCCTCGGCCGGGTCGGCGCTCACCGGCTCGAGGTACTCCACCGCGGTGTGCGGGGCGAGCCCGTACTCGTCGGCGAGCAGCTCGTAGATCGACCCCGTCAGGGGGAGGGCGAGCAGGCCGGGCAGCCGGTCGGCCGGCAGCCACGAGCGCTCCAGCGCCAGCGCGGCCCCGTCGGCGGAGCGGACGCGCACCACCTCGTAGACCGGGGCGCCCGGGGCGAGCCGCAGCGCCCGCGGCACGGGCCCCTCGGCCTCGACGGTGCGCGCGGCGATGATCTCCGCGCCGGCCCGCCGGTGCGCGCGCCGCATCTGCTCGGTGAAGCCCGCGACGCCGGTGAGGTCGCAGTCGATCCGGGGCTCCGCGACGAACGCGCCGCCGGAGCGTCCCGGCGTGCGGATGAGCACCCCGCGGCGTGCGAGCCCGTCGAGGGCCTGGCGCAGGGTCATCCGGCTCACCTGCAGCGCGGCCGCCAGCTCGCGCTCCCCGGGCAGCCGGTCGCCCGCCGAGATCGCGCCCGCGGTGATCTCCTCCATGAGCCACCGTTCGATCTGGAGGTGCGCGGGGACGCCCTGATTGCGCTCCAGTACCGGCGCGCGCCCGAGCAGCTCTGGCGACATCCGCCCAGGGTAGGCGCTACCGAGCCGGACCGGTGCGGAACGCAGCGTGCACGGTGGCAAATATCTGATATGATCGGAGTGACGGAGGCCACAAGGGGGTGGTTCGTGTCCGACCTGAAGTCGCAGACGATCTATCGCGCGCTGCGTGAACGGATCCTGTCCAACGAGATCCTGTCCGGCACCCGCCTCGTGCTGCGCCAGCTGGCGAACGAGTACGACTCCAGCGACATCCCGGTGCGGGAGGCGCTGCGGATGCTCGAGCGCGACGGGCTGGTCGAGATGATCCCGTACCGGGGCGCGCGGGTCACCACGCTCACGGCCCGGGAGATCGAGGAGACCTACTTCATCCGCGGCCACCTCGAGAGCATCGCCACGGGCCTGGCCGCCGAGCGCATCACCGACGCCGAGCTGCAGATCCTCGACGACCTCATGGTGCGGATGCGCGCCGCCGTGGCGGCGCAGGACGGCCCCGGCTTCTCGGACCTCAACCGCGAGTTCCACGCGACGATCGTCGGTGCCTGCGGCAACGAGATGCTGCGCGAGCTGACCATGGACATCTGGCAGCGCCACTCCGGCTTCCAGCGGGTCTTCCGGATGGTGCCCGAGCGGCTGGCCGCCTCGCAGTCCGAGCACGAAGGGATCATGGACGCGCTGCGGGCGCGGGATCCCAAACGCGCCGCGGCGCTCGCGCTGTGGCACAAGCGCTCGGTGGGCGACACGGTCAGCACCCTGCTGGACACCACCCTGCTGGACAGCACCGCGATGGGCAGCACCTCGATGGATGACGAGAAGCCGACCGCGGGTGAGGAGCCGGCATGAGCACGGTTGAGAACGCCACGCACCAGGGGGCCGAGACCGCCGCGGACGGCGCCGCGGTGGGCTTCGACCACGTCTACAAGGCCTTCGTGGCCCGCGGGCGGCGCAGCGAGCCGGTGCTCGCGCTGCAGGACGTCGCGTTCGACGTGCGGCCGGGCGAGTTCGTGAGCCTGGTCGGACCGTCCGGCTGCGGGAAGTCGACCTGCCTGAACATGGTGGCCGGGCTGGCCGGCCCGTCCGAGGGCACGGTCACGCACCACGGGCGGCCCGTGCGCGGGGTCAACACCGAGGTCGGCTACATCACGCAGGAGGACAACCTGCTGCCGTGGCGCACCCTGTCCGGCAACGTCGAGCTCGGCATGGAGATGCAGGGCGTGCCGCGGGCCGAGCGGCGCGCGCGGGCCCGGGAGTTCGTCGAGCTGGTCGGGCTCGCCGGGTTCGAGGAGCACTACCCCCACGAGCTGTCCGGTGGCATGCGCAAGCGGGCCGGGATCATCCGCACCCTGGTGTACGACAGCGACGTCGTGCTCATGGACGAGCCGTTCGGCCCACTCGACGCGCAGACCCGGGTGATCCTGCAGGCCGAGCTCCTGAAGCTCTGGCAGCGGTCGCGCCCGACCGTGCTGTTCGTGACCCACGACCTGGTCGAGGCGATCGCGCTGTCGGACCGGATCCTGGTGTTCACCGCCAACCCGGGCACGGTGAAGCGCGAGTACCGCGTCGAGATCCCGCGCCCGCGCGACCCGTTCCGCATCCACGAGACACCCGGGTTCGGCGAGCTGCACGAGGCGCTGTGGGCCGACATCCGTGCAGAGATCGGGGACGTCGAGACCGGGGGCGGGTCGCCGTGACCGCCACCGTCGCCCCGGACGTCGGCCGCGGAGAGTCGGTGCTGGCGGCCACCGCGGCGGCCGACCGGAGGGCCGCGCGGTCGGAGCGGGTGGTGCTGTGGGCGGGCACGGCGGCCTTCGGCGGCGCCATCCTGCTGTTCTGGCAGTTCGGCCTCGGCCATCTGGTGAACCCGCGGTACGTGAGCGACCCGGTCACGATCGCGGGCCGGATCGGCGAGCTCGCGGCGGAAGGGGAGATCTTCCGCCACGTCGGGGTCACGCTCGGTGAGGCGGCGATCGGTTTCGTGATCGGCTCGGTGCTGGGCCTGGCGAGCGCGTTCGGGCTGGCGCAGACCCGCCGCGGGTACGCGGTGTTCGAGCCGTTCCTGATCGGCTTCTACTCGATCCCGAAGATCGCCCTGGCGCCCCTGTTCATCCTGTGGTTCGGCCTCGGCACGACGCCGAAGATCATCATGGCCGCGCTGCTCGTCTACTTCGTCGTGTTCGTCAACACCGCCACCGGCATCCGGGAGGTGCACCCGGGACTGCTGCAGGTGTGCCGCGTGCTCGGTGCGAGCCGGCACGACCTGCTGGTGAAGGTCACGCTGCCCTCGGCGGCGCCCGCGATCGTCGCGAGCGTGCGGATCACGGTCACCCGCGCGATCGAGGGCGCGCTGCTCTCGGAGTTCGTGGCCTCGACGCAGGGGCTCGGCTATCTGGTCGCCCGGGCGTCGCGGGAGTTCGACATCGCCTCGGTATTCGCCGGCATCGTGATCATCGCGGTCGTCGTGATGGCCGCGAACGGGCTGCTCAGGCTCGTCCAGGCGCGGCTGGCCCCGTGGCACGGCGGGAGGGTCCACGGATGAACGAGCCGACGTCGGCGGGGACGGCAGTCCTCGACGCCACCCGCCGGGCCGACCGCACCGCCCGCACGGCGGAGCGACGGTTCCTCGTGGCCGCGCGGCTCGGCATCGTCGTCGTGGTGCTCGTGGGCTGGGAACTCGCCTCCGGCACCGTGATCCGGTCGTTCTACGTGAGCTCGCCCGGCGACGTGGCCGAGACCCTCGTCGAGTGGGCCGTCTCGGGGGAGCTCGTCTACCACGGCGGGTTCACCGTCACCGCCGCGTTCCTCGGGTACGTGCTCGGCGCGGTGGCGGCCGTGCTGGTGGCGTGGCCGCTCGCCATGCTGCGCACCGCCTACCGGATCACCGAGCCGTACTTCCTGGTGGCGTACTCGATCCCGGCCGTCGCGATGGGCCCCGTGTTCATCCTCTGGTTCGGGATCGGGATGACGCCGAAGGTCCTCATCGCCGCCTACTTCGTGTTCTTCATCGTCTTCATCAACACGGTGGCGGGCTTCCAGCAGGTGCCCACCGGCCTGCTCGACGTCACCCGGGTGATGGGCGCGTCGCGGCGGGACCAGCTGCGCACCGTCCTGCTGCCCAGCGCGCTGCCGTTCGTGCTGGCCGCGCTGCGGATCACCCTGCCCGCGGCGATGATCGGCGCGGTCACCGGCGAGTTCATCTCGTCCAACCGCGGGCTGGGCTACCTCACGCGCGCCGCCGCGTCGAGCTACTCCACCGCAGGTGTGCTGGCCGGCGTGCTCTCGCTCAGCGTGATCGTGCTGCTGATGAACCTGCTGCTGCGCCCGTTGCGGCACGCGCTGCGCTGGCAGCCGGACGTCGACGTGCCGCAGGCGGCCGACGGCCGCTGAGAACCGACACCGATCCGATCGACAGGAGTGAGCATGCGAGGACAACGGCGTTCCGCAGTTCTGGGTGGTGCGTTGGCGATGGCGCTCGCGCTCGCCGCGTGCGGCGGGGACGCGGGCGGCGGGGCACCGGGGGAGGGAGGCCGCACCGCGATCACCGTGTCGTCGCTGCCGAGCGCGTTCCTCGCTCCGCTCTACATCGCCGAGAAGGACGGGCTCTTCGAGCGGGAGGGCCTCGACGTCACGATCGTCGAGCTGCAGAGCGGTGCCGACGGCGTGCCGGCGGCCATCTCCGGCAGCTCGCAGTACGCCGACCTGGGCTTCGACGACCTGGCCACGCTGTCCGCCGAGGGCGAGGACAGCCTGGTGATGGTGCACAACCTCGTGCGTCGCGTCACGTTCACGCTGGTCATGAACCCCGACGTCGCCCGGGAGCGCGGCGTCACCCGGGACTCGCCCATCGAGCAGCGCTACGCGGCGCTTGCGGGCCTGCGGCTCGGCGTGACCTCGCCGGGGGCGGCGAGCGACAAGTACATGCGCTACTACCTGCGCGAGGCCGGCCTCGATCCCGAGCGCGACGCCGAGATCATCGCGATCGGCGACGGCGCGTCGCTGCTCGCGGCGCTGGAGACCCACCAGATCGACGCGTACCAGCTCTCGCCGCCCACGCCGTACGTGGCACAGGCGGAGGGGTTCGGCACGGTGCTGATCGACGGTCCCTCGGGCGACGTCCCGCGGTTCGCCGACTTCGCCTACACCGGCTACGCCGCCAACCGGGAGTGGGCGGAGGCGAACCCGGATGCCGCCCGCGCGTTCGGCCGCGCGCTGAACGCGGGGATGGAGCAGGTCCTGTCCGACCCGCACGCCGCGGCCGCGAAGATCGTCGACCGGATGTCGGCCGGTGACCTCCCGGTGCTGCAGCAGACCCTGGAGGCCTTGGCCCCGGCCCTGTCCGCGGACGGGTGCTTCGACGCCGCCGCCGTGCAGAGCACCCTCGCCGTGATGCACGAGGTGGAGATCACCGACAGCCCCGGCGACCCCGCCGAGGGCGTGCTGTGGACGAACGCGTACAACGACTGCTGAGGCGGAAGGACACCCAGTTGAAGATCGTTCGCTACTCGAGCCCGGACGGCCCCGCGTGGGGCGTCGTCGACGACGGGGTCGTGCGGGCCGCCGAAGGCGCGCCGTTCGCCGGCCTGCGGCCCACGGCACAGGAGGTCGGCCCGCTGGACGGGGTGTCCCTGCTCGCGCCGGTGACCCCCCGCACCGTCCTGTGCGTCGGGCGCAACTACCGCTCCCACGCCGAGGAGTTCGGCAACCCGGTGCCGGAGGAGCCGCTGCTGTTCCTCAAGCCGCCCGCCGCGGTGGTCGGGCCGGGCGCCGACGTCGTCCACCCGCGGCTGTCGCAGCGCGTCGACCCGGAGGCCGAGCTGGTCCTCGTGATCGGGCGCACCGCCCGCAACGTCGCCGCGGCCGACGCCTGGGATGTGATCGGCGGCTACACCTGCGGCAACGACGTCACCGCCCGCGACATCCAGCGCTCCGACGGCCAGTGGACCCGCGGCAAGGGGTTCGACACCTTCTGCCCGATCGGGCCGTGGGTGGACACCGAGTTCGACCCCACCGACGTCGGCGTCTCGTGCACGGTGGACGGCGAGCGCCGCCAGGACGGCCGCACCAAGGACCTGATCTTCCCGATCCCGTTCCTGATCGAGTACATCACGAGGTTCACCACCCTCGAACCCGGCGACGTGATCCTCTCCGGCACCCCCGAGGGCGTCCGGTCGGTGGAGCCCGGGAACACGATCACGGTGGAGGTGGAGGGCCTCGGCGCCCTGACGAACACGGTGGTCGCCGAGCCCTGACCCGTTGCTGCGATCCGGGGGTCACGCCGAGGCGGGCCCGGTGGCACTGATCCGGGCGGCCTGCTCCTGGGCCAGGTCGTTGAGCCGGCGGTACAGGCTCAGGAACGCGGCCAGCTGGTCGTCGTCGTAGTCGTCGAGGGTCTGGCGCACCGCCGCCTCGATCTCCTCGAAGATCGACCGGTTGGGGGCGGTGTGCGCTCCCGTCGACACGATGATGATCTTGCGTCGGTCCGTGGTCGAGCGGCGGCGCGCGATCATGCCCCGCCGTTCGAGGCGGTCGACGAGCGCCGTGACCGACGACGCGCGCAGGCCGGTGAGCTCGGCGAGCCGGCTCGGCGTCAGCTCGGGTTCGTCCCGGGCCAGGTCGAGCGCCTTCATGTCGGTGGGCCCGAGCCCCAGGCGGTCGGCGACGGCCTGGTGGAGCAGCAGCGTCCGCGATGCGGAGTCGCGCATGGCCTGCGTCAGGTCCAGGTAGAGCTCTTCTCGGCGGGCGGAGGGCACGGGCACCACCTTGACGGGTTCGGCGTGGACGGGTATTAGTTCGATGCATCGAATCATTCGACGCGTCGAACTATAGTCCTGGAGGACGCATGCGTGAAGAAGAGGTTCCCATCCTCATCGTCGGAGCCGGCCTCGGCGGGCTGTCCACGGCCCTGTTCCTCGGGCTGCACGAGGTGGGCGCGACGGTCGTCGACCGCCACCCGAGCACGTCGAACCAGCCGAAGGCCCGGGGGCAGATGCCCGCGATCATGGAGGCGTTCCGGGCGGCGGGCGTGGCCGACGAGATCGTCGCCGCGATCCCGCCCGGGCGGCCGGAGATGACGATCGTGATCTGCGAGAGCGTCACAGGACGCGTGCTGACGAGCTTCTCCGAGGCGCTCGAGGAGTACCCGACGCTCAGCCCCGCACCGGTGGGAATGGCCAGCCAGCAGCGTGCCGAGGCGGCGCTGTCCCGGCGGTCCGCCGAGCTCGGTGCTGACCTGCGCTTCTCGACCCGGCTCGAGTCCCTCACCCAGGACGCGGACTGCGTGCACGCCGTGCTCACCGACCTGCGCACGGGGGAGCGGTACGGGCTGCGCAGCCGGTACCTGGTGGCCGCCGACGGGCACCGCGGCGCCATCGCCGGACAGGTCGGCATCACGACGCGCAGCCGCGGCGCGTTCGGCCACTCCACAACGACCTCGTTCACCGCGGACATCGCCGGCCGGCTGCCGGGCTCCGCGGTGCTCATGTACTACGTCCAGAACCCCGCACTCCCCGAGGGCGCCGGCGCGTTCGTCTCGACCGACGTGCCGGGGGAGTACGTGGCGGCCTTCGCCGCCGACCCGGGACGCACCGAGCAGCAGACGCGCGAGCTGATCCAGGAGATGCTCGGGCTGGACGTCGAGATCACCACCGGCGGCTCCAGCACGTGGGAGATCGCGCACCGGGTCGCCGCCCGGCTGTCCGCGGGGCGGATCTTCCTCGCCGGCGACGCCGCGCACCTCATGCCTCCCACCGGAGGGCAGGGCGGCAACACCGCGCTGCTCGACGGGCTGCACCTCGCGTGGAAGCTCGCCGCCGTCGTCAAGGGCCAGGCGGGGCCGGGGCTGCTCGCGAGCCACAGCGACGAGCACCTCCCGTACGGCACGGCGGTCGCCGACTGGCAGTTCGCCAACATGATCGAGCGGCAGCGCCCCGACCAGGCCGTCGAGGACCCGCCCACCCCCGTCGACGCGCTCTCGCTGCTGTTCGGCTACCGGCGGCAGAGCGGTGCGTTCGTCGTCGAGGGCGGGGGTGACGGCGAGCTCTTCGAAGATCCTCGCAAGCCCAGCGGCCGTCCCGGCACCCGTGCCCCGCACGTCGCCCTGCGGCGCGGCGCGGACCCGGTGTCCACCCGCGAGCTCTGCTTCCGCGGGTTCGTCCTGCTGAGCGAGGACGAGGGCTGGATCACGGCTGCGCAGCACGTGGCGGGGCAGCGCAGGCTCCGGCTGGACGCCCACCACATCGGCAAGGAGCTGATCGACCCGGACGGGATGTGGACGCAGACGTACGGCGTGACCCGGTCCGGTGCTGTCCTGATCCGGCCGGACGGCGTCATCGGATGGCGCACCTCCGCCGCGCCGGAACGGTCGGCACTCGATGCGGCGTTGACCACCATCCTGGGCACGTGACGACGGATCAGGCCAGGCTGGCCCGCCAGGCCTCATGGAGGTCCGCGAACTCGCCGTCCTCCTCCAGGAGTGCCTCGGGAGGGCCGTCCTGCACGATCCGGCCGTCGGAGACCACCAGCACCCGGTCGGCGATCAGCACCGTCGACAGGCGGTGGGCGATGATCAGCGACGTGCGGCCGGCGAGCACCGTCTCGAGCGCCGCCTGCACCGCGCGCTCGGACGGGACGTCCAGCGAGGACGTCGCCTCGTCGAGCAGCACGACGGCGGGGTCGGCGAGCACCACCCTGGCGAGCGCGACGAGCTGGCGCTGGCCGGCCGAGAGCCGCCCGCCGCGCTTGCGGACGTCGGTGTCGAAGCCCTCCGGCAGCGGGTCGATGAACCCGCGGGCGCCCACGGCCTCGGCGGCGGCGACGATCTCGGCGCGGGACGCCGTGCCGCGCCGGCCCATCGCGATGTTCTCCGCCACCGAACCGGAGAACAGGAACGCCTCCTGCGTGATCATCACGAGCGCGGTGCGCAGGTCGGCGTCGGTGAGGTCGCGCAGGTCGACGCCGTCGAGCCGCACGGCGCCCTCGGTGGGGTCGTAGAAGCGCGCCGCGAGCTTCGCGAGGGTCGACTTGCCGGCACCGGTGGCGCCGACGAGGGCGACGGTCTGCCCGGCCGGGACGTGCAGCGAGAACTCCGGCAGCACCGTGCGCTCGGGTGCCCCCCGGTAGGCGAACCGGACCCGGTCGAACTCCAGCTCGCCGCGCACCGGTCGCGGTAGAGGCACGGGGCGTGCCGGTTCGGGCACCCCGACCGGGGTGTCCAGGACCGACGAGATCTTCTCCAGCGCCGCGGCCGCGGACTGGTAGGCGTTGAGGAACTGGGCGAGATCATCCAGGGGGTCGTAGAAGCGGCGCAGGTAGAGCACGAACGCCGTGAGCGCCCCGAGCGCGAGGGTGCCGTCGACGACACGGAGCCCACCCAGCAGCAGCACGAGCGCGAGGGTGGCGTTGCCGACCAGCCGCACCGCGGCGACGAACCACGCGACGGTGAGGAAGGCGGTGGTGGCGGCGTCGCGGTGGGCGGCCGTCAGGCCGGCCATGATCTCGTCGTTGCGGGGTTCCCTGCGGAACGCCTGCACGGCGCGGATCCCGTTGGCCGACTCGACGAAGTGCACGATCACCCGGGCCACCGTGCTGCGGGTGCGCCGGTAGCTCGCGCGGGAGCGGCGCTGGAACCAGCGCGTGAGCAGCAGCAGCGGGACGAACCCGGCCAGCACCACCGCCGCGAGCAGCGGGTCGATCCACACCAGCAGCACCGTGACGCCGACCAGCGACAGCAGCGCGCCGAAGAAGCCGTCGAGGCCCTTCTCGAGGAGGTCCGAGAGGGCGTCCACGTCGCTGGTGAGGCGGGAGATCAGCCGCCCCGAGGTGAACGACTCGTGGAAGTCGAGCGAGAGCCGCTGCCCGTGGGCGAAGAGCCGCTCGCGCACGTCGAGCAGGAGGTCCTGGCCGATGCGCCCGGAGAGCAGCAGGAACGCCGACCGCAGCCCGGCACCGGCGATCCCGCTGGCGGCGTACCCGCCGATCGCCGCGGCCAGTGGGCCCGGCCGCCCGCCGAGTGCCGCCGGCACGCCGGTGTCGATGGCGAACGCCACCATCAGCGGGCCGGCGAGCATCACCGCGTTCTCGGCGACGAGCAGCACCGCCGCCAGCACCACCGCGCGCCGGTGCGGCCGCAGCAACTCCGCGACCAGCCGCCGGGCGCGCGCCTGCAACCGCAGCCCGGTGCGGCGGTCGACGGCGTCGGCCTCGTCGTCCTCGGCGACGTTCCCGGCCGCGATCCCGCGCCAGGCTTCCTCGTCGTCCTCCGGGTCAGCGAGGTCGGTCGTCACGCCCCCACCTCCTCGCGGTCCTCGCCGGTACTGGCCAGCAGCCTGCGGTACTCGGGCACGGTGGCGAGCAGCTCGGTGTGGGTGCCCACCGCGGTGATCCGCCCGCCGGCGAGCAGCGCCACCCGGTCGGCCAGCTGCACGGTGGACGGCCGGTGCGCCACGACCAGCGCCGTGACGCCGCCCAACACCCTCCGCAACGCGGCCTCGACCTCGGCCTCGGTGTGGACGTCCAGGGCGGAGAGCGGGTCGTCGAGCACCAGCACCGGCGGGTGCCCGGCCACCGCCCTGGCCAGCGCCAGCCGCTGGCGCTGGCCACCGGACAGCGACATGCCCTGCTCACCGATGCGGGTGTCGAGACCCCACGGCAGCGCCGCCACGAACCCGTCGGCGCTGGCGACCCGCAGCGCCTCCCACACCTGGTCGTCGGAGGAGCCCGGGGAACCGAGCAGCACGTTCTCCCGCACGCTGGCGGAGATCAGCACCGGGTCCTCGAACGCCGTCGCGACGGCCGCGCGCAGGTCGGCGAGCCGGAGCCGGCGCACGTCCACCCCGTCGAGCAGCACGGCGCCTCCGGTGACGTCGTGCAGGCGCGTGACGAGCGCGGTGAGGGTGGTCTTGCCCGACCCCGTGGCGCCGACCAGGGCCATGGTCTCGCCCGGGCGCACGGCGAGGTCGACCCCGGCGAGGATCTCCCGGTCGCCGCCCGGATGGCGGAACCGCACCCCGCGCAGCTCGAGGGCGCCGCGCACCGGGTTCGGCAGGGGCTGCGGGTCGGCGGGATCGACGATGTCCGGTGCGACGTCGCGGACCTCCCAGTAGCGCCTGGTCGCGGCGGCGGCGTTGCTCGCCTCCGCCAGCAGCCACCCCAGCGAGGCGATCGGCCAGTACAGGTAGGTCATCACCGTGACGGCCGCGACGAGCGTGCCGATCGTGAGCGAACCGCTCGCCACGCCCCAGGCGCCGAGCCCGAGCACCACGGCGATCGCCGTTTCCGGCAGCAGCACCAGCACCGCCCAGAGCGCGGCGATGAGCCGGATCTTGAGCAGCTCGGTGCCGCGCAGCCCGCGGGAGTCGGCCACGAAGCGCTCGGTGAACCGCCGCCCCCGGCCCAGCGACTTGAGCACCCGGATCCCGAGCGCCGACTCCTCGACGGCGGTGGTGAGGTCGCCGGCCTGGTCCTGGGCGCGGCGGGCAGCGACGGAGAACCGTCGCTCCAGCAACAGGGTGAGGACCAGCAGCGGCACCGCCGCGACCGCGATGACGGCCCCGAGCCACACCGAGAGCCACAGGAGCACCCCGATCCCGACGAGCACGGTGAGGGCGTTGACCACGAGGAAGATGCCGGAGAACGCGACGAACCAGCGGATCGTGTTGAGGTCGGCCGTGGCGCGCGAGAGCAGCTGTCCGGACGGCCATCCGTCGTGGAAGGCCACCGGCAGCCGTTGCAGGTGCGCGAACAGGTCGGTGCGCATCGTGGCCTCGATGCCGGTGCTGGGCCGGGCCACCAGGCGCCTGCGCAGGAACGTCAGCGCGGCTTCGAGGACACCGAGACCGAGCACGCCCAGCACCAGCCAGGGGAGGCTGCCGAGCTCGCCGTGGGCGATCGGGCCGTCCACGATCGCGCGGGTGACCAGCGGGACCGCCAGGCCCGCCAGGGTGCCGGCGAGCGCCGCCGCACCGCCCCCGAGCAGCGTCCACCGGTGCGGACGGACGTAGGGGGCGAGGCGGCGGAGCGTGGCGAGGCCGGCCCGTTCGGGCGGAAGCTCGGTCATGGCTCGATCGACGCTAGAACCGCCCGGCGGCCGGCGCACCCGAGTTCTCTCATGCCATCGACGGAACCACCTCCACCCGGGTTGAAGTCCAGTGGCAGGCTGGGCGGTGAAGGTTGATCGATCGGAAGGCGGGATCGTGGCGTCAGCGCAGCAAGATCCGGGGCGGCAACTGAGGATCGGGTACAAGGCCTCGGCGGAGCAGTTCGCGCCGCGGGAGCTGGTGGAGTACGCGGTCCGGGCCGAGGAGGTGGGCCTCGACAGCGTCGTGACGTCGGACCACTTCCTGCCGTGGCGGCACGAGGGCGGGCACGCGCCCGCGTCGCTCGCGTGGTTCGCGGCCGTGGGGGAGCGCACGTCGCGGGTGCTGGTCGGCACGTCCGTGCTCACGCCGACGTTCCGCTACAACCCGGCGGTGCTCGCCCAGACGTTCGCCACCCTGGGCCTGCTGTACCCGGGGCGGGTGATGCTCGGCGTGGGCACCGGTGAGGCGCTCAACGAGATCGCGGTGTCCGGCCGGGAGTGGCCGGAGTTCAAGGAGCGGTTCGCGCGGCTGCGCGAGTCGATCCGGCTGATGCGGCAGCTGTGGACCGAGGGGGAGGTGTCGTTCGAGGGCGAGTACTACCGCACCGTCGGGGCCACCATCTACGACCGGCCCGAGCAGCCGGTGCCGGTGTACGTGGCCGCGGGCGGCCCGGTGGTGGCCAGGTACGCGGGCCGCTCGGGCGACGGGTTCATCTGCACCTCGGGCAAGGGCATGGACCTCTACACGGAGAAGCTCATCCCGGCCGTCGAGGAGGGCGCTGCGGCGGCCGAACGCGACCCCGCCGAGGTCGACCGGATGATCGAGATCAAGCTGTCCTACGACCGCGACCCCGACCGGGCACTCGCCAACACCCGGTTCTGGGCGCCGCTGTCGCTCACGGCCGAGCAGAAGCACAGCGTCGACTCGGCCGTGGAGATGGAACGCCTTGCCGACGAACTGCCCATCGAGCAGGTCGCGAAGCGCTGGATCGTGGCCTCCGACCCGGACGAGGCGGTGGCGCAGATCAAGCCCTACGTCGACGCCGGGCTCAACCACCTCGTGTTCCACGGCCCGGGGCACGACCAGGAGCGCTTCCTCTCCCAGTTCGCCGAGGACGTGCTCCCGCGCCTGCGCGGTCTGGCCTGACTCACGACCCCACGTACGCTCGGCCCTGCCCGGCATCCGTCGACACCTCGACGGGCCGGCGGGCCGGCGGGCGCGGGGTGTCCAGGAAGCGCCGGACGCCCTTCATCCCGTACCGGTCCACCGCGGTCTTGATCAGCCCGAAGATCGCGCCCTGGAGCGTGGCGGCGAGCAGCACCTCGCGGGTGCTGTAGGCGTCGGACAGGGGCTGCGGGGTCTCGTCCTCGTCCGAGATCCTCTTCCACACCATCCCGAACACCTTGCCGGCGAGCAGGCCGCCGATCAGCCCGAAGATCAGCCCGATCGGCTTGTAGGCGAGCTTCTCGAGGCCGGTCAGCTCGTTGCCGTCGCCGCGCTTCATGACGGCCGGGTACCCGATCACGCGGGTCCCGAACACGGAAAAACCGCAGATCAGTACGGGCGCGAAGGCCCGCCACCCGAGACGAGCCTGCGGGTGCCGCCGACGGCACCCCGGACCGCGCGCAGCGCCGGGAGCTGTACGGCCGAGCGCGGCATCGGGCGCCGGGCCCGCAGCACCGGCCACACCGGCGACGGCGGGAAGAGCGCGTCGAGGCCGCTGGAGGCGGGCCCGCCGACGCTGGAACGCAACAGCTCCTCGTACGCGTCGTACTCGGCGACGGCGGCGGCGATGTTGCCCTGCGCGAGGTGCGCCTCGATCAGGGCCCGGCGGGCGCTCTCCCGGCTCGGTGCGGCGCGCACCGCCATCTCGGCGAGCGTGACGGCGGCGGCGTGCCGGCCGGCGGCGGACAGGCGCAGGCTGCGCTCCTCGAGGGCGTGCAGCCGCAGCTGGCGGAACCGTTCGCGCTCCACGGCGATCCAGGCGGCGGTCCAGCCGGGCAGGATGTCGGCCGACAGCAGCCCGATGTCCGGGCTGTCGGTGGCCGGGATCTCGGGCAGGGCGCGTACGAGGCCCAGCGCGTCGGCGAGGTCGACCTCGACGTCCGCGGCGAGGGCGAGCGGCCCGGTGGGGTCGTCGTCTGTGAAGAGCGTGGGGATGCCGACGGCGGTGACCGCGTCGGCCAGTAGCCGCCGGGCGGCTGCGGCGGGGACGCCGGGCCACAGGTCGGCAGCGAGCGCGGCGTGCTCCTGCGGGCGGGGGTGCACGGCGAGGTAGGCGACGAGCCTGCGCGAGTCGACCCCGAGCGGGACGGCGGATCCGTCCGACACGAGGGTGAAGGCCCCCAGCACGCGCACCGCGTGCCGTGCGCCCGGGTGCGCCTGAGTCGTGCGAGGTCGTCGCTGATCGTCAGACATGATCGTCCCATGTGTGAAGTGCCCGGGCTGAAAGCTCGCAGGGACCCGTGGGCAGCATGACAGCGCCCGAGTCCGCGAAGAAGTGTTCTCTCGAGCGACCGCCTTGCCAAGGGGCATGTTCGTCACACTTCCGGCTGCTCTGCGGCCGTCCGGGTGACGTGCGAGTCATGGGCCATCTTACTCATGGGGTGGCGTGCACCCGAACGTGGGTGCCTCGGCCGTCCGCCCACACGTGGAGCGAGTCGCAGAGCTGCCGGGCGATCCACACGCCCCGCCCGCGGGGTTCGGCCGGATGGGGGGCCTGCAGCCCGGGCAACGGGTCGCGGAGGGTGCCGCCGTCGTCGATCTCGCAGAGCAGCCCGCTCTGTCCGGTCCACAGCGACAGGTGTGCCTCGGGCGTGCCGTGCTCGACGGCGTTGGTGGCCAGCTCGTTGACGGCGAGGACGACGTCCTCGACCCGCTCGCGCTCGTAGCCGCGGCCCGACAGCGCCTCCTCGACGGTGGTGCGCACCTCGTGGAGTTGCCACGCGCTGAACGGCATCCGCACGTCCGGCGGCCCGAGCAGGGGCGGCTGGGCGGCAGGGCGCTGGGCGAGCACGGCGCGCGGGTCGTGATGGCCGGAGTTGTGCCGCAGCTCGCCCTCGGTGAGCAGGAGCGGGTGGTTGCGCCGGGCCCCGTCGAGGATCTCCAGGTGCAGCGGGAGCTCCGGGTAGAAGCAGGTGACGCGCACCGGCAGGTCGGCGAGCGCGACGTTGAGGGCGGCGTCGAGCTCGGTCCAGAAGCGCCCGTCGGCTCCGTCGAAGGCCGCCGCGTGCTCGCTGAACACGGTGACCGGGCGCGCCTGCGCGACGCTCATCGCGCGCAGCTCGAGGGCCCACCGGGCGGCGAGCGTCTGTGCGGACGCGCCGGCCGGGCTGCCGTCCGGCGGCCGCAGGCGGACCACGCGGTGCCCGGAGGTGAGCGCGGGGTCGAGCCGGTCGCCGAGCGCCCGCTCCGTGGCCGGCTGCAGGGCCGTGGCGAGGGGCTCGTCGCGTTGCAGCGCCTGCTCCACGAGTGGGGCGAGCTGGTCGAGCAGGTCGGCGGTGGAGGCGTGGAACCCGGCGGCGTGTTCGAGCCGGACGGCGTTGGCCGAGCGGGTGGTCTCGATCCTCATGCGGGCGCCTGCGCGTTGCGCGCCCCTTCGTCCGGGGTCTGCCTGTTCGCGGGGTCTTCGCCGGCGGGTTGTGGGCGCTGGGCCTGTTCGTTCACGGTGAGCTCGTTCTGGGGTTCGTCGTCGTGGGGGTCTTCGTCCGGGCGTTGGTCGGCGGGCGGTTGGTCGGGCGGTTGTCGATCGCTGCGGTTGTGCACGACGAGCTGGGTGGCGAACGGTGCGCCGCACCGGTCGAGCACGCGCTGCACGCGGGGCCGGACCCCGGTGAGCACCAGCCGGTGGGCGTTGGGGAACTCCTCCGCGGCGTGGACGAGCCCGACGGCGCCCGCGACGTCGAGGAACCGCAGCGAGGAGAGGTCGAGGCTGATGTCGGTGGGGGCGTCCGGGAGGCGCAGCGCCCTGTCGAGGGCGCCCTCGAGGAAGCTGCGGATGCGCGGCCGGTTGCTGTGGTCGACCTCGCCCGCGACCCGTGCGGAGCCGGCGCCGAGGGCGGTGATCCGCAGGAGGCCGTCGTCGTAGATGGCGGGAGCCACGACCTCGGTGCGGTGCGCGGCCCGCACCGCCTCCACGACCTCCTCCGGGTAGCGGGAGCGGTCGTAGATGCACAGGACGTGTGCCGGCCGGTGGCGGACGACCTCCTCGATGACCCGGTCGTAGTCGGCCATGCCGGACTCGCGCACGCCGGACTCGCCGCCCCCGTGCTTCGCCACGAACGTGAGCCGGCCGGTGATGCGGACGGCCGGGTAGCCGGCGGCGAGGGCGGCGTCGACGGTGGAACGCACCGTCTCGGCGACCTCGTGGGGTGAGCGGTGCCCGTCGCTGGGGACGATGGTGAAGCGGCCCTCGCGCAGCGGCCCGGCCACCGCGACGCCGTCGTCGGTCATCCGTTCGAGGACTCGGTCGGAGGTGCCGTCGTCGAAGTAGATGACGTGCTCGCCCCGTACGAGCCCGTGGGCGAGGAACGCGGCGGAGATCTGCCACAGCTGCTCGTCGCTCACAGGCACCGCGACGGCATGGTCGACGGACCCGCAGTCCTCGACCGTTGTCGTCATCACGCATCCCGGGACGAGCGAACTTGAGCGTCAGGTCATGAGAGCACGCAGCGAACACCGCGCCGACCGGCAGCGCCGATGCGGACGCAGCGTTACGCGGGACACACTGTACGTCCAGGGGTCGGGCGGCGGGCCGACCGGTCGGGCGCGAACGACGAAGCGCATGATCGCCGCGGTGAACGGACCCTCGCGGGGGTGGGAAAGGCCAGATCAGGGCACCAGGGGCGGCACCATCGCCTCGACGAGGTGCGGCCCCGGCTCCGCGGCGGCGCGACGCAGCGCGGCGGCGAGCCCGTCGGCGGTGGTGACCCGCTCCCCGGGCACGCCCATCCCGGCGGCGAGCGCCACGAAGTCGAGGTCGGGCCGGCCGAGGTCGAGCAGCGACCTGGCGCGTGCGCCGTCGCCCGTGAGCTGCTCGGCGGCCCCGGTCTGCAGGAGCTCCATGCGCAGGATCGCGTAGGCGCTGTTGTGGTAGACGAGCGTGGTCACGTCCAGGCCCTCCCGGGCCTGGGTCCACAGCGCCGAGATCGTGTACATGGCGCTGCCGTCGGCCTGCAGGCACCACACCGGCCGGTCCGGGCACGCCACGGCGGCCCCGGTGGCGGCCGGGAGGCCGTATCCGATCGCGCCGCCGGTGAGCGTGAGCCAGTCGTGGGGTGGCGCGCCCGCCGTGACCGCGGGGAGGCCGAGGCCGGAGGTCACCGACTCGTCCACGACGACGGCGCCCTCCGGTAGCAGGGCCCCGACCACGGCTGCGGCGCTCTCGACGGTGAGCGGGCCGCTGGGCAGGCCGGGCCGGGCGGCGGGCGCCGGGCGCGGCGCGGTGCCCGGGGCGAGCAGGTCGGCGAGCTCCTCGAGCGCGGCGGTGGCGGTCCCACCCGTGACGGCGCCCTCGCGCGGCACGACGGCGTGGACGCGGCATCCCGCGGGTACGAGATCCGACTCCTTCCCGGGGTAGGCGAAGAACGACACCGGCGAGCGGGCACCGACCAGCACGAGGTGGCGTGCCCCGGCGAGCTGCCGCACCGCCACGTCGACGACGTAGCCCAGCCGGTCGACGGGCGCGATCCCGGCCCCGCGCTCGAGGCGGGTGGGGAACGTCTCGGCGAGCACCCGGGCACCGGTGGCGGCGGCGATCCGGTCGGCGGCGGCGAGCCCGGCGGCCCGGGTGGCGTCGCCCCCGACGAGCAGGACGCACGGCTCCCCGGAGGAGAGCGCCTCGGCGGCGGCGTGGATCGCGTCCGGCTCGGCGCGGGGCGGGGCCGCGACCGGGTCCGGGCCGGGCGCCGGTTCCCCGCCCTCGTCCCAGCTGACGTCCGCGGGCAGCACCAGGGTGGCCACCTGCCCGGCCCGGGCGGCGGCCACCGCCGCGGCCGCGTCCGCGCCGATCTCGGCGGTGAGCGTGCTCTCGCGCACCCAGCCGGACACCGCGCCGGCGATCGCGGCGATGTCGGACTGCAGCGGTGCGTCGTACTTCGCGTGGGTGGTGGCGTGGTCGCCGACCACGTTGACGACGGGTGTGCCGGCCCGGCGGGCGTTGTGCAGGTTGGCCAGGCCGTTGCCCAGGCCGGGGCCGAGGTGCAGCAGGGTGGCGGCCGGCCGCTCCGCCATCCGGGCGTACCCGTCGGCGGCTCCGGTGGCGACGCCCTCGAACAGGGTGAGCACCGCGCGCATCCCGGGCACCCCGTCGAGCGCGGCGACGAAGTGCATCTCGGACGTGCCGGGGTTGGCGAAGCAGGTGTCGACCCCGCTCGCCGCGAGCGACCGCAGGAGCGCGTGGGCGCCGATCACGCCTGCACGCTCACCGACGTGGCCGGCGAGGACTTCAGCGTCTGCAGCACCACGCAGTACCGCTCGGTGAGCCGGATGAGCGTCGCGACCTCGTCCTCGCTCGCGGTGGTGTCGAGGTCGAACCGGAGGCGGATCTCGCGGAACCCGACCGGCGCCTCCTTGTCGACGCCGAGCGTGCCCCGGAAGTCCAGGTCGCCCTCGGCGTGCACGGTGCCTCCCGCCTCCAGGCCGAGCGACGTCGCCACGGCGCGCAGCGTGACGCCCGCGCAGGCCACGAGCGCCTCGAGCAGCATGTCGCCGGAGCACAGCTGCGTGCCGTCGCCGCCGGTGGCCGGGTGCAGGCCCGCCTCGGCGAGCGTGGTGGCCGTGCGCACCCGGCAGGCGACACCGGTGCCGTCCAGCTCACCGTCCGCGGTGAGGGTGACGACCGCGGCGGCCGGCTCCTCGCGGTAGCGGGCCTTCAGCGGGGTCTGAACTTCCCGGAGGGTCGAAGCGTCCATCACTGCATCGTGCCTCGCGTCGGCACGGGGCGCGACGTGGCGTCAGGAGGGGCGGTCGCCTCGCAAGGCGGACGCATCGCACCGATGCCCCGGTCCCCGGCGCGGCCCCGCAGCGAGGCGGCGCTCGGAGGCGCCAGGGCCGGCCGGGCCGCACGCGGCGATGACCCGCGGCTTCGGTTCACGGGCGCTCGGCGACGCGATGCCCGCTCCCGCACCGAGTTCACGACGAGACCGCTGCGGCGGCGGTCTTCACGCAGCCGCTCGCCCACCGAGCTGCTTGATCAGCGGATCGGTGCGGCCGATCATGCCCGTCGGGCCCTGGGCTTCGGCTCGAGCGGCGATCCAGGCCCCTTTTAGGCGCTCCTAGGCCGGTGGGGACGTGCCTCAGTAGGCTCGCCGGGTGCCCGAACCGTCCCTGACCAGCCTGCTGGCACAGGTCTGCCGCGACCGGGTGCTGACCGTGCCCAACCTGCTCAGCGCGTTGCGGCTGGCCGGGGTCCCGGTGTTCCTGTACCTCCTGCTGGTGCCCGGCGGGGCGGCGTGGGGTGCCGACATCTGGGCGGTCGTCGTGCTGGCCGTGGGCGGGATCACCGACTGGCTCGACGGCAAGCTCGCCCGCCTGCTGGACCAGTACAGCGCGCTCGGCGCGCTCCTGGACCCGGCGGTGGACCGGCTGTACGTCCTCGCCGCGCTGGTGGCGCTGGGCGTGCGTGACGTCGTGCCCTGGTGGGCGGTGATCGCGCTCGTGGCCCGCGACCTCCTGCTCGCCGCCACGCTCCCGGTGCTGCGCTCCCGCGGGTACGGGCCGTACCAGGTCACCTATCTCGGCAAGGGCGCCACGTTCCTGTTGCTGTACGCGTTCCCGCTGCTGCTGGCCGCGCAGGCGCAGGGGTGGTTCGCCGACCTCGCCCGCCCGTTCGCCTACGCGTTCGCGGTGTGGGGGACGGTGCTCTACCTGTACACCGGTGCCCTCTACCTGGCCCAGTTCGTCCGGGCGCTGCGCACGCCGGCGGATCGGGCGGGTGTCGGGGGAGGGGCCCCACGCGGGGACTAGGCTCACCGCGTGATCCCCGAGGACCTCCGCTACACCGACGCCCACGAGTGGGTGCGTGACCGGGGGGACGGGGTGGTTCGGATCGGCATCACCGACCACGCCCAGTCCCAGCTCGGCGACGTCGTGTTCGTGCAGCTGCCCTCCGTCGGCGAGGAGGTCACGGCCGGAGTGGCCGTGGGCGAGGTCGAGTCCACGAAGTCGGTCTCGGACATCTACTCGCCCGTCGCCGGCACCGTCGCGGCCGTCAACGACGCCCTGGACGCCAACCCCGAGCTCGTCAACTCCGGCCCGTACGAGGAGGGCTGGATGTTCGAGGTCCGGCTCTCCGGCGACGCGCCGGGGCTTCCCGACGACCTGCTCGACGCGGCGGCGTACCGGGAGCTGACGGGGAGCTGACCGGGCCTTCCGGGCCCGCCGTCGCACGGTAGGTTTGCCGGATCCGACGCCACCGCGCGGGTTCGCCCGAACGGCGTCACACTGACTGCATCCAGAGCAGGGCACCACACCCGCCCACCCACCAGGAGGAGACCCCGAGGTGACCACGAACGACGGGCCCGGCGTGCCCCCGGAGCGATCCCCGGAGACCACATCGGTCTTCCGTGCGGACTTCCTCTCCGAGGCCGAGTCCACGGGCCAGGACCAGCCGGTCTCCGGCGTCGAGTCGCTGCCTGCCGGCTCCGCCCTGCTGGTGGTCAAGCGCGGCCCCAACGCGGGCTCGCGGTTCCTGCTCGACCGGCCGTCCACCAGTGCGGGACGCCACCCGGACAGCGACATCTTCCTCGACGACGTCACCGTGTCGCGCCGCCACGCGGAGTTCCGCAGCGACGCCGGTGAGTTCGTCGTCGTGGACGTCGGCAGCCTGAACGGCACGTACGTCAACCGGGAGCCGGTCGACACCGCCGTGCTCGCCAACGGGGACGAGGTGCAGATCGGGAAGTTCCGGCTGGTGTTCCTCACCGGGCCGCGCGAGTCCGGGGCGAGGGGCTGACCTCCGGTCCACCCGCTGCCGCCGCGCCGCGACCCGTCCGGAGTCGGGCGCCGACGGGGTGCGCCGTGTAGCGTCGGGAAGCGCAGGATCGCGAGGAGGAGTCGGGAAGCGCAGGATCGCGAGGAGGAGCAGTGCGATGAGCGAGATGCGCGTCGTGGGTGTACGGGTCGAACTCCCCGCCAACCAGCCGATCCTTCTGTTGCGGGAGACCACGGGCGATCGCTATCTGCCGATCTGGATCGGGTCGGTCGAGGCCACGGCGATCGCGTTGGAGCAGCAGGGCGTCAAGCCGGCCCGGCCGCTCACCCACGACCTGCTCAAGGACGTGATCAACGCCCTGGGGCGTCGCCTCGAGCAGGTGCGGATCACGGACCTGCAGGAAGGCACCTTCTACGCGGAGTTGGTGTTCGACGGCGGCATCACGGTGTCGGCGCGGCCGAGCGACTCGGTGGCGCTGGCGCTGCGGATCGGGGTGCCGATCCACGCCGAGGAGAGCGTGCTCGCCGAGGCCGGACTGATCATCCCGGACGAGCAGGAGGACGAGGTCGAGAAGTTCCGCGAGTTCCTCGACTCGATCTCCCCCGAGGACTTCCGGGGCGCCCAGCCCTGACCCCGGGGCGCCCCCGGGTTCACCCGGGCGGCGTGCCGCGTTGACCGGGCGCTCGCCTGCTCATATCGTCGGTTTCTCTCAGCCCGTCGGCTCCGGCAGACCCCCCGGTCCTCGGAGCCGGGCTCCGGCGGAAGGAGTTCGGTGGAGCAGCCGCCGTCCGGCGCGCCCGAGCAGGGCGAGCTCTTCCCCGATCCACTGCTCGGAGAGGGGTTCGACGGCCTGCCCGACCAGCTCGTCGGCTTCCGCGGGCCGACCGCCTGCCAGGTCGTCGGCATCACCTACCGGCAGCTGGACTACTGGGCGCGCACCGGGCTCGTCGTCCCGTCGATCCGCGGCGCAGCGGGTTCCGGCTCGCAGCGGCTGTACTCGTTCAAGGACGTGCTCGTCCTGAAGGTCGTCAAGCGGCTCCTGGACGCCGGGGTGTCGCTGCAGAACATCCGCGTGGCCGTCGAGCACCTGCGTCGCCGCGGCATCCGCGACCTCGCCGGCATCACGCTGTTCAGCGACGGCACCACCGTGTACGAGTGCGCCTCGCCGGAGGAGGTCGTCGACCTGCTGCGCGGGGGCCAGGGTGTCTTCGGCATCGCGGTCGGCGGGGCCATGAAGGAGATCAGCGGGTCCATCAAGGACTTCCCGGTGGAGCGGGCCGACGGCGGCAGCGTCGACGACGCGCCCGAGGACGAGCTGTCCCGCCGCCGGGCGCGGCGCGCCATCAGCTGACCTCACCGGGTGCCGTGGCCGAGAGCGCGGACTTCGGGGAGCGGGCCCGCCAGGCGTACCGGCTCCGGCGGTGGGCCGAGGCCTTCGAGCTGCTGGGCGCGGCGGACCGGGAGTCGGCGCTCCGGCCGGACGACCTCGAGCTGTGGGTCACCGCGGCGTACCTCACCGGGCGCGACGGCGCCGGCGACGACCTGTCCGCGCGCGCGTGCCGGGAGTGCGCGGGCACCGACCCGGCCCGTGCCGCGCGGCACGCGACCAGGCTGGCGATCCTGCTCCTGCTCCGGGGCGAGGCCGCGCGCAGCGGTGGCTGGCTCGCCCGGGCGCGACGGCTGCTCGACGAGCGGGGGGACTGCGCGGAGCGCGGGTACCTGCTCGTCCCGGCCGCGCTGGAGCACCTGGTCGGGGGCGACCCGGCCGCCGCCGAAGCCGCGTCCGGTGAGGCGGCTGCGATCGGCGAGCGCTTCGGGGACCCCGACCTGCTGGCGCTGGGCAGGCTCGGCGTGGGCCAGGCGCTGGTGGCGGCGGGCCGAACCGGTCCCGCGCTGGCGCTGCTGGACGAGGTGATGGTCGCGGTGACGTCCGAGGAGGTCTCGCCGATCTTCACCGGGATCCTCTACTGCGCCGTCATCGAAACCTGCCAAGAGGTGTTCGACCTGCGCCGGGCCCAGGAGTGGACGCTGGCGCTGACCCGCTGGTGCGAGGCGCAGCCGGACCTGGTGCCCTACCGCGGCCAGTGCCTGGTGCACCGGTCGGAGATCATGCTCCGGCACGGGGCGTGGTCCGACGCGCTCGACGAGGCGAAGTCGGCCTGCGCCGGCCTGGGTGGCCACCCGGCCGCCGGCGCGGCCTTCTACCAGCTCGCCGAGGTGCACCGGCTGCGCGGGGAGTTCGGCCAGGCGGAGCAGGCCTACCGGCAGGCGAGCCGCTGGATCCCGGAACCGCAGCCCGGCCTGGCCCTGCTGCGGACGGCCCAGGGCCAGGTCGAGGCGGCGGCCGCCATGCTGCGCCGCGCGCTTTTGGGGGCGGTCCGGTTCGAGGCGCTGCGGCGGGCCATGGCGATCGAGCCCGTGCCGCCCGCGGCGGTCCGGTCCCGCCTGCTCGCCGCCCACGTCGAAGTGATGATCGCCACGGGCGACCTCGCCGCCGCACGTGCCGGTGTCGACGAGCTCCAGGCGATCGCCGACCGGGTGGGCGCGCCGCTGCTGCAGGCGATGGCGTGGCACGCGTCGGGTGCCGTCCGGGTCGCCGGGCGCGACCCGGATGCCGCGGACGTGCTGCGCCGGGCGTGGCGCGCATGGCGGGACCTCGACGCACCGTACGAGGCGGCCCGTGTCCGCGTGCTGATGGGACTCGCCTGCCGGCAGTTCGGGGATCCGGACTCGGCCGAGATGGAGTTCGACGCGGCCCGCCTGGTGTTCCAGCAGCTCGGTGCCGTGCCGGACGCGAACCGGGTGCGGGCGTTCTCGAGGGTGGCCGGGGCCGGTCCGCTCACCGGCCGCGAGGTGCAGGTGCTGCGCCTGGTGGCGACGGGGATGACGAACCGGGCCGTGGCCACGGAGCTGTTCCTCAGCGAGAAGACCGTCGCCCGGCACGTGAGCAACATCTTCACGAAGCTCGAGGTGTCGTCCCGCGCGGCGGCGACGGCCTACGCCTACGAGAACCGCCTCGTGTGACCCGTACACAGATCCACCCATCCTCCGGCGTGGGTGCTTCGCCCGATGAGCCCCGCCGGGCGCCCTCCCTACGGTCGTGCGCTCGAGACGCGGGAGGTCGTCATGGACGTGAGGCAGCGCGCACGGGAGACCCTGCTGGCCGGGCTGCCGGTCGGTGAGCGGCGGCGACACCTGGCCGGGGTGTCGACCGCGATGCTCGAGGGCGGCGGCGAGGGCCCCCCGATGGTCCTGCTGCACGGTCCGGGGGAGTTCGCCGCCACCTGGCTCCCCGTGCTGCCCCGGCTGGCGGCGACCCACCACCTGGTCGTGCCCGACCTGCCCGGCCACGGTGAGTCGCGGGTGGACAGGGGCCTGCTCGACGCGGAACGCGTGCTCGGCTGGCTCGACGAGCTCATCGAGCAGACCTGCCCGGCGCCCCCGGTGCTGGTCGGGAGGACCGTCGGCGGCGCCGTCGCGGCCCGCTACGCCGCCGGCAACCGCGGCGGCCTCGCCGCCCTGGTGCTCGTCGACACGCTCGGGCTCACCGCGTTCGACCCCGACCCGCGGTTCGGGATCGCCCTGCACCGCTTCCTCGGCGCGCCGACCACCCGGTCGTACGAGCGCCTGATGGACCTGTGCGCCTTCGACCTCGACCGGATCCGCCGGGACACGGGGATGCGCTGGGACTCGTTCGCGGCCTACGCGGTGGCGCTGGCCGCTGACGATCGGGTGCAGGCGGCACTCGGCGGCCTCATCGGCGAGTTCGCCCCGCAGATCCCGCCCGAGCACCTCGCGGCGATCGACGTGCCCACCACGCTGATCTGGGGCCGGCACGACCTCGCCACCCCGCTCCACGTCGCCGAGACCGCGAGCACCCGCCACGGCTGGCCGCTGCACGTGGTCGAGGACGCGGGCGACGATCCGGCGCTCGACCGGCCCGACGCGTTCGTCGAGGCGCTGGAGGCCGCGCTGCGGACGGCGGCCGTCGGATGAACCGCCACGACGTGATCGTGGTGGGAGCACGGTGCGCCGGGTCGCCCACCGCCATGCACCTGGCCCGGGCGGGCCACCGCGTCCTGGTCGTCGACCGGGCGAGCTTCCCGAGCGACACCCTCTCGACGCACATCGTGCACGCGCCCGGGGTGGCGGCACTGCGGCGCTGGGGCCTCCTGGACCGGGCGGTCGCGGGCTGCCCTCCGATCGACACGTACGCGTTCGACTTCGGCCCGTTCACGATCACCGGGAGCCCCGGCACCGCGTACGCCCCGCGGCGGACGGTCCTGGACACCGTGCTCGTGGAGGCCGCCGTGGCGGCGGGCGCGGAGGTGCGGGAGCGGTTCACCGTGTCCGAGATCCTCGTCGAGGACGGCCGCGTCGTGGGCGTGCGCGGGCAGGGCGGTGGTGGGCGGGACGTCGTCGAGCGGGCGCGGGTCGTGGTCGGGGCCGACGGCCTGCACTCGCTGGTGGCCCGCACCGTGCGGCCCGAGCAGTACCACGAGAAGCCGCGACTGCTCTGCGGCTACTACGCCTACTGGAGCGGCCTGCCCATGGGCGGGCGTTTCGAGACCTACGACCGTCCGGGCCGTGCGTTCGCCGCGTGGCCGACGAACGACGACCTCACGCTCGTCATCGCCGGCTGGCCCTACCGGGAGCTCGCGGCGAACCGCACGGACGTGGAGGGGAACTACCTCGCCACGATCGGCGCGGTCCCCGCCTTCGACGAGCGCGTGCGCGCCGCCCGGCGGGTGTCGCGCCTCGCGGGCACGGCCGTGCCGAACTACTTCCGCAGGCCGTTCGGGTCGGGCTGGGCGCTCGTCGGCGATGCCGGGTACAACACGGACTTCGTCACCGGCCAGGGGATCCAGGACGCGTTCCGGGACGCCGAACGGTGCGCGGCCGCGCTGCACGAGGCGCTCTCCGGGGCCCGCCCGTTCGAGGAGGCGCTGCGCGACTACCAGTCGGCCCGCGACGCGCACGTCCGGGCCATGTACGAGTTCACCGCCGGCATCGCGTCCCTGGAGCCACCGCCGCCCGACCTGTCGCGGCTGCTCGCGGCGGTGAGCACCGACCGGGACGCGATGGACGGGTTCACGCGGGTGGCGGCCGGGGTGACCTCGCCCGCCGAGTTCTTCTCCGCGGAGAACGCCCGCCGCATCCTGGCGCGCGGACCGCGTGCCGCGGGGGTCGGTGAGGGGGCGCAGCGGTAACATCGGCCGCGTAGTCGCCGAACCCGCGCGGGAGAGCCCGGCCCGGCCGGGCGCCGAAGGAGCAACTCCTCCCCGGAACCTCTCAGGCACCAGGACCGCGCAGGTGAGACGCCTCTGGAAAGCGACGGGCATGCCCGTCCGCCGACGGGGAAAGCTCCTTCTCACGGGGCGAATCTCTCAGGCGCCCGGTCGCCGGGCGGGGACAGAGGGGGAGGGTGGTTCCACCCTGGCCCGCCGCCCGCTCCGCCTGGAGGATCTCGTGTCCGACCGACCCACACTCTCCGATCTGGAGCGCGGTACCCCGTTCGCCGACCGCCACATCGGGCCCCGCCCGCACGAGCTGCAGACGATGCTCGCGGCCATCGGCGCCTCCTCGCTCGACGAGCTCGCCGCCGCGGCCGTGCCCGACAGCATCCGGAATCAGGAGCGGGTCCCGTCCACGCTCCCGCCCGCGGCCTCCGAGACCGAGGTGCTCGCCGAGCTGCGGGCGCTCGCCGCGCGCAACACCGTGACCGTCCCGATGATCGGTCTGGGCTACGCCGGCACGGTCACGCCGCCGGTGATCCGGCGGAACGTGCTGGAGAACCCGGCCTGGTACACCGCCTACACGCCCTACCAGCCCGAGATCAGCCAGGGGCGGCTCGAGGCGCTGCTGACGTTCCAGACGGTGGTGGCCGACCTCACCGGCCTCCCGGTGGCCGGGGCGTCGCTGCTGGACGAGGCCACCGCGGCGGCGGAGGCGATGACGCTCCTGCGCCGGGCCGGGAAGGCCCGCTCCCCGCGCTTCGTGGTGGACGCCGACACGCTCCCGCAGACGCTCGACGTGCTGCGCACCCGGGCCGAGCCGCTGGGCATCGACCTCGTCGTCGCGGATCTGGAGAACGGCCTCCCCGAAGGCGAGCTGTTCGGGCTGCTCCTGAGCTACCCGGGCGCCTCCGGAGCCGTCCGCGACCCCTCTGCGCTGATCGCGGCCGCGCACGAGCGCGGGGCGCTGGTGGCCGTGGCGGCGGACCTGCTGGCGCTCACCCTGCTCACCCCGCCCGGCGAGCTGGGCGCGGACGCGGTCGTGGGCACCACGCAGCGGTTCGGCGTGCCGCTCGGGTTCGGCGGCCCGCACGCGGGCTACCTGTCGGTGCACGAGACGCACGCCCGGCAGCTGCCCGGGCGGCTGGTCGGCATGTCCCGGGACGCCGACGGGCATCCCGCGCTGCGGCTGGCGCTCCAGACCCGCGAGCAGCACATCCGCCGCGAGAAGGCCACCTCGAACATCTGCACCGCGCAGGTGCTGCTCGCCGTCGTCGCGGCCTGCTACGCCGTGTACCACGGCCCGGAGGGGCTGCGCCGGATCGCGCAGCGCACCCACCGGATGGCCGCGGTGCTGGCGGCCGGGCTGCGGGCGGGCGGCGTGGAGGTCGTGCACGGGGAGTTCTTCGACACCGTGCGGGTGCGGGTGCCGGGCCGCGCCGAGGAGGTCGCCGACGCCGCGCACGGCGCCGGGATCGCGCTGCGGCGGGTCGACGCCGACACGCTCGGCATCGCGTGCTCCGAGGTCACCACGGTGGCGCACCTGGAGACGCTGTGGACGGTGTTCGGGGTGGCCGCCGACGCGGTCCGGCTGGACCCGGCCACCGACGACGCCCTGCCCGCAGGCCTGCGCCGGGAGTCGGAGTACCTGACGCACCCGGTGTTCCACGAGCACCGCAGCGAGACCTCGCTGATGCGCTGGCTGCGCCGCCTCGCCGACGCCGACCTCGCGCTGGACCGCACGATGATCCCGCTCGGCTCGTGCACGATGAAGCTCAACGCGGCCGTCGAGATGGAGCCGATCACCTGGCCGGAGTTCGCGAACCTGCACCCGTTCGCCCCCCGGGCGGACGCCGCCGGCATGCTCGAGCTGATCGCCGACCTGGAGCGCTGGCTCGCCGAGCTCACCGGCTACGCGGCGGTGTCGCTGCAGCCCAACGCGGGCAGCCAGGGCGAGTTCGCCGGCCTGCTCGCGATCGCGGCCTACCACCGCAGCCGCGGCGAGGGACACCGCGACGTCTGCCTGATCCCGGCCAGCGCGCACGGCACGAACGCCGCGTCGGCCGTCATGGCGGGCCTGCGGGTGGTCGTGGTGGCCACCGCGCCCACCGGTGACGTCGACCTCGACGACCTGCACGCCAAGATCGCAGAGCACGCGTCGTCGCTGGCCGCGTTGATGATCACCTACCCGTCCACGCACGGGGTGTACGAGGCGCGGGTCCGGGAGGTCTGCGACGCGGTGCACGTGGCGGGCGGCCAGGTGTACCTGGACGGCGCCAACCTCAACGCGCTGGTGGGGCTGGCCCGGCCGGGCGCGTTCGGCGGCGACGTCAGCCACCTGAACCTGCACAAGACGTTCTGCATCCCGCACGGCGGGGGAGGGCCGGGAGTCGGCCCGGTGGCGGTGGCCGAGCACCTGGTGCCGTTCCTGCCCGGGCGGGGCGAGGTGGGGCCCGTGTCGGCGGCGCCGCACGGTAGCCCGGGCGTGCTGCCGATCTCGTGGGCGTACCTGCGGCTGATGGGGATCGACGGCCTGCGGCGGGCGACGCTCACGGCGGTGGCGGCGGCCAACTACGTGGCCGCGCGGCTGCGTGATCACTACCCGGTGCTGTACGCGGGCGCGGGCGGCCACGTGGCCCACGAGTGCATCCTCGACCTGCGCGGGATCTCCAAGGAGACCGGCGTGACCATCGACGACGTGGCCAAGCGGCTGGCCGACTACGGCATCCACGCCCCGACCATGTCGTTCCCGGTGGCGGGCACGCTCATGGTGGAGCCCACGGAGAGCGAGGACCTCGCCGAGATCGACCGGTTCGTCGACGCCATGATCGGCATCCGGCAGGAGATCGAGCGGGTGGCGGCGGGGGAGTGGCCCGTCACTGACAGCCCGCTGCGCGGCGCCCCGCACACCGCCGCGTGCCTCGCGGACAAGTGGGACCACCCGTACACGCGGGAGATCGCCGCGTACCCGAGGGGCGGGACGCCGGGCGTGCACGACCGGAAGGTGTGGCCGCCGGTGCGCCGGATCGAGGGCGCGTACGGCGACCGGAACCTGGTCTGCAGCTGCCCGCCGGTGTCGGCGTTCTCGTCCTGATCCCCGGTAGGAGTGGACGGGCGGGCCCCCTCCAGTCCCACCCGTCCACACCGAGGAGGGGCGGGGGCCCGGATCTGATACGTGTGACGGCAACCACTCCTACCCCATCGCCAACATCGCCAACATCGTCAACGAATCATTGACGCCATCGGATCGCCAACGAATCGATGACCGCGGCAGCGGCCGCGGGGGAGCGAGCCGCTAGGCGAGGGCGGCGCGTGAGACGGCCCGGCACCGCGTGGTGTCGGTGAGGAGGTCGGTGCTGTCGGCGTGCTGGTCGACGGCGCCGACGCGGGGGAGCGCGGTGATCGCCGGGTCGGTGACGGCGGCGTGCAGGGCGTCGGCGATGCGGTCGGCCTTGAGCACCTGGAACGGGCGGCCGAAGTAGGGCCGGGTCGTGGGGTCGACGGGCGCGGCGAGGCCGGTGTCGTTCTGCACGGTCGCGAGTGCCTCGTACGCCGCGCCGAGGTGCCGTTCGCGTTCGCGCCATGCGGTGGCGGCGAGGGCGCCCCGCAGGACGGGGTCGAGGGCGCCGGCCACCGGGAGTGCGGCGAACGCGCTACCGAGCCACTTGCCGTACGGCGGGTAGCGCCGGTGCAGCAACAGGGCCAGCCGCATGAGGTCGCGGACGAGGCGGGCGGCCACGACGGCGGAGCCGAGCTCGTCCCCGACCTCGCCCGCGCGGCCCACGAACGCTTCCTCCTGCGCGATGCGCCGCCACTGGCAGGCCAGGACGTAGCGCCATACGTCGGACGGGTACCAGGCCAGCGCCGTTCGGACGGGTTCCAGCGCGCCGAGCCCGTCGTGGAACACCGCGCCGCCGGTGGCCTCGGCGAGGGTCTGCGTGGGCAGCGCGAGCCAGTCGTGGGCCCGCATGCCCTCTCGCGGGTCGACGCCCAGCCCGGCGAGCCACCCGTCGACGGTCGAGAGCCCGACGCGGTGGCGGACCGGGCCGTCGGTGGGGGCCATGCGACCGATCCGGTCGCCCTCGATCGGCTCGAAGTGGGTCGGCCACCCGTGGAAGGTGCGGGGGAGGCGCTCGGCGAGGCGGCGGTCCAGCTCGGGGATCCGGCCGGCGTCGGCGGGGGAGAGGAAGACCCCCAGGCGCGGGCCCCACTCGTGGTCGGCCGAGCGGGGGGTGTCGAAGCCGAGGACCTCGGAGCCTGATCCGATGCGCGCGGCGGAGTGTGGGACGTCGGCCAGGAGCGGGCCTACCGCCTGGGCGTAGAAGAGGCGGGACAGCTGGAGTCCGGGGATGAACACCCGGGCATCGTCGCCGCCGGGGGTGAGCACGGCACCCGCATTCTATGTCAACGAATCATTGACGCCCACTGATCGTCAATCGAAGATTGACGATCGACAACAGCCACGACGACGCAGCCGCCGACGCGAGCGGGGGAGCGGGCCGTCAGGCCGGGTGCTCGTTGGCGTGGGTGGCGTCCCTGACCTCTCCCACGTAGTGCTCGACGAGGTCCTCCATCGCCACGAGCCCCGCGGTCTCGCCGCGCGGGCCGACGGCGCGCCCGAGGTGGGCCCGCGCGCGCCGCAGCACGGCGAGCGCCTCGTCGAGCCGGGCGGACGTCGGTACCTCCGGCAGCGTGCGCACGCGCGGCCCCGGGACGGCCGCCGCCGGGTCGTCGACGAGATCGAGGATGTCCTTGACGTGCAGGTACCCCGCGAGGTCGCCGCCGGCGGCGTGCACGGGGAACCGGGAGAACCCGGTCTCGGCGACGGCGTGGGCGACGTCGCCGACGGTGGGCTCGGCGGGGAGCATCACGGCCTCGGAGACGGGCACGAAGACGTCGGCCACGGTGGTCTCGGCGGAGCTGAGGGTGCGGGTGAGCCGGCGGGACTCGTCGTCGTCGAGCAGGCCCTCCCGGCCGGACTCGGCGATGAGGTCGGCGAGCTCACCGGAGGTGAACGACGACTCCAGCTCGTCGCGCGGTTCCACCCGCAGCAGGCGCAGCACGCCGTTCGCGATGACGTTGAACAGCTCGATCAGCGGCCGCATCACCGTCGTGAACAGGAGGAACGGCGGGACCAGCAGGATCGCCGTGCGTTCCGGCCCGGCGATGGCGATGTTCTTGGGCACCATCTCACCGAGCAGGATGTGCGCGACCACGACGATCGCGAGGGAGATCGTGAACGCGATCGGGTCGACGAGGGCCTCGGGGAGGCCGAGCCAGCCCATGGGGCGTTCGATGAGGTGGGCGACGGCGGGTTCGCCGAGGCGGCCGAGCAGCAGCGAGCTGATCGTGATGCCGAGCTGTGACGCCGCGAGCATCCGGGTCAGGTCGGCGTGGGCGCGCAGCACGGTGCGGGCGCCCGCACCGGGCATCGCCTCCAGGCGGTCGCGGCGCGCGGAGATCAACGAGAACTCGGCGCCGACGAAGAACGCGTTGGCGGCCAGCAACGCGATCGCGGCGAGCAGCGCGAACAGGTCCGAGGTCAAGTTCCCTCCTCGGCACCCGGCCGGGCGAGCCGCAGCTCGGCGACCCGGTTGCGATCGCGGCGCACGACGGTGAGCCGCCACCCGTCGACGGTGACCTCCTCGCCGACGTCCGGGATGCGCCCGAGCCGCGTGAGCACGAGGCCGGCGAGCGTCTCGTAGGCGCCCGACGGCATGGAGAAGCCGGTGGCGTCGGCCACCTCGTCGTCCCGGAGCAGCCCCGAAACCAGCCAGCTGCCGCGGCCGAGCGGGCGCACCGTGGCCTGCTCGGCGCGGTCGTGCTCGTCGCGGACGTCGCCGACGATCTCCTCGACGAGGTCCTCGAGGGTGACGATGCCGGCCGTGCCGCCGTACTCGTCGACCACCACGGCGAGCTGGAGCCCGGAGCTGCGCAGCCGCGTGAGCAGTTCGTCGCCGTCGAGCGACCCGGGCACGGTCGGCACCTCCTGCACCAGCTCGCCCACCGCCACGCAGCCCCGGCGCTCGGGCTCGATCCCGAACGCCTGCTTGACGTGCACGACGCCGAGCACGGCGTCGGGGTCACCGTTGTGCAGGGGGAAGCGGGAGAAGCCGCTGCGCCGGGCCAGCGCCACCATCTCGGCGACGGTGGCGTCGGCGGCGAGCGACTCGACGCGGACCCGCGGGGTCATGAGGTCCTCCGCCACCCGGTCGGTGAACCGCAGGGACCGGTCCAGCAGCGTGGCGGTGCCGGCATCGAGCGTGCCGTGCTGGGCGCTGGTGCGGACCAACGAGCTGAGCTCGCGGGCCGAGCGGGCCGAGCGCAACTCCTCGGCGGGTTCGACGCCGAGCCTGCGCACCACCGAGTTGGCGGCGCCGTTGAGCCCGTTGATGAGCCACCGGAACGCGTGGGCGAAGCCGCTCTGCAGCCAGACGACGGCGCGGGCGACGCGCAGCGGGCCCGCGATGGCGAGGTTCTTCGGCACGAGCTCCCCGAACACCATCGACAGGCATGTGGCGAGCAGCAGCGAGAGCACCGTGGCGGTGCCGGCGGCGATCCCGGGGGAGAGCCCGACGGCCGCGAGCCCCGGGCGGAAGAGCGTCGCGATGGCCGGTTCGGCGATGTAGCCGGTGGCCAGCGTCGTGACCGTGATGCCGAGCTGGCTGCCGGACAGCTGGAACGACAGGCTGCGGTGGGCCCGCTGCACCGCCCGGGCCCGCCGGTCGCCGACCTCGGCGACGTGGGCGTCGACCTGGCTGCGTTCGAGGGCGGTGAGCGCGAACTCCGACGCCACCGAGATCGCGGTGCCGAGCGTGAGCAGGGCGACGGCGACCAGGCCGAGGACGGAGAGCAGGACGGTCATCCGCGGCCTCGGCGGGGACTGTCGCAGGAGGAAGCAGGGCAGGTGAGCGGGCGCCGGGTCGGACCCGGCCGACTACTGCAGCCCGGTTCGGTGGGACGTGCGGTGGGCACGGCGTGTTCCTCCTGGTGCGGAGGCCACAGTGTATGACCGCGCGGATGAGGGTTCCCGCGGGAGTCACGCCGGTCACGAACGGGGGCGATCCGGCCGCGCGAGATCTAGGTTGACCGGATGAGCGGCATTCGCACCGGTGCGTTGCCCGAGACATGGGTCCCACCAGAGCTGCAGGGGGCCCGGAACTCGTCAACGCCGGATTCCTCGCAGGACTCACCGCAGGATTCGTCGCCGTTCGTCGACTTCGATCGGGAGTCGTGGGCCCGGCTCGGGGCGAACATCCCGCTCCCGCTCACCGCCGACGAGCTCGACCAGGTCCGCAGCCTCGGTGACGAGGTCGACCTCGACGAGGTGCGGGAGGTGTACCTCCCGCTGTCCCGGCTGCTGACGCTGCACGTGCAGGAGGGCGGGCGGCTGTACCGCGCGTACCGGACGTTCCTCCGCGCCACCACCGCGCGCACCCCGTTCGTGATCGGGATCGGCGGGTCGGTGTCGGTGGGGAAGTCGACCACGGCGAGGCTCATGCGGCTGCTGCTCGCGCGCTGGCCGCAGCACCCGCGCGTCGCGCTCGTGACCACCGACGGTTTCCTGCACCCGAACGCGGAGCTGGAGCGGCGCGGGCTCATGGCGCGCAAGGGCTTCCCCGAGTCCTACGACCGGCGGGCCCTCCTGCAGTTCGTCACCGAGGTCAAGGCGGGCCGGGCCGAGGTGTCGGCTCCCGTGTACTCGCACCTGACGTACGACATCGTGCCCGGGGCGCGTTCCACCGTGCACCGGCCGGACATCCTGCTGCTGGAGGGTCTCAACGTCCTGCAGCCCGCGCAGGCGTCCCGGGAGGGTGGGCCCGCGCTCGCGGTGAGCGACTTCATCGACTTCTCGGTGTACGTCGACGCGGACACCGAGGACATCCGCCGCTGGTACGTCGAGCGCTTCCTGCGGCTGCGCGAGACCGCGTTCCGCGACCCCGAGTCGTACTTCCGCCGGTACGCGGCGCTCGACGAGGCCGGCGCCACCGCGCGCGCCGAGAGCATCTGGGCCGAGATCAACGGGCCCAACCTGGAGCGCAACATCCTGCCCACCCGCGGCCGCGCCACCCTGGTGCTGCGGAAAGGCCCCAAGCACAACGTCACCGGCATCCGACTGCGCAAGGTATGAGCACGCGCTCCGACGGCACCTGGCACCATGTGTCGATGACCACCGGGTCCGTGGAGACCGAGGACGTGGCGACCGAGGAGCAGACCGAGCTCGCCGCCCGGCTGCGGCTCGTCGTCGGCCGCCTGCACCGCCGCATCCGCATCGACGGGCGGGAGTCGATCCCGCCACTGCAGCTGTCCGCACTGGTCACGGTGGAGCAGCACGGCCCGTTACGGCTGTCCGAGCTGGCCCGCCGGGAGGCCGTGACGGCACCGACGATGAGCAGGGTGCTCGCCTCGCTCGACGAGCAGGGACTGGTGATCCGCACCCCGGATCCCCACGACGCCCGCGGCGTGCGGATCGTCCTCTCCGACGAGGGCGCCGTGCGGCTGGCGGAGGTGCGCAGCCACCGCACCGCCCTGGTGGCCCGCCGCCTCGTCCGCCTCGCCGACGAGGACCGGAAGCGGATCGTCGCCGCCCTCCCGGCCCTCGAGGCCTTGCTGGTCGAGGACGACTGAACCCACCCGTGAGTGGATACGAGTGCTGGAGCGCTCGTATCCACTCACGACCTATGCGGGCTCGCCGTCCACCAGGACCGTCACGTCGTCGTGCAGGAAGCTGAGGCGCCCGGCGATCCGGGACGACTCGGGCAACGGGTGCGGGTAGGCCCATGCCGCGTCGGTGAGCTCGCGGCCGTCCGGGAGCCGGACGGTCCAGTAGCTCGCCTCACCCTTGTACGGGCACCGGGTGTGGGTGGTCGTCGGTTCCAGCGGCACGCGCACGTCGTCCGGTGAGAGGTACCACCGGGCGGGGAGGCCGGTCTCGTTCAGCACGAGCGGGTGGTGCGACTCGGCGACGAGGGTGTCGCCGGCGAGCACCCGGACGTGCCGGCTGGTGGGTCGCACGTCCACGCGGGTGTACGGGTCGGTGAGGTGCGCGTACACCTGCTCGTCCTCGTCGAACCACGCGTCGGCGGCCTCCCAGTACAGCGATGCGTACCCGGCGAGCCACTTCGCGTCGGGCACCGGGTCGGGGTAGGCCCACAGCGCGTTCTCGACGACCCGGTCGCCCACCTGCAGCGACCGGTAGGTGGCGTCGCCCTTGAACGGGCAGTGCGTGGTGTGGTCGCTCGGGACGAACAGGGTCCGGTCGATGTCCTCCTCGGGCACGTAGAGCCGGGGCAGGAGGGCCGTCTCGTGGACGAGCACGCCGCGGCGGGTGTCGAGCACCGTGCGGCCGGCGGACTCGGCGCGTACCCGGCGCGGGAACGGGTGCATGAGCAGCTTGTGGGCCGGTCCGTCGATCCGGTAGTTGACGGTGGCGGGCGCGGCCGCGGACAGGGGACCGTCGGTACGGGTGAGGGCCATGTCACCACCAACGCAGTACACGGCCGCGCATTCCGGGCGATCACGCGATGTCGTGCACGACCTCCACGGTGACCGACAGCTCCTGTGAACCGGGCTGCAGCGGCACGGCCTTCTGGGCGACGCCGGCGTCGGCGCGGTAGGGCATCGGCGGCTGGCCGGACACCTCGACGATCGAGCGCACCGGCCCCAGACCGACGCCGGCGGCGTCGGCGAGCTGCTGCGCCTGGGTGAGCGCGCGGCGCACCGCGTCGGCCCGGGCGTCGGCGCGCGCGGCGCTCTCGTCCGCGATGGAGAACTGGATCGACTGGACGCGGATCGCGTCGCCCGCCGCCGCGGCGGCCTGGTCGATCAGCGGGCCGGCCGCGGCGATGTCGTGCAGGGTGGCCGTGACCTGGTTGCTCACCTCGTACCCGGTGATCCGGCCGGTCTCCGGCGCCGTCGTCGGGGACACGCTGAGCTGGCTCGTCCGGATGTCCGCGGGCGCCACCCCGGCACCCTGCAGCACGCCGATCACGGCGTTGGCGCGGTCGGAGTTGGCGGTGAGCGCCGTGGTCGCGCTGCGGTCGCGGGTCTCCACGCCGAGCACGACCGTGGCGGTGTCCGGCGCCGCGACGACGGTCCCGGTGGCGCGGGCGGTGATGGCGGGCGGCGCGGCCGACCCGGGCTGAGCGGCCGCCGCCGACGAGCAGCCGGACAGGGTGAGCGCTGCCAGTGCGAGCAGCGGGAGCGTGGCGCGGTGCATGACTCCAGGACGGAACGGCCGGGCCATCGGTTGCATGAACGACGAACTCGGCCGGCGAGCCGGGGCGGCCGCACACACCGTCTGGGGTCCGCACACATGCTCGGGCATGTGTGCGGTCCCGCCACGATGTGCGCGGTGAGGGTTTCCCGGGTGGCGGCGCCGTCACCTGATCGCCGGCTACCACCGTCGAGCACTCACCTACACCGGCGCGTGACCCGGTGATGCCATAGTGGGGGCCGGGATCCCCCGGCGGACCGCCGCCGCGGGGCGGAGGGGAAGGGGAGCACGGCGTGGACGCGCTCACCGCGCTCGTCGCCGGCCTGGTGGCGAGCCTGCGCACGGCGCTGGCCGCTGACGCCTGCCCGGGCGGATGGCCGTGGGCGGTCACGGTGCTGGGCATCGGGGTCGGGTTGCTGCCCACCGCGGCCGCGGTGCTGGTGGCCGTGCTGCGCAAGCGGATCGGGTCCCGCTACGGAGCGGGCGAGTCCGCGCTGATCGCCCTCGCCGGGTTGGTCGGTGCAGGCCTGTTGCCGCTCGTCCTGTTCACGGCCACCGGCAGGGTGTTCGGTGCGGTGGCCGCGGGCCGCGAGGTCGACGGGCTCACGTCGGCCCAGGTCGCCGACCTCGGCACCACCGTGTGCTTCAGCCCGCAGGCCACCTACCTGGGCGGCTACAGCGTTGCCGCCGCGTTCGACCCGGCGAACCCGGTGCGGTTCGGCCTCGCGCTCGTCCTGCTCGTCGGGTTCCCGCTGGTGGCTGCGCTGTGCGTGGCGGCGCAGGCGCGGTTGGCGCTGCGACGCGGCCCGCGGTGGCCCGCCAAGTTCTTCTGGGTGCCGCTGGTGGCGCTCACGCTGCTCACGGCGCGCACGCCTGCGGGGTCCACGGGCCACCTCTGGATCGGGGTCACCGTCGGCGCGTTCCTGGGCATCGCGGTCGTGCTGACGGTCGGCGCCCCGCCGCGGGAGGTGGTGCGCCGCTCGCTGGCCGCGCCCGCCCCGGCGCAGCGGCAGCCGCCCCGGATGGAGTCGCTGCGCCCGCCGGTCGCGGCCCGCCGTCCCCCGGTGCCTGCGGGACCGCCGCAGGCGTCCCTGGCCGACCGGATGGCCCGCCGGTTCGCGGCGCGCCGACCCGAACCGCCGGTGCTGCCGGCGCCACGTACGCCGGCCCCGCAGCAGAGGGCGCAGCAGCCGCCGCGCCCCACACTCGTCGCGCCCTCACCTCCGTTCGGTGGGGGCACGCCGCGGTTCCGGTTGGTCCGCAGGCTGGGATCGGGCGGGTTCGGCCGGGTGTGGCTCGCCCACGACGCCCGCCTGGGGCACCCGGTGGCGCTCAAGGCCGCCCACGCGCCCGACCCGGAGACGGAGGAGCGGATCCGCCGCGAGGCGCGTGCGCTCGTGGCCGTCCGCCACCCCCACTGCGTGCGCATCCACGACCTGCTCCCGGCGGCCAGCGACCCCGGCCTGCGTGAGCTCGACGGCCTCGTCATCGTGATGGAGTACGTCGAGGGCGCCCCGCTCGGTGACCTGCTGCGCGCCCGCGGTCCGCTCGACGACGTCACCGCCGCCCGGGTGTGGATCGGCCTCGCCGGAGCGCTCGACGCCGCCCACGCCCGCGGCGTGCTGCACCGCGACGTGAAACCGGCCAACGTCGTCGTCGACCAGGCCGGGCTGGCGCACCTCATCGACTTCGGGATCGCCCGCAAGACCGGCGACTCGACGATGACGATGGCGGGTTTCGTGCTCGGCACGCCGGACTTCCTCGCCCCCGAGGTGGCGTGCGGCGAGCGCGCCACCCCTGCGTCGGACTCCTGGCAGCTCGCCGCCACGGTCTCCTACGCCCTGACGGGGCAGCCGCCGCGGGGCGGCCACCCCGACGCGGTGTCGGGGCTGCGTGCGGCGGCGTCCGGTGCCCGGTTGACCCATCTCCCGTCCCGGTCCGCGCACCTCGCGCTGCTGCGGGCGGCGCTGGACAACGATCCTCGCCGCCGGCCCGCGTTGCGCGCAGTGCAGGGCACGCTCGACGAGTGGTTGCGCAGGGCCGGGCAGCGGCCGGACGGCCCGGTCGGCGCCGGCGCACCAGCGCGGTGACGCGGGCGCTCCCCGCAGAGGTCGGGCGGGAGGCGACCACGGTCCGGGGGCGCATCCTCGGCGTCGACGCGGCACGTGCCGTGGCGTTGGTCGGGATGTTCGCCACGCACATCTTCCCGCTCCGCGACGGCCGCGAGGCCACGTTCACGGGTCTGGTGGCGTCCGGGCGGGCGTCGGCGCTGTTCGCGGTGCTGGCCGGGGTCGGGGTGGCCCTCGCGACCGGCGGTACGCGGCGGCCGGTGGGGGCCCGCGCCCACCTCGGGGCGGGGGCCGCCCTCGTCGTGCGCGGTGTCCTGGTCGGCGCGGTCGGCCTCACCCTGGTGGCGTCCGACGCCCCGGTGGCGATCATCCTGGCCTACTACGGCGTCCTGTTCGTGGTGGCCGCCCTCCTGCTGCGGGCCCCTCGCGGCGTGCTCGCGGCGGGTGCGGTGCTCGCGTGCGTCCTCACCCCGGTGGTGAGCCAGCTGTTGCGGGCGGGGCTCCCGGAGGGCCCCGGCGAGCAGGTCGGGTGGCCGGAGCTCGCCGAGCCCGGCGCCGCGCTCGGCACGCTCGTGCTCACCGGCTACTACCCGGTCCTGACCTGGACGACGTACCTGCTCGCCGGCATGGCCGTCGGCCGGCTCGACCTGCACCGCCCCCAGGTGGCCTCCGGCCTGCTGGCCGGGGGTGTCGTGCTCGCGGTGGCCGCGCACACCGCGTCGTCGTTGCTGCTCGGCCCGGGCAACGGGGTGTGGGTGCTCGGCGCCGAGGCGGCGGCGCGCCGGTACGGCACCACTCCCACCGGGAGCTGGTGGTGGCTCGCCGTGGACGTCCCGCACTCCGGCAGCACGCTGGACCTGGCCGCCACCACCGGGTCCGCGCTCGCGGTGCTGGGCGCGATGCTGCTGCTGGCGCGTTGGTCCCGGCGCGTCGTCCGGGTGCCGGCTGCGCTCGGCTCGGTTCCGCTCACCCTGTACGCGCTGCACGTCGTGGCCCTGGCGGTGTACGCGGGCAGCGGTTCCGACGACCTCGTGCTCTGGCTGGGGCACGTGCTGGTCGCCACGCTGATCGGGATCACCCTGTGGCTCACCGGTCTCCGGGGCCCGCTGGAGGCGGTCGTGGCGGCGACGGGCCGCGCGGTCCGCCGTGGTGTGTCCGGCGTCACACCTGGCCCTGTCGATTCACCGTCGCCTCGCCCGCCGGGAACGTGACGGGCGCCGGAAGGTGGCGTCCGCGCTCTCGTGAGGAGGAGACGGCATGCGCACCCTGATGGTGACCGAGTTCGTGTCGATGGACGGTGTCGTACAGGGTCCCGGCGGGCCCGACGAGGACCGCGACGGCGGGTTCGAGCACGGCGGCTGGGCGGCGCCGTACATCGACGACGAGGTCCTCGCCCGGATGATCGGCGTGGTCGCCCGGGCCGACGGGCTCCTGCTCGGCCGCCGGACGTACGAGGAGTTCGCCGCCACCTGGCCGCTGGCGGCGGCCGACGACCCGATCGGGTCGAAATGGGCCGCGGTGCGGAAGTACGTCGCGTCCCGGACCCTGACGTCGGTGGACTGGCAGAACTCGACCCTGCTCGAAGGCGACGTGGTGGACGCCGTCGCGGCGCTCAAGAAGTCCGATGGCGGCGAGATCCAGGTCCACGGCAGCATCCAGCTCGTGCAGACGCTGCTCACGCACGACCTGGTCGACGAGCTCCAGCTGGTCGTGATGCCGGTGCTCATCGGGTCCGGGAAGCGGATCTTCGGGAGCGGGACGGTGCCGGCCCGTTTCGACCTGGTCGCGGCGGCGACCACCCGGTCGGGGGTCGTCGTCGGCCGGTACGCGCGCGCGGGCGCCATCACCTACGGTGCGATCGGGCCCGAGACAGGGAACTGGTGACGAACGATGCCTCAGTACGCGGTCCTGATCTATGAGAAGGAGCTTCCCGGCGGCGTGGCCGACATCCCGCCCGAGGTCATGGAGGCGAACATCGGTGCGGGGGAGAAGATCGCCGCGATGGGCGTGCGGGTCGTCCACGAGCAGGGCCTGAAACCGGCGGCGGCCGCGCGGACGATCCACAAGGACGGCCTCGTCACCGACGGCCCGTTCCTGGAGACCAAGGAGGTGCTGGCCGGCTTCTTCGTGGTGGAGGCCCCCGACCTCGACACCGCGCTCGCGGTGGGCAAGCTCCTCCCGATCATGGACGGTGCGGTCGAGGTGCGTCCCCTCCTGTGACCCCGGAAGCCGTCCGGCACGCCGTCGCGGACGCGCACCGCCGTGAGTGGGCCGCCGTGCTCGCCGCGACGGTGCGCGTCACCCGGGACCTGGACCTGGCCGAGGAGTGCGTCCAGGACGCCTACGCGGCCGCGCTCGAGTCCTGGACGGGCGGCGTGCCGGACCGCCCGGGTGCCTGGCTCACCACCGCGGCCCGGCACAACGCGCTCGATGCCGTCCGGCGGGCGCGGACACGGCAGGCGAAGCTGCACCTGCTGGTGGAACCGCCGGTTCTGCCCGCGGTGGCCGACGACCGGCTGCGCCTGGTGTTCCTGTGCTGTCATCCGGCGCTGGCGCTGGAGGCCCAGGTCGCGCTCACGCTCCGGCTGGTCTGCGGCGTGCCGACCCCGGACGTCGCGCAGGCCTTCCTGGTGCCGGAGGCGACGATGGCGGCGCGGATCACCCGGGCGAAGAAGAAGATCGCGGCGAGCCGGATCCCGTTCCGCATGCCCGCGCCGGATGAGCTGCCGGTCCGGGTGGACGCGGTCCTGACCGCCATCCACCTGCTCTTCACCACCGGGCACACGGCCCCGGCCGGTCCCGCGCTCACCCGGGACGAGCTCGCCGAGCGCGCACTCGACCTGGCCCGCATGCTCCGCGCGCTCCTGCCGCGGCAACGCGAGGTGAGCGGGCTGCTCGCGCTGCTCCTGGCCAACCACGCCCGCCGGACGACCCGGACGGGCGCGGGCGGGCGGCTGCTGCGCCTGGAGGAGCAGGACCGGTCGGCGTGGGACCGGGAGGTCGTCGCCGAGGCGGACGCGCTGGTCGTACGCGCGCTGCGGGGCGGCGACCCGGGCCGGTTCGCCCTGCAGGCCGCGATCGCGACCCTCCATGCGGTGGCCCCGACCTACGAGGACACCGACTGGCCACAGATCCTCGTGCTCTACGACGAGCTGCTGCGCCGCTGGCCGTCACCGGTGGTGGCCCTGAACCGGGCCGTGGCGGTGGCGATGGTCCACGGGCCCGCCGCCGGGCTGGTCGAGATCGAGGCGCTCGAAGGGGACCCCCGGCTGACCGGGTACCGCTACCTCCCCGCGGCCAAGGCCGACCTGCTGCGCCGGCTCGATCGGGCCGCCGACGCCGCCGCGGCGTACGAGCGGGCGATCGCGCTGACGGCCAACGAGACCGAGCGCGCGTACCTGATCGGCCGCCTGTCGGAGCTCCCGAGCAACGGCGCGTTCGTCGCCTGGTGATCGATCCGAGATGCTGGAAACTGCCCTTACGAGGGCGTTCAGCGTGCTCTCGCAGCGATTAAGGTCGCATGATCGGTCCGAACTACGGGGGAATGTCCTGCGCGGGGCGCTGAGCGCCGTCTCGCAGTGATCATGCCCCCGAGTTCATGATCAGGTCGACTCCCATCAGGACTCCGTGAGGAGCGCTCGGGCCTGCGCGGCTGCACCGGCCACGAGGTGCCTCAGCGCATCCGGCGGGAGGCCGGGCGCCCCTGGGAACACCGGGTCCGGAGCCCGTGGCGGTGGCGGGAGCGGGGCGGGCAGGGCGGCCGGAGCGGTCGCGTACGCCGCCGCGGCCGGCACCGGGTGGTCCACCTCCCGCCCGGACCCGGCCGGCTCGGCAGCGGCCACCGGCTCCCGGCCCAGCACGTCGAGCAGCTCGTCGGCGCCGCGCCCGCGCAGCAGGAGCAGCACGAACGGGTCGTCGTCGAGCAGCCAGGCCACCTGGTAGCAGAGCCCGGCCGCGTGCGGGCACGGGTCGCCGATGTCGGGGCAGTCGCAGTCGGACTCGAGGTCGCCGATCGTCGGGAGGAGGGCGACGTCCGCGGCGTCGGCCGACCGCACGAGCGACCGCGGCACCTCGCGGTCGAGCAGCGCCGCGAGGTGGCCTGCCTCCGCCCGCACCTGGTCGAGGAACCGGTCCCACTCCGCGTCGGTGAGCTCGGAGAGGTGGACGACGACGTCGTAGATCCCGTCCGGGTCCTCGACGGTGGCGGCGATCCGGCCGGGTGCCACGGTGATCGGCCCGATCCGCCCGCTGCCCGCGAACCGCCGCCCGGCCCGCAGCAGCGTGGCGTCGAGGGCGGCGTCCTCCATCGCGGCGACGAACGCACGCGCCCACCAGGACCGGCCGCGCCGGCCCGGGCGGGGCGGGAAGGCGGCGAACCCCCGTGCTCTCATGATCGCGCCTCCGCGGGAAGGAGCACGTCGGCGGTGGTCATGCCTCACCCCGCAGCGCGACGAGGTCGGCCAGCTCGGCGTCGGTGAGCTCGGTGATCGCGGCCTCGCCGCCGGCGAGCACGGCGTCGGCGAGCGCGCGTTTCGCGTCCAGCAGTGCGGCGATGCGGTCCTCCACGGTGCCCTCGCTGATCAGCCGGTGCACCTGCACCGGCCGGGTCTGGCCGATCCGGTACGCCCGGTCGGTGGCCTGCTCCTCGACGGCCGGGTTCCACCAGCGGTCGAAGTGCACGACGTGGTCGGCGCGCGTCAGGTTGAGCCCGGTGCCCGCCGCGCGCAGCGACAGCAGGAACACCGCCGCGCCGCCGTCCTGGAACCGGTCGACCATCGCCTCCCGCTCCGGCACCGGGGTGCCCCCGTGCAGGAACTGGACGGGGATGCCCCGTGCCCGCAGGTGCTTCTCGAGCAGCCGCCCCATCGCCACGTACTGCGTGAACACGAGCGCCGCGCCGTCCTCGGCGAGGATCGTGTCGAGCAGCTCGTCGAGCAGCTCCAGCTTCCCGGACCGGCCGGTGAGCACCGGGTCGGGCTCCTTCGCGTAGAGGGCAGGGTGGTCGCAGATCTGCTTGAGCGCGGTGAGGAGCGCGAGGACGAGCCCGCGCCGGGCCATGCCGTCGGCGCCGGCGATCCGGGCCATCGTCTCGGCCACCACCGCCTCGTAGAGCCCCGCCTGCTCGCGGGTGAGGCCGACGGGACGGTCGGTCTCGGTCTTGCGCGGCAGCTCCGGTGCGATGCCCGGATCCGACTTGCGCCGGCGCAGCAGGAACGGGGCGACCAACCGGCCGAACCGCTCGGCGACGGCCCGGTCCTCGGCGATCGGGTCCGCCCACCGGGCCCGGAACTCGGCGAGGGTGCCGAGCAGGCCCGGCGTGGTCCAGTCGAGGATCGACCAGAGCTCCACCAGGTCGTTCTCCACCGGCGTGCCGGTGAGCGCCACCCGTGCCGCCGACGGGATGCGCCGCAGCGCGATCGCGGTGCCCGACGCGGGGTTCTTCACGTGCTGCGCCTCGTCGGCGACCACGAGCCCCCACCGGTGGCCGGCGAGGGCGTCGGCGTCCCGGCGCATGGTGGCGTAGGTGGTGAGGACGAACCCGGTGTGCCCGGGCAGGGCGCGGCCGCTGCCGTGGTAGCGGTGCACGGGCACCCCCGGCGCGAACCGCGTGATCTCCCGCTCCCAGTTGCCGAGCAGCGACGCCGGGCAGACCACGAGCGTGGGCCCGCTGTTCTCCCCGGCGAGCCCCCGCCTTGCTTCGCTGCGGCGGTCGCTCCCCGGAAGTGCGTTTGGGAGCGCATCGCGGTGCAGGTGCAGGGCGATCACGGTGATCGTCTTGCCCAGGCCCATGTCGTCGGCGAGGCAGGCGCCGAGGCCGAGTGACGTCATGCGGTCCAGCCAGCCCAGGCCGCGCCGCTGGTAGTCGCGCAGCGTGGCGGCGAGCCCGTCCGGCGGGGCGAGCGGCGCGGGCGGGGCGGCGATGCGCTCCTTCAGCCGCTGCAGCCACCCCGTCGTGACCACCGGGACCGGCGCGCCGCGATCGTCCACCTGGCCGGTGAGCGCCGCACCCAGCGCCGCGACCGGGCCGACCGGGCCGAGCGTGCGGTCGGTGGCCCGTGCCTTCGCGACGGGGTCCAGGAGCACCCACTCGTCGCGCAGCCGCACGACGGGCCGGTGGCTCGCGGACAGCTCGGCCATCTCCTCGGCGGTGAGGGGGTCGCCGCGCAGGGCGAGCTCCCAGTCGAGGTGCAGCGGCTCCCCGGCGGCCGTGAACCCCGCCGGACCGCTCCCGCGCCCGGCGACGACCCGGGCCGAGAGCTCCGGCCGCAGCTCCCGCGGCCAGTGCACGGCGATCCCCGCCGCGGCGAGCCGCGCGGCACCGTCGCCGAGCAGGTCGGTGACGTCCCCGTCGTCCAGGTCGAGGACGTCGGGCACCGACTGCCCGAGCAACTGCCGCACGGGATCCCAGAACCGCGCGGCGCGCCGGACGGCGAGCAGCGCGTCGAGCCGGGAGCGGGGGCCGAAACCGACCGCCGCCCCGCTCCACACGGCGGCGAGGTCGGCCACCCGCGTGGGGTCGTCGAGCGCGTGCAGCTGGACGACGACCCGGAACCGGGTGGCGCCCGGATCCGCCTCGACCCGCAGGGACAGCCGCACGCCGGCGTCGACGCCCGCGGCGACCTCGTCGGCCCAGTCCCGCAGCTGTCCGCAGGCCTGCGGCTCCGGCGCGGCGTAGAGCGACGTCCCGGCGACCGCCACCGCGTCGGGTGAGCGGGGCAGCACGTCCGCGACCGCGTCGAGGAACGCCCGCACCAGTGGTGCCGCTGCCGGCAACTCGGGCGGTTCCGTCCCGGGCCCGGGCACCGACCGCGCCGTGGGCGGCATCGCCGCGGCGAGGGCGTGCAACCGGTCGGCGTCCTCGGCGTCGAGCGGGCCGGCGCGCCACGCGTCGAACCCGGCCGGGCTGACGCCGGGCAGGATCCGGCCCCTGGCCACGAGGTGCACCCCGAACCGGGCCGCGGAGGCCCAGAACTGCAACGCCGCCGGATCATCCGGGGTGCCGGGCCGGAGCAGCCGAGGCAACGCCTCCTCGAGCGGGACCCGGCGCACCGGGACGGTCTTGGCGCCGTTCCCGGGCGGTGGCACCAGGTCGGACGTGCCGGGCGTGCCGAGTCCGGGCAACAGCTCGCCCGCCAGCACGAGCAGCCCGGACCGCGGCGGGTCGGCGGGGGTGAAGGCGGCGAGCTCGCTCACCGGACCGCCGTGGTGGCGACGTGGCGCCGGAGGTGCTCGCCGGTGAACGAGCCCGTCGCCCGGGCGAGCGCCCGCGGTGGTCCCTCGAACAGAACTGCGCCGCCCGCGTCACCGCCGTCCGGGCCGAGGTCGATCACCCAGTCCGCGTGCGCGATCACGTCCAGGTTGTGCTCGACGACGATCACCGAGCTGCCCCCGTCGACGAGCCGGTCGAGCAGGGCGAGCAGGTGCCCGCAGTCGGACATGTGCAGGCCCGTCGTGGGCTCGTCCAGCACGTAGACGTTCCCCTCCTCGTGCAGCTTGCCCGCCAGCTTGAGCCGCTGGCACTCGCCGCCGGACAGCGTGGAGAGCGGCTGGCCGAGCGTCAGGTAGCCGAGCCCGACGTCCACGACGGCCTGCAGCCGGCGCCGGATGTCGCGCGCGGTGAAGAACTCGCAGGCCTGCTCCGCCGTCATGTCCAGGGCGTCCGAGATCGACCGCCCGTCGACGGTGAGCGCGAGCACCTCCTCGGTGTAGCGGCGGCCGCGGCAGTCGGTGCAGGTGGAGCGCACACCGTCGAGGAAGGCGAGGTCGGTGTACAGCACGCCGAGCCCGTTGCACGTCGGGCAGGCACCCTCCGAGTTGAAGCTGAAGAGTGCCGGCTTCACCCCGGTGGCCTTCGCGTACAGCTTCCGGATCGGGTCCATCACGCCGGTCCACGTCGCGGGCGTGGAGCGGATCGACGTGGCCACCGCGCTCTGGTCCACCACGATCGCGCCCGGGTGCTGCGGGACCAGCACCTCGCGCACCAGGGTGCTCTTGCCCGACCCGGCGACGCCGGTGAGGGCCACGAGCACCCCGAGCGGGACGTCGAGGTCGAACCCGCGCAGATTGTTGGCCGTGGCCTTCGCCAGGTGCAGGTGGCCGGTGGGCGTGCGGGGTTCCTCCCGCAGCGTGATCGGCCGGTGCAGGAACTCGCCGGTGAGCGTGCCGGAGGTGGCGAGCCCGGCGACGTCGCCCTCGTAGACGACCCGGCCGCCCTCGGTGCCGGCTCGCGGGCCGAGCTCCACCACGTGGTCGGCCGCGGTGATCACGTCGCTGTCGTGCTCGACGACCAGCACCGTGTTGCCCTTCTTCCGCAGCCGGTGGAGCAGCGCGTTCATCCGCCCCACGTCGCGCGGGTGGAGGCCGATCGTCGGCTCGTCGAACACGTACATGACGTCCACCAGCGATGAGCCGAGGTGGCGCACCATCTTGATCCGTTGCGACTCGCCGCCGGACAGCGTGGACGTCTCGCGGTCCAGCGTGAGGTAGCCCAGGCCCATGTCGATCAGGGCGCCGACGCGCTCCGTGGCCTCGTGCACCAGGGGCGCGACATCCGGATCGGACAGGGTGGGCAGCAGCGCGTGCACGGCGTGCAGGTCCATCGCCGTGACCTCGGGCAGCGGGTGCCCGCCGACGGTGGCGGTGCGCGCCGCCGCGTTCAGCCGCGCGCCGCCGCAGTCGGGGCAGCGCACCGACGTGGTGTAGCGCGCGACGGTCTCCCGCTTGCGCTCCGAGCTGCCCGAGTCGGCGTCGGCCTGGATGAAGAGGCGATTGAACTTCGCCTCGACGCCCTCGAAGTCCATGTTGACGGCCTTGCGGCCCGGTCCCTCGAGCGCCACCTTCTCGTCCGAGCCCCACAGCAGCAGCCGCCACTCGGCGTCGGTGTAGTCGCGCAGCGGCCGGTCGTTGTCGAACTTCCCGGACTGCGCGTAGATGTGCCAGTACCAGGAGTCGACGGCGAAGTCGCGGTGCAGGATCGCGCCCTCGTTGAGCGACCGGTCCAGGTCGAAGAACACCCGGTGGTCCAGCTGCACCCTCCGCCCGATGCCCCGGCACCCCGGGCACATTCCTTGCGGCTCGTTGAACGAGAACGCGTAGGCGTACCCGACGTGCGGGCTGCTGCGGCGCGACCACAGCAGCCGCAGGAACGAGTTGATGTCGGTGACCGTGCCCAGCGTCGAGCGTGCGCCGCCACCGAGGCGCTTCTGGTCGACGACGATCGCCGTCGAGAGCCCCTCGATCAGGTCGGCGTCGGGCTGACCGAGCTTGGGCAGGAAGCCGCGGACGAACGCCGAGAACGTCTCGTTCAGCTGCCGCTGCGCCTCCGCGGCGATCGTGTCGAACACCAGCGACGACTTCCCCGAACCGGAGACCCCGACGAACGCGGTGATCCGGCGCTTCGGGACCCGGACGGACACGTCGCGCAGGTTGTTCTCGCGCGCGCCGGTGACGGCGATGAACTCGGGGACGAACTCCATGCAGTCCTCTCCACGCGGGTGAACGGACGGTTCCTGTCCGGTTCCGGTCACGCGGCCTCGATGCGGAACACCCCGCACCGGCCCGCGACCGCCTCGAACGCCTCCGGGGTGACGGCCTCGACCACGCCCGCGTCCGCCATGATCTTCGCGCCGTCCGCGATGCGCACCGGCCACAGCCGCAGCACGGGCAGGGCCTCCTGGGCGTCCAGCTCGACGAGCCGGACCTGCTCGTGCCGCTTCCCCGTGGTGAGGGTCGCACGGCCGGCGGCGGACCGGACGTTGCGGGCCCAGTCGGCGCCGGGGAAGCCCTCCAGCAGGAAACGCTGCCCCTCGTGCTCCAGGACGGAGAGCGGCGTGCTGCGCGGCTTGCCGCTCCTGCGGCCGGGGACGGTGAGGACCGGGAGCTCCTTCATCCCCAGGCCGGTGCGTTGCACCGCCATCAGCACCTTGTTCAGCGGCTTCAGCCAGCGGGGCGGTGTGGGCTTCTGGGTGGTCAACGGCTCATCTCCCGGTATCGGTGGACGGAGAGCGGCCCGAAGACCGCGATGATGACGAGCGGCCAGGCGACGGCCATGAGGACGGGGTGCTGGGCGACCCACGACTCGCCACCCCAGCCGGGGTTGCCGAACAGGTCCCGGGCGGCCGCCGCGGTGGCGGTGAGCGGGTTCCACTCGGCGACGGTCGACACCACGTCGGGCATGGCGGCCGGGGCGACGAAGACCCCCGACAGGAACGCCACCGGGAACTCCAGCGCCTGGGCCGCCGTGACCGGCCCGGTGCCGCGGGCGAGCAGGCCCAGGTAGATGCCCACCCACAGCAGTGCGAACCGCAGCAGCAGGAGCAGCCCGACGGCGGCGGCGACCTCGAGCGGTCCGGCGCTCCACCGCCAGCCGATCGCGAGCCCGGCGAGCACGAGCACGACCAGGCCGAGCGCCGAGATCGCCAGGTCGGCGGCCGCCCTCCCGACGAGCACGGCCGAGTGGGCCATCGGCATCGAACGGAAGCGGTCGGTGATGCCACGCTGCGCGTCGGTGACGACCGCGACCATCGTGGAGCCGATCCCGGACAGCATCGTCATGGTCAACATGCCCGGGAGCAGCAGCTGCCGGTAGTCGCCTCCCGGCACCACCATCATGCCGCCGAGCAGGTAGACGAAGATCAGCAGGATGAGGATCGGGAACCCGATCGTCAGGACGACCTGCTCCGGCTGGCGTCCGAGGTGGGCCAGGTAGCGGCGGGTGAGCGTGGCGGCATCGGCGAGCGCCCAGCGCAGCCGCGAGCCAGGTGCGGGTAGAACGGTCACGCCGCCACCTCCGTGGCCGTCGTCAGATGCAGGAACACCTCGTCGAGCGTCGGACGGCGCACGGTGAGGTCCTCCGCGTCGATCCCGTCGTTGCGCAGGCCGTGCACCACCGCCGTGAGCGCCTCCATCCGGTCGCTGACCGGGGCGGTGATCCGGTGTGTGGCGTTCTCGACATCGGGGGCGGTGCCGGCGACCCGTTCCACGAGCGCGGCCGCGCGCGGCACGTCGGCCGCGTGCCGCACCACGAGGTCGACCCGGTCGCCGCCGATCCGCGACCGCAGCCCGTCGGGCGTGCCCTCGGCGACCACGCGGCCACCTGCGCCCTTCGGCGCGGCCAGCACCGAGATCCGGTCGGCGAGCTGGTCGGCCTCGTCCAGGTACTGCGTGGTGAGCAGTACCGTGGTGCCCCCCGCGACGAGAGCGCGTACGGCGTCCCACACCTCCGCGCGGCCGCGGGGGTCCAGGCCGGTGGTGGGCTCGTCGAGGAACAGCACCGCGGGCGCGAGGATCATGCTCACGGCGAGGTCGAGCCGCCGCCGCATGCCACCGGAGTACGCCCCGACCGACCGGCCCGCGGCCTCGGCGAGGCCGAAGCGCGTGAGCAGCTCGTCGGCCCGCCGGTGCGCGTCGGCGCGCGAGAGGTGGAAGAGCCGGCCGAACATCACGAGGTTGCGGCGGCCGTCGAGGATCTCGTCGACCGCGGCGTACTGGCCGACCAGGCCGATCCGGCGGCGCACGTCCGCGGCCCGGGTGGCCACGTCGAAGCCGTCGATGGCGGCGCGCCCGGCGTCGGGGCGCAGCAGGGTGGTGAGGATTCGGACGGCGGTGGTCTTGCCGGCCCCGTTGGGGCCGAGCAGCCCGTGCACCGTGCCCGGTGGCACGGACAGGTCGAACCCGTCGAGCGCCGGAGTGTCGGAGCCCGGGTAGCGCTTGCGGAGCGCCTCGGCGCTCACAGCGGCGACCATGTTCCTCCTGATACTCAAGTTTGAACCCCCGACCGTCGAGGATGCCCGGCGGGAAGGGGGTATGCAAACTTGAATCGTCCGGAACCGGACGCGCGTTACTCGTCCCGGGGCGGATAGGGCGGGAACCTCAGCGACTCCCAGCTACCCGGCTTGCCCGGCGACCGCGGCTCGCCCGCCATCGGGTACGCGCCCGCCTCGAGGCGCGCGATCAGGCCGCGCGTCCAGTCGGCACCGCCCGCCGCCTGGCTCTCCCAGAGGCCGAACAGCTCACGCACGTGCGGCGGCTCCACGAGCGCGTCGATCTGCGCCTGCGCCTTGTCGCGCTGCGCCTCCAGGGCCTCGAGCCGCTGCTCCAGCAGGGCCATCGCCTCGTCGCGGGGGAGCGAGGGCAGCATGGCGAGCGCCGCACCCAGGAAGTCGGGGCGCGGCTGCGGGCGGCGCAGGGCATCCCGCAGGAGCTTCATGTACTCGGCGTCGCCGCGCTCGGTGATCTCGTACTCGGTGCGGCCCGCGATCTCGTTGTGATCGCGAAGGAGCCCGCGCTCGGTGAGCGCGTGCAGCGCGTGGTAGATCGAACCCCACTTCACGTTCGCCCACTCGTCGGCGCCCCACGACAGCAGGTCGTTGCCGATCCGGTAGCCGTGGGCACGCCCGTATCCGCGAACGATCCCCAGCACCAGCAAGCGCGTCGCCGACATCGACGCAGAGCGTAACGCGGCCACCCGATCGGTTGTACGGCGCAACGCGTCGTCCCACTGCGCGTCTGAGCAGGTGGAGCGGCGCTGGGGAGTGCCGCGGAGGATCGGGGGAGTCCACATGATCCGGATCAGGGTCGGGGCGACGGCGATCGTCGCAGGGGTGTTGCTCGGTGCCACGGCGTGCGCGGGAGCTCCGCGGGCCACGCCGCAGGTGCCCGCCTCCCCGCCCACCACCGCGAGTGCCGGGAGCGCGATGACACCGGCCGCCGCCGCCACGCGCGCGATCGAGCCGGCCGAGCAGGCGGACGGGGCAGACCTGGCCCGCTGCACCACCGGGGAGCTCTCGGTCTCGCTCGGCGAGGGTGGGGCCGCCGCCGGGTCGGTGTACCGCGCGCTGGTCTTCACCAACGCCGGCTCCCGCACCTGCGAGCTGCGCGGATTCCCGGGCGTCTCCTACGTCGCGGGCGACGACGGCCACCAGGTCGGACCCGCGGCGGCCATGTCGGGGGAGCGCGGCGGCCAGGTGCCCATCCCGCCCGGCGGCACGGCGCAGGCGCAGCTCCAGCTCGCCAACGTGCAGAACTTCGACCCCGCCGACTGCCACCCCGTGCCGGTCCGCGGCCTGCGGGTCTACCCGCCCGGCGACACGGCGTCCTTGTTCGTCCAGACGGACGGAACGGGCTGCAGCACGACGCCCCCGGGAAACCAGCTGGCGATCCAGACGATCACGCCGTAGCCGAGGCCAGCTCCCCGAAGAACTCGATCGTGCGGGCCTGCTCCGCAGGCGGGCCCACCGGGCAGAGCTGCAGCTCCGTGGCGCCCGCGTCGGCGAAGCGCCGCACCGCCTTCTCCAGGTCCGCCTCGGTCCCCGCGAGGATCGTGTCCTCCGGACCCGCCAGACCGGCCTGGTCGAGCGAGTGGCGGTAGCTCGGCAGCCCGCCGGCCAGGCCGAACGCCTCGGCGACGTGGGCGCGCGCGGCGTCGGCGTCGTCGGTGAGCGTCGCGATCACGCCGACGACGACCTGCGGGTCCGGCCGGCCCGCCGCGGCCGTCCGCACCGCCGGTACCACGTGCTCGGCCACGCCGCGGGCGTCCGTCCACGTGGTGATCACGCCCGCGGCCCTCTCGCCGGCGAGCCGCAGCAGGCGCGGGCCGTGGGCGGCGAGCAGCAGCGGCGGTGCGGGCGCACCGGGTGCGCTCAGCCCGCCTTCCGCGGTGACCGCTTCGCCGCGCAGGGCGCGGGAGAGGACGTCCGCGTACTCCTCGACGTGCCGGCCCGGGCGGTGCCAACGCTGCCCGTACCGGCCCTCGACGATCGGTTGGTGGCTCGGTCCGATCCCCAGCGTGAGGCGGCCCCGTACCGCGGCCTGCGCGGTGAGGGCCTCGGCGGCGAGCGTGAGCGGGTGCCGCGACCACGTCACGACGACGGCCGTCCCCAGCCCGATGCGCGGCGCGCGGTCACCGACGGCGGCGATCACGGCCAGCGGGTCCCAGCCGAGCCGCTGGCCGAACCACGCTCGGGCGAAACCCCGGCGTTCCGCGTCCACCACGGCATCGATCACGGCCGGCAGCGGCCTCTCGTCGTCGATCCACATCCCGATCTGCATGCCACCAGTCCAGCCACTGCCCGGTCGCCGATCAACGAGCATTCGCCCCGCGCAGCGATAAGGACACGTGATGGATCCGGTGGTAGAGAAGGGACGTGGAGGTTCGCCAGCTGCGCTACTTCGTGGCCGTCGCCGAGGAGCTGCACTTCGGGCGGGCCGCCGAGCGCCTGCACGTCGCACAACCCGCGGTGAGCCAGCAGGTCGGCCGGCTCGAGCGGGAGCTGGGCGTACGGCTGCTGGAGCGCACCTCCCGGCGGGTCGTGCTCACCAGCGACGGCAACCGGCTGCTCGACGAGGCGCGGGCCGCGCTGGCCGCGGTGGATCGCGTACGCGCGGTCGCCGCCGAGCTGTCGGCCGGGCGCGCGGCCGTCCTGCGTGTCGGCACCACCCCCGGCGTCGGCGCGCGGCTCTCCCGAGCCGCGGCGAAGTGGCGGGCGGCCGTCCCCGATCTCACGCTCGCACTGGTCGACGGCACGGTCGCCGAGCACGTCGCGGGGCTGCGCGCGGGCGAGCTGAACATCGCACTGGTGCGCGGGATGGTGGCCGCTCGGGACCTGCAGGCGGTGGAGGTGTGGCGAGAGCCCCTGCAGGTGCTGCTCCCGGCCGCCCATCCTGCGGCCGCGGGTCCCGCGGTCCCGGTGGCGGCGCTCGCCGAGCTCACCCTCCGCCTGCCCGACCGCGCAAGCGACCCGGCGCTGCACGACGCGCTCCTCGCGGCCTGCACCGCCGCCGGCATCGTCGCGAGCACCGGCCGCCCGGTGCGGTCCCTCGAGGACGCCGCGGTGGAGATCGCCATGAGCAGCCAGGACGCCACGGTGGTCTGCGGCTGCGAGGGTGAGCCGGTGCCCGGGGTCGTCGTCCGGCCACTGACCCCGCCGATGGAGGTGCCCGGGGTGCTGCTCACACCGCCGGCCGCCGGCCCCGCCTGCCTGGAAACACTCGTCAGCGCGCTCTCATGACCGCGCTACGGTGACCGGATGGTGATCACCCGGGACCTGCGGCTGGCGGACGGGCGCGACCTGCGGATCCACGACACCGGTGGCGGTGGCACCACACTCGTCTGGCAGCACGGCACACCGCAGACCGGCGCCCTGTACGAGCCGCTGCTCGCGCTGGCCCGGGAGCGCGGGATCCGACTCGTGTCCTACGCCCGCCCCGGCTACGGCGGATCCACAGTGGCGCCGGGCCGGGCGGTCGGGTCCGCAGGCGCCGACCTCGCGGAGGTGGCCGACGCGCTCCGCCTCGACCGGTTCGCCGTGATGGGCTCGTCCAGCGGCGGTTCGCACGCGCTCGCCTGCGCCGCCGTGCTGCCCGACCGCGTGACCGGCGCGGCCTGCTTCGCCGCGATCGCCCCGTTCACCGCCGACGACGGCTGGTTCGCGGGCATGGCGGACGACAGCGCGCTCCGCGCCGCCCTCGGCGGGCGTGCGGCCCGCATGCGGCACGCCGAGCAGAGCGAGTTCGACCCCGCGACCTTCACCGCCGCCGACTTCGAGGCCCTGTCCGGTACCTGGGAGCTGATGGGCGTCGACGCCGGTACCGCCGACCGCGCCGGCCCCGACGGCCAGGTGGACGACGACGTCGCGCTCGTCACCCCCTGGGCCGCGGACCTCGCCGCGGTGAAGGCTCCGGTGCTGCTCGTGCAGGGCGAGCAGGACCGGGTGGCGCCCCGCGCACACGCCGAACGGATCGCCCACGCGCTCGGGCAGTCCGAGATCTGGTTCCGGCCCGACGACGGGCACATCTCCGTGCTCGACGCCTGCCCCCAGGCCATGGACTGGCTCCTGCAGGTGGCCCGCTGAGGCGCGGGCCGAGGTGCGCTATACCGGCCGGCCCTCCCGGTCGAGCGAGAGCGGCATGTCCCACATCGGGAACAGGATGTCGACGTCGAGGAACGCCGTCTGGCCGACGATCCGGTCGTCCTTGATGTCGATGACCTGCAACGCCCAGGCGTGGTACCCGTCGCCCTCGGGGTTGGGCCGCCACTGCGCGAAGGCGGGCATCCCGTTGGCCGAGAGCGCCTGCAGCTTCGAGCCCCGGCACGGCGCGCCCGGGCCGACCCACCACTTCTGGATCTCCTCGACGCCCTGCAGCCAGAGGTCGAACGGCGGCATGTTGAGGATGGCGTCCTCGTGCAGGAGGTGGACCAGCGCCCCGACGTCGTAGCGCTCGAACGCCTCGGCGTAACGGGTGAGCAGCTCCCGGTGCTCGGGGTCGACCTCGCTGGTGGTGTCGCCGCCCGGCCCGGGCTGCGCGAGCTCCTGCTCGGAGAGCGTGGCGCGGGCGCGCTGCAGCGCGCTGTTGACCGACGCGGTGCTGGTGCCGAGCAGCTCGGCCACCTCGGACGCCTTCCACTGCAGCACCTCGCGCAGGATCAGCACGGCCCGCTGACGGGCGGGCAGGTGCTGCAGCGCGGCCACGAACGCGAGGCGCACCGACTCCTTCGCCACGGCGAGCTCGGCGGGGTCGGACGCGGTGGGTAGCACCCGGGCGTCGGGTATCGGCTCCAGCCAGGAGATCTCCGGCTTCTGCGTGGGTACCGGGCCGGTGTCGGCCGTCCACGCGGTGCCGAAGTCCATCGGGGTGGCCCGGCGCTTGCGGCTGTCGAGCATCGTCAGGCAGACGTTCGTCGCGATCTTGTACAGCCAGGAGCGCACGGAGGAGCGACCCTCGAACTTGTCGTACGAGCGCCACGCCCGCACCATCGTGTCCTGCACCGCGTCCTCGGCGTCGGCGGACGAGCCGAGCATGCGGTAGCAGTAGGCGGTGAGCTCCACCCGGTGCTGCTCCCACGTGCCGGGCGGGGCATCGGCGGCGACGGTCATCGGTTCCCCTTCTCTCGTGCGCGAGGAAGCCTAGAACGGGTGACCGACAATACCGAGCACGAGATCGTGGGTGGCGAGAAATCTGCGGTCGGACCGAGCCCGCTAGCCCCGCCGCACGTGGCGGTCCCGGCCCGCGAGCACCCCGGCCGTGCCCTGCACGGTGAGCAGCGCGATCAGCAGCACCAGCGGGACGGTCCACCCGCCGGTCACGTCGCGCAGCGCGCCCATCACGAACGGGCCCGCGGCCGCGAGGACGTACCCCGCGCTCTGCGCCATGCTGGACAGCTGCGCGGCGTGCGCGGCGTCCGGTGCCCGCACCGCGACGAGCGTGAGCGCGAGGCCCAGCGCCGCGCTCTGCGCGAAGCCCAGCAGGAGCACGGCCACCAACTCGACGCCGACCGGCAGGAGTACGCCGAGCAACCCGATCGCGGCGATGGACGTGATGCCGACGGCGACGGCGCGCTGTCGCGGCCCGCGGGTGGCGAGCACCGGGGCGCTCGCGGCGCCCGCGATGCCGGCCACCGTGGAGAGCGAGAGCAGCCAGCCGGCCACCACCGGGTCGTAGCCCCGCTCGACCAGCAGCGCCGGCAGCCAGGCCGTGATCGCGAAGTAGCCGAGCGACTGCAGACCCATGTAGATGGTGACCTGCCAGGCCACTGCGTCACGCCAGAGCCCGCCGACCCGCACGTCGCCCAGCCGGGCGGGCCGCCCGGCGCGGCGCACGTGGGGCAGCCAGCACAGCAGCGCGACCAGCGCGAACAGCGCCCACGAGGCCAGCCCACCCTGCCACCCGAGGCCGGTGGCATGGGCGATCGGCAACGTGACGCCCGCCGCGAGGGCGCCACCGGTCGCGATCGCCATCGTGTAGAGGCCGGTCATCATCCCCGTGCGGTGCGCGAAGTCGCGCTTGATCAGGCTGGGGAGCAGCACGTTGCCGATGGCGATCGCCGTGCCGAGGAGCGCCGTGCCGGCGAAGAGCGCCGTGAGCGAACCGCTGGAACGCACCAGGAAACCGACGATCAGCAGCGCCAGCGCCGCGAACAGGGCGCGCTCGATCCCCACGCGCCGGGCCAGCGGCGGGGCGAGCGGCGCGAGCAGGCCGAAGCACAGCACGGGCAGGGCGGTGAGGATCCCGGCCGCCGTGGCGGAGAGCTGTTCCGCGGCCTGGATCTCCGAGAGCACCGGGGCCACCGCGACGACGGCGGGCCGCAGGTTCGCCGCGACCAGCACGATCGCGACACCGATCCACCACGCCGAAGCAGGCGTGGGCCGCGCGGGCCGCGCCGCGTCGACGCTCATCGCACGCCCTCGCTGCGCTCGGCCGACGCTTCGCGCGGGCGCTGTGACATCGACTCGCTCGCAAACTCGCTGATGGACCTCATCGCCGCTGCTCGCTACCGTTTCGCGCCATGATCGCCCGGGCCGCGTCGAGGTAGCGGTCGGCCGCGGCCCGTGCCGCGTCCGGGTCGCCTGCCGCGATCGCGGCAGCGAGCTCCTCGTGGCCGGGGAAGGCCGCGGGGTCGTCGTCCATCTCGTCGATCTCGCTGACGGTGCGCTGCAACGCCTCGGTGAGCCCGGTGTACAGGTCGACGAGCACCGGGTTGCCGGTGGCCGCGACCACCGCCCGGTGGAACGCGACATCGGCGGCGGCGAACGTCGCGCGGTTCGGTTCGGCGCACGCGGCGCGGCGGGCATCGAGAGCGGCCCGGATGGCCGCGACGTCCGCCTCCGTCCGGTGCAGCGCCGCGGCCGCTGCGGCGTCGCGCTCCAGGCTGGTGCGCACGGCGAGGACGTGCTCCGCCGTGGTGCGCCGGGCCCTGCGCAGCAGCGCCGCACCGAGATCGCTCGTGGCGCGCACGTACGTGCCGTCACCCCGGCGCGGCTCGAGGACACCCGCGTGTTCCAGGGCGCGCACGGCCTCGCGCACGGTGTTGCGCCCCACGCCCAGCGCGGCGACGAGCTCGGGCTCCGGCGGGATCTTCGCCCCCACCGGCCACTCGCCGGACGCGATGAGCGCCTCGAACTGCGCCACGACCCCGTCGCACAACCGGCCTGGCCGAACCGCCGTCAATCCCACCCAAAGAACCTAACATCCCATGTTTGGCCGCCGCGTAGCGTCGCCGCCGTGGCCGTCATCCATCGCGCGCAGATCACCCCGACCAAGGCCGAGCTCGTCGCCGGGTGGCTGCCGTCGCGCGCCTGGGCGAGCGGCGCCGACGCCCCGTTCGAGCTGCTCGGTGCGTACCGGTTCGACGACCTGGCGGGCGAGGTGGGCATCGAGACCCACCTGGTGCGGGCGGGCAACGGTGACGTGCTCCAGGTCCCGCTGACCTACCGCGGCGCCCCGCTCGACGGCGCCGGGCACCACCTCATCGGCACGATGGAGCACAGCCACCTCGGGCGCCGCTGGGTCTACGACGGCTGCGGCGACCCGGCCTACGTGGCGGCGGCGGTCGCCGCGATCCGCACCGGCGGCCGCGAGGCCGAGGAGTGGGTCGAGACGGACGGTGCGCCCGTCCGGCGCGCGGCCACCGCCCACGTGACCGGCTCCGGAAGCCCGGACGCGGCGGTTCCCGGCGTCCAGCCGGTCCAGCCGGTCGACGGCCCGGACACCACGACCGTCGGCCGGCTCGTCGTGCTGCGGGTCGTCGGGCGGACGGAGGGCCCGGACAACGCCGAGACCCTCACCGGGACCTGGCGGGGGAGCGACGGCCAGGCGCTACTGGCCTACCTGCCCGGCTGAGCCGCCACCCGGGATCGCCCTCCGGATCGCCTCCCAGGTCGGCGCGCAGTCGGAGCACGCGCTCCGCGCCGACGATCTCGCCCACCTCGTGCTCCAGGTCGGGGACCAGGCCCTGGGCGATGGCGATCACGTCGTGGCCGCGCCCGCGGGCCCGGCGCGGGGCCACCTTTTTCCTAAGCCGCGTCGTTCCGTCGCAACTGTCATAACGTCGATTATCGGCTCTTGCCGGCCGGTGACCGGCCACGAGATCCGCCTCATCGCCCTCCACGGGACGGATCCTGCGATCTCGGACCGATCGATCGTTCCGAGCACGGGCTCGTCGCCCCCCGGAGGGCGCATCCGCCGAGCTCGGAACGATCTCGCCGCGCGGCGAGATCGATCGACCCCTCGACCGCCGCCCCAGGTCGACCCCGTTCGTTATGACAGTCATGTCATTCGGTGCCCGACCGCCTGGGCGGCCGGGCACGCCGTGATCGAGATTTCAGCCGGCGGTGGGCGGCTGGTCGACCAGCTGGGCGAGGTAGAGCTGCTCGCCCAACCGGTCCATGAGCTCGAGGTTGGTCTCGATGTAGTCGATGTGGTGCTCCTCGTCGGCGAGGATGTCCTCGAACAGCTTCGCCGTCGTGATGTCGCCCTTCTCGCGACACAGGGCGATGCCGGGGCGCAGGCGCTCGACGACCTCGACCTCGATGGCGAGGTCGGACTGCAGCTGCTCGCGGACGGTCTGCCCGATCCGCAGCGTGAACAACCGCTGGTAGTTGGGCAGGCCCTCGAGGAACAGGATGCGGTCGGTCAGCAGCTCCGCGTGCCGCATCTCGTCGAGCGACTCGCTCTTCGTGTAGGCCGCGAGCTTCGTCAGGCCCCAGTTCTGCTGCATCTTGGCGTGCAGGAAGTACTGGTTGATCGCCGTGAGCTCGCTGGTGAGCTGCTCGTTGAGCAGAGCGATGATCTCGTCGTCGCCACGCATCGGGTCCTCGCTTCCGCGGTGAAAGGAAATGGAATGCTCCGCGGACCCTAGCCCTACAAATGGGAAGGAAAAGACCCAGGATCGCCTTTGCGCAGGTCAGGCGAACCTTAAAAGATGACAGGCGGCCCTGGCTCTACGCCGTTCTGGGCAGCACTGCGATCGTGGACGGTGCATTTGCGGCGGCCAGGAAGGCGTCGATGTGGTCGTGGCAGGAGCCGCAGCCCGTGCCCGCGTCGCACGCGTCGCCGACCTCCTCGACGGTGCGCGCCCCGCGCGCGATGCAGGACCGGACCACCGAGTCCGGCACCGCGTAGCAGATGCACACGTACACAGGCACTCCTTCGCACAAGCAAGGCTTGCCTATCGTCACATCCCCTCCCGCCTGGACGCAAGAACTAGCCTTGTCGAGTGCCGCTCGACGAGTACCGCCGCAAGCGCGACGCGCAGCGCACACCGGAGCCGGTCCCCGCGGACGACCCGGTCGCCGCGGACGGCTCGGGTCACCGGTTCGTGATCCAGGAGCACCACGCGCGGCGGCTGCACTGGGACGTCCGGCTGGAGCGGGACGGGGTGCTGGCCTCGTGGGCGGTGCCGAAGGGCCTGCCGACCGACCCGGAGACCATCCGGCTGGCCGTGCGCACCGAGGACCATCCGATCGAGTACCTGGGGTTCTCGGGGGAGATCCCGGCCGGCGAGTACGGCGGCGGCGCCATGACCATCTGGGACTCCGGCACCTACGAGGCCGAGAAGTGGAACCCGCGCGAGGTCATCGTCCAGCTCAGCGGGGCGCGCGCGTCGGGGAGGTTCGTGTTCATCCGCACGGACCGCGACGGCAACCGCGGAAAGGACAACTGGCTGCTGCGCCGCTCCGACCGGGACGGCGGACGCACCCCGCTCCCCCACGACGCCCGCCCGATGCTGCCGACGCCAGGCGACCTGCCGACCGAGGGCGAGTGGTGGCTGCAGGTCGGGTTCGGCGGGCGGCGCGTGATCGTGCGTGCCGACGGCGGGCGCGTCCGGATCACCGACGGCGAGGGGGACGAGGTCGCGGCACCCAGCCTGCGCGAGCTGGGGCCGTCGCTGGGCGCCACCCAGGCATTGCTGGACGCCGAGCTGGTCGGCGGCGGGGAGGGCGCGTACCTGTGGATCGGGGACGTGCTGCACGCCGACGGGCGCGACGCGTGCCCGCTGCCGTTCCGGGAGCGGCGGGCACTGCTGGAACGGCTTCCCCTGGACGGGCCGCGCTGGCGGCTCGCCCCGGTGTTCCCGGGGGCCGGGCCCGAGGTGCTGGCCGCCGCGACGCAGCAGAACCTCCCGTACGTCGTGGCGAAGGATCCCGGCTCGCCGTACGAGCCGGGCCGCACCGGTGCGAGTTGGGTGCAGGTCGACACGGGGGTTGCCGCGCCGGCGGTTCCGCCCCGGCGCGCCGCGAAGAAGGGCTTCGGCCGGGCCCCGCTCAGCAACCCGGACAAGGTGCTCTACCCGCTCACCGGCACCACCAAGGCCGACGTGCTCGGGTACTACCTCGCGGTCGCGGACGTGATGCTGCCGCACCTGCGCGAGCGGCCCGTCACGCTCGTGCGCTGGCCCGACGGGGTGGAGCGGGGTTCGTTCTTCGAGAAGGACGTGTCGCGGCACTCCCCGCGTTGGCTGCGCACCGCGCGGGTCGGCACCCCGGGTGGCCGCTCGGAGAACGCCGACTTCCCGCTGATCGACGACGCCGAGGGCCTCGCGTGGGCCGCGAACCTCGCGGCGCTGGAGCTGCACGTGCCGCAGTGGCGGGTGGGGCCCCGGGGTGCCCAGCAGCTCCCGGACCTGGTGGTGTTCGACCTCGACCCGGGTGAGGGCACCACGGTGGTCGACTGCGCGCGGGTGGCGGAGCGGATCGCCGAGCGGCTGTCCGACGACGGCCTCGTCGCGTACCCGCGGACCAGCGGCGGGAAGGGTATGCAGCTGTACCTGCCGGTCACGGTCTCGCGTGCGGAGCGGACGTCGGAGTTCGCCAAGGCGTTGGCCGAGGAGCTGGCCCGGGAGTCGCCGGGCCGGGTGACCGCGGTGATGGCGAAGGCCCGGCGGCGGGGCAAGGTGTTCGTCGACTGGAGCCAGAACAACCCGTACAAGACCACGATCGCGAGCTACTCGTTGCGCGGGCGAGCCCGCCCCACCGTCGCCACCCCGGTGACGTGGGACGAGGTGCGGGCCTGCCGCCGGCCGGACGATCTCGTCTTCACCGCCGCCGACCTGCCCGCCCGCATCGCCGAGCACGGCGACCTGCTCGCCCCGCTGTTCACCGAACCGCAACGCCTCCCCCGTCGCGGCTGATCGGACCGGCCTGCAAGGCTTCGGCCGTGCCCGGGCACCCCTACTTCGACGGTCCCTACCCGCGTGCCTACGCGCACCGTGGCTGGCACATCGACGACCTCGACGGCTGCGAGAACACCCTGGCCGCGTTCCGCCGGGCGGTCGCCGAGGGGTTCGGCTACCTCGAGATGGACGTCCATGCGAGCGCCGACGGCGTGCCGGTGGTCCACCACGACGCGATGCTCGAGCGGACCACCGACGGCAACGGGCCGATCAGCGCCCACCCCGCCGCCGCGCTGGCCGGGATGCGGGTGCGCGGCCGGGAGCCGCTGCCGTTGCTCGAACAGGTGCTGACGGCGCTGCCCGACACGCGGATCACGGTGGAGCTGAAGTCCGGCGCGGTGGTGGAGCCGGTGCTCGAGGTGCTCGAACGCACCGGCAGCTGGCACCGGGTCTGCCTGGGTGGCTACCAGGACCGGTGGCTGCGGCGGGCGCGCGAGGCGGCCGGCCCGCGGCTGTGCACGTCGATGGCCCAGGGTGCCGCGTTCGGGCTGCGCACCAGGGCGTGGCTGGACTCCCTGCCCGCCCCGGTGCGGCGCCTCCCCGCGCCGCCGTCGCCCGGGGACCTCGCCCAGCTCCCCCGGCGCCTCGGCCCCCTCACCGTGGTGGACGCCGCGCTGCTGCGGACGGCGCACGGGAGCGGCCGCGAGGTGCACGTGTGGACGGTCGACCGGGCCGCGGACATGACCGCGCTGCTCGACCTCGGTGCCGACGGGCTGCTGTCGGACCGGCCCGACGTGCTGCGGGACGTGCTGCAGGCGCGCGGTGCGTGGCAGGGCGCCTGAGGGGTCGCCGGGCGCAGTGCCCCGGACCGGGAGTCCGGTGCACGAATCGGCGCTGGGCCGTCGAGTCGTGTGGTGGACTCCCGGTTCGGGGCACTAGTCTCCGCGGGTGACTGCCCCGCCCGCTCCCGCCGGCGGCGGCCGGGTGCTCTCGTGGGCGTTCTGGGACTGGGGTTCCGCGGCCTACCACGCGGTGATCCTCACGTTCGTCTTCTCGGTCTACCTCACCGACGCGGTCGGTGACGGCAGCCCGGCGGCGAGCGCCGCCCTCGGCTACGCGATGGGCGCCGCGGGACTCGTGATCGCGCTGCTGGCCCCGGTGATCGGGCGGCGGGCGGACGCGTCGGGTCGGCGGAAGCTCTCGACGATGGTGTGGACCGGCTGCACGATCGCGACGATGGTCGGGCTGTTCGCCGTGCGCGACGACCCCCGCTACCTGTGGGCGGGCCTGGCGTTGCTGGCACTCGGGGCGGTCGTCGTCGAGCTGGCCCAGGTGTCCTACAACGCCATGCTCGCCCAGGTCTCGACGCCGGTGACGATCGGGCGGGTGTCCGGGTTCGGGTGGGCGATGGGCTACGTCGGCGGCATCGTGCTGCTGCTCGTCGTCTACTACGGGTTCGTGGCGGGCGACGGCCCGACCGCGGGGCTCGCCGGTCTCCCCCGGTACGACGGGTTCAACGTGCGGGTGGTCGCGCTCGTCGCGGCGGTGTGGTTCCTGGTGTTCGCGCTGCCCCTCCTGCTGCGCATGCCGGAGGTGCCCCCGGCCGCGGACCGGCCGGCCCGGCTCGGCGTCGTGGGCGCATACCGGGCGCTGGCCGCCGACATCGCCGCGCTGTACCGCGAGGACCGCCACACCGTCTACTTCCTCGGTGCCAGCGCGCTCTTCCGCGACGGCCTCGCCGCGATCTTCACGGTCGGTTCCGTGCTGGCGGTCGGCGTGTACGGCATCGGCGCCGGGGACGTGCTGCTGTTCGGCGTGGCCGCCAACGTCGTCGCGGCGGCGGGCGCGGTCGCCGGTGGACGGGTGGAGGACCGGGTCGGGCCGAAGCAGGTGATCGTGGTGTCGCTGCTCGGGATGATCGCGGCGGGCGCGGGGCTGCTCGTCGTGTCCGGGCCGCTGATGTTCTGGGTGTTCGGCCTCGTGCTGGTGCTCTTCGTCGGGCCGGCGCAGTCGTCGTCGCGCACGTTCCTCGCGCGCCTGGCCCAGCCGGGCCGCGAGGGTCAGCTCTTCGGCCTCTACGCGACCACGGGGCGGGCGGTGTCGTTCCTGGCACCGACCCTGTTCGGGTTGTTCGTGTCGCTCTTCGACGCGCAGCGGGCCGGGATCGTGGGTATCCTGCTCGTCCTGGCGGCGGGGTTGCTGGCGCTGTGGCCGGTGCGCCCTCCGGCAATGAGGCCGGGTAACGACATGACGGCGTCGCTATGAACAGCACGTCAGGCGGTAGTGACATAAGTCACAGTTGGCTGACAGGTCACAACTGCGTGTGTAGCGGCCGCCGATCGGGGACACTCGTGTACCGGGGCGGCAGACGTCCGGGGTGGTCGCATGAACTGACCACGCCCGGTCGGATTCCGCCCCTATGGCGGGAATGGACGGCTGCTCTGCAGACGTTACACCCGGTGGTGATGGCCGAGGGAGGCTCCCTCGGCCCGGGTAGGGAGGATGACGCATGGCCGACCGCGTGCTCCGTGGCAGCCGGCTCGGGGCTGTCAGCTACGAGACGGACCGCAACCACGACCTGGCGCCGCGGCAGTCGATGCGCTACGCGTGCCCGCGCGGACACGAGTTCGAGGTGCCCTTCGCGGGCGACGCCGAGGCCCCGGCAACCTGGGAGTGTCGCCTGCACGGCAGCATCTCCCGCCTCGTGGACGGCGCAGAGCCCGAGCAGAAGAAGGCCAAGCCCCCGCGTACCCACTGGGACATGCTGCTCGAGCGTCGCTCCGTGGCCGAGCTGGAGGTGCTGCTCAACGAGCGCCTCGAGCTGCTGGCAGAGCGTCGGCGCGAGATCGCCTGACCCGCACGACGAGAACCGGGCCGCCTTCGGGCGGCCCGGTTCTCGTCTGTTCAGGCGTCGAGCACCTGTTCGGCGCGCTTGACCACCGGCGGCAGCGTCGACCACGGGAAGTTGATCCAACGGTCGGTGCGGCGCCACACGTACTCGCACTGCACGCTGCTGTGCGGCTTCTCGTACACCACCGCGCAGCGCACGTCCGCGACGTGGCCGGCGCAGAAGTCACGCACGAGCTTGAGCGTGGCGCCGGTGTCCGCGACGTCGTCGGCCACGAGCACGCGCGCCCCGGACAGGTCCACCACGTTGGGCACGGGCGGCAGCATGATCGGAACCGGCAGGCGCTCGTCGACACCCGTGTAGAACTCCACGTTCGCCACGTGCAGGTTCTTGACGTCGAGGGCATAGCCGAGCGCGCCTGCGACGAACAGGCCGCCCCGGGCGATCGACAGGATGATGTCGGCGTCGTAGCCGTCGGCGGCGATCTGATCGGCGAGCTCCCGGGAGGCGCCGCCGAAGAGCTCCCAGGTGAGCTCCTCGCGTGGCTCGCTCACGCCGCCTCCTCGCTGACGCTCGTCGGCAACGCTCGCGACGCTGCTGCGTGGAACGGTGAGCTCGCAAGCTCGCTCACGTGCGGACCGAGCCGTCGCTCACGGCCTCGTCGCCTGCCGGCCGGCTCGGACGCTGCGGCTCCGGCGGCGGCTCGGCGGCGGAGCCGTCGGGACGGTCGGAGCGCATCACGGCGGGCGTGCGCCGCACCAGCCGCCCGGCGCCCCAGCAGGCCACCCGCCAGAACGCCTCGACGACGATGGTGGTGTCCATCTTCGACGCCCCGCGCTCGCGCTCGGTGAAGGTGATCGGCACCTCCCGCACGCGGAAGCCGCCGAGCACGGCCCGCCAGGCCATGTCGATCTGGAAGCAGTAGCCCTGCGAGGAGATCTGGTCGAGGTCGAGCTCTTCGAGCACCTGCCGGCGGAACACCCGGAACCCGGCGGTGATGTCCTTGATCTGCACGCCGAGCGCCACCCGGGAGTACAGGTTGCCGGCGCGCGAGATCAGCTGCCGGCGGGCGGGCCAGTTGCGCACGACGCCGCCGGGCACGTACCGGGAACCGAGCACGATGTCGGCATCGTCCAGGGCCGCGATCAGCGCCGGCAGGTCCTCCGGGGGGTGCGAGCCGTCGGCGTCCATCTCGACGACGACCTGGTAGTCGCCGCGCAGAGCGGTCGCGAACCCCGCCAGGTAGGCCGCACCCAGCCCCGCCTTGCCCTTGCGGTGGAGGACCTTGATGCGCGGGTCGGCCGCCGCCATCTCGTCGGCAAGCTCACCGGTGCCGTCGGGGCTCGCGTCGTCGACCACGAGGACGTCCGCCTCGGGCACTGCGGCGTGCAGCCTCGCCACGACCGGACCCAGGTTGTCCCGCTCCTGGTAGGTGGGGATCACCACCAGAACCCGGCCCCTCGGCTCAGCCATCCTCGTCCCTTCCCGCACGCATCACCGCGCGACGCCTGGTGGCGATCCCCGCGCCGATCGCGAGCACCCCCAGAGCGACCAGCGCCCATTCGGGCGCGGACCGCCATCGGGTGGCCAGAGTAGTGGTGTCCCGCAGCTGGGTCCGATCGACCAGGACATCCGGGGTGAACTGACGCGTGCTCGCGGTGACCGTGCCGTCCCGGGTGATCGTCGCGCTCACCCCGCTGGTGGTCGCGACGATCACCGGCCGGTCGTGCTCGACGGCGCGGATCCGCGACATCGCCAGCTGCTGGTAGGTCATCTCGGACAGCCCGAACGTGGCGTTGTTGCTGGGCACGGCGAGCACCTCGGCGCCCGCGTCGACGCTGTCGGCCACCAGGTCGTCGAAGGCGACCTCCCAGCAGATCGTGACGCCGACGCGCACCCCCGCCATGTCCACCGCACCCGCGCCGTTGCCCGGCACGAAGTAGCCCGCCCGGTCGACGTAGGGGGAGAACAGGCGGAAGAACTCGCGCCACGGCATGTACTCGCCGAACGGCTGCACACGCCGCTTGTCGTTGCGCTCGACGACTCCCTTGCCTGCTTCCCAGACCAGGGCGGAGTTCGAGGTGGTGAGCCCGTCCGGGTTGCGCAGCACCGTTCCGACCAGCAGCGGCACGCCGACCGCCGCGGCGGCCCGGTCGATCTGGGCGGCGGCGTCCGGGTTGCGCAGCGGGTCGATGTCGCTGGAGTTCTCCGGCCAGATGACCAGATCGGGGCGCGGCGCCCGGCCGGCGGCGACATCGGCGGCGAGCTGCTCGGTGGCCTTCACGTGGTTGTCGAGCACGGCGCGGCGCTGGGCGTTGAAGTCGAGCCCCAGCCTCGGCACGTTGCCCTGTACGGCGGCGATCGTGACCGTGCGGTCGTCCCCGTTCGGGGTGGCGGGCACCAGCGCGGCGAGCGGCCCCGCGACCATCGTGAGGACCGCGATGAGCGCCGGCGCGATCATCCGGCGCGGGGGCTGCCGGCGTACCAGCCGCCGTACCAGCTCCCCGAGCGCGAGGCCCGCGAGCACCGCCGCGAACGACAGGAGCGGCTCGCCGCCGATCGCGGCGATCGGCAGCAGCGGCCCGTCGGGCTGACCGAAACCGACCCGCCCCCACGGCAGCCCGCCGAACGGGATCCGCCCCCGCACCGCCTCGCCCGCGATCCACACGGCGGCCGCCCACAGCGGCGCGGCGGGGAGCCGGGAGACCACGGCGATCCCCGCGCCCGCGAGGCCGACGAAGAGCGCCTCGAACGCGCTCAGCGCGACCCAGGGCAGGGAGCCGACGAACGAGCCGGTCCAGGCGAGCAGGGGCAGCAGGAACCCGAGGCCGAACAGGAAGCCGTAGCCGAAACCGGGACGGGCCCGCCGCCCGTACAGCACGACGCCCAGCAGCGCGAACGCCGGGAGCACCAGCCACCACAGCGGGCGCGGCGGGAAGCTGACGTACAGCAGAACGCCGCCCGCCACAGCGCCGACCATCCGGGCCGCCACCGCAGGCCGCCACCGCTTGAGCACCGCGGCAGGCACGGGCGGCTCGGGCGCGACGGGATCAGTGGTGGGGGCGGCCACGGGGAGAGCCTACGTGCCGTCCGTGTGGCGCCGGTGACCTGGGAGCGCGCCGACGGACCCCGGCCTACCGCACGACGCCCGGGCGGCCCCTCGCTGCGTTGTCGTCGCCGCAGATACGACCCCGTATCGGCCTCCTCCGCCGCCTTGCGTGTCACCGGCTTGTTGCCGAGTCAGGCGCGCCGCCACCGGAGGCCGGCCTCGCGGAAATGATCACGGCATCGGTGCCGCGGCGGCCGTATGTGGCCAGGGCGTTGCTGCCTCAGCGGTGGCGTGCGGCTCGAACCGATCACGGGCGGTTGATCGCCGTGTGGATGCGGCGAGGCCACCAGCCCGGTCCCTCACGATCGGGCAACGGCCTCATGCGGGGGCCAGGAGGTGTGCGTTGCCCAGCGCGTCGAGCGGGCCGGGGGCGCCGCTGCGGGTGAACCACTCGTAGCCGTAGGCGCCGGCGAAGCCGTCGACGGGCACGTCGCCGTCGGCGATCTGGCTCGCGTGCGCCACCATCGCCGCCCGCTTGTGCTGCAGGTGCGCGGCGCTGCCGGTGACGGCGAGCCCGATCTCGGCCGTGACCCGCCCGAACGGAACGGCGGCGGCGCGCGCGGCGCCGTGGATCAGGTGGCGGTCCCGGGCCGAGACGTGCAGGTGCTCGCGGTCGACGGTGGCGCGGTACCCGGTGAGCCCCAGCATGTCGGCCGCGGTGGACCCGACCCGGAAGACCGCGCGGTGGTCGGGGTGGCCGTAGATGCCGTGCTCGTCGTCGTGGACGACCGCGCCCGCGCCCTCGTCGTCGGCGATCTCGGCGACGTCCCGGGCGAGCTGCAGCAGGTCGGCCACGGCGAGCGCGCGCTCGTGGCGCGCGTCGGCCCACCCGGGCAGGCCCGAGTCCCGCCGGCCCAGCAGCGCCAGCCGCGACACCCCGAGCAGCTCCGCCGCCCGCTCCAGCTCGGCGAGCCTGCGCTCGGGGATCGTCTCCCCGGGGCGCAGCGGCACGCGCGAGCCGCCCAGCTCGCCCGCGGTCGCGACGACGAGGATCGTGCGCGCGCCCGCATCGGCCAGGCGGCGCAGCGTGATCCCGGTGAAGATCGCCTCGTCGTCGGGGTGGGCGTGCAGGACGAGGACGGTGTGCCCGCGCAGGTCGGGGGTGGTGATCATCGTGGGTTCGCAGACGTGCGGGGCCGCGGCGGGCGGCCGGGACGGACGGGGTCGGGTCAGCTGCGACAGCAGCGACAACACCCCGGACAGCGCAGAGCCACGCCCGCGCAGTAGGTCCGGTCCGTCACGGCGCAGATAGTGCCAGACCCCACCCCGAACCCACCATCGGGTCAGCCCCCGTTGGGGCGAAGCGCACGCAGGCGACCGGACCCGGGCCGGATCAGGCGGTGTCGCCACCGCCACCACAGCCCCACCGCGACGGCCGCCACTGCCAGGGCGCTCGCCGGCAGCCCCAGGACCAGCAACATCACGACGAGCGCCACGAGCAGGGCGAGCGCGGCGCGCAGCCAGCCACTGGTGGCGGCGCGGGTGAGGCTGCGCTCACCGCGCAGGAGCGCGGCGAGATCAGGATCCGCGGCCGTGATCTGCCGCTCGATCTCGTGCAACGCGTCGCGTTCGTCCTTGTCCAGCATCTCGACCTCCGGGCGCACCTGTGCAAAGGCATACGCACGACGCCGGCGGCCGGTTCACGTCGCCGTGGCCACAGGCGGGCGGCGGGCCGCTGGACGCGGCAACAGGGCCCGGAGCGACCGGCACCGCCGCGCGCCAGACACTAGATGCGAGCGGGTGCGCCGTTCGCTCCCCCGAGACCGTCGTGGAGCACCTCGCCGCGGTGGACCAGGCGCAGGCAGCGCGGGTTCGGGGTGCCGGTCAGGGGGCCCGCGCCGTCCCAGATCGCGTAGCTCGCAGGGGCGCCGGGCACCAGGCGGCCGGCCAGCGGGGACCGGTCCCCCGCCGCGCGGTGGCCGCCCACGGTGTGTGCGGCGAGGGCGTCGGCCGCGGCGATCGCCGAGCCGGGCGTGCGGTGCTCGATCGCCGCGCGGACGGCGGCCCACGGGTCGACCGGGGTGACGGGGGCATCGGAGCCGAACGCGAGGACCACACCCGCCTCGTGCAGGCCGGCGAAGGGGTTCATCCCGCGGGCCCGGGCCGGTCCGAGGCGCGCGGCGTACATGCCGTCCGGGCCGCCCCAGTACGCGTCGAACAGCGGCTGCACGCTGGCGACGACGCCGAACGCGGCCAGCCGGCGCACCTGGGCGGGATCCACCATCTCCAGGTGCTCCACCCGGTGGCCCGCGGCACGCACGGCCGCGGGTGAGGTCACGGCGGCAGCCTCCGCGAGCCCGGCGAGCAGCGAGTCCGCGGCGGCGTCGCCGATCACGTGGAACCCGGCCTGCGTCCCGGCCGTGGTGCAGGCGGCGACGTGCGCGCCGATCCCCGCGGCGTCGAGGTAGCGGTTCCCCGTGCAGCCGGGAGCGTCGGCGTAGGGCTCGCGCAGCGCCGCGGTGCGCGAGCCCAGCGAGCCGTCGACGAAGAGGTCGCCCGCGAGCCCGCGGGCCCCGGTGGCCGCGATCAGTTCCGCGGCCTCCCCCGCGCTGCGCACCGCCTCCCCCCAGTAGCCGACGACCTCCGGCCCGCGACGCGCGCGGAGCGCGGCGAGGTCGGCGGCCGACGAGATGTCGGGGCCGGCGCACTCGTGCACGACCGCGATGCCACGCGCCGCGGCGTGGGCGAGGAACGCGGCCTGGGCGGCATCGCGGGTGGTGCCGTCGATGGTCGAGAGCGCCGCCCGGCGGGCCCGGTGGTGGGCGTCGCCCGAGAGCGCCGTGAGCGACCACCCGACGGCACCGGTCACGCCGGGGGCCTTCTCGAGGAGCGGGGACGAGGCGAGGGCCGAGTGCACGTCGACCCGGCTCAGATAGACGGGTGCGCCCGCGGCGGCCCGGTCGAGGGCGGCCCGCGGCGGGAGCTCGTCGGGCCAGTGCTGGTCCTGCCAGCCGTGGCCCCACACGAGCGCGCCCGGACGGGCGGTGGTGCGGGTGGCCACCGCGTCGAGCAGTTCCCGCGCCGAGCCGCAGCCGGTGAGGTCCAGGCCGTCGGCCAGCAGGCCGGCGGCGGTGGCGTGCACGTGCGCGTCGACGAAGGCCGGGGTGACGACGGCGCCGGCGAGCTCCAGCGCGTCGGCGCCCGGCCGGCGCTCCTGCGCGGCGGCGGCGCCACCCACCCAGCTGATCCGCTCCCCCTCTATCTCGAGGGCGCCCGACCCCCGGGCCGGGCCGAACAGCCTGGCGCCGAGGAGCAGGGTGCGGGCCATCCCGCGATGTCTACCGGATCAGTACGCCCGCTTCGGCATGAGGACCCACAGCACGATGTAGATCACGAACTGCGGGCCGGGCAGCAGGCAGGACAGCAGGAACAGCAGCCGGACCACGAACGGGCTCATTCCGAACCGGTCCGCCAGCCCCGCGCACACGCCGGCGATCACCTTGCCGTGCTGCGGGCGGGTCAGGGTCGATGCCACCTTCGGGCTCCTTCCACATCGCGGCGCGTCTCGCCGCTGGACTCCAGTGTCGGCGCCGCGGCCGGCTCCGGAACTCCGGAAACGCCCGGAGGCGTCCCTGAAGTTCCCCTGGGATACCCCCGCACGGCTGACCGGACTCGCCGTCGGTGACGGTGCGCTGCGCCGCGCGGCTGGTGATCGCTGGTATCGGTGAAAGTCCTGGTCAGCGACCTGCGATGTGCATAGCGTTCAGTTCGTGACGCGATCACGCTCCCTGGCCCTGATCAGCGCCGCGGCCGGCGCCGTGGCGCTGGCCCTGTTCGGTGTCCCGGCGTCGGCGATGGCGCAGGCGCCCACGGCGGTGGTCGTGCTCGGCGACAGCGCTGCTGCGGGCGACGGCGCGGACGACTACGAGCCGGGCACCCGCGGGGAGAACGACAACTGGTGCCACCGTTCGGTGCACGCCTACGTCCACCGCACCGGTCTCGCCTCCGAGTCGGTGAACCTGGCGTGCTCGGGGGCGAAGGCGGGCGACGTCGCGTTCGGCAGCGGCACCCACTACACGGAGGGGTCCCAGGCCCAGCGGCTCGTCGAGGTGGCCGGCCGCTACCGCCTCACCACGGTGATCGTGCAGGTCGGCGCCAACGACGACGCGGCACTGTTCGGCACCGGCGTCGCCTGCATCCGCGCCTTCGTCGACCCGCGCGAGCCCCCGTGCCGCGACACGATCGGCCCACTGGTGGCCGAGCGCATGGCCGCCACCGCGTCGAAGGTGGAGGCGGCGGTGCGGGACGTGCGGTCGGCCATGCGGCAGGCCGGGTACGGCCTGGGCGACTACACGCTCGTCCTCGCCTCCTACGCGTCCCCCGTCACGGAGCACATGGTGCCGCTGCAGGCCCTCGCCGGGTGCCCGTACAGCAAGCCCGACGCCGGCTGGGGCCGCACCACGCTCTTCCCCGCGCTCTCCACCGCGCTGCACGGCGTCGCCGAGCGCACCGGCGCGCTGTTCCTCGACATGGCCCGGGCCACCGAGGGCTACGAGGCGTGCACCAAGCCGCTGCAGGCGCAGGAGTGGCAGCGGCGCATCACCGTGGATCCGGAGGCGCTCGTGTACGGCGGGCTGGACGCCATCGGCTTCCACCTCGCCCAGGAGTCGTTCCACCCCACGGCCGCCGCCCACGCGCAGATGGGTCGCTGCATCGGCGACCTCGTGCGTTCCGGGTCGAGCGCCGCGGCGTGCGTGGCGGGCCCCGACGCCAAGGCTCATCTCGAACCGGCACCGGCGGCGGCCCCCGCCGCCTGATCGGGAGCACTAGCGTCGCCCTCGTGACGATCAGTGAGAACTCGACCAACCGGCTCTCCGCGGTCGAGCTCGCCGGCCTGACCCGCTCCGGTGAGCTCGGCGTCGCCGAGGTGATGGAGGCGCACATCGCGGAGATCGAGCGGCTCAACCCCGCCGTCAACGCGATCGTCGACCTCCGGCCCGAGCGGGCCATGGCCGCGGCCCGCGAGCTGGACCGCACCTACCGCAAGGACGAGCAGCGCGGGGCGCTCTACGGGCTGCCGGTCGCGCACAAGGACCTCGTGCCGGCCGCCGGGTTCCGGTTCACCCAGGGCAGCCCGATCTTCGCCGACCGGGTCGCGACGCAGGACCACACCGTCGTCGAGCGGATGGCGGCGGCGGGGGCGATCGCGGTCGGCAAGACCAACGTCCCCGAGTTCGGGCTGGGCTCGCACACGTTCAACGACGTCTACGGGGTCACCCGCAACCCGTACGCGCCGAACCGCACCGCGGGTGGCAGCAGCGGCGGCGCGGCGGCCGCCCTCGCCGCGCGCATGCTGCCACTCGCGGACGGGAGCGACACCGGCGGCTCGCTGCGCAACCCGGCGTCGTTCTGCAACGTCGTCGGTTTCCGGCCGTCCCCGGGGCGGGTGCCGTCGTGGCCGGACGGCGACCCGTTCAGCCGCCTCGCGGTGGTGGGCCCGATGGCGCGCACGGTCGACGACCTCGCGCTGCTGTTGAGCGTGCTCGCCGGGGCGGACCCGCGGGCCGGGTGGTCGGTGCCCGCGGACCCCGGGTCGTACTTCCCGGTGCCCGCCGCGAGGCGCCCGATCCGCCTGGCCTGGTCGCCCGATCTCGACGGGCGGGTCGTGGTGGCCCGGGAGGTCCGGGACGCGCTCGAACCGGTGGTCGCCGCACTGGCATCGCAGGGCTGGGAGGTCGAGCTCGTCACCCCCGACCTCACCGACGCCATCGAGACGTTCCGGGTGTTGCGGGCGCTCAAGATGCAGGTGGGGCTCGGCCCGGTGCTCGCCGAGCACCCCGGCCGGCTCAAGGCCGATGCGCAGTGGAACATCGAGGAGGGCGCCAAGCTCGACGGGCCCACGATCGCGCGCGCCGAGCGCAACGCCGCCCGGATCTTCCACGAGATGCGGGAGTTCTTCGGCTCCTTCGACGTGCTGGCCACCCCCACCTGCCAGGTGGCCCCGTTCGAGATCACCACCCGCTACCCGCGCGCCATCGACGGCACCCCGATGCGCGACTACCTGGAGTGGATGGGCCTGCCGTCCGCGATCACGATGACCGGGTGCCCGGCGATCTCGCTCCCGGCGGCGTTCACGCCGGACGGGCTGCCGGTCGGCCTGCAGCTGGTCGGGCCGCACCTGCGGGAGGACCGCCTGCTCGCCATCGCGCGTGTGTTCGAATCGGTCGCGAACGCGGGCCGTCCACCGGAGGTCGACCCGTCGCCCCGGCCGGCGTTCGTCGCCGTCGACTGATCGAGAAGGGGGAACAGTGCTCACCAACGGGTTGGACGACCGGATCCCGGACCTGGAGCTGCTCTACCGCGACCTCCACGAGAACCCCGAGCTGTCGTTCCAGGAGGAGCGCACCGCGTCCGTGTTGGCCGCTCGCCTGGCCGCGGCCGGGCTCGAGGTGACCACCGGCGTGGGCAAGACCGGCGTCGTCGGCGTGCTGCGGGGCGGCGAGGGCCCCACGGTGCTGCTGCGCGCCGACATGGATGCGCTGCCCGTGCAGGAGATCCAGAAGGTCCCCTACCGCAGCCGGGCCACGGCCGTCGACCCGGACGGCATCGCGACCTGGGTCATGCACGCGTGCGGCCACGACACCCACATGACGGCGCTGATCGGTGCGGTGGAGCAGCTGGTGGCGAACCGCGACGCCTGGTCGGGCACCGTGCTCGCCGTCCTGCAGCCGGCCGAGGAGGTGGGCGGCGGCGCGCGGGCGATGCTCGACGACGGGTTCCTCGACCGCTTCGGCCCGTTCGACGTGGCGCTGGGTCAGCACATCGTCTCGGCGCCCAGCACCCACCTGTACGTGTGCCCCGGCGTGTTCATGGCCGCGGCCGACAGCCTGCGCGTCACGGTGTACGGCCGCGGCGGGCACGGATCGGCCCCGCACACCACCGTCGACCCGGTCGTGCTCGCCGCGTCGATCGTGATGCGCCTGCAGGCGGTCGTGGCCAGGGAGGTCGCGCCGACCGACGTCGCGGTCGTGACCGTGGCGGCCATCCACGCGGGGCGCAAGGAGAACGTCATCCCGGCGGAGGCCGAGCTCAAGCTCAACGTGCGCACGTTCGACCCGGGCGTCCGCGAGCGCGTGCTCGCCGCGATCACCCGCATCGTCAACGCCGAGGCCGAGGCGGCCGGCGCCCCGCGCCCGCCGGAGATCGCCCCCATCAACGGCTTCCCGCTGCTGCGCAACGACGTCGCGACCACCGACGCCGTGCGGGCCGCGTTCACGGCGGCGTTCGGCGAGGGGCACGTGCACGAGGCCACGCCCAAGACGGGCAGCGAGGACTTCGGGTTGTTCGCCGAGGCCGCCGGGGTGCCGTCGGTGTTCTGGAACTTCGGTGGGTTCGACCCCGCGCTGTACCCGGCCGACGGCACCGACCCGGACACCGCCGTGGCCGCGGGCGTCGCCCCGGGCGGCCATTCCCCCGAGTTCGTGCCGACCGGCGTCGCGCCCACCCTGCACCGGGCGGTGGAGGCGATGCTGGCCGCCGCCGGGATCTGGCTGGTGCGCTGATCGCCGGAGCTAACGGGCCCGGGCATCGGCAGGTCGGTCCAACCACTCCGTCAACAGCGCCTGCTCGGCGTCGGTGAGACCCGGCAATGTCGGCGCGACCGCCCGGAACGCGACGCCGGCCGCGGTCGTGCCGTCCGTGGGGAGTGCCGGTGCGTCGGTGAGGATCGATCGCAGCACCGCGTCGTACATCGCGTCGGCCAGGTCCGGCTCCCGCTCGTGAGGGGGCATGGCCAGCAGGGTGAGCACGGCGCCGGTGCCGGCGGCGTGGATGAGCTCGACGGCCCGTCGTTCGTCGACGCGGAGCCTGCCGGTTGCCGCGATCCGGTGCACGCGGGTGCGCAGGACCTCGAGGCCTGCGGTCGCGGCCGATGAGCGGGCGCCGCGGGCCGGGTCGGTGAGCAGGCCGAAGAGCGCGCCGTTGGCGAGGCCGAAGGCGATGTGCGCCTCCCAGCCGGCCCGCAGGTCGGCCAGGGGGTCGGAGCCGTCCTCGGCGAGGGCCTTCGTGGCGACGTAGGTGGCGAGGACGTGCTCGGCGACGGCATCGAGCAGCGCGTCCTTGTCCTCGAAGAACCGGTAGATGGTAGGTGCCTGCATGCCCGCGGCCTGGGCGACCGCCCGGGTGGTGACCGCGGGTGCGCCCTGCTCGCGCAGCAGCCGCGCCGCGACCTCCACGATGCGCTCGCGCGTCCGCTGCCTGCCGACGGCTCTCGTTCCCACCATGTTGTCGACGATAGCGAAGATCTGCTACCAATGTTGCTAACGTTGCTGCTATCAACGTTCACGGAGGTGGGACATGATCATTGTCACCGGGGGTACCGGCGAGCTCGGCTCCCAGATCGTCGATCGGCTGCTGGAGCGGGTCCCGGCCGACCGGGTCGGCGTCAGCGTTCGCGATCCCGGCCGCGCCGGCGACCTGGCCGCCCGCGGCGTCCGCGTGCGCCGCGGCGACTTCACCGACCCGGACTCCCTCGCCGAGGCGTTCGAGGGCGCGACACAGGTGCTCGTCGTCTCGACGAACCGGCTCGGCGAGGCGGCGGTCGCCCAGCACGTCGCGGCCGTCGACGCCGCGCGCGATGCCGGGGCCAGGCGCATCCTCTACACCAGCCACCAGGCTGCGGCCGCCGACTCGCTCTGCGCGCCGATGCCCGACCACGCCGCCACCGAGCGCTACCTGTCGGCGACGCACATCCCGTTCACGGCGCTGCGGAACGGGTTCTACGCCAACACCGTCCGGCTCCTGCTCGGCCGGGCGCTGGAGACGGGGGAGCTCGTCGCGCCCGCCGACGGACCCGTCTCATGGACCGCGCGCGCCGACCTCGCCGAAGCAGCGGCGGTCGTCCTCGCCGCCGAGGGCCGCTTCGACGGGCCGACGCCGCCGCTGACCGCACCGGACGCGCTGGACCTGCACGACGTCGCCGGCATCCTCACCGAGCTCAGCGGACGCAGGATCCGCCGCGTCGTCGCCGACGACGACGAGTGGAGGGCCACGCTGATCGCCCAGGGAGTTCCCGAGGACGGGCCGACCATGCTCCTCGGCATGTTCCGGGCGGCCCGCCGCGGGGAGTTCGCGGCCACGGGACCCGAGCTGGAGGAGCTGCTCGGGCGGCCGGCCACCCCGGTGCGTTCGCTCCTCGAGGGAGCCGTCGCGTAGCGCGGGTCCTACAGCACCACGAGGTCGTGGGGGCGCGCGTTGAGCCGCTCGTGGCCGTCGTCGGTGACGACGACGATGTCCTCGATGCGCGCCCCCCACTCGCCGTCGAAGTACACGCCGGGCTCCACGCTGAAGGCCATGCCCGGCTCGAGCGGGAGCGCGCTGCCGGCCACGATGTAGGGCTCCTCGTGCACCTCGAGGCCGATGCCGTGGCCGGTGCGGTGCACGAACCGCTCGCCGAGGCCGGCCGCGGTGATCGGCTCGCGCGCGGCGGCGTCCACCTGCTCGGCGGTGACGCCCGGCCGCACCGCCCGCACCGCCCGGTCCTGGGCGTCCTGCAGCACGGCGTAGGCCTCCCGCACCGCGGCCGGCGCCTCCGCGCCGACGGCGTAGGTGCGGGTGGAGTCGGAGTTGTAGCCGCTCGGCAGCGGCCCACCGATGTCGATCACGACCACCTCGCCGCTCTCGATCACGCGGTCGGACACGTCGTGGTGCGGGCTCGCGCCGTTCGGGCCGGACCCGACGATCACGAACGCGGCCTCGGTGTGGCCCTCCTCGAGGATCGCGGCGGCGATGTCGGCGCCGACCTGGGCCTCCGTGCGGCCCGGCTTGAGGAACTCGCCCATGCGGGCGTGGACGCGGTCGATCGCCGCCCCCGCCGCACGCAGCTCGGCGACCTCGGCGGCGTCCTTGCGCATCCGCAGCTCACGCAGCACCGGCCCGGCGAGCACCTGCTCCACGTCGGGGAACGCGGGCTGCAGCGGCAGGACGTGCGCGGCGGGCATCGCGTCGGCGAGCCCCACCCGGCTCGGGACGCCGCCCAGATCGCTGACGAGCAGGTGGGCGTCCTCCCCGTCGCGCCACGTGACGACCTCGATCCCCAGCTCGTCGAGCGGCAGCCCGAAGAACCCCGGCGCCTCCAGCCGCGGCACCACGAGCGCGGGCGGGGCCCGGTGGCCCGCCGCCGGCAGCACGAGGCAGGTGAGCCGCTCGTGGGACTCGCCGGACATCCCCAGGAGGTACCGCATGTCCGGGCCGGGCGTGATGAGCAGCAGGTCGATGTCCTGCGCGGCGGCCACCTCACCCGCACGGCGGATGCGGTCGGCGAGCAGCGCGGTCGGAACGGCCGGTGTCATGGGGGGCAGGGTATTCCGGCAAGCTGTGCCGCGTGACCCCGCCTGCACCGCCCGCGCAGTCCCTGATGCTGCTCGACGCCGCCAGCCTGTACTTCCGCGCCTTCTACGGCGTGCCGGAGTCGATCACAGGGCCGGACGGCACGCCGGTCAACGCGATCCGCGGCTTCACCGACATGGTCGCGCGCCTGATCACCGAGCGGCGCCCCACGCGCCTGGTGGCGTGCCTCGACCTGGACTGGCGGCCGGCGTTCCGGGTGGAGGCGCTGCCGTCCTACAAGGCGCACCGGGTGCCCGGCGAGCCGGAGGTGGCGCCCGCGGGGCTGCCGGAGATCGTGCCCGACACCCTGCAACCACAGGTCCCGGTGCTGCTCGAGGTGCTAGCCGCGGCGGGGATCGCGACGGCGGGCGCGGAGGGCTACGAGGCCGACGACGTGATCGGCACGCTCGCCGCCACCGAGCGCACCGACCCCGTGCTCGCGGTCAGCGGCGACCGCGACCTCATGCAGATCGTGCGCGACGAACCGGTGCCGGTGCGCCTGTTCTACGTCGGCCGTGGGCTGGCCAAGGCCGAGCACCTCGGGCCGGTCGAGGTGGCCGCGAAGTACGCGGTGCCGGTGGAGCGGGCCGGGACCGCGTACGCCGAGATGGCGATGCTGCGCGGTGACCCCTCCGACGGCCTTCCGGGCGTGCCCGGGATCGGCGCCAAGACCGCCGCCACCCTCGTCGGCCGGTTCGGGACGTGGGCCGAGCTGCGGGCCGCTGTGATCGACAAGGCCGACGGCAGGTTGAGCCCTCCGGTCCGCACGAAGCTGGCCGCGGCCGCCCCCTACCTCGCCGTCGTCGAGCCGGTGGTGCGGGTGGCCGTGGACGCGCCCGTGGAGCTGGACCGCCCCGACGCGCTGCCCGCCGAGCCGGTCGACCTGGAACGCCTGGCGGCGCTGGGCGACCGCTGGGGCGTGGGGAGCTCGATCGAACGCCTCTGCACGGCGCTCCTGAAGAACGCCCGCTGAGGGCGCGCCCCGGACGACGGCGTCACCATGCTGGCCTTCGGGTCAGAAGTACGTGCCGCACCACGGTGCGCCCGCCGTCGCGAAGGCCGCGTCGGCCCGGGGCACCGCGGCCGGGTCGGGCGCGGTCCACCAGCCGCTCGCCACGAGCTCGGACGGGCGGCGGTCACCGAGGTAGGCCATCGCGAGGGCGTCGACCGTGCACTCCAGCTCCGGCCGCACCGGGCCACCGAGCGGGCCGACGCGCTCCGCGGAACCGTCGCAGATCCGGTAGACGCCCGAGTTCTCCTCCAGGAAGCCGTCGTGCACGGCGATCAGCACCGGGTCGGCGGCGCCGTAGCCGCGGGCGGCGAGCGCCTCGGGCACGTCCACGAGCCGCAGCCAGGTCTCGTCCTCGGTGCCGGTCACGGCGCAGGCGCGCGGGTCGGCCAGCAGCAGCTCGAGGGGCTCGTCGAGCGGGCGCAGGTACGCCTGCACGCTCTCCACGAGGTCGACGCCGAGGAGGAACCGCCACAGCCCTGCGGTCGCGGCGACGTCGACGGCGTGCAGGTCGGCCACGTCGAGGGACCGTTCGGGGCCGTCGGCGCGGTAGGCGACGGCGAACCCGTCGTCACCGTCCGGCCCGGCGTGCACGGCGGCGAGGACGGGGGCGCGGTCCACCTCGATGCGGCGGGCCGTGGTCGCGGACCACCAGCCGTCGGTGCGGCTGATGCCGCCGGGATTCCGCAGCGCGATCCGCGCGTGCAGCTCACGCAGCACCGGCACGATCTCGTCGCGCCGGAGCAGCCGAACGGTGCCGGCCAGCGGGGCGCCGGGCCGCATCAAGGTCGGGTCGGCGCGCACCCGCACGGCCCGGCCCCGGGTCGCGACCCCGTAACCGAACCGACCGTAGATCCGGGTCTCGCTGGCCCGCAGCGACGCGACCGCTTCGCCGCGGGCCGCCGCGTCGTCCATCTGGGCCCGCATCAGCGCCGTCAGCATGCCGCGGCGGGTGTGGTCGGCGCGCACACCGACCCGCGTGACCGCGGCCATCGGCAGCACCGACCCGCCCGGTACGGCCAGCTCGCTCGGGAACGAGGTGGCGGTGGCGACGAGCGCGCCGCCCTCGTGGACGCCGTGCACGCGGCCCGGGCTGTAGAGCCTCGCGGACCGGGCCCACGCGGCGTCGTCGGCCGGTGGCCGGTGGATCGCCGCGGCGAACAGCGTGTTCGCGGCGCGCAGCTCACCGTCCTCGAGCGGCTCGACGGCGAGCGGCACCGTCAAGCGGGCCGCCCGACCTCGTAGTTGCCGTCGGCACTCGTGATCTTGATCGGCACGCTGACCTGGTCGCCGTCGACCACGGCGGTGCACTCGAACGTGGCATCGGGCACGACCTGCTGACCGTCGGGGCAGGTGACCGACTGGACCTCGAGGTCGTAGTCCTGCGCGAGGACCTGCTGCACCCCGTCCTGCACGGCGGCGGCGTCGAGCACCCGGGTGTTGAAGAAGCCGGGGCTCACGAAGCCGAGCACCCCGACCACCAGGAGCACGACCACCACGACGCCGGCACCGATGATCAGCGGCATCCGGCTCTTCGCCCCACCCGACGCCTGCGCCTCCGGGTGCGACGGGTAGCCCGGGCCCCACGGCTGCTGCTGACCGTCCGGACGGCCGCCCCACTGCTGGCCGGGCTGCTGACCTGCGCCCTGCTGCTGACCCCATCCGGCCTGCTGGCCCGCCCACGGGGACTGCTGGCCCGCCTGCTGCTGGCCGTACGGGGCCTGCCCGTAGGGCTGCTGACCCGGCTGGCCGTACGGGGCCTGCTGACCCTGCTGGCTCTGCTGTCCTTGCTGGCCCCACTGCGGCTGCCCGAACTGCTGCGTGGGCTGCTGGCCGTACTGGCCCTGCTGAGTACCGGGCTGCTGAGTACCGGGCTGCTGAGTACCGGGCTGCGGAGTACCGGGCTGCGGAGTACCGGGCTGCGGAGTACCGGGCTGCGGAGCGGCCTGCTGCTGAGCACCGTACGGCTGCCCGTATGCCTGCTGGCCGTAGCCGGGCTGCGCCGTCCCGTAGGGACCCTGTTGGCCGGCGTACGGCTGCTGCTGCCCGGGCGGCGCGAACGGCGAGGGCTGCTGACCCTGCTGACCCTGCTGACCCTGCTGACCCTGCTGACCCTGCTGACCCTGCTGTGCCTGCTGTGGCTGCGTGTGCTGGACCGCGCCCGGCTGCTGGCCCGGGTGCTGCTGACCCGGCTGGGCCTGCGCCGCGCCGTAGTGCTGCTCGGGTGACGCGTACGGCGAGATGGCGACCTGCGTCTGGTCGGCCGCCCCCCACCCCTGCTGCGGCTGCTGCTGTTGCTGCTGCGGCGCCTCGTCGGCCTCCGGCGCCCCCTGCGCCGGGACGATCGTGGTGGCGTCAGCGGTGTCGACCGCCTGCGGCTGCTCGGGCGGAGCCTCCTCGGACCTGAACAGGTCGACCTCGCCGCCCTCGTCCTCGGCAGGCTTGCGCTCCTGCGGCGGCTCCTGCTGCTCGCCCGCGTCCTGCCGAGGCACCTCGCTCGTCTCGGGCGCGTTCCACTCCTGCTGCGGGACGGCGCGGGTCTCCTCGCTGGGCCGCTGCTGCCCCTCCTGCGGGGCCCCCCACCCGCCTTGCGGCTGCTGCTGGCCCCACGCGGGCTGCTCGGCAGGCTGCTGCGGCGCGCCCTGTGGCGGCTGCGGTCCCTGTGGCGTACTCATCGCGGGCCTTCCCCCTGGAGACGTGCGGTCGGGCGATCAAAGCACAGGGCGTCCAACGGGCACAGAGCCGGTCGGCCCTTCGGCCCAATCATCCGGTCCCGACCGCGACGACGCCGCGGCGGATCGTCGAGATCGCGGTGGCCGCCGCCCGGCCGACCCCGCTGCCACGCCCCGCGACCGCGGCAACCTGGTCGAGCAGGTCCAGCACCTGCCGGCACCAGCGCACGAAATCGCCCGCCGAAAGCTCCACCCCGTTCTGTTCTGCGGCGGTGAGTACGGCCGCGAGGGACTCGCCGCGCGCCCACCGGTGCATGGGCCACGCGAAGCCGAGGTCCGGTTCGCGCGTGCGCTCGACCTTGTGCCGGCGCTCGTCACCCTCCAGCTCGGCCCACAGGCGCACGGTGGCCGCCAACGCGTCGGACACCGCGCCGGAGGGCACCCGCGGCATCGCCCCGTGGTCGCGGCGCGACTCGTAGACCAGCGCCGACACGACCGATGCCAGCTCGGAGGGCTCCAGGCCGTCCCATGCGCCGTGACGCAGGCACTCGGCCGTGAGCAGGTCCGACTCACCCCACAGCCGCGCCAACCGCTCGCCGTGCTCGGTGACGTGCTCCTCGTCGAGGTAGCCGCGCTCGGCGAGCAGCGCCCGGATCCGGTCGAACGCGCGGGCGAGGGAATGGGTGGTGGCGCGCACCTTCTGCCGCAGCTGCTCGGTGTCCCGCTCCAGCCGTGCGTGGCGGTCGGCCCACCGGGCGTGGGCCTCGCGGTCGGCGCATCCGTGGCAGGGGTGGGCGCGCAGGGCGCGGCGCAGCGTGGCCAGCTCCGGGTCGTCCACGGCGCCGCCACGCGCCCGCCGCCGCTCGGTCGGGGGTGCGACGATCCCGGTGTTGCGCAGCGACGAGGCCAGGTCGCGGCGCACGCGCGGAACCCGGTGGTCCATCCGCTTCGGCAGCCGCATGCGGCCCAGCGGCTCGACGGGCGCCGGGAAGTCGGCGGCCGAGAGCCGCCCCGCCCAGCGGTCCTCGTTGAGCACGAGCGGGCGCGGGTCGCCGTCGCTGCCGATTCCGGGGTCGAGCACGACGGCGAGGCCGGCGCGGCGTCCGGACGGTACGGAGATCACGTCGCCCGGCCGCAGGGCGCGCAGCGAGTCGGCGGCGGCCTCGCGCCGCTCCGCCACCCCGTGCCGGGACAGCGCCTTCTCCCGCTCCGTCACGCGCCGGCGCAGCGCCGCGTACTCGCGGAAGTCGCCCAGGTGGCAGTCGAGGGACTTCGCGTAGCCCGCGAGCGCCTCGACGTTGCGCTCGATCCGGCGGGCGAGCCCCACCACCGACCGGTCGGCCTGGAACTGCCCGAACGACAGCTCGAGGAGCTCTCGCGCGTCCTCGGTGCCCAACCGGCCCACCAGGTTGACGGCCATGTTGTAGCCGGGCCGGAAGGAGCTGCGCAGGGGGTACGTGCGGGTGGAGGCGAGCCCGGCGACCTGCTCGGGGTCGACCCCGGGCTGCCAGACCACGACCGCGTGGCCCTCCACGTCGATGCCGCGGCGTCCCGCCCGGCCCGTCAGCTGGGTGTACTCACCGGGCGTGAGCTCGGCGTGGGACTCGCCGTTGTACTTGACCAGCCGCTCCAGCACGACCGTGCGCGCCGGCATGTTGATCCCCAGCGCGAGCGTCTCGGTGGCGAACACGGCGCGTACCAGCCCGCGGACGAACAGTTCCTCCACGGTCTCCTTGAACGCGGGCAACATCCCCGCGTGGTGAGCGGCGATGCCGCGCTCGAGCGCCTCGCGCCACTCCCAGTAGCCCAGCACGGCCAGGTCGGCCTGCGGGAGCTCGGCGGTGCGCCGCTCGACGGTGCGCCGGATCTCCTCGGCCTCGTCCTGGGTGGTGAGCCGCAGCCCGGACCGCACGCACTGGCCGACCGCGGCGTCGCACCCGGCGCGGCTGAACACGAAGGTGATCGCCGGGAGGAGGGCCTCCCGGTCGAGCCGGTCGATCACGGTGGTGCGCGACGGCGGCCGGAACCCGCTGCGCCGCGACAACCCCGTGCGTCCGCGGCCGCGGCCGCCGCGGTCCCACTGGGCCATGGAGCTCTGCCGGTCGAGCTCGCGGGTGTGGCGGACGAGGTCCGGGTCGACCTCCAGCTCACCCGCGGCGGACTCGCCGGCGAACAGGTCGAGCAGCCGGTTGCCCACCATCATGTGCTGCCACAGCGGCACCGGCCGGTGCTCGTCGACGACGACGGCGGTGTCGCCGCGCACGGTGACCAGCCAGTCGCCGAACTCCTCGGCGTTGCTCACGGTGGCCGACAGGCTGACGAGCGCCACGTGCTCGGGCAGCTGGAGGATGACCTCCTCCCAGACCGCTCCGCGGAACCGGTCCGCGAGGTAGTGGACCTCGTCCATCACCACGTAACCGAGGTGCTCCAGCTGCCGGGACCCGGAGTAGATCATGTTGCGCAGCACCTCGGTGGTCATCACGACCACCTGGGCGTCGCCGTTGATCGCCTGGTCGCCGGTGAGCAGCCCCACCGCGGCCGCGCCGTGCCGCTCCACGAGGTCCGCGTACTTCTGGTTCGACAGCGCCTTGATCGGCGTCGTGTAGAAGCACTTCTGCCCCTGCGCGAGCGCGAGGTGCACGGCGAACTCGCCGACGACCGTCTTCCCGGAACCGGTCGGGGCGCATACGAGCACGCCGTGACCGTCCTCCAGGGCGGCACACGCGGTGTGCTGGAAACCGTCGAGCTCGAACGGGAGCGTCTGCACGAACTCGGTGAGCCGGGGACGTGCGGCGCGGCTCCGAGCGGCGGCGTAGGCGTCCGCCGGAGCAGACTGGCTGCTGGCCACGATCTCCAGGTTTCCACATGCCCGGCGAGCCGACCGGAGTGCCTGCTCACAAGGGCTGGCACGATCGTCCCATGAGTGCCTCCCTGCCCGATGTCGCGCCCGGATTCGCCGCGCTGCGGCTGGACCCGTGGCGGGTGCGGGTCCAGCCGGCGCCGGTGCTGCTGGAGGGCAGGGTCGACCTGGTGCGGGAGTGGCGAGGCTGACGGCCGGCCGTTCCGAGCTGATCTTGCGGACGGGTTCGCCCCTACGGTGGATCAGCTCGCGTACGCCGGCACCAGGGCGCCACTCAGCCGCATGTGCGGCTGCGCTTCCTCGTGCCGGCCGAGCCGTTGCAGGGTCCGACCGAGCAGGACGTGGGCGTAGGCGTCGTCCGGGCGCTCCGCCACCAGCTCCTCCAGGGCCGTGCGGGCCCGGCCCAGCTGCGCCGAGGCGTACCAGGCGCGGGCGGCGAGCGTGCGCACGGACCGGTCGTCCGCGTGCTCGTCGAGCAGCGGGCGGAGCAGGACGAGGGCGCCGAGCGGGTCGCGCTGCTCGAGCAGCGACTCGGCCCACCGGAAGCGCTCGACCTCGGCCGGCACCCGACGGTGCTCGGCGCCCCCGGCGAGGAACTCCGCGATCACCTCGGGCGGCTGGGCGCCGGCCAGCGCCCGATCCCCGGCGACGATCGTCGGCGAGGTCCGGATACCGCGGGCCCTGCCCACCAGGAGCAGCTCACGCACCCGCTCCTCACCGGCGTTCCCGTCGAGGAGCGCCGGTCCGTCCGGGAACACCTCGCGAACGACGTCGGCCAGGACCTCTCGGTCGCTGATGTCCACCGCGTCGACGAAGTGGGCCCGCAGCAGCGCCTCCACCACCGCGTCCTGGACCCCGGCCGGCTCGGCCAGCGCGATCAGCCGGTGGGCGTCGTGGCTGCTCGCGCGCCAGGCGGCACCCCAGCGTGGCCCGATGCCCTCCCGGGCGGCGATGCGGGCCATGCCCGGCCCGTTCTCCACCGGCGTGGCGGCGGCCAGGGCCTCCGCGAGCGGGACGGCGGGCAGCGGCGCGGCCGGGTCGATCCGGTACGGCCGCCACACGATCTCGACCGGCTCGCCGAGAGCGGCGACGGTGCGCTCGACCCGCCGCTTGCCGATGTAGGCCCACGGGCAGACGACGTCCATCCAGATCTCGATGCGCATGGCTCCCACGATACACGACATGTGTCGTTTAAACGACGCATGTCGTAGACTGTCGACGTGCCGCCCGATGATCCCCGCGCCCGTCGCACCCGTACGAGCCTGCGATCCGCCGCGCTCGAACTGGCGGGCGAACGCGACCCGGCCGGCGTCACGCTCTCAGCGGTCGCGACCCGGGCCGGCATCAACCGCGCCACCGTCTACCTGCACTACCCCGATCTCGACGCCCTCTTCGCCGACGCGATGGAGGACGCGGTCGCCACCGTCGCGCGGGCCGCGCAGCTGTGCCCGCTCGACGCGCCCCCCGGCAGCGCTCCCCCGCCGCTCGTGGAGCTGTTCGAGCACGTGCGGGCCCATGCCACGCTCTACGCCCGCATGCTCGGCCCGCAGGGCAGCGCCCGCTTCGCCGCCCGGTTGCGCGAGGCACTGGGCGAGGCACTCATGGAGCGGTTCCGGGCCGGCGCGCGGCCGGCGCCGGCGGACGAGGTGCCGATCGGGGTGCACGCCGCCTACCTCGCGGGCGCCCTGGCCGGGGTGATCGCACACTGCGCCACGGGCGAGCCGCGGCCCGCCGCCGACACCGCGAGGGCCACCTGGCAGCTCCTCGCCCGCGCCTGACCGGCTCCGGGACGCCCGTTCAGCCGGTCCACCGACCACGACGATGCCGGTGCCGAGTGGCGGGAGCAGCGAGGGATCACCGTGCTGGGCGGGCACGGATAGCTCGCCGGGCGACCTGGGAGGTAATCGACCGGCCTCCGCCCGCGGGCGAGGGTGGGCACATGACCACTTACGCAGTCGCCCACATGAAGACCGTCCGGAAGGGCCCCGCGGTCGTCGAGTACCTGCAGCGGATCGACGCCACGCTCGCCCCGTTCGCGGGCCGGTTCCTGGTGCACGGGGACGAGCCGGACGTGCTGGAGGGCGATTTCCCCGGCCACCTCATCGTGATCGGGTTCCCGACCCGCGCGCAGGCCGAGGGCTGGTACGCCTCACCCGCCTACCGGGAGATCCTCCCGCTGCGGCTGGAGAACTCGACCGGGCCGGCGATCCTCGTGGACGGGGTCGGGCCCGACCACGTCGCCACCGACGTGCTGGGCCGAGGCCGGGTCAGGTGACGTCGTCGAGCCGCTTGGCGTCGAGCCCGCTCGGGCTCGTGTCGATGCTGCTCGGCGCGGTGTCGATCGCGCTGGCGCCGGTGTCGATCGGGCTCGGAGCGTCGGGGTCCCACTCGTCCCAACCCTCGGCGGCCCGCTGCCGGGCGCGGCGGCGGTCGTTCAGGCGGCTGATCTGGATCGCCAGCTCGAACAGCAGCACGAGGGCGAGGGCGAGCGCGATCATCGAGATCGGGTCCTGGCCCGGCGTGGCGATCGCGGCGAACACGAAGAGGCCGAAGGTCAGCCCGCGCCGCCAGGCCTTGAGCTTGGCGTAGCTGAGCACGCCGGCGACGTTCAGCATCACCACGAACAGGGGGAGCTCGAAGCTCACCCCGAAGATCAGTAGCAGGGCGATGACGAACGAGAAGTACAGGTCACCCGACAGCGCGGTGGTCTGGATCTCCGAGCCGATGGTGAGCAGGAAGGCCAGGCCCTGGCTGATGACCGCGTAGGCCAGCACGGCACCGGCCACGAACAGCACCGACGCCACCGCCACGAACGACAGGGCGTAGCGCCGCTCGTTGGCGTGCAGCCCCGGCACGACGAACGCCCAGATCTGGTAGAGCCAGATCGGGCAGGCCAGCACGACACCCGCGGTGGCCCCGACCTTCAGGCGCAGCGTGAACTGGTCGAACGGCCCGGTGCCGAGCAGCGTGCAGGCCCCGTCCGCGGTGAACACCGCCCGCGAGGACGCCGGAAGCGCGCAGTACGGCGCCTTCAACAGTTCGCCGAGGCTGGGCAGCGTGTAGATCGGGACGGCGAACCAGATGTAGCCGAAGACCGTGGTGATCACGATGGCGACGAGCGCGACCGTGATCCGGTTGCGCAGCTCGTACAGGTGGTCGACGAGCGACATCGTGCCGTCGGGGCTCTTCGGTCTCTTACCGGCCCGACGGATCGGGAATCCTGCCACCGCGCTGGGTCTACTGGGCGGAGGTGCTGCCCGAGCCCGGCTGGGACGCGCGCGACGACTCGGGGGTCTTCTCCGCGGGCTTCACCTGGCTCTCGGTGAGCGCCTTCGGCTCCGCGGTCGCGGGCTGGGCAGTTGCGGGCTCGTCGGCCGGCGCGTCGGACTTCGACCCGTCGTCCTTCATGCCCTTCATCTCGCCCTTGAACACCCGGGCGGACTGACCGATGGACCGGGCCATGTCCGGCAGGCGCTTGGCACCGAACAGGAGCACCAGGACCCCGATGAGGATCACCAGCTCCCAGCCGCCGAGGTTCGGCATGATTATCGTCCTTCCGCCGTGAAGAGTCCTTGCGAAGTCTACGCGGGACGCGGCTCAGGTCGATCCGCGTCGTCGCTCGCCGGCCAGGTCGCGCAGCACGGCGGCACGTTCCGCCACGGCCGCCCGCAACGCCGCGTTGGCCCGGGCGAACCGCCGCACGGGTGGGAGCACGAGCACCAGCAACACCACGAGCAGCACGATCCCCACGCCGGCCGTGAGCATAGCCATCAACACGTCACCCGTCCCCCCAGTCCCGATCCACCGCGTCGAGCGCCTCCCGCGCCCGCGCGGCCACGGCCTCCACCAGCTCCGGCGGCTCGATCAGCCGCGCCCCGCCCCCGAGGCCCAGCACCAGCCGGACCAGCCAGGCGGGATCCGCGAAGCGCAGCTGCACCTGCACCCGCTCCTCGCCGAGCTCCACGACGTCGTCCACGGGGTAGTACTCGGCCACCCAGCGCACCTCCCGCTCCAGCAGCAGCACCGCCGACCGGTGCTCCGCGCTGGGCCGGAACAGGCCCTCGGACACGTCCGTCGGCTCCGCGTCCGGCGGCGGCGCGGCGGGCTCGTCGAGCACGGCGACGTCCTCGACCCGGTCGAGCCGGAACAGCCGCACGGCCTCGGCCCGCCGGCACCACGCCTCCAGGTAGCCGCGGCCGTCGACGATGAGCAGCCGCATCGGGTCGATCGTCCGCTGGGAGACGGCGTCGCGCCCCGCCGTGTAGTAGACGATCCGCAGGGCCTTGCCCGCCGCGAGCGCGTGCCGCACCGCGGCCGTCGTGGCGGCCTCCTCGCGGGTCGGCCCGTCCATCGCCACGCCGGCGAGCCCCGCGTCGCCCACGGCCCGCTCCACCTTCGCGGCCGCCCGCCGCACCGCCTCCGTGTCGGCGACGCCGGGGACGTCCGCCAGCGTGCGCAACGCCATCAGCAGCGCCGTCGCCTCCGAGGTGGTGAGCCGCAACGGGCGGCGCATACCGGCGTCGTGGGTGACGGTGACGGTGTCGCCGGAGAAGGACAGGTCGACCAGGTCGCCCGGGCCGTAGCCGGGCAGGCCGCACATCCAGAGCAGCTCGAGGTCGCGCCGCAGCTGCTTCTCGGAGATCCCGAAGTCGTCCGCCGCCTCGACGACCGGGATGCCGGGGCGCGCGAGCAGGTAGGGCACGAGCGAGAGCAACCGCGGCAGCCGCTCCGTCACACCACCGGTACTCATGTTGTTCGGGCCAGCGGCTCGGTGTGCGCCGCCACCGCGGCGGCCCAGTTCGCCCGCACGGCGGCGGCGAGGGCCTGCGGAGCCAGCACGGCCACGTCCCGGCCGTGGCCGGCCACCCACCGGGCGAGGGTCTCCACGTTGCGCAGGTCGAGCTCCACCTCGTCGCCCGCCCGCCCGGCGTGGGCGCGCCGGCCCGCGACGCGGCCGAGGCGGCGCAGGCCGTGCGCGCGGCCGTCGGCGACCCAGACCCGGGCGGTCTCGGTGGCCGGCGGCGGGTCGACGCCGTCGCGGACCATCCCCATCAGGTCGACGCCCTCGGGCGCCCGCACCGCGCCGGCCGGCCCGATCGCCGTGACCGGCTCCATGATCCGCGAGATGCGGAAGCAGCGGGGCGCGGCGCGGTCGCGGTCGTAGCAGCACAGGTACCAGCGCCCGCGCCACGACACCACGCCCCACGGCTCCACGGTGCGCTTCTGGACCGGCCCGCCGACGCCGCCGCGCTGGTGGTCGAACGTGACGGCCCGCCCGGCCCGCACCGCGGCGAGCAGCGGGGTGAACGCCGGGTCGGCGGCGCGCACGCGTGGCTGCACCCGCCCCTGCTCCTCGTCGACCTCGACGCCGGCGGCCCGCAGCTTGACCAGCGCGCTGTGCGCCGGCATCGCGAGCTCGGGGGAATCCCAGAGCCGCGCCGCCAGCGCGACGGCGGCGGCCTCGTCCGGCTCGAGGTCGATCTCACCGAGCTCGTAGTCCTGGCGGGCGATCCGGTAGCCGTCGACGGCGTCGAAGCTCGACAGCCTTCCGGTCTCGAGGGGAACGCCGAGCTCGCGCAGCTCGGACTTGTCGCGCTCGAACATCCGGAAGAACGCCTCGTCGCTCCGGACGTCCGCGTACCCGGGCACGATCTTGCGGATCCGTTCCGCCGTGAGGAACTGCCGCGTGGACAGCAGGCAGAGAACCAGGTTCACCAGCCGCTCGGCCCGGGCAGAGGACACGCAGGCATCGTACGACCGAGCGGCTCCGGCGCGTGGCCGACCGGCGGTACCCGGCCCCTACAACGACGCGATCAGGCGCTCCACGCGCTCGTCGACGGCCCGGAACGGGTCCTTGCACAGCACGGTGCGCTGGGCCTGGTCGTTGAGCTTGAGGTGCACCCAGTCGACGGTGAAGTCGCGCCCGGCGGCCTGGGCGGCGGCGATGAAGTCGCCGCGCAGCTTCGCGCGGGTGGTCTGGGGTGGGGTGTCCTTGGCCGCCTCGATCTCGCCGTCGTCGGTGACGCGGTCGACCATGCCCTTGCGCTGCAGGAGGTCGAAGAGGCCCCGGCCGCGGCGGATGTCGTGGTAGGCGAGGTCGAGCTGGGCGATCCGGGGGCTGGCGAGGTCCATGTTGTTGCGCTCGCGGTAGCGCTCGACGAGCCGGTGCTTGATGGCCCAGTCGATCTCGCGGTCGATCAGCGACAGGTCCCCGCTCTCGACGGCGTCGAGCGCCCGGCCCCACAGCTCGACCACGCGCGGGATGGTGGGGTCGGCGCTGCCCCGGGTGCGGACGTGCTCGACGGCCTTGGCGTGGTACTCGCGCTGGATGTCCAGCGCGCTCGCCTCGCGCCCACCGGCGAGCCGGACGGTGCGCCGGCCGGTGAGGTCGTGGCTGATCTCGCGGATGGCGCGGATCGGGTTGTCGAGGGTGAAGTCGCGGAACTGGACGCCTGCCTCGATCATCTCCAGCACGAGCGTGGCCGCCCCGACCTTGAGCAGGGTGGTGACCTCGGACATGTTGGAGTCGCCCACGATGACGTGCAGGCGGCGGTAGCGCTCGGCGTCCGCGTGCGGCTCGTCGCGCGTGTTGATGATGGGCCGGGACCGGGTGGTGGCGCTGGAGACGCCCTCCCAGATGTGCTCGGCCCGCTGGGACAGGCAGTACACGGCGCCGCGCGGGGTCTGCAGGACCTTCCCGGCGCCGCAGATCAGCTGCCGGGTGACGAGGAACGGCAGCAGCACGTCGGCGATCCGGGAGAACTCGCCTGCCCTGGCGACCAGGTAGTTCTCGTGGCAGCCGTAGGAGTTGCCCGCGGAGTCGGTGTTGTTCTTGAAAAGGTAGATGTCGCCGCCGATGCCCTCGTCGACCAGCCGGCGCTCCGCGTCGACGAGGAGGTCCTCGAGGATCCGCTCCCCCGCCTTGTCGTGGGAGACGAGCTGGGCGAGCGAGTCGCACTCGGCGGTGGCGTACTCGGGATGGCTGCCGACGTCGAGGTAGAGCCGGGCGCCGTTGCGCAGGAAGACGTTCGACGACCGCCCCCACGACACCACCCTGCGGAACAAGTAGCGCGCCACCTCGTCGGGCGACAGGCGCCGCTGCCCGTGGAAGGTGCACGTGACCCCGAACTCGGTCTCGACGCCGTAGATCCGCCGCTGCATCCGGCAAGCGTAAGCGGAGAGAGCCGGGTCGTGTTACGCCTGTGACCGACTGGCCGTGTCGTGTCCTTCCTCCGGCCGCCCCATATGGGCCATGTGCGTAGTGTCTAGCCGTGCTGCCATGGATCCGGCGGGTCACGGACGACGTGGTCGACGCCGATCGCGCGGTGTCGCGCACGATCGCGGCGCTGCCGCCGACCCCGTTCGACACCGCCATGAAGACGGTCTCGACCGTCGCCAACCACAGCCTGCTGTGGTTCTTCGTCGCCGCGATCCTGGCGGCCCGGCGCGGCGCGAACCGGAAGGGGGCGGCCCGCGGCGTGCTGGCCATCGCCGGGGCGAGTGCCACGGCGAACGGGCTGCTCAAGCCGCTGTTGCCGCGCCGCCGTCCGGCCGCCGCCGAGCTGCCCGCCTACCAGACCCTCCGCAACCCCCCGACGTCGTCGTCGTTCCCGTCCGGGCACGCCGCGTCCGCGGCCGCGTTCGCCACCGCCGTGGCGATGGAGAGCCCGAGGCTGGGGCTCGCGGTCGCCCCGCTCGCCGCGTCCGTGGCCTACTCGCGGGTGCACGTCGGCGTCCACTGGGCCACCGACGTGGTGGCGGGTGCCGCCGTCGGCAGCGGGATCGCGCTGGCCACGCACCGCTGGTGGCCCGCGCGGCCCAGCGACGAGGCGCGGGCCCGGCCGCTCGGCGCCGTGCCGGAGCTGCCCGACGGCGACGGTCTGGTGCTCGTGTCCAACCAGCGCTCCGGCGACCCGGACTACGATCCGGCGGCCGACCTGCAGAAGAGGTTGCCCGCCGCCGACGTGCTGCGCGCCACCCCCGACCGGGACATCGACGAGCAGCTCGAGGCCGCCGTCGAGGAGCGCGGCACGTGGGTGCGGGCGATCGGTGTCGCGGGTGGCGACGGGTCGGTGGCCGCCGCGGCGACGGTGGCGGGACGCCGGGACCTGCCGCTGGTCGTGGTGCCCACGGGCACGCTCAACCACTTCGCCCGCGACGTCGGCGTGTACGACATGCAGGAGGCGGTGGACGCCACCGGGGCGGGTGAGGCCGTCGCCGTCGACCTCGGGCTGGTCGACGTCCACCCGGGCCACGGCACCGACCCGCGCAGCGGCGACGTGGTGCGCCGGCGCCACTTCCTCAACACCGCGAGCCTGGGCTCCTACCCGGACCTGGTGCGGCTGCGCGAGAAGTGGCAGGGCCGCTGGGGCAAGTGGCCCGCGTTCGCCGCCGCGCTCGTGGTGGTGCTGCACCGCGCCGAGCCCGTGCGGATCCGGGTGGACGGCCGCTGGCTCGCGGTCTGGCTGCTGTTCGTCGGCAACGGGCCCTACCACCCGCGCGGCATGGTGCCGGCCTGGCGCCCGTCGCTCGACTCCGGGCTGCTCGACGTGCGGTGGCTGCGCGCGGACATCCGCTTCTCCCGGCTGCGGGCCGTGGTCGCGCTGCTCCTGGGCGCGCTCGGGCACAGCCGCGTCTACCACCAGCGCGAGGTCGGCGAGCTCGACATCGAGCTGGCGGTGCCCGGCATGCTCGCCACCGACGGTGAGGTGGTCGAGAGGGCCGGGCGGTTCACGTTCCGGGTGGCCGAGCGGCGGGTGCCGGTGTACCGCCGCCAGGAGGACAACTGGAGCGGCCGGGACCGCCCCTTCCTCGGATGAGGGCCCGCAGCCTGGCGGCAGCCGGTGCGGCCGCGTGCGTCCTCGCCGTGCTCCCCGCCCCGGCGGCCGCCGCCGAGCCCGGGGAGCCCGACGCGGCGACCATCGCCGCGGTCGTGCAGGCCCACATCGGGGCCACCCGGCTCCCCGGCGCGGCGGTCGCGGTGGTCCACGACGGCCGGGTCGTGCACGTCGGCGGGTACGGCCACGACTCCCGCGGGGAGCCGGTCACCGAGAAGACGCCGATGTGGCTCGGCGGGGTCTCCGAGTCGTTCACCGCGATGCTCCTGGCGGAGCTGGCCGGGCCCGGGTTCGTCCCGCTGGACGACCCGGTCGTCGAGCACCTGCCCGAGTTCACCACGGCCGACCCGCGGTCCGCGCAGATCACCGTGCGGCAGCTGCTGAGCCACACCTCCGGCCTGCCCGCCACCCAGGGCGCGCCGGGTGGTCGCCCGCGGTCGCTGCAGGAGGCGGTGGCCGGGCTGCGCGACGTCGCGCTCGTCGCCGCGCCCGGCGAGCGGCGCGTGCGCAGCGAGGCCGGCTACTGGGTGGCCGCCCGGCTCGTGGAGGTGGCGACGGAGCGCCCGTTCGACACGCTCCTCTGGGACCGGGTGCTCTTCCAGACCGGGATGCTCGCCACCACGGCCGTCGCCGGCACGCGGGACCTCGTGCCCGGCCTCGCGGACGGGCACGACCGGTTCCTCGGCGTCAGCCGGGCGCAGGCGGAGCCCGACCGGTTCGTCGACGGGTCGGGCGGCATCGTCAGCCCGGCGGAGGACGTGGCCACCTGGTTGGCCTTCAACGCCGGCAACGGCCTGCGCACGGTGATGATGGGCGACGGGCTGCGCGAGGTGCAGCGGCTCGGGTGGGAGGACCGCTCCGGCGGGGCCGGACCCCCGGAGATGGTGCTGCGCGGGCGCACCGCCACCGCGTCGGCCACGCTGGTGCTGCTGCCCGAGACCCGTTACGGCGTCGCGGTACTCGCGAACAGCCGCGAGCCCCTGGACGGCGGGACCGGCGCGGGCCCCAGCGAGGTCGACGACCTCGCCGACGCGCTGGTGGCCCTCACCCGGGGCGCCCCGCCGCCCGCTCCCGGCCTGCCGCTCGCGTTCCTCACGGAGCTGTTCCTGGTGGCCGTCGGCGCGGCGGCGATGCTCGCCGCAGCCCTGGCGGTGGTGCGGTCCCGGAGGTGGGCGCGGCGCCGGAGCGCCGGACGGCCGGTGCTACGGCTCGTCCCGTACGTGGTGCCGCTGCTGCTGCTCCCCGTGCTGCCGCGCGCCGCAGCCCCGCTGGTGGGTGGCGACACCTTCCACGACCTCGCCGAGGTGTGGCCCACGGCCCTCGTCGCGGCGGAGGTGGTCGCGGCCGCCGGGGCGGTGGTGGTGGCCACGAGGCTCCTCGCGCTGGCCCGCCTGCGCCACAGCGGCGGCCGGGGCGTCACCCCCCGTACGGAACCGTGAGCACCTCCAGGAAGTGGCCTTCGGGCGACTCGAAGTAGAGTCCGCGCCCGCCGTCGTTCGTGTTGAAGCCCGGGCTGCGCCGGCCGGGGTCGGCCCAGGTCTGCAGCCCGCGCTCACGCAGCCGTGCGGCGACGGCGTCGAACTCGTCCTCGCTGATCAGGAAGGCGTAGTGCTGGGTGGTGACCTCGCCGTCGACGTCCATGAAGTCGAGGCTGACGCCGTTCTGGAGCTCGACGACCGCGAACGGGCCGAAGGACTGCGGCTGCGGTAAGCCGAGGACCTCGCTGACGAACCGCGCGCCGGCCCGTTTGTCGTGGGTGGAGACGATGGTGTGGTTCAGTTGGACGGCCATGCGCCCAGCATGGAACCTGGAGCCCGGTTCAGGTCAAGAGCCGTTCACCGCTCCGCTGCCCGCCGGGGCGTCGTCGCCGCCCGTCTCGGCCCGTGGCCCGCCGCTCACGGCCCGGTTGGCCTCGGGGAGCAGGTCGCTCAGGACGGTGCCGGTGATGCGGCGGAAGGTGCGGCGCGGACGGGCGCGATCGAGAACGGCGACCTCCAGCGCACCGACGGCGAGCGCCTCGGTGGTGCTGCCGCCGTTGGCGGCCGAACCCGCCTGCAGCGCCTCCACCGCGATCGCGATGGCCTCGCCGAGCTCCAACCCGCTCCGGTAGGTCTCCTTGAGCTTGGTGCTGATCGGCTCGGTGGTGCCACCCATCACGACGAACTGCGGCTCGTCGGTGATGGAGCCGTCGTAGGTGATCCGGTAGAGCTGGTCGGAGCCGGTGTCGGCGCCGACCTCGGCGAGGCACAGCTCCACCTCGTAGGGCTTCTGCTGCTCGACGAAGGACGTGCCCAGGAGCTGGGCGTAGCCGTTGGCGAGCCCGCGCCCGGTGACGTCGCGCCGGTCGTAGGTGTAGCCGCGCAGGTCGGCGTGGCGGATGCCGGCGGTGCGCAGGTTGTCGAACTCGTTGTAGCGGCCCACCGCGGCGAACCCGATGCGGTCGTAGATCTCCGAGACCTTGTGCAGGGCGGTGGAGCGGTTCTCGGCGACGAACAGCACGCCGCCGGTGTAGGTGAGCACGACGACGCTGCGGCCGCGGGCGATGCCCTTGCGCGCCAGCTCCGAGCGGTCGCGCAGGAGCTGGTCGACCGACGAGTAGAACGGCATCGTCACGGGAGGAACTCCTGGTGCGTCGAGGGGGAGCGGATCACGGGGCGGGTCATCCCCCGGGGTTCTCGGTGCGGCCCGCGACGACCTCGCGCGCGACCGCCTCGATCTCCTCCTCGGGCCGGCGCACCGCACCGTCCGGTCCGGTGATGCTCGCGACCACGGGGAAGATGCGGCGGGTGAGGTCGGGGCCGCCGGTGGCGGTGTCGTCGTCGGCGGCGTCGTAGAGCGCCTCGACGGCGGTGCGGACGGCGCCCGCGAGGTCGGCGGCCGGGTCGTAGCGCTTCTTCAGCGCGGACTTCGCGTACACCGAGCCGGACCCGATCGCGTGGTAGCCCAGCAGCTCGTCGTAGCGGCCGCCCGCGGCGTCGTAGGTGATGATCCGACCCGCCTGCGCCGGCTCGGCGTCGACGTCGTACCCGACGAGGATCGGCACGACGACGAACCCCTGCATGGCGGCGGGCAGGTTGGCCTGGACCATGCCTGCGAGCTTGTTGGCCTTGCCGTCCAGCGAGAGCGACACGCCCTCGGTCTTCTCGTAGTGCTCCAGGTCGACGCTGAACAGCCGCACCAGCTGCAGGCCGTTGGCGGCCGTGCCGGCGAAACCGACCGCGGAGTACGTGTCGGTGAGGAACACCTTCTCGATGTCGCGCTGGGCGATCACGTTGCCCTGCGTGGCCCGCCGGTCGCCCGCGAGCACCACGCCCTCGGAGAACGTGAGCGCGACGATCGTGGTGCCGTGCGGGACCTCGAGCGCTCCAGCCACACCGGTGGCGGCAGGCACGGCGCCCGGCGGCACCCGGCCCGGCATCAGGTGCGGTGCGGTGGCGGCGACGAAGTCGGTGAACGACGTGACGCCGGGGGCGAGGTACGCGCCCAGGCCGGTAGGCACGCCGAGGGGCGGACGCTCGGGGAACGTCATGGTCAGGTGAGAGCCCTTCTCCGTGCGGGTGCGATGACGGTGTGGTGCCGGTGGCCGGGTGCCGGGGCGGCTACTCGCCGCCCTTCTGCACGTAGGCCCGGACGAAGTCCTCGGCGTTCTCCTCGAGCACGTCGTCGATCTCGTCGAGGATGGTGTCGACGTCCTCGCCGAGCTTCTCACGCCGCTCCTGGCCTGCTCCAGCGGCGTCGGCACCCTCTTCGTCGTCGCCGCCGCCACCGCCCTGGCGCTTGGTCTGCTCCTGCGACATCGTGAATCCTCCTCGCGCCTGCCCGGCCACCGCTGCCGTCCTGCATGCGGTGCGCCGGATCGGTGTAGGTGAACACTACCTAGCGGATCCGCAACACGCCCGGGATTGCGGGCGGGCCGATGGGCGCGTCGACGCCCGTTCCGGGCATGTCAGCCGCGGGTGAGCGCCTCGACGAGCTCCTCGGCCGTGCGGGATCGATCCAGCAGCTCCCCCACGTGCCGGCGCGTGCCGCGCAGGGGTTCGAGCGTGGGGATCCGCACCAGCGACTCGCGACCGAGGTCGAAGATCACCGAGTCCCACGAGGCGGCGGCCACCTCCGCGGGGTAGCGCTCCAGGCAGCGGCCGCGGAAGTACGCGCGGGTGTCGTCGGGCGGGCGGTGCATCGCCGCCACGACGTCGTCCTCGGAGACGAGGCGCTTCATCGACCCCCGCGTGGCGAGCCGGTTGTACAGGCCCTTGGCCATGCGGACGTCGGTGTACTGCAGGTCGACCAGCGCGAGGCGCCCGGAGTTCCAGTTCAGGCCGTCGCGCCCGCGGTATCCCTCGAGCAGCCGCAGCTTCGCGGTCCAGTCCAGGCGGTCGGCCGTGCTCATCGGGTCGCGGGCGAGGTCGTCGAGCACCTCCCCCCAGAGCGTGAGCACCTCGGCCGTGGCGTCGTCGACGTCGGCGCCGAGGGTGTTCTCGACGTGCTTCTGGGCCTTCTCGAAGTACGCGCGCTGCACGTCGAGGGCGGTCATCTTCCGGCCGTCGGTGAGCTCGACCAGCGTCTTGAGACCGGGGTCGTGGCTGATCCGGTGGACCGAGCGCACCGGCTCGGACAGCCGCAGCTCGTCGAACCGCACCCCGGCCTCGATCATGTCCAGCACCAGCGCTGTGGTGCCGACCTTGAGCAGCGTGGAGTACTCGCTCATGTTGGCGTCGCCGATGATGACGTGCAGGCGGCGGTACTTGTCGGCGTCGGCGTGCGGCTCGTCGCGGGTGTTGATGATGCCGCGCTTGAGCGTGGTCTCCAGCCCGACCTCGACCTCGATGTAGTCGCTGCGCTGGGCGATCTGGTAGCCGGCGTCGTCGCCCGTGGAGCCCAGCCCGACCCGCCCCGCCCCGCAGACCACCTGGCGCGTGACGAAGAACGGCATGAGCCCCGCGACGATGGACGGGAACGTCGTCTGCCGGGACATGAGGTAGTTCTCGTGCGAGCCGTAGCTCGCGCCCTTGCCGTCGACGTTGTTCTTGTACAGCTGGATCCGCGGCGCCCCGGGCACCGTGGCGGCCCGCTCTGCCGCCTCCTCCATCACCCGCTCGCCCGCCTTGTCCCAGATCACCACGTCGCGCGGGGTGGTGACCTCAGGCGTGGAGAACTCCGGGTGGGCGTGGTCGACGTAGAGCCGGGCGCCGTTGGTCAGGATGACGTTGGCGGCACCCAGGTCGTCCAGCTCGGACTCGGCGGGGTTGTGCATCGTGGGCGCCGACAGGTCGAAGCCGCGCGCGTCGCGCAGCGGCGACTCCACCTCGTAGTCCCACCGGGCGCGCCGCGACCGCGGGATGTCGGCGGCGGCCGCGTAGGCGAGCACCACCTGCGTGGAGGTGATCACGGGGTTCGCGGTGGGGTCGCCCGGGACCGAGATCCCGTACTCGACCTCCGTGCCCATGATCCGGCGGGCGGTCACGAGACGGCCTCGACGTGCGCACTCATACCACGAGCCTAGCCGCCGGAGAACGGTCGCAGCGTCGGGTGGACGAGGTCGAGGTCGCGCGACACCGACTCCTCGGCCCAGACGACGCGAGCCGCGACCGCGTCGAACGGTTGCTCGCGAACCCGTACGCACCGCGGGCCGACCACGAGCACGGGCGATGATGGCCGCATGCAGGACGCGGACGAACCGGTCGCCCGCTACGACGCGGCCGGGCACGAGATCGGCGTGGCGCCCCGCGGCGTCGTCTACCGGGACGGGCTGTGGCACGCGAGCACCGGCGTGCTGGTCCTCCAGGGGACGGAAGCCGGCGGAGCCGGCGGGGTGGGTGAGCACAGCGGGAACGGCGAGCGCGTCTACCTGCACCGCCGCTCGCCCGAGAAGCTGATCTTCCCGGGGTGCTACGACTGCTGGGCGGGCGGCGTGCTGGGGCCCGGCGAATCGCCCGACGCCGCCGCGGCCCGCGAGCTCGACGAGGAGCTGGGCGTGCGGGGGGTCCCGCTGACCCCGATCGGCCGCCTCGCCTACGACGACGGCGCGGTGCGCTACCACCTCTTCCTCTACGAGGCGCGCTGGGACGGGCCGCTCACCCACCAGCCCGAGGAGGTGGTCTGGGGCGGCTGGGTGACGCTGCCGGAGCTGCGGGGCGTCCTCGACGACCCGGACCGCCCGTTCGCCCCGGACGGACGGGTGGCGATCGAACGCTGGTTCGCGGTAGGCAGGGAAGATGGACACGGGGAAGCAGGGCGCTGAACTGCCGTACCGGACCGCGACGGAGCTCGTCGACGAGATGGCCGCGGGCGCCGTGTCGGCGGTGGAGCTCGCCGAGGAGGCCATCGCACGCATCGAGCGGTACGACGGGTCCCTGAACGCGGTCTGCGTGCCCGACTTCGAGCGGGCGCTCGACGCCGCGCGGGCCGCCGACGCCGCCCGTGCCCGTGGCGAGGCGCGGCCGCTCCTCGGGGTGCCGATGACGGTCAAGGAGTCGTTCAACGTGGCCGGGTTGCCCACCACGTGGGGCCTGCCGGAGTTCGCCGGGTTCGTCCCCGACGCCGACGCGGTGGCCGTGGAGCGGCTGAAGGCGGCCGGCGCCGTCGTGCTGGGCAAGACGAACGTGCCGCTCGCCCTCGGCGACATGCAGAGCTACAACGCGATCTACGGGACGACCCGCAACCCGTGGGACCCGGAACGCACCCCCGGCGGGTCGTCGGGCGGGTCGGCCGCGGCGCTCGCGGCCGGGTACGGCGCGCTGTCGATCGGCTCGGACATCGGCGGTTCCCTGCGCAACCCGGCGCACTACTGCGGCATCCACGCCCACAAGCCGTCCCTCGGGCTGCTGGCGTCCCGCGGGCACACGCCGCCGGGGGTCCCGGCGCTGCCGGCCGAGGGCGACCTGGGGGTGATCGGACCGATGGCGCGCAGCGCGGCGGACCTCGCGCTCGCGCTGGACGTCCTCGCCGGCCCCGACGAGCTCGGCAACGGCATCGCCTACCGGCTCGCGCTCCCGCCCGCCCGGCACACCCGGCTGGCCGACCACCGGGTGCTGGTCGTCGACACGCACCCGCTGATCCCTTCGGCGTCGAGCGTGCGCGCCGCGATCGCCCGGTTCGCCGACAACCTGGCCGCGGCGGGTGCGAAGGTCGAGCGGGAGAGCCCGCTGCTGCCGGACCAGGCGGAGGCGGCCCGCATCTACATGCGCCTGCTGCTGTCGTTCCTGGGATCGCAGTACCCGCCCGACGTCTACGAGCGGGTACGCGCGGACGCCGCCCGGCTCGATGCGGACGACCGGGGCCTCGTCGCGGAGCGCGCCCGCGGCGTGGTGCTCAGCCACCGCGACTGGATCGCCGCCGACGGCGCGCGTGCCGTGCTTCGGCAGCGCTGGCGCGAGCTCTACGACGAGTTCGACGTGGTGGTGTACCCGGTCATGCCGACGCCCGCGTTCCCGCACGACCACAGCCCCATACCGACCCGCCGGATCAGCATCGACGGTGCCGACCACGACTACTTCAGCCAGATCGCGCTCGCCGGCGTGGCGACCCTCCCCGGCCTCCCGGCCACGTCGCTGCCCGTCGGCACGTCCGACGAGGGGCTGCCGATCGGGGTGCAGGCCATCGGCCCGATGTTCGGCGACCGCGCCACCATCCGGTTCGCCGAGCTGGTCGAGCGCGAGTTCGGCGGCTTCACGCCGCCGCCGCTCAGAGATTGATCATGTGGCCGGTGAGACCGTGGAACGCCTCCTGGAGCGCCTCGGACAGGGTCGGGTGGGCGTGCACGTTGCGGGCGAGCTCGTAGGCGGTGAGGTCCCACTTCTGGGCCAGGGTCAGCTCGGGCAGCAGCTCGGTGACCTCCGGGCCGATGAGGTGCCCGCCGAGGAGCTCGCCGTAGGTCTCGTCGGCCACGAGCTTGACGAACCCGCCCGGCTCGCCGAGGCCCTGCGCCTTCCCGTTGGCGGTGAACGGGAACTGGGCGACGGTGACCTTCCAGCCCTTCTCGTCGGCCAGCTCGCGGGCCTGCGCCTCGGTGTAGCCGAAGCTCGCGACCTGCGGGGTGCAGAACGTGGCCCGGGGCATCATCACGTAGTCCAGCGGCACGGTCTCGGCGCCCGCGATCGTCTCGGCGGCCACCACGCCCTGCGCCTCGCCGACGTGGGCGAGCATGAGCTTGGCCGTGACGTCGCCGATCGCGTAGATGTGCGGCACGTTGGTGCGCATGTGGTCGTCGATGGCGATCGCGCCGCGCTCGGTGAGCTGCACCCCGGTGTTCTCCAGGCCGTATCCCTCGACGCGCGGGCTGAACCCGATGGCCTGCAGCACCTTGTCGGCGTGCAGCTCCTTCGGCTGCCCGTCCTTGCCGGTGACGGTGACGGTGACCTGGTCGCCCGAGTCGTCGATCGAGTCCACGCGCGTGGAGGTGAGCACCTGCACGCCCAGCTTCCGGTAGTGCTTGGCCAGCTCCTTGGACACGTCGGCGTCCTCGAGCGGCAGCAGCCGGTCCAGGAACTCGACGATCGTGACCTCGACGCCGTAGTTGCGCAGGACGTAGGCGAACTCGACGCCGATCGCACCCGCGCCGGCGACGATGACGCTGCGCGGCAGCTCGCGGGTGAGGATCTGCTCCTCGTAGGTCACCACGCGGTCGGACAGCGAGGTGCCGGGCAGGAGCTTCGTCTCCGTCCCGGCGGCGATGATGGCGTCGTCGAAGGTGATCCGTTCGGTGCCGCCGTCGGCGAGCCGCACCTCGATCGTCGAGGCGTCGACGAAGGAGCCCCAGCCGTCCACCTCGGTGATCTTGTTCTTCTTCATGAGGTAGTGCACGCCCTTGACCCGGCCCTCGGCGACGGTCCGGCTGCGGTCGAAGGCCACGCCGAAGTCGAGCGAGATGTCGCCGGAGATGCCGAACGTCTTCGCCTCGGAGGTGAGGATGTGGGCCAGCTCGGCGTTGCGCAGGAGCGCCTTCGACGGGATGCAGCCGACGTTCAGGCACACCCCGCCCCAGTACTTCTTCTCCACCACGGCGACGCTGCGGCCGAGCTGCGCCGCGCGGATCGCCGCCACATACCCACCCGGACCCGCCCCGAGGACCACGACATCGACGTGAGTTGCCATGACAGCGACTCTAGGCTCCGTCAACGTGGCGGCTCGCGGCCAGTGGGCGTCCGCCGTTGATCGTCCACCGCGGGCCAGACCGGCCCGTTGGACAGGTGGTCGACGAGGGTGTCGCTGATCTCCCGCAGCGCCGCGACCTGCTCCGGGGAGAGCGCGTCGAACAGGCCGCGCCGCACCGCTTCGACGTGCGCCGGCGCGGCCTCCTGCAGGCCGGCCAGGCCGGCGTCGGTGAGCTCGGCGAGCTGACCGCGCTTGTCGTGCTCGCAGGGTTTGCGGCGCACCCAGCCGTTCTCCTCGAGCCGCGCCACGGCGTGCGAGATGCGGCTGCGCGACGACAGCGAGGTGGTGGCGAGGTCGCTCATCCGCAGTGTGCGTTCCGGAGCCTCGGACAGCCGCACGAGGATCTCGTAGTAGGCGTGCGGCAGACCGGAGTCCTGCTGCAGCTGCCGCTCGATGCCGTCGAAGAACAGGCGGGTGGCGGTCACGAAGCTGCGCCAGGCCCGCTGCTCGTCGTCGCCGAGCCACCGTGTGTCGGACACCACACCTCCGGAATAGTTGAACGCTCAGGTGCCTTTGGCTAGTATCGCTCTCAACAACTGAGAGTTCAACTACTTCGGGAGATCCGATGACCAGCCCAGCAACCACGTCGATCCCCGGCTACCTCGCGGGAACCTGGGACATCGACACGGCCCACTCCGACGTCTCCTTCACGGTCCGTCACATGATGGTCAGCAAGGTACGGGGTCGCTTCGGGACGTTCGCCGGCGAGATCGTCACGGGCGAGAGCCTGGGCGACTCCACCGTCAACGCCACCATCGACGCCACCTCGATCGACACCAACAACGAGCAGCGGGACGGGCACATCCGCTCGGCCGACTTCTTCGACGTCGAGAACCACCCGCAGTGGACCTTCCGCTCCACCGGCGTGCGCACCGACGACGGCGACCTGGTGCTCGACGGTGAGCTCACGATCAAGGGTGTGACCCGCCCGGTGGAGTTGGCGCTCGAGGTCAACGGCTTCGGCCCCGACGCCTGGGGCGGCACCCGGGCGGGCTTCTCCGCCTCCACCACCATCGACCGCAACGACTTCGGCGTCGACATCAAGATGCCGCTCGACGGCGGCGGCGTGGTCGTCAGCGACAAGGTGCAGCTCAGCCTGGAGATCGAGGGCGTGCTTCGCCAGGCGTGACCCGACCCCGATCCACGACGGCCCGGCCCCCCTCCCGTGAGGGCCGGGCCGTCGCCTGTGCGGGATCGAGCCACCGCGCCTGCTGCGGCAGCTCGGGCCGGGCACGCGCCGGGTCGGTGAGCGCCGCGACGAACGCCGCCCCGATCGGCGAGAGCGGGCGGGCGGCGGCCCGCACCACGGCCATCGTGCGGTGCGCCGCCGGCTCGTCCAGCACGACGTCGCGGACCCCGGCGAACCCCATCAGCGGGAGCACGAGGCCGGGCACGACGGACACGCCGAGGTCGGCGGCCACCAGGCCCGCCACCGCGGCGATGTTGCGGGCCGCCACCACCTGCCGCGGCACGACGCCCGCCACCGCGAACGAGGCGTCCACGTGCTGGCGGATGCTCGTCGTGCGGTCGAAGGCGATGAACGCCTCCCCCGCGAGCTCGCTCCACGACAGCACGTCGCGGCCTGCGAACCGGTGGGCGGGCGGCACGACGCAGCAGAACCGGTCGGTGGCCACCGGCGTGACCGCGAGGTCCCCGAGCGGGTCGGGTGTCTCCGACACGACCGTGACCGCCAGGTCGACGACGCCGCCGCGGACCCGCTCGAGGACCTCGTCGGACAGCGCGTCCTCGATCGACAGCTGCACCTCCGGACGCTCGGCGCGGAACGCCGAGACCACCCCGGGCAGCAGGATCGCGGCGAGCGAGGGCAGCGTGGCGATGCGCACCCGCCCCGTGCGACCCGCGAGGTAGCCCTCGACGTGCCGCAGCTCGGCCTCCACCGCGTCGACGGCGCGGCGGGCCGCGGCCACGACCTCGCGCCCGGCGGTCGTCGGCTCCAACCGGCGCGTGGTCCGTTCGAAGAGCGGCGTGCCCAGCCGCCGCTCCACCTCGGCCACCGTCCGGCTGAGCGAGGACTGGGCCACGAGCAGGTGCCGGGCCGCCGCGGTGAAGCTGCCGGCCTCGTGCACCGCCGCGATCACGCGCAGCTGCTGCAGCGTCAGATCCGTGCGCATGGTGCATGAATCTATCGAGAACCGGTGTTTGACGTGCATAACCAGTGTCGCAGAGGGTGACCGCAATCAACGCCGGAGGTCAACGATGCTCGCCGCGACCGGTTTCCTGACGATCGCCGCATTCCTGGTGGCCGTGCTGTCCCAGCGCGTGTCCGTGTTCATCGCGCTCACCGTGCTGCCGATCCTCGCGGCCGTCGTGGTGGGCGAGGGTGGCCGGCTCGGCGAGCTGGTGCTCGACGGGTTCGAGACCGTGGCCCCGGTCGCGATCATGATCACGTTCGCGGTGCTCTACTTCTGCCTGATGATCGACGCCGGGCTCTTCGACCCCGCCGTGCGCCGCGTGGTCCGGTGGGCGGGCGGCGACCCGCTGAAGATCACCGTCGGCACGGCGGTGCTCACGCTCCTCGTGGCGCTCGACGGCGACGGCGCGTCCACGTTCCTGATCATGGTCTCCGCGATGCTGCCGATCTACCGCCGCCTCGGCATGCGCCCGCTCGTGCTCACCGCGGTGATCTGCCTCGGCGCGGGCGTGATGAACATGGTCCCGTGGGGTGGGCCCACCGCACGGGCGATGGCCGCGCTCGGCCTGGGCAGCGGCGACGTCTTCGTGCCGGTGCTGCCGGCGATGGGTGCCGGCATCCTGTGGGTGCTGGTGGCGGCGGTCCTGATCGGGCGTGCGGAGCGCAAGCGGATCGGCACGATCGCCGAGCCCGGTGCCGAACCCGCTGCCTCCGCGCCGGCCGACGCACCGGGCGCCGCGCACGCGCCCGCCGCCCCGCGCACCTCCGTCGACCGGGTGCGGTTCTGGCTCAACGTCGTGCTCACCGTCGCGCTCGTGGTGGTCCTGCTGGCCCAGCTCGCCGAGCTGCCCGTCGTCTTCGTGGTCGCGTTCGTGCTGGCGCTGCTGATCAACCGGCCCGGCTGGGAGGCCCAGAAGGACCTGTTCACCCGGCACGGCCACAGCGTCGTGCTCGTCACCACGATGATCTTCGCCGCCGGCGTGTTCACCGGTGTGCTGGGTGGCACCGGGATGATCGAGGCGATGGCCCGGGCGATCGTCGGCCTCGTGCCCGCCGGCGCCGGCGGAGCCCTGCCCACGCTCGTGGCGGTGACCAGCATGCCGCTCAGCCTCGTGTTCACGCCCGACGCGTACTACTTCGGCGTCCTCCCGGTGCTCGCCGAGACGACGACCGCGCTGGGCGGCGATCCGGCCGAGGTCGCGCGCGCCGCCATCCTGGGCCAGATGACCACCGGGTTCCCGCTCAGCCCGCTCACGGCCTCCACGTTCATCCTCGTCGGGATGGCCGGCGTGCAGCTGGGCGCCCACCAGCGGTTCGTGTTCGGGTGGGCGTTCGGCACCACGCTCGTCATGACGGCGGTCGCCCTCGCCACCGGGGCGATCGTATGAGGACCGTCCGGATCGGCGCCGGTGCCGGGTTCGCCGGCGACCGCCTCGAACCCGCCGTCGAGCTCGCCGAGCGGGCCGGGCTCGCCGACATCGTGCTCGAGTGCCTCGCCGAGCGCACGACCGCGCTCGGGCAGGGACGGCGCCTCGCCGACCCGGACGCCGGCTACGACCCGCGGCTGCTCGCCCGGTTCGAACGCCTGCTGCCCGTGGCGCTCGCCCGGGGCGTCCGGGTGATCACGAACATGGGCGCGGCCAACCCGCTCCGGGCCGGCCGCGTCACGCGCGACCTGCTGGGCCGGCTCGGCACGCCCGCCCGGGTCGGGGTCGTCACCGGCGACGACGTGCTCGAGCGCCTCGACCTGGACGCCCCCGCCTGCGAGGACGGCCGGCCACTGCACGCCCGCGGCGAGGTGGTCGCCGCGAACGCCTACCTGGGCGCCGACGCCGTGCTGCCCGCCCTCGAGGCGGGGGCCGACGTCGTGATCACGGGGCGGGTGGCCGACCCGTCGCTCTTCGTCGCCCCGCTCGCCCACCGGCTCGGCTTCGACCTGGCCGACCCGCGCGCCGCCGCCGCCGGCACCCTCGTCGGACACCTGCTCGAATGCGCGGGCCAGCTCACCGGCGGGTACTTCGCCGACCCGGGCGTCAAGGACGTGCCGGGCCTGGCCGAACTCGGCTTCCCCTACGCGGACGTGGCGGCGGACGGCACCGCGGAGTACGGCAAGCTGCCCGGCACCGGTGGGGTGCTCGACCGGGCCACGGTGCGGGAGCAGCTGCTCTACGAGATCACCGATCCCACGGCGTACCGCACCCCGGACGTCGTGCTCGACCTGCGCGGGGTCACCGTCGACCGGGTGGGGCCGGACCGCGTGCGGGTCGCCGGCGCGCGCGGGCGCCCGCGGCCCGACCGGCTCAAGGTGAGCGTGGCCTACCGGGCGGGGCACAAGGTCGAGGCGGAGATCTCCTACTCCGGCCCGCGGGCCGACCGCCGCGCCGCGCTCGCCGGCGAGGTCCTCGCCGCGCGGCTCGCCGGCCTCCCGGTCCGCCCGCGGATCGACGTGCTCGGCGTCGCACCCCCCGGCGCCGACGAGCACGCCGAGTGCCGGGTCCGGGTCGCCGCGCTCGCCACCGACGCGGACGTGCTCGACACCGTCGGTCACGAGGTCGAGGCCCTCTACACGAACGGCCCCGCGGGCGGCGGGGGCGTGCGCGTGTTCACCGGGGAGGTCATCGGCGTGGTGTCCACGCTCGTCCCGCGCTCGGCGGTCGCGCCTGCCGTCACGATCCTGGAGCCCGGGAATGCCCGTCCGGCTGCATGAGCTCGCCCACTGCCGGGCCGGCGACAAGGGGAACGTCGCCACGCTCTCGGTGATCCCCTACTCCGACGCGGACTACCCGCTGCTCGTCCGCGAGCTCACCGCCGAGCGGGTGCGCACCCAGCTGGCCCGCCACGTGGGCGGCGAGGTGCTCCGCTACGAGCTGCCGCTGCTGCCGGCGCTGCAGTTCGTCTGCACCGGCGTCCTCGACGGCGGGGTGACGACGTCGCTCGCCCTCGACACGCACGGGAAGTCGCTGAGCTCGCGGCTGCTCGCGCTGGAGCTGCCGTCCGAAACCCGCCAGCCCCGCGTGTGACCCGCTCGTAGCGTCGTGGGATGCGCATCCGGCATCGAGGACGGGAACCGACGGTGCATCCGGACGCCTACGTGGCGCCCACGGCCACCCTCATCGGCAACGTGGAGGTGGCCGCGCACGCCCGCGTGCTGTCCGGCGCCGTGCTCGACGCGGAGGGCTCGCGCGTGCGGGTCGGCGAGTACAGCATCGTCGGCGAGCACGCCGTGCTCCGTGCCTCCGCCGTGGTCGGGCCCCAGCCCGTCGACGTCGGCGACCACGTCCTCATCGGCCCGCACGTGACCCTGCTCGGCTGCACCGTGGGACGGTGCTGCTACGTCGCCACCGGGGCCACGGTCCTGCAGACCGCGCGGCTCGGGGAGGGCGCCGTGGTGGCCGTGGGGGCGCTGGTGCACGCCCGCACCGCGGTGCCCCGCGAGTACTTCGTGCCTCCCATGACCGTGGCCGTGGGAGACCCGGTGCGCCTGGTCGCACCGGGAGATCCGGCGCTCCCGGACGCGGTCCGCGAGGTGGGTTTCGCCGAGACCGCGTTCGGGGCGACGGCGCAGTGGGCCGACCGGAGCCGGCGGGCCGAGCACGCCACCCGGATCCGGTCGGCCGAGTTCTCGGTCCACCGCGAGGACGAGGTGCTCCGGTAGGAACGCTCAGGGCTTGCGGGCCACCCCGCAGTACATGGCGACGTCGGTGTCCGTCTTCACCAGGCCCCTCGCGATGTCGTCCGGCCGCCACTTGTGGGCCTGCACGACGCCCGGCTCCAGCAGCTCCAGACCGTCGAAGAAGCGCTCCACCTGGGCCTGGTTCCGCAGCTTCATCACCTCGCCGTTGGCCTCGTAGGCCTGAACGACGCCGGCGAGCGGCTCGGGGTCGAAGTCAGCGGTGCCCGTCGACACTGCGAGGTGGCTGCCCGACGGCAGCGCGTCCACCAGGTGCCGCAGGACGCTGGCCGCCTCGCCGTCGTCGTCGATGAAGTGCAGCACCGCGATGGCCAGCAGCCCGACCGGCTCGTCGAGGTCGAGGGTGGCGCGCAGCTGCGGCGCCGCCAGGATGGCCGCCGGGTCGCGCAGGTCGGCGTGGACGTAGGCCGTGCGCCCCTCCCGGGTGCTGCGCATCAGCGCCCTCGCGTGGGCGAGCACGATCGGGTCGTTGTCGGTGTAGACGATCCGCGCGTCGGGGGCGATCCCCTGCACGACCTCGTGCAGGTTCGGCGACGTCGGGATGCCCGTGCCGATGTCGAGGAACTGCCGGATGCCGCGGTCGCCGGCGAGGAACCGGGCCACGCGCTGCATGAACGCCCGGTTCGACCGCATCGAGGTGCGCAGGCCGGGCCACGCCTTCATCGCCCCTTCGGCGGCCTCCCGGTCGAGTGCGTAGTTGTCCTTGCCTCCCAGGACGTAGTCGTAGATACGGGCTCCGTGGGCCCGGTTCGTGTGTAGGTCCAGCTCTTCGCCGGGGTCGGCCATCAGGGCTCCGTTTCCGTCCGGTCGTCGCGGTGATCCTATGGCCGGCGGGGGCTGCCGCGCCGCCCGATGTCGGGGCAACGGGCTACCGTTCGAACCGTGGGCTACCGGGAGATCCCGCCGCCGCGTCCGCTGCGCGGCGAGATCGAGTGCGCCTGGACGGCCGGGGTGGCCGCCGGGGCGCCCGCCGAGGCGCTCGACGTGCTGCCCGACGGGTGCATGGACCTGATCTGGACGGGGCAGGAGCTGCTCGTCGCCGGGCCGGACACGGGTCCGCACCCGACACTGCGGGAGCCCGGTGTCCTGAGCGCGGGCCTGCGCTTCGCCCCCGGCCGCCTCCCGGCGCTGCTGGGCCTCCCCGCGGCCGAGGTGCGCGACCGGCGTGCCCCGCTGGCCGAGCTGCACCCCATCCTCGCCCGGCGGGCGCGCACCCGCCTCGAGCAGGGCGAGCCGCCCCTCCCGGTGCTCCTCGGTCTCGCCCTCGCGTTGCCCGGCGAACCGGCCGAGCGGTCGGTCCGGGCGGTCGCCGCCCAGCTGGCCAGGGGCGCGTCGGCGGCTGCCACGGCCGACCGGCTCGGTTGGACCGAGCGTTCCCTGCACCGCCGCTGCCTCACCGCGTTCGGATACGGACCCGCCGTGCTGCGGCGGGTGCTGCGGTTCCGGCGGGCGGCACTGCTGCTCTACGACGGTGTGCCGATCGCCGAGGCCGCCGCCGAGGCCGGCTACGCCGACCAGCCGCACCTGTCCCGCGAGATGCGGGCGCTGGCCGGCGTCGCACCCAGCAGGCTCTACGGCGGTCAGGTCGCGAGCGGCGCGTAGAGGTCGACGCCGTTGCCGTCCGGGTCGTTCATGCTGGCGTAGCGCTGCCCCCACGGGGCGTCGAACGGCGCCAGCTCACCGTGGTGGCCGGCCGCGGTCAGCTCCGCGTACAGCGCGTCCACCGCGGCGGCGTCCGGCAGCGACACCGCCAGCCCGATCCGCCCGGCGCCGACGCCGGGGCTCCAGGACGGGTGGAACGAGCGCACCGTCTCCTCGGTGTCGAACATCAGGCGCATCCCGCCCCCGAGCGGCACCTCCACGTGCGGCGCGTGCTCGGCGCCGTCGGGCACGGCGAGGCCGAGGGCGCGGTAGAAGGCCAGTGACTTCGCCAGGTCGGCCGCCACGATGCCGACGGCGTCCAGCTTCGCTTCGATCGTCATGGCCGAGACGCTAGGCGCGGCGCCCCCGGCGGGTCGTGAACGGATCGGACAGGTGCGTACCGGGCGTGTGGCCGTACGCGCGGCGGAACACGTCGATGAACGCGCTGGTGGACGACCACCCGCACGCGTGCGCCACGGTGGTGACCGGCGAGCCGTCGGCCAGCATCCGCAGCGCGTGGTAGAGGCGCAGCTGGGTGCGCCACTGCGGGAAGGTCATGCCGAGGTCGCTGCGGAACAGGCGCGTGAGCGTGCGCTCGCCGACCCCGGCCTCGGCACCGAGCGCGGCGAGGGTGCGGGGGTTCGCGGGGTCGCGACGCAAGGCGGCGCAGACGGCCGCCAGCCGTGGATCGGTGGGTTCGGGCAGGTGGACCGGCCGCTGGGGGGACGCGCGCAGCTCGTCGAGCAGCACGGCGTGCAGCCGGCGCCGTTCGGGGGTGTCGTCGTGCGGGCCGCGCGTCCAGGCGCGGATCAGCTCGCGCAGGAGCGGGCTCACGACCAGGACGGTCGGCCGGTCGAGGCCGAGCGGGTTGACCGAGGCCGGCACCCCCAGCATGTGGAGGTCCAGATCGCCGTACGCGCGGTGGGCGTGCACGGTGCCGGCCGGGACCCAGATCGCGCGGGTGCCCGGGGCGAACCAGGTACCGGCGCCGGTGGTGATCGCCAGCACCCCGGAACCCGCGTAGAGGATCTGGTGGTCGTCGTGCCGGTGCGGGTCGATGGTCTCGCCGCCGGCCATCGACTGCTGCCGGGTGGGCGCCACCGGGGTGTGGCGGACGTTCGGCATGTGTTGGCACTTTATCGGAAGCGCGACAACCGGCGCCGGAGCGACGATCACCCCGTGACCCAGCTCGCCACCCGCACCGGACCGATCGCCCTCCTGGCCGGCGGCCACGCCTGCGTCGACGTCTACCAGGGCGCCATCGCCGCGCTGGTGCCGTTCTTCGTCTCCCAGCGCGCCTACACCTACGCGGCGGCGGCCGGCCTCGTCCTCGCCGCCTCGCTGCTGTCCTCCGTGGTCCAGCCCGTGTTCGGCGCCCTCACCGACCGGTGGCCGATGCCCTGGCTGCTGCCGGTGAGCACGCTCGTCGGGGGCGTCGGCGTCGCGTTCTGCGGGGTCACCGACTCCTACGCCCTGACGCTCGCGCTCGTCGCGCTCTCGGGTGTCGGGGTGGCGGCCTACCACCCCGAAGCCGCCCGGGTGGCCCGCGCCGCGAGCCGCGGCAGCCACACCGCGATGAGCTGGTTCTCCCTCGGCGGCAACCTGGGCTTCGCCACCGCGCCCCTCATGGTCGCCGCCGTGGTCGCGCTCGGCGGCCTGCACGCCTCCCCCGTCCTGCTCGTGCCCGCCGTCGTGGGCAGCGCGCTCTGCGTCGTCGCCATGCGCGCGATCGCGGCCCCCCGGCCTGCCGGTGGCCGCGGCGCTCCTGCCGCAGGCGCCGACGACTGGGCGTCGTTCGGCAGGCTGTCCGGCTCGATCGTGTGCCGCTCCATCGTCTTCGTCGGTCTGTCCGCGTTCATCGCCCTCTACGCGGCGGAGCGCTCCCGCGGCGGTGAGGTCGCGGGCACGGCCGCGCTGTTCGTGCTGTACCTCGGCGGCGCCGTCGGCACCGTGCTCGGCGGGACGCTGGCCAACCGCTTCGGCCGCGTCGCGGTCGTGCGCTGGTCCAACGCCCTCGCCGTGCTCGCGGTCGCGGGCGTGGTCTTCGTGCCCGGCCCGCTCATGTTCGTCTGCGTGGCCCTCACCTCGGCCTGCCTCTACGTGCCGTTCTCCCTGAGCATCACCCTGGGCCAGGACTACCTGCCCCGGCGCGTCGGCACGGCCAGCGGCGTGACGCTCGGCCTCACCGTGAGCGTCGGTGGCATCGCGAGCCCGCTCATCGGCGTCGTGGCCGACCACACGTCCCTACAGGTGGCGCTCGCCCCGCTGATCGCGCTGCCCGCCGTGAGCTGGCTGCTGCTGCGCGCCCTGCGCGAACCCCGGCAGACACGCTGAACGAACGGCGCCCCTTGTCCGGACACGTCGACGTCGTGGCGTGTCGTTGCCGCGGCGCCGCGAGTGGGTGGGGTTGGCGCGATTTCCGGATGCCCGTCGCGTTCGCCGGTCGGAGATGACGTCGGGGAAGGCCCCGGGTAGGCGCCCGTGGATTCGCGTGGGATGCACGAGTGGACATGTGGCGCGTTGCGCGCTGCGGTGCGGACGGGGCCGAGTGGGAAACGACCGATCCTGTGGGCGCGCTGCGAGATGCTCGTCTTGCCTCCCGGACCTGCGCACGAGCACTCACCTGGACGGCAAGTCGACGGCGTTTGGTCACCCTGCAGTCACAGATTCGGGACCACAGGATAGTGGCGTTGGCACCCGGCAGCGACGGACTCGTCCAAGACGGGCGGGCCCCCACGTCGGGGACGGCCGCCCACGCCACCACGGGGTCCGGTAGTTGTGCCCACCCGGCCATCCCGCTCAGGTGAGGGATCGCTGCGGGCGGGGGTGCTGCACGGGGCAAGGGGGCGGTAGGTGGTGGCCGTCCGGCGGGGGTGCCGGGACGGCGCGCCAAGCCGCGCGTTTCATGATCAGATAGACCTCACAGAGCTTGGATCAAGATCCAACCCCGCTGGTGTCGACATGATCATGGACACGCCTCCGCGGCCGGGCATGATCGTTGCGAGACCATGCTCAGCGCCTCGGGCAGGGCGATCCGCCGCAACTGGGAGCGATCAAGCGCCCTTGATCGCTACGAAACCGCGCGCAACGCCCTCGCGAGGGCAGGTTCCCGCATCTCGGATCGATCACCGGGCCCCCGCTTCCTGTTGCACGAACGGCACCCTCGTCCGATAGAGCTGGACGAGGGTGCCGTTCGTGCAGATGGAGCGGGGCCCTACAGGTACTGACCCGTGTTCGAGGCCGTGTCGATCGCCCGGCCCGTTTCCGCGTTCTTCCCGGTCACCAGGGTGCGGATGTAGACGATCCGCTCCCCCTTCTTGCCGGAGATGCGCGCCCAGTCGTCGGGGTTGGTGGTGTTGGGCAGGTCCTCGTTCTCGGCGAACTCGTCGACGATCGCGTCCAGCAGGTGCTGCACGCGCAGCCCGGGCTGACCGGTCTCGAGCACCGACTTGATCGCGGCCTTCTTCGACCGGTCGACGATGTTCTGGATCATCGCGCCGGAGTTGAAGTCCTTGAAGTAGAGGGTCTCCTTGTCACCGTTGGCGTAGGTGACCTCGAGGAACCGGTTCTCCTCCGTCTCGTCGTACATCCGCTCGACGATCCGCTGGATCATCGCGTCGATGCAGGCCTTGCGGCTGCCGCCGAACTCCGCCAGGTCGTCCGCGTGGATCGGCAGGGTCTCGGTGATGTACTTGGAGAAGATGTCCTGCGCCGCCTCGGCGTCCGGCCGCTCGATCTTGATCTTCACGTCCAGCCGGCCCGGCCGCAGGATCGCGGGGTCGATCATGTCCTCGCGGTTGGAGGCGCCGATGACGATGACGTTCTCCAGGCCCTCGACGCCGTCGATCTCCGCCAGCAGCTGCGGCACGATCGTGGTCTCGACGTCGGAGGACACGCCCGACCCGCGGGTACGGAAGATCGAGTCCATCTCGTCGAAGAACACGATCACCGGGGTGCCGGCCGAGGCCTTCTCCCTGGCCCGCTGGAAGATGAGCCGGATGTGCCGCTCGGTCTCGCCGACGAACTTGTTGAGCAGCTCGGGGCCCTTGATGTTGAGGAAGAACGCCCGGCCCTCGTCGGGGTTGTCGCCGCGAACGGCGGCCACCTTCTTGGCCAGCGAGTTGGCCACGGCCTTCGCGATGAGCGTCTTGCCGCAGCCGGGCGGGCCGTACAGCAGCACACCCTTGGGCGGGCGCAGCTCGTACTCCTTGAACAGCTCCGCGTGCAGGAACGGCAGCTCCACGGCGTCGCGGATCTGCTCGATCTGCCGGAACAGGCCACCGATGTCCTCGTACTCGACGTCGGGCACCTCCTCCAGCACGAGGTCCTCGACCTCCGCCTTGGGCACCCGCTCGTAGGCGTAGCCGGCCTTCGTGTCGACCAGGAGGGAGTCGCCGGGCTTGAGCGCGACACCGTCGGGATCGTCCGGGCCGGGGAACAGCGGCGCGGCGAGCCACACCACGCGCTCCTCGTCGGCGTGCCCGATCACCAACGCGCGGCCGGCGAGACCGTCCTCGGTGGGCTCGGACAGCACCTCCCGCAGCCCGCAGACCTCGCCGATGCGCTCGTAGTCGCCCGCCTCGACGACGGTGAGCGCCTCGTTGAGCCGCACGGTCTGCCCGCTGGACAGCTCGGCCGTCTCGACCGCCGGGGAGACGGCAACCCGCATGCGCCGCCCGGAGGTGAAGACGTCGACCGTCTCGTCGGGGTACCGAGCGAGGAAGACGCCGTAGCCGCTCGGTGGCTGCGCCAGCCGGTCGACCTCCTCGCGGAGCGCCACGAGCTGGCCGCGGGCCTCCTTGAGGGTTTCGGTGAGCTTCTCGTTGCGGGCCGAGAGCTGCGCGAGCCGGCTCGCCGACTCGGCCAGGCGCTGCTCGAGGACGCGCGCGTGCCGCGGGGACTCGGTGAGCTTGCGGCGGAGCAGGGCAACTTCCTCTTCGAGGAAGCGGATCTGCGCGGCGGCCTCGGCGGGGCTCAGCTCGCCGTGATCACCTGGTTCTCGCCTGCCGGGACCGTCGTAGGGGTTCACGGCATCCTCCCTCCGTGTTCCGTTTCCATACGGTACCTGCCAATGGGCGGTCTCCACCTTGTGGCAAACCGGTGATCCACCACTCAACCGGACGGCACCTTGACGCCGGGCGATAGTCCTGGTCCGGTCACCGGCGAGACGCGTGCCGTTGAGCCAGTCGGATTCACCGGCTGGTCGGTCTGCGCTGCGGCCGGGGGGGAGCAACACCCTCCGCGAGTCGACGCGCCGTCACGAGGAACGCGGTGTGCCCCTGCATCCGGTGTTCCGGGCGCACGGCCAGGCCCACGACGTGCCACGGGCGCATGAGCGTTTCCCACGCCTGGGGTTCGGTCCAGCACTGCTGCGTGCGCAGGTCCTCCACGAGCCTGGACAGCTGCGTGGTGGTGGCGACGTAACCGACGAGCACCCCGCCCGGCACGAGTGCCTTCGCGACGGTGTCGAGGTGCTCCCATGGTGCGAGCATGTCCAGCACCACCCGATCGAAACGCTCCGGCGTCTCCTCCCCGTTCAGCGCCGCGAGGTCGGCCACCCGGAGGCTCCAGTGCGCCGGCAGCTCGCCGAAGAACTGGCGGACGTTGCGCTCGGCGTGCTCGGCGTGATCGGCACGGACCTCGTAGGACACGACCCGGCCCTCGGGCCCGACGGCCTGGAGCAGCGAGCACGCCAACGCGCCCGACCCGGCGCCGGCCTCCAGCACGCGCGCGCCCGGGAACACGTCGCCCCACATCAGGATCTGCGCCGCGTCCTTCGGGTAGATCACCTGCGCGCCGCGGGGCATCGACAGCACGTAGTCGGCCAGCCGGGGTCGCAGCGCCAGGTAGGGCGTGCCCACCGGCGAGACGATCAGGCTGCCCTCCGGCTTGCCGATCAGGTCGTCGTGGGCCAGCCCGCCGCGGTGGGTGTGGTACTCCGCGCCGGCCTGCAGGGTGATCGAGTAGTGCCGCCCCTTGGGATCGGTGAGCTGCACCCGGTCCCCCGCGCGGAACGGACCGCCGCGGGCGGGCAGGCCGGCCGCCCCGTTGTGGGCAACGGTCTCGGCCGGTCGGGATTCGGACACGAGGCGTAACGCTAACGGTCGCCTCCGCGGACCCGTCACAGCGGGCCGCCACACCGAAGCCGCGGCCGCCGGGCTCCGGGAGGGATCACCGGCCCTTGTGCCGATCGAGTGATGTGGATCAGCGCCGTTAGTCCATCCGATCGAGTGCTGCTTCCTCGGCCGGCACCTCGGCCGACTCCGGCCAGCCGGGGTACGGGGGCGGAGTGCCGTCCCAGGCCGGGCAGAGCGCCTTGTGGCTGCACCAATCGCACATGCGCGTGCGGTTGGGGCGGAAGTCGCCCGTCTCCCCCGCCGTGCGGATGGCCAGCCAGATGGCATCGAGGGTGCGTTCGAAGCGGCGCAGCTCGGGCTCGTCGGGCTCGTAGGTGAGGTACTCGGAGTCGGCCAGGTACAGCAGCCGAAGCTGGCGGGGCAACACGCCACGCTCCTGCAGGAGCGCGAGCGCGTAGAACTTCATCTGGAACAGCGCTGCGACCTCGCCGGCTTCCCGCGGCGCCGAACCGGTCTTGTAGTCGACCACCCGCACCTCACCGGTGGGAGCGACGTCGAGGCGGTCGATGTAGCCGCGCAGCAGAAGGCCCGATGCCAGCTCCGTCTCGACGAGCAGCTCACGGGCGGCCGGCTCGAGCCGGCGGGGGTCCTCCAGCCCGAAGTACGCCTCCAGCAGCCCGGCCGCGGACTCCAGCCACACCGGCAGCTCGGGATCCTCGGCGCCGTCGAACAGCTGGCCGACCAGCTCGGGCAACGCGGCGCACAGCTCCTCCCACACCGGGCCGACGAGCCCACGGGCCGCCTCCGGGGAACGCTGCGGCGCGGGCAGGTCGTACAGGCGCTCCAGCACCGCGTGCACCAGCGTGCCCCGGACCTGGGCGCGGGACGGCTGCTCGGGCAGGCGGTCGATGGCGCGGAAGCGGTACAGCAGCGGGCATTGCTTGAAGTCGCCGGCCCGCGACGGCGACAGGGCCGGGCGGCGCCGGGGAGCGGGCTCCACCACGGTGCCCGCGCTCCCCGGGCCCGCGCTCTCTGTGCCCGCCGTGTCCGTCACGCTCCGCAGCGTAGGCGACCCCCCTGACACTCCCGGGCGGTGCGGCCGGCGCTCCGGGGGCTCCTCTAGGTTCATCCTGGTGAAGACGATCCGCACCGCCGTGGCCGCCGCCGCGCTCGTCGCCGCCCTTGCCGGGTGCGGCAGCCCGGTGGCCGGGACGCCCGCAGCACAGCCCGCCCCGCCACCGCCGCCACCGGCCCCGACGACGCCGCCACCGGACCCCGCCGCGGACCAGGACGCGATCGAGACCGTGTTCCACGACTACTACCGCGCGCTGGGTGCCCGGGACTTCGCCACCGCGTGCGGCTACAACGCGCCGGAGACCACCAGCCGGCTGCTCGCCGACCTGCACGCCCGCGGGGTCGAGGCCAGCACCTGCGAGGAGGGCATGACCGCGGTCTACGCGATCCCGGAGAACGCGCGGATCGTGGAGCAGGCCGGGAAGAACGCGACGATCAAGAACGTCACCGTGAACGGCGACCTGGCCACGCTCGACTGGACCTCGAAGGTGGACGGCAAGAGCGGCTCGGGCGCCACCAACCTGCGCCGCGTCGACGGCCAGTGGCTGCTGTCCGGCACGGGGGGCGCCAGCCCGGCCAACCCCGGCAGGGGTACATGACCGAGCTCGAGCCGTTCTACCTGCCGCTCGACGGGCCGGACGGCGCGCGGTTCCAGGCCACGTCGTCGACCGCGGGACCGTGGTTCCCCGCCGCGCAGCACGTGGGGCCGCCGTCGGCGCTCCTCACGCGGGCCCTCGAACGGCTGCCCGACGGGCCGGGCGGCCAGCTCGTCCGCATCACGGTGGAGGTGCTCGGGCCGGTCCCCACGGGCGAGGTGCAGGTGGCCGCCGCGGTGGAGCGCCCCGGACGGTCGGTCGAGCTCGTGGCGGCGGAGATGGCCGCAGGGGGCCGCACCGTGCTGCGGGCCCGCGCCTGGCGGGTCGCCGGGGGCGACACCGAGGCCGTCGCCGTCGGCGCGTCGGATCCCCTGCCACCGCCCGCGGCGGCCGCGCCGCAGACCACCTGGGCCGAGGGGTGGCTCCCAGGCTTCATCGACGCCGTCGAGTGGCGCTGGGTGACGGGTGGGCCGCCCGGGACCGGCCCGGGCACGGCGTGGCTGCGGCAGCGGGTGCCGCTGGTGGACGGCGAGAAGGCCACGCCCGTGCAGCGGCTGATGGTGGCCGCCGACTGCGCGAACGGCGTCGGCGCACCGCTGGACCTGCGCGAATGGCTCTTCGTCAACACCGAGCTCACCGTGCACCTGCACCGGCCGCCGGTGGGTGAGTGGATCGGCGTGGGCGCCACGACCGTGCTCGGTCCGTCCGGGGCCGGCACGGTGTCCGCGCTGCTCCACGACGAGCAGGGGCACACCGGCAGGAGCGGGCAGGCCCTGATCGTGCGGCCCCGCCGGGCCTAGGGACCGTGTTCGGGAAGTCCCGGTCGATCGAGCAGTTTCCCGGCACGATCGGGACATCAGCTGCACGGGGGTGCGGTTCATGTCCCGATCCCGCTGATCACGCCCACCCCGCCCCCGCGCGTGTTCAGCCCGGTTCGGGCGACGCCGTCTCCTCGGGCGGGTTCCGCGGAACCGGGCTCAGCTCGGGAACGGCTGGATCGAAGCGCCGTCGACCGCGCGGCAGGAGCGGATCTCCGACGTGAGGATGGCGCGCACGCCCAGCTCGGCGAGGTCGTCCATCACCTTGTTGGCCACCGTGCGGCGCACCATCGACCGCACCGCCGACCAGCCGGGCTCGGTGAGCGGGGAGACGGTGGGCGCCTGCATGCCGGGCGTGATCCGCTTGGCGTCCTCGAGCACCCGGTCGGGGCAGTCGTAGTCGAGCATCAGGTACTGCCGCGCGTAGACCACACCCTGCAGCCGGCCGGTGAACACGACCTTGGCCGCCTTGATCTCGGCCGTCTCGGGGCGGTCCGGGCGCGGCTCCCGCTCGATCAGGGTGGCCTGTGAGACGGCGATCGCGTCGTCGAAGGGGAGGAGGTTGTGCTGGCGCAGCGTGCGCCCGGACGAGACGACGTCGGCGATCGCGTCGGCCAGCCCCAGCTGCACGGAGATCTCGACGGCGCCGTCGAGCTTGATGATGTCGGCGCGGACCCGGTTGCGCGCGAGGTGGGCGCGCACCAGCCGGGGGTAGGAGGTGGCGATCTTCTTGCCCTCGAGGCTCTTGATCGTCCACTGCTCGCCGGTGTCGGTGAGCGGCGGCGCGGCGAAGCGGAACTTGGAGGCCCCGAAACCCAGCTCTATGACGCGCTTGACCTGGCTGCCGGACTCCTCCATGAGGTCGGCGCCCGTGATGCCCAGGTGCAGGTCGCCCGATCCGACGTAGGTGGCGATGTCCTTGGGGCGGAGGTAGAAGAACTCGACCTCGTTCTCCTCGTCCAGCATGCTGAGGTCGCGCGAGTCCGTGCGCTGCCGATACCCCGCCTCCCGCATCATGGTCGCGGCGGGCTCGGCCAGCGTCCCCTTGTTCGGGAGTGCGACGCGGAGCATGGGACTCTCCTCAGAAAGCTACGTACTGGTGGTTCAAAGGTACTTGTAGACGTCCTCGAGCGTGATCTTGCGTCCGATCATGAGGACCTGGATCCGGTACAGCAGCTGGGAGATCTCCTCGGCCAGCGCGTCGTCGGCCTCGTGCTCGGCCGCCAGCCAGACCTCCCCGGCCTCCTCGAGCAGCTTCTTGCCCTGCTCGTGCACGCCGGCGTCGAGCGAGGCGACCGTGCCCGAGCCTGCGGGCCGGTTGGCGGAGCGCTCGATGAGCTCGGCGTACAGCTCGTCGAAGGTCTTCACGTCGGTATCTCCTCTCCTGGTAAGTGTCATATCTTCTCGAGAGCGACGCGAACGGGGCCCCAGCCCGTGCTGCGCCCGGTCAGCGCGATGCGCCGGACGGTCTCAAGCCTCGCATCACCCGCGCCGGCCCCGGTGAGCGGACCCTGTACACGGACGAGCGGTTACGCCACGCGGTCGCTTCGTGCCTGCGTGTAGCCGAATCGGACGTCGTCCGACGTCAGCCCGAGCAGTGAGCCCCGGTGGACGCGCCGCGGCCCGGCGGGCACCGGCACGTCGCACGGCACGACGAGCACGGCGCAGCCGGCCCGCTCCGCCGCCGTGGCTCCCGTCGGGGAGTCCTCCACCGCAAGGCAGCTGCCGGGGTCGACGCCGAGCAGCTCGGCCGCCCGCAGGTACGGGGCGGGATCCGGCTTGCCGCGCGGGACCTCGTCCCCGCACACCGTGACGGTGAAGTGTTCGCGCCCGATGCTGTCGAGCGCCTTCTCGGTGAGCGACCGCGCGGTGTTCGTGACGAGCGCGGTGGGCCAGCCCGCCGCGCGGACCGTGCGCAGCGCGTCGAGGGCTCCCGGCCGCCACTCGAGCCCGGCGGCGAACAGCTCGCCGGTGCGGGCGGTCAGGAACCGCTCGGCCCGCGCCATCCGCGCCGGATCCGGCTCGAGGCCGAGGTCGTCGACCATCAGCGCGAGGGTGCGCGCCATGTTCGAGCCGACCATCGCCTCGCGGGCCCCGGCCGACAGCTCCCCGCCGAGGTGGCGCGCGGTGTCGAGGAGGGAGACCGTCCAGACCTTCTCGGAGTCGACCAGGGTGCCGTCCATGTCCCACAGGACGGCGGCAGGAGCCGTCGGAGCCGGATTACCCCGCATTGAAGTACTTCGCCTCCGGGTGGTGGGCCACGAGCGCGTCGGTCGACTGCTCGGGATGCAACTGCAGCTCCTCGGACAGCTGCACCCCGATCCGGCCGGGATCGAGCAGCTCCACGATCTTCGCGCGGTCCTCGAGGTTCGGGCAGGCGCCGTAGCCGAGCGAGTACCGCGCGCCCCGGTAGCCGAGCTTGAAGAACTCCTCGACGTCGTCGGGGTCCTCCGCGGCGACCGCGCCGCCCGCCGGGAACACCAGCTCCTCCCGGACACGCCGGTGCCAGTACTCCGCGAGCGCCTCGGTGAGCTGCACGCCCAGGCCGTGCACCTCCAGGTAGTCGCGGTAGGCGTCCTCGGCGAAGAGCGCGTTCGCGTGGTCGGCGATCGGCTGCCCCATCGTCACCAGGTGCAGCGGGAGCACATCGACCTCGCCCTCGGCGACCGCCCGGTCGCGGGGCCGCCAGAAGTCGGCGAGGCACAGGTGCCGGTCCCGGCGCTGGCGCGGGAACGTGAACCGGAAGCGCTCGGGCGCGTCGGGGTGCGGCTCGGCCAGCACGACCAGCGAGTCGCCGTCGGCGACGGCCGGGAAGTACCCGTAGACGACGGCGGCGTGCGCGAGCACCCCCTCGGTGGACAGCCGCTCCAGCCAGTGGCGCAGGCGCGGGCGGCCCTCGGTCTCCACCAGCTCCTCGTAGCTGGGCCCGCCACCGCCCTTCGCGCCGCGCAGGCCCCACTGGCCCAGGAACAGCGCGCGCTCGTCGACCATGCCGGCGTAGTCGGCCACCGCGACGCCCTTCACCACCCGGGTGCCCCAGAACGGCGGGGTGGGGAGCGGGTTGTCCAGCGCGACGTCCGATCGGGCCGGCAGGGGCCCCGCCGCCTCCGCCTCCGCGGCCTTGCGCTTCGCCGCGATGCGCTGCGAGCGCTCGTGGCGCGCCTTGCGCTCGGCTCGGCGCGCCTCCTCCTCCGCGTCGACGGCGGGCGCGGCGCCGCGGGCGCGGGCCATCGTGGCGTCCATCAGGCGCAGGCCCTCGAACGCGTCCCGGGCGTAGGAGAGCCGGCCCTCGTAGACCTCCGTGAGGTCGTTCTCGACGTACGAGCGGGTGAGCGCGGCCCCGCCGAGCAGCACGGGGAGCGTCTTGGCCACGCCGCGGGCGTTCATCTCCTGCAGGTTCTCCTTCATCACCACCGTGGACTTGACCAGCAGGCCGGACATGCCCACGGCGTGGGCCCGGTGCTCGTCGGCGGCGGACAGGATCGTGGAGATCGGCTGCTTGATGCCCAGGTTGACCACCGTGTAGCCGTTGTTGGTGAGGATGATGTCCACGAGGTTCTTGCCGATGTCGTGGACGTCGCCCTTCACGGTGGCGAGCACGATCGTGCCCTTGCCGTCGGAGTCGGTCTTCTCCATGTGCGGTTCGAGGTGGGCCACCGCGGCCTTCATCACCTCGGCGGAGGCCAGCACGAACGGCAGCTGCATCTGCCCCGAGCCGAAGAGCTCCCCGACGGTCTTCATGCCGGACAGCAGCGTGTCGTTGATGATCTCCAGGGCGGGCCGGGACACCAGGGCCTCGTCCAGGTCGGTGTCCAGGCCGCCCCGCTCGCCGTCGACGATCCGCCGTTCCAGGCGCTCGAACAGCGGCAGGGCCGCCAGCTCCTCCGCGCGCCCCGCCTTCGCCGAGGAGGCCGTGACCCCTTCGAACAGCTCCATGAAGCGGTTGAGCGGGTCGTAGTCGGGGCGGCGGCGGTCGTACACGAGGTCGAGCGCCACCGAACGCTGCTCGTCGGGGATCTTCGACATCGGCAGGATCTTGGCCGCCGAGACGATCGCGGTGTCCAGGCCGGCGTTCACCGCCTCGTGCAGGAACACCGAGTTCAGCACCTGGCGGGCCGCGGCGTTCAGCCCGAAGGAGATGTTGGAGACGCCGAGCGTGGTCTGCACGTCCGGGTGGCGGCGCTTGAGCTCGCGGATGGCCTCGATGGTCTCCAGCCCGTCGCGGCGCACCTCCTCCTGCCCGGTGGTGATCGGGAAGGTGAGCGCGTCGACGACGATGTCGCCGACCTGCATCCCGTGGTTCCCGGTGAGGTCGCGGATGAGCCGCTCGGCCACCTGCACCTTCCACTCCGCCGTGCGGGCCTGGCCCTCCTCGTCGATGCACAGCGCGACCACCGCGCAGCCGTGCTCGCGGACCAGCTCCATGGCGCGCTGGAACCGCGACCCCGGCCCGTCGCCGTCCTCGTAGTTGACCGAGTTGATGATGCAGCGCCCGCCGAGGCGCTCCAGCCCGGCGCGCAGCACGTCCGGCTCGGTGGAGTCCAGCATGATCGGCAACGTGGACGCCGTGGCCAACCGCCCGGCCAGCTCGTTCATGTCGGCGACGCCGTCGCGGCCGACGTAGTCGAGGCACAGGTCGATGAGGTGGGCGCCGTCGCGGGTCTGCTCGCGGGCGATCGCGACGCAGTCCTCCCACGCCTCGGCGAGCATCGCCTCGCGGAACTTCTTGGAGCCGTTGGCGTTGGTGCGCTCCCCGACCATCAGCACGGAGGTGTCCTGCCGGAACGGCACCGCGGCGTAGAGCGAGGCGACGCCCGGCTCCGGTCGCGGGTTGCGCGGAGCGGGCACGAGGTCCCGGACGGCGGCGGCGACCGTGCTGATGTGCTCCGGGGTGGTGCCGCAGCAGCCGCCCACCAGGCGCAGCCCGTAGTCGCGCACGAACGTGCCGAGCGCCTCGGCGAGCTCGTCGGGCGTCAGCGGGTACTCCGCGCCGTTCGGCCCGAGCCGCGGCAGGCCCGCGTTGGGCATCACCGACAGCGGGATCCGCGCGTGCTTGGAGAGCGTGCGCAGGTGCTCGCTCATCTCGGCGGGCCCGGTGGCGCAGTTCAGCCCGATCACGTCGACGCCCAGCGGCTCGACCGCCGCGAGGGCCGCACCGATCTCGCTGCCGAGCAGCATCGTGCCGGTGGTCTCCACCGTGACCTGGGTGATCAGCGGGATGCGCCGGTCCTCCGCGGCCATCGCCCGCTGCAGCCCGTGCACGGCGGCCTTCACCTGGAGCAGGTCCTGGCAGGTCTCCACGACGAACGCGTCGGCCCCGCCGGCGAGCAGCCCGCGGCCGCACTCGGTGTAGGCGTCGCGGAGCCGGGCGAACGTCTCGTGGCCGAGCGTGGGCAGCTTCGTGCCCGGCCCGACCGAGCCGAGCACGAACCGCGGCCGGTCCGGCGTGGACAGCTCGTCGGCCACCTCCCGGGCCAGTGCCGCGCCCTTCTCGGCCAGCTCGCGGATCCGGTCGGCGATGTCGTACTCGGCGAGGTTGGGCAGGTTGGCCCCGAACGTGTTGGTCTCGACGGCGTCGGCGCCCGCCTCCAGGTAGGCCCGGTGGATGTGGCGCACGACGTCGGGCCGGGTGTCGTTGAGGATCTCGTTGCAGCCCTCGAGCCCGGCGAAGTCGTCGAGCACCAGGTCGGCTGCCTGCAACATCGTGCCCATGGCACCGTCGGCGAGTACGACGCGCTCGGAGAGCGTGGCGAGGAACGTGGAGTCGAGATCGGACCGCACCTGCCCACGGTAGCCGCCGTGGGGGATGGACCGGTCGGGGAGCGCGCCTAGCCGTAGGCTGGGCGGATGACCGACCGCGATCCGCGAACCGGAGCGTCGGGCGACCTGCCGCGTCTGGTCGAGCCGGTGATGATCGCCGCCTTCGAGGGGTGGAACGACGCAGGAGAGGCCGCCAGCACCGCACTGGAGCACCTCGAGCTCAGCTGGGACGCCACGCCGCTGGCCTCGATCGACCCCGAGGAGTACTACGACTTCCAGGTCACACGCCCGCACGTCCGGCTGGCCGACGGGGTCACCCGGAAGATCGAGTGGCAGACCACCCGGCTCTCGGTGGCCACGCTGCCGGGCACCGAGCGGCACGTCGTGCTGATCAACGGCATCGAGCCGAACCTGCGCTGGCAGAGCTTCTGCCGGGAGCTCCTGGAATACGTCGACAAGCTCGGCGTGACGAAGGTCGTCACGCTGGGTGCGCTGCTCACCGACACCCCGCACACGCGGCCCACCCCGGTCAGCGGCATCTCCTACGACAAGTCCTCCGCCGGCGAGCTGCGGGTGGAGCCGTCGAGCTACCAGGGTCCCACCGGGATCGTCGGCGTCTTCCAGAACGCGTGCGTCGAGGCCGGGATCCCGGCGGTGTCGTTCTGGGCGTCCGTGCCCCACTACGTGTCGCAGGCCCGCGTGCCCAAGGCCGCCGTCGCCCTGCTGCACCGCGTCGAGGAGGTCCTCGACGTGGAGGTGCCGCTCGGTGCGCTGCCCGAGCAGGCCGAGGAGTGGGAGCGCACCGTCTCGGAGATGGCCGAGGCCGACGACGAGGTGCGCGAGTACGTGCGCCAGCTCGAGGAGCAGGCCGAGGCGGAAGGCGACGCGCTGCCCGAGGCCGACGGCGACGCGATCGCGGCCGACTTCGAGCGGTACCTGCGCCGCCGCGGCACGGGGGGCTCGGGCAACTGATCCCCCCGGCCGTTGCAGTAGGGCCACTTTCCTGCAACCAGGTGGCGTGAAGGTGGCTTTCCTGCAATCGAAGGCCGGTGCCGCGCTCGCCCGGGCCGGGCTCTACGCGGGGGCCTTCCTCGGACCGTTCGGGGCCGGCATCACCGTCGCGATGCTGCCCGAGCTCGGAGCGACGTACGGCGTGTCACCCGGCACGGCGTCGCTGTCGGTCACGGCGTACTTCCTGCCTCTCGCGGCCGTGATGCTCTTCTCGGGCACCCTCGGCGAGCGCTGGGGGCGGCGGCGCACCGTCGTCGTCGGCTACGCCGCCTACGTGCTCGCGTCGGTCGCGTGCATCCTCGCCACGACGTTCGCGCTGTTCCTCGCCGCCCGGGCGCTGCAGGGCATCGCCAACGCGTTCACCACCCCGCTCCTGCTCTCCGCCCTCGGGGCCGCGGCGCCCCCGGGCCGGCTGGGCCGCGCACTCGGCTGGTTCGGGTCGCTGCAGGCAGCGGGCCAGACGTCCGCCCCGTTGCTCGGTGGACTCGCCGCGGAGATCGACTGGCGGTTCGCGTTCGCCGGCGTCGCGGTGGTGGCCGGGGGGCTCGCCGTCATCGGCATCCCCACCGAACAGACCGCCGACGGCGCACGCCGGGCGCCGCTCGGCAGAGCGCTGCGAGCCGCACTGCACCCCGCGGTCCTGCGGATCGGGCTGGCCTCCGCCCTCGGCTGGGGGTGTCTCACCGGGCTGAGCTTCATGGTCGCTCTGCGGCTGGAGGAGGGGTTCGGGATCGGCGCCGGCCCGCGTGGGCTGGTACTCACCGGCGCCGGTGTCGCCGGCCTGCTCACCGCCCGGCTCGTCGGCGGCAGCGTCGACCGGATCGGGCGGCGCCGCAGCGTGCTCGTCGGCGTGGTCCTCGGAGCTCTCGTCGTCGTCGGCGTCGGCACGCTGCCCGCGGTCTGGGGCGTCGCCGTCGCGTGGGCGCTCGGCGGGGTCGCCACCCAGCTCCAGCTCGTCGGCGTCAACGCGATGGTGCTCGGCTCGGAGCACAACAGCGGGGGCGCGGTGTCCGTGGTGCAGTCGCTGCGCTTCGGCGGGGGATCGATGAGCCCGGTGGTGTTCACCCCGCTCTTCCACGCCGACCCGCTCGCCGGCTTCCTGGTCCCGGCAGCGCTCCTGATCACGGCGATCCCGGCGGTCCTCCCGCGGGAGTGATCAGCACTATGGAGCCGTAGTGCTGATTCAACGGCCTCCAGATCGCGTTATGGCTCCATAACGCGCCCCACGGCGCCGCTCCCAACGGGAGTTACCCTCCTAGGAGCGCGAGCAGGGCCCTCGCGTAGGCGCGTTCGGCGTCCACGTCCACGTGGCGTACCTGCGCGCCGCCGGCGCCGTCGACCACCACGGCGAAGCCGTCACCGATCGGTTCCAGCCGCCGGAACCGGGATCCGAGCGCCTCCCGCAACTGGCCCTCGTGCGGCAGCCAGACGACTGACTCCTGCGGCACGCTGTCCAGCGCCCACTCCGTGGTGCCGTTGAAGCGGATCAACGGGCCGGTGGGCGCCTGGTGGACGTCGATCGTCAGCTCGCTCACCACGAACACGTCGGCGTCCATCTCGCGGCCGGGGATCACGAACCGGTCGCCGGACGTGGGCGTCCACGCCAGGCCCGCGGCCCGGAGCCGCAACGCGAGCTCGACCGAGATCATCTCGTGCCGATCATTCGTCGGGCGCCACGGCGTGACGGCGCAGGTCGGCCAGGTCCACCCAGTCCAGGGTGCGGGCGTGCGTGGCCTCCAGCACCACCGGTGGCGCGGCCCCGGCCTGGAACGCCTCGACCCAGCGGTCGGCGCACAGGCACCAGCGGTCCCCCGGCTGCAGCCCGGCGAAGCCGTACTCGGGGCGCGGCGTGGACAGGTCGTTGCCCCGGTCGACGCTGAACTGGAGGAACTCGGCCGTGACCTGGGCGCAGACCGTGTGCACCCCGGCGTCCTCGGCCCCGGTGTCGCAGCAGCCCGTGCGGTAGAAGCCGGTGATCGGGTCGGTGCCGCAGGTCTGCAACTCCCCGCCCAGCACGTTGCGCGCCATGTGCCCCACCCAACCAGAACGGGTGGCCCGAGCGCACGGAGCCGCCGCGCCCACTCGTCACACACCAACTGTGGTGCCGGCACACCAACTGCAGTTGGTGTGCGAGCACCACAGTTGGTGTGCGGGCGGGTCAGCGTGGCTGCAGCGTGACGCCGAGGAGCGCGTCGACCGCGTCGCGGGCGAGGGCCGGGGCACCCGCGTCGCGACCCCGGCGCTCCAGCGCCTCCTCCGCCCACGCGTCCACGGCGGCGAGCGCGGCCGGGGTGTCCAGGTCGTCGGCGAGGTGGGTGCGCAGCCGGGCCACCAGGTCGTCGGCGGGCGGGGCGGCGGGGAGCGCCACGGCGGCGCGCCAGCGGGCGAGCCGCGCCTCGGCGGTGGCCAGCAGGTCGGCGGTCCAGGCGCGGTCGGTGCGGTAGTGCCCGGCCAACAGCGCGAGCCGGATCGCGTTCGGGTCGACGCCCTCCGCGCGGAGCTTCGAGACGAACACGAGGTTGCCCCGCGACTTCGACATCTTCTCGCCGTCGAGGCCGATCATGCCGGCGTGCACGTAGTGCCGGGCGAACGGGTGCACGCCGGTGAACGCCTCCGCGTGGGCCGCCCCGAACTCGTGGTGCGGGAAGACCAGGTCGGATCCGCCGCCGTTCAGGTCGATCTGGTTGCCGAGGCGGTTGAGCGCGATCGCGGCGCACTCGACGTGCCAGCCCGGACGGCCCTGGCCGAGGTCCGAGTCCCAGTGCGGCTCGTCCGGCCGCGCCATGCGCCACAGCAGCGCGTCGGCGGGGTGGCGCTTGCCCGGGCGGTCCGGGTCGCCACCGCGCTCGCGCGACAGCGCGATCATCGTGGCCTCGTCGTAGTTCGACTCGTAGCCGAAGTGGCCGCTGGCGTCCGAGTCGAAGTAGACGTCGGGGTACTCCGGGTCGGGTACCCGGTACGCCGCACCGGCCGCGAGCAGCTTGCCCACCAGCTCCGCGATCTCCCCCATCGCCTCCACCGCGCCGATGTAGTGGCGGGGCGGCAGCACGCGCAGCGCCTCCATGTCCTCCCGGAACAGGGCCGTCTCGCGCATGCCGAGCACCACCCAGTCGTCCTGGTCGCGGGCGGCGCGCTCGAGCAGCGGGTCGTCGATGTCGGTGATGTTCTGCACGTAGTCCACCTCGTGACCGAGGTCCCGCCACACGCGGTTGACCAGGTCGAACGCCAGGTAGGTGGCGGCGTGGCCGAGGTGGGTGGCGTCGTAGGGGGTGATGCCGCAGACGTACATCGTGGCCGTGGTGCCCGGCGCCGTGGGGCGGATCCGGCCGGACGCGGTGTCGTACAACCGGAGCGGCGGGCCCCCGCCCTCGAGCCGCGGGACGTCGACGGATGCCCAGGTCTGCATACCGACAACGTACGTGATGCTATCCTTTGGTCACTTGCCCAAGGCGACTGCCCAAGGAGTGTGATGGCCGAGACGGCGACGAGCCGGGGCCGCGAGGTGCGGCGACGGCTGGTGCAGGCGGCCCGGGAGCTGGTGCCGGAGCGCGGGTGGACGGCCGTGAGCACCCGGACGGTGGCGGAGCGGGCGGGTGTCGCTCCGGGGCTCGTCCACTACCACTTCGCCTCGTTGCAGGCGCTGCTCGCCGAGGCGGCCATCGGCGCGCTGCGCGAGATGGTCGGCGGCGTCGGCGGGATGCTGCAGCAGGCTCGCACCCCTGCCGAGCTCGTCGACCTGATCGCGGGCGCGGTGGACCAGTACACCGGCAGCGACCCGGCCTCGCTGCTCGCCGTCGAGACCTACCTGGCCGCCACCCGCGACCCCGACCTGCGCGAGCAGCTCACCGCCGTCCTCGACGACTTCCGGGACGGGGTCTCCGGGTGGCTGCACGAGCACGAGGTGCCCGAGCCGTCCGCAACGGCCGCCGTCCTGGCCGCCGTCATCGACGGGGTGCTGCTGCACCGGGCGCTCACGCCGCTACCGGCCGGTGCGCTGGTGCCGGTCCTGCACCGCATCGTCGAGAAGGGAGTGCACTGATGAGGATGAAGGTCGCGATCTGCGGCGCCGGCATCTCCGGGCTCGCGCTGGCCCACCGCATGCACGCGCACGGGTGCGACGTGGTCGTGCTGGAGCGCGCGCACGGGCCGCGCGAGCAGGGCTACATGATCGACTTCTTCGGGCCGGGCTTCGACGCGGCAGAGGCGATGGGGCTGCTGCCGACACTGCAGGAACGGGCCCATCCGATCGACGAGGCCAGCTACGTGGACGCCGCCGGCCGCACGACGGCCAACCTCAGCTTCGCCCGGTTCGCCGCCACCGAGAACGGCCGGCTGCTGAGCCTGTTGCGCTCCGAGCTGGAGGCGGTGCTGCGCGAGCAGCTGCCCGCCGCGGTCGAGCTGCGGTTCGGCGCGGGCGTGGCCGACGTGCGCGAGCGGCCCGACGGGGTGGAGATCGGGCTCGCCGACGGCACCCGCCTGTCCGCCGACCTCCTCGTCGGCGCGGACGGGATCCACTCCACCGTGCGCAGGCTGGTCTTCGGCGAGGAGCGCCGCTTCCTGCGCTACCTCGGGTTCCACACGGCGGCCTTCCAGTTCGAGGACGCCGTCGTCGAGGAGGCCACGCGGCACCGGGTCTGCCTGACCGACACCGCGGCGCGCCAGATGGGCATCTACGGCCTGGGCGGCGGCCGGGTCGCCACGTTCGCCGTGCACCGCACGCCCGATCCCACACTGCCGGTCGACGCCCGCTCGGCGGTGCAGGAGGAGTACCGCTCCCTCGGCTGGCTCGTCCCCCGCGCGCTCGCCGCCTGCCCGCCCTCGGCCAAGGTGTTCTACGACCAGGTCGCGCAGATCGAGATGCCGCGGTGGAGCAGCGGCCGGGTGACGCTGCTGGGCGACGCGTGCGCCGCGGTGTCCCTGCTGGCCGGTCAGGGCGCGTCGCTCGGCCTCGGCGGCGCGTACGTACTCGCCGAGGCGCTCGCCGAGGCCCCGACGATCGAGGCGGGGCTGGACCGGTACGAGCGGACGTGGCGCCCGATCTCCGCCGACCGGCAGGAGGTCGGCCGGCGCGCGGCGCGCTGGTTCCTCCCGGCCTCGCAGCGGTTGGTCCTGCTGCGCAGGGCGATGCTGAAGCTCGGCGGGCTGCCCGGGATGGACCGCATGATCGTCAAGGCCGTCGCGGGCAACCGGACGCCGGTGGTGACCCAGCTCGCAGCCCAATAGCGCCCCGGGGTCACCACCACTCGTGCGGGAGCTTCGCCTCGATGTCCCGCACGTGCCGGCGGGCGCAGGCCTCGCAGAGCCAGTGCTCGTGGCCGTCGGGGTCGCGTTCGCGCACCCAGGTCAGGGCGCTCGGGGCATCCTGTTCCCGGGTGGCACCGCAGTGCCGGCACGTGTGCACGCGCACAGCATGCCGAACTTGCCCGCGGCCCTGCCGCGTGCCAACCTGAGGCAAGTCATCTAGACCAAACGTCTAACCTCTGCGAGGGCACGCGTGCGGACGGTCATCGGGGTCGACATCGGCGGCTCCAAGACGCACGGGATCCGGGCGGTCGACGGCGAGCCGGTCGCAGAGGCGGTCGCGGGCAGCGCCAACGTCGCCGCGGTGGGTGTCCCGGAGGCCGGGCGCCAGCTCGACGCCCTGTTCGCCCGGCTCGATGTCCGCGGGGTCGACGCCGTCTGCGCCGGGGCGGCGGGCGCCGACGGCACCGAGTCGATTGCCGCCATGACCCGGCTGCTCACCGAGCGGGTGCCGGGCGCGCAGGTGGGCGTGGTGCACGACGCGCGGCTCGTGCTCGCGGCCGAGGGCCTCGACGCGGGCGTCTCGCTGATCGCCGGCACCGGCTCGGTGGCGTGGGGCAGGCGCGCCGACGGCACCGCGGCGCGTGCGGGCGGGTGGGGTCACATGCTCGGCGACGAGGGCAGCGGCTACCGCGTGGCGCTCGACGCCGTGCGCCACGCGCTGGACCGGATGGACGCGGGGCTGCCCGCCGACCCGTTCACCACCGCGCTGGTCGCGGACTGCGGCCTCGCCGACCGCGCCGAGCTGATCGACTTCTTCTACGGCCGGCAGGACAAGCGCTACTGGGCGGAGCGCGCCGCCGTCGTCACCGGGCTCGCCGCGCGGGGCGACGCCGCCGCCTGCCAGATCCTCGACTCCGCCGCCGACGCCCTCGTTGCGCTGGCCACGCGGGTGCTCCGCCGGCTGGACCTGGCCGGTCCCGTGGTGCTGGGCGGCGGGTTCGCCGTGCACCAGCCGCTGCTGCTCCAGGCGGTCCGCGAGCGGCTGGCGGGCATCGAGGTGCGCGTTCTCGCCCACGCGCCCGCCGTCGGTGCGGTGCGACTCGCCGCCGCCCTCCCCCGTCCCGAGATGGAGAAGCTGTGACTCCCGCACTCACGTCCCGCCCGGGCCACCTGATGGCGACGGAGATCGGCGAGCAGCCCGCGATCTGGCGCAGCCTGCTCGCCCACGGCGACGAGGCCGGCATCGACGCCGCCGCCGAGCTGATCCGGGCCAGGCGCCCGCGGGCCGTGCTGTTCGTCGCCCGCGGCACGAGCGACCACGCCGCGCTCTACGCGAAGTACCTCGTGGAGATCCGCCACGGCCTGCCGGCGGGGCTCGTCTCCCCCTCGACGATGACGGCGTACGGCGCCCGGCCGGACCTGCGGGACGTCCTGATGATCGGGATCAGCCAGTCCGGCGGCTCCCCCGACCTCGTCCGCTCGCTCGCGGTGGCCCGGGAGCAGGGCGCGCTCACCGTCGCCGTCACCAACGACGCGTCCTCGGCGCTGGCGCAGGCCGCGCACGCGCACGTGGACGTGCTCGCGGGCGCGGAGCGCTCGGTGGCGGCCACCAAGTCGTACACGGCGCAGCTGCTCGCCCTGTACCTGCTCCTGGAGCGGGTGCGGGACGTCGACGGCCGGGCGGCCGCCGCGCCGCTGCCGGACCTCGGCGACGCGCTGCTCGATCGGGGCGGGGAGGTCGTCGAGCTGGCGCAGCGCTACCGGTTCGCGCAGCGCATGCTCACCACGGCCCGCGGCTACTCCTACCCCACCGCCCGCGAGGCCGCGCTGAAGCTGATGGAGACCTCCTACGCGTCGGCGCAGGCGTTCTCCGGGGCCGACCTGCTGCACGGCCCGCTCGCGCTGGTCGACCCGCAGGTGCCGGTGTTCGCCGTCGTGGCCTCCGGTGTCGGTGGCGCGGCGATGGGCGACGTCCTGCCGCGGCTCGCCGAGCGCAACGCCGACGTGTGCTGCGTCGGCCACCGCGGCGCGGTGGGTGCCGCGGCCGTCGGCTTCGCGCTGCCCGATGGGGCGCCGGAGGAGCTGTCGCCGCTGCTGGAGATCCTGCCGTTCCAGCTGCTCGCGCTGCACGTGGCGGTCGGGCGCGGCGGCGACCCGGACGCCCCTCGCGGCCTGTCCAAGATCACGGAGACCCTGTGATCCTCACCGCCGGCACGCTCGTCGCCGACGGCCTCCCGGTCGGCCCGGGCTGGGTGGAGGTCGGCGGCGACCGGATCACCGCGACCGGGCCCGGCACCCCCGCCTCGGAGCCCGACGTCGATCTCGGGGACGCCCTGCTCGTGCCCGGCTTCGTGGACATGCACGTGCACGGCGGCGCGGGCGCGGCCTTCCCGGACGGCGACACCGAGGCCGCGCTGCGGGCCGTGCGGTTCCACCGCGCCCACGGCACCACGACCATGGTGGCCAGCCTCGTGGCCGCCGGGCCGGACGACCTGCTGAAGACCGTCGACGCACTGGGCGAGCTGGTCGTCGACGGCGAGCTCACCGGTGTGCACCTGGAGGGCCCCTGGCTCGCCGAGGGGCGGTGCGGCGCGCACGACCCGCGGCAGCTGCGCGACCCGGATCCCGCCGAGCTGGACCGGCTGCTGCGGGCCGGGAGCGGCGCCGTCCGGATGGTCACGCTCGCGCCCGAGCGGACCGGCGGCCTGGACGCGGTGCGCCGCATCGCCGGCGCGGGCGCCGTCGCCGCGCTCGGGCACACGGACGCCAGCTACGCGCTCACCCGCGCGGCGATCGATGCCGGCGCGCGGGTCGGCACGCACCTGTTCAACGCGATGGCCCCGGTGCACCACCGCGAGCCCGGCCCGGCCGTGGCGCTGCTGGAGGACCCGCGGGTCACGGTCGAGCTCGTGACCGACGGCCTCCACGTGCACCCGGCGTTGTGGGAGCACGTCGTGCGGAGCGCCGGCGTCGGGCGGGTGGCGGCGGTGACCGACGCGATGGCCGCGGCCGGCATGCCCGACGGCGAGTACCACCTAGGCGCGATGCGCGTGACCGTGGCCGAGGGCGTGGCCCGGCTCGCCGCGGGCAGCGACGGCCGGGCGGGCGCCATCGCCGGGAGCACGGCCACCACCGACACCCTGTTCGCGAACGTCGTACGGCACGCCGCCGGGCCCCGCGAGGAGGCGCTGCGCCGGGCCGTCGCCCTGACAGCGGGCAGCCCGGCCCGCGCCCTCGGCCTCGACGACGTCGGCGCCATCGTGCCGGGCCGCCGGGCCGACCTGGTGGTGCTCGACCCGGACCTGCGGGTCCGCGAAGTCCACCGCGCCGGCGCCGCGGTCGCGCGGCCGCACTGACCGGGGGAATGATCGGCGTTTGGGCGCGTTCCCGTGTTGATTTCGCCCGGTTTCGCGCCGAAGCCCTGATCATGGCCGCGAAACCGGCCTCCGGAAGCTCCTCAGCGCTTGCGGGCGCGGATGTAGTCGCTCACCACCTCCGCACCCAGGCCGTCCAGGGTCGGGGCCACCACCCTCCCCGCGCAGCGGCGCGCCACGTCGTCGACGAACATCGCGAGGCGCGGGTCGTCGCCGAGCATGAAGAACGTGATCGACGGCCGCAGGGTCGTGATCTTGTCCAGCGCGCCGACCGTGGCTCGTAGCGTCTCCGGGCTGGGTGGCCAGTCGAACACGGCCTCGCCGTCGGGCTCCAGGTGGGCCGTGGGTTCGCCGTCGGTGACGACGAGGACCACGGGCTGCGCGTCCGGGTTGTGGCGCAGGTGCTCGCCCGCCAGCAGGAGCGCGTGGTGCAGGTTGGTGCCCTGCTCCCACACCCCCTCCAGGCCGACCAGCTCCCCCAGCTCCACCGACCGCGCGTGCCGGCCGAAGGTGATCAGCTTCAGGTCGTCGCCGCGGAAGCGCGTGGAGATCAGCTGGTGCAGCGCGAGCGCCGTGCGTTTCATCGGCACCCAGCGCCCGTCCTGCACCATCGACCACGACGTGTCGACCAGCAGCGCCACCGCGGCGCGGGAGCGTTGCTCGGTCTCCACGATCTCCACGTCGGTGACGTCGAGCGCCCGGTCGTCGCCACCCGCCCGGCGCAGCTGGGCGTTGAGCAGCGTGCGCGGCACGCTCCACGCCTCGGTGTCGCCGAACGCCCACGGCCGGGTGGCGCCGGTGGCCTCGCCGGCAGGCCCGGACCTGCGGTCCTCCCGTTCGCCGCGCCGGGCACCGATCTTGTCGACGACGTCGCCCAGCGCGGACTCGCCGAGCCGGCGCAGCGCCTTCGGCGACAGCTGCAGCGACCCGTCGGGGGCCCGCTCGAACAGGCCCTGGCGCTCCAGCTCGCGCTGCAGCTCGGCCAGCGCGCGGGCGTCGACGCGGGCCTGGTCGCCCAGGTGCTCGCCGAGCGCGTCGAGGTCGATGTCCTCCATGCGGGCGCCCGGGTAGCTCTGCGACAGCTGCTCGGCCAGCGCGTCGAGCTGCCCGAGCTGCTCCATGGCCCGGGTGGCCTCGCCCATGCCGAGGGGGTTGTCGCCGCGGAAGCGGCCCCGGCCCTCCCAGTCCTCGCCGGGGCGCAGGCCCTGCAGCTGGGCGTCCAGCTGGGAGAGCGCCTGCGCGAGCCGGGGGTCGCCGAAGGCCTGCTGCGACAGCTCCATCAGCTCGGCCTGCTGTTCGGCCGACATCGAGTTGAGCATCCGCTGCGCGGCGGCGGCCCGCTGGGCGAGCAGGTCGACCAGTTCCTCGGTGTTCTGCGGGTTCTCCGGGAAGAACTCGCCGTGCTGCTGCATGAACTGCTGGAACTGCTCGGTGGTGTCCTGCCCCGCCGCGTGGTCGGCGAGCAGCTGGTTGAGATCGTCGAGCATCTCCCGGATCCGCTCGACGTCCTCCGGGGTGGCGTTCTCCATCGCCTGCTTCATGCCCTGGAAGCGCTGGTCCAGCATCTCCCGGCCGAGCAGGTCGCGGATCTCCTCGTACGCCTCGCGGGCATCCGCGGACTGCCAGTCGTACTCTTTCAGCTCCCGGACGGCCCCGCCGGTGTCCGACGGCAGCGCGTCGAGCTGCATCTCCCGGAACCGGGCGTCGTCGGTGTCCTGGCGGCCGAGCGAGTCCCGCTCGGCGTCGAGCGCACGCTGCAACAGCTCGCGGACCTGCTGCAACGTGCCGTCGAGCCGGTTCTCCCGCTGCAGCTTGCTGCGCCGCTGCCAGACCTCGCGGGTCAACTCGTCGAGGCCGCGGCGCTCGCGGGTGCCCCGGCGCAGCAGCTCCTGGAGCGCGGAGCGCGGCGACGAGCCGTCCATCACGTCCCGGCCGATCTCGTCGAGGGCGGCCCGGATGTCGACGGGCGGGGCGAGCGGGTCGGGCCCGTCGACGTAGGGCCCGTAGGCGTAGCGACGCGGACGTCTAGCCATAGCTCACCGTGTCCCCGTCGTCGGACTCGTCCTTCGCGAGCCGCCGGGTGAGGAACAGCAGCTCCAGCGCCAGCTCGGCGGCGCTGGCCATGGGGCCGGGGTCCTCGGTGCCGGCGGCGTCCAGGCGCTTGGCGACCTCGGTGAGCTCCTCGACGGCCGGCAGTGCGGCCACCACCTCGACGGCGGGCACCCGCTCCCCGGTGCGCACCGGCGTCGCGGCGACGGCCTCCGCGAGGGGGTTCAGGTCGATCCCGCGCAGCCGGGCACGGGCGGTGTCGGCGGTGGCGCGGCGCAGCAGGTGCTCGAGGTGCTCCATCTCGCGCCCCTCCTCACCGGAGGCGAACTCGAGCTTGCCGCGCAGGACCGACGGCACCGACTCGAGGTCGATCGGCCGGGCGACGGGACGCTCCTCGCCGGTGATCGCGGCCCGGCGCAGCGCGGCGGCGGCGACGGTCTCGGCGGCGGCGACCGCGAACCGGGCCGAGACGCCGGAACCCTGGTCGACCGCGCTCGACTCGCGCAGCGACCGCGTGAACCGGGCGACCACCTCGACGAGGTGGCGTGGCACGTCGGCCACGAGGTCGGCCTCCTGCCGCACGAGCGCGATCTCGTCGGACAGCTCGAGGGGGTAGTGGGTGCGGACCTCGGCGCCGAAGCGGTCCTTGAGCGGGGTGATGATCCGCCCGCGGTTGGTGTAGTCCTCGGGGTTCGCGCTCGCGACGAGCAGGACGTCCAGCGGGAGCCGCAGCGTGTAGCCGCGCACCTGGATGTCGCGCTCCTCCATGACGTTGAGCAGCGCCACCTGGATGCGTTCGGCCAGGTCGGGCAGCTCGTTGATCGTGACGATGCCGCGGTGGGCGCGCGGCACGAGGCCGAAGTGGATGGTCTCCGGGTCGCCGAGCGAGCGACCCTCGGCGACCTTGACGGGGTCGACGTCGCCGATCAGGTCGGCGACGGCGGTGTCGGGGGTGGCGAGCTTCTCGGTGTAGCGCTCGTCGCGGTGGCGCCACGCCACCGGCAGGTCGTCGCCCAGCTCCGCGGCGCGGCGCCGGGACGCGGGGGTGATCGGTTCGTAGGGGTGCTCGCCGAGCTCGGAGCCCTCGATCACGGGCGTCCACTCGTCGAGCAGGGTGGCCAGGGTGCGCAGCAGGCGGGTCTTGCCCTGCCCGCGCTCGCCGAGCAGCACGACGTCGTGCCCGGCGATCAGCGCGCGCTCCAGCTGCGGGAGCACGGTGGACTCGAACCCGACGATGCCGGGCCACGCGTCGCGCCCCTCGCGGAGCGCGGTGAGCAGGTTGGAGCGGATCTCGTCCTTGACGCCACGGAGCTCGTGGCCGGACGCGCGGAGCGCGCCCAGGGTGCGGGGGAATCCAGAAGGCACGTAATCAACGTTACGCCCGGGTCCCCCTTCCGCCGCCAACCCGTTACCGTTGACCTCGACCTGACTTCAACTCCTAGCGTTCGGTCGACGAGATCGACGCGAGCGAGGAGACGAACGTGAAGGCGATCCGGCAGTACGAGTTCGGGCCGGCCGAGAACCTGCGCTACGAGGAGGTCCCCGACCCCGTGCCCGGGGAGGGGCAGGTGCTCATCGACGTCGCCGCCGCCGGCGTCCACCTGCTCGACACCGCGATCCGCTCCGGCGAGGTGGGCGGGCCGTTCCCGGTGCCGCAGCTGCCGATGACCCCGGGCCGGGAGGTGGCCGGCACCGTCGCCGCCGTCGGCCCCGGTGCCGATCCGGCCCGGGTGGGCAGGCGCGTGGTGGCCCACCTGGGCATGGCGAGCGGCGGCTACGCCTCCCGTGCGGTCGCCGCGGAGGCGTCCCTGCACGAGATCCCCGACCCGCTCAGCGCCGAGGCGGCGGTCGCGATGATCGGGACGGGACGGACCGCGGTCGGGATCCTCGACGCCGCCGAGATCGAGTCCGGGGACGTCGTGCTGGTACCGGCCGCGGCCGGCGGTCTCGGGAGCCTGTTCGTGCAGGCCGCCCGCGGCGCCGGCGCCGTGGCCGTGGGGCTGGCCGGTGGGCCGGACAAGGTGCGGCGGGTCGAGGCCCTGGGCGCCGACGTCGCCGTCGACTACCGGGAGCCCGGCTGGCCCGAGCGGGTGCTCACAGCGCTCGACGGGCGCAGGCCCACCGTCATGCTCGACGGCGTGGGCGGCGAGGTCGGGCGCGCCGGTTTCGACATGCTGGACACCGGCGGGCGGATCGTGATGTTCGGGTGGACCTCCGGCGGCGTCACGCCGTTCACGAGCGCGGACATCGCCGCCGGATCACTGTCCGTCGTGTGGGTCACCGGGCCGCGGATGACGAAGCGCTACGGCGGCCTGCGCGGCCTGGAGACCCGGTCCCTGGCCGAGGCCGCCGCCGGACGCCTGGTCCCGCTCGTCAACCCGCCGTTCCCCCTCGCGGACGCCGCGGCGGCGCACCGGGCCCTCGAGAACAGGGGCACGACGGGCAAGGTCGTGCTGGCGCCCGGCTGAGCCGGGAATTCCTGGCCCGGCCGCACGGTTCCCCGTGCACGTGCGGTCTCCCGGGCGGTCTGCCGCCCTGCTCGGTCTCTTGTTCGGACTCGCCGGCATGTCCACGTCGGCCGTCACGGTCACGCTCCCGGAACTCGCGGGCGATCTCCACGTCAGCGCGGCCACGGCCGCCTGGATGATCAGCGGCTACACGGTGGCGCTCGCCGTCGCCACCCCGGCCCACGGCCGGATCGCCGACATGATCGGCATCCGGCTGCCGCTGGCGGTCGGCACCGGCGCGATGGCGCTCGGCGCGCTGGTGGCGGCGCTCGCGCCGTCCTTCCCGGTGCTGCTGGTGGCACGGGTGGTGCAGGGCGCGGGCGCGGCCGCCGTCCCCGTGCTGGCCACGGCGCTGGTCAGCGCCCGCTGGAGCGGCAGCGACCGGGGCGCGGCGCTGGGGCGCATCGCCGGCGTCGCCGCCACGCTCGGCTCGATCGGCCCGCTGATCGGCGGCGGCCTCGAGGCGCTCGGCGGCTGGCGGTGGGCCGTCGCCCTGCCCGTGCTCGGCGTCCTCGCGATCCCCCCGCTGTGGCGGGTCTCCCCCACGGGTGGCACCGGCGAGCGCATCGACGGGGTCGGTGCGGTGCTCGTCGCGCTCGCCGCGTCCGGGATGGTGCTGCTCATCCAGTCGCCGTCCTCCGGGGTGGTGACCGCGGCCGTCGGCGCCACCCTGCTCGTGGTCGGCGCCCCGCTGCTCGCGCTGCGCATGCGGACGCGCCCCCACGGGTTCCTGCCGCGCGAGATCGTCACCAACAACACCGTGCTGCGCAACTCGTTCGCCGCGGCCGCGGTCCCGGCCAGCTGGTTCGCGTTGCTGCTCGGGGTGCCGCTCGCCGCCGCGTCGTGGGGCTGGACGCCGTTCGCCACCGGCACGCTGCTCGTCCCGGCCGCGGTCATCGGCTTCATCTCCCCCGCGATCGCCCGCAGGCTGCTCGACCGGTTCGGGGCGCGCCGCTCGATCGCGCTGGCCTGCCCCACCGCGATCCTCGCGTTGCTGATGGCGGCCGCGGGCGCCCTCGTGCAGGCGCCGGCACTGCTCGTGCTCGCCGTGATGCTGGTCAGCGCCGCGTTCGGGGTCGGGCAGCCTGCGATGATCTCCTCGGTGGGTGCCGCCGTGGCCCCGGGCCAGCGCGGCGTCGCGCTGGGCATCGCCACCCTCGTGTTCCTCACCGGCGCCAGCGTCGGGGCCGCGCTCGTCGGAGGTCTGGCGGGGACGATCGGGGTTCCGGCGGCGCTGTGCGTGCTGGTCGTGCTGCCGCTCGCCGGGCTGACGGCGTTGCTCGTGGGCGGCCCGGACCGGGTGGCGGTCGAGCCCGTGCCGGCCTAGGCCGGCCAGTTCCCCACGGTGTGCGAGACGCCGTGGACGTCCACCAGGCGGGCGGGGAGCCCCTGCTCGGCCAGCCACTCCGGGGCGGCGGTGCCGCGCAGCAACGCCCCGGTGCAGGCCGCGCTCGCTGCAGGCGCGTCGGCCGCCGCCACCGCGATCGACCGCCACGCCGGCACGACCGAGCGCCCGCTGGCCGACACCACGAACGGCTGCACCCGGTCCGCCCGGCCGGGCCGCACGCAGCCGACCGTGGAGATCGCGCCGCCGTCGATCGCGACGAGCTCGGTCGGGGCACCGGGCGCGTCCCGCAGCTCCACCCGCCAGCCGCCGACCGGCGCGAGGCCGGACGTGGCCACGTGGTCGCCGAACGCCACGAGCACTCCGCAGGAGCTCGACTCCGCCACGAGCTCGGCGCACCGCTGCGCGATCAGCGCGGGGCCGGTCGGGCCGGGCGCGACGGCCCAGCCGTCACGGTCGCGGGCGGCGGCCGTGAAGGCCTGCTGCCAGGACGCGGGCGCCGGGCGGTGGACGTCGGCGTCGGCGGGCGCCGCCGCGATCCCGTAGGGGAACGGGCGGGGTGCGTCGCAGGTGCCGCCGAGCAGATCGGCCAGCCGCGCGTCGCGCTGCGCGGCGGGGAGGCGCCGGTCGACGGCCGCCACGAGCGCGCCGACGAAGTCCGTCACGTGCAGCCGGGCGTGGTGCATCGCCCAGGGATCGGTGACCACCAGCCGGAACGGGGCGTCCCAGGCCGTCCACGCGGTGCTGACGGTCGCGGTGCGGATGCCGGTGTGCAGCGAGATCGTCATCGTGCGCCTCCGGGGGTCGTGCAGGGGGAACCACACGTTCGCAGACGGTCGCTGTGACGACGCTGTGAGCTGGTGCTCCCCGCCGGAGGTTCGCCAAGGGTCTCGGCGGCCCAGCTCCCCGCTGGACGCACCGGCGAACAGCCCGAGTACAACCCGGTACGAGGGCTGCCCGCCGGCACGCCCAGCGAGAAGCTGGATCCACCGACACCCCCGACGAACCACCTCCGACGGGAAGCACCCGCGTCAGATGATCACCTGATCGGGGGTGATCCCCACCATCGGTCCGGGGGCCCGCAGGCTCATCACCGACGTGCGGGTCGCGCGAGGGTCGGAACATGACCAGCAGCACGATCACCGACCCCCCGGCGGGCACCGCCGGGAGTGACTTCGCCCGCCTCTCCGCACGGGTGGCGGCGGCGGGCCTGATGCGCCGCCGACCCGGCTACTACCTGGCCCGCTTCCTGCTCGTCGGCGCCTTCGCCGCGGCCACCGCCACGGCGTTCGTCCTGCTGGGCGACTCGCCGTGGCAGCTGGCCGTGGCCGTGGCCGCGGCCGTGCTCTACGGCCAGATCGCGCTGCTCGCGCACGACGTGGCACACCGCCAGGTCTTCCGCACCCGGCGCCCGTCCGCGATCACGGGCCGCGTCCTGGGCAACCTCGGCATCGGCATGTCGTACGGCTGGTGGCAGGACAAGCACACGAGGCACCACGCCAACCCGAACCACGAGGGCCTCGACCCGGACGTCGAGCCGGGAGCGCTGGCGTGGACCGGCGAGCAGGCGCGGGCCAGCCGCGGCGTCAACCGGTTCCTCAACCGCCACCAGGCGATGATCTTCTTCCCGCTGCTCACGCTCGCCGCCATCGACCTGCGCCGCGCGAGCCTGCAGGGCCTGCTCGGCGCGAACGGGGCGAAGGTGCGCGGCCGCGGCCTGGAGCTCACCCTGCTGGCCGCACACGCGCTCTGCTACCTGGCGGCGCTCCTCGCCGTGCTGCCGCCCGGGCTCGCGGTGGCGTTCTTCGTGGTGCACCAGTGCCTGTTCGGCGTCTACCTCGGCTCGATCTTCGCCCCGAACCACAAGGGCATGGAGATGCCCACCACGCGCATGGACTTCCTGCGCAAGCAGGTCCTCACCTCGCGCAACGTGGCGGGCGGACGGCTCACCGACGGGCTCGTGCACGTCGCGATGGGCGGCCTGAACCACCAGATCGAGCACCACCTCTTCCCGAGCATGCCGACGCCGAACCTGAGGCGGTCCCGGAAGCTGGTGCGCGAGTTCTGCGCCGAGATCGGGGTGCCCTACCACGAGACCGGCCTCGTGCGGTCGTGGGCGGAGTCGCTGGGCCAGCTGCGCGCGGCCAGCGCACCGCTGAAATCCTGATCACCGCGGGGCTGATCAGGACAGGAGCAGCAGTCCGGTGGGGATCGCGACCAGCCCGACGGCGGCGAGCCGCACCAGCACCCGGACCGCCACCGGCAACGGCGCCGGCGGCCGGCTGATCCGCAGCAACCGCCGGTCGAGCGCGTCGGTGAAGGAGCTCAGCGCGGCCGCCGGGGCGGCGCCACCGACCCGGCGCAGCGCGCCCGTGAGCTGCTTCGGCGTGACCGCCCCCGAGGCGACGTCATCGGCGCGCATCTCCACGAGCGCGGCCACCGCCACCTGCGCACACACCATCCCGCGCACGAACGGGGCGGTGGCCCCCCACGCGACGAAGGGGAGCACGACGAGGTCGTGGCGTTCCCGCAGGTGCGCCTGCTCGTGGGCGAGCACGGCCTTCACGGCGGGCGGGTCCAGCGCGTCGAGCACGCCGGCCGAGACCACGAGCCGCGCACGCAGCCCGGGCAGGCAGTACGCCACGGGGACGGGGTGGTCGAGCACCTGGGCGTGCGGCACGGACGGCCACGGCGTGGCGAGCAGGTCGAGCAGGTCGCGGTGCCGCCGGCGAACCTGCAGCGTGCGCAGCGTGACCACGACGAGCACCCCGACCAGCCGCAACGCCAGCACCAGCGCCGCGAGCAGGGCCAGGACGTGCGTGATCCCCAGCTCCGGGACCTGCCCGGCCGCGAGCGTGTCGACGGCGTTGCCCGCCGCCTCCGGGAGCCCGGGTCCGAGCGGCGCGAGACCGTAGACCACCCCGCAACCCAGCAGCGCGAGCCCGCCGGCGAGACCGACGGCCTGCCAGACGAGCAGGGCGCCGACCGGGTCGCGCGCGGGCCAGTGCGCCCGCGCCAGCGACCGGCTCACCGGCTCGGCGAGCAGCACGCCGAGCACGAGCAGCAACAGCGCCGCGCCCTCCATGAGGACCAGGATGTCAGTCGAGCAGGTTGCGCAGTGCGGTGCGTTCGTCCTCGGGGATCGAACCGAGGAACCGGGCCAGCGCCGCACCGCGGTCGGGTGCGGCGTCGAGGGCGTCGCGCATGAGCTCGGCGACGTGGTCCTCGCGGCTCGCGACCGACCGGTAGCGGTGGGCGCGGCCGTCCCGCTCCCGGGTGACGAGGCCCTTGCGCTCGAGCCGCCCGAGGACGGTGAGCACGGTGGTGGTGGCGAGGTCACGACCCCCGAGCGCGTCCTGCACGTCGCGGGCGGTGACGGGTGCCGTCGCCGACCAGAGGGTCTCCATCACGGCGCGTTCGAGCTCACCCAGTGTCGGCACGCAGACCATTCTACCGGAGGTAGAAGCCTACTGGTACCACCCCGGCCGATCTCAGTGGATCTGCACCTCGTCACCCACCTGCAAGAAGGCGAAGAACGCCTCGGCGTCCTCGCGGCGGAGCTTCACGCAACCCGCCGACGGGGTGTCCTGGGCGCCCTGGTGGAACGCGACGCCGCCGTCGGCGAAGAACACCGAGTAGGGCATCTGGGTGAGGTACTCGCGGCTGGTGTACTGCTCGGCCTTCCACTGCACCTTGAACGTGCCCAGCGGGGTCGGGTCCTCCGCGTCACCGTGCTGGATCTCGACCGGCCCCCTGACCAGGTTGCCGCTGTCGATCAGCCATGCCTGCCGCTTGTCCAGTGCGACGCACGCCCGGGCCGTCGCCGTGCAGGGCGTGCCGGCCACCAGGGCGGGCCCGCCGCCACCCGACGGTGCGGCCGGGGCCGGCTGGCCGGTCGGCTTCGAACCCGCCGGCCGGGAGTCGGCGGGCCGGTCGGAGTCGACGGGCGGCGCGGCGCGGCGCGTCGACTGCGAGGTGTGCGGCGCGGCGGCGCGCAGTCGTCCCGGGGTCGCCCGGGGGGCGTCGCTGTCGCTGCTCGCGCCGTCGTCGGTGTCGGCGTCGGTCTCGCTGTCGGGCTCGACCGCCGGCGTGCGCTCCACTGGCCGGGCCGGGCCGGTGACGGCGGGAGCCGGAGCGGGTGGGAGGTCGGGGGCCGCGAGCCGCGGGTTCGCCTGTGCGTACCCGTATCCCAGCAGCCCGGTCGCCACCGCCGCCACCAGCACACCCACCGCCACACGGGCGGCCGGTCGCCGCCGCGCGCTTCTTGCCATGTCGCCTCCCGGATTCCTGCACCGTCAACGATCAAAACCCACAGAGGTGACGGGCTGTCATCCGTCGTGCACGGGGAGTTGTTCAGGCGGTAGTGATCACGGCCATGATCGCGGTCCGACGGGGTCGTAAGCTCCGTCGCATGGTGGCGGGGGAACTGCGGATGGGTACCGCGGCGGGCCGATGGGTGCTTGCCACGACGGTGCTCGGGTCCGGGCTCGCGATGATCGACGGCACGGTCGTGAACGTGGCGCTGGAGCGCATCGGCACCGAGCTCGACGCGGGGTTCGACGGCCTGCAGTGGACCGTCAACGCCTACACGCTCACCCTCGCGTCGCTCATCCTGCTCGGGGGCTCGCTCGGTGACCACCTCGGCCGCAGGCGGGTGTTCCTCATCGGGGTCGCGTGGTTCGCGCTGGCGTCGCTGGCCTGCGGGCTCGCCCCGGACATCGGCACCCTCATCGCGGCGCGGGCGCTGCAGGGCGTGGGTGGGGCGCTGCTCACGCCGGGCAGCCTCGCGTTGATCTCCGCCTCGTTCCACGGGCCGGACCGGGCCGCCGCCGTGGGCGCGTGGTCCGGCCTCGGCGGCGTCGCGGGCGCGGTCGGCCCGTTCCTGGGCGGCTGGCTCGTCGAGTGGAGCTGGCGCGCGGTCTTCCTGATCAATCTCCCGCTCGCCGCCCTGATCATCGTGATCGCTCTCCGGCACGTGCCGGAGAGCCGCGACCCCGAGTCGGCGCCGGGGTTGGACGTCACCGGCACGGTGCTGGCCGTGGTCGGGCTCGGTGCGCTGACCTACGGCCTCACCGGGCTCGGCGCGCGCGGTGCCGACCCGGTCTCGCTGATCGCGGCGGCGGTCGGGGTGCTGGCGCTGGCGGCGTTCGTGCTGGTGGAGCTGCGCTCCCCGCACCCGCTGGTCCCACCCACCCTCTTCCGGAACCCGACGTTCAGCGCCGCCAACATCGCCACCGTCCTCATCTACGGCGCGATGGGGGTGGTGTTCCTGATGCTGGTGCTGCAGCTGCAGATCGTGGCCGGTTTCACCCCCCTCGCGGCCGGGGTGGCCCTGTTACCGGTCACCGCCCTGATGCTGATCTTCTCGGCGCGGATGGGCGCGCTCACCGGACGGATCGGACCCCGGTTGCCGATGACGGTGGGACCGCTGGTGAGCGCGGGCGGGCTGCTCCTGCTCCTGCGCGTCGACGCCACGACGTCGTGGTTCACCGACGTGCTGCCCGCGATGCTCGCCTTCGGGGCCGGGCTGACCCTGACCGTCGCCCCGCTCACCGCCACCGTGCTCGACGCGGCCCCGGACCGGTACGCGGGCGCCGCGTCCGGGGTGAACAACGCGGTGGCCAGGGCGGCAGGCCTCCTGGCCGTCGCCACGGTGCCGGGCCTGGCCGGCATCGCGGGCGACGACTACTCCGACCCCGTCGCCTTCGACGCCGGCTACCGGATGGCGATGGTGATCGGTGCCGGCCTCCTCGTGGCGGCGGCGCTGGCCGCGTTCACGATGATCCGCAAGCCGCTGCAGGCCGCCGCGGAGGCGCCGGATCGCGAGTGCATCCGGGTGGAGGAGAGCTTCTCCTGCCCACTGAGCAGCCCACCCCCGCACCCCTCCGACGCGCCCCGCTGATGGGCGTCGCACCCAGCTTCCGTCGGGCGAACGGCACCTTCGCTCGCACCTGGCGTCCGAAGGTGCCGTTCTCCCGCGCCGAGTAGGTCAGGCGAGCTTCAGGGCCACCGCGAGCTCGCGGAAGGCGGGCAGCGGGTCGGCGCCGTCGGCCGTGAGCACCTGCGCGCAGACGTGGTCGGCACCGGCGTCGAGGTGCGCGGTGAGCCGCGCGGCCACCGTCTCGGCCTCGCCGTGGGCGACGAGGGCGTCGACGAGCGCGTCGCTGCCGCCGCCGTCCAGGTCCGCCTCGCTCCAGCCGAGCCGCAGCAGGTTGGACCGGTAGTTGACCAGGTGCAGGTACGGCCGGTCGACGACCGGCCGCCCGATCGCGCGGGCGCGCTCGGCGTCGGTGTCGAGCACCACCTTCTGCTCCGGGGCGACGAGGACGCCGTCCCCGACGATCCGCCGCGCCTCCCGGGTGTGCTCCGGGGTGGTGAGGTAGGGGTGCGTGCCGGCCGTGCGGTCGGCGGCGAGCCGCAGCGCCTTCGGTCCCAGCGCGGCGAGCGCGCGGCCGGCCACCGGGACGTCGGCCGCGTCCAGCCGGTCCAGGTAGTCGACCATGGTGGCGTAGGGGCTGCGGTACTCCGCCGTGGCCTCCGGGTGGCCGATCCCGACGCCGAGCAGGAACCGGTCCGGGTGCTTCGCCGCGAGCCGGTGGTAGGACTTCGCCACCTCCTCCGCCGGTGTCTTCCACATGTTCACGATGCCGGTGGCGACCACGATCCGCTCCGTCGCGTCGAGCAGCGACTCCGAGAGCGCGAGATCACCGGGAGGCGACCCGCCGATCCAGATGGCGCCGTACCCGAGCGCTTCCACCTCGGCCGCGAACTCGGGGCTCAGATCCGCCGCCCGCTGCCAGATCCCGTACCGACCCACATCGATCGTCATGCTCGGGCCAACGCGGCCGGGACGCGCGGGCATTCCTGTCGGGGTCCGCGCATAGGGTCGGTGGGTGAGTCGCGAACCGCGTGCGCGGGTGCTCGTGCCGGCCGATCCCTCGCTCCCCCGTGCCGCGCCGGCCGGCACCGAGGCCGTCGTCGTCGGCGGCGGGATCGCCGGTGTCTCGGCGGCCGTCGTGCTCGCCGAGCGCGGTGTTGCGGTCACGCTGCTGGAGGCGGCACCCACCCTGGGCGGGCGGCTCGGCGCCTGGCCGCACACGCTCCCCGACGGCACCGGGCAGGTGGTCGAGCACGGGTTCCACGCGTTCTTCCGCCACTACCACACCTGGCGCGCCCTCCTGGGCCGCATCGATCCGGAGCTGGGCTTCCTGCGCCCGGTCGGCGGCTACCCGGTGATCTCCCGCGACTGGCCGGCCGAGGATCTCACCGGCCTTCCGGGCGCTCCGCCGTTCAACCTGATCGCGCTGTTCGCCCGCTCCCCCAGCCTCGGGCTGCACGACCTGCTCCGGTCCCGCTGGTCCGTCGCCGCCGAGCTGCTCGCCTACGACCGCGCGCGCACCACCGCCCGCTTCGACCACGTGCCCGCCGCGCAGTTCCTCGCCTCGCTCGGCATGACCGACCGCGCGCAGGCGATGCTCTTCGAGGCGTTCGCACGCTCGTTCTTCGCCCACCCCGGCGCGCTGTCGGCGGCCGAGCTGATCGCGATGTTCCACTACTACTTCCTGGGCAACCCGCACGGCATCGGCTTCGACGCGCCCGCCACCGACCACCGCACCGCGATCTGGGAGCCGTTCGAGTCCCACCTGGAGAAGCTGGGAGCGCAGGTGCGCACGGCGACGCCGGCCCGGGCGATCACACCGGCCGAGGACCACCGCTGGCGGGTGGAGCTCGACGACGGCGCGCTGGTCACCCGGCACCTCGTGCTCGCCACCGAACCGCCCGCGCTGCGGGCCCTCCTCGCCGCGTCCCCGCAGGCGGCGGCGGTGGCGCCGCGCCTGGCCGCGAAGGCCGCCGCGATCCCGGTCGCGCCGCCGTTCGCCGTCAGCCGCCTGTGGCTCGACCGCGACGTCGCCGCGCACCGGGCCACGTTCAGCGCCGTCAGCCGGGAGCGCACGCTCGACTCGGTCACGGTCTACTCGCGCCTGGAGGCGCCTTCGGCGGAGTGGGCCGCACGCACCCGCGGCTCCGTCGTCGAGCTGCACTCCTACGCCTGCTCCGCCCCCGACGCCACCACCGCGTCCGCCCGCATGCGGGCCGAGCTCGCCGAGCTCTGGCCCGAGACGGCCGCCGCAGGCGTGCTGCACCAACAGGAACGGATGGAGGCCACAGCGCCCTCGTTCCCGCCCGGCGGCGCGGCGGCACGGCTCACCGTCACCGGCGAGGGGCGCGGCGTGCGCGTCGCGGGCGACCACGTCGCCACCGGGTTCCTCACCGGGCTCATGGAGCGCGCCGCCGCGTCCGGCGTGCTGGCGGCCAACGACGTGCTGGCCGAGGTGGGCACCGGTCCGGAGGAGATCCGCGGTGGCCCGCAGCGGGGCCTGCTGGCCGGGCTCCTGCCGCGCCGCCGGTGAGGGTCGCGTACGACCCGGGTCCGCGCGACGGCGCCCCGCGGATCCAGCGGCTGCACGAGGACGGCGCCGCGGCCGGACCCCCGGAGACGCTGCCGGACCTCGCCGCGCTCGAGAAGGCCGAGGCGCCGCGCTGGGTGTTCGCCAGGCCCCGCGGATACCGGCGACTGCTCGCCGCGGGCGTCGACGTCGGCCGCGCTCACGCCGTCGAGCTGGTCGAAGGCCTTCTGGTCGCCGCCGACGGGGGGTTCGGGCAGCCGCACGGCCTGGCGGCGGCCGTCGCCCGCCTGCACGGCCGCACCCCTGCTCCCGACCCGCCCGCCGTCGACGACGGCCCACCCGCGCTGTTCGACACCGCCGTGTCCGGCGACGAGCTGGCCGACGTGGTGGCGGTGCACGCGGCGCAGCAGCGCGCGCTGGCCGCGGCCGGGCCGCGCATGCGGCTGCTCGCGGCGGCGGAGTCGGCGGGCATGCTCGTGGCCGAGGAGATGACGGCCGCCGGCCTGCCGTGGCGCGCCGACGTGCACGACCGGCTCCTCGTCGAGCTGCTGGGGCCGCGCCCGGTGCTGGGCGGTCGCCCGCCGAAGCTCGCGGCGCTGGCCGACGCGGTCGACGAGGCGTTCGGGCGCGCGGTCAACCCCGATTCCCCCGCCGAGGTCCTGCGCGCCTTCGCCCGGGCCGGCCACGAGCTCTCGAGCACGCGGTCCTGGGAGCTCAAGCGGGTCGACCACCCGGCCGTCGCGCCGCTGCTCGCCTACAAGGAGCTCGCCCGCCTGCACTCCGCGAACGGCTGGGCGTGGCTGCGCACCTGGGTGCACGACGGGCGGTTCCGGCCGGAGTACGTGGTGGGCGGGGTCGTCTCCGGCCGCTGGGCGTCCCGCGGAGGCGGGGCGCTGCAGATTCCCAAGGCGGTGCGGGCGGCGGTGCGGGCCGATCCCGGCTGGCGGCTGGTGGTGGCCGACGCCGCGCAGCTGGAGCCGCGGGTGCTCGCGGCGCTCTCCGGCGACCACGCGCTCGCCCCCGGCGACGACGACCTGTACACCGCGCTCGCCGCGCGCGAGTTCGGCGACGACCGGGCCAAGGCGAAGCTCGCCCTGCTCTCGGCGATGTACGGGCAGACGTCGGGCAACGCCGCCGTGCTGCTCGCCACGCTCCGTCGCCGATTCCCGGCGGCGATGGCGTTCGTCGAGGACGCGGCCCTGGCAGGCGAGGAGGGCCGCCTCGTGCGTTCGCACCTGGGGCGCACCTGCCCGCCGGCGCGCGCCGGCGACGAGCAGCCCACCGCAGCCCGGGCCAGGGGGCGGTTCACCCGCAACTTCGTGGTGCAGGCCACCGCAGCCGAGTGGGCGCTGGTGCTGCTCGCCGAGCTGCGCGGGCAGCTGCGCGCGGCGGGCAGCCCGGCCCGGCTCGTGTTCTTCCAGCACGACGAGGTGCTGCTCCACGCGCCCGCGGAGGTGGCCGAGGAGGCGGCCGCCTCCGTCCAGGCAGCCGCGGACACGGCCGGCAGGCGACTCTTCGGCGACACCCCGGTGCGCTTCCCGATGCAGACCCGCGTGGTCGAAAGCTACGACGAGCGCTAGTCCCGCGGCCCACTTCGGCGAGGGCTGATGCCCAGCGGCGATTCGGCATCACCCTCGCACCTGATCAGCGGGATCGGGACATCAACTGCAGGGGTGCAGGCCATGTCCCGATCCGGCCGATCACCACGCCCCTGCCCCCTGGTCCTTCTCCGCGGCCCGCAGCTCGGCCGCCGCGGCGTCCCACTCCCCGGCCGTGACGACGGGCGGCCGACCCCACGCGCCGCGCCATGGTGCGCACCCTCGCCGGGGGTGAGCGGACCGTCGGCGAGCTCGCCGCCCCGCACCCGATCTCGCTCGCCGCCGCGTCCAAGCACGTCAAGGTGCTGGAACGGGCCGGCCTGGTGCACCGCACCGTGCTCGGCAGGCGGCACGTGTGCCGCCTCGAGGTCCGACCCCTCGCCGCGGCGACCCGGCACCTGCGCTTCTACGAGCAGTTCTGGACCGACCGCCTCGATGCGCTCGAGGACTTCGTCACCCGACCCGAGGAGGCACCGTGAACGTCGTTCCCCACCGCGTGACCCTGGTCCGCACCATCCCGGCGTCGCCGGAGGCCCTCTACGCGGCCTGGACCGAGCCGGACCGGATGCGCCGGTGGTACGCCACCGTCGTCGACGCCGACGTGCGCGTCGGCGGCCGGTACCGCATCGAGCTGCACGAGGCCGACGGCACCGTCAACGGCTTCACCGGCGAGTACCTGGAGCTCACCCCGCCGACGCGGATCGCGTTCACCTTCACCCACCACTCCCAGACCCCCGAGGACCGGATCAGCGACGAGAAGGTGGAGGTCACCTTCCGCGAGGCCGGGCCGGGACGCACCGAGCTGACGCTCGTGAACAGCTGGGTGGGGCCGGAGTTCGAGCCGTCCCACTACGACGGGCTGCGCGTCGGCTGGGAGGAGTGGATCAACCGCCTCGAGAAGGCGCTCCAGCACGACAGCCGCAATTCGTGATCGCAGGTGCTTGCCCGATTCGCGCCGTACGCCTCCGGAGGCGGGTGTTCCCGACATGATCGGCGCTTCGGCGCGAACTCGGGCGAAATCGACCCGGGAACGCGCCCATCTGCTGATCAAGCCGCTGCTACCCGTTACGCCGGCGCTCTCGCTCGAGCCGCCCGGATGAGCAGTTCGACGCAGGCCCCGAGGACTGCGCCGCAGCCGTTCAAGATCACGTCGTCGATGTCGGCGATCCGTCCGACGAACGACTGCGCCACTTCGATCGTCACCGACAACCCGGCACCGACGATCACGGCACCGCATCGGCCTCTCCGGGACCGTGATCGCCAGTGGCGATCTGGCAACGCCAACTGCTGTGGTGGTACTGGGCCGTGTCTAGGCGCGGGGGGACGACCCGCCGGCGGCGCCGGCGACGACCTGCCCGATCTCGCTCATGCCCAGCGCGTTCGGGTGCACCGGAGCGGCGGGCGCGGTCGGCACCAGGCCCTCGACCCACTTGGTGCCCGGAGGCTGGCAGGAGTCGTGCCCGATGGACGGGGTGTAGGTGTCCACGAAGTCCTGGCCCGCCGCGGCCGCCTGCTTCGCGAGCATCGCGTTCAGGTCCTTCTCGACGTCACGCAGGTAGGCGACGTCGCCGGGGCTGAACGGCACCACGGGGAAGCAGCCGGGGCCCTCGTCGGGCAGGATCGCCGGGTAGCCGACGAGCAGCACGCGCGCGTCCGGGGAACGCCCGTCGATCGCGGCGAGCGTGTCCGCCACCTTCGGGGCGGCGTCGTCGATGCGCTGGGCGAGCTGGTCGGTGCCGCCCGCCGTGTAGTGGTCCTTGCACGCGCTGCCGGTCGGCTGCAGCGGCGAGCGCGTCGCGCACTCCTGGACGATGTCGCCGAAGCCGACGTCGTTGCCGCCGATCGTGATCGTCACCAGCTGGGTGTCGGGCGTCAGCGCGTCGAGCTGCGGCGGGTTCTCCCCCAGCGGCACGCTCTGCGGCCCGTCGATGTTCTCGGTGGTCGCCCCGCTGCAGCTGGCGTCCTGGAAGTCGGCGACACCGAGCTCCCGCGCGACCACCGACGGGTAGTTGTGGTCGGAGCGCAGGCACCCGGCCGGCTCGCCCGTGGGGATCGGCACGAGCGGGCCGGCCGCGTACGAGTCGCCGAGCGCGACGTAGCGCTGGACCGGTCCCTGATCCGGATCCGCGGCAGCGGGTCCGGCCGTCGCCATCGGGGCGGCGACGGCGATCAGGACCGGGGCGACCCACAGGGCCGGGGAGCGGCGCACATCGGATCAACGACGAAGTGATCGTCTCGATACGCCGGGTACACACCCGTCCGGGTGTCAGGCGAGCCTGGCAGCCCGCTCCTCCAGGTACCGCCGCTCGGGCTCGCTCGTCGTCCGGCCCGCTGCCTCCCGGTACGCCGCGAGCGCGCCGTCGCGGTCGCCGGCCATCTCCAGCAGGTGCGCACGCACGGCCGACACCCGGTGGTGCCCGGCGAGCGGACCGTCGCCGTCCAGGGTGGCGAGCAGGTCGAGCCCGGCCTGCGGGCCCTCGACCATGCCGACGGCCACGGCCCGGTTGAGCGTGACCATCGGCCCCGGCGCCACCGCGGACAGCACCCGGTACAGCTGCGCGATCTGCGGCCAGTCGGTCTTCCCGGCGCGCTCCGCCTCGCCGTGCACGGCCGCGATCGCCGCCTGCAGCTGGTAGGGCCCCACCGGGGCGCGCGCCATCGTCGCTGCGATCAGCCCGATCCCCTCGTCGAGCAGCGTCCGGTCCCAGAGCGTCCGGTCCTGCTCCCCGAGCGGCACCAGCCCGCCGTCGGCCCGGGTGCGGGCCGGCCGGCGCGCCTCGGTGATCAGCATCAGCGCGAGCAGGCCGGCCACCTCGCCGTCGTCGGGCAGCAGGCGCCGGACCTGCCGGACCAGCCGGAGCGCCTCCCGCGTGAGGTCGCGCCGGTGCAGGTCGGGGCCGGACGTCGCCGTGTAGCCCTCGTTGAAGACCAGGTACAGCACGTGCAGTACGGCGCCGAGCCGGGGTGCGCGGTCGGTCTCGGCCGGCATCTCGAAGGCGGCGCCCGCCACGGCCCGCTTCGCCCGGCTGATCCGCTGGCCGATCGTCGGTTCGGGCACGAGGAACGCGCGGGCGATCTCGGCGGTGGTCAGCCCGCCGACGGCGCGCAGCGTGAGCGCCACCTGCGACGGCGGCGGGAGCTCGGGGTGGCAGCAGAGGAACAGCAGCGTCAGGGTGTCGTCGGCGGCCGCGGGCGGTTCGGGCGCGGCCTCGTCGAGCCCGTCCAGCTGCGCGGACGTGGCTTCGCGGCGCCGCCGGGCGTGCTCGCTGCGCCACTGGTCGGTGAGCCGCCGGGTGGCCACCGTGAGCAGCCACGCACGCGGGTTGTCCGGCACGCCGTCGGCCGGCCACTGGGCGGTGGCCGCGAGCATGGCCTCCTGCGCCGCGTCCTCGCACGCCTCGAACTGACCGTGCCGGCGCACGAGCACGCCGAGGACCTGCGGGGCGAGCGGCCGCAGCAGATCCTCGAGCGCAGTCCCCACCACCGTCGCGAGTCTAGGAGCGCGAGACCCGGGGGATGCCGCACCGCCTCGCCCTGCTGCGGGCCGCCCACCCGGAGCCGACGGTCGCCGTCACGGCCGTCGGCACCGTCCTCGCCGTGGTGGTGGGGCGTGCTGCTCGTCGCGGCCGCGGTACTGGCCGGGCAGGTCTCGATCGGCTGGCGGGGCGACGCGCTCGACGCCGGCCGGGACGCGGCCGCCGGGCGGCCCGACAAGCCGGTGGACACCGGCGCCGTGCCCGTGGCCGGACACCGGGCCGGGCGGCCCTTCCCCGCGGTGCTGGTGGTCGCCGCGATCGCGCTCCTGGTGCTGTTCGCCGCGTCGGGTCAGTGGGCGGGGGCCGTCCGGGGCGCGGTGGCGTAGCTCAGCGCCACGTGCGCGAGCGCGGGGAGCGAGGCCGTGCCGCGGCCGAGACCGAGATCGACGGCGGCGTCGAAGACGGACTGGCGGCGCGCCGCCGCCACCACCGCGGCGTCGAGGAAGCGGGGCCGGCGCAGCAGGTGCGACAGCAGGGCACCGTGCGCGTGGTGCCGCTCGAACGTCCGGCGCATCGCGGACCGGTGTGCAGCACCCGCCCCGGCGCCGAGCAGCGCGGCCCGGCCGGCCAGCACACCGGAGGCCAGCGCGTCGAAGATGCCCTCCCCGGTCAGCGGGTTGACCAGCGCCGCAGCGTCGCCCGCGAGCAACACCCGGCCGTCGGGGTGGTGGCGCGGGCCGGTGGAGAGCGGCAGGTGGTGGCCGCGGACGGAGGCCGGGTCGGGCTCGTGGCCGGGCAGGAGCGCGTGCAGGGCCGACACGAGCTCGGCACGGGGGCCGCCGCCGCGCTTGTCGAAGACCCCGAACCCGACGTTGGCCCCACCCCCGGGCAGCGGGAACGACCAGGCGTACGCCGGGTAGCGCCCGCGGGCGAACTCGATCACGAGCGAGTCCGGGTCCACCGCGGTGCGGGCGTACCCGCGCACGGCCATGGCGGTGGCCGAGGGCGGGGCGACCGGGGCCCCGAGCAGCCGGCGGACGACGGAGTTGGCGCCGTCGGCGCCGATCACGACCCGCGCCGCGACGGCACCGTCGATGACGACGCGGTCCGCGCACACCTCGAGGCGCCGGACGCGGTGCCGCAGCAGCCGGGCGCCCCGCGCGACGGCCGCGGCCACGAGCTCGGCGTCGAACACGGTCCGTGGCACCACCCGGTTCGGGCGGACGCAGGTGCGCTCGACGACCCGCCCACCGGGGCTGCGCAGCCGCATCCGCGGCACCGGCGGGCCGAGCCGGGACACGCCCGGCACCCCCAACGCCTCGACCAGGTCGAGCGCCTGGGCGGCGATGCCGTCACCGCAGGTCTTGTCGCGCGGGAACTCCGCGGCGTCGACCAGCAGCACGCGGGCGTCGGGGCGCAGCTGCAGCGCGCGTAGCGCCGCGGCGCTGCCGGCCGGGCCGGCGCCCACCACCGCCAGGTCGACCACATCGTCCACGCCACTGGTTCTACTCGCCCGCTCCCGGTGTGCAGCGCACCGGGTCGGCTACGCTCCGTACTCATGCGGGAGCAGCGCCGGGGCCGACGGATCGCGATGTCCCCGGAGGAGGTCGACGCGTTCCTGGCCGAGCAGCGCACCTGCCGCGCCGCCACCGTCGGCCGGCACGGCCCGCACGCCACGCCGCTCTGGTACGCCTGGCACGGCGGCGCGCTCTGGCTGACGTCCGTGGTGCGCAGCCAGCGCTGGGCCGACCTGCGGCACGACCCGCGGATCGGCGTCGTCGTCGACGCCGGCACCTCCTACGAGGAGCTGCGCGGTGTGGAGCTGCGCGGGCGGGTGGAGGTCGTCGGGGAGGTGCCGCGCACCGGGGAGCCGGTGCCCGAGCTGGACGGGCCCGAGCGGCTCTTCGCCGACCGCTACCGCGGAGGGGTCGTCGCGCACGACGGCCGGCACGCCTGGTTGCGCCTCGTCCCGGACAAGATCACCAGCTGGGACTTCCGAAAGGTGGGCGGCTGACCCGCGTCACCCGGCCGGCAGCGGTTCGACGGTGCCGGCGGCCGGGATCTCCGGGTGCCGGGCATTGCTGACGATGACCAGTTCGTACGGGCTGGTGGCGCCCGGGCGCCACTGGCCCCCGACCAGCGGGGTCTTGGCGACACCCCGCACCGGTCCCGCGGTGAAGTCCAGTGGTCCGGCGACCGTGTCGAGCCGCATCCCGGCGATCGCGTCCGCGATCCCCCGGCGGTCCTCGACCGACCCGACGGTGCCCAACGCCGCCACGGCGACCTCGAACAGGGCGTGCGCGAAGCCGATCGGCTGGGACCACTGCCGCCCGCTCGTGGCCCGGTACTCGGCGGCGAGGTCGGCGGCACCCTGCCCGGTGAGGGACGACCGGAACGGGTGGCTCGGTGACCAGCCGACCTCGGTGGCGAGGTTCACGGCCGTCGGCCCGATCTCCTCCACCGTCACCGGGAAGTGGATGCCCCTGCCGATCGTCGCCAACCGCGGGCGGTAGCCCTGCCGGGCCGCCTGCCCCCAGAACGTCACGAAGTCCGCGGGGCTCGGGCCGCCGAGCAGGATCTCCGCGGCCCCCGCGCGGAACGCGTCGACGTGCGCCGAGAAGTCGTCGGTGCCGCCGACGTAGTTGCCCGGGTCGACGATCGTGTAGCCGCTCTGCGCGGCGGTGGGCGCGAAGTCCGCGCCCGGGTTGCCCCAGGCCAGCCCGTCGGTGTCGGTGGGCCACAGCGCGCCCGCGGTCCGGTTGGTGGCCACCTGGTCCCACATGTCCACGTAGACCGCCTGGACGTCCTCCAGGCCCCACGAGAACAGGTGGGTCCACTCGAACGGGGCCTGCGGCTGCCCGCCCCGCCCGTAGAACCACGACTGCCACGGGGTCGCCGTGGCCACGCACGGCAGGCCCGCGGCCTCGCACTGGTCGCTGACCGCGTTCGTCGTGTCGGACGTGGCCGAGACCAGCATCAGGTGGACGCCGTCGGCGAGGACGAGACCGGCCGCGACGTCGCCCGCGCGGTTCGAGTCGGACTGGCTGTCGCGCCTGAGGATCTCCACCCGGTGCGGGCGGCCGCCGACGTCCACCGGGTTCGCGGCGAAGAACGCGCTCATCATGTCGACGACGAACCGGTCGGCCTCGCCGAAGGGCGCCAGCGCCCCCGTCTCCGGGCTGACGTAGCCGATCCGGATCACGTCGTCGCTGCCGGCGGCGGCGTCCGCGGTCCGGGGCCCGGACGCGCAGGCCGCGGCCGCCCCGCCGGCGAGCGCGGCGACCCCGGCGGCGCTGACGGTCCGGAGGAACTCTCGACGGTTCCGCGGCGAGCCGCCGGTTGTGCCGTCCTGCATGCCGTCCTCGTGCTCGCGTTCGGGGTATGAATGGATGCCGTGGGCCGACGCGCAGCATCATCGGGAGACATCTGAGGTGTCAAACCAGAGATTGCGACACGCGGTGCGCCGTGGCCGCGCGACGGACCACCCGCGGTGCCCATATCATGACGCAGCGCAGCAGGTGGCCACCCGTTCAGCGCATCGTGGTGCCGGTACTACCGACAAGCCCGGGTGACTCTGGTTACACTGCGACAACAGGTGATCATGGTGCCGGGCGGCCATGGGCGGGCCGCCTCGCTCCCCAGCGTCCGAGTGGAGAGAAGACCGACGTGACAACGGACGACCGGCCGGCCGCCCGCCGGCGGTCCGCATGGCCGTCGCCACGGCACTGGAGCGTGCGGGTCAAGTTCTCCGTCGTGCTCGTCGTACCGCTCGTCCTCGCGGTCGCGCTCGGCACCATCCGGATCTTCGACGAGGTCAGGGAGGCGAACGAACGCGACCTGGTCTCGCGGTTCGTCGCCACCCAGGGCATGGTCACGTCGCTGGTCGTCGACGTGGAGCGGGAGCGCTACCGCGCCACGGAGTTCGTCGCCAACGGCCGCACCGACGAGCGTGCGCTGCGCGGCGTGATCGACGCCGTCGACCAGCGCGCGGCCCGGAGCCGCGACGCCGTGGCGCGGCTCGCCGACGACGTCCCGGCGATCGTCCTCGTCCAGCAGCAGGCCGACCAGGCCATCTCCCGGCTCCCCCCGCTACGGGAGGTCGTCACGCGGTCCAACGCCCCGCCCGAGGCGGTCGTGGCGCGCTACTCCGAGCTCATCGAGCAGCTCGTGCAGCTCGACACAGCGCTGCTGCGCAACATCAACACCTCCGACGTCACCGGGCTGGCCAACGCCCTCGCCGGCCTCGGCGCCGCACGCAACGAGGCCACCCTGCAGCAGGCGCAGATGGCGATCTCCGTGCACACCGGCCTCTCCCCCACGCTGGGCTCCGACCTGCAGTTCAGCAACGCGCGGCTGGAGAGCGGCCTCGCCGACTTCCGGGTGTCGCTGAACGCCGCGCAACGCGTCCGGTACGCCGGGCTGATCCCGGGTCCCGGCAACACCGCCCGCAACGGCCTCGTCCAGGCGGTGCTCTCGGGCACACCCCCGGCAGGGGCAGGCGTGGCCACCGTCGCCGACGTCTACAGCCGGTTCCTCGGCGAGCTCGACGCGGCGGCCGAGGGGCTGCGCTCGGAGCTGCGCAACGCGGTCGCGGAGCGCCGGCAGAGCGCGCTCGTCGAGGCGTGGCTCAACGCCGTCGTCCTGCTGCTCGCCCTCATCCTCGCCGCGGTCATCGTCGGCCTCGTCGCGCGCGGGATGATCGCCTCGCTGCGCACGCTGCGCCGCAGCGCCATCACGGTCGCCCAGGACCGGCTGCCGGAGGCCGTGCGGCGGATGCGCGAAGGCACAGCGCCGAACATCAACATCACCACGGTGCCGGTCACCACGCGCGAAGAGGTGGGCGAGGTCGCCCGCGCGTTCGACGCGGTGCACGAGCAGGCGGTCCGGCTCGCCGCCGAGCAGGCCACGCTGCAGAACAACATCAACGCCATGTACGTCAACCTCTCCCGCCGCAGCCAGGCCCTGGTCGACCGGCAGCTCGTGCTCATCGAGCAGCTGGAGGAGGGCGAGGTCGACCCCGAGCAGCTGTCGGACCTGTTCCGGCTCGACCACCTCGCCACGCGCATGCGGCGCAACTGCGAGAACCTGCTCGTCCTCGCCGGCGCCGACATCCCCCGGCCGGCGGCCGAGCCCACCCCGGTGCTCGACGTGCTGCGCGCCGCGGTCTCGGAGATCGAGCACTACCAACGGGTGGTCGTGCAGAACCCGCCCGACGCCACCTTCGCCGGCAGCGCGGCCAACGACGTCCAGCACATGCTCGCCGAGCTGCTCGACAACGCCACCAACTTCTCACCCGCCGACAGCCAGGTGGTGATGAGCTGCAGCCAGGCCCGGGACGGCTCGATCCTGGTGGAGATCTTCGACGAGGGCATCGGCCTGTCGCCCGGGGAGCTCGGCACGCTCAACGACCGGCTGCGCAACCCCGTCGAGTCCACGGCCTCCGTGGCGGCGTCCCGGCGCATGGGCCTGTTCGTCGTCGGCAGGCTCGCCAACCGCCACGGCATCATGGTGGGGCTGTTCACCGACTCGATGGGCACGTCGGGCAACGCGCCCCCCGGCTCCACGAAGCGTGGCGTCACCGCCCGGGTCACGATCCCGGCCGTGCTGGTCGGCGAGCGCACCAGCGAGCCCGACCAGGTGGTGTGGTCGCGCCTCGCCCCGGCACCCGCACCGCCGGGGCCGTCCCGCATCGTGCTCCCGGCCGGCCCTACGCCGGACGGCGAGAACGAGCCGATGACCGCCGCCGCCGCGGGCTCCGACGGCGCCGCGCTGCCCCGCCCGCGCTACGACCCCACCAGCGGCGAGACCACCATGCGGCTCCCGGTGGTGCCCGCCCAGCCGGATCCGCCTGCCCAGGAGCAGCCCGCGCCCGAACCGCTCCCGATCGACGCCGGCGCGGACATGCGCCCGGACCCGATCGGGCTGTTCGAACCGGCCGTCCCACCGCACACGCTGCCCGACCCCACGGCACCCCGGCCGGTCGACCCGCTGGCCTCCGACGCCGAGGACGCCGAGGCCACCCCGATCTTCGCGGAGGTCACCTCGGGGTGGTTCCACGTGACGGCCGGCGGCCCCCACGACGGTGAGCCGGTGCCCGCGGGCGTCGGGGTCCGCTCCCACGCCGCCGGCGGCCCGGACCCAGCCGCGTTCGTCACCTCGGCCGACGCCGTGTGGCAGGCCGCCCGCGCCGCCACCGAGAGCCAGACCGGCGGCTACACGCACGCCGGCCTGCCGAAGCGGGTGCCCCGCGGGCGGCTCATGCCCGGGAGCGCGATGCCCGGCGAACCGCCACCGTCGATCTCCGGGCGCGACCCGGAGGCCGTCCGCGGGCGGCTCTCCACCTTCCAGCGCGGGGTCCGGCACGGGCGGCACGCCCGCGGCGACGAAGACGGCGCCTGACACCCCACTTCGCACACCCAGCGGTGACTTCGCACAAGGCCGGCCTTGTGCGAAGCCGGTCCCGGGTGTGCGAAGTATCGGGCGCTACGAGCCCGTGATCAGTGGCCAGAGACCGGACGGGCCGGCCGCGAGGACGGTGGCGCCGAGGTCGGCGTTCCACTCCGCGTCGGAGCCGTCCTCCTCCCGCCAGGCCCACAGCCGGGTGGTCCACAGGCGCAGGTCGTGCTCGCGGGTGAAGCCGATCGCGCCGTGCACCTGGTGGGCGATCCGCGCGACCGCACCCGCCGCCTCCCCGGTGCGGGACTTCGCCGACGCGACGGCGAACCGGGTGGACGGCGCCGCGAAGCCCGCGCCGGCGGCCCGGGCCGCGGCGGAGGCGGCGGCCGACGCCGCGGCCACCTCGCCCGCCGCGAGGGCCAGCTGCTGCTGCACCGCCTGGAACCGGCCGATCGGACGGCCGAACTGCACGCGCTCGCCCGCGTAGCGGACGGTGGCGGCCAGCGCCCCGCGCGCGGCGCCGGCGAGCAGCTGCGCACGGCCCAGCGCGGCGCGCAGGCGCAGCTCGGCGGCCACGCCCTCCGGCGCGGCGACGACGGCGGCGAGCCCGTCGACCGTGACCGTGTCGCGCGGCTCCTCGGCCAGGTTGACGCCCTCGGCGATCTCGACCGTGCCCGGATCCAGCAGCACCACGTGGGAGCCCGTCAGCACGACGACGCCGGCGGCGGCCCGCGCCCACGGCACCCGGCGCAGCTCGCCGCGCACCGTCGTGCCGTCCACCTGCAGCGCCCCCGCGGTCGCGGTGAGCGGCCCGTCCGGCAGCGGCACACCCGCGGCGTGCAGCAGCCACCCGCCGAGCAGATCGGTCTCCACCAGAGGCACCCGGGCGGCGTGCGCCCCGGCCTCCGCGAGCACCACGGCGGCGTCCTCGAGGGTGCCCTCGCTGCCGCCGGCATCGGCAGGCAGCGTCAACCGGGCCAGCCCGGTCTCCTCCAGCGTGCGCCAGAGCGCGGCGTCGAACCCCGTGTCGCTCGACGCCGCATCCGCGAAGATCGACTCCGCGAGCTCCTGCAGTTCCGCGTTGATCGACGTGGTCATCGCAGCCCCAGCCCCCTCGCGACGATCCCGCGCAGCACCTCGTTCGTGCCGCCGCGCAACGTGAACCCGGGCGCGTGCAGCACCGCGTCGGCGAGCAGGCGCGCGAACCCGGACTCCGCGCCCGGGTCCGGTGGGATGGCGACCAGGAGCCGCGCCACGTCGATCACCTCGTTCTCGTACCGCGTGCCGAGCTCCTTCACCACGGCGGCGGCCAGCTCGGGCGCCTGCCCCGACTCCAGCGAGCCCGCCACGGCGAGCGACATCCGACGCAGCGTCCACAGCCGCGCCGCCAGCCCGCCGATCTCCCGCTCCGCGCCCGACGACCCGGCCAGCTCGCCGACCAGCGCCACGAGCAGGGGGAACGTCGACAAGAACCGTTCGGGCCCGCTGCGCTCGAACGCCAGCTCGCTGGTGACCTGCTTCCACCCGGCGCCGACCTCGCCGAGCACCATGCCGTCCGGGATGAAGACCCCGTCGAAGACGACCTCGTTGAAGTGGTGGGCGCCGGTGAGCAGCGGGATCGGGCGGATCTGCACGCCGGGCGAGTCGAGCAGCACGACGAACTGCGAGAGCCCGGCATGGCGGTGCTGCTCGTCGCGCGGCTCCGAGCGGGCGAGGGCGAAGAACGCGTGCGCGTGGTGCGCACCCGACGTCCACACCTTCGTGCCGGTGAGCTCCCACCCGCCGTCCACGCGGGTGGCCCGGGTGCGCACGGCGGCGAGGTCCGAGCCGGCGTCGGGCTCGCTCATCCCGATGCCGAAGTACACCTCGCCCTTGGCGATCCCCGGCAGGAACCGCTGCCGCTGCTCCTCGGTGCCGAACCGCAGGAGCGTGGGGCCGATCTGCCGGTCGGCGATCCAGTGCGCGGCCACCGGCGCGCCCGCCGCGAGCAGCTCCTCGGTGACGACGTAGCGGTCCAGCGCCGACCCGCCCTGCCCGCCGTACTCCTTCGGGATCGTCATGCCCAGCCAGCCGCGGCGGCCCAGCTCCCGGGAGAAGCGCTCGTCCCAGCCGGAGAGCCACACGTCCGGACGCGGTGTCCACCGCCCGGCCGCCCGTTCCTCCGCGAGGAACGCCCGGACCTCGGCGCGCAGGGCCGCCGTGCTGGGCGGCAGCTCGGTGGGCGGTGGCACGAGGTCGGGCAGGCGGTGCAGCGTCGCAGTCACCGGCCCATCCTCTGTCATCACGCGGACGGGCACCGAGTGGCACGCCCCACACGGGGACGATGGCTGCGCCGCCAGGTCAGGGGTGGCAGCATCGCGGCCATGACGAACGCCACCACCAGCAGCTCCAGCGACGAGGCCCGGGTGGTCGACGCCGTTCCCACCGGCCTGTTCATCGGAGGGACGTGGCGCCCGGCCGCATCCGGGCGCACCCTCGCCGTCGACGACCCGGCCACGGGCAAGGCGCTGTGCGAGGTGGCCGATGCCGGGCCCGAGGACGGCATGGAGGCGCTCGCGGCGGCCGCGGCGGCACAGCCGTCGTTCGCCGCCATTCCGCCGCGGGACCGCGGGGAGATCCTGCGCCGGGCCTACGAACTGCTCATGGAGCGCATCGACGACCTCGCGCTGCTGATGACCCTCGAGATGGGCAAGCCGCTCGCCGAGAGCCGCGGCGAGATCACCTACGCCGCCGAGTTCTTCCGCTGGTTCGCGGAGGAGGCGGTGCGCATCGACGGCGGCTACGCGGTGGCGCCGAACGGCGCGAGCCGCTTCCTCGTGCAGAAGCAGCCGGTCGGGGTGTGCGTGCTCATCACTCCCTGGAACTTCCCCATGGCGATGGGCACCCGCAAGATCGGTCCCGCGATCGCGGCCGGCTGCACGATGGTGATGAAGCCCGCGCAGCAGACCCCGCTCTCGATGCACGCGCTCGCCGCGATCCTCGCCGAGGCCGGCCTGCCCGCCGGTGTCCTGAACCTCGTCACCACCTCCGACGCGGGCGGTGTCATGGAGCCCCTGATCCGCGACGGCCGGGCGCGCAAGCTGTCGTTCACCGGGTCGACTGCCGTCGGGAAGAAGCTCCTGGAGCAGTGCTCGGAGAAGGTGCTGCGCACGTCGATGGAGCTCGGTGGCAACGCCCCGTTCCTCGTCTTCGACGACGCCGACCTCGACAATGCCGTCGAGGGCGCGATGCTCGCCAAGATGCGCAACATGGGCGAGGCGTGCACGGCGGCCAACCGCTTCCTCGTGCAGCGCGGCGTGGCCGAGGAGTTCGCCCGCCGCCTCACCGAGCGGATGGGTGGGCTCGTCGTGGGCCGCGGCACCGAGGACGGCGTGCAGGTGGGCCCGCTCGTCGACGCGAAGGGCCGGGACAAGGTCGTCGAGCTCGTGCGCGACGCGGTCGGCCGCGGCGCCCGGGTGCACGTCGGCGGCGAGACCGGTGACGGCCCCGGGTACTTCTACCGCCCCACCGTGCTGTCCGGCGTGCCCCTCGAAGCACGCCTGACCTCCGAGGAGATCTTCGGCCCGGTCGCCGCGATCAGCGTGTTCGACGACGAGGACGAGGCGCTCGCCGCCGCGAACGACACCGAGTACGGCCTGGTCAGCTACCTGTACACGGAGAACGTGACGCGGGCACTGCGCGTGTCGGAGCGGTTGGAGGCCGGGATGATCGGGCTCAACACCGGGCTCGTGTCGAACCCGGCCGCCCCGTTCGGCGGCATCAAGGAGTCCGGTCTCGGCCGCGAGGGTGGCTCCGTCGGCATCGACGAGTTCCTCGAGACCAAGTACGTGGCCATCGGCTTCGGGGGCTGAGGCGACTTCTCAGGGGGCTGCATCTCAGGGACCGGCGGGCGCTGCGCCTGCCGGTCCCCCCTGTGCCGGCGGCGCACCCGGTCCCAGGTTGTCCGGCCCCGGGTTGTCCGGCGCGGCCCCACCCGGCCCGGCGGGCGCGTTCGGGTCGGCGGGAGCCCCGGGCTGGTCGGGCTGGTCGTCCGGGTCGGCCACGGCCTGGTCCGCGTTGCTGTCGTCGCCGATCACGGTCACGAACGTCTCGGGGTCGGTCCGGGTGACGATGGCCTGGACGAGCAGGACGCCGCCCTGCATCGCCATGAGCCCGACCAGCCCGACGAGGGCGAGGGCGGTGGCCCCGTTCAGCAGCCGTACCCGCGCCGACTTGCGGTAGTGCCGCGCCGCCGTGGTCTCCACCGCCCACGCCCGCATGCCCATCAGGACGAGCAGGAGCAGCACGGCGCCCCAGACGAGGAGGTCCAGCCGGGGGTCGATCACGGCGTACCTCCCGGCTCGACCTTGCGGAGCACGACGTCGAAGCCGTTCTGGTAGGTGATCACGTACTCACCGGTCGCGACGATCTGCTGCACGGCGTCGAGCGACCACCCCGGCGGCATGAGCTTGAGGTCGCGCCCGTACGCCTCCGTGGACTCGAACGAGACGATCACGTCCGGATCCTGCTTGTCGACGCAGAGGACCGGGTCGTCGGCCAGGTCCGAGCAGCCCTCGATCGAGTTGCCGCGGCTGTGGGTGTCGATGCCGTCGACGGCGTAGGGACCGACGCCGCTGATCAGCGGCACCACCTCGAGCCCTGGCGGCGTGGTGGCGTACACCTCGCGTGCCATCGCCACCTCCTCCGGGTAGACGACCATGTACGACTCGTTGCCGCCCCGGATCAGGATGAGCGAGCCGAACAGCGCCGCCATGCCGACGGCGAGCACCTTCTCCATGCCGCGCTTCTTGCGCGCGACCCAGCGCAGCGCGTCGGCGCCGAGGATCGAGAGGATCGGCAGGCCGAACAGCACGATGCGCAGGAACACCTCGCTGCCGTAGCCCTGCGCGGCGAAGGCCATGGGCACCGCGGCCAGTGCGATCGGGGTGAGGTCGCGCCTGCGCCGCCAGTACACCCAGGCGCCGACGATCGCGAGCAGCCAGGTGAGACCCGGGACGAGGATGCGCAGCACCTTGACGACCTTCTGCCCCATGTCGCCGGCCAGCCGGTCCGCGACCCCCGCCTCGAGCGCGTCCCCCGCGTTGCCCGACCCGATGATCATGTCGAGCTGGTTGAGCCAGAAGTCGCGGCCCGCGATGAGGATGTACACGACCACAGCCATGATCCCGATCAGCACGAGGCCGCGGCCGCGGAACCGGCCGACGATCGCGAGCACCGCCAGCTGACCGATGATCGCGAACGGGGTGAGCTGGTGCTCCGGCGCCACCGCGATGATGCACAGCGCGGCGCAGAAGTAGATCAGCAGCAGTTGTCGTGGGGGCAGCGTCGGCCGGTTCGGTGGGGTCAGGGCGGCCACGAGCCAGCGCCGTGGCAGCGCCAACCGCTTCGCGTCGGGGTGCGGCTTCGGCCAGCCGGGCACGCCCGCGGCGTCGGTGCGGCGGGTGGCCAGCGGGCCCAGCGCGAACACCAGCGGCGTCAGCATCAGCACGATGGCGGTGGCCTGCGGGGAGAAGTAGTCCTGCTCGATCCAGTTCAGGCCGAGGAACAGCCACGCCGCGGCCCACGGGGCGCGGTGGCCCCCGAGCATGGAGCGGGCGAGCGCGTAGATCCCGATCGCCCAGACACCGACGATGACGGGCGGGAACCAGCGCAGCACCTCGTCCAGCTGGGTAGCACCGGCGGCGTCGCGGAACCACGCCCACTGCGCGAAGAACGCGGGCCAGTAGAAGCGGGCGTCGTAGCCCTCGACGACCCGTCCGTCGCCGGCCATCGCGTCGACGAACCCGGAGATCAGCCACGCCGTGGAGAACCGGGCGGCCGGTTCGACGACCGACGGTATGCCGTACGAGCAGAGGATCAGCACGGCGGTGGCGGTGCCGAGCATCGGGATCCGCGGCCGCGGCGACCACAGCTCGCTGGCGCAGGCCGCGACGGCGCACAGCATCGACGCCCACGCCGCCGGGCCGAGGACCTTGGCCAGGCCCCACCCGTCGAGCGAGGAGAGGTCGGTGGTGGCCGCGGCGATCGGCAGCAGGGCCACCGCCGCGAGCGCCAGGGCCGGCGAGAGCCACCGGTAGATGCCGATCGACGGCGGCGCGGGCGGCGGGGCGGGCGGCTGTTGCCGTTGCACGGGCAACGCGGTGGTGCGCGGGTCGTTGGCGGCCGCCGGGACGGCGGCGGGCGAAGGGTTCGCGGGGCGGCTCGGGCGGGGAGCCGACGGTCGCGGTGCCGGCCGTGCGGGCGGACCGGACGGGCGTGCGGCCGCCGGCCCCGGATTCGGTCCGGGGTTCGGCCCCGGGCGCCGTCCTTCCTGAGGACCCGGCGTGGGCCGGCCGGGCTGGGCGGATTGCGCGGGGCGCGGCCCGTCCGGGCGTGGCTCGGGGTGTGCCTGCGGCCGGGGGCCTGGTGTGCTGTCGGTCCGGGGCCCGGGTGGCGGGGGGCGCCGGCCCGGCGGAGCCGGAGGCGTGCGGCCGCGGCCGGGAGCCCCGCCACCACGGTCGGTCGATGTCACGGTGCACGCACCTCCACGTCGGTCCGGCGCGCCGCCGGGATGACGAGCACAGCGGCCGCGCAGGCCACCTGGACGATGATGTAGCCGATCGCCGCGAGCCGCAGCTCGGCGACGCCTCCGGCGGTGCCGGGCAGGGCGATCGCGACGGCCAGCACGAGCACGGCGCTGAACAGCTGGAGCCGGTCGAAGCTCACCCCGCCGTCGAGGGCCTGCCGCACGCCGAGCTCGTGCGTGACGACGAGCCGGAACGCCAGTCCGAGCAGCATGAGCCTGAGCAGGTCGCCTGCCTCGGCGTAGGCCGGGCCGAACGCGGCCAGGAGCGGGCCGGCGAGCGCGGCGCCGAACGCGATCAGCGGAAGGAACACGACGAGCAACCGCCTGCGGGCCCGCGCGACCAGTTCGGCGGTGCGTCCCGGTTCGCGGGCCACGGCCCCGGAGAGGGCGTGCACGGTGTACGCCGCTCCGAGGTCGACGAGCACGAAGACCTGCCATGCGACGAAGAACGCCGCACCGGTCTCGGGCCCGAACCGCACGGTGACCACCATCGGGACCAGCTGGTAGAGCAGGGCGGTGCCGACCAGTGAGATCGCGGCGGGCGCGACGAGGGGTCCGTCCGCGCCCGACCGGCGGACCAGCACCGGGACGGCGGCGAGCCCGAGCACGGCCGCGACGGCGATCGGGCCGAGCCAGGACAGCACCACCCCGAAGGCGCCGAACCCGGCCACCGCGCAGAGGGCGACGAGCGCGCCGATCTGCACCGCCGCGAGGAGCGCGCTGCGCCAGATCACCCAACGCGGCCTCCCGGCCGCGGCGAGCACGACGTCGTGCGCGGCGACGATCCCCCCGCCCACGCATCCGATCGCCACGACCACCAGCCCGGGAACCGGCACGGCACCCGGCCCGGTGCCGGCGGCGGCGATCCGCGGCACCACCAGGCCGCATCCCAGGCCGACCAGCGCGGCCGGCGGCACGACCAGCAGCGGCGCCATCCAGGCGACGCGCGCGGGCCGCTGCCGGCGCATCGGCCGGATCGCCACCGGGGCGAGCGTGGCGACGAGGAGGAACACCGACACCACGAGCTGCGCGTCGCCGAGGACCGCCACCGGCACGAGGTGCGCCGCCACGAGCCAGCCGACCAGGCCCCCGGCCGATCCGAGCAGGGCGCTCAGGGCCAGGGCGTGGCTGCCGGACACCGGGCTCGCGGGCCCGACGACCGGGATGTCGACGGTGTCGACGTCGTCGTAGGTGTCGTCGTCGTGGGTGTCGCCGCTGTGGGTGTCGGTCTCGGGTTCGGCCGGCCCGTCCGCCGGCATCACCGGTATGCGCTGGGTCTCCGGGGACTCCGCGACGACCAGCTGGAGCTCCTCGGTACGCGCACGGGACGCATCGAGGACGACGGTGGGCGGGTCCGCCCGGGGGTCGGGGTGGGTACGACCGAAGTGGTCGGGTCGTACGACCGCCACCTCCAGGACGACGTTCCCCGCTGAGCTCGATGTCGGGGCGCTCGGTGTCGGGTGCCGACGGCTCACGACACCGCGACCCGCAGCGGCCCGGCCGCGGCCGTTCTCGTCATGTCCCTCGTCACTGGGCCACCACCGCGTGTCGGAGCAGGAACGGAACGCTGGCGGCCGTGATCGCGTACAGCGCCAGATCGGGCCGCCAGAACGCCGCGTTGACCATGATCTGGCCGATCAGCAGCGTGACGGCCACGCCGACGCCGACGGTGAGCAGCCACACGTGCGCGGCCGGGGCCCGCCGCAGGAAGCCCGCGGCGGCCCAGCCAGGGCCCAGGACCAGGAACGCGATGGTGACGACGAACCTGATGTCGCCGAGGACGCCGCCGACGGTGCCTAGCGCGTTGAAGACGCACGCGGTGACGCCGAAGATGACGAGGACCAGAGCCACGTAGCGCCGTGCGACACGCGCGCGCGTCAGCACCGCGTTCGAGGCTGGCATGGTCACCGTCTTGCTCCGTTCGTCACCTCGCCACGGCCCCTCCCGGCGCGGCGCAACCGCACGTGCTCCACCGGAGGCGCGGGAGCACCCGACCGACCGGCAAGTCTAGTCGGGTGACCCTGAGAAGAAGCCCGGCGCCCCCGGCGGGCAGCCCCTGATCAGGAGGCCTCCTCCTCGAGGGCGAGGCGCAGGCTCACCCCGTCGCGCGTGTCACGCACGGGACCCTCGACCCGAGGCTGGCTCTCGACCCGGGCCTGCGGCAGCGGGCGCCGCTCCACGGGCTCGGCCTGCACGTTCGCGTCGCCGGAGGTCTGGCCGTTGACCTGTGCGCCGCGCGCACCGTTCACCGGCGGCGTGGAGCCGGCGGGCGGAGTGGGGGTCACCGGCTGCGGTGCGGGCGGCACCACCGGGATGCCCCCGACCGGCGTGAGCGCGCGAGCCTCCTCCTCGACCTGCACCCGCTCGGCCCGCCCGCGCGACGCCCGCCGCCGCTCGGCGGCGAGGGTGCGCAGCACGCGGGTGCCGTCGGCGAACGTGCGGAGGTTGGTCTGGCCGAAGATCCGCTCACGCTCCATCGACGGCACTTCGGTGATCTTCAGGCCGGCGGCGGCGACCCGGCAGTTGAGCACCGTCTCGATCTCGAACCCGTCACCCCAGAGCATGGTGCCGTCGGCCGGTGCGGGCGTGTCGATCGGCGGCAGGTCGAGCACGGCGAGGATGTCGGCCCAGAAGGCGTTGTAGCCGTAGCAGAGGTCGGTGTACGCGGTGCCGAACAGCGCGTTGGCCACGCCGTTGAGACCCGCATTGCCCGACTTGCGCAGGAGGGTGATGTCGTCGCTGCCCCCACCGCGGACGAACCGGCTCCCCTTCGCGAAGTCCGCCCCGTTGATCAGCGCCCGGACGAACGCCGGGATCTCGGCGGGATCGGCCGACCCGTCGGCGTCGAACATGACGATGACGTCCCCTGTTGCGGCCGCGAAGCCGCACGCCATCGCGTTGCCCTTACCCTTGCGCGTCTGCGAAATGACCTTGACCCAGGGCAGGACCCGCTGAGCGGTCTCGATCGTCCCGTCGACGGAGTTCCCGTCAACGATGATGATCTCGTGCACCGCCGGCCGCACCGCCGCGATCGCCGGCAGCACGACCTCCAGGTTCCTCGCCTCGTTCCGGGTCGGCACCACCACGGAGACCCGCGGGTTGCCGTTCCGCTGCATCACCTTTCTCCCCCCCACCGCGTCAGCGGCGTGCTCGCGCCCGTCAGATCGTTGCCCGTAGCCACCGCCGGAGACGTTCGTCATCACTGGCCTTATCTCCACGAGCCCCCGTCGCGTTACGTCACGCATCTGCGACGGGGAGCCCTGCTTTCGGCGACTCTCCGCTACTGCTCGGCCGGGGCGGTTCTGGTGCTGCGGGCGCACTCTACGGATGAGATCGCCTCCGCGCCTCCTCGGGTACCTCGTCCGCGCGAACCGTGAGGGAGGCCGCCGGGACCCCGCAGGCGGGAGCGGTACCGTCGAGCCGTGCTGTCGGTTCCCAGCGTCTCGGTCTGCCTGCCGGTCTACAACGGCGAGCCATTCCTCGGCGAGACGTTGCGCAGCGTCCTCGACCAGAGCTACCGGGATTTCGAGCTCGTCGTGCTCGACAACGGCAGCACCGACCAGAGCGGCCAGATCGCCCGCTCCTTCGGGGACCCGCGCATCCGGATCGAACGCAACCGGGAGACGCTGCCGCAGGCCGACAACTGGAACCGGATCGTCGAGCTCGCCCGGGGGCCGCTGATCAAGGTCGTCTGCGCCGACGACCTGCTCCACCCCCGCTGCCTGGAGCTGCAGGTCGCGCCGATGGACTCCGATCCCGGACTCGCGGTCGTCGCCGCGCGCCGGCACATGATCGACGAGCAGAGCCGGGTGATCGTGCCGCGGCGCGGCCTGAAGGGCCTGATCGGCGTCCACACCGGCGTGGAGGTGGCCCGCCGCGTGGTGCGCAGCGGCGCCAACCCGATCGGCGAGTCCAACAACGTCCTGTTCCGGCGCGACGACTTCTTCACCGTCGGCGGCTGGAAGACCGACCGCCCCAACGTCATGGACATCGACCTGTGGCTGCGGTTGCTGCAGCTGGGCGACTTCCTCGGCCTTCCCGAGACGCTCGCGGCGTTCCGCATCGCGAGCGACAGCATCTCCTCGCACAGCGACGAGGACCTCTACGCGCAGCAACGCATGCTGATCGAGGAGATCGGCGATTCGCCGTACTTCCAGGTACGCGGCATCGACCTCGCCGTCGGTCGCATGCTCGCCCCGGCGGGGCGGGCGCGCCGGCGCGCGCTCTACACCCTTTCGAAGGTCACCGGCCGCGGAAAGGCCGCGTAGCGCGTGATGGTGCCCGGCGCAGCGTGGCCGGTGGGCGCCGTTCGGGGTCACGTTCCGGGTGTCGGGCCGGCCGGTGGTGGCCCGGTGCTGTCGGCGCGAAGTGCCGTGCCGGCCGACGGGCGGCCTGGAGTGACCCGAAAATGGGGTTGATCAGCGGATACGGGACCTGGCGTGCATGTGTGAGCGTGATGTCCCGATCCCGCCGATCACGGCCCGCTGGGTGTCGACCTCGGGGTTGTTCCTGGAGGATGCCCGGGTGTCTGGGGAGTGCAGGGTGGGCCGGCGGGACCACCGCAGGTCGAGTAGCCGCCAGCAGCGGCGGTCTCGTCGGGACTGGCGTGCCGGCAGGTCGGGGACGGCTGCCCCGGTGACCCCGGGGGGACGGTGGTGGCGCCAACCGGATCACCGCGCCGGGTGAGGTCGGGTCCGGACGGGAGTGGCCGCGCCCAGGGCCGGGTCGACGGGGTGGGTCGGGCTACGAGCCGGGTACGGCGCGCCCACCGGCAGCCGATCCCGTGGCGAGGCAGCCCTGACCGCCGGGCGCCGGTCACGTTCATGATCCGCGGTATCGGTTGGCCATGGCTGCGGCCACAGCCATGGACAACCGATACCTGCGATCTTCCCCGTCAAGATCCGAGGTATCGGGTGCTCATGGTCGTGTGGACAGCCATGGGCAACCGATACTTCGGATCTTGCCCCGCGGATCGACGGGCATCGGCCCCAAGGCCGTGTGTGCGGGCCCCGTCCAGCCGATCAGGGCCGCTCGGATGAGCTGCCGCGCAGTTGGGCCGGCGACCCGACACCGACACAGTGGCCGAGCCGGCCACTACCGGCGCCGACCAGCAACACGATCACGACCTACCGCTGCAGCACCAGGCGCGAGTTGCCTGTCGCACATCATTTGCGACTGCCGCTTTCCCGCGTCTGCGTCTAGCCTGGGTCGGTCACCCGAACCGGGTGCGCACAGCTGCGCGAAGGAGGTCGCATGGTCTCCCAGGCACCCCTGGCCATGCACATGAGCGACGGGCTCGTCAACGCCCCCACCGCGGTGGGGTTCGGGCTCGTCGCGATCGTCGGCCTGGCGATCGCGGTGCAGCGGGCCCGGGCCGACCTCGACGATCGCACGGCCCCCATGGCCGGCCTCGTCACCGCGTTCGTCTTCGCCGTCCAGATGATCAACTTTCCGATCCTGCCCGGCGCCAGCGGCCACCTGCTCGGCGGAGCGATGGTGGCGATCCTGGTCGGCCCGTGGGTCGGGTCGATCTGCATCGCCATCGTGCTCGTCGTGCAGGCGCTCCTCTTCGCCGACGGCGGCCTCTCGACGCTCGGCACCAACATCGTCAACATGGCGCTGGTCGGTGTGCTCGTCGGCCACGTGGTGGCCACCGCGATGCGCCCGATCGCCCGCCGCAGCCGCGCCGGGCTGGTCACCACCGCGTTCGTCGCCGCGTTCGTCAACACGGTCGTCGCGTCCCTCGCCTTCGTGCTGGAGTACGCGATCGGCGGGGCGGGCGGGGCGTCGCTGGGCACCGTCGCCGCGCTCATGATCGGCCTGCACGCGCTGATCGGCGTCGGCGAGGGGATCATCACGGCCGCCACGGTCGGCGCCGTGGCCGCCGTGCGCCCCGACCTCATATACCTGCTGCGCGGCCGCCGGTCCCCGCTCGAGGTCCGCGGCGCCGGGGAGCCGGCATGAACGCCCCGGCCGGTAACCGGAAGGCGGCGGGGTTCTTCCTCGGCTTCCTCGTGGTCGCGCTGCTGGTGGCGGGCGGGCTGTCCTATTTCGCGAGCTCCGACCCCGACGGCCTCGACTCCGTCACCCGGTCGGGCTGCGACGTCGTCGAGACCGACGCGGGCGAGCAACTCCAGGGCACGTGCATCGCGCAGCACGCCACCGACAGCGCCGTGGCCGGCAGCCCGCTGGCCGACTACGCCGTCGGGGGCGCCGAGGGCTCGGTCGGGCTGGCCGGTGTGATCGGCGTCCTGGTCACGCTGGTGCTCGCGGGCGGGCTGTTCTGGCTGCTGCGCCGCCGCTCCGGCACCGGGGAACGCTGAGTGGGCGCGGGGCACGCGCACCCGCTGTACCTTCCGGGGAGCTCACCGATCCACCGGCTCCCGGCCGAGGTGAAGATCGTCGCGGCCATCGCGGTCGTGCTGTGCGTGGTGGCCACCCCGCGGGAGGCGTTCCCGGCGTTCGGCGGCTACCTGCTGCTGCTCGCCACCGTCTGGGCGGTCGCACGGATCCCACCGGGCTGGATCGCGCGCCGCGCGCTCATCGAGGCGCCGTTCGTCGTGCTCGCGGTGCTGCTGCCGATCACGGGCGGCGCGCCGTACGTCGAGTGGCCCCAGATCGGGCAGCTCGGCCTCACGCTGTCGGAGCCCGGGCTGCTGGGCGCGTGGAACATCCTCGTGAAGGGCACCCTCGGCGTGCTCACCTCGCTCACGCTCGCCGCCACCACCCCGTTGCGCGACCTGCTCCTCGGGCTGCAACGGCTGCACGCGCCCGCCATCGTCGTCACGATCGCCACGCTGATGCTGCGCTACGTCGACGTGATCGTCGACGAGGCCCGCCGGATGCGGCTCGCCCGCATCTCCCGCGGGCACGACCCCCGGTTCCTCTGGCAGGCCGGTGCTACGGCCCGTGGCGTCGGGTCGCTCTTCGTCCGCTCGTACGAGCGGGGCGAGCGGGTGCACCTCGCGATGCTGTCGCGCGGCTGGACCGGGCGGATGCCGCACCTGTCGCAGCACCGCACGAGCCGGCGGCAGTGGCTCGCCGGGCTCTCCCCCGTCCCCGTCGCGCTCGTCCTGGCGACCACGGGGTGGCTGCTGACGTGAGCACCGCCGACACCAACACCGCCGGCCGGCCCGTCGACGCCGCGGAACCCGGTCCCCCGCCGTCGCTCGAGGTGCGGGGGCTCGCCTTCGCCTACCCGGACGGGCACCAGGCCCTGTACGGCGTCGACCTGACGGTCCGCAGGGGCGAACGGGTGGCCCTGCTCGGCCCGAACGGCGCCGGCAAGACCACGCTGGTGCTGCACCTCAACGGCATCCTCGCCCCCGGCCGCGGTTCGGTGGCCGTGGCCGGGCTCCCGGTGGAGAAGCAGCACCTGCGCGAGATCCGCAGGCGCGTCGGCATCGTCTTCCAGGACCCGGACGACCAGCTGTTCCTGCCGACCGTCGGCGAGGACGTCGCGTTCGGCCCGGCGAACTTCGGGGTGGGCGGCGCCGACCTCGACGTGAGGGTCGACACCGCGCTCGACGCCGTCGGGATGCGCGAGCACCGCGACCGCTCGCCGCTGCACCTGTCCGGTGGGCAGCGCAGGCGGGTGGCGCTGGCCACCGTGCTGGCGTGCGAGCCGGAGATCCTCGTGCTGGACGAGCCGTCCACCAACCTGGACCCGGTGGCCCGGCGCGAGCTGGCCGAGGTGCTGCTCGGGCTGGAGCCGACGATGCTCATGGTCACCCACGACCTGCCCTACGCCCTTCAGCTGTGCCCGCGCAGCGTGGTGCTGGACGACGGCGTCGTGGTGGCCGACGGCCCGACGCGGGACCTCCTCCGCGACGCCGATCTGCTGCGCCGCCACCGCCTCGAGCTGCCCTACGGGTTCAGCCCGCGCTGACCCTGCCCGCCCGTCCGGCCGCGCCGACGGGCTCGTACGCGAGGAGGGCGATGTTCTCTCCGACGACGCGGGTGCCGATCAGGCGCATCGGCTTCACGGCGCCGGTCGCGCCGAACAGGCGCTCGCCCGCCCCGACCACGAACGGGTAGGTCATCAGCCGCACCTCGTCGACGAGGTCGTGCTCGATCAGCGTCGGCACGAGGCCGCCGCTGGCGTAGACGACGATCTCCCCGTTCACGCTCCCGCGCAGCGCCGAGACCTCGCTCACCGCGTCGCCCTTCAGGACCTTGCAGTTGCTCCAGGCGGCCGCGTCGTCGAGGGTGGTGGACACGACGTACTTGGGGAGCTCGTTGAACCGGTCCGCCAGCTGCCCGGTGCGGGACGGGTACCGCGCGGCGAAGAACTCGTAGCTCCGTCGACCCAGCAGCACCGCCTCGGCGCCCCGCATCTCGGCCAGCAGCACGTCGGCCCACTCGGCGCGGTCCCGGCCGCCGATCCAGGTGAACCAGTCGCCACGGCCGGTGCCCTCGTCGCCCCTCGGGTCCTGGATGACCCCGTCGAGCGAGACGTTCTCGCTGACAACGATCTTTCCCATGTCACTTCTCCTTCGATCGCGGTGCCACCGATGGAGAAACCGCGACGCCGGGAAAGTGGGCGGTCCCCGACCGCCCAGTTCGTCCATCGGCCGGTGTCCGTACACGATGGAACCGTCACGTGGTGCGGGAAGAGGTGACGCGAGGGTGGCGACCGGGGATCCGACGCGGGCGCGGGCCGGGGACGGCGCCGCGTTCCGGGAGCTGACCGAACCGCACCACAGGGAGCTGCTGGTGCACTGCTACCGGATGCTGGGGTCGTTCCAGGACGCCGAGGACGCGCTCCAGGAGACGCTGCTGGCGGCGTGGCAGGGCCTCGACGGGTTCCAGGAACGCGCATCGGTCCGCACCTGGCTCTACCGGATCGCCACCAACCGCTGCCTCAACGCGCGTCGGGCCGCGAGCCGCCGCCCGGCCGTGGAGTGGGACGTGCCCGACGTCGTACCGCCCGAGCCGACCCGGCTCGGCGAGGTCGCCTGGCTCGAGCCGTACCCCGACGTCCATCTCGGAGGCCCGGAGGCCCGCTACGAGCAGACCGAATCGATCTCCCTGGCCTTCGTGACCGCCCTGCAGCTCCTGCCGCCCCGGCAGCTCGCCGTGCTCGTCCTGCGCGACGTCCTCGGGTTCCGGGCCGCCGAGGTCGCCGGGATGCTGGACTCGACCCTCGACTCGGTCAACAGCGCCCTCAAGCGGGCCCGCGCAGGCCTGGACCGCAGGCTCGCACCGGTCGCCGGCCCGCCTCCCGGCCCCGGTTCACCCACCGAGGACGCGGTCGTGGCGAGGTTCGTCCGCGCATGGGAGTCGGCCGACGTCGACGCCCTGGTGACCCTGCTGACCGACGACGCCTTCGTCGCGATGCCGCCGGTGCCCTTCGAGTACCAGGGCCGCGACGTCGTCGTCCGCTTCTGCGCCGGCATCTTCCGCGCGGGCCGCAGGTTCGACCTCGTGGCCACCCGGGCGAACGGGCAGCCGGCGTTCGGCGCCTACCTGCGCGGATCCGACGGCGTCAGCCACGGCACCGGTGTCTACGTCCTCGCCCTCACCGGTGACCGGATCCACGGCATGACCCGCTTCGACGACAGCGTCCTGCCGTCGTTCGGGTTGCCGCGATCGCTCCCGGGCCGGCCCTACTGCTGCGGCGGAGGGGTGGGGTAGCCCGGGCGCGGGCCACCGCCGTTGCCCCGGTCGTCCGGGACCTGCGGGATCCCCCGCGGCGGGGTCGGTGCGGAGCTCTCCGGTGTGGGGGCAGGCGTGGGCGACGGCGGCCGGGCGGCCGACTGCGGACGTCCCTCGCGGGGCGGGGCCGGGGCAAGGGCGGGGCGGTCCGCCTCCGGGGCGGGGCCGGCCGGGGAAGGCCGCGCCGCGGGTGCCGGGGACGAGGTGGGCGTCGGCGTCTCGGGGATGGGCGCGCCGATCGGCGGCACCTCCGCGCGGGCCTGCGCCTCGGCGTCGGCGACGACCTTCGCGATCTCCGGGTCGGTCCTGGTCTCGAACCAGTGCTGGATGGCGTCCTCGTCGTAGTTCGGCTTGACGGCGTCATCGACGGCGCTGGGCTCGAACCGGAAGACGCCGTCCTCGCCGGGCGCGCCCAGCATGCGGGTGAACCCCTCGAGTGCCTTGCCGAAGTCGGACGGCACGAGCCAGACCTTGTTGGCCTCACCCTGCGCCATCTGCGGCAGCGTCTGCAGGTACTGGTAGGCCAGCAGCTCCGGCGTCGGCTTGCCGGACTTGATGGCCGCGAACACCGTCTCGATGGCCTTGGCCTCGCCCTGGGACTGCAGCGCCTGCGCCGCCCGCTCACCCTCGGCCCGCAGGATGCGCGACTGGCGATCGGCCTCCGCGTTCATGATGGCGGCCTGCTTGGCACCCTCCGCGGTGAGGATCTGGCTCTGCTTCTGACCCTCGGCGCTGCGGATGGCCGACTCCCGCTGGCCCTCGGCGGTGAGGATCATCGCCCGCTTCTCGCGGTCGGCCTTCATCTGCCGTTCCATCGACTCCTGGATCGACGCCGGCGGGTCGATGGCCTTGATCTCGACGCGCCCGACCCGGATGCCCCAGCGTCCGGTGGCCTCGTCCAGCTCGCCGCGCAGGACGGTGTTGATCTGGTCCCGGGACGTGAGCGTGCCCTCGAGGGTCATCCCGCCGACGACGTTGCGCAGCGTCGTGGTGGTGATCTGCTCGACGCCGGTGATGTAGTCGGAGATCTCGTAGACGGCGGCCTTCGGGTCGGTCACCTGGAAGTAGACGACGGTGTCGATGTTCACCGTCAGGTTGTCCTGGGTGATCACCGGCTGCGGCGGGAACGAGACCACCTGCTCGCGCAGGTCGATCCGCTCGCGCACCTTGTCGATGAACGGCACCAGGAACGCCAGGCCCGGCTCCGCGGTGCCCTTGTACCGGCCCAGCCGTTCGATCACGGCGGCCGTGGCCTGCGGGATGATCTGCACCGCCTTGACCAGCGACACGACCACGAGCAACACCAACAGCACCACGACGATCAGCAAAACGGAACCTTCGGTCACGGCTACCCCCTCTCGGAGCAGGTCAGATAGTCAGTCCTGTGCGACGACCACCGCGGTGGCGCCGGAGATGCTCAGCACGGTGACCCGGGCGCCGGGCTCGATCGCATGGTGTCCGTCGCTCGTACGCGCCGACCACAGATCGCCGCCGATCTTCACCCGGCCACCGTGCTCGTCGACCCTAGCCACCACGATCGCCGTGCTCCCCAGCAACGCCTGGTGGTGCATCACGGCCGGATCGATGCCGCGGTCGAGGCGCCTGCGCAGCGCCGGTCGCACCGCGAAGAGCAGCAGCACCGACACGACGGCGAACACGACGCCACCGACCACCGGACCCGCGAGCAGCAGCGACGCCCCGCCGGCGGCGAGCGCACCCCCACCGAGCATCAGCAGCACGAACTCACCGGACAGCAACTCCGCCACGACCAGCAGGACGCCGACGATGAGCCAGATCACGGCGGCCGTCATGCCCGCAGATCCTGCCAGATCCACCCGGCCGAGTGATCAGCTGAGGTCAGGCCGTTACGAATCGGGCATCACGGGTCAAGCGGTCACGAAGTCGATGAGCCGCTCGACCGCGCCGATCAGCGGCGTCTCCAGGTCCCGGTAGCTGCGGACGGCCCCGAGCACGCGACGCGCGCCGTCGGCGGGTTCGCCCCACCTCAGGGCGCGGCAGACCCCGGTCTTCCAGTCGGTCCCCCGCGGCACCTGCGGCCACTGCCTGATCCCCACGACCGACGGCTTCACCGCCTCCCACACGTCGACGTAGGGGTGGCCGGTGACGAGGACGTGCGGGCCGGCGACGGCGGCGGCCGCGCGTGTCTCCTTCGACCCCTCCACGAGGTGGTCGACGAGCACGCCGAGGCGTCGCTGGGGCCCCGGCTCGAACTCGGCGACGGCGGCGGCGAGGTCGTCCATGCCGTGCATCGGCTCCACCACCACACCCTCGACCCGCAGGTCGTGGCCCCACACGCGCTCGACGAGCTCGGCGTCGTGCAGGCCCTCCACCCAGATCCGGGCCGCCCGCGCGGTGCGGGCGGTGTGGCCCTGCACGCGCACCGACCCCGACGCCGAACGGGCGGGCGCCACCGGGGTGCGCGCGGGCGCCACGAGCGTGGCGGGTGCGCCCTCGTGAAGGAACGCCGCCGGCCGCAGCGGGAAGACCCGCCGGCCGCCGTCGCGGTCCTCGAGGGTGACGCCATGCGCGTCCACCGCGACGACGGCACCGCAGAACCCGCTCGCCGGGTCCTCGACGACGAGGCCCCGCTCGGCCGGGACCTCCGGGATCTGCTTGCGCGTCCGGATCCTCGTCCCGTCGGCGGCGAAGGCCCCTCGGTAGTCGTGCGCACGGCTCACACGCACGTTCTACCGGGCCCGGGAACCATCGCCCGAGCGCGACACGCCGGGTCACCGCGCGTGAGCTGCGGCAACGGAGCGTGCGCACGTTCACCCCGAGGCGGCAGTGCTCCCGCACTCGGACGTGGATAGCCTGACGCTGTGCCCTGCCCCTCCGCCACCTTCACCGTGTGGGCCTCGGCCTGGCTGGTGGGCGCCGCCGCGCCCGACGACGTCCTCGACGCGCTCGCGCCGTGGGCGGACGCGCACGACGCCCAAGCCGCCGACTCGGCCACGGCACAACTGACCAGCCTGCCCGCGCCGGGGCGGCCGGTGAGCTCGTTGACGTTCCTGCTGGCGGCGCTGCGGCGCGCCACGGCCGGCCGGGGTGCGGCCGGACCGGCGCGCCTGGTGCTGCCGGCGCCCGGTGACGTGCGGGGGCTGCCCGGCCCCGGGGTGTTCAGCACCGCCGCCACGACGGCGGGCGAGGGAGTGCTCTTCCCGGAGACCGGCTCCGACGACGTGTCGGGTCTGGGCATCGTGCCCACCACCGTGGCCGAGGGTGTGCTGCGGTGGACCGTCTACCCGGTGGTCGAGCCCGGCCCGCCGCCGGAGTTCGTCGCGCTGAGCCATGCGGAGCGCGACCTGCGCGACCAGGTGCGGCAGTCGGCCTCGGTCCTCACCTCGCTCGGTGTCGCCCGGCACCGTCCCGGGGTCCGGGAGGAGATCGCGGCCGCCCTGCGCGCCCGGCCGGCGTCGCTGTGGCCCGCGGGCATGCCGCCACAGGCCCTGCGCGTCCTGCAGCACGCCGACGAGGTGGAGGCGATCCTCGCGGCCGCCCAGATCGACGAGCCGGGCGGCGCGATCTCCGCATCCGCCGCCACCGCGCGCCGTGAGGCCCTGCGCCCGATCGAGACGGCGGTGCGGGTGGCCCGCCGCGCCGCGGTGGCCGAGGCCGTCCGGGTGCTGGCGATCAGCCCCCTGGTCTGACGCACCCGCGGCTCACCCCGGTCAGGCCGGGGCGCACCACCGTTCGAGCAGCTCCCGGTACACCGCCACGGCCTGCTCCACCCGGCCGGCGAGGCAGTACTCGTCCACCACGTGGCACTGCGCAGGCTCGCCGGGGCCGAGCACGACGGTCGGGGCCGGCGAGCCGTCGGCCCCGAGCACGCCCGCCAGGACGGACGCGTCGGTGAAGAACCGCGCGGGCGGAGCCACGGTGTCGGGGGCGCCCACGGCCTGCAGCGCCGAGCGGACCATCCCGACGAACGGCTCGTCGGGCCCGGTGTCCAGCGGCGGCAGCACGACGTGGTCGGCCACGTCCACCCGCTCCCCCGCGAGCAGGCCCACCTGAGCGCGCAGCTGCCCGGCGTCCACGCCCGGCACGGTGCGGATGTCCAGCATCAGCTCCGCGGCGTCCGGCACCACGTTCGGGGCGACGCCGCCGCGCAGCACGCCGACGTTCGCGGTGACCGGCCCGAAGCGGTCGTCGCGGGGCCAGCCCGCGTGGTCGTGCAGCGCCACCGCGGCCCGCGCGAGCCGGACCACGGCGTTGTCGCCCAGCTCGGGCGCGGAGCCGTGCGCGGCGCGTCCGGTGGTGCGCAGCCGCATCCAGTGGGCGCCCTTGTGGGCGACCACGAGCGCGCCCGCCGTCGGCTCGGCGACGACGAGCGGGCCGCCGCGGGCCATGGCGTCACGACCGGACGCGTCCAGGCCGACCAGGCCGGTGCAGCCGGTCTCCTCGCCCGCGGTCAGGACGAGCTGCACCCCCCGGCACGAGTGGGGCCGGGCGATGTGCTCGACCGTCGCGACCACCGCGGCGGCCACTCCGGACTTCATGTCGCTCGCGCCGCGGCCGACCACCTTGTCCCCGTCGCGTTCGGCCGCCCACGGGTCCACGGACCAGTCGTCGGGCTGGACGGGCACGGTGTCGAGGTGACCGGTGAACGTGAGGGGCGGCCCGCCGGCGCCCGGCGTGCGCGCGACGAGCTGCTCCCGATCCGGCGCCCAGGCGAGCAGCTGCGTGTCGAGCCCGGCCTTCTCGACCAGGGCCGCGCAGTGCCGGGCCGCGGCCCCCTCGCCGCCGCCGACCGTCCGGAACCGGATCAGCTCCCCCAGCAGGTCGAGGGCGCCCGTCACCGCAGCACCTGACCCCGGGTCTCGGGCAGGGTGAGGATCACGGCGAACGCGATCACGGCACCCGCCGCGACGTACCAGAAGAACACCTGCGCAAGGCCCACCCCGGACAGGGCCTGGATCACGAGCGGGGCGGTGCCGCCGAACATCGCGACTGTGAGGTTGTACCAGGCGCCGATGCCGAGCCCGCGCAGCTCCGTGGGGAAGAGCTCGCTCATGATCGCGGGAGCGATCGAGGTCATCGCGGTGTAGAGCCCCAGCCCCACGACGAAGACGACGAGCAGGTTCCAGAACCCGGGCCCGATCAACGAGGACAGCGGCACGATCAGCACGGCCGTCGCGGCCGACCAGACCAGCAGCTGCGGCTTGCGCCCGAACCGGTCCGACAGCACGCCCATCGGGTACTGCAGCGCCACGAAGATCGCGGTCGCGATCGACAGCGCCCAGAACACCTCACTGGCGTCGGCGCCCCGTGACGTCACCGCGAACGGGGTGAGCGCGGAGAAGAACGTGTAGTAGCACAGCGTCGAGAGCAGCGTGAACGCGATGAGCTGCCCGACGGCCTTCGGGTGGTCGCGCAGCGTGGTCAACAGCGGGTGCTGAACCTGCTGGGCCTTGGCCTTGTTCTCCTCGAACTGCTCGGTCTCGGGCATCGCCCGGCGCAGCCACAGGCCGATGATGCCCAGCACGCCGCCGATGATGAACGGGATGCGCCAGCCGTACGTGGCCAGCTCCTCCTTGGTCAGCAGCTCCGTGAGCAGGGCGCCGAGCAGCGACGCGATCAGCACCGACCCGCCGGTGGAGATGTAGAAGAACGCCGAGTAGCGGCCGCGCCTGTCCGGCGGGGCGATCTCGCCGAGGTAGGCCGAGGCGTTGGAGACCTCCCCGCCCAGCGACATGCCCTGCCCGATGCGCGCGAGCAGCAGCAGGATCGGCGCGAGCCAGCCCACCATGCCGAAGGTCGGCAGGATGCCGATGATGAACGACCCGCCGGCCATCAGCACGATCGTCAGCAGCATCGCCGTGCGCCGGCCCCGCAGGTCGGCGAACCGGCCCAGCAGCCAGCCGCCGAGCGGCCGGAAGAAGAACGCGAGCGCGTACGTGGCGAGCGTGCTGAGCAGCGCGAGGGCCGCGTTCTCCTTCGGGAAGATCTGCGTGGCGAAGAAGATGCTGAACGTCGCGTAGATCGTCCAGTCGTACCACTCGATGGCGTTCCCGATCGACGCCGCGAACAGCGTCCGGACCGGCAGCCGGTGTGGCGGCGCATCCTTGGCGATGGACGGCGTCGATGGGTCGGACACGGCTGACTCCCGGGGCGTGGTGACGGACGGTGAGGCGACATTAAGCCACTCGAGCGCCGCCGTCACCCGAGAGCGCAGCCCTCAGTCCGCAAGGCGGAAGGCGAGCTCGGTCTCCCACGTGCTCGGGTCCGGCTGCTCGGCCGGGTTCGTGAGCAGGAGCTCCAGCCGGCACCCCCATCGGGTTCCACGCTCGGTCTCGGTGGCGTCCCAGGTCAGGCCGCGTGCCGCGGCCTCGTCGAGGAGAGCTCCGGTGACGGCGATCAGCTCGTCCGGGTGCCCGGTGTGCGTGACCGTGGCGTACCGGCCGGCCGGCAGCACACCCGCGAGGACGTCGCCGTCGCTGTCGCTGTCGACTGGCGCCGTGACCGGCACGCCCGCCTCGACGTCGAGCTCCCGCTCCATGTCGATCACGAGGTACCGGAAGAACGGCGCACCGGCCGGGGCGACCCCACGCTCCGCGAGCCACCCGAACACCCCGGGAAGGCGGTCGGCGACCTCGGGGAAGGTCTGCACGGTGATCGTGCGCCGGACCGCCACGTACGGCTGCGCGGCTCGTTCCTCGATGACCAGATCGGTTCCCATGACCGGCAGACCGGCGGAACGCCCGGAACTCATCGGTCCGCGGCGATCGCCACCTCGGCGCAGGCCTCCAGATCGGCGAGCTGTCCGGTCAGCTTCGCGCGGATCCGCTCGACGGCCGAGCGGCCCAGCGGCAACCGCAGCGGCGACGACGGCGAGTGGACGGCGTCGATGATCGCCTCGACCGCCCGGACCGGGTCGCCGGGCTGCTTCCCGTGCCCGTCCCGGGCCCGCAACGCGCCGGCCGGGCCGTCCTCGTAGTCCGGGATCGGCGTGGCGCGCGCCATGGAGCGGCCGAGGAACTCGGTGCGGAAGGGGCCCGGCTCGACGATCGTCACCCGGATCCCGAACGGCGCCACCTCCCCGGCGAGCGCCTCCGACGCACCTTCCAGCGCGAACTTGCTGGTGGCGTAGATCGCGTGACCCGGGTTCCCGACCACGCCGCCGACCGAGGACAGCTGCACGATGTGCCCCCGGCGCCGGGTCCGCATGTGCGGGAGCACGGCGCGGGTGACGGCGAGCACGCCCAGCAGGTTGACCCCGAGCACCTCGTGGATCTGCTCGTCCGAGAGCTCCTCCAGCGCGCCGAGCAGCCCGTGGCCGGCGTTGTTGACCAGGACGTCGATCGGGCCCGCGGCCACGGCGGCGTCGACCGCCGCGCGCACCTGGCCGGCGTCGGTGACGTCCAGCGGGAGCGCGAGCACCGCGTCCGGGTACTCGTCGACGAGATCGGTGAGGGCCTGCGGGTTGCGGGCCGTCGCGACGACGGTCTCGCCGCGGGCGAGCAGGGTCTCGGCGAGGAGGCGGCCGAACCCGGCCGAGGAACCAGTGATGAACCAGCGCATGCCGCCATCGTGGGGCGGTGCCACTCATAAGTCCAAGACATGTTCGTGCTGACACTCATGGCCGTGCACTATGAATCCGTGGAGTTGCGCCAGCTCGTGTACCTCGATGCGGTCGTCCGGCACGGCGGGTTCACCCGGGCCGCAGAGCACCTGCGGGTCGCCCAACCCGCCGTCTCGGTGCAGATCCGCAGGCTGGAGGCCGAGGTCGGCTCGCGGCTGCTGCACCGCACCACCCGCACCGTCGCGCTGACCCACGCCGGCGAGCTGGTCCTCGGCCGGGCGCGGCGGGCCATCGCCGAGCTCGACGCCGTCCGCGACGACCTCGCCGGGCTCGCCGGAGGCCTGGCCGGGCGCGTGCGGATCGGCGCGATCCAGGCCCTCGACCCGTTCGACCTGCCGGCCGCCCTCGCCACGTTCCACCGGCAGCACCCGGGCGTCGAGCTCGCGCTGGGGTCCGGGGCGCTGCGCCGCCTGCTCGACGGCCTCGACCACGGCGACCTGGACCTCGCGATCGGCCCCACACCGCCCGGACTCCCCGCCCGGTACGCGCGCACCCCGCTGTTCACCGACGAGCTGGTGCTCGTCACGGCGCCGGGCCATCCCCTCGCGGGAACCGACCCCCTGCCGATGGCCGCGCTGCGCGACGAGCCGTTCGTCTGCCTGCCCGCCGACAGCGGCCTGCGCGCGATCCTCGACCGGCTCGCGGCCGCGGCCGGCTTCGCCCCGCGCGTGCCGTTCGAGAGCACGCACCTGCCGAGGCTGCGCGACCTCGCCGCCCACGGCCTCGGCGTCGCGCTCGTCGCGCGATCGGTCGCGGAGGCGCCCGGGCGGCCGCCCGTGGCCGTGCACACCGTCGACCCGGGCCCGCAGCTGCGCCCGGTCGGGCTGCTGCACCGCACCGACGCCGCGCTCGGCGCCGCCGCCGAGGCGTGCCGGGCGTTCCTGGCCGGTTGGACCGCCCGCCCCACGAGCACGTTCACCAGGGACGGCCACCCGGTTCCCTGGTGACGCGCTCCGCCGGCATCACGCATCCGGCGGTCCGGCATCGGTCGTCTGCGCGGCGTCGCGGATCGCCGCCGTCACCAGAGCCCGTAGCTCCGCCGCCCCCGCCTCCCGCGCTTGCGTCGCGTCGGCGCGGGCACGCTCCAGGTCCGCCTCCGCGCGGGCGCGCAGGGCCGCCTCGGACTCCGCACGGTCCCTGGCTCGGGCGAGCTCGCGGTCGCAGCGGTGCCGGGCATCCCGCTCGGCGGCGAGCGTCGCGACGGCCTCGTCGCGGTCCGCCCCGGCCGAGGCGAGCCCGGTGCGCGCGTCCGCCAGCTCGGCGCGGGTCCGCTCCTCCCCGGCCTGGGCCGTCGCCAGCCGGGACCGCGCATCGGCCAGCTCGGCACGGACGGACTCCGTCTCCGCCCGGCGCTCCTCGGCACGGTCGCGCGCGGCATCCCGCTCGGTGACCGCACGCTCCGTACGCACCGTCGCTTCCCGGACCGCCGCGAGGGCCTCGGCCGCCCGGTGGTCGGCGGCGAGCGCGCGTTCCTCGGCGTCCTCCCGGGCCGCGACCGACTCCTGCGCCTGCTGACGGGCGGCACCCAGCGCCTCGGTGGCCTCCAGGGCCTGCCGCGCCGCGGCGGCGGCCCGCTCCACGGCGGCCGCCTTCTCCTCCGCCGCCTGCCCGGCCTGCCCCCGCGCCACCCGGGCATCCCGCTCCGCCCGCTCCCGGGCCTCCTGCGCCTCGACCCGCGCCGACTCGGCCTCCGCCGAGCCCCGGTTGGCCGCCTCCACGGCGGCGAGCGCACCCCCCTCCACCTCGTCGAGCCGCGCCCGGACCGCGTCGAGGGCCTCGGCCAGCTCCGCCACCGGCCCGCGCAGCGCGTCGACGTGCTCGCGCAGCCGGTCGGCGTCCAGCTGGAACGTCACGCGCCCCGCGTCGAGGCCGAGCGCGTCCAGGGCGTCGCGTTCCGCCCGCGCCATCTGGGCGCAGCTACGCCCGCCCGGCCAGCGGGTCTCGCGGCAGAAGGAGCGGCGCCTGCCGCCCTGCGGCCCGGGCGGGGGCAGCTCGGCCCGGCACTTGCTGTAGCCGCAGCGTACGGCCTCGTCGATCATGGTTTCGCAGGCTATCAGTTCATAGTTTTCGAACCGTTCGAACCTGTTTGTGTTATATCGATCGAATCATGAACCAACGAAACGTGTGTTTCGTTGGCATGACTGTGCCCGGGCGGCCCCGCGGACTAGGACCCCTGTCGTCAGCGCCGTGCGAGCAGCACGCAGCCGCTCACACACCAACTCTGGTGCCGGCACACGAACTGCAGTTGGTGTGCGAGCGCCGATGTTGGTGTGTGAGCGGGGCGGTGAGTGTGTGTTAGCCGGCTGCTTCGGGGTCGGAGGTGAAGCAGGAGATCAGCTCGGAGAACTCGAGCATGGGACGGCCCGACGCGCCGGACTCCTCGACCGCGGCGCGCAGCTCCTTGTACAGCCCCGCGATGTGCCGGGCGACCGCGTTGCCGCTCTCGCGGGGTGACCGGGCGATGATCCCGTTGAGGATGTCGCGGTGCCCGGGCACGAACCGCTGGCTCGACCGTTCGAGCTTGAGCGTCTCCAGCCGGAAGTCCGACATCTGGGGCACGATCATGCGATACATCGAGTGCAGGTTCTGGTTGTGCGCCGCTTGCAACAGGGAGTCGTGGAAGTCCTCGTCCGTGCGGTGCTCGGCGTGGACGTCCCCTCGCTCGGCGGCCGCTTCGTGGTCGGCGGCCCGCCGCTGCATCTCGGCCAGGTCGTCCTCGGTGGCCCGCACGCACGCCAGCGAGACCGCTGCGGTCTCCAGCGCGATCCTCAGCTCGAGGACCTGGGCGAGCTCGGTGCCGCCCACCGAGCTCAGACCGACGAACTGCTCCGAGTGGGACTGGCCCATGGGCTCGGCGACGAAGGTGCCGCGGCCCCGCACGACCTGCAGCACCCCCAGGGTGTGCAGCGTCCGGATCGCCTCCCGCACGCTTCCCCGCCCCACCTGTAGCTGCCGGGCCAGTTCGGGCTCGGCGGGGAGCTTGTCCCCCGGCTGCAGGCTTCCCGACCGGATCCGTTCGGTGATCACCTCGGTGATCACCTCGGTCACGGGCCGGCGGGACAGCGCCGTGTAGACGCCGGGATTCTCGCGTGGGCGCGCTGGGGAGGCCGGCTCAGTGCTGCTCACGGCGAGACCCTAGCACTCCTGTTCGATGTCGGACATCGTACTTGTGCGATGTCCGACATCTTACTACCGTGCCCGCTCATGACTTCCCGTGTGCGTGTGGGCGTCCGCTTCCCACCGGCGATGTCCGTCGCCGACGTGGCCGACGAGGTCGCGCGCAGCGAGCGGTTCGGGTTCGACACCGCGTGGATCGCGGACTCCCAGCTGCTCTGGCGCGACGTGTGGGTGGCGATGGGGCTCGCGGCCGACCGCACCGAGCGGATCACGCTGGCCTCGGCGGTGACGAACGTGGCGACCCGCTTCCCCAGCGTCGTCGCCTCGGCGGTGAACACCGTCGCCGAGCTCGCCCCGGGGCGGGTCTGGCTGGGGCTGGGCACGGGTGACAGCTCGGTGAAACCGATCGGGCTCCCGCCCAGCACCCGGGCGCAGCTGCGGGCGGGCATCGCCGAGATCCGGGGCCTGCTCGACGGCGAGACGGTCACGATCAACGGTCGCGGAGTGCACCTGCACCGCCCGACCGGATCCGTGCCGGTGCACCTCGCGGCCTCCGGGCCGCGGACCCTGCGGCTGGCCGGCGAGGTCGCCGACGGGGTGCTGACACTGGCAGGGGTGTCTCCGGAGACCCTGGCCCGCACGGTGGGCGCGGTGGCCGAGGGCGCCCGGGCTGCGGGGCGCGCGATGCCGGACGTGACCGTCGGGGCGTTCTGCGCCTTGACCGACGACATCGAGCGCGACGCCCGGGTGCTCAAGCCGATCTGCCTGCACATGGCGACGATCGGTGCCCAGGACTTCCTGCGGCTGGCCGGCATCGAGCTGCCTCCACCGCCGCCGGTGCCCGACGTCTATCCCGACATGGTGCACGCCGAGGACTGGGAGGAGGCGATCACCCACGCCTCGCGCTACGTCAGCGACGAGATGGCGGTGCGCTTCGCGCGCACGTTCTGCCTGTTCGGCACGGCCGACGAGATCCTCGACCGGGCCCGGCAGGCCGTCGACGCCGGCGCCACCGGGTTCTACCTGCGCCACGTCGGCAACTACACCCTGCCCTCGGAGCTGATCACCGGGTTCGGTGAACAGGTCCTCCCCGGTCTGCACGCGCTGGCCCCGAGGGTGGCGGCGTGAGCGCCGCGGCGGACCCGAAGGGGCAGGAGCTCGCGGGCCAGGAGCTGGTCGAGGACCTGCGGGCGCTGGCGCGGGTGCCCTCGGCCGTTCCCATGGGGGCGCAGACGCTCATCGCGCCCGACGACCCGGTCCTGCTCGCCTACCACCGCGCGCTGCGGCCGCGCTTCGCGGCACTGGCCGAGCGGGTGCCCGGGGCCCGGGTGGTCGACCTGCCGCTCGAGCAGTTCGCGGTGCACGTGCAGGCCGAGGCGCCCGGCCCCGCGCTGATGCTCATGGCCTACACCCCGACCCAGCACCACAACCAGATGGCCGACCCGTGGTCGGGAGACCTCCGGCCGACCCCGGACGGCGCCGACCTCGCCGTGTTCGGGCAGGGTGTCACCCAGAACAAGGCCCACCAGGCGGTGCTCCTCGAACTGCTGCGCCGCCTCGGCGCCACCGGCGGCATCACCCGCGGCTCGCTCTGGCTGTGCGTGAACAACGAGGGGCGCTCCAGCCACGGCTGCTCCACCGCGATCCTCGAGGCCCTGCCGACGACGCCCGACCTCGTGGTCGAGCTGTTCTGCACCGACTTCGCCGTCACCGTGGGGAACCGCGGGCGGGTGGACGTCCACGTGGACCTGCAGGGCCGGGCCACGCACTCCTCCACGCCGCCTGCCGCGGGGCGGGTGATCGACGCGACCGCTGACGTCGTCGTCGCGCTGCGCCAGCTCGACCGCCTGGCCGCGGCACACACCCACCCCGACCTGGGGGCCGAGCAGGTCGTGCCCTACCTGGTGAGCTACGACCCGCTGGCGCCGCACACGCTGCCGTCCCGGGCCCGGATCACCGTGGACCGCCGGCTGCTGCCCGGGACGTCTCCCGCCGATGCCACCGCCGAGCTGGCCGCCGGCCTGCGCGAGCGGCTCGGGGACGCCCCGCACGGCTGCACGATGAGCGTCACCGAAGGGGTGGCGATGCTGCCGCACCACCTCGACGCGGACCGCCGCCACGTGCTGGCGCCATTGGACGATGCGATCCGCGCGCGCCTCGGCGAGGTCCGCCACCGCGTGTACGGCGGCACGTTCGACGCGGGCGGGCCGGCCGCGCGCGGCGTGCCCACCGTCATGTTCGGGGTACCCGACGCCGGCGGGTTGCTCGACGACGACTACCTCGCTCTTGCCGCGCTGCGGGACGAGGCCGACATCGTGCACGACGCGGTCGTGCGCTACCTGGGCACCAGCGAGAGGGCACCGCAATGACGCCACCCGACCCGTCACCCGCCCCCGGCCGTCCCGTCCGGGTGGTCTCGGCGAGCCTGCTGGGCACCGCCATCGAGTGGTACGAGTTCTTCGTCTACGGCACCGCGGCCGCGCTGGTGTTCCCGAAGGTGTTCTTCCCCGACAACGACCCGCGGATCGCCACCCTGCTCTCGTTGTCGACGTTCGCCGTGGCCTTCATGGCCCGCCCGATCGGCGGGGCGATCTTCGGGCTGTTCGGGGACCGCTTCGGGCGCAAGCCGGTCCTGATCGCCACGCTCGCGCTGATGGGGTGCTCGACGCTGGCGATCGGGCTGCTGCCCTCCCACGGTTCGATCGGGATCGCCGCCCCGCTGCTGCTGGTGCTGCTGCGCGTGTTCCAGGGCCTGTCGCTGGGCGGGGAGTACGGCGGCGCCGTGCTGATGAGCGTCGAGCACGCCCACCCCGGTCGGCGCGGCCTGTTCGGGGCGCTGGTCAACACCGGCGCCGGCTGGGGGCTGTTGCTGGCCAACCTCGCGTTCCTGAGCGTCTCGGGCATGTCCGAGGAGTCGTTCCTTTCGTGGGGGTGGCGGGTCCCGTTCTGGCTGAGCGTCGTCCTGCTCGTGGCGTGCTTCGTGGTGCGGATCCGGATCAGCGAGAGCCCCGAGTTCACCCGCGCCGCGGCCCGCGGTCAGACCCGACGGGCCCCGCTGCGTGAGGTCGTCACCCGCCACTGGCTGCTGACGATCCTGATGATGCTGTCCTACGCCGGGGCCGGCGTGGTCTTCTACGTCGGCACCGTGTACGTGCTGACGTACGGCACCGGCACCCTCGGGATGTCGCGCAGCACGATGCTCACCCTGGTGCTGCTGATCAACGTGGTGACCATCGTGGCCATCCCCGCCTTCGGCGCGCTGTCGGACCGCGTGAGCCGCAAGGCCGTCTTCATCTCCGGCGCCGTCGCGATGGCGCTGCTCTCCCCCGTGTGGTTCCTGCTGCTCGAGACCCGCTCGTTCGCCTGGATGCTGGTCGGGTTCGTGCTCCTGTTCCTCCCCTACGCCGCCAACTACGGGGTGATGCCGACGTTCTTCGCGCAGGTGTTCCCCGCACCGGTGCGCTACAGCGGCCTGTCCCTCGGCTACACCCTCGGCACCGTGATCAGCAGCGCGATCGCCCCGCTGATCGCGACCAGCCTGCTCGCGGCGACCGGGAGCTGGACGGCGATCGCGGTCTACATGAGCGTCGCGGCGCTCGTGTCCGCGGTGGCCGCGGTGTGGATGCACGAACTGCCCGTGGGGGCGGCCGCGGCCGACGAACCGGAGTCCGCCGCGGGGTACGCCCCGGCCGGGAGGACGGAGTGAGGACGACCGTGGACCAGCACTACCTCAAGCCGACGTCGCTGTCCGATGCGCTGGCCATGCGGTCCGAGCGGCCGTCCGCCACGGTCGTCGCGGGCGGCACCGACGTGATGGTCGCGGTCAACGAGGGCCGGCGCCGGCTCGACGAGGTGATCGACCTCAGCGACGTCGCCGAACTCGGCGGCTGGGAGGTCAACGGCGACCGGGTGCGCATCGGGGCGACGCTGCCGCTCACGCGGGTCGTCGACGAGCTCGCTGCGCACCTGCCCGGCCTGGTCGCCGCGGCGCGCCTGGTCGGGTCCCCGCCGATCCGCCACCGCGCGACGCTGGGCGGCAACATCGCCACGGCGTCCCCCGCCGGGGACACCCTGCTCCCGATGCTCGCCGGCGACTCGTCCATCGAGCTCGCCTCGGTCCGCGGGACCCGGGAGGTCCGCAGCGACGAGTTCTTCCTCGGGCCCGGCCGCACCGTCCTCGCCCCCGACGAGCTGATCACCGCGGTGCGCACGACGACGGCCAGGGGTGAGGCGTTCGCCAAGACGGGCACCCGGCAGGCGATGGTCATCTCCGTCGCCGCCGTCGCCGTGCGGATCGACCCGGATCGGCGCCACCTCGGGGTGGCACTCGGCTCGGTCGCGCCCACACCGCGGCGCGCCCGCACGGCGGAAGCCTTCGGCACCCGCGAGCTCGACTGGTCCGGTCGCACCGCCCCCGACGAGGAGTGGTGGACGGAGCTGGGCCGCCACGCCGCCCGCGACGCCGCCCCGATCGACGACCTGCGCGGCACCGCCGAGCACCGGCGACGGGTCACCGCCGTGCTGGTGACCCGCTGCGCCCGGCAGGCCTGGAGCCGCACATGCTGACGTTCACCGTCAACGGGACCGAGACCACCCTGCACGACGTGCCGCCCGGCGAGAGCCTGCTGACCGCGCTGCGGGAACGCTGCGGGTTGCGTGGCACCAAGAACGCCTGCGAGCAGGGCGAGTGCGGCTCGTGCCTGGTCGCCCTCGACGGCCGCACCGCCTGTTCCTGCCTGGTGCCCGCGCACCAGGTCGACGGGCACGCGGTCACCACCATCGAGGGTCTCAGCCCGGACAACGGGGAGCTCGACACCGTCCAGCAGGCCTTCCTCGACTGCGGCGCCGTGCAGTGCGGATTCTGCACCCCGGGCCTGGTGGTCGCCGTGCACGACCTGCTCGCCCACCACCCCGACCCCACCGGCGAGCAGACCCGCGAGGCGCTCGCGGGCAACCTGTGCCGGTGCACCGGCTACCACGGCATCTTCGACGCGGTGGCGCTGGCCGCGCAGCGGCGGAAGGACCTGGACGGATGAGCCTGGCCCCGGAACGCCCGCGCACCGCCACCGATCCCGGCCTCGGCGTCGGCGGTGCCGCCGCCCGCCCCGACGGGCCGGCCAAGGTCCGCGGCGAGTTCGAGTTCTCCTCCGACCTGCACGTACCCGGCATGGTGCACGGCGCCACCGTGCGCAGCCCGCACCCCCACGCCCGCATCCGCGGGATCGACACCGCACCCGCGCTGGCGATCCCGGGGGTTCTCGCCGTCCTCACCGCGGACGACATCGCCGGCACGAACCGGTTCGGGCTCGAACGCCGGGACCAACCCGTGCTGGCCGACCGGCTGGCCCGCTACGCCGGGGAACCCGTCGCCGTGGTCGCCGCGACCAGCCCCGTGACCGCTCGCCGGGCCGCCGACGCCGTCGTCGTCGACTACGAGGTCCTCGACGCGATCACCGATGCCGAGACCGCCGCCGAACCCGCCACCGCGAGCCTGCACCCCGGGGGCAACCTCGTGCGGCACCTCCGGCTGCGCCACGGCGGCCCCGTTCCCGACGACCCGGACCTCGTCCGGGTCAGCGGCGAGTACCACGTGGGCATGCAGGACCAGGCCTTCCTCGGGCCGGAGTCCTGCCTGGCCGAGCCCACCGGAACCGGCGGTATCCACCTGCGGTGCTCCACCCAGTGGCTGCACATCGACCGCGACCAGCTCGCCGACGCGCTGGGGCTGCCGCCCGCGCAGCTGCGCCTCACCCTCGCCGGGGTCGGCGGTGCCTTCGGCGGCCGCGAGGACCTCAGCGTCCAGGCGCACGCCGCGCTGCTGGCCCTGCGCACCGGGCGGCCCGTGGCCATGAGCTACCCGCGGCGGGAGTCCTTCGTCGGGCACGTGCACCGCCACCCCGCACGCATGCGCTACACCCACACCGCCACCCGCGACGGGCGCCTGCTCGCCGTCGAGGCCGACATCCTGCTCGACGGCGGCGCCTACGCGTCGACCTCGCCCGCGGTGGCCGGCAACGCCGGGTGCTTCGCCGCCGGGCCCTACGCCGTGCCCACCGTCCACGTCGACTCCCGCGTCGTCTACACCAACAACCCCCCGTGCGGGGCGATGCGCGGCTTCGGCGCGATCCAGGTGTGCTTCGCCTACGAGTCGCAGATGGACGAGCTCGCCCGCGCGCTCGGCATGGACCCGGTCGAGCTGCGCCTGCGCAACGCCGTCACCACCGGATCCACGATGGCCACCGGGCAGACCGTCCACGGGCCCGCTCCGGTCGCCGAACTGCTCGAGCGCGTCGCCGCCCGTCCCCCCGCGCCACCGCGCACCGACGGTGCCCCGGCCGTCCGCGGCGTCGGCTACGGCCTCTCGATCAAGAACATCTGCAAGTCCGCCGGGGTCGACGACTACGGCACCGCCCGCGTGCGCCTGTTCCTGGGCCCCGACGGCCGGCCCGCCGCCCAGGTCCAGACCGCCGCCAGCGAGGTCGGCCAGGGGCTGGTCACCGTCCAGCAGCAGATCGTCCGCACCGAGCTCGGCGTCACCGACGTCGGGTTCCTCCCCACCGACACCACCGTCGGCGACGCCGGGACCGCGTCGGCCTCGCGGCAGACCTGGATGTCCGGCGGCGCCGTCCAGGAGGCCTGCCGCCGGGTCCGCGGCGAGCTGCTCGCCCGCGCCGGCGGCGCCGGCGACGACCTGCGGCTCCAGGACGGCGTCGTGCACGCCCCGACCGGCCCGATCCCCCTGGCCGAGCTCCTCGACGAGGAGATCGACGAGACCGCGGTCTTCCGCCACCGGACGACCTCACCGCTCGACGAGGACGGGCAGGGCGACGCCCACGTCGCCTACGCGTTCGCGGCCCACCGCGTCACCGTCGACGTCGACGCCGAGCTCGGCACCGTCGAGGTCGTCGAGGTCGCCTGCGCCCAGGACGTCGGGAAGGCCGTCAACCCCCTCGGGGTGGCCGGTCAGATGCACGGCGGCATCGTGCAGGGCCTCGGCCTCGCGGTCATGGAGGAGATCCAGGTCCGCGACGGGCGCATCCTCAACCCCGGCTTCACCGACTACCTCATCCCGACAGCCGCCGACGTCGGCACCCACCACCTCGACATCGTCGAACACCCGCGCCCCGACTCCCCCTACGGCCTGACCGGGGTCGGCGAGCCACCCATGCTCTCGGTCCCCGCCGCCGTCGCCGCCGCCGTCCGCCACGCCACCGGCGCCGACATCCACCGGGTCCCGATCCGGCCGCAGGACCTCACCGCGACCCGGCCCCCAGACGCCCGGGGATGAGCGCACGGATCGCCCTGCTCGCCACGGGCGGCACGATCGCGTCCCGCACGCGTGGCACGGAACGGGCCGTCGCCGCCACCGCCAACGACCTGCTGGAGGCGAGCCGGCAACCCGCCGGCGCGGTCGTCACACCGATCGACCTCGCCGCCAGGCTCTCCTCGGCCACCAGCACCGACGACCTGCTCGACCTGGCACGAGCCGTGCACGTCCACGCGGCGGGCCACGACGGCGTGGTGATCACCCACGGCACGGACACCCTGGAGGAGGCCGCCTTCCTGCTCGCCCTGGTCCACCACCACGACACGCCGGTGGTCGTCACCGGCGCCCAACTCCCCCTCGACCACCCCGAGACGGACGGCCCGGCGAACCTCACCACCGCCCTCGAATGGGCCTGCCGCGGCCGGCCCGGGGTCACCGTCGGCTTCGACGGGCAGATCTGGCCCGCGATCGGGATCCGCAAGCTGCACACGACGGCGCGGCGCGCCTTCGCCGTGCCGGGAACCGACCCCGTCGCGACCGCCGGATCCGAGGGCCTCGTCGAGCACCGCCCGCCCCCGGCCCCTCCCCCGCTGCCCACGCCCGCCCACCTGCCCCGGGTCGAGGTCATCCCCCAGTACCTCGGTGCCGACACCACCGCCCTCGACGCGGCGATCCGAGCCGGCGCCGACGGGTTCGTCGTCGCCGCGTTCGGCGACGGCAACGCCACCCCGGAGCTGACCCGACGCACGGTCGCCCTGCTCCACCGCGGCGTGCCCGTCGCCGTGGCCAGCCGGGTGGCCGCCGGCCCGATCCACGGCCACTACAGCGGCGCCGGCGCCAGCCTCGCCGACGCCGGTGCCCTGATGGCCAGCGGCCTCAGCCCCTGGCAGGCCAGGCTGCTGCTCGCCACCGCGATCGCCCACACCCCCGGCGATCCGATCCGCACCGCGAGGCGGTGGCTCGCCGGCGCCGAGTCCTGATCCTGCGCCACCGAGCTGTCACGCCTGCGGGCCCTGTCTCGTCCTCGGAGGGTGTCCCGCCGACGAACCCGAGGAGCAGCAGTGCCGGACCAGAGCGAACGGCCCCGGATCCTCCGGATGCAGAACAAGCTGATCAACCCGCTGGTGGCGGGCGTGATCGCGCGCGGGCTCGAGCCACCGACGTACGCCGTGCTCGAGACGGTCGGGCGGCGCACGGGCCGGGTCCGGCGGGTCCCGGTGGCCAACGGCCTCGACGGCGACACCTTCTGGCTGTTCGCGCCGCTGGGCGAGCGGAGCGCGTACGTGCGCAACCTGCGGGTCGATCCGCGGGTGCGGGTCAAGGCGCGGCCGCCTCGGTTGCGCGACGGGTTGCGCAGCCGCTGGCGGACCGGCACCGCCCACCCGCTGCCCGACGACGACGCCGGCGCCCGCCACCGTGCCCTCGGCCGCGGCCGGCCCGGCTACCGGCTCGACGGCGTGCTGCTGCGCGCGCTGGCCGACGGCAACCGGATGCTCACGATCCGGATCGACCTCGACCGCGGGTGATGCGCAGTCGCGCCGAGGAGCGATGATTTCCTGGCCGCGCCCGAGTCTGATCGTCCGGGTGGGGGCGGACCCGACTCCACATCATCGGCACGAATCTGACGAGCAGGGGGCGCTGTGAGCGGTACCAGGGTGTTGGTGGCGGGGGCGAGCATCGCGGGTCCCGCGCTGGCCCACTGGCTGCACCGCCGGGGGGCCGAGGTGACCGTGGTCGAGCGGGCCCCCGGGCTGCGTCCCGGTGGACAGGCGGTCGACGCGCGCGGGGTGGCCAAGGAGGTGATCCGGCGCATGGGGCTGGACGCGGTGGTGCGCGCGGCCTGCACGGACACCGCCGGCGCGTACACGGTGGACGTGGACGGGAACGTGCTGGAGACCTTCCGCGCGGACGACCACGGCGGCGACGGGTTCATCGCGGAGATCGAGATCCTGCGCGGGGACCTGTCCCGGGTGCTCCACGACGACACCCGCGACGGTGTCGAGTACGTCTTCGGCGACCGGATCGCTGAGCTCGCCCAGGACGCGGACGGGGTCGATGTGACCTTCGCGGGCGGCGCCCGGCGACGCTTCGACCTGGTGATCGGCGCGGACGGGCTGCACTCGGCACTGCGCGCGACGGTGTTCGGGCCGCGCGAGCGGTTCGTCCGCCATCTCGGGCTGGTGCTGGCCTTCCACAGCGTGCCCAACGAGTTCGGGCTGGACCGCTGGCTGATCGACTACCAGGACCCGGCGTCTGGCCGTTCCGCCGGCCTGCGGCCGATCCAGGACGCCACCCGGGCGATGGCCATGTTCTCCTTCCCCTCGGCCGACTTCGACGTCGACCACCGCGACGTCGCGGCCCAGAAGCGCCTGCTGCGCGAGCGGATGGCCGGCTTCGGCTGGCTGACCCCGCGCATCCTCGCGCACCTGGACGACACCCCGGACTTCTACCTCGACCAGGTCGCCCAGGTCGTGATGGACCGCTGGTCGAGGGGACGGGTGGGGCTGCTCGGGGACGCCGCGTTCTGCTCGTCTCCGATGTCCGGGGGTGGCACCGGGCTGGCTCTGGTCGGCGCCTACCTGCTGGCCGGGGAGCTGGCCGCCGCCGGGTGGGACCCGGAGGCCGGGTTCGCGGGCTACGAGGCGCGGATGCGCCCGTTCGTCGAGGCCAACCAGGAGATCGGCCGGATGCACGTACAGAGCCGCGAGGCCCCGGCTCCGGGCGCGGAGCCGGGCCCGGAGCCCGACATGGAGGCGCTCATGGAGCTGGTCGAGGGCGCGATCAACGGCGTCGAGCTGCCCGACTACGCCGGGGTGCCGGACTCCGGGGCTCCGGCCGGACCGCCGATCACCGCGTCGGCCAGGCCGTAGGGCACCGCCGGACGACCTTGATCACCACGCGTATCGTCGGCCTGCACGGCCGGTGACGCAGGAGGAGTGACATGACCCAGGACGCCCTCGCTGTCCTGGAGTCGCTCGACCGCTCCCGGCCGCCCGCCGTGCCCGGCGACGAGTCGGACTGGCCCGGCGTCGCCGACCCGGAGGTCCTGCGGGCCCAGCTGCTCGACTGGCTCTCCCAGTACGCCAACGCCGGCACCCGCCGCACGTACGCCTACGCGCTGGGTGTCCCGATCGCGTGGGTCGACCCCACCGACGCGCCGCCGCGCCCCGGGCCACCCGCCGCCGCGCCGGGCCCGCTGCACGACATCGCCTGGTTCCGCTGGTGCGCCCGCCGCGCCCTCGACCCCCGCGCCGCGACGGCCGGGCACGTCAAGGCATGGCTGCACGCGCTCGACGAGGCCGGCGCGCAGCGGCGCACGCGGCAGCGGATGCTGTCCACGCTGTCCGCGCTGTACGGCCACCTCGCGGAGAGCGGTGTCGTCGCGGCGAACCCGGCCGCGCTCAACCGGGCCCGCCTGGGGCTCTCGTCCAGCGCCCGGGACGCCTCGCCGACCGTCCGGCTCACCGCCGAGCAGCTCAAGGCCCTCCTCATGGCCGCGGCCCGGCTGCCGTACTCGCGCAGCCGTCGCCTGGCGCGGCTGTACGCCCTGCGCGCGGTGGCCGTCGTCTCGCTCCTGACCTCGGGGCTGCGCATCTCCGAGCTCGTCGGCCTCGACCGCGACGACCTCTACCGCACCGGCGGCGACGACGTCCTCCGCGTGCTGGGCAAGGGGGGACTGCACCGCGAGGTGTACGTCACCGACCTCGTGCGCGATGCGCTCACGGCCTACCTGGCCGAGCGGGACCGCCTCGCCGGCACCGCCGTCCCCGCCCGCCGCGGCCGCACCACCGCCGACGCCGCACCGATGATCGCCACCCGGGACGGCGGCCGCTGCTCCCGCATCGACCTCTACACCCTGCTGCGTCGCATCGCCGCCCATGCCGGCCCCGCCCTCGACGGCGTCGCCGACCGCGTGCACCCGCACGCCCTGCGCCACGCCTACGTCACGATCGCGCTGGAGCAGGACGCCCGCATCCAGCACGTCCAGGCCGACGTCGGGCACGCCACGATCGCCACCACCCAGCACTACGACCGAGGCCGCCGCACCCGGGCCAGCACGGCCGCCGACCTGGTGGCCGCAGCGATCGCCGCAGCCCCCGACCCGCAGTAGGGCCACTTCACACACCTGGGCCGAAGTCTGTGAAGTCGGGCGCCTCTCCGTGGGCGAGCAGGGAGGGCGCAGGGCCAGTGCGGCGCCGTCCGCTCGATGAGCGTTCCTGACCGACGGGGTGGCCGTGCGCGACACGAAGGACCGCACGCCGGCCCCGCACCGGTACGCAGCGGCCGGTTGGTCGGAGTTCCTGGCCGGTGTGCGCAGGAGCGAGTTCGATCGGCCCTGAGTTGCCCCCGGGCCCCCTCACACACGAAGCCTGGTGCTCGCGCACCAACTGCAGTTCGTGTGTGACGTACGTAGTTGGTGTGCGAGCGCTCTGAGGTGAACGCCCGGCGGCCGGCCTGGGTGGGCGTCGTCGTCCGCCGGCGGAACAACACGCGGGACACCTGACGTTGGGCGTTCCCATGGAGCTCACCGTGGTCATCGCGTCGCGACCCGACGTCCCGCCCGACGAGGAGATGCGCACGGCCGTCGTGGCCGATCGGCTCGGCTACCGGGACCTCTGGGTCGGCGAGGGATTCGTCTGGGACGCGTTCGCGCTGGCCACCGCGGCCGGGCTGGCCACGCGGCAGATCGACCTCACGGTCGGCCCGATCCCGGTGTCCGTCCGGGACCCGGCCTCGATCGCCCGCGCCGCCGCGTCCACCGCCGCGCTGGTCCGCCGGCCGGTCGGGGTGGCGCTGGGGACGTCGAGCCTGCGCGTGGTCGAGCGCATGCACGGGCGGTCCCGGCGCCGCGCGGTGACCACGATGGCCGAGAGCGTGCAGGCCCTGCGGGCCCTCTACAGCGGGGAGATCGCCGACTACGAGGGCGAGCTGGTGTCCAGCCACGGGTACCGGCTGCGGCTGGACCCGCCCGGCGGCCCGATCACCCTCGCCGCGTTCGGTGACCGGGCGATCGCCGTCGCCGCGGAGCACGCCGACCGCATGGTGCTCGACCTCGTCAACCCCGAGCTGGCCAAGGGCTACCGCGGGAAGCTCGACGCGGCGGCGCAGCGCCTGGGCCGCCCGGCGCCGCGGCTGGCGGCGTGGATCCCCGCCGCCGTCGACCCGACCCCGGAGGCCCGCGCGCAGGTGCTGCAGAGCCTCGTCGGGTACCTCGAGGTCGCCGGGTACGGCGAGATGTTCGTCGCCGCGGGCCTCGGCGGGGCGGTGGAGATGGCCCAGGCCGGCGCAAGCCGCGACGAGCTCCTCGCCGCGATACCGGCCGAGGCCGCGGACCGGATCGGCCTGGTCGGCGACCTCGCCACCGTGCGCGAGCGGCTCGACGCCTACGCCGCCGCCGGCCTCGACGAGGTGGTCCTCGTCCCCGCCACCGCAGGCGATCCGGGCGGGGAACGCACCCTCACAGCCCTCGCGCCTCGCTGAGAGTTCACCACTAGGGTGCTCCATCAATCGGACGCTCGGGGGGATCGCATGGGGCAACGGGAGTACTTGACGGCGGACCGGGAGGCAGAGGAGGAACGCCTGCTCGCACAGGGGGAGGTGCTCGATCCGCTGACCCGACGGGTGCTCGCGTCGGCAGGGTTGTCCCGCGGGATGCGGGTTCTCGATCTCGGCAGCGGCGCGGGGAACGTGTCCCGCCTCGCCTCCGAGCTCGTGGGCCCGGAGGGCAGCGTCGTCGGTGTCGAGCGGGACCCGGACGCCGTCCGGCGCGCGGCGCGCGCGGCGGATGCCGCCGGGGTGCACAACGTCGAGTTCCGCGAGGGCGACGTGCAGACGCTGGCCGGCATCGACGGCGAGTTCGACGCGGTCGTCGGGCGCATGGTGCTGGCGTACCTGGCCGACCCGGCGAGCGCGTTGCGGCGGGCGGCGGCGCTGGTGCGCCCCGGTGGTCTGGTCTGCGCGCACGAAGCCGATCTGCACTACATGTGGTCCAGCGTCGAGACCCCGTTGTGGCAACAGCTCAGGTCCTGGGGACTGGACACGTTGACGGCTCTCGGCGCGGAGGTGCGGATGGGCCCGGCGCTGTTCGCGACGTTCCGCGCGGCGGGGCTCCAGGACCCGGAGATGACGATGGAAGCGGCCGTCGGCGGTGGCGACCGTGCACCCGCCTTCGGATGGGCGAACCCCGCACGCGTGGCCCTGCCGTTGATGGAACGCCTCGGTATCGCCACGGCTGCCGAGGTCGACCCGGACACGCTGACCGATCGCCTGCTCGCGGAGGTCCACGCCGCGCAGGGAGTGGTGCTCGGGCCTTGCATGTACGGCGCCTGGGCCCGGGTCTGAGGGGCTAGGAGCGCCCTGAACAACTCGGGCCTACTGCGCGGCGTCGCTACGGCCGGAGTGGTTCAGGACCCTCCTAGCGTGGTCGGCCGACCGGCCGGCAGCAGTCCACGGCGCACGGGGCGCCGTTCACGGTGCAACCGTCGCCCGGGACGTCGCCGAGCGCGCGCGGGGCGGCGTCGTGCAGGTGCTCGGCCACGAGCTCGGCGACCATGTCGGCGAACCGGGGGTCCGGCCCGGCCGTCGCGGCACGGGCGAAGCCCATGCCCAGTTCGTCGGCGCGCCCGCGGGCCTCGGTGTCGAGGTCCCAGACCACCTCGACGTGATCGGAGACGAACCCGACCGGCGCCACCACCACCGCGGGTACGCCGCGGGCGTGCAGGGCGTCGATGTGGTCGACGATGTCCGGCTCCAGCCACGGCACCCGCGGCGGCCCGGAGCGCGACTGCCACACCACGTCGTGCTCCGCCGCGCCCAGATCGGCCGCCACCAGCCGGGCGGCCTCGGCGACCTGCCGGGAGTACCGGTGCCCGCCGTCGGCCGGTGGACCCGCCGCGGCGTCGGCGGCGACGGGCACCGAGTGGGCGGTGAACACCAGCCGCGCCCCGTCCCGGACCGCCGCCGGCAGCGTCGCACGCGCCGCCCGCACGGCGTCGGCGTTCGCCGCGACGAACAGCGGGTGGTCGAAGAAGTGACGGATCTTCACCAGCTCCGGGGCGCTGTCCCCCACCGCCTTGCGCGCGCGGGTGATGTCCTCCTGGTACTGGCGGCAGGCCGAGTAGCCGCCGTACGCGCTGGTGGCGAACACGAGGGCCCGCCGCACGCCGTCGCGGGCCATCTCCGCGACCGTGTCCTCCACCATCGGGTGCCAGTTGCGGTTGCCGAAGTACACCGGCAGCTCGAGGCGCTCCCGGACCGCCGCGATGATCTCCCGGTTGCGGGCGTTCAGCGGGCTCACGCCGCCGAAGTGCCGGTAGTGCTCCTCGACGGCGTCGAGCCGCTCGGGTGGCACGCCGCGGCCCCGGACGACGTTCTCGAGGAAGGGACGCACGTCGGCAGGGCCCTCCGGGCCGCCGAACGACAGCACCAGCAGGGCGTCGAACTGACTCACGGTCGCATTAGACACCCACGGCGTGGAAGCCGCCGTCGGCCCACACCATCGAGCCGGTGGTGGCCGGCATCCAGTCCGAGAGCAGCGCGCAGACCGTCTTCGCCACCGGCTCCGGGTCGTTGACGTCCCAGCCGAGCGGCGCGCGACCGTCCCAGGCGTCCTCGAACGCGGAGAAGCCGGGGATCGACTTCGCGGCCATCGTGCGCACCGGGCCCGCGGCGCAGAGGTTGACGCGGATGCCCTTCGGCCCGAGATCGCGGGCGAGGTAGCGGGTGACCGACTCCAGCGTCGACTTGGCCACGCCCATCCAGTCGTACGCCGGCCAGGCCTGCCGGTTGTCGAAGTCCATGCCGACGATCGAGCTGCCCGGCCCGAGCAGCGGCAGCAGCGCGGTGGACAGCGACTTGAAGGAGTAGGCGCTCACCTGGATCGTCTGCGCGACGTCCTCCCACGGCGCCCCCATGAAGGCGCCCTCACCGAGGCACGACGCCGGCGCGAAGCCGATCGAGTGCAGCACCCCGTCCAGCCCGGGGTCGTCGCCGAGGTGCGGCGAGACGCGCTCGACGAGGGTGTCCAGCTGCTCCTGGTCGGCCACGTCCAGCTCGACGACGGGCGCGGGCTGCGGCAGCCGCTGCGCGATCCGCTCGACCAGCCGCAGCCGGCCGAACCCCGTCAGCACCACCTGCGCACCCTGCTCCTGCGCCACCTTCGCGACGTGGAAGCCGAGCGAGGCGTCGGTGATCACACCGGTGATGAGCAGGCGTTTGCCGTCGAGCAGTCCCATGGAGAGCCTTCCAGGTCGGTGAGAGCGGGTCAGTGGCCCATGCCGAGGCCGCCGTCGACGGGGATGACCGCCCCCGTGACGTACCCGGCGTCGTCCGAGCCGAGCCAGGTGACGGCGGAGGCGACCTCCTCGGTGCTCGCGTACCGGCCGAGCGGCACCTGCGTGAGGATCTCCGCGCGCCGCGCGTCCGGAAGGGCGCGGGTCATGTCGGTGTCGACGAAACCGGGCGCCACGACGTTGGCGGTGATGCCGCGCGAGCCCAGCTCCCGGGCGACCGAGCGGGCGAGACCGACCAGCCCGGCCTTCGAGGCCGCGTAGTTCACCTGGCCCGCGGATCCGCTGAGCCCGACCACGCTCGAGATGAAGATCATCCGCCCGCTCCTGGCCTTGAGCATGCCGCGCGAGGCGCGCTTCGCCACGCGGTAGGCGGCGGTGAGGTTGGCGTCGATGACGCGCGTGAAGGAGTCCTCGCTCATGCGCATGAGCAGCGTGTCGTCGTTCATGCCGGCGTTCGAGACGAGGACCTGCACGGGCCCGTGCTTCTCCTCGACCTCCTTGAACGCCGCGTCGATGGCGGCGGCGTCGGTGACGTCGCACTGCACCGGCAGCAGCTCCCCGGGCAGCCCCTCGACGCCGCTGCGGTGGGTGACCGCAACCTGGTCCCCCTGCGCCGCGAACGCCTTCGCGATCGCCAGCCCGATCCCGCGGTTGCCTCCGGTCACCAGCACGCTGCGTCCCACGCGCCCACCCTATGGGGCCCGCCTCCCGCCGAGCGACCCCGGCTCGCCGGTCAGGTCAGGTAGTCGCGGAGGCTGCGGGCCCGGGAAGGATGGCGCAGCTTCGTCATCGTCTTGGCCTCGATCTGCCGGATCCGCTCGCGGGAGACCCCGTAGACCCGGCTGATCTCGTCGAGGGTGTGCGGGCGCCCACCCATGAACCCGAACCGGAGGCGGACGATGGAGGCCTCCCGCTCGGTCAGCGTCGTCAGGACGGCTCCGATCTCGACGTGGAGCATGGTCGCGATCGCGGCGTCCGCGGCGACGACCGCGGCGGTGTCCTCGATCAGGTCGCCGATGGAGGCGCTTCCGTCGGGCCCGATGGTGACGTCGAGGGACACCGGTTCCCGCCCGAGACGCTGGATCTCCACGACCTGCTCCGCCGTGATCCCAAGATCCACCGCCAGATCGGCTGCGGTCGGCTCGCGCCCGAGCTGGACGACCAGCACGCGACGCTGCCGCTCGAGCCTGGTGACGGACTCGGCGACGTGCGCCGGGAGGCGGATGGTGCGTCGCTTGTCGGCCATGGCGCGACTGATCGCCTGGCGGATCCACCAGGTGGCGTAGGTGGAGAACTTGTAGCCCTTGGCGTAGTCGAACTTCTCGACCGCGCGGATCAGGCCGATGTTGCCCTCCTGGACGAGGTCGAGGAAGGCCATGCCGCGGCCCGAGTAGCGCTTGGCGACCGACGCGACCAACCGCAGGTTCGCCTCGACGAGCCGCGTCCTGGCCCGGTCACCGTCGCGGACGAGCCACCGCAGGTCCCGGCGCGAGACGCCCGCGCTCGCCGGCTCGCCGTCCGGGTGGTCGAGCCGACGCGCGGCGTAGACCCCGACCTCGATGCGCTTCGCGAGGTCGACCTCGTCCGCGGCGGTCAACAGGGTGACCTTGCCGATGCGTTGGAGGTAGGCGCGGACCGGGTCGACGACGGGCTGGGAGTCCGCTGCCGTCCTGGGCAGAGCGCGGGTCATGGCGTCTGCCGGTCGTAGACCGCGTCGAACGCGACCGCGGTCAGCGAACGCGCCATCTCCCGGAAGATCGCGAGAGCGCGGTACTTCTCGCCCACGTCGGGCTGTTCACCGGCTCGCTGCACGTCCTGCCAGAGCGCCTCGAGGTACTCCAACAGCGCCTGCCGGGCGTCGAGCTGCTCCACTCGTGCCTCGTCGTCCATCCTGGTGAGCCGGGCGCGGTCCAGCGAGGAGAAGGACTCGACGACCTCCTCGGGAAGCTGCACGCGCGTCTCCCTGCTGTCAGCGGTATCGCGGTCAGGCGGCCGGGACGTGGGCGGGTTCGACGCGGCGCCGTAGCGCTACGGTGCAGACGCTACGCTGTAGCGATCGTTTCCTCAACAGCTCGAGGGGGTGAGATGACGGCTGACACGCAACGGCGCAGGACGCGCCGGCCCGCGCTGACCCGCCACGAGGTGCTCACCACCGCGCTGGGTCTGATCGACGCGGGTGGGGTGGACGCGCTGTCGATGCGTCGCATCGGGAAGGCGCTCGACCGCGACCCGATGCGCCTCTACCGCTTCGCGTCGAGCAAGGAGGAGCTGCTCGACGGCGTCGTCGAGCTCGTCCTCGCCGACCTGTGCATCCCCTCCGCCGAGGGCGCGGGCTGGGAGGACGTGCTGCGCCGCACGGCGCGCAGCTTCCGGGACATCGCCCTGGCCCACCCGCACGTCGTGCCGCTGCTGGTGACCCGCCCGCTCGCCACGCCGCTGGCGCTGCGGCCGCTCGGGATCCTCCGCCCGCTGGAGAACCTGCTCGAACTGCTCATCGGGGCGGGCTTCGACGCGCGCGGCGCCCTGCACGCCTACCGGCTCTACATGGGCTTCCTCCAAGGGCACGTCCTCAACGAGCTGCAGGAGCGCGTGCACGACCCCGACGAGACCGACGATCTGCTCCGGCTCGGACTGCACCGGCTCCCCCTGCGGCAGTTCCCCCGGATCCGCTCGCTCGCCGCCGAGCTGGCCGCCTACGACGGGCTCGAGGAGCTCGAGGAGGGCCTCGACGTGGTGATCGGCGGGCTGCGCCGCCAGCTCCACCTGGTGTCCCCCCGGAACGACCGGAGCCCGCCTCCGTAGGGAGGCGGGCTCCGGTGCGAGCAGGTCGACTCAGATGACGCGCACGCCGGTGGCCTGCGGGCCCTTCGCGCCCTGGCCCACCTCGAACTCCACGCGCTGGCCCTCCTCGAGGCTGCGGAAGCCACCTGCGTTGATCTCGGAGTAGTGCACGAAGACGTCAGCGCCGCCGCCGTCCGTGGCGATGAAGCCGAAACCCTTCTCGCCGTTGAACCACTTCACAGTTCCCTGTGCCACTGCTCTGCTCCTCGCAGGTTGTTTGGGCCCGCTGCTTGCGGGGCCCGGCCGGGCTCGACGGCGACGGGCCGGCATCCTCGTGATGCCGGTTCCGTGGCCTCGAGTCAGATCCTGCGGCGTGCGCGAAGGCACGAGCACGGAAGCCGAACGACCTGGCGTAGTCAACCACGGACGCGCCGTGCACGTTCCATCGCACTCGCCGTCACGGCAGTCTGCGGCCCAGGGCGATCCCCGCTCCGAGGCCCACCACGAGGAGCAACGCTCCCCCGGCCAGCCAGGGCCTGCTGACGTCGACGCGCCGGACCTCGTAGCCGATCTGGTCGGACAGATCGGCGTACACCTGCCTCAGCTCGCCCTCGCTCGCGGCCGTGAAGAACTGGCCGCCGGAGAGGTCGGCGATCTGGCGCATCGACGCGTCGTCGACGGCCACGGGCGTGCGCTCCCCCGGGTTGATCTCGATCGTGCCGTAGTCGGTGCCGAACGAGATCGTGGACACCGGGATCCCGGCCTCCGCGGCCGCGCGCGCCGCGGTGAACGCGCCGCGCGGCTCCTCCTCCGGCATGACGCCGCCGGGCACGGTCTGCTTGCCGTCGCTCATCAGCACGATCCGGGCCGGCGGCGGCCCGTCCGCGTTGGCACCGGCGATCGCCTGCGAGAAGGTCTCCACCGACTGGATCGACGCGAAGATCGCCTCGCCGGTGGCGGTGGACTCGGACAGCTTCAGCCCGTCGACCGCCCGCTTGATCGGCCCCCGGTCCACGGTGGGCGACACGAGCACCGCCGCCGTGCCGGCGAACGAGACGAGACCGAGGTTGATGCCGGGCGTGAGCTGGTCGGCGAACGCCTTCGCCGCCACCTGCGCGGCGGCCAGCCGGTTCGGCTCGACGTCCGTGGCCTGCATCGACAGCGACACGTCCACCACGAGGACGACCGTGGCCCGGTTGCGCGGCACCCGCGCCTCCGCCTGCGGCCCGGCCAGGGCGATGGTGAGCACGCTCAGCGCGACGATCAGCGCCGCCGCCGGGAGGTGCCGGTACCAGCCCTGGCGCTTCGGGGCGACCCGGTCGAGCAGCTCCAGGTTGGTGAAGCGGATCGTGTCGCGGCGGCGTCTGCGCAGCAACAGCACGTAGCCGGCCACCAGCGCCGCCACGATGACGAGCAGCAGCAGCCACCACGGGTGCGAGAACATCTACCGCCCTCCGGACCAGGCGCGCTTGCGGGCGAGGACGAACCGTACGACCTCGGCGATCCAGTCCGAGTCCGTACGCAGCGTGAGGTGCGCCGCCCCGCACCGGCGCAACGAGGCGGCCACCTGCTCGCGGTGCTCGGCCGCGGCCGCGGAGAACTCGCGCGCGAGCAGCGGGGTGATCGTCACCTCGCGCTGCTTGCCGCTCTCCGGGTCGGCCAGCACGACGGTGCCGACGTCGGGGAGCTCGAGCTCGCGCGGGTCGAGCACCTCGACGGCGAGCAGCTCGTGGCGGGCCGACAGCGCCCGCAGCGCGCGCTCCCATTCCGGCTCGCCGAGGAAGTCGGAGATCACGACCGCGAGGCCGCGGCGGCGCGGCGGGCGGCGCAGCTGCTCGATCGCCGCGGCGAGATCCCCCCGGGTGCCCTCGGTCGGGCGCGGGGTGCTCGCGACGCGCCGCAGCATGCCCTGGGCGTGGGCCAGCCCGCCGCGCGCCGGGATCCGCACGAGCTTCTCCCCGGTGGCGACCAGCACACCGATCCGGTTGCCCCCGCCGCGGGTGAGGTGGGTGACGGCGGCCAGCGCCGCGATCGCGAGGTCGCGCTTCTCGCACGTGGCGGTGCCGAAGTCGAGGCTGGCCGACAGGTCCATGACGACCCAGGTCTCCAGCTCCCGATCGGCCATCGTCTCGCGCACGTGGGGCGCGGTGGTGCGCGCGGTGACGGCCCAGTCCATGTGCCGCACGTCGTCGCCCGGCACGTAAAGCCGCGACTCGCCGGGCTCGCTGCCCGGCCCGGGCACGAGGCCGAGGTGGTTGCCCTGCAGCAGCCCGTCCAGCCGACCGCGCACGGTGAGCTCCAGCGTGCGCAGCGCCGCCTCCATCTGGCCGTCGCGGAACGACGGCGGTGTGGTCGGCACGCGACGGCGCCCCGGCGTGGGCACGCCGCCCGTGCCCCCTTCCGCGCCGCCGTCCGTGCCACCCCCCTCCGGAGGGCTGTTCTCGCGGACGTCGGGATGGCTCACGCCGAGCTGCCCGCCGGGAACGGCGTGGGCCCGCCCTGCGGCCGCGCGCTGACCTGCGGCAGCGGCACCGTGGCGAGCACCCGGGAGATGATGTGGTCCATCGGCACCTGGTCGGCGACGGCGTCGTAGGACAGCACGAGCCGGTGCCGCAGCACGTCGGGCGCCACGTCGAGCACGTCCTGCGGCAGCACGTAGTCGCGGCCGCGGACCAGCGCGAGCGCACGGGCGGAGGCCACGATGCCCAGGGTGGCGCGCGGCGAGGCGCCGTAGGACACCCAGCCGGCGATGTCGGAGAGCCCGTGCTCCGCCGGCGTGCGGGTGGCGACCACGAGGCGCACCACGTAGTCGACGAGCGCGTGGTGCACGAACACCCGGGTGGACACCTTCTGCAGCCGGGTGAGCTCGGTGGGGTCGATCACCTGCTGCGCGACGGGCGGCTCCGCACCCATCCGGTAGACGATCTCCCGCTCCTCCTCCACCCCCGGGTACTCAACGATGATCTTGAAGAGGAACCGGTCGCGCTGGGCCTCCGGCAGGGGGTACACACCCTCGTTCTCGATGGGGTTCTGCGTGGCGAGCACGAGGAACGGATCCGGCATCGGGTACGTGCGGCCGCCGATCGACAGGTGCCGCTCGGCCATCACCTCGAGCATCGCCGACTGCACCTTCGCCGGCGCGCGGTTGATCTCGTCGGCGAGCACGAAGTTGGCGACGACGGGCCCGAGCTCGACGTCGAACTCCTCCCGCCCCTGCCGGTAGATGCGGGTGCCGAGGATGTCGGCGGGCACCAGGTCCGGGGTGAACTGCAGGCGCGTGAAGGTGCCGCCCACCACCTTCGCCACCGTCTCGACCGCGAGGGTCTTCGCGACGCCGGGCACACCCTCCAGGAGGAGGTGGCCGCGGGCCAGGAGGCCGACGAGCATCCGCTCGACCAACCGGTCCTGACCGACGATCACGCGCTTGATCTCGAAGACGACGCGCTCGAGGCGCTCCCCTTCGTTCGCCGGGCTCGGGACGGACTCCTGCACACTCACGTCCCCCATCCCACAGTGCGGCCCGTGAGACGCCGGTGAACCGGGGCTTCCGCCGTCGTCGACCATCGCCGCGTGAGCGGCGGATGGTCAACGAAAGGTGGACGAGCTGTAGGCGTCAATGATTCGTTGACATCGGAAGGGTCGGCGTCGGGGCACCGAACCTCCGACGGAGCGGCGGGCGCTCAGAGCACCCGCGCCGCCTCGGGCATCAGGCCCTTCGTCCGCATGTCGGTCACGCGCACGTTCCCGCCCGTGTACGGGGCCTCGATCATCTTGCCGTCGCCGACGTACATCGCGACGTGGTGGATCGGGGCGCCCGGGTTCTTGTAGAAGACCATGTCGCCCGGGCGGACGTCGGAGACGGGCACCTGCTCGCCCGCGTGGAACTGGTTGCGGCTCACGCGCGGCAGCGAGACCCCGGCCCCGCTGAACGCGTACTGCATCAGCCCGGAGCAGTCGAAGCCCACGCGGCTCAACGACGATCCGAAGGCATCCGGGATGCCCGTGCTCGGGCCGCCGCCGTTCCCGCCGCCCCACACGTACTGCACGCCGATCTGCGACATCGCCCGGTCGATGACGCGCCGCACCCCCGCGCTCCCCCGCACGGTCGCCGACCGGCCGGCCGAGGCCACCCGCGCGGCGGCGGCATCGCGCTCGGCCCGCTGCCGCGCCGCACGCTCCTCGGCCATCCGGCGCTGCCAGTCGTCGAACCGCTGGCGCTGCGCGCGCAGGCCCGCATCGGCCGACTCCGCGGCGTCGAGCTGCCGCTGCACGCCCGCCCGCTGGGCCGCCACCGCTGCCAGCTTCTCGGCCTGGGCGCGGGCGGCGGCCTGGGCGGCGGCGACCGCGTCGTCGGCCTTCGCCTTGGCCGCCTCGGCGGCGGCCTCGGCCCTCTTCGCCTCCTCGAGCGCCGCCCGGGCGGTGGAGTCGGCGTTGGCCTTGTCGACCCGCGCGCGCTCCAGGCCTTCCTGCGCCTGCAGCTGGTTGCGCGCGACGATGTCGGTGTACTCGGCCCGGGCGAGCAGGTCGTCGGGGCTCGTGGCCTCGGTGAGCAGCCCCAGCGGGCCGGCGTCGATGCCCTGCAGGTACGTGGTGGACACGATCTCGTCGAGCCGGGTCCGCGCCTGGTCGATCGCGACGGTGGCCGCATGCGTCTCGATGCGGGCCGCCTCGGCCCGCTTCCCCGCGGTCGCGGCGGCGTCCTGCGCGGACTGCAGGTCCACGAGCGCCGCCTCGGCGGTCTCGCGCTGCGCCGCGAGCGCCGCCTGCAGGTCGTCCACCTTGCTGTCCAGCTCGGCGAGCGTGGCCGTCAGGCGGGCCACGTCCCCGGCGCGCGCATCCACGTCCTGGCGGCTGTGCCGCAGGTCGTCGTCGCTCGGGTTGGGCGGCGGCGCCGGTTCCTGGGCGAACGCGGTGCCCGTCCCACCCGGCACCGCGAGGCCCAGGACCGCGGCGAGCAGGGCCAGTACGAGCACGCGTCGACTCCGCACGAGCCGCACGAGACCGACCTCCATCCATCGCGCGAGTGACCGTGTTGCGAGTGATCTCCACGAGCGATGGCACTGTGACACTTCCAGCGCAGATGCACCCGACGCCACACCCGTAACGGGGGCAACTTCCACCACTTCGGTGGAGTCGGGGGCCACCTCGACCTCTTAGCAGGACAAGCGTACTGTTTGAGGTGCGGGGCCTGTCGTACCGCGAACGTGGCGGTGCGCGAGACTCCGGGGAGCCCGATCCCAGCGCCCACCACCGCCAGGAGGACAGCGACGTGACCAGCCCTGACAGCTTCGGAGCGAGAGGAACCATCCAGGCCGGAGGGGCCGATCACGAGATCTTCCGCCTGTCGGCCGTCGAGGGCGCGGACCGCCTGCCGTTCAGCCTCAAGGTGCTGCTCGAGAACCTCCTGCGCACCGAGGACGGCGCGAACGTGACGGCCGACCACATCCGCGCCCTCGCGGGCTGGGACCCGGCCGCCGAGCCGAACACCGAGATCCAGTTCACGCCCGCCCGCGTGGTGATGCAGGACTTCACGGGCGTGCCGTGCGTCGTCGACCTCGCCACCATGCGCGAGGCCGTCACCGAGCTCGGCGGCGACCCCGGCAAGGTCAACCCGCTCGCGCCCGCCGAGCTCGTCATCGACCACTCGGTGATCATCGACATCTTCGGCCGCCCGGACGCCTTCGAGCGCAACGTCGACTTCGAGTACCAGCGCAACAAGGAGCGCTACCAGTTCCTGCGCTGGGGCCAGGGCGCGTTCAGCGAGTTCAAGGTCGTCCCGCCGGGCACCGGCATCGTCCACCAGGTCAACATCGAGCACCTCGCGCGCGTGGTGATGACGCGGAACGGCCAGGCCTACCCCGACACCCTCGTCGGCACCGACTCGCACACCACGATGGTCAACGGCCTCGGCGTGCTCGGCTGGGGCGTCGGCGGCATCGAGGCCGAGGCGGCCATGCTCGGCCAGCCCGTCTCGATGCTCATCCCGCGCGTGGTCGGCTTCAAGCTCACCGGCGAGATCCCCGCGGGCGCCACGGCCACCGACGTCGTGCTGACGATCACCGAGATGCTCCGGCGCCACGGTGTGGTCGGCAAGTTCGTCGAGTTCTACGGCGAGGGCGTCGGCGCCGTCCCCCTGGCCAACCGCGCCACCATCGGCAACATGAGCCCCGAGTTCGGCTCCACCGCCGCGATCTTCCCGATCGACGACGAGACGATCCGCTACCTCACGCTCACCGGGCGCTCCGCCGACCAGATCGCGCTCGTCGAGGCCTACGCCAAGGAGCAGGGCCTCTGGCACGACCCGTCGCGCGAGGCCGTCTACTCCGAGACGCTCGAGCTGGACCTGTCGACGGTCGTCCCGTCGATCGCCGGGCCGAAGCGCCCCCAGGACCGCATCGAGCTCTCCGACTCCAAGGCGTCGTTCCGCAAGACCGTGCACGACTACACCGACGACGCCGTCGCCGAGCCGCCTGCGCACAGCGGCGTGGACGAGGCCGGCCGGGAGTCCTTCCCGGCCAGCGACTCCCCCGCGCTGAGCTTCGCCGACGACGACGCCGAGCCGGTGGTGTTCTCCGCCGCGAACGGCGGCGAGGGCCGGCCCTCCAAGCCGACCACGGTGAAGTCGGAGGGCCGCGGCGAGTTCGTGCTCGACCACGGCGCCGTCGTGATCGCCTCGATCACGTCGTGCACCAACACGTCCAACCCGTCGGTGATGCTCGGCGCCGCGCTGCTCGCGAAGAACGCGGTCGACCGGGGCCTCACCGTCAAGCCGTGGGTCAAGACGTCCATGGCGCCCGGCTCGAAGGTCGTCACCGACTACTACGAGAAGGCCGGGCTCTGGCCGTACCTGGAGAAGCTGGGCTACCACCTCGTCGGCTACGGCTGCACCACCTGCATCGGCAACTCCGGCCCGCTGTCGGACGAGATCTCGGCCGCGGTCAACGAGGCCGACCTCTCGGTGGTGTCCGTGCTCTCGGGGAACCGCAACTTCGAGGGCCGCATCAACCCCGACGTCAAGATGAACTACCTGGCCTCGCCGCCGCTGGTCATCGCGTACGCGCTGGCCGGCACGATGGACTTCGACTTCGAGTCCCAGCCGCTGGGCCAGGACACCGACGGCGGCGACGTCTTCCTCCGTGACATCTGGCCCTCGCCGCAGGACGTGCAGGCCACGATCGACAGCGCGATCAGCCAGGAGATGTTCACCAAGGACTACGCCGACGTCTTCGCCGGCGACGAGCGGTGGCGCTCGCTGCCCACACCCGAGGGCGACATCTTCGCGTGGGACGCCGACTCCACCTACGTCCGCAAGCCCCCGTACTTCGAGGGCATGCAGCCGGAGCCGGAGCCGGTGCAGGACATCTCCGGCGCCCGGGTGCTCGCGTTCCTCGGCGACTCGGTCACCACCGACCACATCTCCCCCGCGGGCTCCATCAAGGAGGACTCCCCCGCCGGGCAGTACCTGCGCGGGCACGGCGTCCAGAGGCGGGACTTCAACTCCTACGGCTCCCGCCGCGGCAACCACGAGGTGATGATCCGCGGCACCTTCGCGAACATCCGGCTGCGCAACCTGCTGCTCGACAACGTCTCGGGCGGCTACACCCGCGACTTCACGCAGGACGGCGCCCCGCAGGCGTTCATCTACGACGCCGCCGAGAACTACGCCGCCCAGGGCACTCCCCTGGTCGTCCTCGGCGGCAAGGAGTACGGCTCCGGCTCCTCGCGCGACTGGGCCGCGAAGGGCACGGCGCTGTTGGGCGTCCGGGCCGTGATCGTGGAGAGCTACGAGCGCATCCACCGCTCCAACCTGATCGGCATGGGTGTGCTGCCGCTGCAGTTCCCCGAGGGCGAGTCGGCGAGGTCGCTGGGTCTGGACGGCACCGAGGCGTTCGACGTCAGCGGCGTCACGGCCCTGAACGACGGCTCGACCCCGCGCACCGTGCACGTCACCGCCACGAAACCGTCCGGCGAGAAGATCGAGTTCGACGCGGCCGTGCGCATCGACACCCCCGGCGAGGCGGACTACTACCGCAACGGCGGGATCATGCAGTACGTGCTGCGGGGCATGCTGCGCAGCTGAGCACCGAAGAGGCCCTGATTGCGGCCCGAACGCACTTCCGGGGAGCCACCGCCGCAGCGAAGCAAGGCGGCGGGTCTCCGGGGAAGGCGCAGCCACTTCCCTGCCGCCACGTTGCAGGGAAGTGGCTTTGCCGCAATGTGGCGGGGCGGCCCGCGTAGGATTGTGAATCGATGAGCCTTCGCCAGTTCGAGTACGCCCTGGCCGTTGCCGCGGAGGGCTCGGTCACGGCGGCGGCGGAGCGGCTGCACGTCGCCCAACCGTCGATGTCCCAGCAGATCCGCAACCTGGAGCGGGATCTGGGTGTGCGGCTGTTCACCCGCACACCCACCGGGCTGGTGCCCACCGTGGCCGGCCGCGCGTTCCTCCGGGACGCGGAGGTCGCGGTGAACGCGGCACGTCGGGCGCGGGCCACGGCGCGGGCCGGTGCCGACGAGCTGGTGGGCGAGCTGGTGGTCGCGGCGCAGATGGGCTTCGGTACGCGGCAGCTGCCGGGCGCGCTGACGGCGCTGCGCCGCCGCTTCCCGCGGGTGGAGATCACGGTCTACGAGGAACCGAGCTCCGCCGAGCTGGAGCGGCTGTGCCGCCGGGGCGTGCTGGACCTCGCCCTGATGGCGAAGTGCGAGCGGAGCCCCGCCGACGCCCACCACCTCGGCGACGAGGAGTTCGTCGTGGTGCTGGGCGTGGGGCACCCGCAGCTCGCCGCCGACCGGGTCGAGCTGCGCGTGCTGGAGACCCAGCCGTGGGTCAGGTTCGACCGCGACAGCGCGCTCGACGGCGTGCTGCTGAGCGTGCTGGGGGACGGCGAGCCGACGCCCACCACGGCCGCCCGCGTGTCCCAGACGGCCACCGCCGTGCGCTGGGCCGCCGACGGGCTGGGGGTCGCGCTCGTCCCGGCCTCCGCGGTGCCCCACGGTTACGAGCACCTCGTGCGCCCGGTGTTCCCGGCGGTGTCCCAGCCCGTCATCGCCGTGGTCCGGCAGCACGCGGGCCCGGCGGAAACGGCCCTGCTCGAGCTCCTGCGCCAGGAGACCTGGTACGACGCAGCTCCCGTCTCCCTGGTGTCCTGACCCGAGGCCGCTCAGAGCTGCGTGCGGCCGCCGTCGACGGCGAGCTCCGCATTCTTGTCGCTGTGGACACCCATTTTCTCCTCACCCCCTGGGGAACTCGCCGCCGTCGATGCCGAGGACCTGTCCGGTGACCCAGCTCGCCCGGTCGGACACGAGGAACAGCACGGCGTGGGCGATGTCGTCGGGCCGGCCGGCACGCCCCAGCGGAGGGGTGTTCGTCGCGCCGGGCCCCACGCCCAGGCTCTTTCAGTGCTCGCGGGTGGCCTCGCCGCCGGGGGTGGCGGTCCGGCCGGGGCTCACGGCGTTGACCCGGACCCCGGACGGGGCCAGCTCCGCGGCCAGCCCCCGGCTGTAGTTCTCCAGCGCCACCTTCGCCGCCTGGTAGTGCAGGAACGGTGGCGTCGGGGGGACGACCGCGGCCGTGGAGACGTACACGATCGCCCCCGAACGCCGCTCCCGCATACCCGGCGCGAGCAGCGCATCCACTCGCACCGCCGACAGGAGGTTCAGGTCCAGCGCGTCTCGCCACTCCTCGTCGGGGATGGCCAGAGCGGACGCGTGCGGTCGCGCCCCACCCACGTTGTGGACCAGGACGTCCACCCCGCCGAGCACCTCCTGTGCGGCCGCGGCGAGCGCCTCCGCTCCGGCCCGCGTCCGCACGTCGGCCGCGACGAAGGCGGCCCCCTGCGGCGTCGTGCTCGTCGCGGACCGCGCGGTCGTGAGCACCTCGGCGCCCGCGTCCAGGAGGTGGCGCACGATGGCCGCCCCGATTCCGCGGGTGCCACCCGTCACCAGGGCCCGCTTTCCCGACAGTTCCCGCGTCCCCGATCCGTTTTCGACCGTGGTCATGTCACCCGCCCTTTCGATTGTGTGTCCGGCCGAGCGGCGAACCGTTTCAGGCTACGGCCGGAAAACAACGACAAGCAAAGACGAAATGCGAGCAGGCGGCATAGGCCGTTCCTATGGCGTCCCGGCCTCCCCTGCGGCCGGTCAACGATCCGTTGCCGATCGGTCGGCGTCAATGATTCGTTGACAAGGTACGGACTATCGTCACCCCGTGACCATCGCGCTCGCCGGGCTCGCCATCGCGCTCGGAGCGTTGGTGCAGGGTTCGGTCGGGTTCGGCATCGCGCTCGTGGCCGCGCCCCTCCTGGCCATCATCGACCCGCGGCTCGTGCCCGTCCCGATGCTGTTGCTCGCCACCGCCCACGCGATGCTCACGCTGCGCCGCGAGTACCGCGACACCGACTGGACCGGCGTCGCCTGGGCGCTGCTCGGCCGCCTCCCCGGAATCGTGATCGGCGTGCTCGCCGTGGCGCTGCTGCCGCCCCGCTGGTTCGGCCTGGCGGTGGCCGTCGTCGTGCTGACCTGCGTCGGCCTCTCGATGGTGCGCTGGCGGCCCCGGCCCACCGTGCCCGCCCTGCTGCTGGCCGGGGTCGTCTCCGGCGCGGCCGGCACGGCGTCGGCGATCGGCGGCCCACCCGTCGCGCTGCTGTACCAGCACGCGCACGGCGCCCGGTTGCGGGCCACGATGGCGGCCTACTTCGTGGTCGGCTCGCTGCTGTCCCTCACCGGGCTCCTCGTGGGCGGCCAGTTCAGCGCCGACGCCGTGGGGGCCGCCGCGGTCATGGTCCCGTTCCTGATCGCCGGCTTCGCGCTGTCCGGCCCGTTGCGGCGCCACCTCGACCACGGCTGGACCCGCCCGGCCGTGCTCGCCATGGCCGGCGCGGGCGCCCTCGCCCTGCTCGGACAGGTCACGCTGGGCTGACCGCTCCGGTGACGCGGTCCGGTCGGCGATCACGGAGCTGCTCGGCCCGGTCGGCGCCGCCGACCGCCGACCCGGGATCCGGGGGTGCCGGCGCGCTCTCCCGGACGACGAGGTGGTGGCCCACGGTGACCTGCCGCCCCGGGACGTCGGGGTCGGCCATCCGTTCGAGGAGCAGGTCCAGGGCCCGTTCCCCCAGGGCGCGGGTGTCGGGGGCGACGCTGCTGAGGCTCGGCACCGTGCTCGCGGTGAGGTCGATGGCGTCCCAGCCGACGACCGCGACGTCGCCGGGAACGGCGAACCCGCGCTGCTGCAGCGCTCGGAGCGCGCCGACCGCGGCCAGGTCGTCGCGGCAGAGCAGGCCGTCGATCGCGAGCCCGGCGTCGAGCGCCGCGCGCAGCGCCCGCTCGGCCCCGACCGCGTCCCCCTCACCCCGGGCCACGAGCAGCGACACGTCGAACGGGAGCCCGGCCCGGTCGAGCGCGCGCCGGTACCCCTCGATGCGCAGCTCGGACGGGCGGGAGGGGGCGCCGATCTCGTGGCCGAGGAAACCGATGCGGCGCCGCCCCAGAGCGACCAGGTGCGTCAGCGCCTCCTCGGCCGCGACGACGTTGTCGATGGCCACCTGGTCGGCGCTCGGGGGCCGCGGGTCCTCGCCGAGGAAGACGAGCGGGGTGTCGCGCCGCAGGCCTTCGAGCTCGGCGGCGGTGAGCGCCTGCGGGTGGATCACGACCCCGTCGACGATGCCGGCCTCGAGGTCGCGCAGCACGGAGCGCTCGCCTTCGGGCGTGCCGCCGGTCTCCTCGAGCAGCAGCCGGTACCCGCGGGCCGTGCTGACGCGCGCGAACACGTGCGCGAGCTCGGCGAAGTACGGACGCCGCAGATCCGGCACGGCGAGCGCGAGCACCCGCGACCGCCCGGTCGCCAGGCTTCGGCCGCTGACGTTCGGCCGGTAGCCGAGCTCGTCGATCGCGGCCTGCACGCGCTCCCGCGTGCGCGGGCTCACGTGCCGGTAGCCCCGCACCACGTTGGACACGGTCATCACGGACACACCGGCCCGGATCGCGACGTCCCGCAACGTGACCCTCTCCACCGTCGCACCTTATCGCCGAGCCGGATTTGTAGCGCTATAAAGTACCCCCGTGAGCGCTTCCCCCTCCGACCTCCCCCTGGCCTCCCAGCAGGACGGCTCCTACCCCCGCCCGCAGATGATGCGCACCGCATGGGCGGACCTGGACGGCACGTGGTCGTTCCGGCACGACGACGCGGACGCCGGCCTCACCGCCGGTTGGAGCGCCGGGCTGCCGGAGGCCCAGGAGATCGTCGTGCCCTTCCCACCCGAGTCGACGGCGTCCGGGATCGCCGAGCCCGGCTTCCACCGGGTCGTGTGGTACGCCCGCACGATCACCGCGGACGACGTGGCCGCCGCCGGCGGTTCCGGGCACGCGCCCCAGGTGCTGCTGCACTTCGGCGCCGTGGACTACCGGGCCCGCGTGTGGGTCGACGGCGCACTCGTCGGGGAGCACGAGGGCGGCCACACCCCGTTCACGTTCGACGTCACCGCGCTCGTCACGGGCGGCGACGACCACGTCCTCGTCGTCCGCGCCGAGGACGACCCGCACGACCTCACGCAGCCGCGCGGCAAGCAGGACTGGCACGAGGACGCCCACGCCATCTGGTACCGGCGCACCACCGGGATCTGGCAGACCGTGTGGCTGGAGGCGGTGCCGGCCACGAGCATCGCGCACGTGCAGTGGCTACCGGGCGGGCCGTCGGCGGTCGACCTGGACGTCCGGCTCCGCGGGCGCGCCGCCCCCGGCACCCGCCTGCGGGTCGCACTGCGGTTCGACGAGGGGGACGCGGACCTCGGCGCCCTCGACGTCGACGTGCCCGCCGAGGCGACCGTCGTCCACGTGCCGGTGCCGGTCGCCCGGCAGCGCAACGGCCAGGCCGCGGACGAGCTGACCTGGTCGCCGGACCGCCCCCGGCTGGTCGACGCCGCGGTGTCGCTGCACGACGCCGACGGGGGCGTCGTCGACGCGGTGAGCTCCTACCTGGGGATCCGGACCGCCGGCGTCGACCGCGGCGCATTCCTGCTCAACGGCCGGCCCTACGACGTCCGGTCGGTGCTGAACCAGGGGTACTGGCCCGACAGCCACCTCGCCGCGCCGTCCCGCGCGGCCCTGCGCCGCGAGGTCGAGCTGATCAAGGAGCTCGGGTTCACCGCGTGCCGCATCCACCAGAAGATCGAGGACCCCCGGTTCCTGTACTGGGCCGACCGGCTCGGGCTGCTCGTGTGGGGCGAGACCCCCGGCGCCTACGAGTTCTCCGCGACCGCGGTGCACCGGCTCGCGCGGGAGTGGATGGACGCCGTCGACCGGGACGCCTCGCACCCCTCGATCGTCACCTGGGTGCCCTTCAACGAGTCGTGGGGGATCCAGCACGTCGCCGACGACCCCGCGCAGCAGGCCTTCTCCCGGGCGCTGACCGACCTCACCCGCGCGCTCGACCCCACCCGGCCCGTCATCTCGAACGACGGCTGGGAGCAGCAGAACTCCGACATCCTCACCGTGCACGACTACGAGGGCGACGGCGCGGCGCTCGCGCGGACCTACGCCGACGCGGCCGCGCGCCACCGCCTGCTCTCCGGCATGGGGCCGGCCGGCCGCCGCATCCTCGTCGGCGGAGCGGAGGACCGCGGCCAGCCGGTGATGCTCACCGAGTTCGGCGGCATCGACTACCAGCCCGGCACCCCGCGCGACGACGGCTGGGGCTACACGGCCGCGGCCGACGCGGACGACTGGATCGCCCGCATCACCGCCCTCTACGACGGCATCCGGGCGAGCGCGTTCCTCGCCGGCTCCTGCTACACCCAGCTCACCGACACCATGCAGGAGACCAACGGGCTGCTGACCGCCGAGCGCGAGCCGAAGGCGCCGATCGAGGAGATCCGCCGGGCCGTGCGCGGCAGGCCCTGACCCGATCACCCCTCGGTCTGGGCCCGCCGCCACTCCTCGTACTCCGGCCGGGCGGCGTCCGACAGCGGGTAGTAGCGCTGCAGGTCGCCGCCCTCCGCGAGCTTGATCCGGGAGAACACCTCCCACTCGGCGTGCGCCCCGGCGATCTCGAGCAGCTTCGGGGCCAGCGCGATCGGCACCACCACGGCGCCGTCGTCGTCGGCGATGACGATGTCGCCCGGCACCACGACGGTGCCGCCGCAGGCGACCGGCACGTTCACCGCGGTGGGCACGATGCCGGTCTGGGTGTGGAAGTTGGGCGTGGTGCCGCGCAGCCACATCCCGATCCCCAGCTCGGACGCGGGGCCGAAGTCGCGGATGCAGCCGTCGACCACGATCCCCTTCCCGCCGCGGCCCGCGAAGTAGGTGAGCATCATCTCGCCGAAGATCCCGCTGGTCATGTCCCCGCGGGCGTCGACGACCACGATGTCGCCCGGCTGCGTGTGGTAGAGGACGTGCCGGTGCAGCTGCCGCTCCGGCTGGCTGTACTCGTCGACCGGGTAGAGGTCCTCCCGCTTCGGCAGGCACTGCAGCGTCAAGGCCGGACCGGCCACGCACTTCCCGGGCGTCCGGCTGACCGGACCGGCGATGTGGGCGCTGCGGATGCCGAACTGCTTGGCGAGCTCGCTGCTGGCCGTCGCGCTCCCGACGCGCTCCAGCCCGGCGACGAGGTCGGGGTCGGGTCGGACGATGTCGGGCGTCTCCACCATGTGGTCCTCTCACGTGCTGCGCCGCGGCGGCCTGCCGCAGCCTCCCGGACGATCTCCGGTTCTCCCCGACCCTCGCCGGAGCCCGGCCCGCGCGTCAATGGAGCCGCGCCACGAGCGTCATTCGACAACCGAATGCCGGTATCAGCCCGCCGGGTGGGTGGGATCGATCCACGGCACGTGCTCGGGCTCCGCCACGCCCTCGATGTCGAGGTTCACCACGACCGGCTCCTGCCCGCTGCGCGTGAGCACGCACTCGAGGGGCTCCTCGTCGAGCGCGTTGATCTCCTGGTGCGGCACGAACGGCGGCACGTAGATGAACCCGCCCGGCCCGGCCTCCGCGGTGAACTCCAGCCGCTCACCCCACCGCATCCGCGCCCGGCCACGCACCACGTAGATCACGCTCTCCAGCTCGCCGTGGTGGTGGGCACCGGTGCGCGCGCCCGGGTGGATCGTGACGGTGCCGGCCCACAGCTTCTGCGCGCCGGTGCGGGCGGCCGTGATCGCCGCGGCGCGGTGCATGCCGGGCGTCTGCGCGGTGTTCGTGTCCAGCGCGTCGCCCGGGACGACGCGGACTCCTTCGGAGCGCCAGTCAAAATTCATCCGGCTAGGATTCACCCGGCCGATCCTGGCAGACCGGCGGCCCGCACGGCGCTCAGACGGCGGTGGCCAGGGTGAGCGCCATCCGGTCCTGCGGATCGGTCCAGCTGCCCACGACGTCGAAACCGGCCCCGGCCAGCATCGCCCGCACCCCCGGCAACCGGAACTTGGCCGATATCTCGGTGCACATCTCCTCCCCCGCCTCGAACTCGACGGTGAGGTCCAGATCGGCGAGGGTGACGGTCATCGCCCGCCGCGCGACGAGGTGCATCTCGATCCATTCGTTGCCGGCGTCCCACACCGCCTCGTGGTCGAACGCCTCGACGTCGAAGTCGGCGGAGAGCTCCCGGTTGAGCACGTGCAGCACGTTGCGGTCGAACTCCGCGGTGACCCCGGCCGCGTCGTCGTAGGCGGGCACGAGCACGGCGGGGTCGACGACGAGCCCGGTGCCGAGCAGGAACTGCTCCCCCGGCCGCAGCGCGGCGCGCAGCGCCCGCAGGAACTCCGCCCGCTCCGGTGGCAGCAGGTTCCCGATCGTGCCGCCGAGGAAGGCGACCATGCGGCGGCCCTCGGTCGGCAGCCGGTCCAGGTGCGCGGTGAAGTCGCCGACCACGCCGTGCAGCTCCAGCCCGGGGTAGTCGGCCGCCAGCTCCGCCATCGCGTCCCGCAGCGCCGAGGCGCTCACGTCCTGCGGCACGTACCGGCGCAGCGTGCCGGCGCGGCGGAACGCGTCGAGCAGCAGGCGGGTCTTGGCCGAGGAACCGGACCCGAGCTCGACGATCGTGTCGGCACCCGACGCGACCGCGACGGCGCCGGCGGTGCGTTCCAGCAGGGCGCGTTCCGTGCGGGTGGGGAAGTACTCGGGCAGCTCCGTGATCTTCTCGAAGAGCGCACTGCCGCGGGCGTCGTAGAACCACTTCGGCGGCAGGTGCTTCGGGCGGGCCGTGAGGCCGGCGCGCGCGTCGGCGCGCAGCGCGGCATCCGCGTCGGCGCCGGTGAGGTGGACGTCGAGCAGCGCGGTCATCGCACTCCTTGGATGGTGGGTGCCCCGGCAGTGGCCGGCGTGGCTACCAGCGGGACGCATCGGTGGCCGCCGGGCTCGGCAGTGACGAGGTGGCGGTCGGGCACCGGGCGCCAGCCCGGATCGGTGTCGAGGGGCTCGGAGGCGACCAGCGCGCTCCGGTCGTCGGTGCGGACGGACAGCGCGTGGTACCAGGCGGTGGCCCAGATCCCGGTGCCGTCGGTGAGCAGCAGGTTCAGCCGGGACTCCGGCGCCGCGGCCACCACGTCGGTGACGACCCCGGCCAGCGCGTCACCCGGCTGGACGCCGGCGCGCAGCCGGTGGCGCACCAGCGCCCAGAGCAACGCGGCATCGGTGGGCGCCTCGAGGGTGAGCAGGTCGGTGACGGGCAGCGCACCGGCGAGCCCGGCCATCGACCGCGGCCATCCCCGGACCACGCCGTTGTGGCTGAACAGCCACCGCCCCTCCGCGAACGGTGCCGCGGCGCCCGCGGTGACGGGCATGCCCACCGTGGCCGAGCGGACGGCGGCGAGCACCCCACCCGACCCGACGGCCGCCGCGACCGCCGGGAACGAGGGGTCCGACCAGATCGGCTGCGCACTGCGGTAGCACGCCGCCGGACCGCCGGGATCGGGGTACCAGCCGGCGCCGAAGCCGTCGGCGTTGATCGTGCCCCCGCCGCGCATGTCGGCGGGCGCGTAGCTCTGGCGCAGCAGCGAGTGCGGCGCCTCGAGCACCAGGGACGCCGGGGTGACCGGCGGCCCGACGTAGGCGAGGTGTCGGCACACTAGTGCCCCCCACCGGGAGCTCGGTGCGCGTATCGGCGGATCCAGGTTCCTGCCGCGGGGCCGGCCTCGTACCGGGCGTACTCGGCCGGTACGCCGGTACGCCCAGCGGGAAGCTGGGCCGTCGAGACGTGTGTCGGGCTTCCGGTGGGGGGCACTTTCTACGCCACGTCCTCGGGACGGGCGTCGCGCGCGCAGCGGAAGCCGGCGAAGATCTGCCGGCGGATCGGGTGGTCCCAGTTGCGGAACGTGCCGCGGACCGCCGCGGGCGCGGTGCCGAACGAGCCGCCGCGCAGCACCCGGTAGTCGCCGCCGAAGAACACCTGCGAGTACTCCGGGTACGGGAAGACCTCGAAGCCCGGGTACGGGTGCCAGCCCGAGCTCGTCCACTCCCAGACGTCACCCATCAGCTGCTGCACGCCCAGCGCGGACGCCCCGAGCGGGTAGGCGCCTGCCGCGGCCGGCCGCAGGTGGCGCTGGCCCAGGTTGGCGCGGGCGGGCGTGGGGTCCTCGTCGCCCCACGGGTAGCGCCGGGACCGCCCGGTGGCCGGGTCGTGCCGGGCGGCCTTCTCCCACTCCGCCTCGGTGGGCAGCCGCTTGCCCACCCAGCGCGCGTACGCCTGTGCCTCGTGGAAGCAGACGTGCACGACCGGCTCGTCGGCGGGCACCGGCTCCACCACACCGAACCGGCGGTGGTGCCAGGTACCGGAGCCGTCGCGCTGCCAGAACTGGGGCGCGACCAGCCCGGCCGACACCCGGTGGGCCCAGCCCTCGTCGGTCCACCACCGCGCGTCGTCGTAGCCGCCCGCCTCGACGAACGCCGCGTACTCGCCGTTGGTGACGGCCGCCGTGTCGATCACGAACGCCGGCACGTCGACGGCGTGGGCCGGCCGCTCGTTGTCCAGGGCCCACGGCTCCGTGGACGTGCCCATCGTGAACCGACCGGCCGGCACCAGCACCTCGCGCACCGCGGGCGGGCGCCCCGCAGGTGGTGGGGGTGCGTGCAGGACCGGCGCCCCGGCGCGCAGCTGGTGGGTGGCGAGCATCGTCTCGTCGTGCTGCTGCTCGTGCTGCACGATCATGCCGAACGCGAACCCGTGCTCGACGAGCCTGCGCCCGGTGAGCGGGCTGCGCTCCAGCGTGTCGAGCGCCTTGTCCCGCACCTCGGCGACGTACGTGCGGGCCTCGGCCGGGGTGAGCAGCGGCAGCTCGACGCGGCTCGCGCGGGTGTGCTGGAACGCGTCGTAGAGCCCGTCGATCTCCGGGCGCAGCGGCTCGCGGCCGCCCACGTCGCGCACGAGCCACAGCTCCTCCTGGCTGCCGATGTGCGCGAGGTCCCAGACCAGGGGGGACATCAGCGGCGAGTGCTGGGCCACCAGATCGGCCTCGTCGACGGCATCGGTGAGGACGGTGCTGCGGGCCCGCGCCTCCGCGAGGAGCCCGGCGACGCGGCCGCGCAGCTCTTCGGTGGAAGTGGCCGTTTCGGGGATGGTCATGGGGTCGCTACCTCCGGGAGGTCCGGATCGTCGGCGGGACATCGCCCGCGGAGTACCTGCTGCTCGTGCATGTCGATGAGGTCGTCGGCCACCCACTGCGGGGCCCCGACGGCGGGCAGCCTGCCGATCGCAAGCTCGAAGACCGTGGCCGCGGCCCGGGCGAGCACGCGGTCGGACAGGCCGTGGCGGGCACCGGAGGTCCAGCGCCCGGCCGCGGGAGCGCACGCCGCGCGCACCTGGTCGATCGTGGCGGGGTCGGACAACAGCCCCACCAGCACCGCGACCGGCAACGCCCAGCGCCGGCCCGGCTGGGCGTCGACGTAGCGCACCTCGAGGTGACCGTGCGGGCGCACCGGCGGGAACAGCGTGGTGACGTGGTAGTCGAGATCGGCCGTGGTGGGCGGCTCCGGCAGGGCACCGCGGACCCAGTCGGCGAACGTGACGCCGTGCGGCACCGTCCACGTGCCGGGCCTGCGCACCGCAAGCACGGGCGTGTCGAGCACCCTGCGGGCCCACGCCTCCCCCGGGTCGGTGCCGCGGGCGTCGGCCACCGGTGGCGGCGCCGTGCGGGCCGGGTCGGCGCTCTGCCAGCACGCCCAGCGCGACGACTTCCAGCCGGTGCGCCTGCCGTGCAGCGTGGGCGAGTTGGCGAACGCGGCGAGCAGCACCGGGCCCAGGGCGTGCAGCACCGCCCACCGGGCGCCGACGTCCGACGCCTCGCCCGCGTCGAGGCACACCTGTACGGCCGCGGTGGAGCACATCGCGCTGCGGCCGAAGGGCCCCCGGCGGTCGAACGACTCCTCCATGGCCTGGTAGCGCGGCAGCTGCAGGATGCGGCGAGGCGGGCGGATCGCGTCGGTGGCGCGGGGCGCTGGATGGAGCCCGGCGGCGGCGAGGCGCTCGTGCAGGACGGCCGTGTCGGCGATGACGGTCTGCAGGAGGGAGGCGAGGTCGGGGCTCGGTGGGCTGGCCAGTTCGATCTGGCCGCCGGGTTCGACCGTGACGGTGGAACCGGAGGGTAGGGGCTGGGCGGGGGACGACGGGTCGAGGCTGGACGGGGCGTACCGGCCGAGTGCGGTGGCGAGCTCCGCGGCCTCCGGTGCCGAGCGCTGCTCGGGCGGGCGGTGCAGGAGCCACTCGAGCTCGACGCCGAACAGCCGCGGTGGACCGTGCTTGAAGCAGACGGAACCGACGTGGGTCTCGGCATCGGCACAGTCGCGCAGCACCGAGGGCCCCGGATCGGGACGACCCGCCTCCGGGCCCGAGTTCTGCTGCGGGACGGCCATGATCGCCGCCTTTTCTGACATGCCCGCGACGCTACCCTCGGGCGCTGACAATTTCGGATGACGTGACGATGACGTCCGAGCCCGACGTCCGAACCGGCGTCCTCCCAAGCCGTACGTACGGTTGGAGATGGCGGTATCGTCGACCGGGTGCCCAGGGTCAGCACCGACCAGCTCGCAGCACGGCGGCAGCAGATCCTCGACGGCGCCCGCAGCTGCTTCGCCCGTCACGGCTACGAGGGCGCCACCGTGAGGCGGCTGGAACAGGCCACCGGCCTGTCCCGGGGTGCGATCTTCCACCACTACCGCGACAAGGAAGCGCTGTTCTTCGCCCTCGCGGAGCAGGACGCCGAGCGGATGGCCGACGTGGTGGCCGCGCAGGGCCTGGTCCAGGTGATGCGCGAGCTGCTGTCGTCCCCCCATTCCCTCGACACCGGCTGGACCGGCACGTTCCTCGAGGTCGCCCGCCGCGGCCGCACCGACCCGGGCTTCCGCGCCCGTTGGCGCGCGCATGCCGAGGCGCTCACCACCGCCACCGAGCAGCGCCTCGCCCGGCAGGCCGCCGCCGGCATCCTCCGCGACGACGTCCCCGTCCCCGTGCTGGCGCGCTACCTGGAGCTGGTGCTGGAAGGCCTGGTGTCGCAGCTGGCCATGGGCCTGCGCGCCGACCACCTGGAGCGGGTCCTGGACGTGGTGGAAGGCTCGGTCCGGCGGAGGTGACCCCGCAGGCGGAGCTGAGCGGCGCACTCCCGGCGCTCGCACACCAACCGTGGTGCTCGCACACCAACTGCAGTTCGTGTGCGAGCACCGGAGTTGGTGTGTGAGCCCGGCGGTCAGCCGACCAGGTGCTCCTCCCGGTGCCGGGCGGTGCAGCCCGGGACGCCGCACGCGACGCCGTCCGCCCCGGGGTCGGGGGCGAACTGGGTGCGGTGCAGCAGGGCGTAGCGCCCGTCGAGGGCCAGCAGCTCGTCGTGGGTGCCGCGCTCGACGATCCGCCCGTGTTCCAGCACCGCGATCCGGTCGGCGGCGCGCACCGTGGAGAGGCGGTGCGCGATGACGATCGCGGTGCGGCCGTCGAGGGCCTCGGCGAGCGCCTCCTGCACCGCGGCCTCGGACTCGGAGTCGAGGTGGGCGGTGGCCTCGTCGAGGATCACCACGCGGGGCCTGGCGAGCAGCAGCCGCGCGATCGTCAGGCGCTGGCGTTCGCCGCCGGACAGCCGGTAGCCGCGCTCCCCCACCACCGTGTCGAGCCCGGCGGGCAGGCCGGCGAGGAGGTCGCCGAGCCGGGCCCGGCGCAGCGCGTCGACGATCTCGGCGTCGGTGGCCTCCGGCGCGGCGTAGCGCAGGTTGGCGCGGATCGTGTCGTGGAACAGGTGCCCGTCCTGCGTGACGACGCCGACGGCGCCGCGCAGCGACGCGAACGTCAGGTCCCGCACGTCGGTCCCGGACAGGTGCACCGAGCCCGCGTCCACGTCGTAGAGGCGCGGCACGAGCGAGGCGAGCGTCGACTTCCCGGCGCCCGACGACCCGACCAGCGCCACCAGCTGCCCGGCCCCCACCTCGAGGTCGATGTCGTGCAGCACCTCGTCGCCGCCGCGGGTGTCGAGCACCGCGACCTCCTCGAGGGACGCGAGCGACACCTGCTCGGCGCTCGGGTAGCCGAACCGAACGCCGGTGAGGCGCACGTCGACGGGGCCGTCGGGGAGCGCGACGGCGCCGGGCCGCTCGGTGATCATCGGCTTCAGGTCGAGGACCTCGAAGACGCGCTCGAACGACACCAGCGCGGTCATCACGTCCACCCGCGCGTTCGCGAGGGCGGTCATCGGCGTGTACAGGCGGGTCAGCAGCAGTGCGAGCGTGACGACGGTGCCCGCTTCGATCCGGCCGGTGACGGCGAGCCAGCCGCCCAGCCCGTAGACCAGCGCCTGGGCCAGCGCGGACACCAGCGACAGGGCCGTGACGAACACCCGCGAGACCATCGCGGTGCGCACGCCGATGTCCCGGATGCGCTCGGCGCGCTCGCCGAACTCCCGCGCTTCCTCGTCCGGCCGGCCGAAGAGCTTCACGAGCGTGGCACCGGGCGCGGAGAACCGCTCGGTCATCTGGTTGCCCATGCCGGCGTTCAGGTCGGCCGCCTCCCGGCGGAGGTCGGCGAGGCGGCGGCCGAAGCGGCGTGCGGGGATCACGAAGATCGGCAGCAGGACCAGCGCGAGCAGCGTGACCTGCCAGGCGAGCGTCATCATCACGCCGAGCGCGAGCGCCAGCTGGATGCTGTTGCTCAGCACGGTGGCCAGCGTGGAGGTGATCGCGGACTGGGCACCGATCACGTCGCCCGACAGCCTGCTCACGAGCGCGCCGGTGCGGGTGCGCGTGAAGAACGCGACCGGCATCCGCTGCACGTGCTCGAAGACCGCACGGCGCAGGTCGACGATCACGCTCTCGCCGATGCGGGAGGAGAACCAGCGCGAGACCAGCCCGACGACGGCCTCGACGACCGCGAGCGCCGCGATGCCCGCGGCCAGCCCGACCACCGTGGCGACCGCGACCGACACCTCACCGCGGGCGACGATCGCGTTCACGACCCGCCCGGCGAGGACGGGCGTGAGCACGCCGACGGTGGCCGACACCACCGTGAGCAGCAGGTACGCGAGCAACCGGGCGCGGTGGGGGCGCGCGAACGCCCAGATCCGCGGGATCGTGCCCTTCTTGATCGATTTCGGCGCGTCCGCGCCGCGCACGACCCCGCGCAGCATCCCCATCGGCCGATCCATCCACGGCCCCCTTCACTTACACCGTTGCAACCAACGTTCCAACACGAAGAGGACCTCCGGTACTCCCCCTCCCGTATTACGGTCGACCCACCCGCCTCAACGAGGAGACCGGCCATGCCCCTTGACCCGCCCGACCACGCCGCACTCCACGCCGCAGCCGAGCGCTACGGCCTCGGCCTCTCCGACTCGGACATCGAGTCGTTCGGCCCGTTCGTCGACGGGCTGCTGGCGTCGTGGGACGTCGTCGAGCAGCTGTACACCGCCGACGCGCCGGCAGCGCCCGAGCGCACGTGGCGGCGCCCGGACGACGCCGACAACCCGTACGGCGCCTGGTACGTCACCACCGACGTCACCGAGGGCGGGCAGGGCCCCCTCGCCGGCCGCACCGTCGCGATCAAGGACAACACCGCGGTGGCAGGCGTGCCGATGATGAACGGCTCGCCGTACCTGGAGGGCTACGTCCCGCTGCGCGACGCCACCGTCGTCACGCGACTGCTCGCCGCCGGCGCCACCATCGCTGGCAAGGCGGTCTGCGAGGACCTCTGCTTCTCCGGCGGCTCCCACACCTCCCGCCCCGCGCCGGTGCGCAACCCGTGGGACGAGTCCCGGTCCGCGGGCGGCTCGTCCTCGGGCAGCGCCGCGCTCGTCGCGGGCGGCGTCGTGGACGTCGCCACCGGTGGCGACCAGGGCGGCTCGGTCCGCATCCCGTCCGCCTACAGCGGCACCGTCGGCCACAAGCCGACGTTCGGGCTGGTCCCCTACACCGGGGCGTTCCCGATCGAGCAGACCATCGACCACCTCGGCCCGATCACGCGCACGGTGGCCGACGCCGCGCTCGTGCTCTCGGTCATCGCGGGCCCGGACGGCCTCGACCCCCGCCAGCCGCGCGACATCGTGCCCGACGACTACGTCGGGGCGCTCGCCCGCGGCGCCGAGGGCCTGCGCATCGGGGTGGTCGCCGAAGGCTTCGGGCACCCGAACTCCGAGGCCGAGGTCGACGACGCGGTGCGCGCGGGCGTCGACGTCCTGCGCGGCGCCGGCCTCACCGCCGAGGACGTCTCGATCCCGTGGCACGCGCACGGCGCGCGCATCTGGGACGTCATCGCCACCGAGGGTGCGATGAACCAGATGGTCGAGGGCAACGGCTACGGCATGAACTGGGAGGGTCTCTACGACCCCGAGGTGATCGAGCACTACGGCAGCCGGTGGCGCGCCGACGGGAGCCACTTCTCCGAGACCGTGAAGTTCGTGCTGCTGACCGGCGGCTACGCCGTCGACCGCCAGCACGGCCGCTACTACGCGATGGCGCGCGACCTCGCGCCCCGGCTCCGAGCGGCCTACGACGAGGCGCTCGAGCGCTACGACGTGCTCGTCATGCCCACGCTGCCGCTGCGCGCCACCACGCTGCCCGCGCCCGGCGCCCCGCGCGAGGAGGTGATCCCCCGCGGGCTCGAGATGATCGCCAACACCTGCGTCACCGACGTCACCGGGCACCCGGCCTGCTCCGTGCCCACCGGTCCCGCCGGCGGCCTCCCGGTCGGGATGATGATCATCGGCAGGCACTTCGCCGACGCGACGGTGCTCCGCGTGGCCCACACGTTCGAGCAGGCGGTCGGCGGCTTCCCGGCGCCACCGCGCACGGCTGCCGCGGCCCGGGCCTGATCCGGCGGACGGCGCGGCGGTCGGACAGCTACCGACGAACGCGCCGTCCGTCCGCGCCGCGCTCAGCCTTCGCCCGCTGCCAGCGAGCGGAGCCTGCGCAGCTGGGCCGCCCGCTCCGCGGCGAGGGCCTGGGCCGGGTCGGCGCCCTCGGCCACGCCCGCCAGCAGGCCGAGGGTCTCCGCCGCGGCCTTCGGCGATGCGGTGAGCAGGGAGGCGATGCCCGCGTCGACAGCGGCGTCGAGCTCCGCGACCGGCACGGCACGCACCGCGAGGCCGATCGAGACCGCCTCGGCGGCACCGATCCGCCGTCCCGACAGGCAGATCTCCACGGCGCGGGCGTAGCCGACGGCGTGCACGAGCGGGTACGTGCCGCCGAGGTCCGGGACGATGCCCAGGGTGGTCTCGGCCATGCAGAACTGCACGTCGTCGGCGACGACGCGCAGGTCGCAGGCGAGCGCGAGCTGGAAGCCCGCGCCGATGGCGTGGCCCTGCACCGCCGCGACCGTGAGGCGCGAGGGGTCACGCAGCCACGAGAAGCCCGCCTGGTAGGTGGCGATCGTCGTGTCGGCCTCGCCGTCGGGCAGCGCGGCGACACCGGCCAGGCCCGGCTGCCCGTCCAGCTCCGTGGCGGTGAAGAACTTCCGGTCGAGACCGGCGGAGAACGCGCGGCCGGAGCCACGCACCACCACGGCGCGGACCCCGGCCGGCAACGTCTCCCCGATCGCCCGGAGCGCCTCCCACGTGGACGGGCTCTGCGCGTTCAACACCTCGGGTCGCGCCAGCGTGATCGTGGCCCGTGAACCGTCGACGTCGAGCGTGAGCCCGCCGCGCTGAAGGAGCTCCGGGTCGATCGCCGTCGCAGTCATGACGGCAGGTTACCTCGGAGTAGGAAGCGGCTTGCGCCTACTTCTTCTTGGTGCGAGTGGCCCCGCCACGCCCGCGCAGCGTCACACCCGTCTCGGACAGCACCCGATGGACGAAGCCGTACGACCTGCCGGTCTGCTCGGCGAGCGCACGGATGCTGGCGCCCTTCTCGTACTTCTTCTTCAGGTCGGTGGCGAGCTTGTCGCGCTGGGTGCCGGTGATACGAGCACCCTTCTTCAGGTCGGCCATGACACCTGATCTCCTTCGCCCACCTGCATGACCGCAGGCAGATCGTTTCCGGCTCCCCCCGGTGGGGCAATGATCGTCCACGGAGGTACCCGGTGCCAGGAGATCCACTCAGTGATCGGCGAACGGTTCGGCCGAATGGATCACGCGTACGGGTGATCATTGCCGCGGCCCGCACATCCGGATGTCACCCCGTCGCCACCTGGACGTCACTCCGCAAGGGGAGCGCGGGGCCCCGAAGCCCCGCCGCTCCGGCGGGCCCCAGGCCGCCCGCACCCCGATCGGGTGGCGGGGCGGGGGCGGTACCGGCCGGGAGAAATCGCCCGATCAGGCCAACTGCACGAGCTCGAGGTAGTCCGCGGACCAGTGGTCCTCCGTGCCGTCGGGCAGCACGATCACCTTGTCCGGGGCCAGCGCCTCCACCGCTCCGGGGTCGTGCGTGACGAGCACGACGGACCCGGAGAACCGGCGGAGCGCGTCGAGCACCTGCTCGCGGCTGGCCGGGTCGAGGTTGTTGGTGGGCTCGTCGAGCAGCAGCACGTTGGCCGCGCTGGAGACCAGCCCGGCGAGGGCGAGCCGGGTGCGCTCGCCACCGGACAGGGTGCCCGCGGACTGCGACAGCTGCTCGCCCGAGAACATGAACGCCCCGAGCAGGGTGCGCAGCTGCTGCTCGGGGGTGTCCGGCGAGGCGTGCCGGACGTTCTCCCAGACCGTGGCCTCCATGTCGAGCGTGTCGTGCTCCTGCGCGAAGTAGCCGGTGCGCAGGCCATGGCCGGGCACGACCCGGCCCGAGTCGGCGCTCTCGGTGCCGGCGAGCAGCCGCAGGAGCGTGGTCTTGCCGGCGCCGTTGAGGCCCAGCACCACGACCTTCGTGCCGCGGTCGACGGCGAGGTCGACGCCCGTGAACACCTCGAGCGAGCCGAACGACTTCGACAGGCCCTCCGCCGTGAGCGGGGTGCGCCCGCACGGCGCCGGGTCGGGGAAGCGGATCCTCGCGACCCGGTCGGCCTGCTGCTCCGGCTCGAGCGCGGCGAGCATCTGGTCGGCGCGGCGCGCCATGTTCTTGGCCGCGACCGCCTTGGTGGCCTTCGCGCCCATCTTGGCCGCCTGGGTGTGCAGCGCCGCCGCCTTCTTCTCCGCGTTGGCGCGCTCGCGCCGGCGCCGCTTCTCGTCGGTGGCCCGGGCCTGCAGGTAGCGGACCCAGTCCATGTTGTAGACGTCCACCTCGCTGCGGGTGGCGTCCAGGAACCAGACCTTGTTGACCACGGCGGCGAGCAGGTCGGTGTCGTGGCTGATCACGACGAGCCCGCCCTCGTGCGAGGACAGGAACGAGCGCAGCCACGTGATGGAGTCGGCGTCCAGGTGGTTGGTGGGCTCGTCGAGCAGCAGGGTGGTGGCGCTCTGGCTGCCCCCGTCGGACGCGGCGAAGAGGATGCGCGCGAGCTCGACACGACGACGCTGGCCGCCCGACAGCGTGGCCATCGGCTGGCCGAGCACGCGCTCCGGCAACCCGAGGTGGGTGCAGATCCGGGCGGCGTCGCTCTCGGCCGCGTAGCCGCCGAGCGCGGAGAACCGCTCCTCGAGCCGGCCGTACTCCCGCACCGCCTTCGCGTTCTCCGTGCCGTCGACCAGCTCGGCCATCGCGGTCTGCGCCTTCTCCATCTTGCGCAGCAGCGTGTCGAGCCCGCGGGCGGACAGCACGCGGTCCCGGGCCGGGACCGACAGGTCGCCCTCGCGCGGGTCCTGCGGGAGGTAGCCGACGGGGCCGGTGGAACCGATCTTCCCGCCGTAGGGCTCGCCCTCACCGGCGAGCACCCGCATGGAGGTGGTCTTGCCGGCGCCGTTGCGGCCGACGAGGCCGATGCGGTCGCCGGGCTGCACGCGCAGCGTGGCCCCGGACAGCAGGATCCGGGACCCGGCGCGCAGTTCCAGGTCAGAAGCAGTGATCATCAGAAAGACTCCAGGACGAGCGGAAATGGCGGCACGGAGCCGCTCGCTACTCGATCCGGATCTCGATCACGCCGTCCAGAGTACCGACCGGGTCGAGCGAATACGGGCAGTAGGGTCGCCCACATGACCGACGTCACCGCCGACTCCCTCGACGCCCTGGCCGGACACGACCTCGCGGGGCGCGCCGCCCTCGTCACGGGAGCGAGCCGGGGCATCGGATTCGCCATCGCCCACGAGCTGCTCGGCCGGGGCGCCTCGGTGACGATCACCGCCCGCAAGCCCGACGAGCTGAACGAGGCCGCCGCGCGGCTGGTCTCCGGGGCGGCGGGCGGCGCCGCCGACCGGGTGCTCGCGGTGCCGGGCAACGCCGGCGTCGCCGAGGCGCGGGAGGAGGCGGTCGGGCGCACCGTGGAGCGGTTCGGCAACCTCGCGATCCTGGTCAACAACACCGGGATCAACCCCACCTACGGCTTCCTCATGGACGCCGACCTCGACGCCGTCCGCAAGACCTTCGACACCAACGTCGTCGCCGCGCTCGGGTACGTGCAACTGGCCTACAAGGCGTGGATGGCCGAGCACGGCGGCGCGATCATCAACCTCGCCTCGGTGGCGGGCATCCGCTCCTCGGGGGTGATCGCCGCGTACGGGGCGTCGAAGGCCGCGCTCATCCGGCTCACCGAGGAGCTGGCCTGGCAGCTCGGCCCGGCCATCCGCGTCAACGCCGTCGCGCCGGCGATCGTGAAGACGAGGTTCGCCACCGCCCTGTACTCCGACAACGAGGAGCAGGTGAGCGCCGCCTATCCGATGAAGCGGCTCGGCACGCCGGAGGACGTCGCCCGGCTGGTCGGGTTCCTCGTCTCGGACGCCGCGTCGTGGATCACGGGCGAGACCGTCCGCGTCGACGGCGGGATCCTCTCGACCGGTTCGCTCGGTACGGCCTGATCAGAGGTCAGAGGGCCACGGCGTCGACCCAGAGCCGGGCCGAACGGCCGGTCAGCACGTCGAGCAGCGCACCGGCCTGCCCGTCGGTGAGCGAGGCCACGTAGTCGATCACCGCTCTCCCCCGCGCGAGCGTGTCCACGTCCGGGTCGGGGCCCAGCCTGCCGTCCGCGGCGAGCCCGCGGTACTCGTCGTGGGACAGCGCCACGAGGTCGTGCAGCCGGGGCGGGAGACGGACCTCGTCGTCGCCGGTGAGCCAGTCGGCGAGCGCGTCGACCAGCCCGGTCAGGACCGTCGCCTGGCCGCGCTGGTGGGATGCCAGGTCGGCGCGCCGCAGCACGAACCGGTGGTGCACGAACTTCAGCACCGCCACCTCGTGCCACGGCGCCGTGGCGAGGGCGACCGGGGCGGCGCGCACGGGCGGGTCGGGCAGCACCCGCACCCCGGCGACGAGACGGGCCGTCCACCGCGCCGAGAACTCCGCGACGGCCCGCTCGGCGGCCATCGACCCGTCGAACGGCACGGCCAGTAGCCCGTCCACGAGCTCGTCGCGCACCACGGCGACCGCGAAGGCGAACACCTCGTCGTCGAACGCCCACCCGTCCTTGGCGTGCAGCCGCCTGCGCAGCCGCTCGAGGTCCGCGCCCGGGCGCAGGGGCCCAAGCGCGGACGGGTCGGCGGCGGCGAGCCCTCCGCGGTCGCGCAGCCAGCCGCCCAGCTCGGCGGCGACGCCCGGCTGGGCGAGCACACCGACCCGGTGGAAGTCCTCCAGGTCGTGGATGGCGTAGGCGACGTCGTCGGCGGTGTCCATCACCGCGGCCTCGACCGTCTGCTGCCACGGCCCGACGGCACCGGCGACCGCGTCCCGGCTGTCGACCAGGTCGTCGAGCTCGGTGAGGTAGCAGGAGAACTTGGCGGAACCCGCATCCGGGGCACCCGGCAGCGGGCCGGCGCCACGCGGCGGGGTCGGCGCCGCACTCGGGTGCGGGTCCGGGTGGCCGCGGCGCGCCCACGGGTACTTGAGCACGGCCGCCCGCACCGCCGCGGTGAGGTCGAGCCCGGCCCCGCCCGGGCCGTGCAGGTCGATCGTCGTGATCACCCGGAAGCTCTGCGCGTTGCCCTCGAAGCCGTCGGGCAGGCCCAGCCGCTCGCGGCCCGCCCGGTCGAGGACCTGCTCCCCGAGGTGCCCGAACGGCGGGTGGCCCAGGTCGTGGGCGAGCGCGGCGGCCTCCACGACGTCCGGGTCGCAGCCCCCCAGCGAGTCCAGGAGCGGGCCGGCGTCGGTGGCCAGCCGCTCCGCGATCGACCGCGCCACCTGCGCGACCTGCAGGCTGTGGGTGAGCCGGTTGTGCAGCAGCAGGCCGCCGCCGGTCGGGCTCACCACCTGCGTCACGCCGGCGAGGCGCGCGAAGTACGGCGACGCCGCGATCCGGTCCCGGTCGACGCGGAACGGGCTGGCGGCCAGGCCGGCCCCGGTCTCCCCCACCCCGGAACGCCGAGCCGCCCGCGAGTGATCCACCACACCGGAAGGCTAGTGCGCCGCAGGCTCGCGGCCGGAGGCCCCCGGAAGTTCAGGAAAGCCACATTCCTGAACCTGCAGGACAGCAATGTGGCTTTCCTGAACTCCTCCGGAGGCCCTCCACGGCAGGATGCGGGGGTGGACCCCGATGTGCTCGTCGTCGGCGGCGGGCCCGCCGGGCGCGCCGTCGCCGCTGCCACCGCCGGGCGCGGGCTGCGGACCGTGTTGCTCGACCCGGCGCCGGAGGCGCCCTGGCGGGCCACCTACGGCTGCTGGGCCGGCGAGCTGCCGGCCGGCCTGCCGCCGTCGGTGATCGCCGCGCGCGCGGCGGGTCGGGCGATCGCGCTGTCCGAGCACCGGCTGGGCTGGGAGTACGCCGTGCTGGACGTCCCGGCGCTGCGCGCGCACCTGGACGGGGAGATGGCGCGGCACGGGGTGGAGGTCCGCGCCGGGCGGGCCACCGGGTGGGCCGCCGGGGCCGTCGGGCTGCCCGACGGCGCGGAACTGCGGGCCGCGGTCGTCGTCGACGCGGGCGGGCACCGCAGGCCGCTGCACACCGGGTCCGCTCGGCGCCGGCCGGCCGCCGAGCAGACGGCCGCGGGCGTGGTCGTCGCCGAGGAGGTGGCCGCACCGCTGGTCGCGCCCGGTGCGGCCCTGTTCATGGACTGGCGTCCCGACCACGGGGAGGACGGCCCGCCCACGTTCCTGTACGGCGTCCCGCTCGGCGCCGGGGCCGTGCTGCTGGAGGAGACCTCGCTCGCCCGCCGGCCCGGCCTGCCGCTGCCGGTGCTGCGCAGGCGGCTGCACGCCCGCCTCGCCCGGCTCGGGGTCGTCGCGCCCGCCGGTGCCGTCACGGAGTCCGTCCGGTTCCCGGTCGACACCCCCCGCCACCGCGGTCCCGGCGTGCTCGCCTTCGGCGCGGCGGCCCCGCTCGTGCACCCGGCGAGCGGGTTCTCCGTGGCGACGTCGCTGCGGCTCGCGCCCGCGGTCGCCGACGCGATCGCCGCCCGCCTCCCGGGCGGGCCGGACGGCGCGCTCGCCGCCGCGCGCTCGGTCGTCTGGCCGCCCGGGTCCCGCGCCGTGCACCGGTTCCGGCGGATCGGCCTCGAGGCGCTGCTGAGGATGCCTCCCGCCGAGGTGCCGGTGTTCTTCGAGACGTTCTTCGCGCTGCCGCCGCGCCACCGCTGGTGCTACCTGGTGGGCCGCGCCGACGTGCGCGGCACCGCCGCCACCATGCGCGCCCTGTACGGCCGTTCCGGCTGGCGCATGCGAGCCCGGCTGATCGGCCCCGCCCTGCTTCCCCCGACCGGGGTATGACGGTGTGCACGCGCCTCTCACTACCGGCGGTAACCTGAGGCCCGTTCCCCGATGCCGGAGGCTCCCCCATGCCCGCCTACCGCACGATCGTCGTCGGTACCGACGGCTCCGAGACGTCGTTCAACGCCGTCGTCCGCGCCGCGGCCGTCGCCGCCGACAGCGACGCCCAGCTCGTCATCGTCTGCGCCTTCACCCCCGCGTCGCGGGAGGACACGGCCCAGGCCGAGGACGCCCTGAAGGACGAGGCGTACCTCGTGGTCGGGTGGACCCCGGCCGAGGAGACCCTGCGCGCGGCCGAGGAACGTGCGGCTGCCGCCGGCGCCCGCAAGGTCAGGACGCTCGCCGCTGACGGTCCGCCCGTCGACGTCCTGCGCAAGGCGGTCCACGACACCGGCGCCGACCTGCTCGTCGTCGGCAACCGGGGCCTCAACACGCTCAGCGGGCGGCTGCTCGGCTCGGTGCCGTCGGACGTGGCCCGCCGCGCCGGCATCGACGTGCTGATCGTCCACACGACGTGACGTGAGGGACCCCGCACCGGAGGACGCCCTCGAGGAGCTCATCCTCGGTGCCCCGCGGCGCTACACCCGGCGGCAGGTCAGCGAGGTCGCCGGGCTCGACCTCGAGACCGGGCGGCGCCTGTGGCGCGCCCTCGGGTTCGCGGAGGCGGGCGACGACGAGGTGCTCTTCACCGAGCGTGACCTCGAGGCCGTGCGGCTCATGACCCACCTCACCGACGCGGGTGTGCTCGATCCCGACGTGCGCGAGGCGGTGGCGCGGGCGATGGCGCAGTCGCTCTCGCGGCTCGCGGACTGGCAGGTCGGGATGCTCGTCCGCGTGATCGAGGGGCAGGGCGGCGAGGTCACGCCGCACGGCTCCCGCGACATCGCGGCCGCCGTCCTGCCCGTGCTGGAGGAGCTGCAGAGCTACGTGTGGCGGCGGCACCTCGCCGCGGCGGTCCGCCGGATGGTGGTGCCGGCGGACGGCTCCGGCCAGGAGCCCGGGACGTGGCCGCTCGTCGTCGGGTTCGCCGACATGGTCGGGTTCACCCGCACCACCCGGCGCCGCTCCACCTCCGAGCTGAGCGAGATGATCGAACGCTTCGGGTCCACCACCACCGAGGTCATCGCGGACGGGCACGGGCGGATCGTCAAGACGGTCGGGGACGAGGTGCTGTTCGTCGCCGACGACGCCGCCGACGGCGCGGAGATCGCGCTCGCCCTGCAGGACCGCGTCCGGGCCGAGCCGGCCCTGCCCGAGCTGCGCATCGGGCTGGCCGCGGGCCCGGTGCTGGTGCGCTACGGCGACGTCTACGGCGAGGTCGTCAACATCGCCGCCCGGCTCACCTCCCACGCCCGGCCCGGCAGCGTGCTGGCCGACCGCGGGGTGGCCGACGCCCTGACCGGCGACGCGCGCTTCGCGCTGCGGCCCCTGCGGTCGGTCGCCGTCCGCGGGTACCGCCACCTTCATCCCTGGGTGGTGGAACGGGCGGCCTGATCCGCGACCACGAGCTCGCCGCTCTGCATGTACTCCGTCGCCGCCACGAACTCGGGCGCCACCATCCGGCGCGCGATCTCGTCCGGCTCCAGCTCGGCCACGCGGGTGCCCGCCGGGCGGCGCTGGTACCTGGTGGCCCACGACCTCGACCGCGACGGCTGGCGGATCTTCCGGGTCGGCCGCGTCGACGCCCCGCAGCCCACCGGTGCGCGGGCGTCGGCGGAGGAGCTGCCGGCGCCCGACGCCGCCGCGTACGTCACCGACAAGCTGTACTCGGGCGTGCCCCTCCACACGGCGGTGGCCAGGCTGCACGCCCCGGTCGAGCAGGTGCGCGGCCGCATCGGGGACGGGGCCGCCGACCTGGAGCCGATCGGCGCGAGCACCTACGCACGTTGGCCGGACGCCTCGGTCGCGCCGCGGGCGCCGGGTGACGTGCGCACCCGGTGGGTGGCGTCGTCCGCACCTCTGACCACCAGCGTGTTGCGGCCCGGCTCCGCCACCTGCACCTCGGCCCGCAGCACCACGTGCCGGGCCGGGCCCTCCACACCCTCGAGACGCTCGTGCACCAGGCGGGCCGCCTGCCGGCCCATCTCCCGCGCCGGCAGCCGGGCCGACACCACCGACAGCGGCGACACGGCGTCCGGGATGGACTGGTCCATGCTCGCCAGCTCCAGCGGGCCCGGGAACTCCACGTCCATGGCCAGCAGGTCCGAAACGGTCACCGCGAGCGTGGGGGCGTTGCCGAACAACAGCGCGGTGAGCGGCTCGTCCGCCGCCAGCAGGGCGCGCAACCGGTGCTGGCGGGCCGCGGAGTCGAGGTGCGCGAAGGGCCGCAGGGCCGACCGTTCCGGCAGCTCGGGCAGCCCGCGATCACGCATCGCACGGCGGTGGCCGGACAGCCGGTCCCGCACGCTCGTCACATCGGTCTCGCTCCACAGCACGGCCATGGAGCGGTGCCCGCGGTCGATCATCGCCGAGGTGACGTCGTAGCCGATCGCGAAGTCGTCGAAGAGCACCGCGTCGGTGGGCAGTCCGGGCAGGTACCGGTCGACGAGCACCACGACCACCCCCTCCCGGCGCAGCTCCTCGATCACCCCGGCCGCGGCGGAACGGTCGTGCGCGAAGAGCACCACGGCCCCCGCCCCGCCGGCCACGACGGTGCGCAGCACCTCCACCTCGTGGGCGGCACCGCTGCTGTGGGCCACCGTGAGCTGGTGACCGAGCGCGGCGGTCTCGACCGACAGGCCCGCGAGCACCTCCGAGTCGTGGATGCCTCCGCGCAGGTCCGGGCTGACGTAGGCCAGCCCGGTGAGCCCGGTCCCCGCCGCCCGGCGCGGCGCGTCCCGTTCCGCGACGAACGTGCCCCGGCCGCGGCGCCGGACGACCACCCCGTCCGCGACCAGCTCGTTCAGCGCCCGGACGGCCGTGGTGGTGGACACCCCGAAGCGCTCGACGATCTCGCGCTGCGTGATGAAGGGCTGATCCGGGGAGAACTCGCCGCGGCCGATGGAGTCGAGCAGCTCCTGCTTGACCCATGCGAACAGCGCAACGCCGGAAGGCGGCTCGCCCGTCCCAGATGCCATCCCGCGCACGTCCTCCCGATCGCCGATGACGATAGCGCTCCAGTATTGACGCATTAAAGCGTTGAACCTAGGTTCCTGCTCCACACGATGGTCCGTCCGGCTCGCCGAGGAGCACCTGAATGCACGACGACCGTGTCCTGATCGAGCGGCGGATCGAGCGCATCCTGCGCGAGCGGCTGCAACCGGCGGTGCACGGCACGGACGTCCCCCTCGACATCGGGATCTGGCACGCCCCGGGCGAGCCCGTGCCCGTCGCGGAGGCGCTGCGGGCGCCGTACCGGCCGGCCCGGGAGCGGGAGGCGTGGGGCCCGGCGTGGGGCACGAGCTGGTTCCACCTCACCGGCTCGGTCCCGCCCGGGTGGGCCGGCCGTCCGGTGGAGGCCGTGATCGACCTCGGGTTCGCCACCGACCGCCCCGGCTTCTCCGCCGAGGCGCTCGTGCACCGGCCGGACGGCACGGCCGTCAAGGGGCTGAACCCCTTCAACACCTGGATCCGGGTCGCCGACCGGGCCGAGAGTGGTCAACCTGTCGACCTCTACGTCGAGGCGGCGGCCAACCCGGTCATCGAGGGGGTGGGCACGCGGCTGGGCGAGGTGCACACGGCCGGCCGGGACCCGCTCTACCAGGTGCGCCGGGTCGCCCTCGCGGTGTTCGACGCGCAGGTGTGGGAGCTCGTGCAGGACGTCGAGGTGCTCGCCGGGCTCATGCACGAGCTGTCCGTCGACGACCCGCGGCGCTGGAACGTCCTGCGCACCCTGCAACGCGCCTTCGACGCCCTCGACCTCCGGGACGTCCCCGGCAGCGCGGCCGCGGTGCGTGCGGCCCTCGCGCCCGCCCTCGCCGTGCCGGCGACCGCGAGCGCCCACCGGGTGAGCGCGGTCGGGCACGCCCACATCGACTCGGCGTGGCTGTGGCCGCTGCGCGAGACCGTGCGCAAGGTGGCGCGCACCGCGTCCAACGTGCTGACGCTGATGGACGCGGACCCGGGCTTCGTCTTCGCCATGTCCTCGGCCCAGCAGTGGGCGTGGATGGAGGAGCACCGCCCGGACGTGTGGGAGCGGATGCGCAAGCGGGTCGCGGAGGGGCGGCTCGTGCCGGTGGGCGGCATGTGGGTGGAGTCCGACACCAACATGCCCGGCGGGGAGGCGCTCGCCCGCCAGCTCGTGCACGGCAAGCGGTTCTTCCTCGACAAGCTCGGCGTGGAGACCGAGGAGGTGTGGCTGCCGGACTCCTTCGGCTACACCGGCGCCCTCCCCCAGCTCGTGCGCCTGTCGGGCTCGCGGTGGTTCCTCACGCAGAAGATCTCGTGGAGCCAGTTCAACCGCTTCCCGCACCACACGTTCCGGTGGGAGGGCATCGACGGCACCCGCGTCTTCACCCACTTCCCGCCCGTGGACACCTACAACGCGACGCTCTCCGGCGCGGAGCTGGCCCACCTCGTGCGCAACTTCGCCGACAAGGGGCTCGCCAACCGCTCGCTGGTGCCGTTCGGGCACGGCGACGGCGGCGGCGGGCCCACCCGCGAGATGCTGGCGCGCGCCGCGCGGCTGCGCGACCTGGAGGGGTCGGCGCGGGTCGAGGTCGAGGCCCCCTCCCGGTTCTTCGCGAAGGCGTTCGAGGACTACCCGGAGCCGCCCGTGTGGGTCGGCGAGCTGTACCTGGAGACCCACCGCGGCACCTACACCAGCCAGGCCGGGAACAAGCGCGGCAACCGACGCAGCGAGCACCTGCTCCACGAGGCCGAGCTGTGGGCCGCCACGGCCGCCGTGCGCGCCGGCCACCCGTACCCGTACGAGGACCTGGACCGCATCTGGAAGTCGGTGCTGCTGCACCAGTTCCACGACATCCTGCCCGGGTCGTCGATCGCGTGGGTGCACCGCGAGAGCCGGGAGACCTACGAACGCCTCGGCGCCGAGCTCGAGGCGATCATCGCGGCGGCGCAGCGGGCGCTCGCCGGGGACGCCGGTTCCGGTGGCGAGCTCGTGTTCAACGCCGCTCCCCACGACAGGTCCGGCGTTCCCGCCCGGGGTGCCGCGCCCGTGGTCGCGGCGCCGGCCGCCACCCGGAGCGCGGTCGGCGGCGGGTACGTCCTCGACAACGGCCTCGTCCGGGCCACCGTCGACGCGCGCGGGATGCTCGTGTCCGTCGTCGACGCGGCGTCCGGGCGGGAGGCCGTCGCCCCCGGCAGCCCGGCCAACCTGCTGCAGCTGCACCCCGACCTCCCGGCGGAGTACGACGCCTGGGACGTCGACCACGCCTACCGGCGCACGGTCACCGACCTCACCGGGCTCGAGACCCTGGAGCCCGCGCCGGACGCGGCGGTGCGCGTGGTGCGCCGGTTCGGCGGGTCCCGCGTGACCCAGCTGATCTCGCTGCCGCCGGGGGCCTGCCGCGTCGACGTCGACACCGAGGTCGACTGGCACGAGTCCGAGACGTTCCTCAAGGCGGCGTTCCCGCTCGACGTGCGCGCGGACCGCTCGGCGGCGGAGACCCAGTTCGGCTACGTGCACCGCGCGACCGACACCAACACCAGCTGGGAAGCCGCCAAGTACGAGATCTGCGCCCACCGGTACCTGCACGTCGGCGAGCCCGGCTTCGGCGTCGCGCTCGTGAACGACTCGACCTACGGCCACGACGTCACCCGCACCGTCCGGCCGGACGGCGGCACGACCACCACCGTGCGCCTGTCCCTGCTGCGTGCGCCGCGCTTCCCCGACCCGGAGACCGACCAGGGCGTGCACCGCATGCGCTTCGCCCTCGTCCCCGGCGCCGACATCGCCGGCGCCACGCGCGAGGGCTACCGGCTCAACCTTCCCGAGCGGCGCGTGCGGGGCGATGCCGAGGTGGAACCGCTGGTGCGGGTCGACGGAGACGACGCAGACGGGGTCGTGATCTCGGCGGTGAAACTCGCCGACGACGGGTCCGGCGACGTGGTCGTGCGCCTCTACGAGGCACTCGGCGGGCGGGCGGCGGCGCGGCTCGACCCCGGCTTCGCGGCGTCCGGCGTCGCCGAGACGGACCTGCTCGAGCGGCCGCTGGGCGACGCACCCGCGTTCGACGGCACGACCGTGGAGCTGGCACTGCGACCGTTCCAGGTCGTGACCCTGAGGTTCTCCCACCCGGGCGGGGATCGGCAGTGACGCCCGGACGTCAACCAACGGCGGGAAGACGGAGGTAGCGCAGTGCTGTCAACGAGCTCAGTGCGGGCAACGAGTGCAGGGCGGCGATGGCGACGGGCGGGCGCGCTCGCCGCGGCCGGTGTGATGGCCGTGACCCTCGCCGCCTGCGGGGGTGGCGACAGCGGCGGGGACTCCACCGTGACCGTCTCCTACCGGCAGTTCGGCGGCACGCGGGTGCAGGAGAACTACCTGAACCAGATCAAGACCCAGTTCGAGCAGGCCCACCCCGGCGTCACGATCGACCTGCAGCCCATCCAGGCGTCCGAGAACGAGTACTTCACCAAGCTGCAGCTGCAGATGCGCACCCCGCGCACGTCGCCGGACGCGGTCTACGAGGACACCTTCCTCATCAACTCCGACATCGAGGCCGGCTACCTGCGCCCCCTGGACGACCGCCTGGCGCAGTGGCCGGACTGGAACCAGTTCGAGGACACGGCCAAGGGCGCGGGCCGGGCCCTCGACGGCAAGACCTACGGCGTGCCGGACGGCACCGACACCCGCGGCGTCTGGTTCAACAAGGAGATCTTCGCCCGGGCCGGGCTGCCCGCCGACTGGCAGCCGAAGACGTGGGACGACCTGCTGAGCGCCGCCCGGACGGTCAAGGCCGCGGTACCCGGTGTCATCCCGTTCAACGTCTACGCCGGCAAGGGCGTCGGCGAGGCGGCGTCGATGCAGGGCTTCGAGATGCTGCTGTACGGCACGGGCGACACCCTCTACGACCAGGCCCAGCAGAAGTGGATCGTCGGGAGCAGGGGCTTCACGGACGCGCTGCAGTTCCTGCGCACCGTCTACTCCGAGGGGCTCGGCCCGAGCCCGCAACAGGCGCTGGACCCGAACTGGACCAACACGACCACCGAGCAGCTGATCCCGGAGGGCCAGATCGCGATCAGCATGGAAGGCTCGTGGATCTCGCAGGACTGGCTGGAGACCGGCCCCAACCCGTGGCCCGAGTGGAGCACCGCCATGGGGTGGACGGCCATGCCGACGCAGACCGGCCAGGCACCCGGCAGCGCGAGCATGTCCGGCGGCTGGACGTGGGCGATCCCGCAGAACGCCGACAACCCGGACATGGCGTGGGAGTTCATCAAGCTGGTGTCGAACCGCGAGAACCAGCTGGAGTGGGCGATCGAGAACGTGCAGATCCCGGTGCGGAAGGACGTCGCGGACGACCCCTCCTACACCGGCGCCAACCCGTCGAACGAGTTCTTCTCCTCGCTCGTCCCGACCACCAGCTACCGGCCGGCGTACTCGCTCTACCCCCGGGTCTCCAACGAGATCCAGGTCGCCACGGAAGCCGTGATCACCGGCGGCGACGTCGCGAGCGCGGCCACGAACTACGACGACCAGGTGCGGTCCCTCGCCGGTGACGCGGTGGTCGCGGCAACCGGGTCATGAGTGCGGTCACGGTCGGCCCGGGGCAGCGCCGCACCTCGGCGCCGGCGGCGCTCCTGCGCGGCATGCCGCTGGCGCCTGCCGTCGTCCTGCTCGTCGTGTTCCTCGCCGGGCCGGTGGCGTACTGCATCTGGTCGGCGTTCACCGACATGGCGCTCACCGGTGCCTCCGGTGCCGACTTCGTCGGCCTGGACAACTTCCGGCAGGCCTTCGGGAGCGCCGACTTCCACCTGTCGGTGCTCCTCACCGTGGTCTTCACCCTGGTGTCGGCGATCATCGGCCAGAACGTCCTCGGGATGACGCTCGCCCTGCTCATGCGCGCCGGGCACCGGGTGGTGCGCACGGTCGTCAGCGCGATCGTGATCGGCGCGTGGGTCCTGCCCGAGGTGGTCGCCGGCTACCTGTGGTACGCCTACCTCGGCCAGGAGGGGTCGTTCAACGCGATACTCGGGTGGCTGCACCTCCCGGAGCAGAACTGGCTCTTCACCCTCCCGATCCTGGCCGTGTCGATCGCCAACATCTGGCGCGGCACGGCCTTCTCGATGCTCGTCTACGCGGCCGCGCTGTCCGAGGTGCCGAGGGAGATCGAGGAGGCCGCCACGGTCGACGGGGCGGGCACGTGGCGGCGGCTGTTCCTCGTCACGCTGCCGATGGTGCGCCGCTCGATCGCGACCAACCTCATGCTCATCACGCTGCAGACGCTGTCGGTCTTCGGCCTGATCTGGACCATGACCCGCGGCGGGCCGAACAACCAGAGCACGACGCTGCCGATCTTCGCCTACCAGCAGGCCTTCCAGTTCTCCCAGCTCGGCTACGGCACGGCGATCGCGCTGGTCCTGCTGCTCATCGGCGCGATCTTCTCGCTCGTATACCTGCGCGCGCTCCGACTCGGGGAGAGCATGTCGTGACCACCGAAACGCCGGTCACCACGCAGCCGGCCCGATCCGGCCAGGCGGACGGCCGCGGGCACCGGACCGGCCGGCGGCTGCGCCCGGCGCAGCTCGCCGGGAAGGCCGCGGTCAACATCGTGCTGGCGCTGATCGGGGCATGCTTCGTGGTGCCGATGCTGTGGCTGCTGCTCGGAGCGTTCAACGAGTCGGCCGGCCTGTCGGTGTCCTGGCCGCAACCCTGGTCGCTCGGCAACTTCCGGGCGGTCCTCAACGAGGACACGACCTACCGGCCGATGCTCAACGGGTTCATCCTCTGCGGGGGCGCCACGCTCGTCACCCTGGTGGCCTCGGTCCTGGCCGCCTACCCGCTGTCGCGGTACCAGTCGCGGTTCAAGCGCCCCTTCATGCTCACGGTGCTCTTCACGACGGGGCTGCCGATCACCGCGATCATGGTGCCGGTGTACGGCCTGTTCGTGCAGCTCAACCTGATCGACACCTACACCGGGACGATCCTGTTCATGGCGACCACGGCCCTGCCGATCGCCATCTGGCTCACGAAGAACTTCATGGACGCCGTGCCCATCGAGCTGGAGGAGGCCGCCTGGACCGACGGGGCCTCCCCGATGCAGGCGCTGCGCACGATCGTCATGCCGCTGATGTGGCCCGGGCTGTCGGTGGTGGCGATCTACACGTTCATCAACCTGTGGGGGAACTTCTTCGTCCCCTTCGTGCTGCTGCTGTCGAACGAGAACCTGCCGGCGTCGGTCAGCATCTTCACGTTCTTCAGCCAGTACGGGTCGGTGATCTACGGGCAGCTCGCCGCGTACTCGCTGCTCTACTCGCTGCCGGCGCTGCTGCTCTACCTCGTGCTCTCGCGCCGCCTCGGCGGGGCGTTCGCGTTCGGTGGTGCGGTGAAGGGCTGAGCCGAACATCGGCGGCCCGGCGACCTCGTTGGGGTGCGAGCGCGGCCAGCACCGCCGCGACCGCCGGCACCCGCTCGACCCCAGGGCGGTGGAGCACCCCCACCGTCCGCGGGGCGAGCGCGGGGTCGGGGTGGGCGCGCACACCGTCGACGGCGGCGGCGCGCAGCGCCATCTCCGGCAGCAGCGACACCGCGACGCCCCGCGCGACCAGCGCCTGCACCGCCACGTAGTCGTCGGTGACGTGCCGGATGTCCGGGGTGAAGCCCGCGGCCGCACAGGTGGCCAGGAGGTTGGCGCGGCAACGCTCGCACCCCGCCACCCAGGCCTCGTCCCGCAGCGCGGCGAGATCGTCGACCCCGGGGTGCGCGGAGGGGAGCACGATCCGCACCGGGTCCGTGCCGAGGGGCCGCCAGGCCAGATCCGGCTCGGCCGCCTGCGCCGGGTACCGGAACGCGAGCGCGAGGTGCACCGTGTTGGACCGCACGAGTGCCGCGGCCTCCGGCGGCTCGGCCTCCTCCGTCAGCAGGTGCAGACCACGTGACCGCAGCTCGGCGGCAACCGCGGGGACCACGACGGCACCGGCCGACGGGAACGCCGCCACCCGGACGGTCCCCCGGCGCAGCCCGACCAGCTCGTCGACCTCCTCGCGCGCCGAGCGCAGCGCGGACTCCACGGCGTCCGCGTGGCGCAGCACCGCGGCCCCGGCCTCGGTCGGGACGACCCCGGCCGGGCCCCGCACCAGCAGCGGTGTGCCCGCCTCCCGCTCCAGCCCGGCGAGCTGCTGGCTCACCGCCGGCTGCGTCCACCCCAGCTCACGGGCGCCGGCGCTGATGGAGCCCGCGCGCACGACCGCCCGGAAGGTGAGCAACCGCCTCGGATCCACCCCATAAGCATGGCCGATGGCTGCTCCAGGAAGAACACGGCTTCCTATGGCTCGCGGCTCCCCCCACGATGACCGCATGCAGCGGATCGGTGTGATCGGTGGGATGAGCTGGTACTCGACGGCCGAGTACTACCGGGTGCTCAACGAGCGGGTGCAGGCGCGGCTGGGCGGACACCACAGCGCCGACCTGCTCGTGCACTCGCTCGACTTCGCCGAGATCCGGCAGTGCCAGATCGACGGCGACTGGGCGCGCGCCGGGAAGATCATGGCGGCGAGCGCCACCGGGCTCGCCGGCGCCGGCGCCGAACTGGTCGTGCTGGCCACGAACCTCATGCACAAGGCGGCCGGCGCGATCGAGGACGCCGTCCCGGTGCCGTTCCTGCACATCGCGGACGCGGTGGCACAGGAGGCGGGCCGCCTCGGTGCGAGCCGGCTCGGCCTGCTCGGCACCCGCCCGGTGCTGGAGGACCGCTTCTACACCGAACGGCTGGCCCGGCACGGGATCGAGGCCGTCGTGCCCGACGCGCCCACCCGCACCCGGCTCGACGAGATCATCTTCGGCGAGCTGACGGTGGGCGAGGTGCGCCCGGACTCGCGCGCCGAGCTGCGGGCCGCCGTGGAGCGCCTCGCCGCGGACGGCGCCGAGGCGGTGGCACTGGCGTGCACCGAGCTGGAGCTCGCCCTCACCGAGGCCGAGCTGCCCCTGATCGCGACGGCCCGCACCCACGCCCGGACGGCCGCCGACCTCGCCCTGGCCGGCTGAGCCGCCTCTGCAATCCGGATCAGACGCGGAAGCCGAGCGCTCGCAGCTGCTCGCGGCCGTCTTCGGTGATCTTGTCGGGGCCCCACGGCGGCATCCAGACCCAGTTGATCTTGATGTCGTCCACCAGGCCCGGGCCCACCAGGGCGCCTCTTGCCTGCTCCTCGATGACGTCGGTCAGCGGGCAGGCCGCGGACGTGAGCGTCATGTCGATGGTGGCGACCCCGTTGTCGGCCTGGATGCCGTACACCAGGCCCAGGTCGACGACGTTGATGCCCAGCTCGGGGTCGACCACGTCGCGCATGGCCTCCTCGAGATCGTCGACCGAGACGCCTCCCGCGGGGGGCGCGGCCGGCTCGGGCATGCCGGCGGCGCCGCGCACGACCTCTTCGGTGTCGGTCACGTGCTCGCTCATCGCTCGGCCTCGCTGGGGCTCGGCCGGCGCTTCGCGCGGGCGCTGTGACATTGATTCGCTCGCTGGCGCTCGCTCATGTGGTTGCCTCCTCCGGCTCGACGGTACCCGGCGCACCGTCCTCGGCACGGCCGACGGCGTCCTTGAACGCCATCCACCCGAGCAGCGCGCACTTGACCCGTGCCGGGTAGCGGGCCACGCCCGCGAACGCGACGCCGTCGCCGAGCACGTCCTCGTCCGGCTCGACCTGCCCGCGGCCCTGCGCCATCGCCTGGAACGCGGTGAGCACCTCGCGGGACTCCTCGACCGACCGGCCCACCACGAGGTCGGTGAGCACCGACGCCGAGGCCTGGCTGATCGAACAGCCGAGCGTCTCGTACGAGACGTCCGTGATCTTCTCGCCGTCCAGCTTGACCCGCAGCGTGATCTCGTCGCCGCAGGTCGGGTTGATCTGGAACGACTCCGCGTCGAACGGTTCGCGCAGGCCGGCCCCGTGTGGTGACCGGTAGTGGTCCAGGATGATCTCCTGGTACATCTGCTCCAGCTGCATGTCGGCTCAGCTCACCCCGAAGAAGTCGCGGGCCGCGCGCACGCCGTCGATCAGTGCGCCGACCTCTTGAGGGGTGTTGTACACCGCGAACGACGCCCGGACGGTGGCCGCCACGCCGAACCGGCGGTGCAACGGCCATGCGCAGTGGTGTCCCACCCGGACGGCGACCCCGCGGTCGTCGAGCACCTGCCCGGCGTCGTGGGCGTGCACCCCCTCCACCACGAACGCCACGGTGCCGCCGCGCTGTTCCAGCGTGCGCGGGCCGATGATCCGCACGCCGGGCACCTCGGCGAGGCCGTCGAGAGCGGCCCGGGCGAGCCCCAGCTCGTGGGCGTGCACGCGGTCCATGCCGATCCCGGACAGGTAGTCGACCGCCGCGCCCAGGCCGACCGCCTGCGACGTCATCGGCACGCCCGCCTCGAACCGCTGCGGCGGCGGCGCGTAGGTGGATCCCTCCATCCGCACCAGCTCGATCATGGAGCCGCCGGTGAGGAACGGCGGCATCGCGGCCAGGAGCTCCGCACGGCCGTACAGCACGCCGACGCCGGACGGGCCCAGCATCTTGTGCCCGGAGAACGCGGCGAAGTCGACGCCCAGGTGCGCCAGGTGCACCGGCATGTGCGGCACGGACTGGCACGCGTCGAGCAGGGTGAGCGCACCGACGGCCCGCGCCCTGCTCACCAGCTCCGCGACGGGCAGCACCGTGCCGAGGACGTTGGACTGGTGGGCGAACGCCACCAGCTTCGTGCGCTCGGACAGCTCGACCGAGTCGAGGTCGAGCCGGCCCTCGTCGTCGACGGCGTACCAGCGCAGCGTGGCGCCGGTGCGGCGACACAACTCCTGCCAGGGCACCAGGTTGGCGTGGTGCTCGAGCTCCGTGATCACGATCTCGTCGCCGGGGCCGAGCGCGAACCGCTCGGACTCCGGGCCGAGGCCGGTGCGCACCGACGAGTTGCCCATGGCGTACGCGACGAGGTTGATCGCCTCGGTGGCGTTCTTCGTGTACACCACCTCGCCCGGGTCGGCACCGATGAACGTGGCGATCCGCGCCCGGGCCGACTCGTAGGCGTCGGTGGCCTCCTCGGCGAGCAGGTGCGCGCCACGGTGCACGGCCGCGTTGTGCCGCTCGACGAACTCGCGTTCGGCGTCGAGCACCTGCCGCGGCCGCTGCGAGGTGGCCCCCGAGTCGAGGTAGACCAGCGGCCACCCGTTGCGCACCGTGCGGGCGAGGATCGGGAAGTCCGCGCGGATCTTCTCGATGTCCAGGCCCGTCAGTTCGGGAGCATCGAGCGCGGTCATCAGACCGTCGCCCCGGCCTTCCCCGTGAACCGCACGTACCCGTTGCGCTCCAGCTCGTCGGCGAGCTCGGGACCGCCGGACTCGACGACCCGGCCACCGGCGAACACGTGCACGACGTCGGGCGTGATGTGCTGCAGGATCCGCGTGTAGTGCGTGATCAGCAGCACGCCCGTCTCCCCGCCCTCGCGGTAGCGGTTGACGCCCTCGGAGACGACGCGCAGCGCGTCGACGTCGAGACCGGAGTCGGTCTCGTCGAGGATCGCGAACTTCGGCTTGAGCAGGGCGAGCTGCAGCACCTCGTGGCGCTTCTTCTCGCCACCGGAGAAGCCCTCGTTGACCGAGCGCTCGGCGAAGTCCGGGTCGATGTCGAGGTCGCTCATCGCGCCCTTGACCTCCTTGACCCAGGTGCGCAGCTTCGGCGCCTCACCGCGGGTGGCGGTGGCCGCGGACCGCAGGAAGTTGGCCATCGACACGCCGGGCACCTCGACCGGGTACTGCATGGCGAGGAACAGCCCGGCGCGAGCGCGCTCGTCGACGGTCATCTCGAGGATGTCCTGGCCGTCGAGCGTGACGCTGCCGGAGGTGATCTGGTACTTCGGGTGGCCCGCGACGGCGTAGGCGAGGGTGGACTTGCCGGACCCGTTGGGACCCATGATCGCGTGCGTCTCGCCGGTGCGGACCGTGAGGTCGACGCCCTTCAGGATCTCCTTGGCGCCGTCATCGGTCGCGACCGAGACGTGCAGGTCCTTGATCTCCAGAGTGGACATGTTCTGTGACTGCTCCGTGGTGGTGGGGTTCAGGCGCCGGTCACTGCGAGCTCGGCCTCGACGGCCGCTTCGAGGCGTTCGCGCAGCTCGGGCAGGGTGATCTTGGACAGGATCTCGCCGAAGAAGCCGCGGACGACGAGGCGGCGCGCGACATCCTCGGGGATGCCGCGGCTCTGCAGGTAGAACAGCTGCTCGTCGTCGAACCGCCCGGTGGCGCTGGCGTGGCCGGCCCCGGTGATCTCGCCGGTCTCGATCTCCAGGTTCGGCACGGAGTCGGCCCGGGCGCGCTCGGTGAGCACGAGGTTGCGGTTGAACTCGAACGTCTCGGTGGCCTCCGCGGCGGCCCGGATCACAACGTCGCCGATCCAGACGGTGTGCGCCCCGTCGCCCTGCAGCGCGTTCTTGTACATCACGTCGGAGCGGCAGTGCGGCACCGAGTGGTCGACGAGCAGCCGCTGCTCGAGATGCTGGCCCGCGTCGGCATAGCCCAGCCCGCGCAGCTCGGCGTCGCCGCCGGGACCGGAGTAGGTGACGGTCTCGCTCACCCGCACCAGGCCGCCGCCCAACGACACCGACGTGGAGCGCAGGGTGGCGTCGCGCCCCACCGACAGGTGGCGCGCGCCCACGTGCACGGCGTCGTCGGCCCACTCCTCGGTGACCACCAGGTCCAGGCGGGAACCGTCGGCGAGCACGACCTCGAGGTTGTCGGCGACGGCGCCCGAGCCCCGGTGCTCGATGACGACGGTGGCCTCGGCGTGCCGGGTGGTGCGCAGCTGCAGGTGGCCCACGGCGGCGCGCCCCTCCCCGGGCCCGGTGACCGTGATCGTGACGGGCCCCGGGGTGCCGTCGAGGGTGACGACGGTGGCCTCGCGGAAGGCCGACCACGCGGCGGCCGCGACCCGGTCGGCGGGCACGCCACCCTCACCGAGGCGCGAGTCGTGGCGACCGACGGTCTCGACGGTGACGCCGTCGACGGGCGTGACCTCGACGGCAGGCGCGGCGTCGAACGTCGCACTCCCGTCGTGCAGGCCACGCAGCCGCCGCAGCGGGGTGAACCGCCAGTTCTCCTCGCGACCGCCGGGCACCTCGAACGCCTCGACGTCGTAGGACGTGAAGCGCTCGCTCGCCGTGGCGATCGGCGACTCGCCCTGGCCCTTCTTCGCGCCCTTCAGCTCGGGGGCGAGGCCGGCAACTTCTGGAGCCGTCATCCGACAGCGCCCTCCATCTGCAGCTCGATCAGCCGGTTCAGCTCCAGCGCGTACTCCATGGGGAGCTCGCGCGCGATGGGCTCGACGAACCCGCGCACGACCATCGCCATGGCCTCGTCCTCGGTGAGACCCCGGCTCATCAGGTAGAAGAGCTGGTCGTCGCTCACCTTCGAGACGGTGGCCTCGTGGCCCATCGACACGTCGTCGTTGCGGATGTCGTTGTACGGGTACGTGTCGGAGCGCGAGATCGTGTCGACCAGCAGCGCGTCGCACTTCACCGTGGACCGGCTGTGGTGCGCCCGCGGGTTGATCTGGATCAGGCCGCGGTAGGAGGTGCGGCCGCCGCCGCGCGCCACCGACTTCGAGATGATCGTCGAGGACGTGTGCGGCGCCAGGTGCACCATCTTCGCGCCGGCGTCCTGGTGCTGGCCCTCACCGGCGAACGCGATCGACAGGACCTCGCCCTTGGCGTGCTCGCCCATCAGCCACACGGCCGGGTACTTCATGGTGACCTTGGAGCCCAGGTTGCCGTCGACCCACTCCATGGTGGCGCCCTCTTCGGCCTTGGCCCGCTTCGTCACCAGGTTGTAGACGTTGTTCGACCAGTTCTGGATCGTGGTGTAGCGGCAGCGGCCGCCCTTCTTGACCACGATCTCGACCACGGCCGAGTGCAGCGAGTCGGTCTTGTAGATCGGCGCGGTGCAGCCCTCGACGTAGTGCACGTACGCACCCTCGTCGACGATGATCAGCGTGCGCTCGAACTGGCCCATGTTCTCGGTGTTGATCCGGAAGTAGGCCTGCAGCGGGATGTCGACGTGCACGCCCGGCGGCACGTAGATGAACGACCCGCCCGACCACACCGCCGAGTTCAGCGCGGAGAACTTGTTGTCGCCCGCCGGGATGACCGAGCCGAAGTACTCCTTGAACAGCTCCGGGTGTTCCTTGAGCCCGGTGTCGGTGTCCAGGAAGATGACGCCCTGCTGCTCCAGGTCCTCGCGGATCTGGTGGTAGACGACCTCCGACTCGTACTGCGCCGCGACGCCCGCGACGAGGCGGGCCTTCTCCGCCTCGGGGATGCCCAGCCTGTCGTAGGTGTTCTTGATGTCCTCGGGCAGGTCCTCCCACGAGGAGGCCTGCTTCTCCGTGGACCGCACGAAGTACTTGATGTTGTCGAAGTCGATGTCCGACAGGTCGGCACCCCAGCGCGGCATCGGCTTGCGCTCGAACAGGCCGAGCGCCTTGAGCCGGAAGTCGAGCATCCACTTCGGCTCGTTCTTCATCCGGGAGATGTCGGCAACGACATCCGCCGACAGCCCACGGCGGGCGGAGGCGCCAGCGACGTCGGAATCGGCCCAGCCGAAGTCGTAGCGGCCGAGCGTCGCGAGCGTCTCCTCCTGGGTGAGTGCCTCAGGAGCGGTGGTCATTCGGACTGCCTCCCTGCAGGGACGGTGGTGGTGGGTTCGTGCTTCCGCTGGATGTCGGGAGCGTCCAGCGGAACGTGTGTGGTGCACGCGGAGTCGCCGCGCGCGATCGTGGCGAGCCGCTGCACGTGCGTGCCGAGCAGGGCCGCGAACGCCTGGGTCTCGGCCTCGCACAGCTCGGGGAACGCCGCCGCGACGTGCGCCACCGGGCAGTGGTGCTGGCACAGCTGCACGCCGGACCGCGACTCGCGGGCCTGCGCCGCGTAGCCGTGGGCGGTGAGGAGTGTGGCCAGTGCCTCGGCCCGCTCGTCCGGCCGGCGCGCCGCAGCGACCTGCTGCGCACCCGCGGCGAGCAGCGCGTCCACCCGGCTGCGGGCGAACCCGCGCACCGCGGACTCACCGCCGTGCTCGGCGAGGTACTGCAGCGCCGCCACCGCCAGCTCGTCGTAGCCGTGGCCGAACCGGGCCCTCCCCGAGTCGGTGAGCAGGTACTCCCTGGCCGGGCGCCCCCGCCCGCGCGGGCCCCGCCGGGGCGCCCCGCGGGCCTCGGCCTCGCCGTCGGCCAGCAGCGCGTCCAGGTGCCGCCGGACGGCCGGGGCGGACAGCTCCAGCTCGGCCGCGACCGCGGCAGCCGTGACCGGGCCCTGCTCCATGAGCAGCCGGGCCACCGCCTCGCGCGTGCCGCCCTCACCGGCCGACGTGCCCTCCGGGGGGCGGACGTCGACCGGCACGGCGGGCCGGGCGCTTTTCACAACACCAGTCTTGCGTATATCCGGCTCCGGGGCAAAACCGTCCCCGCCCGAGGTGAGGACGCTCACGTCCGGGTGGGGCCCGCCGGCCCATCCGACACGGGGTGACCTCCCGGCGGGGACCACTCGATACGCTGCAGCCCATGGTCGCCCGGGAGCTCGATGCCGCAGAGGCCGTCGCGGCGCCCGCGCCTCCACCCGCGCGCGATCCCAGCCGGATGGCCCGGCTCGTGGGGCTCACGGGCACCCTCCTCATGGCGGTGGGCGGGCTCGGCGCCGGCGCCCTGCCGGTGCCCAACCCGCTGTTCGGGCTGCGGCTGCTCGGCCTGCCGAGCCGCAACACGACCATCGCCATCGCCGTCACCTACACCGGCATCTGCCTGCTCGTGCTCGCGTGGCTGTGGGTCGGCAAGATGCTGCGCTCCCGCGGAGCCGTGGCCCCGGCGCCCACCCCCGCGCAGCTCGCCCGCACGGCCGTGATGTGGGCCGTGCCGCTCGCGCTGGCGCCGCCGCTCTTCTCCCGCGACGTCTACAGCTACCTCGCGCAGAGCGCCACCCTCGCGCGCGGGCTCGACCCGTACGTGCTCGGGCCGGCCGAGGCGCTCGGCGTCGACGACCCGCTCACCCGCAGCATCCCCACGATCTGGCGCGACACCCCCGCGCCGTACGGGCCGCTGTTCCTGATCCTCGGCCGCGGGATCACGGCCGTGTCGGGCAACGACGTGGTCCTGGGCATCTTCGAGTACCGGGTGCTCGCGGTCGCCGGCCTCGGCCTCATCCTGTGGTCGCTGCCGAAGCTCGCCCGCCGCTGCGGGCTCGACACCGGCCTCGCGATGTGGCTCGGTGCCGCCAACCCCCTCGTCCTGTTCCACCTCGTGAGCGGCATCCACAACGAGGCGCTCATGGTCGGCCTGATGCTCGCCGGCTTCGAGATCGGGCTGCGCACCGGTGAGCGGCTGCTCGACAGCAACCTCCTGGCCGGTGCGCTGCTCATCGTCGCCGCGTCCGCGATCAAGCTGCCCGCCCTCCTCGCGCTGGGCTTCCTCGGCATGGAGTGGGCCCGCCGCCGCGGTGAGCTGCGCGGCGACCGGAGCGGAGAGCAGCGGGGCGGCCGGATCATCGACGTCGCCCGGGTCGCCGGCCTGTTCGGCCTGCTGACGGTCGTCTGCTACCTCCCGATGTCGCTGGGCACCGGGGTCGGGATCGGGTTCCTGGAGACCCTCAACATCCCGCAGCTCATCCGGAGCTGGATGTCGATCACCACCGACCTCGGCATGGTCGGCGGACAGCTCGGCATCGTCGCCAGGTTCGGCGACCACACCGACGCCGTGCTCGCCGTGTCCCGCAACATCGGCCTGGCCGCGTCGGCCGTGCTCGTCGTGATGCTGCTCTTCGCCGTGCTGCGCGGCCGGGTCGAACCCATCACCGGTATGGGCACCGGGCTCGGCGCGGTGGTGCTGCTCGGCCCCGTCGTGCACCCCTGGTACCTGCTGTGGGCCGCCATCCCGCTCGCCGCCACCCGCGGCCTGCCCCGCTACCGCCGCGCCGCCCTCGCGGCATCGGCGGTCCTCGCGCTCCTCGTGCCCCCCACCGGCGCCGACTTCCAGTTCCGCGCGTTCCAGCTACCGCTGTCGATCATCGCCGGGCTCGGCATCCTGCTGGTCTTCCTGCTCGTGCTGCGCCGCCACCTCGCCGGTCAGAGCGGCTTCGACATCGACGTGCTGCCCGGCCGATCCCCCGTCCCCGGGCCCGAGACCCGTGCCGAGACCAGTGCCTAGACCGCTCGCCTTAAGCTCGACCACCGTGAGTACCGCGCCGCCCGACGAGGCGCCTTCCTCGGCGCCCGCCGTCTCGGTTCGCGGCCTCGTGAAGCGCTACGGACGCACCACCGCGGTGGACGGGCTCGACCTCGAGCTGCACACCGGGTCCGTCCTCGCGCTGCTCGGGCCCAACGGCGCCGGCAAGACCACCACCGTCGAGGTCTGCGAGGGCTTCCTGCGCGCCGACGCGGGCGAGGTGCGGGTGCTCGGCACCGACCCCGCGGGCGCCCCGGACGCCCTCCGCGCCCGCATCGGCGTCATGCCGCAGGGCGGCGGCGCCTACCCGGGCGTGCACGCCGCGGAGATGCTGCGCCTGGTCGCCGCGTGCTCCGCGCACCCGCTCGACGTCGACTGGCTCGGATCCGTGCTCGGCCTCGACGGCTGCGCCCGCACCCCGTACAAGCGGCTGTCCGGCGGCCAGCAGCAGCGGCTCGCGCTCGCGTGCGCCATCGTCGGCCGCCCCGAGCTGGTGTTCCTCGACGAGCCCACGGCCGGCATGGACCCGCAGGGCCGCCGGCTCGTCTGGGAGCTGATCCACGCGCTGCGCCGCGACGGCGTCTCCGTGCTGCTCACCACCCACCTCATGGAGGAGGCGGAGGCACTCGCCGACCACGTCGTGATCGTCGACGGCGGGCGCGTCGTGGCCCAGGGCTCCCCCGCCGCGCTCACCGCCACCGGTGGCCAGCAGGAGCTGCGCTTCCGCGCCCGGCCGGGCATGGACGTCGCCGGGCTCACCGCGGCGCTCCCGGCCGGGTACGGCGCGGACGAGCCCGTCGCCGGGCGGTACGTGGTGCAGGGCCGCATCGACCCCGCCGTGCTCTCCACGATCACGTCCTGGTGCGCGGCCAACGGCGCGCTCGCCGACGACGTCCAGGTCGCGCGGCGCAGCCTGGAGGACGTGTTCCTGGAGCTCACCGGGCGGGAGCTGCGATCATGACCCCGCCCGTGTTCCCCGCAGGCACCTTCACGCCCCGCCCCGGCCCCGGGTCGCCCCCGCGGATGCTCGCCGCCCAGTCGGCCACCGAGCTGCGGCTCGCGCTGCGCCACGGTGAGCAGGTGCTGCTCACGGTGCTGGTCCCGATCGTGCTGCTGGTGGGGCTCACCCTGCTGTCGGTGGTGCCGCTGCCCGAGCCGCGGATCGCCACCGTCGCGCCGGGGGTGCTCGCGCTCGCCGTGATGTCCACCGCGTTCACCGGGCAGGCGATCGCGCTCGGGTTCGACCGCCGCTACGGCGTGGTGCGCCGGCTCGCCGCCACCGCGCTCCCCCGCTGGCTGCTCGTCGCCGGGCGCCTCGCCGCCGTGCTGGGGGTCGTCGCCGTGCAGGTCGTGCTGCTCGGCGCGATCGCTGCCGCGCTGGGCTGGCGGCCCGAGCCCGCGGGCGTCGGGTGGGCGTTGCTGCTCGTGCTGCTGGGCTGCGCCGCGTTCGCCGCGCTCGGCATGCTGCTCGGCGGGTCCCTGCGCGCCGAGATCACCCTCGCCGTGGCCAACCTCGTGTGGTTCGTGCTGCTGTTCGCGGGCGGCATCGTGATCCCGGTGGACCAGCTGCCCGGCCCGCTCGCCGCCGTGGCGGCGGCTCTGCCGTCCGGCGCGCTCGCCGAGGGCCTGCGCCACACCCTCGCCACCGGCGCACCGCCGTCGGCGGGAGCGGTCCTCGTGCTGCTGGCGTGGACGGCGGTGGCCACCGCGCTGGCGATCCGCTTCGTCCGCCTCCGGTAGCCCGCGACGTCCCGCGGCCCACTTCACACACCGAAGCGGTGATCAAGCGCTCGGGCACGCACGTCGTCGGTTCCCGGTGGGGCCTCCGGTGGCGCCGCGCATCGTGCGGGCCGCCCTCGCTCTGCGACCCCTCCGGGCGGCGTCGCGGGCAGGGCGGGGCCTGCCCGGTGGGGCGCGCGGCGCCACCGCAGGCCGGTCTCGCGGGCATGATCGAGGCTTCGGCGCGAAAGCGGGCGAATCCGACCCGAGAACGCGCCCAATCGCCGATCATGTGGCCGGGGACCTGGGTCGGCCCCCGCCCGCTCACCCCCGACGGTCTCCCGCTCATCGGAGCGACCCGGATGCCGGGCGTGCACGTCGCAGGAGGGCACGGGATGTGGGGCGTCACGCTCGGGCCAGTGACCGGCAAGCTCCTCGCCCGCGCGGTGATGACGGCGGATCCGCTACCGGAGCTGGCGCCGTTCGATCCGCTGCGTCGTGGGACCGGCTGACCGGCGCCGTCAGCGGGACGTGGGGTCGTCGTTCGGGCGCGACTCCTTGGCCACCGAGTGGGCGAGCGCCTCCGACGGAGCCGCATGCCGCCGGCCGACGTGCGCCTCCCCCCGGTAGCGCTCCACCAGGTGCGGGTAGTGCAGCTCGAACGCCGGACGCTCCGACCGGATCCGCGGCAGCTCGGTGAAGTTGTGCCGCGGCGGCGGGCAGGACGTGGCCCATTCGAGCGAGTTGCCGAAGCCCCACGGGTCGTCCACCGTGACCACGCGGCCGTAGCGGTAGCTGCGGAAGACGTTCCAGACGAACGGCAGCACGGAGGCGCCCAGCACGAACGCGCCGATCGAGGAGATCGCGTTCAGCACGTTGAACCCGTCGGTGGGCAGGTAGTCGGCGTACCGGCGCGGCATGCCCTCGTTGCCCAGCCAGTGCTGCACCAGGAACGTCAGGTGGAACCCGATGAACGTGAGCCAGAAGTGGACCTTGCCCCACGTCTCGTCCAGCATCCGCCCGGTCATCTTCGGGAACCAGAAGTAGATCCCGCCGTAGGTGGCGAACACGATCGTGCCGAACAGCACGTAGTGGAAGTGCGCCACCACGAAGTAGGTGTCCGAGACGTGGAAGTCCAGCGGCGGGGACGCCAGCAGGATGCCGGTGAGCCCGCCGAACAGGAACGTCACCAGGAACCCGATGGCGAACAGCATCGGCGTCTCGAACGTGATCCGGCCCCTCCACATGGTGCCGACCCAGTTGACGAACTTGATGCCCGTGGGGATCGCGATCAGGAAGGTCGTGAGCGAGAAGAACGCCAGCAGCACCGCGCCGGTGGCGTACATGTGGTGGGCCCAGACGACCACCGACAGCGCCGCGATGGTGATGTTCGCGAAGACCATGCCGGTGTATCCGAACAGCGGTTTGCGGCTGAACACCGGGATGATCTCGCTCATGATCCCGAAGAACGGCAGCGCCACGATGTAGACCTCGGGGTGCCCGAAGAACCAGAACAGGTGCTGCCACAGGATGGCGCCGCCGTTGGCGGGGTCGAAGACGTGGGTGCCGAGGTGCCGGTCGGCCAGCATCCCGAACAGTCCCGCCGTGAGCACCGGGAAGGCGATCAGGATGAGGAGGACCGTGACGAGGATGCCCCAGCAGAAGATCGGCATCCGGAACATCGTCATGCCCGGCGCGCGCAGGCAGACGATCGTGGTGGTGAAGTTGACGCCGCCGAGGATCGTGCCGAGGCCCGCGAGGATCAGCCCGGTGATCCACAGGTCACCGCCCGCACCGGGCGAGAACTCGGCGCTGTGCAGGGGGGCATAGGCGAACCAGCCGAAGTCGGCCGCGCCGCCCGGGGTGAGGAACCCGGACATGACGATGATCCCGCCGAACAGGAACAGCCAGTAGGAGAACGCGTTCAGGCGCGGGAACGCGACGTCGGGCGAGCCGATCTGCAGCGGCACGATGTAGTTCGCGAAGCCGAACAGGATCGGCGTCGCGTACAGCAGCAGCATGATCGTGCCGTGCATGGTGAACAGCTGGTTGTACTGCTCGGTGGACAGGAACTGCAGACCCGGCACGGCCAGCTCGCCCCGCATGAGCATCGCCATCGCGCCGCCGATCATGAAGAACGCGAACGACGTGACCAGGTAGAGGATCGCGATGTCCTTGGGGTCCGTCGTCCGCATCATCTTGGCGAACGTCGCGCCCTTCCGCGTTCTGCGCGCAGGATATTGCGGCGCGATCGGTTTCGGCTCGACGGCAGTCATCGGCGCCTCCCTGCGTTGGGCTGCATCAACGAACCTAGGACGCTGGGAGCGGCCTGTCAGCCCCCCGATCGGCGGGCGCCCGGCCGAGGAGGCCCCCAACCTCCCGCGATCCCGTCTTCTACGATGTGTCGATGACCCGCTCCACCCTGCTCGATCGCCTCCCTGCCGCGCCGCCCGCGGTGATGCGAGCGCTCGCGATCGCGGCGGTCGTGGCGCAGGCGGGGATCGCGGTCACCGGCTCGGTGGTGCGCGTCACCGGCTCCGGTCTGGGCTGCCCGACGTGGCCCGAGTGCGTGCCGGGCAGCCTGGTGCCCACGCCGCACCCCGAGGTGGAGCCGCTCACGCAGTGGATCGAGTTCGGCAACCGGCTGCTCACCGGTGTCGTCGTCCTCGTCGCCGCGGCGTGCCTGCTCGCGGCGCTCGCCACCCGCCCGCGGCGCTCCCGACTCACCCGGCTCGCCCTCGTGCAGCCGTTCGGCGTGGTGGCCCAGGCGGTGATCGGCGGCGGCGTCGTGCTGCTGGGGCTGGTCTGGTGGAGCGTCAGCGTGCACCTGCTCGTGTCGATGGTCCTCACCTGGCTGGCCGTACAGCTCGTGGCGGCCGCGTCGGACGGCGCCGGCCCCCCACGCCGGCTGGTGCCGGGGCCCGTCCGCGGGCTGGTCGCCACGAGCACGGCCGTTCTCGCCGCGGTGCTCGTCGCCGGCTCGTTCGTCACGGCGGCCGGACCGCACGCGGGCGACGCGCAGACCCCGCGGCTGCAGGTGGGCGTCGAGTCCGTGGCGCAGGTGCACGCCGACCTGCTGTTCGGCTACCTCGGCCTGCTCGTCGGCCTGGGCTTCGCCCTGCGCGCGGTCGCCGCGCCGGCCCGGGTGCTGCGCCGCTACGCGCTGCTCGTGGCGGTGGTCCTCGCGCAAGGACTTCTCGGCGGTGTCCAGTACGCGCTCGGCGTGCCCGAGGTGCTCGTGTCGCTGCACGTGCTGGGCGCCGCGCTCGTCACGGTGGCCGCGGCAGCGCTGTGGGCCTCCCTCACCGAGCGCCCCGCGGTGGCGGCGCCCGCCCCGGCCCGGGCTCCCGCGCTCGCCGACAGCGGGGCATGATCGGGGGCGTGCGCGCGATCCAGATCAGCTCGGCAGGCGGCCCCGACGTCCTGACGCAGGTGGAGCTGCCCGACCCGGAGGCGGTCGCCGGCACGCTCCTCGTGGAGGTCGCGGCGGCCGGCGTCAACTACATCGACACCTACCAGCGCCAAGGCATCTACCCGATGTCCCTGCCCTACGTCCCCGGTCTGGAGGGCGCGGGCCGGGTGCGGTCGGTCGGCGCCGACGTCAGCGGGTTCGCGGTGGGCGACCGGGTGGCGTGGTCGGAGAACCTCGGCAGCTACGCCGAGCTCGCGGCCGTCGCCGCCGGCAAGGCCGTGCCCGTCCCCGACGCCCTGTCCGACGACGTGGCCGCCGCCGCCCTGCTACAGGGCATGACGGCCCACTGCCTCGTCACCGACTGCCACCCGGTGCAGCCCGGCGAGGACGTGCTCGTGCACGCGGCCGCGGGCGGCCTCGGGTTGATGCTCACCCAGCTCGCCACCGCCCGCGGGGGCCGCGTGATCGGCACCGTGTCCACGCCGGAGAAGGAGGAGCTGGCACGCGGTGCCGGCGCCGCCGAGGTGATCCGCTACACCGAGGTGGACGACCTCGCGGCGGCCGTCCGGGAGGTCACCGGTGGCGCGGGTGTGCACGTCGCCTACGACAGCGTCGGCGCCACCACCTTCGACGCGAGCCTCACCGCGCTGCGCCGCCGCGGCCTGCTGGTGCTCTGCGGCGCCAGCAGCGGGCCCGTACCCCCGGTCGACCCCCAGCGCCTGAACGCGGCCGGCTCGGTGTACCTCACCCGCCCCAAGCTGTTCGACTTCATCGCCACCCGCGAGGAGCTGACCGCCCGGGCGGCGGCCGTCTACGCGGCCGTGGCCGACGGCAACCTCGACGTGCGGATCCACCACCGCTACCCGCTCGGAGAGGCCCGCACCGCCCACGAGGACCTGCAGGCCCGGCGCACCAGCGGCAAGGTGCTGCTGATCCCCTAGCCCCCTCGGCGAACCCCCGGTGTCGTCGCGGTGGGCCTTATGGGGCTCTCCTGTCCGATGTGTGGATCACGTTGCGCGTCCGGGCAGGGGCGGGCAGAGGCCGCCGAGGGCGAGCATGGCTAGTGCGATGAGTGCTTCGGGCCGAGCGAAGCCAAACGCGACCCGGGTCAGGAGCCGGATCTTGGTGTTCGTGCTTTCGATTAGCCCGTTGGAT
>NZ_JBRERS010000030.1:0-11560 GCF_054486945.1 Pseudonocardia wallangbongensis
CCGGCTCCGCGAGGAGCCGGCCCCTCGCCGTTCCGGGGGCGCCCGATCGGGGCGCGCCGGCGCGCCGGGCCGCCGCGTTCCTGCCGAAAGCGGCCGCTCCCGGTACAATTCCCCGGTCGGCCGATAGTCGCAGCCGCCCCAGCAGCATTCGAACGCCCGCCACATACGGGCATTCGCCGGGCGGGGTCCGTGAGCGCTGACTGCCCCGCACGAGGGCACCGATGCCCTGTGCTATCTTTGCTGGTCGCGCTCTCGCGCTTCCTCTGCTCGCCTCTCGACCGCCCGAGGAGTCGCCGTCTTGGCACCTGCTGACGCCCCCCGGACGCGCCGCACGTTTGCGCGTCTCTCCAAGGCCCTTGAAGTCCCCAACCTCATCGACATCCAGAAGAAGTCCTTCGACTGGCTGACCGACCCCGAGAGCGGCGGCCTGCGCGAGACGATCGACGACATCTCGCCGATCGAGGACTACACCGGCAACCTCGCCGTGCAGTTCGGCGAGTTCACCTTCGACGCCCCGGTCGCGTCGCTGGACGAGTGCCGCGAGAAGGACCTGACCTACGCCCGCCCGCTGACGGTCACCGTCGCGTTCGTCAACCGCGAGACGGGTGAGATCCGCGAGCAGTCGGTCTTCATGGGCGACTTCCCGTGGATGACCGACCGCGGCACCTTCATCATCAACGGCACCGAGCGCGTCGTCGTGACGCAGCTGGTGCGCTCCCCGGGCGCCTACCTGATGGAGGCCAAGGACCGCGAGAAGCAGGTCTTCATCGCCAACCTGATGCCGGCGCGCGGCTCCTGGCTGGAGCTGGAGATCGACAAGAAGGGCAAGGTCTACGTCCGCATCGACCGCAAGCGCAAGCTGCCGGTCACGGTGCTGCTGCGGGCGATGGGCTACGCGAGCGACGAGGAGATCCTCAACCTCTTCGAGGAGTCGCTCTACATCCGCAACACGATCGAGAGCGACACCGAGGTCACGAAGACCGAGGAGGGCGCGCTGATCGAGCTGTTCAAGAAGCAGCGTCCGGGCGAGCCGCCGTCGGTCGACGCGGCGAGAGCGCTGCTGCACCAGCTCTTCTTCGACCCCAAGCGCTACGACCTGACGCGCGTCGGCCGCTACAAGCTGAACTCGCGCCTGCGCCTCGACATCGACCTCGAGACGCGCACGCTGACGCACGACGACATCATCTCCCTGATCAAGGAGCTGGTCTCGCTGCCGCGCCTGCTCGGCATGCCCGAGAGCCCGGAGGTCGAGATCAGAGACTACGCCGCGGAGGCCGTCACCTACCCGCGCGAGGCGGTCGCCGACCACCTCGACGAGTACGAGCACTTCGGCAACCGCCGCCTGCGGACGGTCGGCGAGCTGATCCAGGAGGCATTCCGGATCGGCCTCTACCGCATGGAGCGCGTCGTGCGCGAGCGCCTCACGACCGAGGACGCCGACACGATCACGCCGCAGACGATCGTCAACATCCGTCCGGTCGTGGCCGCGCTGAAGGAGTTCTTCGGCTCCTCGCAGCTGTCGCAGTTCATGGACCAGAACAACTCGCTCTCGGGCCTGACCCACCGCCGCCGCCTGTCGGCGCTCGGCGCCGGCGGCCTGACGCGCGAGCGCGCCCCGATCGAGGTGCGCGACGTCCACCCGACCCACTACGGCCGCATGTGCCCGATCGAGACCCCCGAGGGTCCGAACATCGGCCTGATCGGCTCGCTCTCCTCCTACGCGCAGATCTCCGAGCACGGCTTCGTCACGACGCCGTACCTGGTCGTCAAGGACGGCAAGGTCACCGACGAGATCGTCCACCTCGACGCGACGCAGGAGGAGGAGGCGAAGATCGCCCAGGCGAACACGCCGCTGGGCGACGACGGCGCGCTGCTGGGCGACGACATCGTCTGCCGCACGCAGGCCGGCCAGTACGTGACGGTCAGCGCCGGCGACGTCGACCTGATGGACGTCTCGCCGGAGCAGATCTGGTCGGTCGCGACCGCGATGATCCCGTTCCTGGAGCACGACGACGCCAACCGCGCGCTGATGGGCTCCAACATGCAGCGCCAGGCGGTGCCGCTCCTGAAGACCGACGCCCCGCTGGTCGGCACCGGCATGGAGTACCGCGCCGCCGTCGACTCCGGCGACGTCGTCGTCGCCAAGCGCGCCGGCACGATCGCCTACGTCGACGCCGACCAGATCGTCATCGAGACGACCGACGGCGCCAAGGACGAGTACGTCCTGCAGAAGTTCATGCGCTCCAACCAGGGCACGCTGATCCACCAGAAGCCGCTCGTCCGCACCGGCCAGGAGGTCGGCGAGGGCGAGGTGCTGGCCGACGGCTCCTCGACCGACCAGGGCGAGATGGCGCTCGGCAAGAACCTGCGCGTCGCCTTCATGTCCTGGGAGGGCTACAACTTCGAGGACGCGATCATCCTGTCCAAGCGGCTCGTGAAGGACGACGAGCTGACCTCGATCCACATCGAGGAGTACGAGATCGACGCGCGCACGACGAAGCTCGGCGACGAGGAGATCACGCGCGACATCCCGAACCGCTCCGAGGAGTCGCTGCGCAACCTCGACGACCGCGGCATCGTCCGCATCGGCGCCGAGGTCGGCTCCGGCGACCTGCTCGTCGGCAAGGTCACGCCGAAGGGCGAGACCGAGCTGACCGCGGAGGAGAAGCTGATCCGCGCGATCTTCAAGGAGAAGGCGCGCGAGGTCCGCGACACCTCGCTGAAGGTGCCGCACGGCGAGGGCGGCGTCGTGATCGACGTCAAGACCTTCTCGCGCGACGCCGGCGACGACCTGCCGCCGGGGGTCAACGACCTCGTGCGCGTCTTCGTCGCCAAGAAGCGCAAGATCTCCGAGGGCGACAAGCTCGCAGGCCGCCACGGCAACAAGGGCGTCATCTCGAAGATCGTCGACGAGCAGGACATGCCGTTCCTGGAGGACGGCTCGCCGGTCGACGTGATCCTCAACCCGCTCGGCGTCCCGTCGCGCATGAACATCGGGCAGATCCTCGAGACCCACCTCGGCTGGGCCGCGGCGGAGGGCTGGTACGACGACGGCAGCGACGCCTACAAGCTCGCGCACGGCGACGGCGAGAAGCCGCGCGTCTACGTCTCGACGCCGGTCTTCGACGGCGCGACCGTCGAGGACGTCGACAACGCGCTGCTGAAGTGGCAGGAGGCGCACACCGGCCGGATCCGCATGAAGACCGACCCGAAGGGTCGCGCCGGCACCCGCGCGAGCGGCAAGTTCACGCTCTTCAACGGGCGCACCGGCGAGCCGTTCGAGACCCAGGTCACGGTCGGCTACATGTACATCCTGAAGCTCCACCACCTCGTCGACGACAAGATCCACGCGCGCTCGACCGGCCCGTACTCGCTCGTCACCCAGCAGCCGCTGGGCGGCAAGGCGCAGTTCGGCGGCCAGCGCTTCGGCGAGATGGAGGTGTGGGCGCTGGAGGCCTACGGCGCCGCCTACACGCTGCAGGAGATGCTGACGATCAAGTCCGACGACACGGTCGGGCGCGTGAAGGCCTACGAGGCGATCGTCAAGGGCGAGAACATCGCCGAGCCGAGCATCCCGGAGTCGTTCAAGGTGCTCCTGAAGGAGATGCAGTCGCTGGCGCTCGACGTCAACGTCGTCTCCGAGGAGGGCACCCGCGCGGAGATGCGCGAGGAGGACGACGACCTCCTGCGGGCGGCCGAGGAGCTCGGCATCGACCTCTCCGGCGTGCGCGCCACCGACGGCCAGGCGGCCGACGAGGGCACCGACGGCGAGGACGCGACCGACGCGGCCCCCGCGGCGGAGGCCCAGTCCGGCGAGGAGCTCGCTCCCGTCGGCGAAGGCGACGACGACCTGACCGAGGACGACGCATGATCGACATCAACAACTTCGACGCCATCGAGATCGGCCTCGCCTCCTCCAAGCAGATCCGCTCCTGGAGCTCGGGCGAGGTCACGAAGCCGGAGACCATCAACTACCGCACGCTCAAGCCGGAGAAGGACGGCCTCTTCTGCGAGCGCATCTTCGGTCCGACGAAGGACTGGGAGTGCTACTGCGGCAAGTACAAGCGCGTCCGCTACAAGGGGATCGTCTGCGAGCGCTGCGGCGTCGAGGTCACCCGCTCCAAGGTCCGCCGCGAGCGGATGGGGCACATCGACCTCGCCGCGCCGGTCTCGCACATCTGGTTCTTCAAGGGCGTCCCGTCGCGCATCGGCTACCTGCTCGACATGGCTCCCAAGGAGCTCGAGAAGGTCCTCTACTTCGCCGCCTCGATCGTCACCTGGATCGACGACGAGGCGCGCGAGCGCGACCTCGACACGCTGCAGGACGAGGTCAACAAGGTGCTCGACTCCTACGCGGCCGAGAAGGAGGAGCGCCTGCTCGTCCTCAGAGAGCAGCTGGAGCGCCGCGTCGAGCTGCTCGAGTCCGGCAAGCAGCCGGCCGGCTTCGACGACGAGGACGAGCTGTGGGCGGAGGCGCTCGACGTCAACGTCGCCAGACTCGACGAGGACGAGCGCGCCAAGCTGCTCAGAGACCTGCGCAGAACCTTCCAGGCCGACATGGACGACACGGAGGCGTACATCGAGGACGCCGCCGAGCGCATGCGCCAGGTGTGGGACCTGTTCCAGTCGATGAAGCCGAAGGACGTCGTCAACGACGAGACGCTCTTCCGCGAGCTGAAGGACCGCTTCGGCAGCCCGTTCGGCTTCGGCGAGTACTTCCGCGGCGGCATGGGCGCCGAGTCGGTGCGCGACCTGCTCGAGCAGGTCGACCTGGAGGCCGAGAGAGACGAGCTGCAGGAGCTCGTCAAGACGGCCAAGGGCCAGAAGCAGAGCCGCTCGGTCAAGCGCCTGAAGGTCGTCTCGGCCTTCATCCAGTCCGGCAACCGCCCGGAGATGATGATCCTCGAGGCCGTCCCGGTGATCCCGCCGGAGCTGCGCCCGATGGTCCAGCTCGACGGCGGCCGCTTCGCGACCTCCGACCTCAACGACCTCTACCGCCGCGTCATCAACCGCAACAACCGCCTCAAGCGGCTGCTCGACCTCGGCGCGCCGGAGATCATCGTCAACAACGAGAAGCGGATGCTGCAGGAGGCCGTCGACGCGCTGTTCGACAACGGCCGCCGCGGCCGGCCCGTGACGGGGCCGGGCAACCGCCCGCTGAAGTCGCTGTCGGACATGCTGAAGGGCAAGCAGGGCCGCTTCCGCCAGAACCTGCTCGGCAAGCGCGTCGACTACTCCGGCCGCTCGGTGATCGTGTCGGGCCCGTCGCTGAAGCTGCACCAGTGCGGCCTGCCGAAGCTGATGGCGCTGGAGCTGTTCAAGCCGTTCATCATGGCGCGGCTGGTCGAGCGCAAGGCGGCGCAGAACATCAAGGCGGCCAAGAAGATGGTCGACTCGATGATCCCCGAGGTGTGGGACGTGCTCGAGGAGGTCATCACCGAGCACCCGGTGCTGCTCAACCGCGCGCCGACGCTCCACCGCCTCGGCATCCAGGCGTTCGAGCCGCAGCTGGTCGAGGGCAAGGCGATCCAGGTCCACCCGCTGGTCTGCCACGCCTTCAACGCCGACTTCGACGGCGACCAGATGGCCGTCCACCTGCCGCTCTCCGCGGAGGCGCAGGCGGAGGCGCGGATCCTGATGCTGTCGGCCAACAACATCCTCTCGCCGGCTCACGGCGCGCCGCTGGCGACGCCGACGCAGGACATGATCCTCGGCGCGTACTACCTCACGTACGGGCCCGAGGTCGACGAGCTGTCGAAGATCGACCCGGCCAGCTACGACCCGCGCCCGCACGTCTTCCGCACCGCGCAGGAGGCGGAGTGGTCCTACGAGCACGGCGTCGTGAGACTCCACGACGTCGCCGAGTACCGCCCGGCCGGCCGTGACGGCGGCCACATCCTCACGACCATCGGGCGCATCATCTACAACGACAAGATCGAGCGCTCGATCCGCGAGACGCTGGGCGAGGACTACGACCCGTCGACCTACGAGTTCGTCAACCGCTCGATGAAGAAGCGCGACACGACGCAGTTCGTCGACGACCTCGTGCAGGCCTACGGCGCCGCGACGATCTCGCAGGTGCTCGACGCCTTCAAGGACCTCGGCTTCCGCTACGCGACGCAGGCCGGCATCACCGTCTCCAAGAACGACGTCGTGATCCCGCCCGACAAGGAGCAGATCCTCGCCAAGTACGAGGGCGAGGTCGCCGAGATCCAGGACCAGTACGACATGGGCCTGATCACGGAGGAGGAGCGCAAGGACGCCGTCGTCGAGCGCTGGACGTCCGCGACCGAGGAGGTCGCCGGCGCGATGGAGCAGCACTTCAACGAGCTGAACCCCATCTTCATGATGGCCAACTCGGGTGCCCGCGGCTCCTTCAAGCAGATCCGCCAGCTGGCCGGCATGCGCGGCCTGATGGCGAACCCGAAGGGCGAGATCATCGAGCGTCCCGTGAAGGCGAACTTCATGGAGGGGCTCGACGTGATCGAGTACTTCACCTCGACCCACGGCGCCCGCAAGGGCCTCGCGGACACGGCGCTGCGCACCGCCGACTCCGGCTACCTGACGCGCCGTCTCGTCGACGTCGCCCAGGACGTGATCATCCGCCAGGAGGACTGCGGCACCGAGGAGTACGTCGAGCTCAGCCTCTACAAGAGCGGCGGCGAGCCCAACGACAACCTCGTCGGGCGCGTCGCGGCGCGTGACTTCGGGCCCAAGAAGGGCGACGCGATCGTCACGCAGGGCAACGAGATCGGCCGTCCCGAGTTCGCCGCGCTGCTGGCGGCCTTCGGCGAGGAGAACGCGAAGATCCCGGTCCGCTCGGTGCTGAAGTGCGAGGCGCCGACCGGCGTCTGCCAGGCCTGCTACGGCCGCTCGATGGCGACCGGCAACCTCGCGCAGATCGGCGACGCGGTCGGCATCGTCGCCGCCCAGTCGATCGGCGAGCCCGGCACGCAGCTGACGATGCGGACGTTCCACACCGGCGGCGTCGCCGGCGCGGACATCACGCACGGCCTGCCGCGCGTCGTGGAGCTGTTCGAGGCGCGCAAGCCGAAGGGCCTGGCGAAGATCGCCGAGGTCGGCGGCGTCGTCGAGATCGAGGAGACCGACAAGGCGCTGACGGTCGTCATCACCGACGACGGCGGCGACGAGCACCGGCACACGTTCCCGCGCCGCACGCGCCTGTTCGTCGAGCGCGGCGAGAAGGTCGAGCCGGGCACGCAGCTCAACGAGGGCTCGCTGTACCCGCACGAGCTGCTGGCGATCCGCGGCCGCACCGAGACCGAGCTGTACCTCGTCAAGGAGGTCCAGGAGGTCTACAAGTCCCAGGGCGTCGACATCAACGACAAGCACATCGAGCTGATCGTGCGCCAGATGCTGAAGAAGGTCCGCGTCGACCAGAAGGGCGACACCGACCTGCTGCCCGGCGTCTTCGTCGACCGCCACGACTACGCCAGAATCAACCAGGTCGTGATCGACGCCGGCGGCGAGCCGGCGCAGGCCGAGGAGATCATCCTCGGGATCACGAAGGCGTCGCTGAACACCGACTCCTTCCTCTCGGCGGCCTCCTTCCAGGAGACGACGAAGGTCCTGACCGACGCGGCGCTCGAGGGCAAGATCGACCGCCTCAACGGCCTCAAGGAGAACGTCATCATCGGCAAGCTGATCCCGGCGGCGACGGGGCTGAAGCGCTACCGCCGCATCGAGATCGAGCCGGCCGAGCCGCTCCCCCGCGGCATGGACGACGTCGGCCTGCTCGACCACGACGAGCTGGCCGCCGAGCTGGGCCTCACCGACGGCGAGGCGCTGCAGGGCTTCGGCCCCTCCGGCATCGAGGCCGACCTCGCCGACCTCGAGGAGATCGGCAACGGCGGCGGCTCGCACGGCTTCGCCGAGGAGCTGGCCGAGCTCGACGTCCCGGACGACAGACAGCAGCAGTAGCAGCGGAAACGCGATCCGCGGCAGCGACGACGGCCGCCCCTCGGGGCGGCCGTCGCGCGTTCCGGGGCCGGCGCTGTCGGCAGCAGCGCCGGTGCGCCGGCTTGCACGCGCGGCGATCGTTTCCCAGGCGGGCTTAATGTCGGCCCGCTACGCTGCCTCCAGCTTCGGGAGGGACCTCAAGCCGGTGACGCTCGCTGCCGAGAATGCAGCATGAGGGTCGTATCGATCGCCGGCTGCCAAACGCAGCCTCAATTCGATTCATGACGATTTATCTTGGCATCCTGCTTGCGCTGATCTGCGCGTTCACCACGAACCTCGCGTTCCTCTACAAGCACCGCGGCGCGTGCGCCGCACCGGCCGTCCACGTCAGCCATCCGCTCAGATCGGCGGCCGGGCTGTTCCGCTCGCGCTGGTTCGCGGTCGGCATGGGCGTCGCGCTGTTGGCGTGGATCTTCCACGTCGCGGCGCTCGCGGTCGCGCCGATGTCGGTCGTGCAGACGGTGCTCGCCGGCGGCGTCGTGATGCTGGCGGTGATGGCGGAGCGGATCTTCGGCTTCTCGGTCGGGCCGCGCCAGTGGATCGGCCTCGGCTGCACGGCGCTCGGCCTCGTGCTGCTGGGGATCACGCTGCCGGCCGTCCACAACCCGCAGTCGCAGTTCTCGCTGCCGGGGATGATCGCCTTCGAGGCCGGCCTCGTCGCCGTCGGCGGGCTGCTCGTGATGGGCAAGCGGATCGGCGCGCCCGACCATCACCACGGCGTGATGCTCGCCGCCGCCGCCGGCCTCCTGTTCGGCGTCTCCGACGTCGCGCTCAAGGCGCTGACCGGCCTCGTCGCCGGCGAGGGCGCGCTGGCGCTGCTGACGACGCCGTGGACGGCGGTCGCCGTCTTCGCCTCGGTCGCCGGCTTCTACGCCTCGGCGAAGGCGCTGCAGGAGGGCGAGGCGGTGCCGGTGATCGCCTTCACCGGCACGGCCGCGAACGTCTCCGGGATCGCCGGCGGCATCATCGTCTTCGGCGACCCGCTGCCCGGCGACGTGCTCGGGATCATCGCCCAGGCCGCCGCCTTCCTGCTCGTGATCGTCGCCGCCGCGCTGACGCCCGGGCCGGTGCGCGCCGCTGCCCGGCCGGCCGCGGCCGCCGCCTGACCACCGCGCAGCCGGCCGCCCCGCCGCGGGGTACCTTTGTACACAGCGGCGAATCGGCTTATCCGATCCGGAGGGTGATGGCGATGGCGACGACGGAGAGACGGACGGCGGCGACTCTGCAGGAGCTGGCCAAGCGCCACCTCTGGATGCACTTCACGCGGATGGGCGACTACGCCGGCGGCGAGGTGCCGATCATCGTCCGCGGCGAGGGCTGCCACGTCTACGACGAGCACGGCCGCTGCTTCTTCGACGGCCTCTCGGCGCTGTTCTGCTGCAACCTCGGCCACGGCCGCGCCGACCTCGCACGGGCCGGCGCCGAGCAGGCGAAGGAGCTCGACTTCTACTCGACCTGGTCCTACGCCCACCCGCGCGCGATCGAGCTGGCGGCGCGGATCGCCGCGCTCGCGCCCGGCGACCTCAACCGCGTCTTCTTCACCAGCGGCGGCGGCGAGGCGGTCGAGTCGGCGCTGAAGCTGGCGCGCCAGTACCACAAGCTGACGGGCAGCCCCAACAAGACGAAGGTGATCGCGCGCGAGGTCGCCTACCACGGCACGCCGCTGGGGGCGCTGTCGGCGACCGGCATCACCGCGCTGCGGACGCCGTTCGAGCCGCTGGCGCCGGGCGGCTGCCACGTCCCCAACACGAACGTCTACCGGCTGCCCGAGGGCGTGCCGGTCTCCTCGCTGGCCGAGGCGGTGCGCGAGCGGATCGTCTTCGAGGGGCCCGAGACGGTCGCGGCGGTGATCATGGAGCCGGTCCAGAACTCCGGCGGCACCTTCACGCCGCCCGACGGCTACTTCCAGCGCGTGCGCGAGATCTGCGACGAGTTCGACGTGCTGCTGATCTCCGACGAGGTGATCTGCTCGTGGGGCCGCGTCGGGGAGTGGTTCGGCTGCCAGCGCTACGACTTCCAGCCCGACCTGATCACGACCGCGAAGGGCCTCACCGGCGCGGTCGCGCCGATGGGCGCGCTGATCGCCTCCGACCGCGTCGCGGCGCCGTTCATGGAGGGCGAGGAGTCGTTCCTGCACGGCTTCACCTTCGCCGGCCACCCGGTCGCGGCGGCGATCGCGCTGGCGGCGCTCGACGCCTACGAGCAGGAGGGGATCCTCCAACGCGTGCGCGACAACGAGGCCGGCCTGCGGGCGATGCTCGAGTCGCTGCGCGACCTGCCGATCGTCGGCGACGTGCGCGGCGCCGGCTACTTCCAGTCGATCGAGCTGGTCAGAGACCGCGACACGAAGCTGACGTTCGACGACGCCGAGGCCGAGACGCTGCTGCGCGGCTTCCTCTCCCGGGAGCTGCACGAGGCCGGCCTGATCTGCCGCGCCGACGATCGCGGCGACCCGGTCGTGCAGCTGTCGCCGCCGCTGATCGCGGGGCCGCGGGAGTTCGAGGAGATCGAGGGCATGCTGCGGCCGGTCCTCGCGGAGGCCGGCCGGCGCATGCACGTCGGCTGAGAGACGGAGGGACCGGAGTTGCTGACCGTTCGCGAGCTGTTCCGCGACGTCGAGATCCGCCTGCTCGCAGGCGAGGAGGCGCTCGACGCGCCGGTGCGGTGGGTGCACATCACCGAGCTGGAGGACCCGACGCCGTGGCTGTCGGGCGGCGAGATGCTGCTGACGACCGGGCTGCAGCTCGGCAGCGCCGAGCGCCAGCGGGCGTTCGTGCGGCGGCTGGCCGACCACGGCCTCGCCGGGCTCGGCTTCGGCGTCGGCTTCGGTCACGAGCAGGTGCCCGAGCCGCTGATCGCGGCGGCGCGCGAGCGCGGCCTGCCGCTGTTCGAGATCCCCTACGCGGTCCCGTTCATCGCGATCACCGAGACGGCCTTCAGCCGGCTCGTCAACGAGCAGTACGCGATCCTGCGGCGCGCGATCGCCGCGCACGAGCGGCTCGAGCGGATCGTCCTCTCCGAGCGCGGGATCGACGCCGTCGCGGGCGCGCTGGCGACGCTGGTCGGCGGCGCGGTACTCGTCTTCGACGCGCGCGGCGCGCTGCTCGCGTCGCGCTCGCTGCGCGCGGAGGTCGACGACGAGACGGTCGCGGCGCTGGAGCAGGAGCTGCGCGCGCGCACGCGCAGCGCCGACGCCGGCGGCCGGCGCGGCTTCGCGCCGAGCGCGGCGGCCTTCGGCGGGCGGGCGCTCGCGCTGCCGGTCGGCGCCGGCGGCGACGCCGCCGAGGGCGCGCCGCTGCTGCAGGCGTGGCTGGTCGCGGCGAAGGACGCCGGCGCGCTGTCGGAGTTCGACCGCCTCACGCTCCACCAGGCGGTCACGATCGTCGCGCTGGAGCTGCTGCGCCGCCGCGTCGCCGAGGACACCGAGCGGCGGCTGGCCGGCGACGTGCTGTCGGCGGTCGTCAGCGGCGAGCTGGCCGGCGCCGACCTGCGGCGGCGGCTGGAGCCGTTCGGGCTCGGCGCGCGCGTCGGCGTCGTCGTGCTGGCGCCGCCGCGGCCCGGCGCCGGCGGCCTCGCGGCG
>NZ_JBRERS010000031.1:0-10981 GCF_054486945.1 Pseudonocardia wallangbongensis
GACCGCCGCCCTGGCCGCCGCGCCCGCGACCGCCACGGCCGCGGCCGTCGCGCTCGCCGCGCCGACCGCGATCGGGCGCCTGCGGGCCCGGGTCGTCCATCTGGGTCAGATCGGCGCCGGTGTAGCCCTCGGGCATGATCTCGCCCTTGTTGATCCAGCACTTGACGCCGATGCGGCCGAAGGTGGTGCGCGCCTCGTGGAAGCCGTAGTCGATGTCCGCGCGCAGCGTGTGCAGCGGGACGCGACCGTCCGAGTAGCCCTCGGTGCGGGCCATCTCGGCGCCGCCGAGGCGGCCGGAGACCTGGACCTTGACGCCCTTGGCGCCCGAGCGCATCGCGCTCGTGAGCGCGCGCTTCATCGCACGGCGGAAGGCGACGCGGTTCTGCAGCTGCTCGGCGATCGACTGCGCGACGAGGCGCGCGTCGAGCTCCGGGCGCTTGATCTCGAGGATGTTGACCTTGACCTGCTTGTCGGTGATCCGATGCAGGTCACGGCGCAGCGCGTCGACCTCGGAGCCGGACTTGCCGATCACGATGCCCGGACGCGCCGTGTGGATGTTGATCTCCACCTCGTTGGCGTTCTTGCGGATCGTGATGTCGGACAGCCCGGCGTGCGAGAGACGGCCGACGATGTGGTCGCGGATCGCGATGTCCTCGACGAGGTAGTCGGAGAACTGCTTCTCGTTGAACCAGTTCGACTTCCAGTCGTGGATGTAGCCCACGCGGAGCGACTCGGGATGGACTTTCTGCCCCATGGTGTCTACTCCTTCGGCGCGAGCAGGATCGTCAGGTGGCTGGTGCGCTTGCGGATCGGCGTCGCGCGACCCATCGCGCGCGGCCGGAAGCGCTTCAGCGTCGGGCCCTCGTCGGCGTGTGCCGCCGTGATGACGAGGTCGTCGCCGTCGAGCTCGTGGTTGTGCTCGGCGTTGGCCACCGCGGACTCGAGCAGCTTGCTCCAGTCCTTCGCGACGGCGCGCGGCGTGAAGGCGAGGATGGCGCGGGCCTCCTCGACCGATCTGCCGCGGATGTGGTCGCAGACGAGGCGGGCCTTGCGGGCGGAGGAGCGCACGTACTTGGCGTGGGCGCGCACGACGGTGCGCTCGCCGGGGGCCGGCGCGGCCTTCTTCGCGGGCCCCGCTCTCGCGGCCGCTCTGCTCGGCTCCTGCTCGGCGTCGGCGCTCGCCGCCGCTCTTCTCGCCGCTCTTCTGCGTCTCGGCGCTGCTCTGGCCTCGGCCTCGGTGGACTCGTCAGCCGCAGCGACGGGCTCCTGCGACGGCTGCTCGGCCGTCGTGGGCTCCGTCTCCCCGGACTCAGGGGCCCCCGTGTCGGTGGCCTCGGTCTCCGGCATGTTCGCCTCGGACGTCTCTGTTCTGTCGTTCTCGTCTGCCATGGAAATCTCTAGCGGCGCTTGCCGGTCTGGGTGTGGCCGCGGTAGAGGCGCGTCGGCGCGAACTCGCCGAGCTTGTGCCCCACCATCGACTCGCTGACGAAGACCGGGACGTGTCTGCGGCCGTCGTGCACCGCGATCGTGTGGCCGACCATCTCCGGGAAGATCGTCGAAGTCCGCGACCAGGTCTTGATCATCTGCTTGGTGTTGGCCTCGTTCATTCTCTCGATGCGCGCCATCAGGCGCTCCTCGACGAACGGGCCCTTCTTGCTCGAGCGGCTCATCTGGTCGTCACCCTCTAGCGCTTCTTGCCGCGGCGGCGGCCGCGGACGATGTAGCGGTCGGACTGCTTGCCCTTCTTGCGCGTGCGGTAGCCGAGCGTCGGCACGCCCCACGGCGTCACGGGGTGACGGCCGGGAGTGGTCGAGCCCTCGCCGCCGCCGTGCGGGTGGTCGACCGGGTTCATCGCCGTGCCGCGCGTCTGCGGGCGGACGCCCAGGTGACGCTTGCGGCCGGCCTTGCCGATCTTGACGTTCTGGTGGTCGGCGTTGCCGATCACGCCGATCGTCGCGCGGCACTCGGCGCGGACCATCCGCATCTCGCCGGAGGGCAGCCGCAGCGTCGCCATGTCGCCGTCCTTGGCGAGCAGCTGGACCGAGTTGCCGGCGGAGCGGGCGATCTGCCCGCCGCGGCCGGGGGTCAGCTCGACGTTGTGGATGACCGTACCGGCGGGGATCCGCTCCAGCGGCAGGCAGTTGCCGGTGCGGATCTCGGCCTCCGGGCCGCTGACGACGGTCGCGCCGACGGCCAGTCTGGCCGGCGCGAGGATGTAGCTCTTCTCGCCGTCCATGTAATGCAGCAGCGCGATGTACGCCGAGCGGTTCGGGTCGTACTCGATGTGCGCGACCTTCGCCGGCACGCCGTCCTTGACGCGCTTGAAGTCGATCCGGCGGTAGAGGCGCTTGGCGCCGCCGCCGCGATGGCGCGAGGTCTTGCGGCCGTAGGAGTTGCGGCCGCCCGACTTCGTCAGGCCCTCGACGAGCGACTTCTCCGGCTTGTCGCGGGTGAGCTCCGAGAAGTCCGGATAGGTGACGAAACGACGACCGGGGCTCGTCGGCTTCGGCTTGCGGATCGCCATTACTCGCTCCCCTCCAGACCCTGGAAGATCGGGATCGTGTCGCCTTCGCCGACCTGCACGATGGCCTTCTTCCACGTGCGGGTGCGCCCGGAGGTGTACCCGCGCCGCTTGGGCTTGCTTCTGACCGCGACCGTGCGCACGTCGCGCACTCTCACGTCGAACAGCTCCTCGACGGCCTGGCGGATCTGCGTCTTGTGCGCGTCCGGGTGGACGCGGAAGGTGTACTTGCCGATCTCGGCGAGCACGAAGCTCTTCTCCGAGACGACGGGACGGATGATGACCTGGCTGGAGTCCATGGCTACGCCGCCTCCTCCTGCGCGGCGCCGGTGGCGCGCGCGGTGATCTGGGACAGCGCGCTCTCGGAGATCAGCAGCGAGGCGGCGCCGATCACGTCAGCGACGCCGGCGTCCTCGACCGGCAGCACGAGCACCCGCTCGAGGTTGCGGAACGACAGCCCCGCGTTGGCCTCGTCGGCGTCGAGCAGCACCAGCGTCGGGTTCGGCTGGCCCCAGTCGCTCAGCAGCTTCGCCGCGGTCTTCGTCGACGGCGCGTCGAAGCTGGTCGCGTCGAAGACGGCCAGCGAGCCGCGGTCGGCCTGGACCGACAGCGCGCTGCGCAGCGCCGCGCGGCGCGCCTTGCGGTTGACCTTGAAGGTGTAGTGGCGGGGGGACGGGCCGAAGACCGTGCCGCCGCCCTTCCAGATCGGCGAGCGCGAGGAGCCGGCGCGTGCGCGGCCGGTGCCCTTCTGGCGCCACGGCTTGGCGCCGCCGCCGCGGACGTGGCCGCGCGTCTTCGTCGCCGCGGTGCCCTGCCGGAGCGCGTTCAGCTCCGAGCGGACCGTCTCATGGACGAGCGGGCCGTTGAACTTCGCGGTGAACGCCAGGTCGTCGAGGACGACCTCACCGCCGCCGAGCTTGGGAGCGCTAGGCATCGGTGCGCACCTCCACCGTCCCGCCCTTGGGGCCCGGAACCGAGCCGCGGACGAGCATCAGATTGTCCTTGCCGATGATCTCGACGATCTCGAGACCCTTCTGGGTGACGCGCTTGTTGCCCATCTGGCCGGGGCCGCGGATGCCCTTCATCACGCGGGCGGGCCAGGCGGAGGCGCCGATCGATCCCGGCGCGCGCACGTTGTGCGAGCCGTGGGACTTCGGGCCGCGTCTGAAGTTGTGCCGCTTGATCGTGCCGGCGAAGCCCTTGCCCTTCGAGGTGCCGGCGACCTTGACGGTCTGGCCGGCCTCGAACGACTCGACCGTGACGGTCTCGCCGACCTGCAGCTCGCCGGCCTCGTCGCGAAACTCGACGAGATGGCGGTGCGCGGAGGCGTCGGCCTTCTTGAGGTGGCCGAGCTCGGCCTTCGTGAGGCTCTTCTCACGGCAGGCGCCGAACGCGAGCTGCACGGCCTCGTAGCCGTCGCGCTCGAACGTGCGGACCGCCGTGACCGGGCAGGGCCCGGCCTCCAGGACGGTGACGCGCTCGACGCGGCCGTCGTCCAGGAAGCGCTGGGTCATCCCAAGCTTCTTCGCGAGGATCGCAGCCATCTCAGCTCGCCAGCCTGATCTCGATGTCGACGCCCGCGGGCAGGTGATCGAGGCGCTGCAGCGAGTCGACCGTCTTGGGCGTCGGCTGATGGATGTCGATCAGCCGCTTGTGCGTGCGGATCTCGAAGTGCTCCCGCGAGTCCTTGTCCTTGAAGGGGGACCGGATGACGCAGTAGACGTTCTTCTCCGTCGGCAGCGGCACGGGCCCGGACACGGTCGCGCCGGTACGAGTCGCCGTCTCGACGATCTCCTTCGCCGCGGTCTCGATCGCCGAATGATCGTATGACTTCAGGCGAATGCGGATCTTGTTCTGGGCCAGAGTTGCCACTGTTGCCTTTGGTTCGTTCCGTCCGGTACTTGCTGTCTTGTTACGTTTGCTCTTTTGCGCGCTGAAGGCGAGTCCCTGGGCCTTCCGGGACCCGCCCGCTTGATCGTATCTCTCGACTTCAGCGCGAATGCGGCGGGACCTGGGCCCCGCCGCGGTGCAGCTCGGGTGCTACTGGATGACCTCGGTCACGACCCCGGAGCCGACGGTGCGGCCACCCTCGCGGATGGCGAACCGGAGACCGGCGTCCATGGCGATCGGCTGGATCAGCTCGATCTCCATCTGGATGTTGTCGCCCGGCATGACCATCTCGACGCCCTCGGGGAGGTTCGAGACGCCCGTCACGTCCGTCGTGCGGAAGTAGAACTGAGGACGGTAGCCGGTGAAGAACGGCGTGTGACGGCCGCCCTCCTCCTTCTTGAGGATGTAGACCTCGGCCTTGAACTTCGTATGCGGCGTGATCGAGCCGGGCAGGCAGAGGACCTGGCCGCGCTCGATCTCCTCGCGCTTGGTGCCGCGCAGGAGGCAGCCGACGTTGTCGCCCGCGCGACCCTCGTCGAGGATCTTGCGGAACATCTCGACGCCGGTGACGACCGTGTTGGTCGTCTCCTTGATGCCGACGATCTCGACCGTGTCGCCCGTTCTGATGATGCCCTGCTCGACGCGGCCCGTCGCGACGGTGCCGCGGCCGGTGATCGAGAAGACGTCCTCGACCGGCATCAGGAACGGCTTGTCGAGGTCGCGCTCGGGCTCCGGGATGTAGGAGTCCAGTGCAGCGGCCAGCTCGACGATCTTGGCCTTGTAGGCCTCGTCGCCCTCGAGCGCCTTCAGCGCCGAGCCCGTGATGAACGGGATGTCGTCGCCCGGGAAGTCGTACTCGGAGAGCAGATCGCGGACCTCGACCTCGACGAGCTCGAGCAGCTCCTCGTCGTCGACCATGTCGGCCTTGTTGAGGAAGACCACGATGTAGGGGACGCCGACCTGGCGCGCGAGCAGGATGTGCTCACGCGTCTGCGGCATCGGGCCGTCGGCCGCGGAGACCACGAGGATCGCGCCGTCCATCTGCGCCGCGCCCGTGATCATGTTCTTCACGTAATCGGCGTGGCCCGGGCAGTCGACGTGAGCGTAGTGACGGTTCTCCGTCTGGTACTCGACGTGCGACGTGGCGATGGTGATGCCGCGCTCCTTCTCCTCCGGAGCGTTGTCGATCTCCGCGAAGCTGCGCGCCTCGCCACCCATCTTCTCCGCCAGCACCGTCGTGATGGCTGCAGTCAGCGTCGTCTTGCCATGGTCGATGTGACCGATGGTGCCGACGTTGACATGCGGCTTATCGCGCTCGAACTTCTCCTTCGCCACTTTGGGTTGCTCCTTGGAAATCGGTGTGGGGATCGCCTAGATGGGCGAACCTCGGAAATCTATCTCAGTTCCGCGTTTCGCGCCTGCTGAATCGGCGCGTCGCGGAAATTCCCTGCTCAGGCGGCCTGTTCGCCCCCGGACCGCGCCTCGACGACCTTCTCGGCGATGTTGGGCGGCACCTCGTCGTAGCGATCGAACACCATCGTGTAGTTGGCGCGCCCCTGCGTGTTGGAGCGCAGATCGGTCGCATAGCCGAACATCTCCGACAGCGGGACTCTCGCCGTGACGACCTGCGCGTTGCCGCGCGCCTCCATGCCCTCGACGCGACCGCGACGGCGGTTGAGGTCGCCGATCACGTCGCCCATGAACTCCTCGGGGGTGACCACCTCGACGGCGAAGATCGGCTCCAGCAGCACCGGCTTGGCGCGGCGCGCCGCCTCCTTGAGCGCCAGCGAGCCGGCGACCTTGAACGCGATCTCGGAGGAGTCGGTGTCGTGGTACTTGCCGTCGACGAGCGTCACTCTGACGTCGACGACCGGGTAGCCGGCCTTGACGCCGGTCTCGAGCGCCTCCTCGACGCCTCTGCCGACGGCCGGGATGAACTCCGACGGGACCGAGCCGCCTCTGACCTGGTTGACGAACTCGAAGCCCTCGCCCGGGTTCGGCTCGATGTTGACGTAGACGATGCCGTACTGGCCCGAGCCGCCGGTCTGGCGCACGAAGCGGCCCTCGACTCTGGTGGCGGTGCCGCGCACCGTCTCGCGGTAGGAGACCTGCGGGCGGCCGACGGTCGCCTCGACTCTGAACTCGCGCAGCATGCGGTCGACGAGCACCTCGAGGTGCAGCTCGCCCATGCCCGAGATCTCGGTCTGCCCGGTCTCCTCGTTGGTGCGGACCTGGAAGGTCGGGTCCTCCTCGGCGAGGCGGCCGAGCGCGACGCCCATCTTCTCCTGGTCGACCTTCGTCTTCGGCTCGATCGCGACCTTGATGACCGGCTCGGGGAACTCGATCGTCTCGAGCTTGATCGGTCTGTCGGGAGCGCACAGCGTGTCGCCGGTGACGACCTGCTTGATGCCGACGGCGGCGGCGATGTCGCCGGCCGAGACGTCCTCGAGGTCGACGCGGTCGTTGGCGTGCATCTCGAGGATGCGGCCGATCCGCTCGGTCTTCCCGCTCGTCACGTTGAGGACGCGCGAGCCGGCCTCGAGCTTGCCCGAGTAGACGCGGAAGTAGGTGAGCTTGCCGACGTAGGGGTCGGCGGCGATCTTGAAGGCGAGCGCGGAGAAGGGCGCGTCGTCGGAGGCCTCGCGGGTCGCCTCGCGGCCGTTCTCGTCGCCCTTGACCGGCTCGACGCCCTCGACCGCGGGCACGTCCAGCGGCGAGGGCAGGTACGCGACGATCGCGTCGAGCAGCGGCTGAACGCCCTTGTTCTTGAACGACGAGCCGCAGAGGACCGGCGTCATGCTGAGGTCGAGCGTCGCCTTGCGGATCGCGGCCTTTATCTTCTCGACCGGGATCTCGGCGTCCTCGAGGATCAGCTCGACGAGCTCGTCGTCGTAGTTGGAGACCTCCTCGAGCAGGTGCTCGCGCGCCGCGGCGGCCTCGTCGGCCAGCTCGGCGGGGATCTCGACCGTCTGGACGTCCTTGCCGAGGTCGTCGTTGTAGATGATCGCGTGGTTCTCGACGAGGTCGATGATGCCCTTGAGGTCGGCCTCGACGCCGATCGGCAGCTGGATCGGCACCGGGTGGGCGCCGAGGCGGTCGATCATCGTCTGCACGCCGCGCGTGAAGTTCGCCCCGATGCGGTCCATCTTGTTGATGTACGCGATGCGCGGGACGTGGTACTTGTCGGCCTGGCGCCAGACGTTCTCGGACTGCGGCTCGACGCCGGCGACCGAGTCGAAGACGGCGACCGCGCCGTCGAGCACGCGCAGCGAGCGCTCGACCTCGACCGTGAAGTCGACGTGACCGGGCGTGTCGATGATGTTGATGCGGTGTCTGTCCCACTCGCACGCAGTCGCGGCGGAGGTGATCGTGATGCCACGCTCCTGCTCCTGCTCCATCCAGTCCATCGTCGCGGCGCCCTCGTGCGTCTCGCCGAGCTTGTGGGTCCGCCCCGTGTAGAACAGGATCCGCTCGGTCGTGGTCGTCTTGCCGGCGTCGATGTGCGCCATGATCCCGATGTTCCGGGTCTTCTCGAGGGCGTACTTGCGTGGCATGGGCTCGGTTTCTACTCGCGGTCGGTCGTCGACGATTTGGGCACAAAAATGGCCCCAGCGGGGCCCGGTCCTGACTGAGATGTCGTCCCGGGGCTCTTGCGTCAGTTCGTCGAAGTCTCCATGGGTCGTTACCTCCGGGGCTGGGGGCGGGACGCAGCGGCGCATGCCCCCGGGAGGCGGCGAAGGAATATAGCAAAAGACGGCGGGTCGCTCGGCCCGCTCGGGCTTTTCGCCCCCCTCCCCCGCGCATGCCGGTCGCGGGCGTCGTTAACGACGACGCGCCGCTGTGAAGCCAGCGGCGCGCGGAATGGCGGGGAGCGGCGCGGGCGCGCTACCAGCGGTAGTGCGCGAAGGCCTTGTTGGCCTGCGCCATGCGGTAGATGTCGTCCTTGCGCTTGAAGGCGCCGCCCTGCTGGGACTGCGCGTCGAGCAGCTCGTTGGCGAGCCGCTGCGCCATCGTCTTCTCGCGGCGCTGGCGGGCGAACAGCACGAGCCAGCGGACGGCGAGCGTGCGCGCGCGGCGCGGCTGCACCTCGACCGGCACCTGGTAGGTGGCGCCGCCGACGCGGCGGGAGCGGACCTCGAGCGACGGGGTCAGCGCCTTGACCGAGGTCTCGAGCGCCTCGATCGGGTCTCTGCCCGTGCGCTCGGCGAGGATCGCGAGCGCGTCGTAGACGATGTGCTCGGCGGTCGACTTCTTGCCGTCCAGCATCACCTTGTTGATGACCTGCTGGACGAGGCGGGAGCGGTGAAGGGCGTCCGGCTCGACCGGCCGGATCGACGCTGCGGCGCGACGGGGCATTACTTCGCCTTCACTCCGTACTGCGAACGAGCCTTCTTGCGGTCGCTGACGCCGGCGGCGTCGAGCGTGCCGCGGACCACCTTGTAGCGGACGCCCGGGAGGTCCTTGACGCGGCCCCCGCGGACGAGCACGACGGAGTGCTCCTGAAGGTTGTGACCCTCGCCCGGGATGTAGACGGTGACCTCCATCCCGTGCGTCAGCCGGACACGAGCAACCTTGCGGAGGGCCGAGTTCGGCTTCTTCGGCGTCGTCGTGTAGACGCGCGTGCAGACGCCGCGGCGTTGAGGCGCGGCGACCTTGGTCTTGCGGCCTCTGCCGGACTTGAGGCCCGGGGTGGCGAGCTTCTTCTTCGGCGTCTTGCGGCCCTTGCGGACAAGTTGGCTGGTAGTCGGCATGTGGCGCGCAATGCTAGCAGCGTTGGGCGATTCGCAGCCCCTACGCGGCGCGCGCGGCTCCGAGCGCCTCCTCGACCGGGACGTGGGCGGCGCCGACCGCCTCCGCGACGGGAGCATACGTGACCGCGCCCGCGACCACGTTGAGGCCCTTCGCCAGACCGGGATCGTCCTGCGCAGCCCGCTGAACGCCGACGTCGGCGAGCTGGCGCACGTACGGCAGCGTCGCGTTGGTGAGCGCGTGCGTCGCGGTGATCGGGACCGCGCCCGGCATGTTCGCGACGCAGTAGTGGGCGATCCCGTCGACCTCGTAGGTCGGGTCGCTGTGGGTCGTCGGTCTGGAGCTCTCGAAGCAGCCGCCCTGGTCGATCGAGACGTCGACCAGCACCGCGCCCGGCTTCATCAGCGCCAGCTGCCGGCGCGCGATCACGCGCGGCGCCTTCGCGCCGTGGACGAGCACCGCGCCGATCACGAGGTCGGCCTCCGGCAGCCGCTGCTCGATCGTCAGCGTCGTCGCGAAGCAGGTGTCGGCGCGGCCGCCGAAGACGCGGTCGAGCTCGCGCAGCCGCTCGATGTCGCGGTCGTAGACGAAGACGGTCGCCTCCATCCCGATCGCGATCAGCGCCGCGCGCATGCCGACGGTGCCGCCGCCGATCACCAGCACGTTGGCGGCCGCGACGCCGGGGACGCCGCCGAGCAGGATCCCGCGCCCGCCGAGCGGCTTCTCCAGCATGAAGGCGCCGGCCTGCGTGGCGAGCTTGCCGGCGACCTCGCTCATCGGCGCCAGCAGCGGCAGCCGGCCGCGGCCGTCCTCGACCGTCTCGTAGGCGACGCAGGTCGCGCCCGAGGCCATCAGGCCGCGCGTCAGCTCCGGCGCCGGCGCCAGGTGCAGGTAGGTGAACAGCAGATGGCGCGAGCGCAGGCGCGCGACCTCCTGCGGCTGGGGCTCCTTCACCTTCACGATCAGCTCGGCGCCGTCGAAGACGGCGTCGGCGTCGGCGGCGATCCGCGCCCCCTGGGCGGCGTAGTCGTCGTCGGCGATCGCCGAGCCCTCCCCCGCGCCGCGCTGCACCAGCACCTCGTGGCCGGCGTCGACCAGCTCGCGCACGCCCGCCGGCGTGAGCGCGACCCGGTACTCGTCGGTCTTGACCTCGGTGGGGACGCCGACCCTCATCTCGACCTCGCATTCCTCGCAGTCGCGGGCTGTGAGAGGAGTGTTTCCGTTCGGGGGCCGGTTTCAGTCGCGCACCAGCTCGCGGCCGCGCAGCGCCAGCCAGAACTCGATCCGGTCGCGCGCGCTGCCCATGCTGCGGCCGGTCAGCTCCTCGACGCGGCGGATGCGGTAGCGGAGCGTGTGGCGGTGGCAGTAGAGCCGCTTGGCGGCGCGCTCCCACTGGCCGTTCTCCTCGATGAACGCCTCCAGCGAGCGCATCAGCTCGCCGCCGTAGGCGCCCTCGCTCTCCTCGATCGGCGCGAGGATCGAGTCGCAGAACAGCCGCAGCGCATCGTCGTCCTGCAGCGACAGCAGCAGCTGGAAGGAGCCGAGCTCGCGGTAGGTGGCGACCGTCGTGCGCGCCGCCGTCCCGCCCGGCTCGGCGCCGTCGCCGTCGCCGTGCGGCCGCGCCAGCGCCAGCGCCTCCAGCGCGCAGCGGGCCTCGTGGAAGGAGCGGCGCGCCTCCGCGCTGTCGACGGCGCGGCCGGCGCCGAGCCGCAGCGGCGCCGCGAGCGTGCGCGCGGCGCGCTCGGCGATCCGCCGCGCGAGCGCGAACAGCTCGTCCTCGTCGTAGCCCGGCACGAGCGCGCCGATCAGCCCCTCGTGGAC
>NZ_JBRERS010000032.1:0-9951 GCF_054486945.1 Pseudonocardia wallangbongensis
GCCCCGGCGCCGCCCGCCCCGCGCCCGCCGCCCTCACCCGCACTGCTCATCCCCAGACCTTAGAGGGAAGCTATGAAACAGGCGCCGGATCCGCGCGAAACCGGCGTAGAAGTCGCTGAAAGCTGCGCATAGGGTCGCAGGCATGACCGCCACCGCCTCCTCTCACCGCCCCTTCTCCGAGGCCGACATCGGCCACAGCGAGCTGCGCGACACCTACCGCGTCGACCTCCGCCGCAGCGAGCGCGACGTCTTCGCCGACGCCTCCCCGCTCGACTTCTCGGCGCTCAGCTGGAGCGAGATCGGCCGCCCCTACCGCGTCGAGAACTGGTCGAAGCAGAAGCTCGAGTGGGAGGCGCGCCACGGCGAGCAGCTGCCGGTCCCCGAGGCGTGGTCGATGTTCAACAGATCGTTCCAGTCGCTGTTCGACGCCAAGCCCGTGCAGGCGCGCCTCGACGCGCTCAAGAGAGCCGGCCTCGCCGTCACCAGAGGCCAGCTGCGGGCCGCCTGGGAGGCGATGAACGAGGTCGTCCAGTGGACCGTCTGGAACCGCGCGCAGCGGGTCGAGGACACGATCTGGGACCCGCGCGCGAGACGCTCGCTGTTCGGCGGCCTCGAGCTCGAGCGGCCGCGGATCCTCTTCCTCGGCGCCGCCGACGGCTACGAGGCGATGCTGCTGTCGGCGATGTACCCGGGCGGCGAGGCGGTGCTGGTCGACTACGACGCGTGGTGCAAGGAGGGCCGCTTCGGCGCCTTCCCCGCCGCCTATCCGTTCCTCGGCGCGGACCCGCGCACCGGCGGCGAGAGGGTCTGGTACCGCGACGAGATGGCGATCGACTTCGTCATATCCGACATCCGCGACCTGCCGTACGGGAGAGAGTTCGACGTCGTCGTCTCGATCGGGCTGGTCGAGCACTTCCCCGACGCCTACAAGCCGACCGCGTTCGAGTTCCACCGCCGCTTCGTCAAGCCCGGCGGCTACTGCATCATGACGACGCCGCGGATCCACCCGCGCACGCGGATGTTCTACCTGCTGTTCGGCGACGTGATGAACTTCGCCTACCGCGAGCTGATGAGCGTCGAGCAGCTCGGCCTGTACGCGTGGGAGAACGGCTTCGAGGTGCTGCGCCACGGCCAGATCAAGACCCACAACGGGGTCATTTGCCGGGCGCGCTGACGGGACGCCTCAGCGCGTCAGCTCGTGCAGCCGCTCGAGCGACTGGCGCAGCAGGCGCGAGATCTGCATCTGCGAGACGCCGATCTGCTTGGCGATCTCGCTCTGGGTCAGGTCGTCGGAGAAGCGCATCCGCAGGATCCGCTGCTCGCGCTCGGGCAGGTGGCGCAGCGCCGGCTCCAGCAGCGCGCGCGCCTCGGCCGCTCTGAAGCCCTCCTCGACGCTGCCGAGCGTGTCGGCGATCGTCGCGTCGCCCTCGTCGTCGCTGCCGGCCGGCGTCGCGAGCGACAGCGCGGTGCGGTTGGCGAGCGCGCCGAGCGCCTCCAGCACGGCCTCGACGTCGGCGCCGGTCCGCTCCGCGAGCTGCCGCGGCGTCGGCGAGGCGCCGGTCTCGGTCTCGATCGCCTCGGCGGCGGCGCGCACCTTCAGCGCCAGCTCCTGCGTGCCGCGGGCGACGTGGACGCCCCAGCCGGTGTCGCGGAAGTGGCGCAGCAGCTCGCCGACGATCGTCGGCTGCGCGAAGGTCGAGAAGCTGTGGCCGCGCTCGGGGTCGAAGCGGTCGACCGCCTTGATCAGGCCGACGGAGGCGACCTGGACGAGGTCGTCGAGGCTCTCGGAGCCGCGGCGGTAGCGGCGCGCGAGCGCGCGGGCGAGCGGGAGGTGCTCGGCGATCAGCGCCTCGCGTGCCTGCACGTCGCCCCTGCGGGCGCGCGCCGACAGCATGCGCGTCCGCAGCATCGAGCCGGCCGGGCGCGTACCGGTACGGGGCGCCGCGGTGGATTTCTGTGCGAGTTTCGTGGCAGATCCCATGTGCCACACGGTTACCCACGGCCGTTTCGCGTCAATCGCGATCGGCGAGCGGCTCGGCCCCCGGCTCGGAGGCGTCCTCGCCCCGCTCCAGACCCAGCTCGAAGGTGAGGCGGACGCGCGTCGCGGCGCCGTCGTGATCGAGCTGGAGGCTGCTGGCGACGGCCGCCATCAGCGCCATCCCCATGCCGAGCCCGGGGCTGTCCTCGCGGGCGCGCAGGCCGCCGCCCTCGTCGGCGACGACGACCTCGAGCACCCCGTCGCGCTCCGCCGCCTCGACGTGCAGCACGCCTGGCCGCTCGTGCTCGCGATAGGCGTGCACGACGACGTTCGTGCAGGCCTCGCTGACGGCCAGCGCGACGTCGGCGACGGTCGCCGGCGAGGCGCCGAGGCGCTGCGTCAGCGCGACCACCGCCCGGCGCGCCTCGGGGACGCTCGCCGCTGAGGCGGGCAGCGTCAGGTGCACGGCCGGTCGGCGAACGGCGGGGCGGCCTGCGGGCCGGTGATCGCGGAGACGCGCATCTGACCCTCGTATGCCCGTTCGCGCCGATCTCGATCGTCCGCGCGTCGTCCGCGCGCGGACGGCCGGACGGGACCTCACGCGCGCGCGTACGGCGCGCGAGACCGTCGCCGCCGCGCCCGCCATCGCGTAGATTCCCCGGCGAGCGATGCCGGCCCCGAGCGACAGCGCGCCGCCGATCCTGTGGCGTCCCGACCCGCAGCGGGTCGAGCGCGCCGCGCTGACGCGCTTCGCCCGCTGGCTGGAGGCCGAGCGCGGGGTCGCCGCGCCCGACTACGCGACCCTGTGGCGCTGGTCGGTCGACGACCTCGACGGCTTCTGGTCGGCGATCTGGGAGCACTTCGACGTGATCGCCCACCGGCCCTACGAGCGCGTCCTCGGCCGCCGTGAGATGCCCGGCGCCGAGTGGTTCGCAGGCGCGACGCTCAACTACGCCGAGCACGTCTTCCGCGACCGCGACGACGACGCCGTCGCGATCCGCTTCGACGGCGAGACGCGCGCCGAGGGCCTCGGGCAGCTGACGTGGGGGGAGCTGCGCGCGCTGACGGCGCGGCTGGCGGCGGCGCTGCGGGCCGAGGGCGTCGGCGCCGGCGATCGCGTCGCCGGCTACCTGCCGAACGTGCCCGAGACGGTCGCGGTCTTCCTCGCCTGCGCCTCGATCGGCGCGATCTGGTCGAGCGCCTCGCCCGACTTCGGCGCCAGCGGCGTCGCCGACCGCTTCGCGCAGATCGAGCCGGCGGTCCTGTTCGCGATCGACGGCTACCGCTACGGCGGCAGGGAGTTCGACCGCCGCGCGGTGCTGGCCGAGCTGCAGCGACGGCTGCCGAGCGTGCGGCGGACGGTCGTGCTGCGCCACCTCGACGCCGCGGCCGACCTCTCCGGCCTGCGCGACGCCGTCGCCTTCGACGCCTTCGTCGCGGGCGCGGGCGGCGGCGACCGAGGCGCGCACCCTCCGGAGCTGACCTTCGCGCCGCTGCCGTTCGACCAGCCGCTGTGGGTCCTCTACAGCTCCGGCACGACCGGGCTGCCGAAGCCGATCGTCCACGGCCACGGCGGGATCCTGCTGGAGCAGCTGAAGAAGCTGAACCTGCACCTCGACGCGCAGGCCGGCGACCGCGTCTTCTGGTTCACGACGACCGGCTGGATGATGTGGAACTTCCTCGTCGGCGTGCTGCTGACGCCGGCGTCGATCGTGCTCTACGACGGAAATCCCGGCTTCCCGACGCTCGACCGCCTGTGGCAGCTGGCCGAGGAGGCGGGGATCACCGTCTTCGGCACCAGCGCCAGCTACCTCGCGGCGTGCATGAAGGCCGGGATCGCGCCCGGCGCCGCGCACGACCTCAGCGACCTGCACGCGGTCGGCTCGACCGGCTCGCCGCTGGCGCCGGAGGCGTTCGACTGGGTCTACCGCCACCTCGGCGCCGACACGTGGCTGTTCTCGACCAGCGGCGGCACCGACATATGCAGCGCGTTCGTCGGCGGCGTCCCGACGCTGCCGGTCTACAAGGGCGAGCTGCAGGCGCGCGCGCTCGGCGCGAAGGTCGAGGCGTTCGATCCCGACGGCAGAGCGCTGATCGGCGCGGTCGGGGAGCTGGTGCTGACGCAGCCGATGCCGTCGATGCCGCTGTTCCTGTGGGGCGACGACGAGCGCATGAGCCGCTATCGCGCCGCCTACTTCGAGCTGTTCCCGGGCGTCTGGCGCCACGGCGACTGGATCGAGATCACGCCGCGCGGCACGGCGGTCATCAGCGGCCGCTCGGACTCGACGATCAACCGCGGCGGGATCCGCATGGGGACGGCCGAGATCTACCGCTCGGTGCTGGCGCTGGAGGAGGTGCTCGACGCGCTCGTCGTCGACCTGCCGAAGCCGGGGACCGACGGCTGGATCGCGCTGTTCGTCGTGCTGCGGCCGGGCGCGGCGCTCGACGACGAGCTGCGCGGCCGCATCCGCGCGCGGATCCGCGAGGACTGCACCCCGCGCCACGTGCCCGACGAGGTCGCGCAGGTCGCGGAGGTGCCGCGGACGCTGTCGGGGAAGGTGCTGGAGGTGCCGGTCAAGCGGATCCTGACCGGCACGCCGCCCGAGCGCGCCGTCAGCCGCGACGCGCTCGCCAACCCGGCCGCGATCGACTGGTTCGCGGCGCGTGCCGCCGGCTCCTGACGCGCGTAATTTCGGTCCGTCGCCGCCGTCGGTAAGAATCCGGCCGTGAGCCAATGGACCCCGGGCGCGAAGGCGGGCCCCGAAACCAGCGGCGCCGCGCGCCGCCGCCTGACGGCCGCGGAGCGCCGTGCGCTGATCCTCGCCGCGGCCGTGCGGCTGTTCGCCGAGCGCGGCTACCACGCGACCTCGGTGGACGAGATCGCCGCGCAGGCGGGGATCTCGAAGGCGGTCGTCTACGACCACTTCGCCTCCAAGCGGGAGCTGTACACGGTCCTGCTCGACACGATCCGCGCCGACATCGACGCGCTGATCGCGGGCGCGATCGAGCCGCTGCCGGTCGAGGCGCGGGTGCGGGCGGCGATCGAGGTCTTCTTCGGCTTCGTCGAGGACTACCCCGACGCCTGCCGGCTGCTGTTCCTGGAGGTGCAGGGGACCAGCGACGCGGCGGCGATCGTCGAGCAGCTCGAGGCGCGCGTCGCGGAGGGGCTGAGCGCCTCGCTCGGCAGCGACCCGCTGATCTTCGGCGGCCATCCCGAGCGCGAGCGCCAGCTGCGGATCCTCGCCGAGCTGCTGAAGTCGGCGATCCACGGCCTCGCCAGCTGGTGGTACCGCAACCCGCAGGTGCCGCGCGAGGATCTGGTCGAGCGCACGGTCGCGGTCGTGACGCCGGCGATCGAGGCGGCGAGAGGGTAGGGGGCGGGCCGCGCTACCAGGCCTGCGCGCTGCCGCAGTGGGGGCAGCCGACGCTGGTCGAAACCGGCGCCTGGAAGACGTAGCCGCAGTGGCAGTGGTAGAGCGCGCGGTCGTCGGGGCGGTCGGCGTCGCGCTCGCGCAGCGGCTCGGTCTGCGCTCTCGGCTCGGGGACCAGCACCGGGGCGGGCAGCTGGACCGTCTCGGCGCCGTGCCCGGTCGGCCACGAGCGCCTGCTGATGCGATGCCGGAGTTGCACGTTCACGGGTATTAACCGCAGGGTCGCTTGGAGGTTTCGCATCAGCCTCCGGAACCCTCGCGCCCCGGCGCGTAGACGGTCGGTGGGCCGCACCCGCGCAGGTCTGAGATACTGGCCCTTCGATGGACCCCAGCCGCAAACGCCGCATTCGCCTCGTCGTCGCCGCGACCGCCGCGCTGCTGCTCGCGAGCGCGCTGATCTGGACCAGCTTCAGCGCCGGCAGCGACGAGAAGACGGCCGGCCAGCTGCTGGAGAGCGCCAAGGCCGGCGAGACCTACACGCTCGCGGGTACGGTCGCGCCGAGATCGGTGCAGCGCGGCGACGGCGTGCTCTGGTTCCGGATCCTCGATCCGCACAGAAGGGTCTCCGCGAGAGTCCGCTACACCGGGCTCGTGCCCGACCCCTTCCGCGAGGGGCGCGGCGTGATGATCAAGGTCCAGCTCGGCCCCGGCGGGCTCAAGGGCGGCAGCGACACGGTCTTCGTCGCCGAGAAGGACTCGATGGTCACGAAGTGCCCGTCGAAGTTCCAGGTCGCGCCGGAGGAGCTGCCGAGAGGCGCGCCGGAGGACCTCTTGAGAGCGGCGCCCTCGACCTGATGCCGACGCGCCGCTCCAGGCCGCGGGAGTCGTAGCGATGGCCACCGTCGGCCGCGCGCTGCTGATCGTCGCCTTCGCGCTCGCGCTGTACGGGATCGCCGCGTCGGTCCACGGCGCGCGCACCGGCGCCCGCGCATGGGTCGACTCCGGCCGTCGTGCGATATACGCGCTCGCCGGGGTGCTGACGATCGCCTTCGCGATCGTCGAGGCGGCCTTCCTGCGCTCGGACTTCTCCTACGCGCTGGTCGCCTCCCATTCGAGCACGACGACGCCGACCTTCTACAAGGCGACGGCGGTCTGGTCCTCGCAGGAGGGCTCGCTGCTGCTGTGGGTGTGGCTGCTGTCGGTCTGGTCGAGCGTCGTGCTGTACCTGACGCGCCGCTCGCTGCGCCAGATAGCGCCGGTCGCACAGGCGGTCCTGTTCGGCTTCTCGGCCTTCTTCCTCGGCCTCGTCGTCTTCATGGAGAGCCCGTTCGCGACGCTCGCCTCCGTCCCCGCGGAGGGCACCGGGCTCAACCCGCTGCTGCGCCATCCGGCGATGATGTTCCACCCGCCCGCGCTCTACTCCGGCTACACGCTCTTCACGATCCCGTTCGCCTTCGCCGTCGGCGCGCTGGTCACCAACCGCGTCGGCAGCGAGTGGATCCGCGGCACGCGCCGCTTCGCGCTCGCCGCCTGGCTGTTCCTCGGGATCGGGATCGTGCTCGGCGCGCGCTGGTCCTACACCGAGCTGGGCTGGGGCGGCTACTGGGCCTGGGACCCGGTCGAGAACGCCTCGCTGATGCCGTGGCTGTGCGGCACCGCCTTCATCCACTCGATCATGATCCAGGAGAAGCGGGGGATGCTGAAGGTGTGGAACGCCTCGCTGATCCTCGCGACGGGGACGCTGGCGATCATGGGCACCTTCCTCGTCCGCTCGGGGGTGCTCGACTCGATCCACGCCTTCGGCGCCTCGACGCTCGGGATCCCGTTCCTGTGCCTGATCGCGACGATGATCGTCTCCTCGATCGGGCTGGTGCTGTGGCGGCGCGGGTCGCTCAGGTCCGAGCACTCGCTCGACTCGCTGCTGTCGCGCGAGGCCGCCTTCATCGTCCAGAACATCGTGCTGGTCGGCCTCTGCTTCGTGATCTTCTGGGGGACCTTCTTCCCGCTGATCTCGGAGGCGATCACCGGCACGAAGGCGTCGGTCGGCCCGCCGTGGTTCGACCGCTACATAACGCCGCTGGCGTTCGTGCTGGTCGCGCTGACCGGCATCGGCCCGCTGATCTCGTGGCGGCGCGCGACCGCCGCCAACCTGCGCCGCAACTTCACCTTCCCGCTCGCCGTCGGCCTCGTCACGTTCGTCGCGCTGCTGTTCGTCTCCGGCGCGGCGGAGGAGCCGAAGGCGCTCGTCTTCACCTCGCTGGTCGCGTTCGTGCTCGGCGGCGTCGCGCAGGAGCTGTGGCGCGGCACGAGCGCCCGCCGCGCGATGTCGAAGGAGCCGCTGCCGCTCGCGTTCGTCTCGCTGATCCGTCGCAACCGCCGGCGCTACGGCGGCTACATCGTCCACGCCGGCTTCGCGATCCTGCTGTTCGGCGTCGCGATCTCCTCCTCCTTCGTGCACACCAAGGACGTCGCGCTGGGCCCGGGTCAGACGGCCCGCATCGACGGCTTCGACGTCAGATACGTGCGCGCCTACGCGCAGCCGCTGCCGGAGAAGATCGTCTTCGGCGCCGTGATGGACGTCTCCAAGGACGGCAAGCACGTCACGACGCTGAGAACCTCGCGCGGCTTCTACCCGTCGCAGGATCCCTCGCTCGGCATCCTCGGCCGCTTCTTCATGGGCGAGGCCGAGAGCGAGGTCGGCCTGCGCGCCGGCTTCGGGCGCGACATCTGGACGGTCATCAACCCCGACCTGCTGCCGCTGCAGAGCATCATCGACGAGGGCAACAGAACGTTCAGAGAGGCGATGCAGTCGGCGCTCGCCGACGGCCAGCCCGACCAGAGAGCGATCGACCAGCTGTTCCTGCTGCGCGACCAGGCGGTCGCGGGGCTCGCCGACCGCTGGGTCAGAAGACCGTGGCCGGCCGACTTCCGCATGATGGTCTCGCCGATGGCGACGTGGATCTGGATCGGCGCGCTGATCACCTTCTTCGGCGGCGCGATCGCGCTGTGGCCGGCCCCTTCGACCGCGCGCAGCCGCGTGACGGCGACCTACGCCGCCAAGCTCGCGCGCGACCTCGCGCGCTCCTGAGGCGGTCCTGCGATGGAGTTCCTGCTGATCCTCGCCGTCCTGCTCGCCGTCGTCGCGATCGTCGCGGCGCCGCTGCGGGCCGGGCGGATCGAGGCGGTCGAGCGGCGCGAGAGCCTCGAGCTGGCCGAGCTGGAGGCGGCGAAGGAGGCGAAGTACCGCGAGATCCGCGACGCCGAGATGGACTTCCGCACCGGCAAGCTCTCAGAGGCCGACCACCGCGTGCTCGACCGCGCGCTGCGGGCCGAGGCGATCCAGCTGCTGCGGCGGATCGACGCCGTCTCGGGGCAGCGGCCGGCACCTCCGGCGGAGGACGAGCAGGGCGCCGCGGCTCCCGCGCGCTCGGACGCGCCGGTCGGGTAGGATGGCCTGAGCATGTACACGCTTCTCTCGATCCTGCAGGTCGTCATCGCCGTCGTGATGGTGCTGCTGATACTGATGCACTCCGGCAGAGACACCGGTCTCTCGGGTGCCTTCGGCGTCGGCACCGGCTCCGGGCCGTTCGGCGGCGGATCGCTCGTCGAGCGCAACCTGAACCGCTGGACCATAGGGTTCGCGCTCGCCTTCGGGATCAACACGATCATCCTGCTCAAGCTCGGCTGAGCCGGGCCTGCGCGGGGCGGCGTGCGCGCTCGCACGCCGCCGTCTCCCTGCGTGGGCGCGGGTCGCGGCGGCGCTCAGGCGAGCGTGCAGCGGATCCGCTCGAGCGTCGCGTCGGGGAGCGTCGCGAAGACCTCCGCGACCTCCGGGTCGAACTGCGTCCCGGCGCCCTGGGCGATCACCGTGCGGGCCTTGCGGAAGGAGGCGGCGGCGCGATACGGGCGGTCGCTGGTGAGCGCGTCGAAGGTGTCGGCGACGGCGAAGACGCGCGCGGCCAGCGGGATCTCGTCGCCGGCGAGCCGGTCGGGGTAGCCGGTCCCGTCCCAGCGCTCGTGGTGGGAGCGGACGACGTGCCTCGCCTCGCCGAGGAAGTCGATCCCCGAGACGATCTCGTCGCCGATCACGGGGTGCTGGCGCATCACGTCCAGCTCGGCGCCGGTGAGCGTGCCGGGCTTGTGCAGGATCGCGTCGGAGATCGCGACCTTGCCGATGTCGTGCAGCAGGAAGCCGAACTCGACCTGCGGCTGCTCGACCGACATCCCGCAGGCGCGCGCCAGCGCGAGGCCGTAGGCGGCGACCCGCTCGGCGTGCTTGCCGGTGTAGGCGTCGCGCGCCTCGACCGCGTCGGCGAGCGCCCTCACGGTCGCCTCGCAGGAGCGGCGCAGCTGCTCCGCGCGCTCGTGCTCGCGCTCGGACGCGAGCCGCAGCCGCTCGGCGTAGCGCTCCAGCTCGCGGGCGCGCCGCTGCGCCTCCTGCTCGCGCTGCGCCAGCTCGGCGCGCAGGCGCCCCAGCTCGTCGTGCAGCTGATCGATCTCCTCGGCGGTCATCGTGTCGCAGCCCCGTCGTCCCTGGTCGTCTCCTCGCCGCGCGCGACCGGCAGGCCGCGCGCGACCCAATCGCTCCACGAGCCGGCGTAG
>NZ_JBRERS010000033.1:0-7053 GCF_054486945.1 Pseudonocardia wallangbongensis
CGCTCAACGGCTGCTCGCCCTGGCCGCAGCGGTCTGGCACAACTGGAACACCCACGCGCCCAGCAAGCGCAGCCTCATCGCCTACGACCACTGAACACCAACTTCACGGAATCGATCATCTAGTGGCTCGACACGCAGTGTCGACCGGGTAATTGATCTTGCCTGCTGGTCTCGGGAGGCTGCCCGCACGTCGAGTGTGGGAGGTGGTTGTGGCGCGCAGACCGAGCGTGTTCGTGCGGCCGTTGTCGATGGACGAGGGCCGCAAGCTGCAGCGGATCACCCGCACCGCGACCAACCCGGTTCGGATGCGTCGCGCGATCGTGGTGTTGATGTCAGCCCAGGGGCAGACGGTGCGGGACATCACGTCGTTGCTGCAGGTCAGCGACGACTACGTGCGGGATGTGATCCATGCGTTCAACGAGCGGGGGTTCGACGCGCTGGACCCAAAACCGAGCGGGGGACGCCCGAAGAGGATCGGTGACCAGCTCCGTACCTGGATCTGCCGGATCGCTCGGACGTCCCCCGCCGACTGGGGCATCACTGCGTTTTCCACCTGGTCCCTGGCCAAGCTGCGCGACCACCTGCTCGCCGAGGGCATCGTCGCCGAGCTCAGCCGGGAGACGCTGCGCCGGATCCTGCACGCCGGCGGCGTCTCGTGGCAGACCACGACCACCTGGAAGGCCTCCACCGACCCGGACTTCATCCCCAAGATGCGCCGGGTCCTGGACCTGTATGACCAGCCACCCGCCGACGGCCGGGTGATCTGCGTCGACGAGTTCGGCCCGCTGAACCTGCTACCGCGCAAGGGCAAGGCCTGGCGGCCGATCCGCACGCCGCGGCGGCTGCGGGCCACCTACACCCGCACGTCCGGGGTGATGCACATGCTCGCCGCCCTGGACCTGAGCACCGGCAAGCTGTTCTACCGGATCCGCGAGCGCAAACGCTGGATCGAGTTCCTCGATCTCCTCAAAGGGCTGCGCGGCCGTTGGCCTGGGGAGAAGCTCTACGTGGTCTGCGACAACTTCTCCCCGCACCGCCACGCCCGCGTCCGCGACTGGTGCGCGGCCAACCAGGTCGAGTTGGTGTTCCTGCCGACCTACGGGTCGTGGTTGAACTGGATCGAGGCCGAGTTCGCCGCGCTGCGCTACTTCGCCCTCAACGGCACCGACCATCGCAGCCACGAGGAGCAGAACACCGCCATCGCCGCCTACGTCCGCTGGCGCAACGCCCGAGCCCAGCCGAAGGTCAACTTCGCAGTCGGCTCACCGATCCGCACCTGGACCAGTTACCCGGCCAAGGCTGCGTGACAAGCCACTAGCTTGCAGCGGTGGATCGTGATCATGTAGTTGGTCGGCGGCGGTAGTGGCTGGTTCGGGCGCTGTGGTGGTGTCGGGTCGTCGGCCCAGCCCGTCGATGCGCGGGCATGATCCGAAGTATCGGTTGCCCATGGCTGTCCACACGACCATGGACACCCGATACCTCGGATCTTGACGGGGAAGATCGCGGATATCGGTTGGCCATGGCTGTCGCCGCAGCCATGGCCAACCGATACCGCGGATCACGAACGTGACCGGCGCCCGGCGGTCAGGGCTGCCTCGCCACGGGATCGGCTGCCCGTGGGCGCGCCGTACCCGGCTCGTAGCCCGACCGCCCCACCCCATCGACCCGGTCCCGGGCGCGGCCACTCCCGTCCGGACCCGACCTCACCCCCGCGGGTGGTCGGGTTGGCACCACCACCGTCCCCCCGGGGTCACCGGGGCGGCCGTCCCCGACCTGCCGGCACGCCAGTCCCGACGAGACCGCCACTGCTGGCGGCCACTCGACCTGCGGTGGTCCCGCCCGCCCCTTCTGCACTCCCCAGACACCCGGGCATCCCCCACGAACAACCCCGACATCGACACCCAGCGGGCCGTGATCGGCGGGATCGGGACATCACGCTCACCTATGCACGCCAGGTCCCGTATCCGCTGATCAAACCCCACCCTCGGGTCACTCCAGGCCGGCTGTCAGGCGGCACGACACTCGGCGCCGACACCACGATCGGAGAGACCGGGAACGGCACCACCGCCGGCCGAGTGGCCGCCAACCGCGGCGGTCTCGTCGCGAACCGGCGTGCCAGCAGGTCGGGGACGGCCACCCCGGTGACCCCCGGGGACGGTAGTGACGCCAACCCGGCCACCTCGGACAAGCGCGAGGAGGGAACAGACGCGGGGCCCACGCCCCGGACCGCGTCGACGGGGTGCGGCCGTCGGGCTACGAGCCGGGTACGGCGCACCCACCGGCAGCGAATCCCTGGTCAGACCCAGCCGATGATCGTTTGTGCGTTCCGCGGAACACACCCCACCGCCTGAGCAGGCTCGAACCGGGTGGGACATCGCGCCGACAGCACCCGCGAGCGTCACCGGCCGGCCCGACCTCCGAACGCAACCCCGGACGGCGTCCACCAGCCGGACGCGAGGGACATGGGCCGGTGTCCGGCGCCGGCTGCTGGCCGCAGCCGGCGATCCCCACGCCACCAACGACGCTGCGCCGGGCCGCTACTCCCACACCACCACGTTGCGCCGCACGGGCACGGAGTCCCGGTTGCCCGCGAACAGCCCCGGGGAGCGCTGCCGGATCCGCTCGACGTCGTCGAAGACCGCGCGCAGGTGGGCGCGCATCGCCTTCCGGGCGGCCGCGACGCTCCCGGCGAGCACGGCGTCGAGGATCTCCACGTGCTGGTCGGTGAATGCGGGCGGCGCGGTGGCCTGCAGGCCGAGGCGGCGGGCGCGGTCGAGGTGCCCCTTCGCCGACACGACGGTGGCCCACGCGCTGCCGTGCCCGGCCAGGCGCAGCAGGGCGTGGTGGAACGCCTCGTCGAGCGCGAAGAACTCCTCGACGTCGAGGCCGGGGCGTCGTTGGGCGGCCAGGTTCTCGCGCAGCTCGCGGACGATGTCCGGGTCGAGCCCGGTGGGCAGGTCCTCGAGCGAGGCGAGCTCGACGGCCTCGCGGAGGAACTGCGCGTCGGCAACCCGGGCCGGGTCGACCCGGGAGACGAACGACCCGACCTGCGGGAAGACCTGCACCAGGCCCTCCTCGGCGAGGAGGATCAGGCTCTCGCGCACCGGGGTGCGGCTGACCCCGAGCTGCGCGGCGAGCTCGTTCTCCGACAGCGCGGAGCCGGGCGGGAACTCGAGCGTGAGGACCTTGCGCCGCAGGGTCTCGTAGACCGTCCTGCGGCTGGTCCTCCTGGTCGCCCGCGTCACCGCACCAGCCTATCCACCCTTGCGCCGTCTTCGCGACATCTGCTTGTATACCAGCACTGCGCGACAAGGAGGTTGTGGGAACCGTGAGCACGATCGAACGCGCCGAGGTCTTCGTCGCCTCCCCCGGGCGCAACTTCGTCACCCTGCGCATCACCACGTCCGACGGCGTGACCGGCCTCGGGGACGCCACCCTGAACGGCCGCGAGCTGGCCGTGGCCGCCTACCTGCGCGAGCACGTCGTGCCGCTGCTCATCGGCCGCGACCCGGCCCGCATCGAGGACATGTGGCAGTACCTCTACAAGGGCGTCTACTGGCGGCGCGGGCCCGTCACGATGACGGCGATCTCGGCCGTCGACACCGCGCTCTGGGACATCAAGGGCAAGGTCGCGGGCCTGCCCGTCTACCAGCTGCTGGGCGGCCGGTCCCGGGAGGGTGTCACGGTCTACGCGCACGCCAGCGGCGCCGACGTGTCCTCCCTGCTGGAGGACGTCGAGCGCTTCCTCGAGCTCGGCTACCGGGCGGTACGCGCCCAGGCCGCGGTGCCCGACGTCGCCGGCACCTACGGCGTGCGCAAGGGCGAGGGCGTCTACGAGCCGGCGTCGACCGCGCTGCCCGACGAGCAGCCCTGGGACACCGAGGCCTACCTCGGCTTCGCCCCGGCCTACCTGGAGGCGGTGCGGGAGCGCTTCGGGTTCGGCTTCCACCTGCTGCACGACGTGCACCACCGCCTCACCCCGATCGAGGCGGCGCGGTTCGGCAAGAGCGTGGAGGCCTGCCGGCTGTTCTGGATGGAGGACCCGACGCCCGCGGAGAACCAGGAGGCGTTCCGGCTCATCCGCGGGCACACCACCACCCCGATCGCCGTCGGGGAGGTGCTCAACTCGATCTGGGACGTCCAGCAGCTGATCACCGAGCAGCTGATCGACTACGTGCGCACGACGGTCGTGCACGCGGGCGGCATCACCCACCTGCGGCGGATCTTCGACCTCGCCGCGCTCTACCAGGTGCGCACCGGGTCGCACGGCGCCACCGACCTCTCCCCGATCACGCTCGCGGCCGCCGTGCACCTCGACACCGCGGTGCCCAACTTCGGGATCCAGGAGTACATGCCGCACACGCCGGAAACGATGGACGTCTTCCGCTCCGGCGTGCGGTTCACCGACGGGATGCTCGTCCCGTCCGAGGAGCCCGGCCTCGGCGTCGAGTACGACGCCGAGGCGGCAGCGCGGTTCCCGTACCAGCCGCGCTACCTGCCCGTCGCCCGCCGTCTCGACGGCTCCGTGCACGACTGGTGAGGAGGTCCCGATGAGCGAGGACACGAAGACCGGGCCGGCGACGCGGACCACGGGTGACCTGGCCAAGGCCGCCACGTCCGGCTGGCTCGGCACGGCGATGGAGTACATGGACTTCCAGCTGTACTCGCTGGCGGCCGCCATAGTCTTCAACGAGATCTTCTTCCCCGACGTCAGCCCGGCGATCGGGCTGATCGCCGCCATGGCCACCTACGGCGTCGGGTACGTCGCCCGGCTCGCGGGCGCGATCTACTTCGGGCGGATGGGCGACCGCATCGGCCGCAAGCGGGTGCTGTACCTGACGATCCTGCTGATGGGCGCCTCCACCACGCTGATCGGTGTCCTGCCGACGCACGCGCAGATCGGCATCCTCGCGCCGATCCTGCTGGTCGCGCTACGGCTGATCCAGGGCTTCGGGGCCGGCGCGGAGATCGCGGGAGCCACCGTGATGCTCGTCGAGTACGCGCCGGGGCGCCGCCGTGGGCTCGTCGCCTCGCTGGTGTCGCTCGGCACCAACTCGGGCACGCTGGCCGCGTCCGCCCTCTGGGCGTTCCTGCTGGCCGCGCTGTCGGAGGAGCAGCTGCTGTCGTGGGGATGGCGGCTACCGTTCCTCCTCAGCTTCGTGCTGATGATCTTCGCGGTGTGGCTGCGCCGCAGCCTGAAGGAGAGCCCGGTCTTCGAGGAGCGCCCCGACGTCGTCGACGGGCGGGCCCTCACCCGGGCCGACGCGGAGAGCAGCAGCGTGCTGGAGACCGGCCTGCGCCAGCGCAAGGGCAAGGCGTTCTTCCTCGCGCTCGGCCTGCGGTTCGGCCAGGCCGGGAACTCGGGGCTCGTCCAGACCTTCCTCGTCGGCTACATCGCCGCCACGCTGCTCGTCGACCGGTCGGTGCCGACGGACGCCATCGTCTACGGCTCGCTGCTGGGCTTCGTGACGGTGCCGATCGTGGGGCTGCTCGGCGACCGGTTCGGCAGGCGGCCGATGTACATCGCGCTCTCGGCGCTGACCGCCGTCCTCGCGTTCCCGCTGCTGCTGATGATCACCAGTGGTAGCACCGTGGCACTGGTGATCGGCATGATCCTCGCCCTCAACGTCGGTGTGCTCGGCCTCTTCTCCCTGGAGAGCGTCACGATGGCCGAGCTCTTCGGCGCCCGCACGCGCTTCACCCAGCTCGCGCTGACCAAGGAGATCGGCGGCATCCTCGCCACCGCGATCGGGCCCGTCGTCGCGGCCACCCTCACGGCGGTCACCGGCAGCTGGTGGCCGATCGCGGCCATGCTCGTCGCGTACTCCTTGATCACGCTCGTGGCCACCGTGCTCTCCCCCGAGACGCGCGGGCGTGACCTCGTCGAGCTGGGCGATGCCGCATGAGGGCGGTGGTGGTGCATGCCGCGGGGGACGTCCGGGTCGACGAGCGCCCGGACCCGCGGCCCGGCCCGGGCGAGGTGCTGCTGGCGATGGAATGGGGCGGCATCTGCGGCTCCGACATCTCCTACTTCCGGCACGGCTCCACCGGCACCGCGGTGGTGCGCCACCCGCTCGTACTCGGGCACGAGGTGGCGGGACGGGTCGTCGCGGTCGGGCCGGACGTGGACGGGATCGCCGAGGGGGACCCCGCCACGGTCCACCCCGCAACGGTCGTCGGCGACCCGCGGCTGCCGGACCGGATCGCCGGCCGCACCAACCTGCACCCCTGCGTGCGCTACTTCGGTTCGGCCGCCCTCGACCCGCACACCGACGGCGGGTTCAGCGAGTACCGGGTGGTCCGCGCCGACCAGATCCGGGCCTTGCCCGAGGGCGTGAGCACCGAGCACGGCGCGCTCGCCGAGCCGCTCGGCGTCGCGCTGCACGCCGTGCACCGGGCCGGCGACGTCCGGGGCCGGACGGTGCTGGTGAACGGCGCCGGGCCGATCGGTTCGCTGGTGGTGGCCGCCGCGAAGCACCGCGGGGCGGCGGTCGTCGTGGCCTCGGACGTCGCGGCCCCCGCGCTGGCGGTGGCCGCCGCGATGGGCGCCGACACCGCGATCGACCTCACCACGTCCGCGCTACCCGAGGACGTCGAGGTCGTGATCGAGGCGTCCGGCGCGGCGGCGGCCATCGGCCCCGTGCTGCGGGCCACCGCCCGCGGCGGCACCCTCGTGCAGGTCGGCAACCTGCCCGGCAGCGCGGTGCCGGCGGTGCTGGGCGACCTGGTGACCCGCGAGATCACCTGGGTGGGGTCCTACCGCTTCGTCGACGAGATCGACGACGCCCTGCGCGCCATGCGCGATGGCCTGGACGTCACCCCAGTGATCACCCACCGCTTCCCACTGACCCAGGCGAAGAAGGCCCTACGAACGGCCGCCGACCGCAAAACGGGCAGCAGCAAGGTCCTCCTGAACCTGGCAGACAGCACTATGGGGCTCTCCTGTCCGATGTGTGGATCACGTTGCGCGTCCGGGCAGGGGCGGGCAGAGGCCGCCGAGGGCGAGCATGGCTAGTGCGATGAGTGCTTCGGGCCGAGCGAAGCCAAACGCGA
>NZ_JBRERS010000034.1:0-4983 GCF_054486945.1 Pseudonocardia wallangbongensis
ACACGTTGAATGTCGGCGGCGACCTACTCTCCCACACCCTGGCGGGTGCAGTACCATCGGCGCTGGAGGGCTTAGCTTCCGGGTTCGGGATGGGACCGGGCGTTCCCCCTCCGCCAAAACCACCGACAACAATATCAAATTATCAAACAAAGTGGATGCGCCACAAAAATGTGGTTGTGTGCTCAGGGTCGCACAGTGGATGCAAACAACTCGTCATGAACAAGCCCTCGGCCTATTAGTACCAGTCAACTCCACCCCTCACAGGGCTTCCATCTCTGGCCTATCAACCCAGTGGTCTGCTGGGGGCCTTAACCACGCAAGGTGGTGGGAGACCTCATCTTGGAACGAGCTTCCCGCTTAGATGCCTTCAGCGGTTATCCCTTCCGAACATAGCCAACCAGCCGTGCTCCTGGCGGAACAACTGGCACACCAGAGGTTCGTCCGTCCCGGTCCTCTCGTACTAGGGACAGCCTTCCTCAAGTCTCCTGCGCGCGCGGCGGATAGGGACCGAACTGTCTCACGACGTTCTAAACCCAGCTCGCGTACCGCTTTAATGGGCGAACAGCCCAACCCTTGGGACCTACTCCAGCCCCAGGATGCGACGAGCCGACATCGAGGTGCCAAACCATGCCGTCGATATGGACTCTTGGGCAAGATCAGCCTGTTATCCCCGGGGTACCTTTTATCCGTTGAGCGACACCCCTTCCACCAGGTGGTGCCGGATCACTAGTCCCGACTTTCGTCCCTGCTCGACCTGTCAGTCTCACAGTCAAGCTCCCTTGTGCACTTACACTCAACACCTGATTGCCAACCAGGCTGAGGGAACCTTTGGGCGCCTCCGTTACATTTTGGGAGGCAACCGCCCCAGTTAAACTACCCACCAGGCACTGTCCCTGAACCAGATCATGGCCCGAGGTTGAGACACCCAATTCGACCAGAGTGGTATTTCAACAGCGACTCCGCCATCACTAGCGTGACAACTTCACAGTCTCCCACCTATCCTACACAAGCCGAACCGAGCACCAATACCAAGCTGTAGTAAAGGTCCCGGGGTCTTTCCGTCCTGCCGCGCGTAACGAGCATCTTTACTCGTAGTGCAATTTCGCCGAGTCTGTGGTCGAGACAGCGCCCAAGTCGTTACGCCATTCGTGCAGGTCGGAACTTACCCGACAAGGAATTTCGCTACCTTAGGATGGTTATAGTTACCACCGCCGTTTACTGGCGCTTAAATTCTCCGCTTCGCCCCGAAGAGCTAACAGGTCCTCTTAACGTTCCAGCACCGGGCAGGCGTCAGTCCGTATACATCGTCTTGCGACTTCGCACGGACCTGTGTTTTTAGTAAACAGTCGCTTGGGCCTGGTCTCTGCGGCCGGCTGCCCCTAGCCCGCGAGGAGCTTCAGAGCCTCCGGCCCCCCTTCTCCCGAAGTTACGGGGGTATTTTGCCGAGTTCCTTAACCACAGTTCACTCGATCGCCTCGGTATTCTCTACCTGACCACCTGTGTCGGTTTAGGGTACGGGCCGCAACAGCACTCGCTAGAGGCTTTTCTCGGCAGCATGGGATCACCCTACTTCGCCTCAATCGGCTATGCATCACCTCTCACCCACATGACATGCGGATTTACCTACATGTCGGGCTACAGGCTTACACCAGGACTACCACCGCCTGGCGGGACTACCCTCCTGCGTCACCCCATCGCTTGCCTACTACCGGATCGGATCCCACGCTCCCCCGACCCCGATCACCCCGAAGGGCTCACAGGCGGGTTCGGATGGTTAGCATCACCGGCCTCAGCACGGACGCACTGTCACGGGCACGGGAATATCAACCCGTTGTCCATCGACTACGCCTGTCGGCCTCGCCTTAGGTCCCGGCTCACCCTGGGCGGATTAACCTGGCCCAGGAACCCTTGGTCATTCGGCGGCAGAGGTTCTCACTCTGCATTCGCTACTCATGCCTGCATTCTCACTCCCACACCCTCCACGACTCCCTCACAGGGCCGCTTCACCGGATGCAGGACGCTCCCCTACCCAACACCACGACTACACAACCCCCCACAAGGAGAGGAAGCGGATCTACATGTGGCATTGCCACGGCTTCGGCGGTGCGCTTGAGCCCCGCTACATTGTCGGCGCAGGACCACTTGACCAGTGAGCTATTACGCACTCTTTAAAGGGTGGCTGCTTCTAAGCCAACCTCCTGGTTGTCTGGGCGATCCCACATCCTTTCCCACTTAGCGCACGCTTAGGGGCCTTAGCCGGTGATCTGGGCTGTTTCCCTCTCGACTACGAAGCTTATCCCCCGCAGTCTCACTGCCGCGCTAGAAATACCGGCATTCGGAGTTTGGCTGAGTTCAGTAAGATTTTGGTCCCCCTAGCCCATCCAGTGCTCTACCTCCGGCATCCACCACACGACGCTGCACCTAAATGCATTTCGGGGAGAACCAGCTATCACGGAGTTTGATTGGCCTTTCACCCCTACCCACAGCTCATCCCCCAGGTTTTCAACCCTGGTGGGTTCGGGCCTCCACGACGTCTTACCGACGCTTCACCCTGGCCATGGGTAGATCACTCCGCTTCGGGTCTACACCCCGCGACTACACGCCCTATTCAGACTCGCTTTCGCTACGGCTACCCCACACGGGTTAACCTCGCCACGAAGCATAACTCGCAGGCTCATTCTTCAAAAGGCACGCCATCACCCCGAAAGGCTCTGACGGCTTGTAGGCACACGGTTTCAGGTACTATTTCACTCCCCTCCCGGGGTACTTTTCATCTTTCCCTCACGGTACTAGTCCGCTATCGGTCATCAGGGAGTATTTAGGCTTACCGGGTGGTCCCGGCAGATTCACAGCAAATTCCACGAGCTCGCTGCTACTCGGGAACAATCTCCAGACCACGAAACGTGTTTTCGCGTACGGGGCTCTCACCCACTACGGCGACCCTTTCCAGAAGTCTTCCACTAACACGAATCCAATGACCTCGGCAGCGCGGCAGCACCACCACGAGAAAATCCCACAACACCCCAGCCGCAACGCCTGCCGGCTTGACACGACCAAGGTTTAGCCTCATCCGCTTTCGCTCGCCACTACTCACGGAATCACGGTTGTTTTCTCTTCCTGTGGGTACTGAGATGTTTCACTTCCCCACGTTCCCCCCGTACACCTATGAATTCAGTGCACGGTGACGCCCCATGACGGGCGCCGGGTTTCCCCATTCGGACATCCTCGGATCACAGCTCGGTTGACAGCTCCCCGAGGCCTATCGCGGCCTCCCACGTCCTTCATCGGCTCCTGATGCCTAGACATCCACCATGTGCCCTTAAACACTTATTCACAACAAGATGCTCGCATCCACTATGCAACACTCAACACACAACCACACCCCAACCCACCACGACCACCACCACCCCAACCACGCAGGGCGTTAGACGATCCAGGCCAGGAGCCGAAGAAACCACCCGCTTCCCAGGTGTCCCCTCAGGACCCAACAGCGTGCCGAACCATTACATTCACGAACCAGACTCTATGTTCCACCCAGCGCCACACCCAACCATCAGATGCGACTTCTTCGAAGAAGGAGAACCAGGCCCAACACTTCAAGCACTGGTCAACCCCACCAACACGGTGGACTCCTTAGAAAGGAGGTGATCCAGCCGCACCTTCCGGTACGGCTACCTTGTTACGACTTCGTCCCAATCGCCGGTCCCACCTTCGACGACTCCCTCCCACAAGGGGTTAGGCCATCGGCTTCGGGTGTTACCAACTTTCATGACGTGACGGGCGGTGTGTACAAGGCCCGGGAACGTATTCACCGCAGCGTTGCTGATCTGCGATTACTAGCGACTCCAACTTCACGGGGTCGAGTTGCAGACCCCGATCCGAACTGAGACTAGCTTTAAGGGATTCGCTCCACCTCGCGGTCTCGCAGCCCTCTGTACTAGCCATTGTAGCATGTGTGAAGCCCTGGACATAAGGGGCATGATGACTTGACGTCATCCCCACCTTCCTCCGAGTTGACCCCGGCAGTCTCCCATGAGTCCCCGGCATAACCCGCTGGCAACATGGAACGAGGGTTGCGCTCGTTGCGGGACTTAACCCAACATCTCACGACACGAGCTGACGACAGCCATGCACCACCTGCACACCAGCCACAAGGGAACGCCTATCTCTAGACGCGTCTAGTGCATGTCAAACCCAGGTAAGGTTCTTCGCGTTGCATCGAATTAATCCACATGCTCCGCCGCTTGTGCGGGCCCCCGTCAATTCCTTTGAGTTTTAGCCTTGCGGCCGTACTCCCCAGGCGGGGCACTTAATGCGTTAGCTGCGGCACAGAGACCGTGGAATGGCCCCCACACCTAGTGCCCACCGTTTACGGCGTGGACTACCAGGGTATCTAATCCTGTTCGCTCCCCACGCTTTCGCTCCTCAGCGTCAGTATCGGCCCAGAGACCCGCCTTCGCCACCGGTGTTCCTCCTGATATCTGCGCATTTCACCGCTACACCAGGAATTCCAGTCTCCCCTGCCGAACTCAAGTGATGCCCGTATCGACCGCACGCTCAGGGTTGAGCCCCAAGTTTTCACGACCGACGCGACACACCGCCTACGAGCTCTTTACGCCCAATAATTCCGGACAACGCTCGCACCCTACGTATTACCGCGGCTGCTGGCACGTAGTTGGCCGGTGCTTCTTCTACCGGTACCGTCAGTCACCCTTCGTCCCGGTCGAAAGAGGTTTACAACCCGAAGGCCGTCATCCCCCACGCGGCGTCGCTGCGTCAGGCTTTCGCCCATTGCGCAATATTCCCCACTGCTGCCTCCCGTAGGAGTCTGGGCCGTATCTCAGTCCCAGTGTGGCCGGTCGCCCTCTCAGGCCGGCTACCCGTCGTCGCCTTGGTAGGCCATCACCCCACCAACAAGCTGATAGGCCGCGGGCCCATCCCCAGCCGAAAAACTTTCCACCACCCACCATGCGATGAGAGGTC
>NZ_JBRERS010000035.1:0-4845 GCF_054486945.1 Pseudonocardia wallangbongensis
CCACCGGCTCAGCGTCTCCCGCTCATCCTCAGTGAGCACCAGCTCCGCGACTGGCCGACCCGTCCGCGCCATCGAGCCAGACTACCAGCAATTAAGGCGCGGATTAACGACTCGGGACACTAGGCCTTCTGGACGGTCGAGACCTCGACCCAGCGCGTCAGCAGGCGTTCGGCTGCACCCGAGTCGACGGCGGCCGCGGCGCGCTCGAGCGCCGCCGGGAAGGCGTCGGCCAGCCGCGCGGGCGGCCCGTCGAACGCGACCAGCGCGCCGGCCGCGTTGAGCAGCACCGCGTCGCGCACGGGGCCGGTGTGCCCGCCGACGAGGGCGCGGAAGACCTCGGCGTTCTCGGCCGGGCTGCCGCCGCGCAGCGCCTCCTTGGTGGCGGGCGCGAGGCCCAGCGCGGCCGGGTCGACGCTCTCCTCCCGGACCTGCCCGCCGGCGACGACCCAGGCGGTGCTGGTGGTCGTGGTGGTGAGCTCGTCGAGGCCGTCGTCGCCGCGGACCACGAGCGCGGTGCCCCCGCGCCCCGCGAGCACCTCGGCGATCACGGGTGCGAGCCGCGGGTCGGCGCACCCGACGAGCGCGGCGGGCGGCTGGGCGGGGTTGGTGAGGGGGCCGAGCACGTTCATCGCGGTGGGCACGCCGAGCTCGCGGCGTGGGGCGGCCGCGTGCCGCATCGCCGGGTGGAACACCGGGGCGAAGCAGAAGCCGATGCCCGCCTCCGCCACGCAGGCCGCGACCCCGTCGGGCGGCAGGTCGATCACGACGCCGAGCGCCTCGAGCACGTCGGCGGCCCCGCTCGACGACGACGCGGCGCGGTTGCCGTGCTTCACGACCGGCGCGCCCGCGGCCGCCACGACGACCGCGCTCATCGTGGAGATGTTGACGGTGTGGGCCTGGTCACCTCCGGTGCCGACGACGTCCACCGCCGGTCCGGGCACGGTGACCCGCCGGGCGTGGCGCAGCATCGCCTCGGCGAGACCGGCGATCTCGGCGGCCGTCTCCCCCTTGGCCCGCAGCGCGACCAGGAACCCGGCGAGCTGGGCGGAGGTGGCCTCGGCCGAGAGCACCCGGTCCATCACCCAGGCCGTGTCCGCGGCGCCCAGGTGCTCGCCGCGGATCAGCCGGCCGAGCAGACCCGGCCAGCTGAGCCCGGTCTCAGCCACGGACCGCAACCGACGCCGAGCGCCGCAGCACATCGGCCACCGCCTCGGCGGCGGTGAGCGGGTCGAGCGGGTGCACGAGCACCGCGTCGGCCTGGGACCAGGTGGCGAGCCAGCGGTCGTCCCGCCTGCGCACCGTGACGATGATCGGCGGGCAGTCGTCGATCTCGTTCTTCAGCTGGCGGGAGATGCCCATGCCGCCGGTCGGCTGGGCCTCGCCGTCGAGGATCGCCAGGTCGAACTCGCCGGCGTCGGCGCCCTGCAGCACCTCCGCGATCCCGCCGGCCTCCTGGAAGCGGATGCGGGGGAGGTCGGGCGCCGGGCGCCGGCCGATGGCCATGATGATGGCCTCGCGGACCTCGGGGCGATGGCTGAACACCAGCACGGTCAGGGCCTCGTGCGCGACAGGGCTGCTCACGGGGAGGAACTGTAGTGCGACGTGCTCGTCCGCCCGGTCCCGCCTGCCCCGGGGGCAAGGACGACAGCGTGTAGAAGATGGTTCATACTGCCCCGGTGACGACTGCGGCTCCCACCATCAGCGCGCGCATCCATTCGCTGAACCGCCCCAACCTGGTCAGCGTCGGCACCATCGTCTGGCTGTCCAGCGAGCTGATGTTCTTCGCCGGGCTGTTCGCGATCTACTTCACCGCGCGCGCGCAGAACCCGCCGGATCTGTCGTGGCCCCCGCCTCCGACCCACCTCGACGTGCCTTACGCGCTGGTGGTGACGATCATCCTCGTCGCGTCGTCGTTCACCTGCCAGTTCGGCGTGTTCGCGGCGGAACGCGGCGACGTGTTCGGGCTGCGCCGCTGGTACCTGCTGACCCTGATCATGGGCACGCTGTTCGTCCTCGGCCAGGCCAACGAGTACCGCACCCTGGTCGAGGAGGGCACCACGCTCTCCTCCGACGCGTACGGCACCGTCTTCTACCTGGCCACCGGATTCCACGGGCTGCACGTCACCGGCGGGCTGATCGCGTTCATCTACCTGTTGATCCGCACCAAGCTCACCAAGTTCACGCCGCAGCAGGCCACCGCCGCGATCGTCGTGTCCTACTACTGGCACTTCGTGGACGTCGTGTGGATCGGCCTCTTCACCGTCATCTACTTCATCCGCTGATTCCCCGACCGTTAAGGGCTGGACGACGCCGACGATGACCACCACACCCCCTTCGAGGAAGCCCCGCGGGCCGCGCAGCCGGTTCCGCCGCCGCGTCGCAGGCGCGTTGGCGCTGGGGATCGGCCTGCTCACCGCGGGAGGCCTGTACACCGCCTTCGCCCCGCAGCCGCAGGTGGCCACGGCGCAGGAGGGCGACACCGCGCTGATCGCGCAGGGCGAGCAGATCTACAACAACACCTGCGTCAGCTGCCACGGCTCCAACCTGCAGGGCGTCCAGGACCGCGGACCGAGCCTCATCGGCGTCGGCGACGCGGCCGTCTACTTCCAGGTGTCGACCGGCCGGATGCCGCTGGCCCGCCAGGAAGCGCAGGCGGCGCGCAAGCCGGTCGGCCCGCAGTTCGACCCGAACACCGAAGAGGGCATGGCCAACATCGACGCGCTGGGCGCGTTCGTCCAGGCCAACGGCGGCGGGCCCACCCGGCCGGCCGCGGAGGGTCAGGCCCTCCAGGGCAGTGACCCCGCGCGCGGCGGTGAGCTGTTCCGCCTCAACTGCGCGTCCTGCCACAACTTCACGGGACGCGGTGGGGCCCTGTCCTCCGGGAAGTACGCCCCGACGCTCGACCCGGCCACCGAGCTGGACATCTACACGGCGATGCTCACGGGCCCGCAGAACATGCCGAAGTTCTCCGACCGGCAGCTCGCGCCGGACGAGAAGGAGGACATCATCGCCTACGTCAAGTCGGTGACGGACGGGAACAACAACCCGGGCGGCAACCCGCTGGGCGGGATCGGGCCGGTGTCCGAGGGCCTGGTCGCCTTCATCGTCGGCATCGCCGCAATGATCGGCGTCGCAATGTGGCTGGGAGCCAAGTCATGACCACATCGCACCAGCAACCACCCGCGCCCACCGCGGCCGATGTCGAGGACATGACCCTCGAGCAGCGCGCGCGGCTGGCCGGGGAGCTCGACGACGTCGACGTCGTCCACAACCAGCGCAAGTGGCCGCTGCCGGGCACCCGCGCCGAGAAGCGCGCGGAACGCGCCGTGGCGCTGTGGTTCGTCATCTCCGCGGTGTCCGGGCTGGCCTTCCTCGGCTCGTTCCTGTTCTGGCCGTTCGAGTACGTGGCGCCCAGCGAGCCCGGCTACTCCCTGTACGCGCTCTACACGCCGATCGTCGGCTTCACGTTCGGGCTCTCGGTGCTCGCGCTCGGGATCGGCGTGATCGCCTACATCAAGAAGTTCTTCCCCGACGAGGTGTCGGTCCAGCAGCGCCACGACGGCGCCTCCGACGACGTCGCCCGGCTCACCGTCACCTCCCAGCTGGTCAAGGCGGGCAAGGACACCGACATCGCGCGCCGCAAGCTGATCATCCGGGCGGCCGGCGGTGCAGCGGGCGTGCTCGGTCTCGGGCTCGGCATCGCGGCCGTCGCGCCGCTGGTGCGCAACCCGTGGAAGGGCGGCGACGACGCCGCGCTGTGGGTCACCCCCTGGAAGCCCGTCAACGGCGAGACCGTCTACCTGCGCCGCGACACCGGCGACCCGCACGACATCTCCCTCATCCGCCCCGAGGACCAGGACCCCGGCTCGATGGAGACGGTGTTCCCGTTCCGGGAGTCCGACCGGGACGACGAGGAGGCCCTGATCCGCAGCCTCCGGGCCTCCGACGCCCCGGTCATGCTGATCCGGCTGCGCCCCGACCAGCAGGTCGTGCACCGCAACGGTCAGGAAGACTTCAACTACGGCGACTACTACGCGTTCTCCAAGATCTGCAGCCACCTGGGCTGCCCCACCTCGCTGTACGAGTCGCAGACCAACCGGATCCTCTGCCCGTGCCACCAGTCGCAGTTCCTGGCCACGGAGTACGCCAGGCCGATCTTCGGTCCGGCGACGAGGCCGCTCGCCCAGCTTCCCATTACAGTGAACGACGAGGGATATCTCGTCGCCAGGAGCGACTTCGCCGAGCCAGTCGGCCCGGCCTTCTGGGAGCGGAGGTACAACCCGTGAGTTCCCTCACGACACCCACCGGGTCGGGAGCCAACGCGAAGGTGGTCGGCGCGCTCGACGAGCTCGACCAGCGCTACCACCCGGCCGCGGGCATGCGGAAGCAGTTCAACAAGGTCTTCCCCACCCACTGGTCGTTCATGCTGGGCGAGATCGCGCTCTACAGCTTCATCGTCCTGCTGCTGTCGGGCACCTACCTGGGGTTGTTCTTCGACCCTTCCATGCAGGAAGTCACCTACAACGGCCCGTTCGAGAACCTGCGCGGCATCCACATGTCGCGGGCCTACGAGAGCACCCTGGAGATCTCCTTCCAGGTCCGCGGCGGGTTGTTCGTCCGCCAGGTGCACCACTGGGCGGCGCTGCTGTTCCTGGCCGCGATGGTCGTGCACATGTTCCGCACGTACTTCACCGGCGCCTTCCGCAAGCCGCGCGAGGCCAACTGGGTGATCGGCGTGCTGCTGCTGTTCCTCGGCTTCTTCGCCGGGTTCACCGGCTACTCCATCCCCGACGACCTGCTGTCGGGCACGGGCCTGCGAATCGCGTCCGGGTTCATGCTGGCCGT
>NZ_JBRERS010000036.1:0-3785 GCF_054486945.1 Pseudonocardia wallangbongensis
CCCGTCGGCGGCGCGGATCGCGCCGCGCTTCACTCTCAGCGCCGCGAACAGCGGCCGCTTGTCGAGCGAGTTGTCGCGCAGCGCCTGCGCCTCGAAGACCGACCAGCGCGACGTCCACGCGACCAGGATCACGAACAGCACGACGATCGCGCCGAACAGGCGCATGATCGGCACGTTCATCGCAGCGTACGCTAGCAAAGGGTGCGGTGAAGGGGCGCCAGCTTCTCGAAGCGTGCCGCCAGTCGCACACAATCCTCGCGACCTGCCGAAGCTACAGGTGAGACAAGCCGCCAACGGGCTCGAGCTTCAACGGAAAGGACGGAGATCGGATGCCGCGAAGAATTACGATACGGAGCCGACGTAATCAAGCTGGAAGGGTGCGTGCACACCGACTATTACACGAGCGCCGATTGTGTTGGACGTCGACTGTGGAGCGGGTCACGGCAGATGTCCCGGTGGTCTAAAGGCGCTCCTCCTTCTGAGGAGTAGACGGGCCATGGCACATGCGGCTCGACGATACGGTCTGTCAGACCGGCGTGCCCGTTACGTTAAAGCAAGGCTCGATGTGGGCCATACGGATCGCAGTTGCCGACGTTGCGGGGCGGTGCTAGCGTCGGTTCCGTCAGAGATGAGCGAGCGGACGTTCGCGTAGTAGATTCGCCCCCTTCTGCTCGCCCCAGGGGAATAACGAGACTGCTAGGAGAGCTCCAATGGCTCGGGCTTGTGCGCGGGGACGTGGTGTCGGGTGAAGCCATGACCGAAGCAACGGCAGTCGGGCGCTCAAGGGCGCTCGGCATCTACATGAAGCGTGTGCGATCCGCGCGAGGCCTGGATCGTGCCGCGGCAGCACGTCTGCTCGGTCGGCACAGTCGCATCGTTGCCTACCGAGAAACCGCAACGACAACGCCTCGGATCGCCGCGCTAGTTGAGTGGAGCGTTGCTCTTGGCATTAGCGTGACAGCGCTGGCAAGGGTCTATGCACGCCCGCACGACGCGATGCGTCTACAAGTACCCGATGGGGTCGCCGCTAGTCAGCCAGTCGTCAACCTCGCGGTCCATCCGGCAGAGCTTGGGGCGGCGTTGCGGAGGTTACGTACAGCGTGGGGCCTCACACAGGGACAACTGGCAGCACTGACCTGTCTCGCAGCGCCGGCGGTCAGCCGGCTTGAAGGAGGAAGGATTCGATCGCCCGAGATCGGAACTGTATATCGGCTCACGAAAGGGCTGGCCGTGGCCGATAGGCTCGCGTTCTCGCGTCACAGGGAGCTCGACCGGGATGCTCTCGCCTTGCTCTTAGCGACCTACGCTGGCGAAAAGCTCTAGGCCCATCTCAAGATGGCGGTCGGGTCGGTGGCAGACGGTAGTGATGGGCAGAACATACGCATCGAGCGGTGCTCTCGCAGCGGGGACAGCTAGGTCATAGCCCTGACGGTCTGCCAGTTTTTGTTATGTGGCCGCCCGAGTCGTTGCCAATGCCTCTTATGATTGGATGATGTAGATAGCAATGACGCCTAAAAGCGTTCGCGATAGCGAAGCGGGCACGTTTCTGCGCTAGCTGCGTTGATGTTGAGTGGGGCTTCTGTCGACATGGGGATACGCATGATACGAAGACGAAAACCTAGTCATAGGTGCCGTCGCATCCCGCACGAAGCTGTACGACGTTGAAGCGCTGCGTGCTGTGAGAACGCGCGCAGTTGCGCGTCGTCGAGTTCAGTTACTAAACCATGACACTAGTGGCGATTGTATCGCCAGTAAGGACCCATGCCTAATCTTCGCTCTTTCAAAATGATGGGGTTTAAGCAGCGCGGTATGCTCGCTTCGCTCCTCGCAATCGCCATCGGAGTTGGCGTTACCAGTTTGGTAGCGGCCGGAGATGGCCAAGCTGACGCCGGTAACGCTCTGGGGACGCTCAAGGTGGAGCAGGTGGGGCCGTTAACCTCCGGCCCGATCGACTCGCAGGCCTGGCTGACGCTTTCTGGGTATTCCGCGCTCGATGCGACACGTCGCACTGAGGGAGTGCCAACCCCCAACGGCACTGTTCAAGCAGTGCGACTGCGCCTGCCTAGCGAGGTGCGGGCGAAAGCGTTTGCTTATCAAAGCGATGACGGGGTCTGCCTCGTCGTCCAGCCTAACGACGGCTGGCAGGGCCAGACGTGCGCTGGCACGCGTTCTCAGTCACCGCCCGTCCTTGAGTCATACGATCCGAATGCGCCGCGAATTGTGGTTGGGCTCGCCCCTGATCATGTCGATCAGGTCGTTGTGCCTCTGTCCGACGGAAGGGTGGGCTTCATCAGAGTCTCCAATAACGTCTACGCCGCGGAGTTGGGGACCTCGCGTCCAGCGTCGGATAACATTGTTGATGTCCCCGGGTTTACCCGGAGATGAATTAAGATAAGGAACCTTATATGCTCAAAAGGTTGTCTGCAGTCGCCGCGATTGCTTCGTTTGCGCTGCTCACTGTCTTGGCAGGACCCGCCGCGGCTGGCCATCGGCGCTGGCTTACCGACCAGGTCTTGTGGGCCGGCGGATCGGTTAACTATTATAACACAAATGTGTACATACCATCAGGCGGCGGTGGAGTGTATGTGAAGTATGTCAACACTCAGTCGACGGGCACGGCAGCCTCGTGCTCTCAACTTTACCTCTTGCCTGATATCTATTCGACTCTTCTGGACAGCAAGTGCGGCGGATCGGGTCAGCGGGTCACGTCAGGACCTTACACCCAGCAAGGTACGTTCAGTCCTGGTATTCACAATCATTCTTCGTATCAGTCAAGATTCAATGCGAGCTATGACAACGACCTTTGATACGGAAGTAGAGTAGCGAGGTGCTTCGGGGCCGCTGTGATCAGCGGCCCCGAAGCGTACTGAGGATGTCTGGGATGGCAGGAGGTCGGGTTGACATATCGAAGCGGCCTCTGCCGCTGGGTCGACACGTAAGCTCAACGGGACGAAGAGCGGGACTAGCTAGCAGCCAGGCAGGACGGTGCGCCGGTTACGAGAAGCTAGTGCTGAGGCTCTACTCGGACTCGTCGCTGACGCGGCGACTCGGGCTCGCGACCATTTTCGAGGCTCTGTCCGTCGGATCGATGACGCGGCTCCGTGGCAATTCTCGTGTTGAGGAAGCGACGACACTCCGGCACGGGTGGTAGGTGAGCCAGGACGCGACGCCGGCGCACGGGTGAAGATCGAACAGTTCGTCGCATGGCACCGAGGACGTCCCGCGCGCACGCCAGGTCTCGGTACACAACCGATACGTTCGGCGTGTCCGGACCGCGTAGGCTTGGGATTCGACCTGTTATTAGTGGGGTCCGGAGATGCGGTCACACCTCCGGAGCCCCGTGCACTGAGAGAGGTGAGTCTCCCAATGCGCTCCAAGCGTATCCCACGTGTGCTCGTTCGCTGGCGCGCACGCCGTGCCAGCGGTTGCGCTGGCTCCCAGCCGGTTGTCGCCGTCACGGGCACGGAAGGCGTGGCATTGCGGGAAGCGGCGGTCGCTTTGCTGGTCGGCATCGGCGATGTCGCGCTCCTCCTCGGGCGCGGGCGGTGGCGCGAGGCGCGGCGGTTGCGTTGGAGATTCGACTGCCTCACACGTCTGATCGACGATCTCGGATGGTCTGGCGATGGGCATGCGACGGCGATCACGTTGTCGGGATCTGAGCTTTCGATGGTGATCTCCTGGATTTCGCGCTACAGCGACGAGGCACTGGCGGAACAGGACGAGGAGCTCCGCGCGGTCGAGCGCGAGCGCACGCGCCACGACGCCATCCGCGGCGCCAGCGCCGC
>NZ_JBRERS010000037.1:0-3395 GCF_054486945.1 Pseudonocardia wallangbongensis
GGCCCGGCCGCCCCAGGGGGACGGCCGGGCCGCGGAGGGGCGCGAGCGGCCTTGGCGTCAGCGGACGCGGAAGGAGCGCACCTTGCTGTGCACGTGGCAGCCGCGCACGCGGCAGTCGATGTGGAAGACCTGCCAGTAGTACTTGCCGGGCGCCTGCATGATCCAGGTCGGGAAGCTGTAGCTCGGCGTCTTGTAGACGAAGCCGAACTTGCCCTTGCGCTTCATGCTCGCGAACGTGCTGAACTTCTTCGTCTGCTTGAGATCGCCGCGCTTGTCGCGCTTCTTCGATCTCGAGATCGTGATGTAGACGTTGTAGCGACGCGAGTTGGGGTCGGTGTCGCGGGCCTTGAAGATCGGCTGGGAGCCTCTCGCGAGAACCTTGCCGTTGCCGGGCGCGAGCAGCTGGGGCGACGCCGCGCCGGCCGCCTGGGCGCCGGCGAGCAGCAGGCCGCTCGTGAGCACGGCGGCGAGCAGTGCGATGACGAGCGCACGGCCGCGCGTCGTGCTGATTCCTGCCTCCAAAGGAGGTACCTCCTGGGCGTTTCGAGGGACGAACGACGGCCGCGCGAGATCCGCAACGCGACCACGCCAGCCATTCCCAGGGGCAAGGGACCTGAAACGTCGGTACGCCCAAGCGCTGCATGACGACGACTCCTGTGCTGCCTTCGACCGGTGCGGTGCGCCGTGAGCACCTGCACCGGCCGGGTGCTCGGCGCCTACATCGGATGCCCTGTCGTGTGCTCGACGATCACGCTATGCGCATGAGGTGTCGGCAGGGACGATGTCTCGGCCAGTCTGGCGGTCATCGTTCGGCGCACCTACTGGGACGATGTCGACGATCTCGCTCGCTTCGGCTGCGGGGAGCTTGATGCCGTAGAGGCTGTTGTGGACATCGAGCGACCGAATGATGCCGCGGTCGCCGATCAGGTCGATCTGCTTGACCGTATCCGGGACGACGCCATAGATCGCGACGGTGGCTGGCGGGAGGGCAGGTGAGCAGACGACTGCCGCGCGAAGATCCCCACGTTCAGCGTGGGTAAATCCAACGCAGCTCATCTTGCCGAACTCGGTGGTATTGAGGCACATGCTGTTGGAACCAATCGTTACGAACGCGCGGCCGCTTGTGTAGGCGAGTTCGCCGCTCGCCTGCGGCTCCCCGCCCTTCCTAAGAACGGCAAAGTCGTCTTTGAGCTGGCTGAGGGGTGCGGTTGCCGTTGCCGGGCTCGGCGTTCCATAGACTCCGTCTCCGCGAATCGTATGATTCCATGGCGAAGCATTTTGGGCGTGGAGTCTGCTCTTCAGCGACTGGTTGTCGCGAGGACCGTAGTCCTGCTGGCCTGTAACCGAGTTGTTCCCGCAGCGCAGGCTTATCACGACATCGTTCGCGGGGTCGTGGCCTCTCTCGCAAACCGCCACGGTTCCCGCGCCGAGGTAGCGAACCCAGTTGTTATTGAATTGGCCGACATAGCCATAGCTCCAGGTGTTTGGGGCAAGTGGGCTGTTGAAGTAGTTGAACAGGTCGTATGCGTAGGCGTTTGGCGCGGCAATGCATGCGAATGCCGTGATGGTGCAGGCGGCCAGCAGTGATTTCGTTATGCACATCTTGATGCTAGAAGTCATATCTTCCTTTAGCCGATTGAGCGCCGGATAGCGTCTGTGTTGCTCCGGCTGGCTCAGTTGATTGCCTCGAACGATGTTCTCTTTGCCCAACGGCCGCCCCCCTTCTTGTTTCCCCTGTTGGTCGTGGGTCCGATGCCAGCACGACCACTCAGGCCCTCTCCATCAGTGGACCCTTTTGAAACCTGGCGGGTCGGCGCTCGGTCTGCTTTCCGCTTGACCGCCCGGTCGCCGACCGGCAGAGTTGGGAGTGAAACGTCCTACTTCTCACAGGAAGCCTGCGTGCCCTACGCCACCCTCCGCTACGACGTCGCCGACGGCGTGGCGACGATCGCGCTCGACCAGCCCGACAGCCGCAACGCGCTCTCCGACGAGCTGCTCGACGACCTGCTCGCCGCCTTCGCGGCGGCCCGCGACGACGACGCCGTGCGCGTCGTCGTGCTGACCTCGACCCACGCGAGAGTGTTCTCGGCCGGCGGCAACCTCGGCGGCTTCGCGGCCGAGGCGCCGCTGGTCCACAAGCATGCCGCGATCGACCGCTTCCCGCGGCTGTTCGAGCTGATCGGCCGGCTCGGCAAGCCGACGCTCTGCGCCGCCAACGGCCACGTGCTGGCCGGCGCGCTCGGGCTGGCGCTCGCCTGCGACCTGATCGTCGCAAGGGAGGGGGTGCGCTTCGGCACGCCGGAGATCAACGTCGGCGTCTTCCCGTTCATGATCATGGCGCTGATCTACCGCAACGTGCCGCGCAAGAAGACCAACGAGCTGCTGCTGCTGGGCGAGCAGATCGACGCGCGCGAGGCCGAGCGGATCGGGATCGTCAACCGCGTCGTCGCCGCCGAGGAGTTCGACGGCTTCGTCGCCGACTGGGCCGCGAGGCTGGCGCAGAAGACGCCGCTGCTGATGCGGCTCGGCAAGGACGCGATGTACCGCCAGCAGGACATGGCCTTCGAGCAGGCGCTCGACTTCCTCCGCGCGCAGCTGGCGCTCGCCTTCTCGACCGACGACATCCAGGAGGGCGTGAGGGCCTTCTTCGAGAGACGGGAGCCGCAGTGGACCGGTCGGTGACCAACCCCCCGAGCATCCTGCGGCCGCTGGTCGAGGAGCTGCACGCGCGGCGCGCGAGAGCGGCGCTCGGCGGCGGCGAGGCGAAGATCGCCAGACAGCACGAGCAGGGCAAGCTGACCGCGCGCGAGCGGCTCGCCCTGCTGATCGACGAGGGCACCTTCACCGAGCTGGGCATCCAGGCCGGCATCCACTTCGCCGTCCGCGGGCTGGAGGGCAAGGAGGCGCCGGCCGACGGCGTCATCACCGGCTACGGCAAGGTCGACGGCCGCATGGTCGCCGTCTGCGCCTACGACTTCACCGTCATGGCCGGCTCGATGGGGATGACCGGCGAGACGAAGGTCGGGCGGCTGCGCGAGCTGGCGCTCAGCAAGCGGATCCCGTTCGTGTGGCTGCTCGACTCGGCCGGCGCGCGGATCCAGGAGGCGGTCGGCTCGCTGTTCGCCGGCTCGGGCCACCTCTTCCGCGAGGAGGTCGTGATGAGCGGCGTGATCCCGCAGATCGCGGCGCTGATGGGGCCGTGCGCCGCCGGCACCGCCTACATCCCCGGCCTCGCCGACTTCGTGCCGATGGTGAAGGGGCGCGGCTCGATGGCGCTCGCCGGCCCGCACCTCGTGCGCGCCGCGGTCGGGGAGGAGGTGACCCAGGAGGAGCTGGGCGGCTCGCGCGTCCACTGCCGCAAGTCAGGGGTCGGCGACCACGAGGTCGCCGCCGAC
>NZ_JBRERS010000038.1:0-2611 GCF_054486945.1 Pseudonocardia wallangbongensis
TGTCAATGGCCAGTTCGTTTTCCCCGCTGGCGGCCAGGAGTTCTCCCCGCTGGTGGCCAGATAGTTCTCCCCGACGGCGGCCAGATAAGTCCCCGCCTCGGGTCGGTCGGGGTCAGGTCAAGGGGTTCACCCCCTTGCCTGCGGTGGCCTGTGCGAGGCGGTAGCTGTCACCTTGGGTGACGACGATGTGGGCGTGGTGCAGGAGCCGGTCGACCGTGGCGGTGGCCAGGGTCTTGGGCATGATCTCGTCGAACCCGGACGGGTGCAGGTTGCTCGACACCGCCAGCGAGCGGCGTTCGTAGGCGGCGTCGACGAGCCGGTAGAACCCCTCGGCGGCGTCGGGTGAGACGGGCAGCAGGCCGATGTCGTCGATGATGATCAGGTCGGTGCGGATCAACCTGGCGAGGGCGCGGGTGATCGAGTCGTCGGCGCGGTGGCGGCGCACGAGTGCGCCGAGGTCTTCGATGGTGAACCAGGCCACGGTCATCCCGGCCTCGACCGCGGCCTGGCCCAGGGCCTCGCAGAAGTGGGACTTCCCGGTGCCCGACGGCCCGCAGATGCACACGTTCTCCCGCCGTGCGACCCACTCCAGGCTGGTCAGCGCGTCCTGGGTGGGGCGCGGGATGCAGGACGCGGCGGCGTCCCAGTCGTGCAGGGTCTTCCCGGCGGGGAACCCGGCGCGGGTGCGGCGGGTGCGCAGGTTCGTGGCGTCGCGGCCGGCGGCTTCCTCGGCGAGCAGGACCCGGACCAGCTCGGCGTGGTCCCAGCGTTGCGCTCGCGCGGTCGGGACGAGTTCGACCAGGTGGCGGCGGATGTGTGGGAGCTTGAGCCGGCGGGTCAGCTCGACGGCTTCGGCGAGCGGATCCCCGCCCGAGGCCGCTACTGCCTGCGCAGGTGTTGGCCGGCTGCCGGCGGTGCTCATGACGGCTCTCCTGCCGGGTCGAGCCCTGCCGGGTCGAGCCCTGCCGGGTCGAGCCCTGCCGGGTCGAGCCCGAACCTGGACCATGCCGAGGTGCCGGGTTGCAGGCTGTGGGTCTCACTGGCCCTGGTTGTGGGCTTGTTGACCTCGCGCCCGGCTTGGTGGGCGAGGATGCGCAGCACGTCGTTCTCGGCGAACCGGCCCGCGACCGCCGCCGTCCCGAGGGCGCGGTCGACCTCGCCGGGCGGGTGCAGCTTGGCCAACGCGACGGCTTCGGCCATCTTGCGCCGGACCCCACGCGCACCCGATCCGGCGGCCTCGACCAGCCACGACGCGGCCCCCGGGCCGAGGGCGAGGAACTCGGCCTCGGAGGCGCTGCCTGCCCGTGGTGCGCGTTCCCCGTCCGCGTTCGCGGCCGCGGTGGGCGGCGGGTAGTGCTCGTCCTGGATCGAGGGCGTCCCCGGCGTCGAGCGGGCGTGGCGGGCGACCTCGGCCGGCCCGTGCTCACCGACGGCGGTGATCACCAGGTCATCTCCGTGGAAGCGGACCCAGACCCGGGTGTCGACCAGCTGGTGGGGCACCGAGTAGCGCACCCCCTCCACCGAGACCGTGGAGTCCCAGTTCACCCGCCGGGTGGTGCCGAACGCGACCGTGAACGGCTGACCGGGCAGCGGGTGCAGCCGGGTGCGTTCCTCGGCCAGCGCCTCGACCGGTGGGCGGCGGGTCTCCCGGTGCGGGCGGGTGTTCACCGTGTCGCAGAACTCTCGACACGCGGTCTCCAGCTGGGCGAACGTGCGGTAGTCCTCCAGCAGGTTCGCCGCCGTGGGGACCAGGTCGGCCTTTGAGATCCGCACCGTCGCCTCCGACCCGCCTTTGGACTGCGGATCCGCCGGCACACAGGTGCGGATCGTCATCCCGTAGTGCCGCCCCACCGCCACGATCTCCGGGTGCCGCACCGCGATCCCCGCCACGTGATCGACGCTCACCGTCTTCTCGTTGTCGGTCAGCGCGTAGGTCGGCACCCCACCCAGCCGGCGCAGCGTGGTGTCCATGCAGGCCACGATCGTGGGCAGGGTGCGGTCCCAGACCGCGAGCACCACCCGGAACCGCGACCACGCCAACCACGCGCACCACAGGCTCGTGCGGCGCCCGTGCACGCGAGGCCCTTCGGCCCAGTCCCACTGCAGCCACAACCCCGGCTCGACCACCCACGGCCGGAACACCCGCCGCTGCCCGGCACGCAGCCGCGCCTTCACCTCCGCGACCGTGCGGCGGGTGGTGCGTTCCCCGCCCGTGAAGCCCATCCCCGTGATCCGCTCGTGCACGATGTCGGCACGGACCCGGCCGTCCGAGCGCACGACCAGCTCCTCGATCTTGGCCAGGTACTCGTCGATCGGCCGCGCCCGATGCTCGCGCGCCACCGGCGGCTGCCCGGCCTCGCGCAACGCCACATAACGAGCGACGGTGTGGTGATCACAGCCCGCCAACTCCGCGGCGGCGCGGTAACTCCCCGTGAGGTCGAACGCCTCCAGGATCTCCATGATCTCCTCGTCTCGCTTCACCGGCAGACCCTCGCCGCCGGCGTCCAGTGGTTGATCACCGGGGAGATATCTGGCCGCCAGCGGGGAGAACGCTGGCCGTCACCGGGGCGGTAAATGGCCGCCTACGGGGAGTTTGGACTGGCCGCTGTCA
>NZ_JBRERS010000039.1:0-1409 GCF_054486945.1 Pseudonocardia wallangbongensis
CCTTGACCTGACCCCGACCGACCCGAGGCGGGGACTTATCTGGCCGCCGTCGGGGAGAACTATCTGGCCACCAGCGGGGAGAACTCCTGGCCGCCAGCGGGGAAAACGAACTGGCCATTGACACTGGGTGCTGTCCCGGGGCGCCGCGTTCGAGTTGTCCGGGGCCGCAGCAGTTCGATGTCGAGCCGGTGGACCATGCGGAACGCGCCCGGACTCTCGCCCGGGGCCGCGGTGAGCGTGGTGGGGGCACGCAGCGGCCTGTCGGGTACGGAGCGCCCACCGCAACGGACCCCCGGTGATCGCCCGCACCCGCTCGAGGTGGCCTCCGCGGTGGCCGTGATCAGCAGGATCGGGACATGACCTGCACCCATGCGGCCCATGTCCCGATCCTGCCGATCATGGCGCTCGCGTCACGGGTCAACACCCTCCAGGTGGCCGTGGATGCACCCCATCCGCTGATCAAGCGCCGGGCCCGACCCCAACCACGGGTCGCTTGTGGGGCGTCCACGAACCTTCACCGGGTCGCCGGGCGCGGGGCCGAACGGCACGTTCGCTCCCACCAAGCGTGCGAGAGTGCCGCTCGCTCCGCGGCTGTACCCACCGACGGTGGTGCGAACGCGGGCCTTGCACCCGCCAAGCGCGCCGCTGCAGCCGGACCCGGCGAACGTATGTGGTCACCGCGCTAGTCGAACTCGCCCAGCTTCACGCCCTCGACGAACGCCTGCCATTCGGACGGGGTGAACAGCAGCGTCGGACCACCGCGGTCCTTGCTGTCCCGCACGGCCCGCGACCCGTCCGCAAGGTCGGCCACCTCGACGCAGGCGCCACCGTTGCCGTTGCTCCGGCTGGACTTACGCCAGACGGCGCCCGCCAGGTCGGTCATCGGAATCACCCATCGCCCTCTCGATCAGGCCCATCGTCTCCGCCGCGTCGAGCGCGGTGGCGCAGAGGCGATCGAACACCTGATTGTAGGCGGCGACCTGAGGCTCGCGGTCGACGTACTCGGCGCTCCACAGGTCCTCGAGGTACACGACCCCCGCGCTCGGCGAGCGAGTGCTGGTAGCCGACGTCGTCGAGGCTGGGGTTCAGGTGGCAGAGCACCGTGGCGTGCGGCGCGGCTCCCTCGTCCGTCGTGATGTCGAGGACGCGGTGGGCGTGCCGCTCCCAGCAGCCGGCCCGCACGAGCGACGGGTTGCCGCGTTCCGCTGAACGCCCCGGGGTGTGTTCCGCATTATGGCTCCATAACGCTGTTTTAGGGGCTCGCAAACAGCATTGTGGAGCCATAATGGGCGCTCCTGACTGATCCGTGGGTCGCGGGGCGCGCCTGTGTAGGCGGCACGCCGCTCCCGCTTAGGTTCCTGAACTGTCGAGGATCAGGTGCCATAGAGCGGAGAGCGGTGTGCCTGCAG
>NZ_JBRERS010000004.1:0-775813 GCF_054486945.1 Pseudonocardia wallangbongensis
CGATCTCCACATAGAGTGCGGTCAGGAGGGTGTCCAGGTCGTTCCTCACAGTCGATCATGGACACCCTCCACTCATGTCCCGGTTGATCGACACGCCATGTCCAAGGAATCGATCATCTAGTGTCCCGAACCGGAAGCCCGGTGCATAAATCCGTCGAGTTATGTGGTGGACTTTCGGTTCGGGACACTAGCGCCCTCGGCCGTCGAGCGACGCCGCCAGTGCGACGGTGGTGCCCTGGTCCCCGGGACCCGGACGTACCTTGAGCGGCCCGCCCAAGGTCTCGGCGAGCATCAGGCCACGACCGCGTCCGTTCGTGGGGAGCGTGATCGCGGCCGGGCCAGGACCTCGATCGGTGACCTCGCACCGCACCTCGCCGTCCACGGTCAGCGCGGTGAGCCGGCCCTCACCCCCGCCGTGCACGACCGCGTTCGAGGCGACCTCGAGCACCGCGTGGACGAACGCACCCAGCCTCGGTTCCTCCAGCCCCGTCCGCAGCAGCGTCATGAGGAGCCGGATCCGCAGCAGTGGCAGGTCGGGCCGGGTGAAGCCGAGATCCAGCAGGCGCCGTTCGGTCACGCGACGCCCTGGGCGCCGTCCGAGGCCTTCTTCACGACGAGCGCGATCTGGCGAACCCCGTCCGCGCCGAGTGCGCGCAGCACCATCTCCAGCGTCTGCTCGCACCGGATGACGAGCCGGTCGCCCTCGGGGAGCGCCGCGGCGAGATCGATCAGCATCCACGCGCAGTGGGCGTCCATGTAGCACATGTCCGCGAGATCGAGCTCGAAGTGGAGCGGGCCCTGCTCCGGGTGCCGGGCCAGTGCCTCGCTCAGGATCCGGGTGAACTCCTCCCGGGACCCCAGCTCCGCGGACCCCGCGATCCGGGCACCGCCGGGGTGCCGGCTGACCTCGAGCATGCCGAGGCGGTCGATCACCTGGACCGGGTGGACCCGGCGGGCGCCGGCCAGCATGCGTTCGCTGAACCGTTCCCGGTCGTACCAGCACAGGGCCGCGAACCGCGACGACTCGAAGAGTTGTTCCGCCGATCCCTCCCACGCCACCAGATCGTCGGCGCTCCACCCGGCCCGCGGCGCCCACGCCATCGAGATCGTGACCCGCAGCGCCTTGTAGCCGTCCCCGACGGCCTGCTCGATCGCGGCGGCGTAGGCACCGCGCTGGCGTCCGGCGTCGAAGTGCCCGTCCGGGAAGTAGAGCGGTGTGTTGCGGGCGACGACGAACTGGCCGCGCTCCTGCGCGGCGGCCGCCACCCCCGTGCCGCGGTCGAGGCGGGCGACCGCGGCGTCGTCGTTCAGGTCGTCCGGGTCGAGGACGAGCATCACCCGCTCTCCGCGCGCCAGCCCGATCTGGGCGAACGCCGTGAGAACCTCCCACCGGGCCTCCACGTCGTCGACGTCCACGCAGGAGTGGTCGCCCGGCTGCAGGCGCTCCACGGGGATCCGGCGCTCTTCCGTGACGTGGTCCTCGGCGTGCTCGATCACCGGGATGCCTCCCTGCTCACCGGCGCACGCCGGAGGAGCCTCCACAGAATAGTGAGCGGGGTCACCGCAGCCGTCGGCCGGATGGCGGCAATGCGCGGCTGGCGAAGCCCGCGGCGTGGAGCCGCTCACCCGCTGCGCGCACCTCTGCGGGTACCTCCTGCGGGACGGCGAACCCGCGCGCCGGGTACGCCACGATCCGCTGCAGGTCGCCGACCATCATGTCGACGACGAGACGCTCGTCGCCGATGCTCCGGACGTAGGCGTCGAAGTCGAGGGGTGCCGAGCTGCAGACGAGGTCCACCTCCGGCCAGAGCTTCCGCGCCGTGGCACGCGTCCGCCGTTCCGCGTAGGGCTTGGAGATCAGGAGGAGGGACCTCGGCCGGTACCCGGCGGTGGTGAGGAGCGCACGCGAGTTGACGATGTTCGCGCCGGTGTTCGTGGCGTCGGGGTCGAGGAGCATCGCCGTGCCGGGAACGCCGTGGGCGAGGGCGTGCTCGCGGTAGTGCACCGCCTCGCCGCGGGGGAAGCGGTCGCGGGTGGTCGGGCTGGACGCGCCGGTGAAGACGATCACCGGATACATCCCCCGGTGGTAGAGCTCGGCGGCGTGCGTGGCGACCCCGAGGTCGTGGCTGCCCAGGCCGACGGCCGCGTCGCAGGGGTGCAGCGCGTGGTCGAGGCGCAGGTAGTGCCAGAGCAGGAGCGCGTGGCTCCGCTCCTCGCGAGTGATCCCCGGGTGGAGGGGTCCCCCGAGCACCTTCTCAGCCGCGCTGGGCCAGCGCGAACGGCAGCACGGCCGACGCCCCGGCGCGGCGCAGCAGCCGGGCGGCGACCGTGGCCGTCCAGCCGCTGTCGATCACGTCGTCCACCAGCAGGACCGGCCCGTCCGGCAGCGCGAGCTCCGGCGGCTCGAACGCCGACCAGACGGCCGCGAGCCGCTGCGGGCTGTTGGAGTGCTCCTCGGGCCGCGGGCCGGCCGGGGCGAGGCTGCCGAGCAGGGGGAGGCGCCCGATGTCGGCGATCCGCCGGGCCAGGTGCTCCAACTGGTGGGGCCGGCTGCGGGAACCGATGCCGACGACGCCGACCGGCCGTTCCGCCCAGCCCCACCCGGCGAGCACGCGCACGCAGGCGTCGAGCACGTCACCGGGGACGGGCGCGTCGTCGCCGTCGACCAGCTCGCGCAGGCGGGTGCCCCACCCGATGTCGGAGAGGCGCCCGATCACGCGGCCCGGTTCGGCGAGCTCGCCCGCCGGGATCCGGCCCGACGCCGAGATGCCCAGCTCCGCCATGCCGCTGGGCCACTGCTTGCGGGGCGCGACCTCGACGCCCGGCCGGCTGATCCGTTCCTGCGCCGCCGCGGCCGCGCCGTCGCCGACGTCGGTGCTCCAGGCGGGGGTGGTGCAGGTGTCGCAGCGGCCGCAGCGCTCGTCGCCCGGGTCGTCGAGCTGCCGGCGCAGGAACTGCATGCGGCAGCCGGTGCCGTCGATGTAGTCGAGCATCGCCTGCTGCTCGGTGCGGCGGGCCTCGGCGATGCGGCGGTGGCGCTCCCGGTCGTAGACCCACTCCTCGCCGGTGGCCACCCACCCGCCCTTCACGCGGCGCACGGCGCCGTCGCTGTCGAGCACCTTGAGCAGCATCTCCAGCCGGGTGCGGGACAGGTCGACGCGCGTCTCGACGGCGGCCGTGGACAGCGCGTCCTCGCCGAGGACGCCCAGCGTCTGGCGCACCAGCGGCTCCGGCGGGAACGCGAGCGAGGCGAAGTAGGCCCAGATGTCGCGGTCCTCCCTCCCGGGCAGCAGCACGACCTCGGCCCGCTCGACGGCCCGGCCCGCGCGGCCGATCTGCTGGTAGTACGCCACGGGCGACGCGGGCGCCCCGAGGTGCACGACGAAGCCCAGATCGGGCTTGTCGAACCCCATCCCGAGCGCGCTGGTGGCCACGAGCGCCTTGACGCGGTTCTCGAGCAGGTCGGACTCGGCGGCGAGCCGTTCCGCCGGGTCCGTCTTCCCCGTGTAGGACGCGACGGGGTGGCCGCGCTCGCGCAGGAAGTCGGCCACCTCCTCGGCGGCCGCGATCGTGAGCGTGTAGACGATGCCGGCGCCCGGCAGCGCGTCGAGGTGGTCGGCGAGCCAGCCGAGGCGCTGGGCCGGGGTGGCCAAGCGGACGACCGACAGGCGCAGGCTCTCCCGGTCGAGCGACCCGCGTAGCACCAGCGGCTCACCGGAGGCCAGCCCCAGCTGCTCGGTGACGTCCACGACCACGCGGTCGTTCGCCGTGGCCGTGGTGGCGAGGACCGGGATGCCCGCGGGCAGCTCGGCGATGAGCGCGCGCAACCGGCGGTAGTCGGGGCGGAAGTCGTGGCCCCAGTCCGACACGCAGTGGGCCTCGTCGACGACGAGCATGCCGGCCGTGGCGGTGAGCTGCGGGAGCACCCGGTCGCGGAAGTCCGGGTTGTTGAGCCGCTCCGGGCTCACCAGCAGCACGTCGACCTCACCGGCCGCCACCGCCGCGTAGGTCTGCTCCCAGCCGGCCGTGTTGGCCGAGTTCACGGTGGCGGCCCTGATGCCGGCGCGCGCGGCCGCGTCGATCTGATTGCGCATGAGCGCGAGCAGCGGGGAGACGATCACCGTGGGCCCGGCGCCGTCGGCCCGCAGCAGCGCTGTGGCCACGAAGTAGACCGCCGACTTGCCCCACCCGGTGCGCTGCACCACGAGCGCCCGCCTGCGCTCGGCCACGAGCGCGTGGATGGCCGTCCACTGGTCCTCGCGGAGACGGGCCGCGGGGCCGGCGAGCGTGGCGAGCACGGCCTCGGCGCGCTGGCGGAGGTCCGACGTCACGGTGGAGGTCATGGGGCCATGGTGGACGAGGGCACCGACAGGCGTCCCGGCGGCGTCGAAGTGTCCGGTTCACGTCCTGTCGGTGGCCGGTCCCCGCTGCTAGCTTCGGATCACAGGGTCGGCGGGGGTTCGGCCCTGATTGGGGGTCCGATGAACAAGGATTGCGACACCGTCGTGCCGGCCTTCGGCACCAGGGTCACGTTCACCGGTACGAGGGTGACGTTCCGCTAGGAACTTCACAACCGGCATCCGCGCCCGGCCGGGCGCGGATGCCGCGTGGTCCCCCGGGGGGAAAAGATCATCGTCTACCGCCGGGTCGTCGCGGCGTCGGGCCTGGCGAACCTCGGCGACGGTGTCCGGCAGGTCGCGCTCCCGCTCCTGGCTGCCGCCATCACCCAGGACGCCGTGCTCGTCGCCGGGCTCACGGCGATCGCGTACGTGCCGTGGATGCTGCTCGGCCTGCCCATCGGCGCCCTCGTCGACCGCACCCGCCCCGAGCTCTTCGTGCTGTGGGCGGCCGTCTCCCGCGGCGTGCTGTTCGGCCTGCTCACGCTCGCGCTCCTGCTCGACGTCCGGTCGATGCTGCTCCTCTACGCCGTGGCGTTCCTGCTCGGCGTCGGCGAGGCCGCGTACGACAACGCGAGCCAGTCGCTGATCCCGCGCGTCGTCGACGACGCCGACCTGGAGCGGGCCAACAGCGCGCTCGTGAGCGTGGAGCGGCTCGGGCAGGACCTCGTCGGGCCGGCGGTCGGCGGTGTCATGTTCGCCGCGGCGGCGTCCCTGCCGTTCGCGGTGAGCGCCGCGGCCATGCTGCTCGCCGGCGTGCTCGTCATGGGGCTGCGCACGCCCGCGCCCGTCGTCGAGGGCCGGCCGACGCCCAGAACGGTTCTGCGGGAGGCCGCGGACGGGATGCGGTGGCTCCTCGGTGCCCGCTTCGTCCGCACGATCATCCTGACCGGCGCCGGCCTCACCTTCTTCACCCAGACCTGGGAAGGGCTGCTCGTCCTGCTCGCCGTCGGCCCGATGGGCACCTCGGAGACGGTGTTCGGGCTGATCCTCGCGGGCGGCGCCGTCGGCGGGATCGTCGGCGCGATGCTGACCGCGCCGCTCGTGCGCCGGTACCCGCAGCGCGCTCTCCAGGTCGTCGCCCTCGTCGTGGCCGCGGTGGGCAACTTCGTGCTCGCCGCGTTCCCCACCCCGGTGCTCGCCGCCGTGGTGCTCAGCACCACGAGCTTCTCGTTCGCCCTGTGGAACGTGCTGTCGGTGACGATCCGCCAGCGGCTCGTTCCGGCCGCCGTGCTCGGCCGGGTCAACGCGGCCGCCCGGACGCTCTCGATGACGGCGGCGCCGCTGGGCGCGCTGGCGGGCGGCGGGCTCGCGACCGCGCTGGACCTGCGGGCGCCGCTGTGGGTGAGCGGCCTGGCCATGGTGGTGATCACGGGCCTGTTCGTCGTGGCCACCCGGGACGTCGGTGCGGTGCGGGAACACAACTGAGAGACGTCACGGACGTGTGGAGTCACCCGGGCGGGGAATCCGGTCGGAATGAGCAGTCCTTCCTGGCCGTTCGCGGTGCGGCGTTGCACCCGATGCACGCGGGAGGCCGTCGTCGTGGTCACCTCGGACGACGGCCCCGGCACGGTGGCGGCCTGTTCCGAGCACCTGGAGTGGGTGTTCTTCCTCGGCGTCGACGAGTGGAGCGGGCGTCGAACGGCGTGACCCGACCGCGCCCGGCAAGGCACGATGGCCGGGTGAACCTGCCGCAGCCCGCGCTCTTCGCCTCGGTCGACGAGGTCGCCGAGCGCCTCGCCGGCGTCGACTACCTCGCCTCCACGGCCGTCGCCACCACCGTCTTCCTCGCCGACCGGCTCGGCAAGCCGCTGCTCGTGGAGGGCCCGGCGGGTGTCGGCAAGACCGAGCTCGCGAAGGCCGTCGCCGACGCCACCGGCTCGGGGCTGGTGCGCCTGCAGTGCTACGAGGGCATCGACGAGGCCCGTGCGCTCTACGAGTGGAACCACGCCAAGCAGCTGCTGCGCATCACCGCCGGCCAGGGGCACGAGTCCTGGGACGAGACCCGCGACGACGTGTTCTCCGAGGAGTTCCTGCTGCCCCGTCCCCTGCTCACGGCGATCCGGCGCACCGAGCCGACCGTCCTGCTGGTCGACGAGATCGACAAGGCCGACGTCGAGGTCGAGGGCCTGCTGCTGGAGGTGCTCTCCGACTACCAGGTGACCGTGCCGGAGATGGGCACGGTGCGCGCGGCCCGGCGGCCGTTCGCGGTGCTCACGTCGAACTCGACCCGCGAGCTGTCCGAGGCGCTCAAGCGGCGCTGCCTGTTCCTGCACCTCGACTTCCCCGACGCCGACCTGGAGCGGCAGATCGTGCTGACCCGGGTGCCCGAGCTCCCGGAGGCGCTGGTGGATGCGCTGGTGCGCACGGTCCGGGTGCTGCGCGGGCTGGAGCTGCGCAAGTCGCCGTCGGTGGCCGAGACCATCGACTGGGGACGCACCCTGCTCGCGCTCGGCCTGGACACCCTGGATGACGACGCGGTTCGCGCCACGCTCGGGGTGGTGCTGAAGCACCGGTCGGACGCGGACCGGGCGGCCAGGGAGCTGCGGCTCGACTGACGCAACTATGTAGATCCGGTCTATGTAGTTGTGAGCTACCATAATGGAATGCGTGCGTTCATCGGCCGAGCAACGGAGCTCGGGGTGCTGCAGAAGCGCCTCGACCGGGTCGCGAGGACCGGCGCAGGCGCGGCAGTCGCCCTTCGAGGCCGGCGGCAGGTGGGGAAGTCCCGGCTGGTCCAGGAGTTCTGTGATCGGTCCGGCGTCCCGTACCTGTTCGCCACGGCGACGAAGGGGGCCTCGTCGGTCGAGGCCGTCAGCACGTTCCTGGCCGACCTCCGGTCTTCGTCCTTGGCTGGATCGATCGACGTGGTGCCGTCGGGCGTCGCCGGTGGGTGGCCGGACGCCTTCCGGGCCCTCACCGTGGCCCTCCCGGATACCCCTTCCATCGTCGTGATCGACGAACTGCCGTGGCTGGCCGAGCAGGACGAGCTGTTCGACGGGGCCTTGCAGACGGCATGGGATCGCCTGCTCTCCCGACGCCCGGTCCTTCTGCTGCTGCTCGGGAGCGACATCCACATGATGGAACGGCTGACGGGCTATGACCGCCCGTTCTTCGGCCGCGCCGACAACATGGTCCTCGGCCCGCTCAACCCGGCCGAGGTCAGCGGTGCCCTCGGGCTCGAGGGGGCCGACGCCATCGACGCACACCTCATCACCGGCGGGCTGCCGGGCGTTCTCACCAGCTGGCCCCATGGCACACCCCCGCCGGACTTCTTGGAGACCGAGTGCGGCGACCCGGCCGCCCCACTGTTCAGCGTGCCCGAGTCCGCACTCCTGGCCGAGTTCGCGAATCCGGACCAGGCGAGGCGGGTGATCGAAGCGGTCGGCAGTGGCGATCGGAGCCACGCGACCATCGCTGCTGCGGCCGGCGGCCGCCAGGGACCGGTTCCCTCCGGAGCACTGTCGCCGCTGCTGAGACGTCTCGTCGAAGAGAAGCGTGTACTCGCCCTCGACCAGCCGCTCTCCACGAAACCAGGCCGGCCTGGCCTCTACCGGATCGCCGACAGCAACCTCCGCCTCTACCTCGGCATCGGGCGCTCCGCGCATGAGCAGGCCCGCCGAGGTCGGCCGGACGCGGCCGTCACGCTGGTGCAGCGCCGCTGGACGAGCTGGCGAGGTCGCGCCGTCGAGCCGCTGATCCGCGACGCCCTCGAGCTCGCGGCGTTGGCCGGTGCGCTGCCATGGCAGGAGGTCGCGACGGTCGGCGGCTGGTGGAACCGCCGGTTCGATCCCGAGATCGACCTCGTCGGGGCCGACCGTGGTCCCGTTGCACACCGCGTCGACTTCGTCGGGTCGATCAAGTGGATCAACAGCGCGTTCGACCATCGGGATCTGGGCACGCTCCGGCACGGCGCGACCCAGGTACCCGGCTTCGACCCGGAGAGCGGTTTGGTCGTCGTCTCGCTCTCCGGGGTCGTGGGAGTCGACGCCGCGCTGGTGTGGGGTCCTTCCGACGTCGTCTCGGCGTGGTCGTCGCCCACGTAGTCAGCCGAAGGACAGGTCCACCTCCGCGGTGACCGTCGGCGCGGTGGGCACCCGGGAGCGGTCACGCAGGGACACGCTCACCCCACCGTGACGGGGACGCCCGGAGGCGGCAGCACCAGCCGATCGGCCAGCCCGGCCGCGCCGAACGCGTCCCGCACCGAGTCCGGCCCCTGGGTGAAGTGCGTCCACTGCTCGACGTGCAGTACGACGACGTGCCGGGCGTCGAGGATCCGGGCTGCCTCCGCGGCGGCGTCGCTGGGCAGCGTGAGGAACCCGTCGACGAGCGGGGTCCGCGCCCCGCCCGCGAAGAGGACGGCGACGTCCACCGGTCCCGACCGGCGCGCCACCTCCCGGACGACGTCCAGGGAGGCGTTGTCCCCGCTCACGTAGACCCGCTGCGACCCGTGCAGCACGAACCCCGTCACCTCACCGACGAGGTGTTCCGTGCCGTCCGGCCCGTGCTGGGCGGGCACGCCGGTGATGCGGAGGCCCCCGACCTCGGCATCGGTCCAGGTCGGCAGCGCGGTGACGCCGGCGAGCCGTTCGGCCGCGGACCGGGTGGACAGCACCAGCGGGGCGGACGCGAGGAGCGCGCGGCCCGTGCCGTCTAGGTTGTCGGGGTGCTGGTCGTGGGAGAGCAGCACCGCGTCGAACGGCCCGACGTCCGCCGCCTGCAGCGCGGGCCCTGCCGTCTTGGTCAGGGCCCGGTCGCCGATGGGGTAGTTCCCGGGCGGGTCGAAGGTGGGATCGAGCAGCACCCGCACCCCGTCGAGCTCGAGCAGTGCCGTCGGTCCGCCGATGTAGACGATCTGCACATCGGCAGCGTGCCACGCGGGAGGGCATGATGGCCGGGTGGAGTCGGCGCTCACCGTTCCCGAGCACGGTCTGCCCGGGCATCTGGTCGACTTCGTCGGCGCGCTGCGCCGCCACGGCGTGTCGGTGGGGCCGGGGGAGACGGTCGACGCCGCGCGCGTGCTCACCGCCCTCGACCTCACGCACCGCGAGCACCTGAGGGAAGGCCTCGCGGCCTCGCTCCTGCGCCGGTCCGGGCAGCGGGACGCCTTCGACACGCTCTTCGACCTGTACTTCCCGGCGGCGCTCGGTGCCGGGGCGCGTCCGGTGGAGGTGCCCCGGGTCGACGACGGCCCGGTGGACGTCGACGCGCTGCGGGCCCTGCTCGCCGGCATGCTGCGCGACGGTGACACCGCCGCCCTCGCCGAGCTGGCCCGGGCGGCGGTCGACGCGCTGGGGCGCTCCGGCGCGTCCGGCACCGGGGTGCGCGGCGCGGCGGCGCAGCCGGGCTGGTCGGCCTACCAGGCGCTGCGGGCGCTCTCCCCGGAGACGCTGCTGGCGCAGATCGTCGCCGACCTGCGTGTCGGCGTCGAGGAGGAGGGGTTCGCCGACGAGATGCTGCGCCGGGAGATCCGGGACCGCATCGCCGCGTTCCGCCGGATGGTCACCGACGAGGTCCGCAGGCGCACGGCGGAGATCCGCGGCCGGGAGCAGGTCGCGCGCTCCGCGGTGCCGACACAGGCCGAGCAGGTCGAGTTCCTCTCCGCCCACGCCGAGCAGCTGGCCCGGCTGCGGCGGACGGTGCACCCGCTGGCCCGCCGGCTCGCGTCGCGCCTCGCGGTGCGTCGTCGGCACGCCAAGCGCGGCGAGCTGGACATGCGGCGCACGCTGCGGCGCTCGATGTCCACCGGTGGCGTACCGATGCGCCCGGCCTACCGAGCCCGGCGCCCCGGCCGGCCGGAGCTGGTGGTGCTGTGCGACGTCTCCGGGTCGGTCGCCGGGTTCAGCCATTTCACGCTGTTGCTGGTGCAGGCCCTGCGCGAGCAGTTCAGCAAGGTGCGGGTGTTCGCGTTCGTGGAGCGTGCCGACGAGGTCACGCACCTGTTCGAGCCCGGTGCCGAGCTCTCCGGCGTGATGCAGCGGGTGCTGCGGGAAGCCGAGCTCGTCACGTTCGACGGGCACAGCGACTACGGCGGCTCGTTCGGCAGCTTCGCCGAGCACTGGTCCGGCGCCGTCGGGCCGAAGACGTCCCTGCTCGTGCTGGGCGACGCGCGCACCAACTACCGCGACCCCAACCTGACGGTGCTGAAGCGGCTGGTCGGGCAGGCCCGGCACGCGCACTGGCTCAACCCCGAGCCGCGGCGGCAGTGGGGCAGCGGCGACTCCGCCGCCCTGCGGTACGCGGACGTCCTCCCGATGCACGAGTGCCGCACGGCGGCCCAGCTCGCCGACGTGGTGGAGGCCCTGCTGCCGGTGTGACCGCGGTAGCGTGGAGAACGCCCGTTCCCGCCGACGAGGACCCTGCCATGGCGCCGCTCGACACCGAGACCGCGCGTGCCCGCCTGCTCGACGCCGCGGAGGAGCTGTTCTACGCGCGCGGCATCCAGTCGGTCGGCATGGACGAGATCCGCACGGGCGCGGGCCTGCCGCTCAAGCGCGTCTACGCGCTGTACCCGGCCAAGGAACAGCTGGTCGAGGCCTACCTGCAGCGCCGGGACGTCCGGTGGCGGGGGCGGCTCGCCGCGGCCGTCGCGGAGGTGGCGGACCCGTGCGAGCGGGTCCTCGCGGTGTTCGACTGGCTCGGCTCGTGGTTCCGGGAGCCCGGGTTCCGTGGCTGCGCGTGGATCAACGGTTTCGGCGAGCTCGGGGCGGTGTCGGACGTGGTGGTGCTGCAGGCGCGGGCCCACAAGCAGGCCTTCGCCGACTACGTCGCCGGGCTCGTCGACGACGCCGGCCTGCCGCTCCGGCTCGGTCCGCAGCTGGTGCTGCTCGCCGAGGGCGCGATGGTCACCGCCGGCATCCTCGGCACGGACGCTCCGGCCGCCCAGGCGCGCGGGGCGGCGGAGGCGTTGATTGGAGAACGAGCGTTCTCTACGCTTCGGTGAGAACGCCCGTTCTCATCGAGGAGCTCCCATGGCCGACCGCCCCCCGCTTCCCCCGTTCACGCTCGAGACCGCCATGCAGAAGGTCCAGGCCGCCGAGGACGCCTGGAACACCCGGGACCCGGAGCGGGTTGCGGGCGCGTACAGCGAGGACTCGGTGTGGCGCAACCGGGACCGTTTCGTGCGCGGTCGCCGCGAGATCGTCGAGTTCCTGGCGGACAAGTGGAAGCGCGAGCTCGACTACGCACTGCGCAAGTCGCTGTGGACCTTCGCCGGCAACCGCATCGCCGTGCGCTTCCAGTACGAGTGCCACGACGCGGCCGGCGCCTGGTACCGCAGCTACGGCAACGAGAACTGGGAGTTCGACGAGCACGGCCTGATGGTGCGGCGGGAGGCCAGCATCAACGACCTCGCGATCGACGAGTCGGAGCGGCGCATCTTCGGCCCGCGTCCCGAGGGCGAGCGCGGCCTGGAGATCCCGCTGCAATAGAACTCGAACTGATGTTCGATTCGGCGTAGCGTGGCGGCATGGCCGCACCGGACCTCGCCTGGCAGCCCTCCCTGCTCGACGCGCCCGCCCTCGAGCTGGACCGGTCCTTCGTCGCGCTGCGCCGCCGTGGGCTCACCGAGGGGGCGTGGGTCGACCACGCCCCGGGGTGGTGTCGCGGGGCGGACGCGCTCTTCGCCCGCCTGCTGGCGGAGACGCCGTGGTCGGGCCGGGACGTGCGGATGTACGACCGCATCGTTCCCGAGCCGCGGCTCACGCACCGCTGGCGGTTGGACGACGGCCCGGCGCCCCCCGTCGAGCTCGCGGAGATGGCCGGCGTGCTGAGCGTGCGCTACGGCGTGGCGTTCACGCAGGTCGGGGTCAACCTCTACCGCGACGGCGCCGACAGCGTCGCCTGGCACGGCGACCGCGTCGCGCGGGAACTGCCGGAGGCCGTCGTCGCGCTGGTCTCCCTCGGCGCGGTGCGCCCGTTCCGGCTGCGGCCCGCGGGCGGCGGGCCGTCCGTCGCGTACCTGCCCGGCCCGGGAGACCTCCTGGTCATGGGTGGAACGTGTCAGCGCACGTGGCAGCACGCCGTACCCAAGACGCGAGCGGCGGCACCGCGGATCAGCATCCAGTTCCGCCACGCCTACGTCACCTGATCGGGTGTTCCGCACGTCATCTTGACCGGGCGGCCAGTCAAAGCGCATGATGATGTCATCTCCTCACGAGGGAAGGGTGAGTCTCATGACCGGGACATGGCATCGGTGGCAGGACTGGGCGGCACTCGTGATCGGCGTGCTGACGGCCTTGTCGCCGATCGTGGTGTCCACCGACACCGCCGCTCTGTGGTCACTGATCGTGTTCGGCGTGCTGATCGCCGTCGCCGCTCTGTGGTCGCTGGCGCAGCCGGGTTCGGTGGCCAGCGAGTACGTGCACGGGGTGCTGGGCGTCCTGCTGTTCATCTCGCCGTGGGTGTTCGGGTACGCCGACATGGCCGGCGCCGCCTGGACGTCCTGGATCGCGGGCGTGCTGACGGTCGCGGTGGGGCTGGCCGCCCTGCCGGCGGCCAACACCGAGCACCGCGGGCTCGCCGGTCAGCACTGACCGGAACACGCCACCACGAAACACCGAAACACCGAAACACCGAAACATCGAAACATCGAAACATTGAGACGACGGCCGCGGCCCTGGTTGGCCGCGGCCGTCTCGCGCGTACAGGATGGGCCGGTGAGGAGCACATGAGCGACGTCCCGCCGCCCGAGGAGCCCGCAACCCGCGAGCGGATCCTCGCGGCCGCCGAGGAACTCTTCGCCGAGGCCGGTTTCGACGCCACACCCACGTCGCGCATCGCGGAGCGGGCCGGGGTACCGAAGGGCCTCGTCCACTACTACTTCAAGCGCAAGCCGGACCTGCTGTCCGCGCTGGTCGAGCGGCTGCCGGAGGACCGCATCGACCCGGCAGCGGTCGTCGTTCCGGGCGACGTGGCGGCCAGCCTGCACCGCCTCATCGACGCGTTCGACCAGGCGCTCGACTCGTCGGCCGTGCTCTCCCACCTCCTGTGGCGGGAGTCCGACACCCACCCGGCGGTGCTCGACGCGCTGCAGGAACGCTTCGACCGCATGGTCGGCCAGATCCGGGAGGTCGTCGCGGCCGCGCGCCCGGTCGACGGTCCGCGGGCCGACGTCGACTGCGCGGCGCAGCTGCTCGCCTCGGCGATCAGCTACCGGCACTCGGTGGCGCGGCACGCCGAGGACGGGCAGGAGACCATGCACCGCGAGCTGCGGTTCCTCGCCGACGCACTGGCCGCCGGGGCGGGTGCCGGGAGCGGCGTCGCTTAGTCTTGGGCGGTGAGCCGCAAGATCGGCGTGATGGGCGGGACGTTCGACCCGATCCACAACGGGCACCTCGTCGCAGCCAGCGAGGTGGCGAACGGGTTCGGTCTGGACGAAGTGGTCTTCGTGCCGACGGGGCAGCCGTGGCAGAAGTCCGACCGCGCGGTGAGCCGGGCCGAGGACCGCTACCTCATGACGGTCGTGGCCACCGCGTCCAACCCGATGTTCTCGGTGAGCCGGGTCGACATCGACCGCCCGGGCCCCACCTACACCGCCGACACCCTCGTCGACCTGCACGCCGAGTACCCCGACGCCGAGCTGTACTTCATCACGGGCGCCGATGCGCTCGGCCAGATCCTCACCTGGGAGCGGCTCGACGAGCTCTTCCGGCTCGCCCACTTCGTCGGCGTGACCCGGCCGGGGTACACGCTCGAGGACGACCACCTGCCCGACGGCGCCGTCTCCCTCGTCGAGGTCCCGGCGATGGCGATCTCGTCCACCGACTGCCGCCGGCGCGTGGGGAACGGCCGCCCGGTCTGGTACCTCGTGCCGGACGGCGTGGTGCAGTACATCTCCAAGCGCCGCCTCTACCAGGACGAGAAGCCCTGACGGATCGCTCGGCGGGGCGGCGGACCGGTGATGTCGATGCCGACGGCGGGCGAAGCCGTAGCGAGGCCGCCTAGAACTCCCCGCCCAGCAGCGGCGGCACCTTCGCGCTCGTCAGCAGCATCGTGGTGCCGTCGGCCTCGTGGGTCACCTCGATGGCGTCCATGCAGGAGTGGATCATCAGGAGGCCGGGCCCCTCGAAGCCCTGGGGCTCCGGGGTCCAGTGCTCCCCGCCGGCCACCGCCACGAGGACCCGTCGCCCACCGTCCGACTCGGCGTACTGCCGCGCCGCGACCCGCACCTCCGCGCCGATGGCCGACGGATGGGTGTGCTCCACCGCGCTCGTGACCGCCTCGTTCACGGCCATCACGACGTCGTCGACCTCGCGTGGCGGCCAGCAGAGCGCCCCGAGCCACCGTCGGAACCGTTCGCGCACGACCGACAGCGACACGGGATCGGCCATGAGCACCATCGAGATCACGTCGTCCGGCGGGTGCAGCGGGTTGTCCACGAACTGCTCAGGCCGCGACGGCCTCGTCGACGGTGCGGAACAGCGACAGCACCTCGTCCAGGCCCATCGTGCGGATCGGCCGGATCACCGGCCGCGCCGGATCCACCACCACGCGCAGCGGCGCGCCCATATCTCGGCCGTCGTCGTGCAGCGCGACGAGCAGGCCGAGCCCCGAGGAGGAGAGGAAGTCGACCTTCGTCAGGTCGAGGATCACCGGCTGCTGCGCCGATTCGTGCAGCGCCGCGTTGCCGGCCTCCATCAGCCGTCCTCCCGTACTCAGGTCCACCTCGCCCCGTACGACCAGCACCAGGCAGCCGTCGCGGTCGTCACGCTCGATCGTCATCAGTTGCTCGGCCGGCGGCACCCCGCCGAGTGGGCCGTTCATGCTGGCGCAGCGTACAGCGATTGGCGTCGGTGTCGTCCGTTCGCGGCCCCCCTGGCGTGGTAAGCCGGGTGGATTCGCGCACAACACGGTGGGCGAGCGCGACGACCTCGCGGAGTCCGCGCCGGTCGAGCAGCCGCGCGACGTCCCGCGCGGCGGCCTCCGCGACGCCGTCCGGGTGCTCCGCGTCCTCGGCGGCGTCCATTCCCCCAGCGGGCCGGGTCTGCTCGTCGGACTGCGCGACGCCGATGGTCCCGTCGGTCGCCCCGTTGGTCGCAGTCATCGGCCCTCGCAGCCCTCGGACGTCCGCACACCGACCTCATTCCCGCTTCCACCGCACGGGAAACCACCACACGCCGGACCGCGTACCAGAGCCACCGAACGGGGCTGGGACAATGGGTGGGAGCAGGTGGGCCTGACCCGCCGGGGAAGGGGAACGGGTGACGGCGACCGACGACGCGCTCGACATGGCCCGGGTGGCCGTGGCCGCCGCGGCGGACAAGAAGGCGCAGGACATCGTCGTACTCGACGTGTCCGACCAGCTCGTGATCACCGACTGCTTCGTGATCGCGTCGGCGCCCAACGAACGGCAGGTGCAGGCCATCGTCGACGAGGTGGAGGAGAAGCTGCGCGCCCACGGCGCGAAGCCCACCCGCCGCGAGGGCACGCGCGAGGGACGCTGGGTGCTCCTGGACTTCGTGGACGTCGTGGTGCACGTCCAGCACTCGGAGGAGCGCGGCTTCTACGGGCTGGACCGGCTGTGGAAGGACTGCCCCCGGGTCGCGTTCCCCGAGGCCGTCGTCAACTCCGAACCGTCCGCCGACGCGACCAGGCCGACCACGTGAGCCTGCGCAGGGTGGTCCTGCTGCGCCACGGCCAGACCGACTACAACGTCAACGGCCGGATGCAGGGGCATCTCGACTCCCTGCTCACCGAGACCGGCGTCGAGCAGGCGAGCGCCGTCGCCCCCGAGATCGCCCGGCTGGCACCCGACCGGCTGATCAGCTCCGACCTGCGCCGGGCCGTCGACACCGCCGACCTCGTCGCCGCGGCGTGCGGCCGGCCGGTCAAGCTCGACGCCCGCTTGCGGGAGACCCACCTGGGGGAATGGCAGGGCCGCACGGTCGCCGAGATCGAGGACGCCTGGCCCGGGGCGATCGCAGCCTGGCGCTCGGACCCGGCGTGGGCGCCTCCGGGCGGGGAGTCCCGCATCGAGGTGGTGCGCCGCTCGCTGCCCGTCGTCGAGGAGCTGGACGACGAGTACGGCTCGTCCGAGCCGGAGATCACCGTCGTGCTGGTCGCCCACGGCGGCCTGATCGCCGGACTGGTCTGCGGGCTGCTGGCACTGCCCGCCACGGCATGGCCCGCGATCGGTGGCATGGGCAACTGCCGGTGGGCCGCGCTGGCCCGCAGGTCCGACCATCCGCGCTGGCGGCTCGCCGGGTACAACGTCGGCATCGGTACGTGACCGCCCGGCCGTGACGGCGAACGGCCCGGTGCTGCTGGTGCTCGCAGACTCCCTCGCCTTCCACGGCCCGGAGCGGCCAGAACCCGCCGACGACCCGCGGCTCTGGCCCAACGTCGCCGCCTCGGCGCTCGGCGCCCGCGCGGAGATCGTCGCGGGCACCGGGTGGACCGCGCGGCACGCGTGGCACGCGCTGATCTCCGATCCGCGCGTGTGGGCCGTCCTGCCGGCCGCCGACGCGCTCGTGCTGGGTGTGGGCGGGATGGACACGCTCCCGTCCCCGCTGCCCACCGCGGTGCGCGAGCTGATCCCGGTACTGCGGCCGGAGTGGCTGCGCCGCCGCGTCCGCGCGGCCTACCTGCGCGCGCAGCCCGCGCTCGCCCGGAGCTTCGCCGCGGTCCTGCCCGGAGGCGGGCCCGTGGCACTACCCCCACGGCTCACCGTGCAGTACCTGGAGCGCTGCCGCAGCGCCGTCCTCGCGGTCCGGCCGGGCCTCCCCGTCGTGGCCGTGCTCCCGCCCCCGCACCGCGCCGAGTGCTACGGGTCGGCCCACCCCGGCCGGGCGGCCGGCGAGCGGGCCACCCGGGCGTGGGCGCAGGCGTCCGGTGTGGCGCTGCTCGACCTGCCCGCCCTCGTCGCCGACCACGTGCTGGGCGGCCACGGCAACCCGGACGGGATGCACTGGGGCTGGGACGCCCACACCGCGGTCGGTGAGGCGTGCGCCGGGTTGCTGGGGCGCTAGTGGTTCCCGCCGGACGTACCGGGTCGAGATGCGTGCCGTACTTCCGGCGGGGACCACTAGGCTCCGGCGTCGTGCCCGTCGCCGTCGTCACGGACTCCACCGCGTACCTCCCGATGGGGGTGGCGGAGGACCAGGGGATCAAGGTCGTCGCGCTCGAGGTCCGGCTGGGTGACCGGGTCGGCCGCGAGGGCATCGACATCGACGCAGCCGAGCTGTCCGTGGCACTCGCCGACCGACACCTCGACGTGCAGACGTCTCGACCGACACCGGCCGAGTTCACCGCCTGCTACCGCGCCGCGTTCGACGGCGGAGCCGACGAGGTGGTGTCGGTGCACCTGTCGCGGGAGCTGTCCGGCACTTGGGACACGGCCCGGTTGGCCGCCGAGGAGTTCGGCCTAGACCGCGTGCACGTCGTCGACTCCCGGTCCACCGCGATGGGGCTGGGATTCGCGGTGCTGGCCGCGGCCGATGCCGCACGGGACGGGGCGACGGGCGGCGAGGTCGCGGCCGCCGCCGAGGCCGTCGCGGCGCGGTGCCGCCTGTTCTTCTCGGTCGAGACGCTCGACCGCCTCCGGCGCGGCGGGCGCATCGGTGCCGCCGCCGCCCTCGTCGGCACCGCCCTGGCGGTGAAGCCCCTGCTGCACGTCGCGCAGGGCCGCATCGTGCCGCTGGAGAAGGTCCGCACCACGGCCCGCGCCGCACAGCGGCTCGTGGAGCTCGCGGTGCGGGCGGCGGGGGACGGACCGGTCGACCTCGCGGTGCACCACCTCGCCGCGGCCACGCGGGCCGAGGAGGTCGCGGCCCGGCTACGTGAGCGGTTGCCGCAGGTGGCGCGGCTGCTCGTGTCCGAGGTCGGTGCCGTGATCGGCGCGCACGTCGGGCCGGGCCTGCTCGGTGTCGTGGTGGTGCCGAGGGGCTAGTGTCCCGGACCGAACGTCCACCACATAACTCGACGGCTCAGCTTCCCGCTGGCCGCACCGGCGAACCGCCCGAGTACGCCCGGTACGAGGCCGGCTCGCCGGCGCACCCAGCGGAAACCTGGATCCGCCGATTTATGCACCGGACTTCCGGTTCGGGACACTAGCGGAGGGTCTCCACAGCCGTGCGTCGCGGTCGGGCCTGTCGCCGATCAAGGGCAAACGGTCGTCGGTCGATCTCCGAGTTGATCGCAGCGAGCAGCACGCCAGTGATCGGTATGCGAGACGACCGGAGCGTCCAGCGGGCAACTGCGACAGTTCTTCCCGCCGCGCAGCGAGTCATCCACCTCGTACCCCGCTCATCCACAGCTCGCCAGGAAATCCGTTCGCCACCCTCGCACCGATCTAGCGTCGGCCACATGACGCGATCCGAGTTCCTCGTCCTGCCTGCGTCGCCCGAGCCGGAGGGCGGCCCCGGAACCGGCGGGCTGGGTGAGGGTGGGGTGTGGCCACCGCCGCGAGCGGAAGGAGGCTCGGCGAGTCCGAACCGGCTCGATCCACCCACGGTCCCGATCCTGCTGGCCGGCATGCGCGAGGCGCAGCCGCGGGCGGGCCCGCCCCGGTCGCTGCACCACCTCGTGCCGGACGACGAGCCGATCGCCGTGGAGCGGGATCGTTCCCCCGAGCAGGCCCCGGATCCGCTCGGCCGGGTCGCTGCCGCCTTGCGCCGGCTGGCGCCCGCGGCATGGCGCGGCGCACGTGTCGATCCCGGTCGGCCCGGCGCCACGGCGCTCGCGCTCGTCGCGGCAGTGGCTGCCGTGGTGGCGGCCGTGGGGGTCTGGTTCGAGCGGCCGCGGGCCGAGCCGGTGCCGGACCTGCCCGCGGTCACCGTGTCCGCTGCCGAGCCCGCCGCGTCGGTCGCGCCTGCCCCGGTCGCGCCTGCCCCGGTCGCTGCCACCACCGCCGCAGCGCCCACCGCGCCACCGGCCCTGCTCGTGGTGAGCGTGTCGGGCAAGGTCCACCGGCCCGGCCTGGTGGAGGTGCCGGAGGGCGCCCGTGTCGCCGACGTGCTCGACGCGGCCGGTGGTGCGCTTCCCGGCACCGATGTCAGCGGCCTCAACCTGGCGCGCCGCGTCGCCGACGGCGAGCAGGTCGCGGTGGGTGTTCCGGCCGCACCGGACGCCGCCCCGGCTCCGGCGCCCGGCGCTCCGCCGCCGGCGGCGGGCGGGGCTCCTGCCGGCAAGGTCGACCTCAACACCGCCACCGTCGAGCAGCTGGACACCCTTCCCGGGGTCGGCCCGGTCACGGCGCAACGGATCATCGAGTGGCGCACCCGCAACGGCCGGTTCACCCGGGTGGAACAGCTGCGGGAGATCGAGGGCATCGGGGAGCGCCGGTTCGCCCAGCTACGGGAAGTGGTCACGATGTGAGGTTGCCGGGCCGCTCATGCCCACCACCTCTCGACCGGCGCGACCGGCGCGGTGATGTCGGTGTGGCACGCCAGCAGCCGCAGTGACCGTTGTGTCTCCGGGTGGTTCGGCCCCAGCACCGCGAGCTGACCGTCGATCACCAACGCGAGCAGCGCGGTCGCCCGCACGCGCTGGCCCGTGTGCAGGAGCACGTGGGCGAACGTGCAGGTCCAGCGGAGCGTCAGCGGGTCGTACGGCCCGGCCATCTTCTCCAGCTGCTTCACGTACACGTACAGCTTCACGGCGGCGTCGTCGAACCGGCCCGCGTCGATGTACCTGCACGCCCGCTTCATGATCCACGCGTCCATCGCCCACTCCGCAGTGCCGACGACGTAGGCGATCCCGAGCCCCACGGCGAGGGAGACCGCCAACGTCCGCACCCACCGCGGCGTGGCATCGACGCCCCCGACCAGGACGGTGATCCCGATGCCCGCGACGAACAGCACCACCGCGCCCACCCCGATCACGACGGCCGGGGGCACGGACGTACGGCGCCGGAGTCGCTTCGAGGTCATCGGTCCTCCCGGGGATGCAGCCACGCCGGGTACGACCGACGACGGAGCACGTCGGTTGGGGTGGGCCCGCGACGGCGGCATGGCGTCGGGCACATGACGCTCACCGTCCGGCCGCGAACCTCCGACCTCGACCCGGTGCGGCGCCCGCCCGACCTGCGCCTGGTGCCGGCGGCGCTCGCGGTGTGGGCCGTCGTGCTGCTGGGCATCGGGCTCGGGCCGGTCGCGGGCGTGGCCGTGCTGATCGGGTGCGCGCTGCTCGTCGGAGCCACGGTGGCGCGCCACCGTGGGGCGGCCCGAGCGGGCGTGATCATCGCCGCGGGCGCCGGCGCGGCGGCAGCACTGGTGGTCACCGCCCACACGCTGCTCGTCGCGCAGCACCCGCTGCTCGGCCCCGCGGAGCGCGGCGCCGCGGCCGCGTTGCGGGTGGTCGTAGCCGACGACCCACGGCAGCTGCGGAGCCTGGGTTACGGGGCCCGGCCCGGCGAGGCGAGCCAGGTGCTCGTGCCGGCGGTGCTCCGACACGCCGAGGTCGGCGCCGCAGGTTGGGCGGTGGGTGGTCGGGTGCTGCTGATCGCACCCGCCGAGGAGTGGGCGACGCTGCTCCCGGGTCAGGTCGCCACCGCACACGGGCTGCTCGCACCGGCGGGGCGCCGCGATCTCACGGTCGCGGTGCTGCGGGTCCGCGGCCCGCCCGGGGAGGTCTCGGCGCCGCCGTGGTGGCAGCAGGCGGCGGGCGGGCTCCGGGCCGGCCTGCGCGACGCCGCGGGCGTGCTGCCGCCCGCGCAGGCCGGGTTGCTGCCGGGCCTGGCCGTCGGCGACAGGAGCGGGCTCACCGCGGAGGTCGAGGCCGACTTCCGGGCCGCGGGGCTCACCCATCTCCTCGCGGTGTCCGGGGCGAACCTCGCGATCGTGGCCGGCGCGGTTCTCGCGCTGCTGCGCCTGCTGCGGGCCGATCCGCGGATCGCGGCCGGCGTCAGCGCGGCCGCCGTGCTCGGGTTCGTGGTGCTCGCGCGGCCGTCGCCGAGCGTCGTGCGGGCGGCGGCCATGGCCGCCGTGGTGCTCCTCGCGCTCGCCATGGGGCGGGGGCGGTCCGCGGTCCCGGCGCTGGCCACAGCGGTGCTGGTGCTCCTGCTGGTCGATCCGGCACTGGCCGTCGACCCCGGGTTCGCGCTGTCGGTGCTCGCCACCGCCGGGCTGGTGCTGCTCGCGCCGGGATGGTCCGATGCGTTGCAGCGGCGTGGGGTGCCGCGGTGGGTGGCCGAGGCGCTCACCGTGCCTGCGGCCGCGTTCCTCGCCACCGCTCCGCTGATCGCCGGGCTGAACGCGCAGGTGAGCCCGGTCGCGGTGGTCGCCAACCTGCTCGCCGTGCCCGCCGTCGCGCCGGCCACGGTCCTGGGAGTGCTGGCCGCGGTGGTCTCGCCGCTCGGCGCGTTCCCGGCGCAGGTGTGCGCGTGGGCGGCGGGGCCGGCCGCCTGGTGGCTCGTGCTGGTCGCCGACCGGGCCGCGGCCGTGCCCGGCGCGGTGCTCGGCTGGCCCGGCGGGCCGGCGGGCGCGGTGCTGCTCGGCCTGCTCGTGCTGGGGCTGCTGTGGTTCGGGCGGTCACCGCGGTGGCGGGCGCTGCTCCTCGCCGTCGTGCTGGGGCTCGCGCTCATCCTGGTGCCCACGCGGATCGCACCGCCAGGGTGGCCGCCCCCGGGCTGGGCGGTGGTGGCCTGTGACGTCGGTCAGGGCGATGCGATCGTGCTCGCCACGGGCCGGCCCGGGTGGGTCGTGCTGGTCGACGCCGGGCCCGAGGACGGCGCGGTCGACGCGTGCCTCGACCGGCTCGGCGTGCAGGGCATCGCCCTCGTCGTGCTGAGCCACCTGCACGCCGACCACGTCGGCGGGCTGGCGGGCGCACTCCGCGATCGCGCGGTCGCCGGGGTGGCCGTCGGCCCGGTGCGGGAGCCGGGCTGGGCGCTGCGGGAGGTGGCCGGCACGGCATCCGACGCCGGTGCGCCCCTCGTCGCGCTCGCCGCAGGCAGGCGGCTGGAGTGGCCGGCGCTCGTCATCGACGTGATCGGCCCGCGGCATCCGGCCGTGTTCGTCGACAGCGAGGACGGCACGGCGGTCAACGACGGCTCGCTGGTGCTGCGCGCCCGCACCCCGGCCGGCACGGTGCTGCTCTCCGGCGACGTGGAGCTCGCCGCCCAGGCCGACCTGCTCGCATCGGGCACCGACCTGCGGGCCGACGTCCTGAAGATGCCGCACCACGGCAGCCGGTACACCTCGGTCGCGTTCCTCAATGCGGTGTCCCCGCGTGCAGTGCTGGTCAGCGTCGGTGCCGGCAACAGCTACCGACACCCCGACCCCGGCCTGATCACGGGGCTGGAGCGGGCCGGGGCCGCGGTGCGCCGCACCGACACGGCCGGGGACATCGCGCTGGTGGGGCGGCCGACCGAGGACCTGCAGGTCGTCTCCCGCGGTTCCCCGCTGCCGGCGCCGCCGTGAGGCCGGGGTGGAAGGCCGGCACTTCCGTGATGTGACCGCGGTTGTTGGTCGGTCCTGACCGCACCCAGCACGGGTTGTTCGTCAGGTCCGGCGGAAGTCGCGGAGAGCCCGAGCCTCGCATCGGGCCGGCTATCGGCCCGAATTCGACGCCCGGCGTGCGAACTGCGGCGCGGCGGAGAGCGGACGAGAGCGATCGTGGCACCATCCGGAGGGGGCCTGGGTGTTCCCGTTCCGCTACGGATGGGGTTTCCGTTCCGTCGCCGATCGGTGATCCACGGGGAGCGTCGCCGCACCGTCCCCGGACTGGCCGGGCACCCGTCGAGTCGACCCTCGCGAAGCTAGGAGATCGCATCCGCCGTTGGGTTCTGGTAACCTCCTGGTTACCTTGATCTTCGGGTCGAGGTTGCCGGGCTCGCCGCCGGTTGCTGACTTTGCGCAACTTGCGAGTCGAGACCGCATGAACCGCCAGGCGTGGTGTAGTCGCCCGGCTGTGGGTCGCTGCCTCAGGCGCGACGTGCGCATCCTCCATGTTCTTCCTCGTCAGCGGTCGTTCACGTGGCGCCCATCTCGGGGGCCTCGGACCTCTCGATGTACCTCCCCGTTGTTCCTCTCTGCGATCTCAGGAGTCGATCGGCATGTGTCGGCAGTCTGCGCACGACAGTGGGGCCCCAGGCCTCGCTGCGGGCGCTGGTGCCGTCCGGTTGCGTCTTTCGGCCACGGATGGGCTCTGGGTGGGGGCGCGGTGGCTGCTCGGTCTTGCCGGCGCCGTCGTGGTGCTCTGGGTCGGTGCGGCGTTCCTCGCCGCCGCGCCCGCCGCTGCGGCGGTGGTCGTCCCGATGGCAGCTGCTCAGGGCCTGCAGAAGGGAGGTACCACCAGGCTCATGAGCGCTGGTGACGGCGGCGGTTCCGACGGCGACTCGGGCGGCTCCGACAAGAAGGAGAAGAAAGAAAAGAAGAAGGACAAGAAGGAAGGAAAGAAGAAGGACAAGTCCGAGAAGAAGGAGGACAAGAAGGCGGACGACAAGAACGACGAGAAGGAGAAGTCCGAGAAGAAGCAGGACGGCAAGAAGAAGGAAAAGAAGTCCGAGGCGCGCGAGTCGCAGGACGACCAGGACGAGGACCAGGCTCGTCACGCCAAGCGGGCGAAGCACGAGCAGGCCGACGACGACGAGGACGCCGACCACCGCGAGAAGGACGACCGCGACGACGCTGACCGCCGCGAGAAGAGCGACCGCGAGAAGGACGACCGCGACGACGCTGACCGCCGCGAGAAGGCCGACCGCGACAAGGACGACCGCGACAAGGACGACCGCGAGAAGAGCGACCGCGACGACGCCGACCGCGACGACGCAGGGGCGCGCCAGGCCGCGCACGAGGACGACGGTTCGGACGTCGCAGACCGCGTCCGCAAGGTCGTCCGGGAGAAGCTGCAGGACTCGGGAACCGAGCATCGGGGGGACTCCGAGAAGTCCGCCGAGGCCGCTCGGGATGACGACCCCGACGCTGACGACATCGACGAGGCCGGCAAGAGCGACAAAGCCGGTGAGACCAGCAAGGGCGAGAAGACCGGCAAGGGCGACGGGCGCGACGAGGCCGACGGGGAGCGGGCCGACCGGCGCAGCGAGGTCACCCGCCTCGTGACGGCGAAGCTGAGCGAGCGCGCGAGCGACCACGAGGACTCGGACGCATCCGACGAAGCCGGTGACGATCGGTCCGGCAAGCGCGCCTCGGCCCGGGTGCTCGAGGGCGACGAGGACCACGGCGGCAAGAAGACGCACGAGAAGAAGAAGCGCGACGAACAGGGTCGTGCTCCGCCCCGCTCCGATGACGACGTGCGTCACCTCCTACGGGAGGTGGGTGCGCAACTCGACGGCGACGACGGCGACGGCTCCACCGAGGGCGACGGCGCCAAGAAGAAGCAGTCCCAGAAGAAGGCGGAGAAGAAGGCCGAGAAGCAGCGCGCTGAGGACGAGGCGCGCGAGTCGAGAGGCAGCGAGGTCGTGGCCGCGCTGCGCCGGCTGGGCGACTCCGACGGCAAGGACGGCAAGGACGGCGACAGCGAGGGCGGCAAGGACTCCGTCCGGGATGTCGTGAAGCGGGTGGCCGCGCAGCTGGCCGACCGCGATGAGAAGGGCGAGCGGTCACAGCGCGCCCGGGACGACCGCAAGAAGGTCCGCGAGAAGAACGGCAAGAAGGGCGCCTCCGAGCGTCGGGACGGTGAGAAGCTCGCCGACTCGGTGCGTGGACTCGTGCGCGAGGCGGTGGAGCACGCCGCGGACCGGGCCGGTGTGTCCAAGGACGACGTTGCCCGTGTGATCGACTCGGCGCGCAAGCGGCTGCGCGACGCGGACGGCGAGGAGCGCGGGGAGAAGGCCGGCAAGTCCGGTGAGGCCTCCGAGAAGGCGGCGTTGGCCGAGCTGCTCGACGCCGCCGGCGCCGACGGCGATCGCAAGGCCGATGAGAAGGTGTGCAGGGGCGGCAAGGGGTGTAGTGCGTCCGAGCTGCGCAAGCGGGAGGCGTCACTGCTGTCGTCGCGCGGCCCACCGAAGGGTGAGCGGGCCCGCAAGTCCGACGTGGACCAGCTGCAGCTGTTGAGCGCCCGCGACGAGGACGACAGCGACAAGGGCGACGACAGCGATCGGGACGACGACTCCGACGACGATTCGGCGGAGCAGTCCGAACGGGTGCTGCAGGGCCGGATCGACGTCGACAAGAGCAAGGCCCACCTGGCCGGCGAGAAGAAGAAGGTCGCCGCCGGCAAGGTCACCGCGGCCCAGTACAAGAAGGACAAGGCCGAGCACGACAAGCTGGCCAGCAAGTACGAGGCGGATCGCGCGGAGCTCTCGGACGAGCGGGCAGAGCTGATCGACGACGTCGTCGACGGCCAGCGGGGCCTGGACGAGGCGGAGAAGAAGCTGGCGGCCGAGGAGAAGAACGTCGCCGCCGGCAAGGTGACGAAGAAGGCGCACGACCGCAACGTCGCGAAGTTCGAGAAGCAGCGCGACAAGGTCTACGACGACACCGAAGACCTGATGGACGCCACCGACCGGGATGCCCGGGTGGTGCCGGACGACGGCCCGGACGGTGCGGGCGCGGTCGCCGGTTGCGGGTCGGACGGGGCCTTCGTCGAGTGCGGCTCGTCGAGCGAGTCCGGTGACGCGAAGAAGGACTCCGATCGAGACCTGTGCGTGTCCGGGGTGTCGTCGGGTTGCGGGGCGTCCTCGAGATCGGGTGACTCCCGCGCCGAGGCCTCGTGTGACGACTCCGGTTGTGGGAGTAGTGCGTCCAGTCGCGGTGCGGACGGCAAGATCAGCAAGGCGTCGGCGCGCTGCTCGGGGGACGCGCGGAACTGCGGTCAACACAGCCTTGCGATACCGGGCGGGGCGTCGGCGTACTGCGACAGCGGGGGAGGGTCCTGTCGCAGCGACAGCACCGGACCCGACCCGGACGTGGCGACACCACCGGACCCGGGAGATTCGGATCGCAGGACGGCCGCATCGGCGGCGTGCACCGGCGACTGCGCCGTGGACACCGTCGCGGACCGGTCGGGCGCCGAGTCCGACTGCGACACCGCGGGCGGCTCGTGCGACAGCAGCAGCACCGATGCCGGCCACGAGACCGGGGCCGAGAAGGCTGCGGCCACGGCCGCAGCCAGGTCGGCGACGAACGGGAAGGCGGTTTGCACCGTCTCCGGTGCCGGCGGGTGCTCGACGCGCAGCACCTCGAACGCCGAGGGTGACAGCGGGGACGACGGTGACTCGCGTGGTACCGCGGGCAGCAGTGACGCGGTGGTCGAGGTCGACTGTGGCGCCGGGTGCGTGGGCAAGGGCTCGACGAGCACTGTGGGTACCGCGAGCGGGGTCCGGGCCGGCGCGGAGCGCACGAGCACCGGGAGCTCGTCCTGCGAGGCGACGGGCAGTGGGTGTCAGGCCTACAGCAACACCGCCGTGGACAACCCGGTCGATGGGCAGGACTCGTTGGCGTCCCTGACCGACGGTGACGCCACGGTGGTCAGCTCGGCCGGCGCGAACGTGGACTGCGGCGACGGCCCGTGCAGCGGCGCGGCGCGCAGCGCCACCTCCGGTACGGCCGTGGGCGCGCCCGCCGGGAAGGGCGCGGCCGCGCCGGTGCGCACGACCAAGGCCTCCTCGAACTGCAACGCGACCGGCGGCGGGTGCGCGGCCGAGTCGAGCTCGCAGTTGAGCGACAGCGCTGCCGACGACGCCACCGAGCCCTCGTGGTCGGACCGGCTCAGCGCCGCCGCGCGCGGCACGACGCTCGCCGTCCGCGAGCTGGCGGCCTCGAGCACGGCCGGCTCGGAGCTGTCCTGCCTCACCGCCACGTGCACCGGGGCGGGTTCGAGCACGACCTCGGGCGGCGCTTCCGGTGACGTCAAGGGGGTCCGCGACAGCACCGGTTCCTCGTCCTGCACGGCCCACGGTGTCGGCGGCGGCTGCACGACGTCCGCGGACACGACGGTCGCCGACCGCGACCCGGCCGACGCCACGGACGTCGCGACGGCCGCCGGGGTGGCCCCGGTGTCCGGGCCGGTGAGCGTGTCGAACGCGGCGGCGTCGGTGGCGTGCTCCGGTGCCGCGACCGAGTGCGGCGGCACGGCGCGCTCGTCGACGAGCGCCCGGGACACGGCGGTGACGCCGCACGCCCGGGGCACGAGCGCGAGCGCGGACTGCACCGTCACCGGCGGTGGATGCTCGGGTGAGACCAGCTCGGCGGCGTCCAGCGCCGCGGACTACGTGGCGGTCGACCCCGACACCGGTGAGCCGCTGCCGGGCCAGTCGCTGAGCGGCCCCTCGTCGACCTCGTCGTCGAACGCCGGCCTGGCCTGTACGCCCGGCGTCCCCTGCTCGGGCTCGGTGCGCACCAGCACGGCCGCCTGGGACGGCGGCGTCGCCGGCGGGAAGCCGCGCACCTCGGAGGGCACGGCCGGTTGCACCGGTGGCACGGGCGGTTGCCAGGTGCGGTCGGCGTCGGGCGCCTCCACCGGCCCGGGTGCGGAGCTCGCCTTCTCCGGCCCGCAGGCGCAGGGCACGGCCCAGCAGGTCAACACGGCCCGGATGCCGGCCGGCCCGTCGGCGGCCTCGGTCGCGGGCGCGGCGCTGACCTGTGAGGGCCAGGCCGTCTGCACCGGGAAGGTGACCAGCTCGGCGACCGCCACCGACCCGTCGGTGTCGCCGGACCCGCGCGGCTCCCGCAGCGAGGGCTCGTGCGAGGGCGTCTCGGGCGGCGTGTGCCAGGCGGTGACGAACTCCGGGGCCGCGACCGGCCCGAACGCGAACAGCATGGTCCCGCTGGTGCAGGCGCGCTCCACCGAGAACGCCACGGTCTCCTCCGAGACCACCGGTGACGCGCCGGCGCAGGATCAGGAGACGCCGGCCGGCGGCCAGGACCAGCCGGCGGTCCCGCCGGCACCGACCGCGCCGGGTTCGTCCGCGAGCACCGGTGGCCCGACGGTGCCGGGCGCCTCAAGCTGGACGATGGCCTCGGCCACCCTGGACTGCCCCGGCGGTTCCGGTCCGTGTTCGGGCACCGCGCGGTCGTCGGCGACGGGCAGCGACGGGCCGAAGGCGATGAACGGTGCCGGCACGGCGCGTGGTCCTCCAGCCACGGGAACCTCCACCTCCAGCGGCAGCTGCACGAGTACTCAGTCCGGCTGCCAGGTCCAGACCGAGTCCTCCGCGGGTTCCGGCCAGGTCGTGGCCGACATCGTCGCGGAACAACGCAACAACGACGCCGAGCAGGCGAAGCAGCAGGCCGCCGAGGCCGCGCAGCTCGCCGCGCAGGCCGCAGACGTCGCCGCCCGGCCGGGTGCGACCGCAGCACAACGCAAGGCCGCCACCGCCGCCGCAGCCGCGGCGAAGAAGGCGGGCACGGCCGCCACCGAGGCGGCGAAGCTGGCCGCGAAGCCGGTCACCGACGCCCCGGCGACGCTGGCGCAGTCGAGTGCAACCGCGCAGTGCGCCGGGCCGGGATGCACCGCCGCGACCACGGGCGGGACGAGCGGCACGCCGGGCCGTAGCGACACGGCGGCCCACTGCACCGCCGCCGCGAGCGGATGCGTGGCGGTGAGCCAGGCCACCGCGGTCACCGAGCGTTCCCGGGACAGCGGCGAACCGGGTGGGAAGCCCGTCCCGGTCTCCTCCGGCAGCGGGCAGGCCGACTCGGAGATCCTCTGCCCGGAGATCGGCTGCACCGGCACCGTGTCGGGCAACGGGGAGGCCGTCGCCGGCCCGGCCGGGCAGCGCTCCCACAGCACCGCCACGGGCTCGACCCGCTGCGACGGCACCACCACGTGCCACGCGAACATCACCGCGACCGTCTCCTCGATGGCCACCGCACCGGGTGCCGAGGAGAGCGACCGGCTCGCCGCCACCTCCGCGGCCGTCCAGGCGGTCTGTGACAACGGCACCGAGGCGGGTTGCGCGACCCGCGGGTCGAGCCGTTCCACGGCGGTCGGCGGGGACGAGGTGCACGCCTCGTCGAGCTCGGCCTGCCAGTCGACCGGCATCTGCCAGACCGGCACCGGCGGGTTCGCCGCCGAGGACTCCGCCGGCTCCACCGCCGACTGCATCGGCACCGGATGCCGTACCCGCACCGAGGGCACCGCGCAGTCGGCCGCACCGGGCGGGACCAACAAGGCCGCGTCCCGCACCGCCTGCACCGCCGGGCACCTCGGTGGCTGCGAGGGCACCAGCCGGGTCGGCGCCAACCAGTACGGCTCGCAGGCCTCGGCCACCTGCCAGGGCAGCACGGGATCCCGCTGCTCCTACGGCTTCTCCTCCCGCAGCAGCGCCGCCGACAGCGGCGGCGGGGCCAGCTCCCGCGCGAGCGCATCCGGCTCGGAGTCGGGGACCTTCGGCGGCGGCTGGGTCGCCACCAGCGCCTCGGCGGTGGCCGACGCGGGTACCGCCCAGGCTTCGGCCTTCTGCGCCGGCACCGTGGCGAACTGCCGCTACTCCTACTCGGGCACCGCCTCGAGCTCGGCGGCCTACGACGACGGCACGCACAGCAGCTCGGCGAACGCCTACGCGTCCGGCTCGGGCGGCGGCACCGGCCAGGGCGGCGGCGGGCTGCTGGTCTTCGCGCACGCCTCGGCGGGCAAGGGCTACGGCAACGCGGAAGCCGGATGCAGCGGCGTGTCGAACTGCTCGACCAGCTACTCCAGCCGTGCCGACGCGTCGAAGACGGTGGGCGGGCAGCACGGCGAGGCGTGGTCGAAGTGCTCGGGCGGCGGCACGGGCGGGTCCTGCGGCTCCTACGCCTCGGTGAAGGTCGACTCCCACAGCGCCCTCGCGCAGGCGGGGTGCTCGGGCACCGGGTCGTGCGACAGCTACTTCGCGACGACCTCGGCGTCCTCGGCCAAGGGCGAGGGCATCAAGGGCGACTCGGGCGGCAACTGCTCCGGCGGCGGCCCGGACGGCGGGTACTGCGCCACCGGCTCGAAGGCCACGTACAGCAAGAAGACCGGTGAGCTGGAGCTGTCGTCCTACTGCGGGACCCAGGGTGGTACCTGCAGCCGGTGGGCGGACCTGGACATCGACGCGTCGTCGCCGGACGGGGAGCTGCACGGCAAGGGCGAGGTGGACTGCAAGGGCGGCGTGGGCTCGTGCGGGGTCATCGGCGTGGCGAAGTACTACAAGGAGTCCAAGGACAAGGACGGCAACCCGATCCCGCCGACGCTGGTGGTCGGCACCGGGTGTGACACGCAGGGCGGCGGGTCGTGCTCGCAGTGGTCGAAGGCCTACGCGGACATCTCCGCCCTGGACGGGAAGCTCACCGCGGACGCGGCGGCGGAGTGCTCGGGCACCACCGGCTGGTGCTCCACCGTGGTGGCCGGCGGCTACACCGAGAAGAAGAAGGGCGAGAACGGCGAGGCCCTGAAGGGCGGCGAGATCGTCGCCTACGCCGACTGCCAGGGTGGCGGCGGCAGCGCGTGCACCAAGTCCGAGGCGCACATCAACGGTGAGCTCGTCGAGAAGGGCAAGGCCACGCCGGGCGGCCCCACCGAGGGCACCATGAAGGGCGAGGGCTACACGCACTGCGACAAGACATCGGGCACGTGCTCGGTGGGCGCGGTGTTCCTGTACCACGACGCGGCGGAGTCGTGGAAGCGGGACAAGGACGGCAACCTCGTCCTCGACGAGAACGGCAACAAGATCCCGGTCTACGAAACCGAGTGGAAGCGGGACAAGGACGGCAAATTCGTCCTGGACGAGAACGGCAAGAAGATCCCGGTCGAGTCGACCGACGAGAACGGGGAGAAGATCCGGGCCTACGACCCGGCCTACATCGAGGTGCAGACGAGCTGCTACCCGAAGGGCGACCACTGCAAGCAGGACGCGAAGTTCACCGGCACCATCGACCAGCACAACGAGCACGAGAAGCACACGGGCACCGCCGACACCCACTGTTCCGGCACCTGGGGGGCCTGCAGTGTCGCCGGATCGGTCGCCTACAACCCCGAGACCGGCAAGGTGACGGCGTTCACCGACTGCGGGACGGGCGATGAGGGCGGCACCGCCTGCGACAAGTCCGAGACCCACACCTACGCGTGGGCGGAGTCGCCGGACGGGAAGCTGCACGGGACGGGCCACTCCGACTGCACGGAGGACGGCGGCCGCTGCTCGTCGGTGTCGATGGCCAAGTACCACGCGGAGTACATCCGGCCCATCCCGGATTCGTGCTACGAGCCTCCGGGCTGCTTCACCGCCACCGTTGAGGACCGGACGACTCCTGAGTACCTCACCGCCGGCGCCGGGTGCGACACCGACGGCAACGCCGAGAAGAACTGCAGCTACGACTTCTCGGCGGACGGCCAGCGGGAGGCCAGCGGTGATGAAGGCAGGCTGAGCGCCCAGGCCCAGGCCGGCTGCAACGAGTCCCACACCGGCAACGGCTCCGGCGGGTGCTCGATAGCCGCGACCGCCAAGGTGAACGCCAAGGACCACACGGCCGACGTGCTCGCCATGTGCGAGGGCAGCACGAGCTGCACGTACTCCGGGAGTGCCACGGCCAACTACGAGTCGGGGAAGAACAACGCCGACTCGACGAAGACCTGCGGGAAGGACACCTCCGGCACCTGCTTCATCGGGGTGAGCGCCTTCGCCGCGGGCGGGGACGACGAGAAGCAGGGCCTTGCGGTCGCGTCCGGGTTCTGCAGCGACACCAACGGGACCTGCAAGGGCGAGTTCCGCACCCACGTCGACTCCAACCGAGACACCCTGGCGGACTGCCACTCGAAGGGCAGCGGGATCTGCTACGGGATCGCCGTCCCCCAGTACGCCGAGTCCGGGGGCCGGGTCTTCGACGACCACACCAGCCTGTTCGTGGACACCAAGGCGCCCGGTGGCGAGGAGCACAAGGAGTGCTCGAACGGGAAGAACGGACACAAGAACAGTTGCGGGGAGGGTTGGTCCGAGGCGCTCGACGGCAAGGCCTTCGTCCTCCACCAGGAGACCGAGAAGAGCGTCGGCGGGTTCCTGAAGAACCTTGTCCGCGACGGCGACGACGTCCTCTCGAACGCGATCCCCGGTCTCCTCACGTCCATCGGCACCGAGCTGTTCAACTACGGCAAGCTCCGGCTCCTCGGCAAGGACGAGGGTCTGCTCGGCCTGGTGACGGGGGGGAACGTCGGCTTCTCGTCACCCGAGCAGGGGGAGAACGAGTCGGACCTGGAGTACTACGCCCGGCGCTACCCGTTCACCGGTGGGGTCGCCACGGGTGCGGTCAACTTCTACGACCGGTGGATCAAGAACGGCCCCGACCCCGGGCGGCTGGGCGACGACTACTACTTCGCTCCGATCTCCACCGCGCTGGAAGACATCGGCACCGTGGCGCTGGTCGCCTTCGGGGCCGGGGCGGTCATCAAAGCGATCTCGCTGGGCGCGAAGACCGGCGGCGCACTCGCGAGCGGCGCCGGTTCGCTCGCCGGCAGATTCGCGGTGACGAGCCGGCTGGGCGAGGGGCTGGCCGGCGGGGCGTCGAGGCTCAGGGGCTGGGCACCGCGCGCGAGCGCCGTCGGCCAGACGTTCTGGGACGCGTCGCTGATGGGCGGCAAGGTGGCCATGGCCCCCGTGACGCTGGAGCTCATGGGCGCGCGGGCGCTCACCGGGGTGATCGCGCGGCGTGGGCTCGCACCGCTCGGGGAACGGTTGGCGACCCGCGGAGGCATGCTCGGCCAGGTCGGGGGCGTGCTGAAGACCGGTGCCTCTGCCGGCAGCATCATCGGGCGCGGCGGCGTCTTCGGCCGGGTCGGCGTCAAGCTCCTCCGCGACAAGGAATCCGGCCGTCTCGGCTTCGAAAGGACCGACGTCCGGGGCCTGATCACTATCGCGCGCGGCTACCAGAAGCTCGGCCTGCCCTTCGGCCGCGTCGCCGCGCTCGGGGACGTGGTCGCCGCCGGGCGTGACGCGTCCGTCCCCCCGCGCACCGGGCTCAGCCGCGTTCTCGGCCAGAAGAGGGCCGACTCCATCCGCCAGAACCGCATCAACCGGGCCGTTGCCGCCGTGCTGGACGACCAGCTCGCGCGCATCAAGGGCACCAACGGCGGTCCCGCCCGCCTGTCGGGCAAGGACCTCACACCGGCCGAGCGGATGGTCCTCGAGGACGCCGTCGCGCGCGGCGTCGTGGTCGAGCAGCTGACCCCCGAGCAGCTGTCGGAACTGTCCGGGGTGCCGCTGAGCGAGATCACCGCCGCCGGCTGCCGCGGCGTGTGCGCGATCGACGGTCTCAACCGCACCGTCGCCGCGAACATCGACGACCTGGTCCTCTTCAGCCACAACGGCAAGATCTTCATCGACGGCCAGATCCTGGCCGCGCTGCGTGACGGCCGCCTGAGCCGCGCCGCGCTGGCCGACCTGGTACGCCACGAGCTCGACGAGCTGAACCGGAACGGTCGTGCGCACGGCGACCTGCACGAGCTCCCCGATCTGAGCCCGCTGGCCGACGATGTCGCCGCTGCCAACCGCGCCACGCGGCAGCAGGTCGACGAGCTCTTCGACCGGGCCGGCTGGCCGGAGGCGACCCGCGACGGCAAGCTCGCCGAGAACAAGATCGAGCAGCTGCGGGATCCGGCGATCTTCGCCGAGGTCGAGGCGACCCTGCGGGCCCAGGAGGCCGGCCGGATCGTCGGGATGAAGGACTGGCTGGAGTACAACGCGGGCAAGGCGCCCGCACAGCTGGCCGAGGCGGCCGCCGAGCTGGGCGTCGCTCGGCAGTTGGCGCGCGAGAACCCCGGCATGGTGGTGCGGGTCGGCCTGGAGAACAACGCGCCGATGCGGCCCGGGACGAACCAGCCGATGAAGGAGTTCGACCTCACGGTCGAGACGCCCGACGGGCAGGTCGTCGCCTCGGTCGAGGTGACCTCGGTCGACAAGCCCGTCTCCCAGCCCAGCGATGTGACGAACGGCGTTCGGCACGCCGTGGACAAGGCGGCCGACCGGCAGGGCACGCCGACCCCGATCGCGGGCAACCGGCAGGTCATCATCCACATGTCGCTGGACGTCGGCCGCCGGTCGATGCGTGGTGGTCTGATCCGGGAGATCCAGCCGGACGGCACGCTGACGCTCTTCCGCCCCGACGGCAAGACTCCGATCAAGGACAACAGGTCGACCGGCAACCTCTACGACGACATCGCGCAGAACCTCCCCGCCATCAAGAACCACAAGCTGCTCGACCGGGTGACGCTGATCGACGACGTGACCGGTCGGGAGACCGTGTACGTGCGGGACGGGGAGACCTGGACGAGGCAGGGCGAGCAGGGCGTTGCTCCGGGCGAGGCCCCGGGCCCCCGCTCGCCGGGGCCCGGGTCCGAGCCGGGCGCCACCTCGGGTGGGAACCCGACGGGCCCGGACACGCCAGGGCCCGGGCCCGGGAAGCTTCCGCCGGTCAACCCGCCCGGCGAGCGGGCCGGCGGCGGCGGGGCACGGACCTCCGGCGGCGGGGCCGACCCGCACATCGCGGAGTCGAGCTCCACCAGTGGGCCACGCTCGCACCTCGACGACTCGGCGCCTGCTGCGCCCCGCGAAGGACACCAGAGGCCACGTGATCCGGACGCGGACAACGGCGGTCCCGCACCCCCGCAGCAGGGTGTCGAGACGTCCGCTCCTACCGGTGAACTCGCCGGCCGGACGGACCAGGGCCCTGCTCGGCAGGGCACACCCGAGGCGGGTCAGCGGCCCGGCCCGGGTGCGACCGGACGTAAGGACAGCACCCGTTCGACCACGCCCGAGGAGGCACGACCAGGAACAGCTCACGATGCGAACACCACGAACCACGCTCCTGGCGAGCAAGGCGTTGACGCCAAGGGTGTGACGACGCCAGCGGAGACCAACCCCGCCGGCGGTGCCCGGACCACGTCCGGGCCGAAGGGATCGCGAGGGGCCACGGCGCCCGAGCGGTCCGGCGAGTCGCACGGCTCCACACAGTCGAAGACGGCTGAGCACCAGGGCACGCGCGAAACGTTCGAGGAGCAGGGACACCAGCCGGGCTCCACCCGGCCGGGCCCGCCGAACGTGGGCGAGTGGCTCGCGGTGCGCGACGTGTTCGACTCGTTCAAGGAGTGGCGCGCGACCCGCAAGCAGAACAAGGCCGACCGGACGAAGGTCGCGAAGTACCGGGAGGGCTTCGACGGCAAGAGCTACGACGACCTGATCGCCCGCGCGGAGGAGGTTGCCCAGGACGTCGAGAACGGGAAACGTTCATACGCGGACGGCATCGTCGAGTGCGTCGCCATCGCCTGTGAGGTGCAACGCCGGGTCAACCCGGACAAGGCGCCGTTCGAGGAACAGGTCCTGGGGGCCATCGCCCTCGTCCGCGACGGGCGTGTGGTGCAGATGCTCACCGGTGAGGGCAAGACGCTCACCGGTGCGATCGCCATCGTTGCTCGGGCGCTGATCGAACGCCCCAAGGGCGGGCAGGTGCAATGGGTGACCCCGAGCGAGGCCTACGCCGGGGAAGCGAAGCCGCAGATCACCCAGATCGCGGAGCGGCTCGGGCTGACGGTCGAGCTGCAGACGGCGGCGCGGGAGAGCCCGGGCAGGACGGCAGCCGACGAGGCCGCCATCAAGGTGCTCGCGCTCGGCGAAGAGGCGTTCGGTGCCCTGCGCTCCCGCAACGGGACGGGCAACGGCGGCCGGGCCGCCCCGGCGTGGAGGTTGCTCGACGAGGTCGACCAGCTGCTGCTCGACGACATCGCGCCGTTCGTCCTCAGCGAGCGGATCAAGGGCGGGAAGCCGGATCTGGCCGCCCTGAACTGGGCCAAGGAGATCGCCGAGGCGAAACGGCTGTCGCCTGCGACGGAGCAGAACCCGAACGGGCACTACAACCCGCGCACGTACGAGCTCACCGCGGCGGGCCGCAAGCTGGTCGGCGAGCAGATCGACGCGCTGGCGGCAGCCACCGGGCGGAAGTTCGGGGCCCAGGCGCGGGCCACGCTGCAGCAGCGGGTGGAGAACGCGCTCAAGGCCGAGGACGGCCTCGAGATCAACGTCGACTACATGGTCGAGAACGGCGAGATCGTCCTGATCGCCAGCGACAACCGGGCGCTGCCCGGGCGTCGGTGGAGCCGTGGGCTGCACGAGGCGGTCGAGCTGAAGGAGTTCGGGGACACCGGGGTCGGCGCCCCGACCCGGACCATCGACTCCCTCACCGTCGCCGAGCTGCTGGCCGAGGGCGAATGGGCCGGCACGACCGGAACGACCGGTGGCAAGGCCGGTGCCAAGCGGTTCCAGGACGAGTACGGCAAGGACGTCCTGGAGATCGACCCGCACACCCCGTTGAAGCGCGTCGATTTCGATCCGGCCAACCACGGGACCGCGGCGGAGGCCCGCGAGGCCGCGTTGAACGACGTGCTCGACGCCTACGCGCAGGGCTTCCCGGTGCTGCTGCGGGTCGAGAGCATCGCCGATGCGCTGATCATGGAGCGGCTGCTCTGGGAGCACGGCATCAACCCGCGGATGGTCACGGCCAAGTCCATCCACCAGTCGCAGGCCGCCGGGCTGACCACCCACGCCGGCCGGCGGGGCGCGGTCACGGTGGCGACCGACATCGCGGGCCGCGCGCGGGACATCGAGCTCGGCGGCTCGATCGCGGGCCACGTCGGCGACTACATGCTGCGCAACCACCCCGGGCTGGAGCCCTGGATGGACGGGTACCGCACGGCGCGGAACGAGGCCGTCGAGTGGGCCGAGGCGCACGTCAAGGCGGAGCTGAAGGACCTCGACGTCGAGGGCGGCGGGCTCCACGTGATCGGCCTCGGCACGCCGCGGAGCGTCCGGATCCAGGAGCAGCTGCGCGGCCGTTCCGGCCGTATCGGCCCGGACGGTGAACGCCAGCACGGCACGACGCGGATCCACCGCTCCATGGAGGACCGGCTGGTCCGGGAGAACTCGCGGTACGAGTTCGTCGTCGACGAGGGTCCCACCGCGATCACCGGCAAGTTCGACGGGCCCGAGGCCGAGGCGGTGTTCGAGCTCGCCCAGCACGACGCCGAGGTGGCGGCGAGCGCGCGGCTGGCCGCCACGAAGTCGCAGAAGGCCGCTCTCGGCTCCGACCACCTGGGCATGGTGCTGGGCGACGAGCTGCCCGCCGGGGTCCCCGCGCTGCCCGCCAACCCGGGCAACATCGACGTGCACCACCTCGACGCCCTGCGCAACACGGAGATGGTGCCGGGGCTGACCGCGGAGCAGTACCTGCAGGCCCGCGCGGATGCGCGGCGCTTCCAGGTCGAGCAGGACCCGGCAACGCAGGAGCTCGCGGACGCCGCCGAGGAGCAGGCGTTCGCGGAGGCCGTGGCCCGACTGGCGGACCTGATCCCGACCCGGAACTGGGTCGTGCGCGCCCGCCCCATGACCCCCGCCGACGTGGCGAAGATCCGGGAGCACGCCCAGCAGGCCGCGGACGCGTTCGCGCACGGCACGGAGCTGGCGGCCGGGCTCGGCATGGACGGGTCCCAGCTCGCCGCCATGATCGTGGTGGCCCGGCACATGCTGGGCGTGGGCGTCGGCAAGGATTCCGCCGACCCGGCACAGCCCCTGCGGCTGGACCGGCTGAACCTCGCGGAGCTGTTCGTCCTCGTCCACTACGCGAACGGGCAGTCGACGGAGCGGATCGCGGCCGAGCTGGGGATCTACCCCCGGCACATCGAGCCCCTCCTCGCCGTCGCCGCGAACGGCGCACTGACGGGCTCGGTGATCAGCAAGCTCGCCGGGCCCGGACGGGACGTGCGCACCGAGCAGGCGGCCCGCAAGCAGGCGACGGTGAAGAAGGCCCGGCCGGTCCGCAGGGAGACCGGGCGCGGTACCGAGCTGGCCACCACCCAGGACTGGAGCCTGCGCGACCTGGCCGATGCGCTCGCGCTGGCCACGGGCCGGCCGTTGCCAGAGGGGCCGATCACCGCCGAGGTCCTCGACGAGCTGCGCGCGGCAGCCGGCCTGGACCGGCTCGCCATCCTGCGCGGCGCCGCACCCGCCGCGCCGCACCCGACACCCCACTACCCGGGCGTGCTCGTCGCGCACGTGGGAATCGGTCCCGTCGACGCGCCCGAGGTGAACCGCGAATCCCGGCTGTTCGCCCTGCTGGCCCTGGACGAGCACGTCCACGGTCTCCACGGGACACCGCCGGCCCGGACCACGCCCTCGCAGGGACGGACTGAAGGCCGCGGCCGCGCGCTCCTGGGCCTCGGCGCGAGCATCCTGACGACGGCCCTCACCGGGGGCGTGCTCGGTTTGCTCGGGCAGCCGGTGTCCGTCCTGTACCTGGCGGGCGGCGCCCTCGTCGCCGCGACCGCCACGCGAGTGCTGCTGAAGTGGGGCGCGGGGACCATCCGCGGTCCCCCGCGGCAGATCCTGCGGCGAGACCGGTCGCCGGGTGGGCCGTCGCGGCGCGGTGGTGGTGACCTCACGGGCAAGATGTCGGCCAAGCTGGCGAGCTGGGTGGCGAAGCAGCACCGGCGCGGCAGCACCGTGGTCGTCACCGTCGCGGTGCGCGATGCGCACGGCACGGTCGTGGGTGTGCTGCGGCTGCTCCCATTGCGGGGCATGTCGGCGTGGGCACAGCGCTTGCTCGGTGTCGACGACCTGGTCGCGTTCGCCTGGGTGGGCAGCGGTGAGCGGCTGGTCGCGGTGGACGCGGAGCTGTTCGCGCAGATCCAGCACGTGCAGCAGGTCATCGCGACGGCCCGCGCCAAGCACACGTACGGTGGCCGGGCCGGCGAGCTGCAGCGGATGCTGGACGGCTGGGTGTTCGACGTGTTCCGGCACGAGAACGTGCACTTCGACCACCCGGGCGCCCGCCACGACGACGCGGTGTTCGACGGGCATCGGCATGTGCGGCACGGCCGGCTGGATCGGGCGGTCGCGTTCGCCGAGTACCTGGACCGGAAGATGCGCTTCTACGGCGCGACGCGGAACTGGGGCAGGTCGCGGATCGCCGGGGCGAGGGCGTTGCTGGATCGGCTCGCGGAGATCAGTGCGGCGCTCGGGTCTGCCACGCCCCAGGAGCGGGCGTGGCTGTTGGGAGAGGCCAGGGCGAAGCGCGCCCGGCTGGACGAGGTGCTCGGCACGACCGGCGCGGGGCCGGCGGCTCCGGTGCGTGGTCGGGCAGGTGGGCGACAGGAGGCGATGCAGGCGGCCGCCGAGGGGTGGGCGCAGCTCCCCGATGCCGAGTTGGGTGAGGGCGAGGCGGCCGCGTGGGAGGTCTGGCGCCTACTGGGTGCCCTGCTGCGGGCCGGCGCGCCACGGCTGAGCCACCCACGTGGGGCCGCGGCGGCCGATCTGGTGGCTCAGATCGGGGAGCTGGGGCATCGGCTGGCGGACGGGCAGCCGATCGATGCTCCGGAGTGGGTTGCTCCGTTGATCCAGCAGATGGTCAGGCGCGGCCTGCATGAGCCTGGGGCCGCGAAGAAGATCGAGGCCTGGTTGGCGGAGTTCGAGCGCCTCGGGCTGCTGACCAGGGAGGTCGACCTGTTCGGCGTGGAGCGGTTCCGGCCGGGTGGGGTGTTCGGGTTGATGCTGGCCCGGGCGCCGCCGCAGGCCGTGGATGCACTGTGGCGCAACCCGCTCGGCGTGGCTGGAGTCGGCGTCGCCGGGCTGTCGAGCGGTGAGCAAGCCGCTGCCGTCCGCACATGGCTGCGCGGAGTCGTGCTGGCCTGGGGCGCGGTCGAGCGCGGCTGGCGGTTGGCGGTTCCGCTGCGCCTGCGGGGGTGGTGGCTCGCCGCCGAGGTGCGCCAGGCGGAGAGGGCGTCCCGGGACGCGATCGCCGACGTGGTCGAGGCATCGGAAGAGCTGGCCGGGGCCGAGGCGGCGGGCGTGACCGGCGACGAGCTGACGACGCTGATCGGGACCCGGGACGAGGCGAACCGGAAGCTCGCGCAGGTCGTGGGGGCCGCTCGGGACGTGGCCGCCGCGAACGGCCTGAGCGCCCACCGGGTGCGGAACGTCGGCGTGCCTCCGCTGTTCGTGACCGAGGGCCGGCTCTACATGCCGATCCTGCCGGCGATGTTCGTCGCCGGCGTGACCTGGGCGCTGGGCCTCGGACCGGCGTGGGGCGCGCTGTGGCTGCCGTTGTGGGGGATGTTCCCGCACATGAAGACGGCGCGGACTCCCGGTTCGAAGCCGGGGATCCGGGGCTATGTGAAGTCGATCCGCTGGGAGCGGGCCTGGATGCTGGCCGCGCTGTCGTTCACGTTCCTCCAGACGACGCTGTGGTCGTGGGTGGTGGCCGGCGGGCTGGTCACGGTGGAGCTGGTGGGGCTCGGCGGGGTGGTGGCCGGGTTCTTGTCGACGTCGATGTCGAGGGGGCTGCGGGAGGAGCCGGACCAGGTGGCCTGGCTGACGACGGAGTCCTCACCGGTTCGGATGAAGTGGCCGTTCACAGCCATTCCGGATACGCGCCTGTGGCTGCGGATCAGCATCAACCTGTTCGGCCTCGGGTGGCTGCGGGTGGGGCCGGCCTTCTACACGTTCTGGCAGACGCCGGCGGACTTCATGCCGGTGCCGGGTGTGCGCGAGCCGAAGGTGAAGGGCTGGACCCGGCTGTGGCAGCGGCTGCGCAACTGGGCGGCCTCGTACGACAAGGGCCTGTCGTCGAGGAGGCCGGCGTTCTACACGTTCCACTTCCTCGGGTTGCTGGTCGGGTTCAACGATCAGCTGATCCTGGACCAGCGGGTGCTGTTCAAGCAGCTCTCGCGGGAGCGGCAGGCGCGGCGGCGCGCGCTCGACATCTGGACCGGGGCGAGCCGGACCTTCGGGAAGCTGATCTTCCTGGCCGCGCGGGGCCTGGAGCACACGGTGCCGGTCCGGCTGGGCCGGCGGCTGGCGCGCTTGTCGGATTGGTGGGTCGAGCGGGCGTTCCTCCACCTGGCCAACCACGCGCAGCGGATGCTGGTGCGCAACCTGACCGAGCAGGCATGGCAGCGCAAGCAGCTGGCCAAGCCACACAGCGAGAAGGCGAAGAAGCAGTGGCAGGCCGCTCTGGTCGAGAACGAGCGGCGTGCCGCGGAGATCCGCACGACCATGGATCGGCTGGCCGGTGAGTACGAGCAGCGGCTCAAGGCGCTGCACGAGGCCAAGCGGGACCTGCTGAGGGCCCGGCTGAAGGGGGTCGACGACCGGCTGGCCGCGAGGACGTGGGGCCGCAAGCTGCTGGACGTCCGCAAGGCGCGGCTGGAGGCCCAGCTCGAGCTGGTGGAACACGCCCTTGCGGATCTGGTGGCGCCGCCCCTGCGGCAGGGCAGGTACCTGCGCCGGGCGATGGAGCGTCAGCAGGCGAAGCTCGAGCGGCTGCGCGGAAAGCTGCGCAAGGCGCACGCGCAGCTCGCGGATGCTCGGGCGGGGGGCGACCGGGATCGGGTCCGGGCGTTGAAGGCCCGCGTGGACGAGCTGCAGGCGCGGTTCGACGCCGCCGGCTGGCGGGATCGGATGCTCGAGCGGGCCCCGGGCGCGTCCGGCGTCCCCGCCGGGACGACGTTGCGGGAGCTGTGGGCCGAGCCGTGGGTCCGGTGGACGGTGCGCGTGCTGGTCCTGGCCGCCGCGCTCGTCGGGGTCGTCGTGCTGCTGTCCATGCCTGCGGGTGCCACGCCCCTGGCCGGGGCAGGAGGGGCGAGCAACGGCGCCGCGACGTCGGCCGGCTGGTGGGCCGACCTCGGCCGGTTCCTGGACGGGGCCGCGTTCGGTGCGCTGGCCGCGATCGCGTTGGTCGGGGTGAAGGCCGTGCAGCTGGTGCGGGCGCACGGTCCACCGGCGTGGCTGGTGCGGGCCGCGCGACGGGCGACCGGCGGTAGGACGGCCGGACATCTCGCCCGGGCGGCCGGGGCGTTCGGGCACGAGGTGGCGTCGCGCTGGGCGCAGCGTTGGATCGGTCTCCGGGGAATCGCCGATCCCCAGCTGCGGCACCAGTTGCGGCGAGTGATCGGCAGCGGCGTCCCCGCACAGGTCGTGGCGGACCTCCGGGCGCTCGCCGAGCGCGGGGAGCTGACCGCGGAGGAGCTTCGCCGGCTGCTGGCCGTCGGCCGGTGGAAGGGCGTGGCCGGACCGGCGCAGGCGATCGGTGCCTTCGCCGCGGCGCACGGCCTGGAATGGGGCCGGAGCACCAAGAAGCGGTTGCGGGAGGCGTTGCGTGAGCTGCCGGACGAAACCCGGCCACGGGGTCGGGTCGCGGCGGTCGGCACCGGGATCCGGAACCGGCTGGTGCGGGCGGAGTGGGTGCAGGCTGCGGCACGGGCGCTGGTCGTGGTGGTTCTGGCGACGCTGTTCCTGGGGCTGCTCCCGAATCACGCGAGCAACGGGGCCTATGCGTTGCGCGGTGGCTTGAACTCGGTATCGGTCCGCGCCGGGCTGATGAGCCAGCTGAAGGCGCTGGCGCTGCTGGGGACGTTCGTGGTGAACGTGGTGGCGATGGTGTCGGCGACGGTCACGGGAGCCGGCCTGAGCGCGTGGATCTCGGGTCTCTACGCGGCGACCGTCGTGATGTTCTTCCTCGGGGCGTTGAAGACGGAGTCGAACGTGGCGCACGGCCGAGGGGAGTCGGCCAGCGGGATCACGGCGTGGTTGCTGACCTGGGTGGCGATGCCGATCACGTCGAACGTCGGGAACGTGCTGCTGGCGATCAGTGTCGGGTGGGTGGCCGCTCCGTTCGATCCGGTGCTGCTGGCGGCCACGGTGGTGCTGACGGTGGCGTTCGCCAACATGAGCGTGCTGGGAGTCGTGGAGGCGCTGCGGCCGACGACGTTCGGCGGCAAGTACCACGCGGTGATGGGCCGGGTCGGGAACATCAGCTTGCTGTACTGGGGGCTGGTGGCGTTGTGGCCGCAGCAGTGGCCGCTGCTCGTGGTCGCGGGTGCGGTCGTGGGCGTCGTGGTTGCCGGTCCGCGCGGGGTGTCGAAGCTCATGGCCTGGCGGGCACGGTTGACCCACAGCCCGCCGGCGGAGCGGGCGGCGATCCGCTCGGCGGTGCTCGGGCGGTTCTGGTGGGGCGTGGTCCCCGGCCTGCTCATGGCCGGCCTCGGCTTCTTCGTCCCGCTGGGAGTCCTGGAGTTGAGTGCGCCCGTCACGGTCGCGGCGGTATCGGCGGCGGTGACCCTCGGCGCGTTGTGGATCCTGAACTGGATCGTCCCGCACAAGGCGACGGGGAAGGCCCCCGATGCCACCGTCGTCAACCGCTGGATCAGTCTCGCGCCGGCGGCCGGGGAGAGCTCGCGGTTGCGGCCGATCGGTGCGTTCCTGCGCGGGACGGCCGTGGGCACCGCGGCCGCTGTGCTCGCGGCGCTGCTCGGCGCTCCGACGGTCGTGCTCGTGATCGCGGCCGCCGTGGCGGCGGTGAGCCCGGTCTTGGCGGCGGCAGCGGGTCACCACTGGGCCCGCGGCCCGCCGTGGACTCGGATCCTGACCCGGGCGGTCGCGATCGTGGCCGCGGTCGTCGCGTTGCTGGCGCTCGGTGGCGACAGCGCGTCGGCAACGCCGCCGCAGGACTCGGTCTCGGCGCCGGGTGTCGGGACGGCCCACCTGCTCGTGCCTCCGGGCAGCTGCGGACCCTCGCGGAACCCCGGATGGATCACGGCTTGCTCTAGGCCGGGGTCGCGGGGAACCTCTCGACCATGCAGAAGCACACGGTGCTCGACCGGGTGACGCTCGACGAGAACAGGGCGAGGTGCACGTGACCGAGGTGAGCATCTGGACCGAGGCCCGTCCGCACACGTACGCCGAGATCGTTGCCCCGGTCGGCGTCGACGACCAGCGTGCGTTCGCCGCGATGGCCGTGGACGCGCTCTTCTCGCTGGGTGACGGTCTTTTCGAACCGCTCGCGGTGAACGTCGAGCTCGTCTGCTGCGACGCCGAGTTCGGCTATCCGCGGGGCGACCCGCAGCCGGCCGAACGCTTCCACCAGTTGCGCCTCGCCGCGCCGCCCGAAACGGTCGCGATCCCCGAGATCTGGAACGACCTCGTGGTGGATCGGACCGAACGGCTCGACCGCGCGGTCGTCCTGGACTGGCTGGGCACGCTCCTCGTCGAGCAGGAGTGCCTGCAGCAGGACTCCAGGACCGGTTGGCTCCAGCTGATCGTCGAAGCGGTCCGTGCTCGCCTTCCCGAGAAGACGGGCCGCGGTGTCGAGAGCGGGGGCAACGAGCTGCTGATACCCGAGGGAGCGGGGGTGATCCGCTATCCCGTCGAGCGGTCCGGGGACGCGTTCCGGGTCGCCGGCCCGCTCGCGACGAGGTCGGGCACGTCCCCGTTCGGGGTGCGGATCGTCAACGAGGCCGGGGCCCTGTCCCTCGACTGGTCGCGGAACTGGTCGCCCTGGATCGATGCCGAGGGTGCGGGCCGCCCCGACGTCGAGGCGGCCATCCGCCGGCTCACGGCCGGGGGATGGGACGTGCGCCCGGCCAACCCGACCTGATCGCGGGGCTGGAGCGGTCCGGGGCCGCGGTCAGGGGTCGGGTGAGGCGATCGGGGATGCTGGTCCGCATGAGCGCTCCCCGTACCCGGCAGCAGCGCAAGCAGGACACGCTCACCCGGCTTCGGCAGGATGTCGACGCCTGGGTGGCGACGGGCGGGGACGGCCTCCCGTACCTCGTGCCGCTGTCGTTCCTCTGGGACGGGGAGACGCTCCTGATCGCCACGGCCGCCGCCAGCCCGACCGCACGCAACCTGCGGGAGACCGGCCGCGTGCGGATCGGGATCGGGCCGAGCCGGGATGTCGTACTCGTCGACGGCGTGGTGCAGGCTCTGGCGATGACCGACCTCCCGGAGGAGGTCGGCGACGCCTTCGCCGCCAAGACCGGCTTCGATCCCCGCCGGTACTCCGCGCCCTACCTGTACTTCCGCGTGCGGCCGCGGCGGGTGCAGGCGTGGCGCGAGGTGGACGAGCACGACGGCCGCGACCTCATGCGCGACGGGCGGTGGCTCACCGCCTGAAGCGGAGTCAGAGCCCGCGGTCCGCCAGCGCCTCGCGCACCGCCTTGCTGGTGGAGGGCACGGTGGCCGACGGGCCGATGTGGCCGGACACGGCGTCGAGGGTCTTGAGCCCGTCGCCGGTGATCAGCAGCACGGTCTCGGCGTCCGGGTCGAGCTGCCCCGACTCGATGAGCTTCTTCGCGGTGGCCACGGTGACGCCCCCGGCGGTCTCGGCGAACACGCCCTCGGTGCGGGCGAGCAGCCGGATGCCGTCCACGACCTCCTCGTCGCTGACGTGCGCGAGCGCCCCGCCGGTGCGGCGCACGGTGTCGAGGACGTACGGGCCGTCGGCCGGGTTGCCGATGGCGAGGGAGCGGGCGATCGTGTCGGGGCGCACCGGCTGCACGACGTCGTTGCCGTCCTCGAACGCCTTCGCCACCGGCGAGCACCCCGTGGCCTGCGCGCCGAACACCCGGTACGGGGTGGGCTCCACGAGCCCGAGCGTGCCGAGCTCGGTGAAGCCCTTGTCCACCTTGGTCAGCTGCGAGCCGGACGCCACAGGTACCACGACCTGCTCGGGCAGGCGCCAGCCGAGCTGCTCGGCGACCTCGTAGCCGAGGGTCTTGGAGCCCTCCGCGTAGTAGGGCCGGACGTTGACGTTGACGAACGCCCAGTCCTCGTGCTCGGCGGCGAGCTCCGTGGCGAGCCGGTTGACGTCGTCGTAGTTGCCGTCGACGGCGATCAGGGTGCCGTCGTAGACGGCGGTGGTGAGGACCTTGGCCTGCTCGAGGGAGCTCGGGATCAGCACCACGGAGTCCCAGCCGGCCCGGGCCGCTGCGGCGGCCACCGCGTTGGCCAGGTTGCCGGTGGACGGGCAGCAGAGCACCGAGAATCCGAGCTCGCGGGCGGCGGCCAGGGCCACTGCCACCACGCGGTCCTTGAAGGAGTGGGTGGGGTTACCGGTGTCGTCCTTGATCCACAGCGAGCGCACGCCCAGCGCCGCGGCGAGCTTGTCGGCCTTGATCAGCCGGGTGAGACCGGGCTCGGTGTTGGGGTGGGACTGCACGTCGGACGGCACCGGCAGCAGGTGCCTGTAGCGCCAGACGGACTTGGGCCCGGCCTCGATCGACTCGCGGGTGACGGCGCCGAAGTCGTAGGCCACCTCGAGCGGGCCGAAGCACTCCGGGCACGCGAACTCGGCGGCGAGGGGGATCTGGTGGCCGCACTCCCGACAGGACAGCGCGCGGGCCGGTCCGAGATCGAAGGCGGTGGAGGTCGCAGGGGCGCCAGCAGCCAGGGTCATGAGACGTCTCCTCATCTTCCCCGCGATGTGCGGGTCGGAATTGGCACCGTGTTCGAGCGCAAGAGCGCGCATCGCCGGTTGCCGGGGCTTCGTCGGGCCGTTCCCTCTGCCCCTCTGGATGAGCCATATTCGGTTGTGCCCGCCACGTTACGGCACGATCACCGCGGCTCCCAAGTTCGTTGCGTGATCTGGGAGCCGGGTCACGCGATGTCGGGGCCGTGCGCGAGCATGGACGCATGGCTGCGCCCGCCCCGCTCCGCCTCGTCGTCGGCGAGGAGGAGCTGCTCGTCGAGCGGGCGATCGAACAGGTGGCGGCGGAGGTCCGCGCGGGGGATCCGGCGGTCGAGGTGCGCCGGGTCCGCGCGGCCGAGCTCACCCCCGCCGACCTGACCGCGAGCCTGAGCCCGTCGCTCTTCGCCGAGGCGCGGGTGCTCGTGCTGCTCGCCTCGCAGGAGGTGGGCAAGGAGCTGGCGGCGGCGATCGTCGAGCAGTCGGCCGACCCGGCCGAGGGCATCGTCCTCGTGGTCGTCCACTCGGGCGGGGCGCGCAACAAGGGCCTCGTCGACGCGCTGCGGAAGGCCGGCGCCACCGTCACCACGTGCAACAAGATCACGAGGATGGACGAGCGGTCCGACTTCGTGCGCGCCGAGGCCCGCCGGGTCGGGGGCAAGATCACGGGCGACGCGATCGGCGCGCTGCTCGAGGCCGTCGGCTCGGACCTGCGGGAGCTCGCCTCGGCCACGAGCCAGCTGGTCGCCGACACCGGCGGGTCGGTCGACGAGCGCGCGGTGCGCCGTTACCACCGCGGCCGGGCGGAGGCCTCCGGGTTCGCGGTGGCCGACAAGGTCGTGGCGGGCGACCGCGCCGGCGCGATCGAGGCGCTGCGCTGGGCGCAGCTCCTCGGCACGCCGTCCGTGCTGGTCGCCGACGCCCTGGCCGACGCGCTGCGCACGCTCGCGAAAGTCGGGTCGGCCGGCCGCGGAGACCCCAACCGCCTGGCCGGCACCCTGGGCATGCCGCCGTGGAAGATCCGCAAGGCCCAGCAGGCCGTGCGCGGGTGGGGCCCGGAGGCCCTGACGGAGGCGTTCGCCGCCGCCGCCGAGGTCAACGCCGATGTGAAGGGCGCGGCGGCCGACCCGGACTACGCGCTGGAGCGCGCGGTCCTGCGGATCCTGGCCGCGCGCTCGCGCCGCTAGCCGTCGCTGGTGGTGCGGGTCTTCTTGAACCAGGCACCGACCTTGTCGCCCAGGAGGGCACCGCCGATTCCGGCGAGGACGGCGGGGATCAGCGCGAACAGATCAACGAGCATCGGGGGAGACTCCTCGGGTCGGACGGGCGAGGGGGAGCAAGGTGCCCGCCGGCGAGCCTCCACTCTGGGTGACGGCCGCCGAGGCTGTCGACGGGGATGTAGGCCATCTCACGTTTGGGTGCCGGCAACCCCGTGATCACCCGCCGTACCGGTGGGCCGACGGGCGACGGCGGCCATCGGGTGGGCGGTAGCGTTCGTGCGCAGGCATCTGAGTCCGAGGGGAAGCGATGACAGTGCCAGACGCGAACGCGACCGTCGCCAAGAGCCGTATCGGGGTGACCGGGCTGGCCGTGATGGGGGCGAACCTGGCCCGCAACATCGCGCGCCGGGGCACGCCCGTCGCCGTCCACAACCGGACGGCGGCGCGCACCCGGGAGTTCATCGAGGCCTACGGGTCGGAGGGCGCGTTCACGGCGGCGGAGACCCTCGAGGAGTTCGTCGCCGCGCTGGAGCGGCCGCGGCGGATCATCGTGATGGTGAAGGCGGGCGCCCCCGTCGACGGCGTGATCGAGGAGTTGGCGCCGCTGCTCGACGAGGGCGACATCATCATCGACGCCGGCAACTCGCACTTCCCCGACACCAGGCGCCGCACCGAGGAGTGTGCGGCCCGCGGCCTGCGGTTCATGGGTGTGGGCGTCTCCGGTGGCGAGGAGGGAGCACTCAACGGGCCGAGCATCATGCCCGGCGGCGACCCGGCCGCGTACGCCGAGGTCGAGGAGATCCTCACGAGCATCGCCGCGCAGGTGGACGGCACCCCGTGCGCCGTGCACGTCGGCCCCGACGGCGCGGGCCACTACGTCAAGATGGTGCACAACGGCATCGAGTACGCCGACATCCAGCTCATCGCCGAGGCGTACGACCTGCTCACGCACGTCGCCGGCCTCGACGCCCCGGCCATCGGCAAGATCTTCGAGGAGTGGAACTCCGGCGACCTGGAGTCGTTCCTCATCGAGATCACGGCCGAGGTGCTGCAGAAGACCGACGCCCGGACGGGCCGTCCCCTCGTCGACGTCATCCTCGACGAGGCGGAGCAGAAGGGCACCGGCCGCTGGACGGCGATCGACGCGCTCGATCTGGGCGTCCCGCTCACCGGCATCACGGAGGCCGTGTTCGCGCGCACGCTCTCGGCGCTGAAGAGCGAGCGGAAGGCGGCCGCCGGCGCCCTCGCCGGCCCGGTGCCGGGCGCGGGCGAGGACCGCACCGACCTCGTCGAGGACATCCGGCAGGCGCTGTACGCCAGCAAGGTGGTGGCTTACGCGCAGGGCTTCGCGCAGATGCGCGCCGCATCGGCGGCCAACGACTGGAACCTCGACCTCGGCGCGATGGCCACGATCTGGCGGGGCGGCTGCATCATCCGCGCGCAGTTCCTCAACCGGATCCGCGACGCCTACGCCGAGCACGGGGACGTCGAGAACCTGCTGATGGTGCCCTACTTCACCGACGCCGTCGCCGAGGCGCAGGACGCGTGGCGGCGCGTGGTGGTCACGGCCACGCAGCAGGGCGTGGCGATCCCGGCGTTCGCGAGCTCGCTGTCCTACTACGACGGCTACCGCCGCGAGCGCGGCCCCGCCAACCTGATCCAGGGGCTGCGGGACCTCTTCGGGGCCCACACCTACCGCCGGACCGACACCGAGGGCGTGTTCCACACCCGCTGGGCGCAGGACGGCACCGAGGTGCGCACGGACGCCTAGGACGGGGCCCCGGCGGGAGCGGCCGGTGGGTCGGTCTGTCGCCGGCGGTCTCATCGGAGGGACGGCCGGGATCGGACCCAGGCAGAACCACCGATTTCGTGGACGCTCTGCGAGATGCTCGTCCTGCCTCCCGGGCCTGCGTACCCTCCCGGGCCTGCGTACGAGCACGTCACCTGGGCGGCAGAGCGACTGCGTGTGGTCACCCTGCGGCGCGACCGCCGGACAGTGGTGTGGGCACCCGACGGCGCGCCGAGCCCCGCGTTTTCATGATCAGGTCGACCCCACGCGTCTCGGGAAGGCTCAAAGGAGTCGACATGATCATTCACTTCGGGGGGCGTGATCGCTGCGGGATGCGGCTCAGCGCCCCAGGCGGGGCGATCCGCCGCAACTCGGACTGATCATGCGGCCTTGATCGCTGCGAGACCACGCTGAACGCCCTCGTGAGGGCAGTTCCCCTCATCTCGGATGGATCGTGCTGCGTTGATCATTGCGAAATCACGGTGAGCGCCTTCGTGGGGGCGTTCACGCGGATCTCGGACCGATCAACCGGGGGGCTAGCCGCGCCGGGCCGCCTCCACCGGGGTGGGCATCGAGATCCCGTACTCGCGGATCTTGCGGTAGATCGTGGCGCGGGACGAGCCGAGCAGCCGGGCGGCCTCGACCTTGTTGCCGTCGGTGTCGAGCAGCGCCTCGATGATGGCGTCGCACTCGATCGCCTCCAGCGGGGTGAGCACCCGGCGAGTGGTGACCCGGCACTCCGGCGGGAGGTCCCGGGCCTCGACGACGCCGGCGCGGCGCTTGGCCACGACCTTGCGCAGCACCTGCTGCAGCTGCTCGACGTTGCCGGGCCACCGGTTGCGCATGAGCACGCGCATGGCCTCGGGTGAGCAGGTGAGGCTGCCCCGGGCGAGGTGGGTGAGCAGGTGCGGCACCAGCTCGGCGACGTCCTCGATGTGGTGGCGCAGCGGCGGCACCTCGACGGTCCGCGGGAAGCAGGTCAGCAGGGCCGCCAGGTCCGCGCTGCGCCGGTGGGGGTCGCGCGTGACGGTGGCCGCCACCCACGGCCGCTCGATCCCCGTCGCCTCGCGGTAGGGCTCGAGGGTGTCGGCGAGCGCGGTGACGCCGGCGGCGGGCAGCCGGTCGAGGTGGGTGATGACGAGGGTGCCGGCGTGCTCCAGCTCGCCCGCCACCTCGCCGATCCACTGCGGGCCGTACGCGGCGGCGTCGAGCACGCGCAGGTGGCCGGCCGGGGTGCGGTTGCGGTGCGTGGCGCGGGCGAGCGTGCCTTTGCCGACCCCCGGTTCCCCCTCCAGGATCAGCCACTCCCGCGCATGGAAGTGCCGGTCGACGGCCTGCCCGCACTTCTTCCACGACGTGCTGGACCCGACGGCGGTGGGCAGGGACAGCGCGTACGCCGGGGCGGCGCCGCTGGGCTCCGCCTGGTTCATCTGGGCGACGAGCTGCGCCTGCAGCACGCCGCCGCCCATACCGCTCTCGCTGAAGCTCGGCTTGCAGTGCACGCGCGCGGTGAGCCCGCTGGGGAGGTCGACGACGAGGCGGCGCTCGCGGCCCGAGGCGAGGGCCTCCACGGCCTCGGCGAGCAGGGCTCCCTGGTCCCGCGCGTCGAACTGCTCGCGCGCGCGGTCGTTCATCATCAGGAGGTCGGAGCCGATCGCGAACACGGCGCCCCGCGCGCGCCGGCACGCCCTGAGGTAGTCCTGCAGCAGCAGGTGCTCGCGCCGCCCGGAGTGGGCGAGCACGGCCTCCTCGATCCGGCGTCCGATCGAGGCCACAGCGGCGGCCATCATGGCTCCGGCGTTGGTGTGCCAGCAGGTGATGTCGACGACGCCCAGCACGCGGCCGGTGCCCGGGTGCCGGACGGGGACGCCCGCGCAGGCGAGGTCCTCGAGGTGCTCGACGTAGTGCTCGTGCCCGAACACCTGCGCCGGCCCGCCACCCTCCAGGGCGCTGCCGATGCCGTTGGTGCCGACGTGGCGCTCGGCGTAGCTGAAACCGGGTCGGAGCAGCACGCGGTCGAGGTGCTTCTCCAGGCCGGTGTCCGCGGTGCGCCGGTCGAGCACCACGCCGCCGGCGTCGCAGAGGATCACGCTCACCGGCTCGGTGGCGAACTGGTCGGAGACGTCGGAGAGCACGGGCCCGGCGGCGCGGGCCAGGAGGCTGTCCGGGTCGATGTCGTCGTAGGGCAGCTCGATGTGGTCCGCGGGGACGTGCCAGGCGAGGGAGCGGGACCACGAGGCCAGGATCGGCTCCCGCACCACGCCTCTCTGCACGGGCTCGTCCAGGAGGAACGACACGCGGGCGCGCGCGAGCTCCTCGGTGGCGGTTCCGGCCGCAGCCCGCGACCCGCCTTCCGTTCGCGCAGCCAATCGGGCCTCCTCGACGGCGGTGTCGACGCGTCAGCGTCCACCAAGGGTAGGTGCTCGGACGGAGTGACGCCCGTCTCATATTGAGACCGCGTATGCAAGCGGCAGGGGGTGTGATCGGCAACACGAGCAGACGACAACCCGCGCCGTCGGCGGCTCGCCGCCAACCCACCACCCGTGAGGAGATGTCGTGAGTCGGCAGAGTCTGGCGAAGGCTCACCAGAAGATCCAGGAACTTGCCTGGGAGCCCCTGTACCACGAGCCGTACATGAAGTACGGCACTGACTACACGTTCCGGAAGGCCGCGAAGAAGGACCCGCTGAAGCAGGTGCTGCGGTCGTACTTCCCGATGGAGGAGGAGAAGGACCACCGCGTGTACGGCGCCCAGGACGGCGCGATCCGCGGCAACATGTTCCGCCAGGTGCAGGAGCGCTGGCTGGAGTGGCAGAAGCTGTTCCTGTCGATCATCCCGCTGCCGGAGATCTCCGCGGCGCGATCGATGCCGATGCTGTTCCACACGGTTCCCAACCCGGAGCTGCACAACGGCCAGGCGATCCAGATGATCGACGAGGTCCGGCACTCGACGATCCAGCAGAACCTCAAGCGCCTGTACATGAACAACTACATCGACCCGGCGGGCTTCAACACCAGCCTGCGCGGATTCCAGGGCGACTACTGCGGCACCATCGGCCGCCAGTTCGCCGAGGGGTTCATCACGGGTGACGCGATCACCGCGGCGAGCATCTACCTGACGATCGTCGCCGAGACCGCGTTCACCAACACGCTGTTCGTCGCGATGCCGGCCGAGGCGGCCGCGAACGGTGACTACCTGCTGCCGACGGTGTTCCACTCGGTGCAGTCCGACGAGTCGCGGCACATCTCCAACGGCTACGCCACCCTGCTGATGGCGCTGTCGGACGAGGAGAACCACCAGCTGCTCGCGCGCGACCTGCGCTACGCGTGGTGGAACAACCACCGCGTGGTGGACGCCGCGATCGGCACGTTCATCGAGTACGGCACGAAGGACCGCCGCAAGGACCGCGAGTCCTACGCGGAGATGTGGCGTCGCTGGATCTACGACGACTACTACCGGTCCTACCTCGTGCCGCTGGAGAAGTACGGTCTCGAGATCCCGCACGACCTCGTCGAGGAGTCCTGGAAGCAGATCTGGGAGAAGGGTTACGTCCACGAGGTCGCGCAGTTCTTCGCCACCGGCTGGCTCGCCAACTACTGGCGGATCGACGGCATGACCGACGAGGACTTCGAGTGGTTCGAGCACAAGTACCCGGGCTGGTACGACAGGTACGGGAAGTGGTGGGAGAACTACAACCGGCTCGCCACCCCGAACGGGCACAACGCGATCGTCGCGGAGAACGTCGACTACGTGTACCCGCACCGGTGCTGGACGTGCATGGTCCCCTGCCTCGTCCGTGAGGACATGGTGATGGACGAGGTGGACGGCCAGTGGCGGACGTACTGCCACGAGATGTGCCACTGGACCGACAAGGTGGCGTTCCGGCCGACGTACGAGGGTCGCGAGACCCCGAACATGGGCCGGCTCGTCGGGCACCGGGAATGGGAGACGCTCTACCACGGCTGGAACTGGGCCGACATCGCCAAGGACATGGGTGCCGTGCGGGACGACGGGAACACCATGACCGCCCAGCCGCACCTGAATCTCGACCCCAAGAAGATGTGGACGCTCGACCACATGCGCCGCATGCCGGTCGTGCAGAGCCCGAACGTGTTGCTGAACCAGATGAGCGACGCCGAGCGTGCGGCGTTCGCGGCCGACTACGTCCGTCAGGGACCGGCCGGGCGCCCTGCCCCTGCTGACGCCTGAGCGCGGGTCAGGCGAGGGGAGAGGGCCGGTCACCGCCGGCCTTCTCCCTGCCGAGCCTGCTCCCGTTCCCTTCCCGGAACCGCATGGAGACCCCGTTGGGTGAGAAGCACATCGTCCGGTTCGAGCCGGTCGGCATCGAGATCGAGGTCGACGAGGACCAGACCATCCTGCGCGCCGCCGCCGAGCAGGGCGTCCAGCTCATGCACGGCTGCAAGGAAGGTCAGTGCGCAGCCTGCAAGTCCTTCGTGCTCGAGGGCGAGGACATCGAGCTGGACCGCTACTCGACGTTCGCGCTGCCGGACTTCGAGAGGGAGGAGGGGCAGACGCTGCTCTGCCGGGCGCACGCCTACGAGGACCTGACCATCGAGCTCCTCAACTACGACGAGGAGATCATCCGGGGCGGGTTGCCACTGCGCCGCGGCACGGTCGAGGTCGTGGCGATCGATTCGGTCACCCACGACATGCGACACCTCGTCGTCAAGCTCGTCGAACCCGAGGAGATCAAGTTCTTCCCGGGCCAGTACATGGACTTCCAGGTACCGGACACCGACGAGACGCGCTCCTTCTCGATGGCGAACACGCCCAGCCGGGACGGCCAGTTCGAGTTCGTCATCAAGGTCTATCCCGACGGCCTGTTCTCCGGGTTGCTGGCCTCCCGGCTGCAGGTCGGGGACCGGTTGGCGGTGGAGGCGCCGTTCGGCACCTTCACCCTCCGGGAGAGCCGCACATCCGACCTGATCTTCGTGGGCGGGGGTGCGGGGATGGCGCCGATGCTCGGGCTCCTGCGGTCGATGGCCGAGCGCGGGGTCGAGCGCCGGGTGAGGTTCTACTACGGGGCCCGATCGGCCCGGGACCTGTGTTTCGAGAAGGAGTTGGCACGCCTGCAGGAGCAGCTGCCCGGTCTCACCTACGTGCCGGCGCTGTCCGAACCGTCCGCTGCGGACGACTGGCAGGGGGAGACCGGTCTGATCACCGACGTCGTCGCCCGCCACGAGTCCGGCCTGGCCGGGAAGGACGCGTACGTCTGTGGCCCGCCGCCGATGGTCGACGCGGCGCTCGCGGTGCTGAGCAGGCTCGGCTGCACGACCGACCGCATCTTCTACGACAAGTTCACCACCACCGGTGATCCGGAGGACCAGCCATGACGACTACCGAACGCCCGGAGCGGAGCGTTCCGAAGCCCGTCTTCACCGATGCCGAGGCGGGGGCGCGCGAGTTCCCGGACTCCTCGGCGAGCGCGCGGCGCTACAACTACTTCACGCCGGCCAAGCGCAAGCAGACGCACTACGAAGACGTCACGGTCGACGTCCAGCCCGACCCGCGCCACTACCTGACCCAGGGCTGGATCTACGGGTTCGCCGACGGTGAGACGGGCTACCCGCTGCACTGGACGAAGCTCAAGGCCTGGGGCGTCGACAAGCCGGAGCCGCAGCGCGGTCCCGGCACGGGCGGTCTCCCGGTCGAGAGCTGGCCGGCCCACGGATGGCACGAGTTCCGCGATCCCAACGAGGAGTGGGAACAGACCATCTACCGCTACAACGCCAACGTTGTGCGGCAGCTGAACCAGAACATCGAGAACGCGCGGCACTCGAAGTCGTTCGAGCAGTGGTCGCCGAACTGGGTCCGGTTCGTCGAGCGGCACGTCGGCGCGTGGATGCACATCGAGCACATCCTGGGGCTGTACGTGTTCGCGGCGAACGAGCGGTCCGCGCCGACGAACATGCACAACACGGCGCTGGCGGTGAACAGCGCACACAAGATCCGGTTCGCGCAGGACCTCGCGCTGTACAACCTCACGCTGAGCGAGGAGATCGAGGGGTTCGACGGGGCGGCACACCTCGAGGCGTGGAACTCCGACGCCGAGTGGCAGGGCGTCCGGAAGGTCTGCGAGGCGCTCACCGCGGTCGAGGACGACTGGGGCGAGGCGATCTTCGCGGCGAACGTCGTGTTCGAGCCGTTGCTCGGGGAGCTGTTCCGCAGCAACCTCGTGATGCAGTCGGCCGCCGGCCACGGCGACTTCGTGACGCCCACCGTGATGGGTGCCGGCGAGTACGACTTCGCCCAGCGCGACCTGCGCTGGACGATCGCGTGCTTCGCGCCGCTCACGCAGGACCGCGAGTTCGCCGAGCACAACAAGGGGCTCATGCAGGGCTGGCTGGCGCACTGGGTGCCGCAGGCCCTCGAGGCGGCCCGCCAGCTGCAGCCGTTGTGGTCGCAGCCCGACGCGAAGCCGCCGCGTTTCGAGGACAGCCTCGACAAGGCCAAGAACCGGTTCGCCGGGATCTGCCGCGATCTCGGCCTCTCGACCCCCGAGGAGCTGAAGAAGTGACCGCCACCTCCACGAGCCCCTTCGAGCAGAACAGCACCGCTTCGAACATGTGCGGGTTCACGCTGATGAACAGCCAGGTCGGGGTGCTCATCGCCAACGTGATGACGCGCCTGGACAACGTGCAGGTCACCCACCTGCCCTCGATGATCCGCGTCGACGGCAGGAACCGGTTCGACGTCGTCTACGCCGACGTCGACGAGGAGGCCGGCGAGGAGGAGGGCTGGTTCAACGCCGCCGAGTTCGAGGAGGCCATGTCCACCCACTACGGGCGGATGGTCCACCTCGACGACCGCACGATCATGTTCGCCAATCCGGAGGACGCGGCCGAGTACCTGGACTTCGACCTGAAGCCGGTCAACTAGCCCCTCCGTCGGGCCGCCGCCCGCATCCCTCCGCGGGCGGCGGCCCGGTTCGTCGATCCCACCCGCGCAGCAGACCGACGTTTCGAAGAACATCCAGGAGGACCAACGACATGGCTAAGGAACTGCGCTTCGGCGCCGACGGAAGGCAACTGCTCCAAGCCGGAGTCGACCAGCTGGCCGAGGCCGTGAAGAGCACGCTCGGCCCCAAGGGGCGCAACGTCATCCTGGAGAAGATCACCGGATCTCCCGAGGTCACGAACGACGGCGTGACGATCGCGCGGGAGATCCACCTGCGGGACCCGTTCGAGAACATGGGCGCGCAGCTGGTGAAGGAAGCCGCGGTCAAGACCAACGACACCGTCGGCGACGGCACCACCACCGCGATCGTGCTGGCCCAGGCGATCGTCCGGCAGGGGATGAAGGCGATCGCCTCCGGCGGCAACCCGGTGCTCGTGAAGCGAGGCATCGACCTGGCCGTTGGCCGCATCGTCGCGCACCTGCAGCAGGTGACGCACCCGGTGACCACCGAGCAGGACTACGCGCGGGTGGCCTCGATCTCCGCGAACGACGACGAGATGATCGGCGCGGTCGTCGCGCGGGCGCTGCACACCGTCGGCGAGGACGGCGTCGTCACCGTGGAGGACGTCCCGCAGCACGGGGTGAGCGTCGGGTTCGTCGAGGACTTCCAGTTCGACAACGGCTTCGTCACGCCGTACATGGTCACCGACCCCGGCCGGCTCGAGGCGATCGTCGACGACCCGTACCTGCTGTTCACGGCGGAGAAGGTCAAGGACGTCCAGCAGCTGATGCCGGTGCTCGACAAGATCATGCGGGGCGAGCGGCGCCCGCTGGTGCTCGTCGCCGAGACCGTCGAGGGCACGGCGCTGCAGATGCTGGTGCACAACCACGTCAACGGCACGTTCCAGGCCGTGGCGATCCGGGCGCCCGGCTTCGGCGAGAAGCGCATCCACCAGCTGGAGGACATGGCGGCGCTGTGCGGGGGCAAGGTGCACAGCCGCAGCGCCGCGTTCGCGCTGGAGCAGATGACCACCGAGCACTTCGGGCGGGCGTCGCAGGTGCGCGTCACGAGCGAGAGCACCACGATCATCGGCGGCGGCGGGGACCGGGCGGCGCTGGAGCTGCGGCTCACGCAGCTGCGGGCCGAGCTGGCGCGCGCCACGATCGGCAGCGACGAGGACTTCCTGTCCGAGCGCATCGCGCGGCTGTCCGGCAAGGCCGCGGTGATCGGCGTCGGCGCCCCCACCAACGCCGAGGCGAAGGAGATCCGCCACCGCGTCGACGACTCCCTGCAGGCCACGCGCGCCGCGATCGCCGAGGGCATCGTCGCGGGCGGCGGCGTCGCGCTGCTGCACGCCGAGCCCGCCCTCGACGACATGGACGTCAGTGGTGACTACCGGATCGGGGTCGAGATCGTGCGCCACGCCCTCACCGAGCCGGTGCACCTCATCGCCACGAACGCGGGCTACGACGGCGACGACGTCGTCAAGCAGGTCACCGCGCAGGGCGTCGACGAGGGGTTCGACGCCCTGGAGGGGCGCTTCGGGAACCTGGTCGAGCTTGGCGTCCTCGACCCGCTGCGGGTGGTGCGCTCCGCGCTGCAGAACGGCGCCTCGGTCGCGGGCCTGATCCTCACCACCAACTCGCTGGTGGCCGAGGAGGTCACCCCGTGGAACAAGTCGCTGATGACCGAGTTCGGGCAGCTCGACGAGGGTATACCGCAACCGTCACCGGACTCGAGCACGCCGCAGTCCATGGGCCTCGGCCCGTCGATCGGTTGAGGAGGAACTCGTCGTGAAAGCCGTACGTGTGCACGACTACCACACGGATCCGAAGATCGACGACATCGAGGAGCCCCGGCTGCAGGGCCCCCTCGACGTGATCGTCAAGGTCGGTGGCGCCGGGGTGTGCCGCACCGACCTGCACATCCTCGAAGGGCAGTGGGCCGCCGCGATGAACCCGCAGCTGCCGTACGTGATCGGGCACGAGAACGCGGGCTGGGTGCACGCGGTCGGTGACGGGGTCACGAACGTCGCGGTCGGGGACACGGTGATCCTGCACCCGCAGCCGTCGTGCGGGTTGTGCCTGCCGTGCCGTCGTGGCAACGACATGCACTGCGTGAACGCGTTCTTCCCCGGGCTGTCGGACAACGACGGGGGAATGGCGGAGTACCTGCGCACCACCGCGCGGGCCTGCGTGAAGCTCGATCCTTCGACGAACCCGGCCGATGTGGCGGCGTTGGCGGATGCGGGGATCACCGCGTACCACGCGGTGCGCAAGGCCGCTCCGGTGTTGTGGCCGGGCACCACGGCCGTGGTGCAGGGTGCGGGCGGGTTGGGGCACATCGGCATCCAGTGCCTGGCCGCGTTGACCGCCACCCGGATCGTCGTGGTCGACAAGAACCCGGCCGCGCTGGAGCTGGCGCGCCAGATCGGCGCCGACGAGACCGTGGTGGCCGACGGGTCCCACGTGGACGCGGTCAAGGACCTGACCGGGGGCGAGGGCGCCACCGTCGTGTTCGACTTCGTGGCCGAGCAGGGCGCGGAGAACGAGGCTTGGGCGATGACCGCGCCGGACGGCTTCCAGTACGTGATCGGTTACGGCGGCCAGTTCAGCGCGCCGACGCTGGATTTCGTGGCCAACGAGAAGAGCGTGATCGGCAACATCGTCGGCACCTACAACGACCTGGCCGAGCTCATGGTCCTCGCGCAGGCCGGGAAGGTCACCCTGCACACGAAGCAGTACCCGCTGGATGCGGCGTTGGACGCGCTGCACGACCTCGACGCCGGCCGGGTCCGCGGCCGGGCGATCCTCGTCCCCTGACCCCCTTTCCCTGACCCTCTTTTCCCTGACGCGAAGGGCCCACCACCATGTATGAGAAGGACGGCGAGAAGTACTTCATCGTCGATTCGCACAGCCACTTCTGGGATGCCAGCCGGGAGAACTGGAAGCCGGGCGCGGAGCAGTACGCGAAGGGCTGGATCGACTGCTTCTACGGCTACCACCAGCTGGGCCCGCCGGAGACCCACTGGGACCAGGAGCACTTCCTGAAGGTCACGCCCGAGGACTTCGAGCGGGACATGTTCATCGAGGGCCACGTCGACCACGCCGTCTTCCAGTCGACCTACCTCAAGGAGTGGTACACGGCGGGGTTCAACACCGTCGACCAGAACGCGCAGCTGCTGGAGCGTTTCGGGGACCGCCTGATCGTCAACGGGCGCTTCGACCCGCGCGACGGCGACGCCGGGCTGAAGGAGCTTGAGGCGGACGCGCAGAGGTACAACCTGAAGGGCGTCAAGCTCTACACGGCGGAGTGGAACAAGGGGTCGCGCGGCTACAAGCTGTCGGACCCGGAGACCTACCGGTTCCTCGAGGCCGCGCAGGGCCTGGGGATCAAGAACGTGCACGTGCACAAGGGCCCGACGATCTGGCCGCTGGACAAGGACGCGTTCGACGTCTCCGACGTCGACCACGCGGCCACCGACTTCCAGGACCTGAACTTCATCGTCGAGCACGTCGGGCTGCCCCGCATCGAGGACTTCTGCTTCATGGCGGTGCAGGAGCCCAACGTCTACGCGGGCCTGTCGGTGGTGGTCGGCGGCCTGATGCACGCCCGCCCGAAGTTCTTCGCCAAGGTCATGGGCGAGCTGCTGTTCTGGGTCGGCGAGGACCGGATGACCTTCGGCGGTGACTACAACATCTGGGTGCCCAAGTGGCAGGTGGAGGGGCTCGTCGACTGGCAGATGCCCGACGACGACGCGTTCACCGACTACCCGCGCCTGACCACCGACTCGAAGAAGAAGATCCTCGGGATCAACGCGGCGAAGCTCTACGACATCCCGGTCCCGCCCGAATGCCGGCTCTCGACGTCGGCGGGCGAGCAGGACCAGCCCGGCGAGCAGTTGCTCACCGACGCCGCGGCGGCCGGTTCGCAGTGACCGGGCTGGCCGCTGCGGTGTGGGCGGCGTTGGACACGGTGCGCGACCCCGAGCTGGACGAGCCGATCACGGATCTGCAGTTCGTGTCCTCGTGCACCGTGTCCGACGGCGGGGTCGCGGTCGTGCGGCTGCGGCTGCCCACGTTCTTCTGCGCGCCCAACTTCGCGTGGCTGATGGTGGCCGACGCCCACGACGCGGTGGCCGCGGTGCCCGGGATCGCACGGGCGGACATCGCGTTGGAGGACCACTTCGTGTCCGCGACGATCAACGAGGGGGTCGCGGCCCGGGCCGGGTTCGTCGGCGCGTTCCCGGGTGAGGCGGCCGCCGAGCTGGACGAGCTGCGGGCGGTGTTCCTGCGCAAGGCCGCCCTGGCCGGGCAGGACCGGATCGCGCGGCCGCTGGTCGACGCCGGCTGGACCCCGCAACAGTTGGCGGGCGCCCGGCTCGGGGAGCTGCCGGCGTCGCCGGACCTGGCCCGGTTGCGGCAGCGCCGCGCCGAGGTGGGGCTGCCGCACGGGCCGGACGCGCCGCTGCTGCTGGACCCGGACGGCGCCCCGATCACCGCCGAGCAGGTCCCGTTGCACCTGCGGCGGGCCCGCCTGACCCGGGTCGGGATCGAGGCCAACGGCCACACCTGCCGAGATCTGCTCGCCACCCGCTACCCACAGGAGGTGGTCTCGTCGTGACCACGATCGAGGCGTCCGTGCTCACGTCACCCGACCACGCGCGCCGGTACGCGCTCGTCGAGCTGCTCCTCGTGCGGGTGCTCCACCTGGCCCCCGCCGACGTCCCGGCGGAGGCCGACGCCGTGGCGCATGCCGTCTCCGAGCGGGTGCTCGCCCGCATCGACGCCCTGCTCGGGTGGCCCGAGCGCGACCTGTCGGGCCGGCTCATCCCGCGCCGGGACGGACCGCCGTGAGCACCGAGACCTACAACCCGTGGACGGTGGTGAACGTCGTGTTCGACCACCTCGCGGAGGCGGGACTGCACCCCGTGCTCGGTGAGACCGGTGATCCCGCGGAGCCGGCATCGGCGCTGCTGCGTGCACTCGGCATCGAGCCCGGGCGCGACGACGAGGGCCCGGCCGCCCCGGCGGTCCAGGCCCACCTCGCCGAGATCCGCGCCCGGATGTTCCCCGGCATCGAGGAGGAGCGAGGATGACCGCACCCGCGGCCCCACCCACATCGGTGCGGCGGCTCGACATGGCGAGCGCACGCGAGCTCGCCGGACTCGCGGCGGTGCTCGACGACCTGCAGCACGCGCTGCGCTGCTGCGAGCACCTCGTGTCCCAGCTGGGCCGCCGCGGCGGAGCCGACGCGGTGCTGCTGGAGGCGCTCTGGACGGGGGCCCTGCTCGCCTACGTCCGCTGCTTCTCGCCGCGCGACGCGCTGCTCACCGCCGCGGACCTCGACGCCGTCGAGAGCGAGCACGAGGGTGAGTTCCGGCGGCTGCACGAGGTGCTGTTGAAGCTGCGCGACCACCTCGCGTCCCGGCACGTGAACCCGCGGGAGGCGTTCACGATCGGGGCGGCGCAGGCGAACGACGGCACGCCCACCGGGATCGCGGTCGTCTCCAGCCCGCGGCCGATCGTCGAGGAGCCCACCGTGCGGATGCTCGGGCGGCTCGCCTACCTCCTCGCGGCCCGGGTGGACGGCCGGATGCAGGAGCGGCAGGGCGAGGTGCTCGCGGAGGCCGCGGCGCTGTCGCCCGCGGCGCTGGCCGGGCTGCCGCTGGTGCACCTGAGCGAGGGATAGGTTCGTTCGTCGGCCAGACTCGCTCCGTGGGTCCCGGGGTGGGTGAGGGTGAGCGGGTGGCGGCGCTGCTCGGGCTCGAACCGCTGCCCCGCGAAGGCGGACTGTTCCGGCGCACGCACCTCGACGCGCACTCGTCGGCGATCTACTACCTGCTGCTCGCCCCCGACTTCTCGGCGATGCACCGGCTCCCGGCCACCGAGACGTACCACTGGTACGCGGGCTCGCCGCTGCGGCTGCTGCTGCTCGGCGAGGACGGGCAGGCCTGCGAGCCGGTGCTCGGCCCCGACGTCGCGGCCGGTCAGCGACCTCAGGTCGTGGTGCCCGCCGGCACCTGGCAGGGCTCCGGCCCGGCGGGGGAGTGGTCGCTCGTCGGGACGACCACGGCCCCACCTTTCGACTGGGCCGGGTTCGAGCTCGGCGACCGCGCCGCGCTCGGTGCGCGGTACCCGGGCGTCGCGGGCCGGATCGGAGAGCTGACCCGCCCGGGCCACGCGTCCCGGATTGGCCATGGCGGCCCCTCCCGTCGCCGATGATGCTGCACTCATGACCAGCCGCCCGTTCGCCCAGGTCGACGTCTTCTCCGCCGTGCCGTACCGGGGCAACCCGGTCGCCGTCGTCCTCGACGGCGACGGCCTCACCACCGAGCAGATGCAGCGGTTCGCGAACTGGACGAACCTGTCCGAGACGACGTTCGTCCTCCCGCCGACCACCCCCGCCGCCGACTACCGCGTCCGCATCTTCACCACGGCGGAGGAGCTCCCGTTCGCCGGGCACCCCACGGTCGGCACCTGCCACGCCTGGCTGGCCCGCAACCCGCAGCACACGGGGGACACGGTCGTGCAGGAGTGCGAGGCGGGGCTGGTCGCGCTCCGCCGCACCGGCGACCGGCTCGCGTTCGCCGCCCCGCCGCTGCTGCGCGACGAGCCGGTCGACGAGGAGCTGCAGGCACGCATCGCGGGCATCCTGGGCGTCGACCGGGCCGGGATCCGGGACGCCCGGTGGATCGACAACGGCCCCGGCTGGGTGGGCGTCCTCCTCGAGGACGCGAAGACCGTGCTCGCCGTCGCCCCGAACGCCGAGGACCTCAAGCTCGGGATCGCCGGCCCGTACCCGGCGGGCGCCCCGGAGGCCGTCGAGGTCAGGGCGTTCTTCCCGGCGGGGCGCACCAGCTTCGAGGACCCCGTCACCGGCAGCCTCAACGCCGGCCTCGGGCTCTGGCTCCTGCGCACCGGCCGGCTCCAGGCCCCCTACGTCGCCTCCCAGGGCACGGCGGTGGGCCGGGAGGGCCGGGTGCACGTCGACCAGGACGCGGACGGCACGGTCTGGGTGGGTGGCGACGCGGTCACCTGCATCTCGGGTGAGGTCGAGATCTGACCCAACCGGGATGCGCCGGGCGAGGTCGTCCGGAGCATGGGATCGGGATGGACACGGGACCCGGTGGTCGCGTCCGCGGGGTGGTGGCTCGCCGTCGTGAGCCTCGGCTGGGCGGCGTTGGCCGCCCTCGCGCTGCAGAAGCCGTGGAGCGCCGTCGCCTGCGCCTACGCGGCCGCGATCGCGGGATGTGCGATCGGAGTGCTGCGGGGGGAACTCTGGTGCGTCGTCGTGGCGGCATGTGTCCTCGTCGCCGTTCCGGTCGTCGCGATCGTGCTCGCCCTGCTGTGCCTCCCGATCATGATCATGCTGGCCGGCGCGTTCGTCCGGCTGCGTACGGCGGGGTCCGCCGCCGAGCACGTGCCCGACCCGGCCGCGGTGCCCGCAGGCGCGGCCTGCCTCGTCGCGGCCGTTGCCGGTGCGCTGTGGATCGCGGCCTGGGTCGAGATCGGGTCGGGCTGGGAGGAGCTCCTGGTCGTGACGGCGTTCGTGGCCGCGCCCGCGCTCGTGCTCGCCGTCGCGGCGGTCGGGATGCTGCTCGGGACGCCGGGCTGGGCGTTCGTGGCGGCGGTGGCGCTGGTCGTGACCGGCCTGGTCGTCCTGATCGCGAGGGTGAGCGAGGGGGTCGTGGCCGGCTGGGTGCCGATGGACCTCGCGCTGCTCGGCAGTGGCGCGTTCGCGTACGTCCGCCTGCTGCGGCTCGCCCGCGGCGCGGGACTGCGCTAAGAACGAATCATGGCCCTCGCCTACGTCATCGGCACCTTCGACACCAAGGGCGCGGAGCTGGGCTACGCGGCCGAGCGCGTGCGCGCGGCGGGCGCGGGGGTCGTCACGGTCGACGTGTCCACGCAGGCGCGGGGCGGGCCCGCGGACGTCGGGGCCGACGAGGTGGCGGGCCACCATCCCGACGGCGCCGCCGCCGTGTTCACCGGCGACCGCGGCAGCGCCGTCGCCGCGATGGCCGTGGCCCTGGAGCGGTTCCTCGCGAGCCGGTCCGACGTCGGCGGCGTGCTCGGGCTCGGCGGCTCGGGCGGCACCGCGCTGGTCACCCCCGCGATGCGGGCGCTGCCGGTCGGCGTCGGGAAGATCATGGTGTCGACGGTGGCGTCCGGGAACGTCGCGCCCTACGTCGACGCGTCCGACATCGCCATGTGGTACTCGGTCACCGACGTCGCGGGCCTCAACCGCATCTCCCGCCGCGTGATCGGCAACGCCGCCCACGCGCTCGCCGGGATCGTCACGCACGAGGTTCCCGCCGCCGACGACCGGCCCGCGGTGGGCCTGACGATGTTCGGGGTCACCACCACGTGCGTCACCGCCGTCACGCAGGGCCTCGGCGATGCCGTCGACCCGCTGGTGTTCCACGCCACCGGCACCGGCGGCCGGGCGATGGAGAAGCTGGTGGACGACGGCCTGATCGGCTCGGTCCTTGACATCACCACCACCGAGGTGTGCGACCTGCTGGTCGGCGGGGTCTTCCCGGCCACCGAGGACCGGCTCGGCGCGATCGCCCGCACGGGCGTGCCCTACGTCGGGTCGTGCGGTGCGCTGGACATGGTCAACTTCGGCGCGCCGTCGACCGTGCCGGCGCAGTTCGCCGGTCGCACGCTCTACGAGCACAACCCGCAGGTCACGCTCATGCGCACGACGCCGGAGGAGAACATTGCGATCGCCAGATTCCTGGCGCAGCGGCTGAACGCGTGCGACGGGCCGGTGCGGTTCCTGCTGCCCACGGGCGGGGTCTCCGCGCTGGACGCGCCGGGGCAGGCGTTCTGGGACCCGGACGCCGACGAGGCGCTCTTCGCCACGCTGGAGGCCGAGGTGCGCCAGACCGACCGGCGGCGGGTCGAGCGCCTGCCGCACAACGTCAACGACCCCGAGTTCGCCGACGCGCTGGTGCGCGCCTGGCAGGAGGTACTTCTGTGAAGTTCGTGCGTGCCCAGCTCGTCGAGCGGTTCCAGGACATGGCCCGGCGCGGCGAGCCGATCGTCGGCGGCGGTGCGGGCACCGGCCTGTCGGCCAAGTGCGAGGAGGCCGGCGGCATCGACCTCATCGTCATCTACAACTCCGGCCGCTACCGCATGGCCGGCCGGGGCTCGCTCGCCGGCCTGCTCGCGTACGGCAACGCCAACGAGATCGTGGTGGAGATGGCCGCCGAGGTGCTGCCCGTCGTCGAGCGCACCCCGGTGCTGGCGGGCGTCAACGGCACGGACCCGTTCATGATCACCGATCGGTTCCTGCGGGAGCTGGCCGACCTGGGCTTCGCCGGCGTCCAGAACTTCCCGACCGTCGGCCTGATCGACGGCGTGTTCCGGGCCAACCTGGAGGAGACCGGCATGGGCTACGGCCTGGAGGTCGACCTCGTCGCCGCCGCCCGCGAGGCCGACCTGCTCACCACGCCCTACGTGTTCTCCGCCGACGACGCGCGCGCCATGACCCGCGCCGGCGCCGACATCATCGTCTGCCACATGGGCCTGACGACCGGCGGCTCGATCGGCGCGGAGACCGCCAAGACGCTCGACGACTGCGTCGCCCTGATCGACGAGTGGGCCGCTGCCGCGCGCGAGATCCGCGACGACGTCCTCGTGCTCTGCCACGGCGGGCCGATCGCCATGCCCGACGACGCCGCGTACGTGCTGGAGCGCACGGCGCTGTGCCACGGCTTCTACGGCGCCTCCTCCATGGAACGGCTGCCCACCGAGAAGGCCCTGACCGAACAGACCCGCGCGTTCAAGACCCGACTCAACCGATAGGAGCCCCCATGCCCCGCGCATACGCCAGTGGTGTCGTACCCGCCTCGGCCGACACGGTCTGGTCCCACGTCCGCGACTTCAACGGGCTGCCGAGCTGGCTCCCGGCGATCACGGCGAGCGAGCTGACCGAAGGTGGCTCCGGCGCGGAGGTCGGGGCCGTCCGCAGGCTCACCCTCGGCGACGGCAGCGTCGTGGTCGAGCGCCTCCTCGAGCTGAACGACGGCGAGCGGCGCTACACCTACGAGTTCGTCGAGAACCCGTTCGGCGCCCGCCGCTACGTCTGCACGCTGCGGGTCGCGCCCGTGACGGCGGGCGGGGAGGCATTCGTCGAGTGGTGGTCGGAGTTCGACGCCGACGCCGCGGACGAGGAACGGCTCACCGGCTTCTTCGCCGACGGCGTCTACGCCACCGGGATCGGGGCGCTGCGGGAGCATTTCGCCGCGAAAGGCTGAGGCTGGAAGCACCTAATGGTCTGACCGAGCCCGGTTGCCGCGAAGCGGATGCCCGGCTAGCGTGGCGAGGTCGCGAAAAACGATGCTCTGCGGGTCCACCCGCCCGCCGAACATCGCGCATACATCGATGCGGGACGATTCTGATCGGTGAGCGTCTCCCTGCCGAGATCGGGCATCCCGTCCGCTCCCGGCGCTGGCCAGCGCCGGCGCGTGCTGGCGCAACAGAGGAGCGCAGCATGCAGAAGACCGTCACCATCGTCGGAGCGGGACTGGGCGGGCTGACGCTCGCCCGGGTGCTCCAGGCTCGCGGCGTCGCCGCGACGATCTACGAGAGCGAGGCTTCGGCGACGACCCGCGCACAGGGCGGCCTGCTCGACATCCACGAAGAGGCCGGGCAGGTCGCGCTTCGCGCAGCCGGTCTGTACGACGAGTTCCTCACTCTGGTCCGCCCGGGCGAGGACGCCAAGCGCGTAGTCGACCGCCACGGCACGATCCTGTTCGACAGACCTGCGGACCCCGGTTCGGCCCGTCCGGAGGTGGATCGCGGCGAACTCAGGCGCCTGCTCATCGACTCGCTGGCGCTCGGGACGATCAGGTGGGGCCACGAGCTCGCCTCGATCCGGCGGAGTCCGGAGGGCGGCTGCGACCTCACCTTCACGAACGGCTCCGCCGCGCGCGCCGACATCGTCATCGGCGCGGACGGTGCCTGGTCGAAGGTGCGTCCCCTGCTCACCCCGGCCAAACCTCTCTACAGCGGAACCTGCTTCATCGAGATCGCCCTCACCTCGGTCAGCCCGAACCATCGGGCGAGCGTGTCCGCGATCGGTAGCGGCACGCTGATGGCGGTCGCGCCGGGCAAAGGCATCATCGTCCACCGCTACGCCGACGGGCGCGTCCGCGGCTACGTGGCGCTGAACAAGCCCGAGGAGTGGATCAAGTCGATCGATTTCAGCGACCCGTCCGCCGGCCTCCGTCAACTCGGCGACGAGTTCGACGGCTGGTCGCCGCTGCTCACCGCCTTCGTGACAGAGAGCGACGCCGAACCGTGGCTCCGACCTGTTCATGCCCTTCCCGTCGGGCTCGAATGGGAAAGGGTACCCGGGGTGTCACTCGTCGGCGACGCCGCGCATCTCATGTCGCCCTTCGCCGGCGAGGGCGCGAACGTTGCCATGTACGACGCCGCCGACCTGGCGAGCGAGCTGGTCGAGCAACTCGACATCGAGGTCGCGCTCGCCGTCTACGAAGAGCGGCTGTTCCCGCGTAGCGGCGAGGTCGCCGGCCGCTCCGCGCAGAACCTGGAGACCTTCTTCGGCCGGGAAGCACCGCAGAGCGTGGTCACTCTGTTCGATCACTGAGCCCTTCCCGTCCCGGTGGCGGTTCGGCCGGCCGCTGCCGCCGCGAGGGCTCGACGGCCAGAACCCGCTCACACACCAACTTCCGCGCTCGCACACCAACTGCAGTTGGTGTGTCGGCGCACGAGTTGGTGTGCGACCGCCATCCCGGCGCCGCGCGCCCAACGACCCACCAACGACCCGGCGGGGATCTCGTCGACGCCGCGCCAGACCGCGGTGATCGCCGGTGCGCTCATGGCCCGGCCGCCAGTGCCGACGGGTGCTGGGCGAGCGGCGTGACCTGCACGGTCAGATAAGGGAACAGCGGCAGCGACCAGAGGATCTCGTGCAGCTCGTCGGTGGAGCCGACGTCGAAGACGCTGATGTTCGAGTACTGCCCGACGATCCGCCACAGGTGCGCCCAGGTGCCGTTGCGCTGCAGCTCCTGTGCGCGTTCCTTCTCGGTGGCGACGAGCCGGGCGCGCTCGTCGGGATCGAGGTCGCGGGGGATGGTGACGTCCATCCGCACGTGGAACAGCATCGGGGCTACCTCCTCGTCAGGGCCCGCACGGCGGCCGGGTCGAGCTCGACTCCGAGCCCGGGGCCGGCGGGCAGGTGCAGCTCGCCGTCGGCGTAGCGCAGCGGTGTGGTGAGCAGCTCCTCGCTCATGAGCAGCGGGCCGAACAGCTCGCTTCCCCACGTCACGGCGGGGGCGGCGCACGCGAGGTGCAGCGACGCGGCGGTGCCGATCGGGCTCTCGATCGACGTGCCGGCGTGGCAGGGGATCCCGGCGGCCGCGGCGATCTCGGCGATCGCCTTCGTCGCGCGAAGCCCGCCCGACTTCGTGGTCTTGAGCGAGTACACGTCGGCGGCGCCGAGCTTGGCCAGGCGCAGCGCGTCGGTGGGGGTGCGCAGGCTCTCGTCGGCCATCACGGGGACGGGCAGCGCGCGGTTGATCTCGGCGAGCGCCTCGAACTCGGCGCCCGGCACGGGCTGCTCGACGAGGTCGACCCCGGCGTCGACCAGCTTCGGCAGGTGCGTGAGCGAGGTGAGCCGGTCCCAGCGGGCGTTGAGGTCGACGCGCACGCTCGCGACGCCCGCGAGCTTCTCCGCGACCAGGCAGATGCGGGCCACGTCGTCGGCGGGGTCCTGCGCGCCCATCTTGAGCTTGAAGCTGCGGTGCAGCCCGGCGTCGAGCTTTCCGAGCGCCTCCTCGACGACGACGGGCGCGGGTTCGGTGCCCAGCGCCCAGGTCACGGGCACCGAGGTGCGGGCGGTGCCACCGAGCAGGGTGTGCACGGGGACGCCGAGGCAGCGTGCCCACGCGTCGTGCAGCGCGACCTCCACCGCGCACTTCGCGTACAGGTTCGCCGCGACGACGTCGCCGACATCGCGCTGGATGCCGGCGATGTCGTCGACGCGGCGGCCCAGCAGCAGGGGGGCGATGTACCGCTCGACCACCAGTTGCATGGTCTCGACGGACTCGCCGCCCCACCACGGGCCGGCCGGGACCACGCCCTCGCCGACGCCGGTGACGCCGCCCGCCGTGCGCACGAACACCAGCAGCACCGGCTGGGCGTCCATGCTCGTGCGGGCGAACCGGTGCGGCCGGCGCAACGGCACGTCCAGCAGTGCCGTCTCGACGTGGTCGATCGCCAGGTCGTTCACTCCAACCCCTCTTCTACGCGGCGCGCTCGAGCACGAAGTCGTACTCGACGCGCAGCGGTCCGTCCGGCTGGGCGACCGGGTCGAGCACGAGCTCCGGCTTGGTGGCGCCGGCGATGTCGGCGTCGAGCCACTCGCCGCCCTGGAAGTACAGCTGCGTGGTGATCTGCCGGTGGGCGGGCGCGCGGACGAGCAGGTGCAGGTGCGCCGGCCGCCACGGCTTCCACCCGGCGGCGGTGCAGAGCGCGCCGGTCGGCCCGTCGGTCGGGATCTGGTACGGCGCGGGCCGCACCGTCGTGATCTCGAACCGGCCCTCGTCGTCGGCCACGATCACGCCGCGCAGGTTGCCGTCGGGGATGTCGGGTGCGAAGCCGGAGTAGTAGCCGTGCTCGTCGGCCTGCCAGATGTCCAGCTCGGCGCCGCCGACGGGGTTGCCGTCGACGTCGTGGACCCGGCCGGTGAACACGAGCGGCGTGCCGCCCTCGTCCGGGCGGGTCGGCAGCGCCGCGGGCGACGGGAGTCGCCGCTGGTCGGGCAGGTAGTACGGGCCGAGGATGGTGCCCTTGGTGCCCTGCTGGGTCTGTGCGGCCACCTCCTCGACGACGTGCTCGAGGAACACGTCGAGGAACAGCGGCCACTCGCCGCCCTCGCCGAGCTCGATCAGCCACTTCTTCGCGGCCTGGAACTCGGGGTAGGTGACCTGGTGCGTCCGGATGGCGGCGTGCACGCCCTCCAGGACGGCCCGCACGACGGCGTCGACCCGCTGCGGATCGACGGCCGCTGCACCCTCCGCGCCGGCGCGGCGGAACGACTCGGTGGCCGACGCACCCGATCCGGCGGCGGTCGGGGAGTGCTTCTCCGTGGTGGTCATGGCGGTTCTCCTAGCGGTTGCGCAGGAACGACACGTCGTCGTTGCCGATCAGGTCGGGGACGGTCCAGCCGTCGATGTCGTACTCGGCGAGGCAGGCCTCGGCGAGGCCCTTCATCGCCGCCGTGGTGCCCTGGGCCTCGGCGGCGAAGAGCAGCTCGGACTTGACGTTCTCGTGGTTTCCGGAGTAGTTGCGCTCGTAGAGCTCGTGGCGGCCGCCGAACTCCGAGCCGACGGCGTCCCAGAGCGCTTTCATGACCTTGACGCGCTCGACCGCCGCGTAGCCGTTCGAGCCGCGGACGTACTTGTCCAGGTACGGCCGCACCTCGGGGGTCTTGAAGTCGATGGCGTGCGAGTTGAGGTAGATCAGCCCGCTGGCGACGTCGGACTCGATGATCTCCTTCACCCGCGGGTAGGCCTGGATCATCAGCATCCGGTAGGTCAGGCCGTAGTCGAGCTTCGGCAGGAGCGCGCCGTTCGTCCACTCGTCGGGGTTGCGGGCCATCGCGTCGGCGAGGGCGTAGAAGGTGTTGCGCCAGCCGACGACCTCGCCCGCCCGCGACTGCACACCGCGGAAGTCCTTGCTGCCGGTGATCTCCAGGGCCTTGAGCAGCAGCCCGGCGATGAAGTCGAGCTTGGTGGCCAGCCGGATGCAGCCGTGGAACGTGAAGCGCGGGATGAACCCGGACACCGGGAAGAAGCCGTTGATCTTGTCGACGTCGCCGTAGCAGAAGACGTTCTCCCAGGGCACGAGCACCTTGTCGAAGACGAAGATCGTGTCGTTCTCGTCGAGCCGGGACGAGAGCGGGTAGTCGAAGGGGCTGCCCATGACCGCGGCCTGCTGGGTGTAGGAGGCGCGGCAGATCAGCTTGATGCCCGGTGCGTCCATCGGCACCGTGCAGATGAGCGCGAACTCCTTCTTCTTGATCGGCAGCCCGTAGTGGGCGATGAAGTTGTAGTTCGTGATCGCCGACCCGGTGGCGACGACCTTCGCCCCCGAGACGACGAGCCCCGCGTCGGTCTCCTTCTCGACCTTCATGAAGACGTCGCCGACCTCGTCCGGCGGGAGGTTGCGGTCCACCGGCGGGTTGATGATCGCGTGGTTCCAGTACAGGACCTTCTCCTGCGACTCCCGGTACCAGCGCTTCGCGTTCTCCTCGAACGGGGCGTAGAACTCGCTGTTCGCGCCGAGCGTGCCGAGGAAGCTGGCCTTGTAGTCAGGGCTGCGGCCCATCCAGCCGTAGGTCATGCGGGCCCAGGTCTCGATCGCGCGCCGGTCGGCGAGCAGGTCGTCCACCGAGTGCGGGCTGCGGAAGAACGGGTGCGTGACGCCGCCGTTGCCGGTGTCGGTCGGCACGGTGAGCGCCTCGGCGTGCTGCGGATCGTGCAGGGCGTCGTAGAGCCGGGCGGTCATGCGCACGGGGTTGCGGAACGCCGGGTGCGTGGTGACGTCCTGGACGCGCTCCCCGTAGATCCAGACCTCGCGGCCGTCGCGGATCGACTCGATGTAGTCGTCGCCCGTCATCGGGCGGGTGGTGGTGGGGCGTTCCTGCTGGATGGTCATGGTGGCCCTTCCGCGTCGGTGGAGTCGGGTCAGGCGGCGTGCGGCCGCAGTGGCGTGAAGGTGGTGGAGGCGTCGAACCAGCCGGCCTCGGGGCAGTCGAGGGAGCCGGCCCAGTGGACGCCGGTCTCGGGCGCCCGCAGCTCGCGGAACGCGCCCGCGTGGAACACCAGCGGCTCGGCATCGGTGACGTCGAGGTGGTCGACCTCGCCGATCACGATGAGGTGGTCCCCGCCGTCGTAGGTGCGCCACGGCCGGCAGGAGATGGTGGCGGCGTTGCCCACCAGCGCCGGCGCCGTCGGGCCGTCGGCCCACTCCGGCTCCGGCTCCTGCGGGCGCCCCGCGAAGTGCAGCGCGGTGTGCAGTTGCGCCGCGGCCAGCACGTTCACGGCGAAGCCCGCCGCGTCGAGGTACTGGCACGCCTTGGACCTCCGCGTCAGCGCCACCTGGCACAGGGCCGGCTCGAGGGACACCGCGGTGAACGCGTTGACCGTGGCCCCGTGCGGCCTGCCCTCCCCGTTCCGGCAGGTCACGACGGTCACCCCGGTGGCGAAGCGGCCGAAGGCGTCCCGCAGCCGGCGCTGGTCCATCACGCACCTCCTCGTGCGAGTACGCTATGCGTACAACAAGAACGCTCTGCGTTCAATACGGAAGAGAGTGCACCCGGACGCGCCTCGGGTCAAGCCCGGGAGAAACCCGCCGCAGGATGAACCTCTTTTTTGCCCGGCACCCCTCCCGGGGACGGTCGCGGTGACGCATGCTGGGGACGGACCGGATCGTCGGACGAGGGAGTCGGATGTGACCGTCACGTCGGGAAAGCCCACGGAAGAGCTCGATGCGGTCGTCGTCGGGGCCGGGTTCTCCGGGTTGTACATGCTGCACCGCCTGCGCGAGCTCGGCCTGTCGGCGCGGGTGTTCGAGGCCGCGGGCGACGTCGGGGGCACGTGGTACTGGAACCGTTACCCCGGCGCACGGTGTGACAGCGAGAGCATCTACTACGTGTTCTCGGACCACTTCTCCGAGGAGCTCCTGGAGGACTGGACCTGGAGCGAGCGCTACGCCGCACAGCCCGAGATCCTCGGCTACCTCCGGCACGTCGCCGACCGGTTCGACCTGCGCCGCGACATCCGGTTCGACACGCGGGTCACCGCGGCGGAGTACGACGAGGCGACGAACCGCTGGGAGGTCCGCACCGACGACGGCGGCCGGGCGACGGCGCAGTTCCTGATCACGGCCGTCGGCTGCCTCTCGGTCGCCAACCTGCCCGAGTTCCCCGGCCGCGAGACCTTCGAGGGCACCTCGTACCACACCGGGCACTGGCCGCACGAGGGCGTCGACTTCACCGGGAAGCGGGTGGCGGTGATCGGCACCGGCGCCACCTCGGTGCAGGTCGTCCCCGAGATCGCCGGCGACGTGGAGCGCCTGTACGTGTTCCAGCGCACGCCGAACTACGACATCCCGGGGTGGAACCGCCCCCTCGACGAGGAGTACGTGCGGAAGACCAAGGAGTCCTACAAGGAGCTCTGGCAGCGGATGCGGGAGTCGCCGCTGGGCCTGCCCTACGACGTCGCGGAGCGTTCGGCGCTCGAGGTCGACGCCGAGGAGCGCCGCCGCGTCTACGAGGCGGCCTGGGGGAAGGGCGGCTTCCGGCTCGGCGGGGAGACCTTCACCGACCTCCTGACCGACGAGGAGGCCAACGAGACCGCGTCGGAGTTCGTCCGCTCCAAGATCCGCGGGATCGTGCGCGACCCGGAGATCGCCGAGCTGCTCGCGCCGAAGGACCACCCCTTCTTCACGAAGCGCCCACCGCTCGAACACGGCTACTACGAGGCCTTCAACCGGGAGAACGTGGAGCTGGTCGACGTCCGGCGCTCACCGATCGAGGAGATCACCCCCGCCGGGGTGCGGACGCGGGACGGTGAGTACGAGGTCGACAGCATCATCTTCGCGACCGGCTTCGACGCGATGACCGGCGCGCTGTTCAAGCTGGGCGTTCGCGGCAGGGGCGGGGTCCCGCTCACCGAGAAGTGGGCGGAGGGGCCCCGGAGCTACCTCGGGCTCGCCGTCCACGGCTTCCCGAACCTGTTCACGCTCACGGGCCCGCAGAGCCCTTCGGTCCTCACGAACATGACCGCCGCGATCGAGCAGCACGTCGACTGGGTCGCCGACTGCGTCGGGTACATGCGCGAGCGCGACGTCGACCGGATCGAGCCGCTGCCCGAGGCGGAGGACGGCTGGGTCGACCACCACCACGAGGTCGGTGACGCGACGCTGCTGCCGAGGACCAACTCCTGGTGGGTGGGGGCGAACATCCCGGGCAAGCGCCGCACCCTCTACCCCTACCTCGGCGGTCTCGGGGTCTACCGGGAGCGGTGCGACGACATCGCCGCGAACGGCTACGAGGGCTTCGCCCTGAGCCGCAACGGGGAGGTGCGCGATGCCGTTGAAGCCTGACGTGCAGGCCCTGCTCGAGGCGTTCGAGGCCCAGGGGGCGCCCCCGTTCGACGAGATGAGCGTCCCGCAGGCGCGGGACGCGATCGGGGCGTTCCGGGACCTGCAGGGCGAGCCCGAGCCGGTCGGCGAGGTCCGGGACATCCTCGTGCCCGGTCCGGCCGGAGACCTGCCGGTCCGCGTCTACCACCCCGAGCCCGGCACCGCGCTGCCGCTGCTGGTCTACTTCCACGGCGGCGGCTGGGTGGTCGGGAACATCGAGGTCGTCGACAAGCCGTGCCGGGCGCTGGCCAACGCCTCGCGGTGCGTCGTCGCGTCGGCCCAGTACCGGCTGAGCCCGGAGACGAAGTTCCCGGGTCCCGCCGAGGACTGCTACGCGGCCACGAGCCGGCTCGCCGAGCTCGCGGGCGAGCTGGGTGCCGACCCGGCCAAGGTGGGCGTCGGCGGCGACAGCGCAGGCGGGAACCTCGCGGCCGCCGTCGCCCTCATGGCTCGGGACCGCGGGGGGCCGCGCCTCGCCTACCAGCTGCTCATCTATCCGGTGACGGCGCCGGCGCGGGGCACGACGTTCGCGTCCTACCGCGACAACGCCGACGGGTACATGCTGACGCGGGGCAGCATGGAGTGGTTCTGGGACCACTACCTCCGGTCACCGGAGGACGAGAAGAACCCGTATGCCGCACCCCTGCACGCCCCCGACCTCAGCGGGCTGCCGCCGGCGATGGTCGTCACCGCGGAGTTCGACCCGCTTCGCGACGAGGGCAGGGCCTACGCCGAACGGCTGCAGGAGGCCGGGGTCGAGGTGAACGCCAGGACGTACCCCGGCGTCATCCACGGCTTCTTCTGGATGGCCGGCGCGATCGGCGACGGCCGCACCCTCGTCGCCGAGATGGGAGCGGAGCTGCGCTCTCACCTCGGGTGACCGGGGTGCGAGGATTGCCGGGATGACCGGCACGGAGAGCGAGCGGGACTACATCCAGAGCATCGAGCGCGGCTTCGCGGTGCTGCTCGCCTTCGACGAGGACCTGCCCAACCCGTCCCTCGCCGAGCTGGCCGCCGCCACCGGCCTGTCCCGGCCGGCGGTGCGCCGGATCCTGCTGACGCTGCAGCGGCTCGGGTACGTGCTCGCGGAGGGGCCGCGGTGGCGGCTGACGCCGCGCGTGCTCTCCATCGGCCAGCACTACTCCGGCTCGCACGTCATGATCGAGGCCGCCCAGCCCCACCTGCTCGCGCTCGCCGAGCAGACCGGGGAGTCGGCCTCCCTCGCCGCGCTCGACGGCACCGAGGTCGTCTACGTCGCCCGGGTACCGGTGCGGCGGATCATGAGCATCAACGTGTCGATCGGCTCGCGCGTCCCCGCGCACGCCACGTCCATGGGCCGGGCGATCCTGGCCTGGGCGCCGGAGGCGGTCGTCGAACGGGTCGTGGCGGAGTCCGGCCTGCGGGCGTTCACCGCGCACACGATCACCGAGCCGGAGGGTTTCCGCGCTGCTCTGCGCGCGGTGCGCGAGCAGGGCTGGGCGATCGTCGCGGAGGAGCTGGAGGAGGGCCTGCTGTCCGCGTCCGCGCCGGTCCGCGACCGGTCCGGGGCGGTCGTCGCGGCGCTCGCGTCGTCGACGTCCAGCGGGCGCTCCGATCCGGAGCGGCTGGCCCGGGAGGTGGTTCCGCTGCTCGTGGGGACGGCGGATCGGATCAGCGCCGACCTCGGGCACCGGGCGGGCTCGACGCGCCGTTCCGTGGTGCTGGAGGGGCGGGACGGGTTCTTCTGATCCAATGGGCGCATGGATCGGACCGCACGGGTGCGCGTCGCGACGCTCCTGCCCGGCCTGACCGGCCGCGGGGTGCTGCTCGCCGCCCCGATCGATGCCGAGCGCGTGCGCCGGACCCTGTCCGGGAGCGGGTTCGCCGTGGCCGAGGTGTCCGGGCCGGCGGTCGGGATGCGCGAGGCGCAGGCCGCGATCGCACGGGCCCTGCGGCTGCCGGAGACGGCGGGCCGCAACCTCGACGCCCTGGTCGACTCGCTGCGCGACCTGGCCACGTGGTGGCCCGACGACGATCGGGTGGTGTTGTTCTGGTCCGGCGCCGAGCAGCTGGTGGAGGGGGATCTCCCCGGCTTCCTCGCGCTGACCGAGATCCTGCGCGGCGCCACCGACGACCTGTGGCGCGGCGGCGAGCCCGGCGACCGGCAGTTCGAGACGGTCGCGTTCGTGCGCCGGCACGGTGTGCGGGCGTTGGGGGAAGCATGATCCGGATGGTGCTCGGCCTGCTGCTGGCCGTGGTCGCGCTGACCGGTTGCCAGGCGGCGCCGAGCGCGGCGCCGCCCGCCGCCGGCCCGGCCGCCACCGGCGCGGTCGACGACGGCATGCCCGACTGCGCCGTCGCGGACCTGCCACCCGAGGCGCACGAGGTGGTCGACGACGTCGAGGCGGGCGGGCCGTACGAGCACCCGCGCAACGACGGCGTCACGTTCGGCAACCGCGAGGGCCTCCTGCCCGACGAGGACCGTGGCTACTACCGGGAGTTCACGGTCGAGACGCCGGGGTCGAGCGACCGGGGTGCCCGCCGGATCGTCACGGGTGGGCCGGACGAGCGCGATCCGCAACACTGGTACTACACCGACGACCACTACGAGAGCTTCTGCGAGTTCGTACCGTGAACGAGGACGCCCACCGGCTCGTGGTCGTGCGGCACGCGAAGTCCGCGTGGCCGGACGACGTGCCGGACCCGGATCGGCCGCTGAACGCGCGCGGCCGGCGGGATGCGCCCGCCGCGGGCCGGTGGATCCGGGAGCGGGTCGGACGCCTCGACGCGGTGGTCTGCTCGCCCGCCACCCGGACCCGGCAGACGTGGCGGCTGATCTCGGCCGAGCTCGACGAGCCGCCCTCCCCGGTCGTCGACGACCGGGTGTACGCGGCGCCGGTCGAGACGCTGCTCGCGGTCGTGGCCGAGCTCCCCGATGACGTCGGCGTCGCGCTCCTGCTGGGGCACAACCCCGGCGTCGCGGAGCTCGTCGCGGCGCTGACCGGCGAGGAGCCGGAGATGAAGACCGCAGCGATCGCGGTCGTCGACCTAGGCGGCTCATGGGCCGACGCCGCCCCGGGCGTCGCGAGGCTGGCCGACCACGCGACGCCCCGCGGCTGACCAGCTGCTCGGCCCGGCCGTCCCGGAGAGTGTCAGGGCGACCGCACACACCGGGTGTGGACCGCGCACAGCGCCGGGCATGTGTCCCGTCCCGACTCGGTGTGTGCGGTGGCCCTAGTCCTTCAGCCAGCCGTACGCCGTTTGGCGCGAGATCCCTAGCGCCGTTGCCATCGCGCTGAGCTCCAGGCCCTGCTGCTTGCCGGCGCTCAGCAGCTCTCGCTGGCGGGCGCGCATCTCGTCGATGCGCTCGGCGACCTCCCGCATCTGCTCGAGCAGCGCCTCGGCCTCGGGCCCGGCGCCGGACCGGCTGCGCCCGACGCCCGGCCGCGGGTACCGGCGCACCTCGCCGGCGTCCCACTGCCTGCGTCCCTGCGCGTCGGGCTCCGGGAGCGGCTGCGGTGCCTGGTCCCGCGAGACGTAGCCGAGCCACGTCGCCGGCTTCACCCCCCACGCGGCCGCGCACTCGGCGCTGGTCCAGCGCTCGGTCACCAGATCCGCACCCGCTCCGCAGGCGCCCGGTAGAGCGCGTCGCCGTCCCGCACGCCGAACGCCTCGTGGAACGCGTCGAGGTTCGAGACGACCGCGTTGCAGCGCTGGTCCGGCGGCGAGTGCGGGTCGACCGCGAGCCGCCGGACCGCCTCGGCCTCGCGCGTGACGATCCGCCACACCTGCGCCCAGCCGACGAGCACCCGCTGCAGCCCGGTGAACCCGTCGATCGTCGGTGCCTCCGTGCCGCCCAGTGCGATCTCGTACGCCTTGAGCGCGATGGTCAGCCCGCCGAGGTCGCCGATGTTCTCACCGACGGTGAGCGCCCCGTTGACCTTGTGTTCGGGCAGCCCGGCGGGGGAGAGCACGTCGTACTGCTCGATCAGCGCCTGGGCGCGGCGCTCGAACTCCGCGCGGTCACCCGGCTCCCACCAGTCGGTCATGTTGCCGTCGCCGTCGTACTTGGAGCCCTGGTCGTCGAACCCGTGCCCGATCTCGTGGCCGATGACGGCGCCGATCCCGCCGTAGTTGGCCGCGTCGTCGGCCTCCGCGTCGAAGAACGGCGGCTGCAGGATCGCGGCCGGGAACACCACCTCGTTCATGCGCGGGTGGTAGTAGGCGTTGACGGTCTGCGGCGTCATCAGCCACTCGTCGTGGTCGACCGGCCGGCCGATCTTGGCGAGCTGGTAGTCGGTGTTCCAGGCGCCGGTGCGCAGCGCGTTGCCGAGCAGGTCGTCGGCCCGGACCTCGAGGGCCGAGTAGTCCTTCCACTTCTCCGGGTAGCCGATCTTCGACCCGAACTTGGCGAGCTTGGCCAGGGCCCGCTCGCGCGTGGCCGGGCTCATCCAGTCCAGCTCGCCGATGCTGCGCCGGTAGGCCTCGACGAGGTTGGCGACGAGCTCGACCATCCGGTCCTTCGCCGCCGCGGGGAAGTGCCGCTCGACGTAGAGCCGGCCGACGGCCTCCCCGACCGCCCCCTGGACGACGCCGACGCCGCGCTTCCACCGCTCCCGCAGCTGCGGGGTGCCCGACAGCGTGCGGCCGTGGAAGTCGAAGTCCTCCTCGACGATCGCCTCGGTGAGGTAGTCGGCGCAGGCGGAGGCCGTGTGGATCGCGAGCCACTCCTGCCACTGCGACAGCGGCCGCTCGGCCCACAGCTTCGCGGCCGCGGCGACGAAGCTCGGCTGCCGGACGATGATCTCGTCGAAGGCGCCGTCCGGCGCGCCGAAGGCCGCGAGGAACGGCTCCCAGTCGAACTCCGCGGCGTTCTGCCGCAGCGCCGGCAGCGTCATCAGCGTGTAGGTCTTCTCGGCGTCGCGGTTGGTGACGCGGTCCCACGAGGCGGCCGCGAGCGCGGTCTCGAGGTCCAGCACGCGCTCCGCGAGCCCGGCCGGGTCGGGCAGCCCGACGAGCTCGGCGAGGCGCGCGAGGTGCGCGAGGTACGCCGTGCGGATCTCGGCGTAGGCGTCCTCGCGGTAGTAGGACTCGTCGGGCAGCCCGAGCCCGGACTGCTCGAGCTGCACCAGGTACCGCGTGGCGTTCTTCGGGTCGGTGGAGACGAACGCGCCGAAGAGCGCCGTGCGGCCCTCCCGCTGGCGGCGGCCCAGCACGGCGGCGAGCGCCGCCCGGTCCTCGGCGGTCGCGACCTCGTCGAGGAGCGGCTCGAGCGGCGCCGTCCCCAGCGCCTCGACCCGCTCGACGTCCATGAACGACGCGTACAGGTCGGCGATCCGGCGTGCGTCGGTGCCGGGCGCGCCGTCCGCCTCCTCGACGATCGCGCGCACGTCCTCCTCCGCCTTGTCGTACAGGGCGCGGAACGCACCGTCCTGCGCGCGGTCGTCGGGGATCGCGTGCGTGCGCAGCCACTGGCCGTTGACGTGGGAGAACAGGTCGTCCTGCGGACGGGTGGCGGGGTCGACCCAGCGGAGGTCGAGCCCGGAGCGGGATGCCGAGGTCGTCACGGCGCCCATCATGCCCGTAGGTGTTCCGGCGTCGCGGGCCCGTTATTCACAGTTTCGAGTACTGCAGTGCTTGACTTGGACTAGGCGCGACGCTAGCCTTGCCCTTAGCGGGGTGATGGCACGAGGGCCTGGAAAAGAGCTTGCCCCGGGCGGCATGCAGAAGCAGGGGCGACCCGGGGCTTACGGGCCCGAGTGTAGCACTGCCTGCTCCGGCGACCCTCGATCGGATGGTGGAGGACGCCATGAGTACCCAGCCCCCCGCATGGGTCGACGTCGTCCTCTCGACGCCGCGGTTCACACCCTACTTGGCGGCCACTGGGGGAAACGCCACGGCGGCGATCGAGCTGGAGTGGTGGAACCTTGAGGTGGCCGCCGCGTTCGTGGTGCCGCTCAATCGCCTCGAACTGGCACTGCGCAACGCGCTCCACAGCAGTCTCGCCTCGAAGTTCTCCCGGCAGGACTGGTGGCATTCGGCACCGCTCGACGTGAACGGGCGGCGGAAGGTGGCGGATGCGAAGCGGCAATTGGCCCAGCTCCAGCGGCGGCCGGAGGTTCCCGACGACGTCGTTGCGCAACTGACTTTCGGGTTCTGGGTCTCATTGATCAGCAGTAGGTATCACCGAACGCTCTGGACGCCGGCTCTGCATCGCGTGTTCCCGGGCGCGGCCCGCCGCGCCCTGCACCAGGACTTCTCGAACGTCCTCGTGCTGCGCAACCGGATCATGCACCACGAGCCGATCCACCATCGGCACCTCGATGCCGACCACGACACGGTTTACCGTCTGCTCGGCCTGTTGTCGCCGGCGATCATCGCTGAACTGGAGTTGCGCGACCGTGTGCCTGATCTCCTCGTGCGGCGAAGTGCGATCGGGACCCGCGGTGGTGTCGGATGACGCGAACTCCCCAGTGGGTTTCTGCCGTGGACGTCGCGAGGCGCGCCGGAGTCGGTTCTGCCGCTGTCAGCAACTGGCGGAAGCGGCATCCGGACTTTCCAGCGCCCAGGCGGGTGGGTGCCACGGAGATGTTCGTATTCAGTGAGATTGCCGAGTGGTTGGGATCCCGGCGCATCCCGAAAAACGCGTTGGGGCCCGATGAGCTACCCGGAACCACCTACGGTGACCGCTTCCTGCTGCAGGGTCGCTCGACGGAGGCGGCACGGACCGCCGGGTCGATTCCGGTGCGCCCCGGGTCGGACCTCGCCCAGCGGGTGTGGTCCGCCTTTGTAAAGGCGCGGGGGACGCTCGACATCGATTCAGCGTTCGACCTGCTCGTGGCACTCCTGATCATCAGGATTCGAGCTTCGACGCACTGGCGTCAACTGAAGCATGATGGTCGATCTGATCTTCTGCGTTTCGGGCTGGATCATGTCTTGCGAGATCTGGCAAACGGGTCGGTGCCCGTGCATCTCCCGGACCCGGAGTGGGATGCCGGCGGAGACGAGTCGATTTATCGATTCATTCACGTGCTCGACGAGCTCGAGATGCCGGGCGATCGGGGTGGCGTGATTCACTTCCTTCTCGAATTGCAGGCGCTCATGGCGTCGGCCACTGCGCGTGGCGGCGACACCCACACGCCGCGCTCGGTGGTGCGTGTCATGGTCGGTGTGGCGGATCCAATCTCATCGGATCGTGTCTACGACCCGTTCTGTCGCTCCGGGGAGCTGCTTCTCGGTGCTGTCCTGCACGCGGAACGCGGAAATGCGGTAACGGCGACCGCAGCCCTGACCGGTCATGCGGTGAACCAGCGTTACGTGCGACGTACGTCGATGGCGGCGGCGCTGGCCGGTGTCAAGATGACCATCAGCTCATCGATGGCGCTCGACGCCGACCTCGACCATGAGAAGTGGTTCGACGTCGTGCTCGCGAATCCGCCGTTCAACCTGACCGATTGGCGCTCGGAGACTCGAACGGACAGCAGGCGTTGGCCGTACGGCGAGCCGCCCCGGCACAACGCAAACTTCGCATGGCTGCAACACGCGGTGACGGTGCTCCGGCCCGGCGGCCGAGCCGCAGTCCTGACGGCGAACGGCGCCACCTCCAGTCAGAACCCAGCCGAAGTCGCGATCAGGGAGCAAATGGTGGAAGCGGGTGCCGTCGAGTGTGTGATGGCCCTTCCGCCGGGTTTGTTCGCCGCCACCGGCATCCCGGTTACGCTCTGGGTGTTGCGGGCGCCTCGGCAGGTCTCGACCGAGGTGCTATTCATTGACGCGACGCTGCTGGGATCGACGGGTGACCGTAGACAGCGCGTACTCGGCGACGATGACATCGAGCAGATCGTCAGTGCATATCGGGATTCTCGAGGCCGCGGCGGATCGGTGGCACGCGAGCTGCCGCCAGGATTCGCTCGGAGTGTCCACCTCGAGGAGATTCGTGAGCGGCGTTTCGTGCTCAACCCGCGTTCGTACATCGCGACCCGGGCGGACGCGGCGAGCGCATCGTCCGCCCGGTCGATCACCGAACTGAGACTCGAGCTGGCCGAGATCAGAAACCGGGCAGGTGAGCTCGACCGGTTGCTTGACTACAGCGTCACGCGCGTCGATGAGAAGCAGGTCGACGGCCGGCCAGAATCTTCGCTGGGCTGGCAGAGGGCACTGTTGGGTGACATCTGCGATATCCTGGCCGGTCCCGGGCACGTTGCGAGGACGATGGGGCGCAGAACGCCGCAGCGACTCGTCGTCCCGCGCACCATCCGCTACAACGGCCTGGTCGGTGACACCGAGTTCGTGACGGAGCGCGAGGCCGCGAGATTGACCCGATATCGGCTGGAACAGGGTGACGTCGTCTGTGTCCGCACCGGTGAACCGGGTAGGAGTGGGCTGGTCGGTCCAGGGCAGCAGGGCTGGTTACTGGGGCCCGGGTGCATCCGCCTACGCCCCCGGCGCATCGTCGATTCCTCATACTTGGTGTACTGCCTCGGAGCACCGGCGGCTCGGGACTGGATAGATCGGAACCGCACTGGGTCGGCCATCAATTCCATCAGCACCAGGACCCTGGGCGATCTGCCGATCATGCTGCCTCCGACGTCTGTGCAGCGAGACATCGGTGAAGTCCTCGGTGCGCTCGACGCGAATGCCATGCTCCACGACCGGATCGGATCGATCGTCGTCGAGCTTCGGGAGCGCCTACTTGCCGCGCTGATGAGCGGGGCTGCCGGGATCGGGGAATGACCGGCGCCCGGTTCAGCCGCTGGACTCCGGCGCGGGTAGGGCCCCGATTCGGGTCGAGCGCATCCAGAGCACACCGACCGCGAGTGCGGTGACCAGCCCGGCCGCGCCGTTGCCCGTCACGCCCAGCACGACGTAGCCCACCGCGGACGCCGCCGCGACCAGCGCGAACGGCAGCTGTGTGGTGACGTGGTCGACGAGCTGGATGGCGGATCCGATCGAGGACAGGATCGTGGTGTCCGACAGCGGGGAGGTGTGGTCGCCGAAGATCGCGCCGGCGAGCACGGCGCTGAACATCGGCACGAGCAGCCCGGGGTCGAGGGCCACGGCGATCTCGCCCGCGATCGGGAGCAGCAGACCGAACGTCCCGAAGGTGCTGCCGATCGAGAAGGAGGCGGGAGCAGGGACAGCAGCGACGGTTCCACGGCGACTCCTCGTCGTTGAGGAGTGGTCCGATGGTTAGCCAGAAACCCCGTCAGGTCAAGGGAGCTGCGCCGCGATGTAGGGCCGGCAGGGCGTCGGCCGCCGCGGCCCAGCCGCGCGAGCAGCGCGTGCCGTCGGCGAGATGCCATCCCGTCGATCGAATGGAAGAATGCCTGTCGAGCCGTTCGCCGGCGACGGCCGGCGCCCCGGACGATGTTGACAGGAGGGCGTTCTTGCCTCCAGCGACGACGTTCGGTATCTGGGGCGACAGCCCGCTCGCAAACGAAGAACTGCGCGCTCGCCTTCGCGCGGCCGACCGGTCCGCCGAAGTTGTCACCCCGACACGAAATCAGCCGTTCGATTGCCTCGTTGCGGTAATGCGTCAACCGCTGACGGCGCGCGGTGCGTCGGAGTGGCTCCGGCTGGCGAACCTCGCCGCGGTCGACATCGCCGTCGTCACCGGTGAAGCTCGGGACGGGCAGCACGCGGATCTCCCCGTCGGCCCGGGCATCGACTGGAACGGCGACGTCACCGACATCCGTCGGGTGGCCCGCTGGATCGCCGACGTCGAACCGTACCTGGCGGAGTTCCCCCGGTCGGTGGTGCCGACGGTGGTCCCCATCGCCGACGCCGGCGTCGGCGGTGTCTGCGCCACCTCGTCCGAGCTGGTCAGGCTCCTGCAAGCGGGGCACGCCCGATTCGTCGCGGCCACCCCGGGGCTCATTGCGGAGATCCGGGACAACCGGCCCGCCCGCAGCCGTGAGGCGTTCGCGCTGAGAACGGTCGTCAATTGGTCGTTCGACCGCCGCGATCGCATTGTCGCCGAGCTGCCGTTGCGAATACTGGGCCTGGGCGCAAACGCGTCAGCACCGATCAGCCACTCCTTGCACGACCTCCTCTCCGATCCGCGCACCGCGAGCCTGGTGACGGTCATCGGCGAACCCGGTAGCGGCAAGACGTTGCAGCTCAGGCAGCTCAACGCCCAATGCGCGCTCGATGTCCTGCGCTCTCCGGAGAACGGCAGACCGCTCGAGACGTTCTACGCGCCGCTGTTCGACCACCCGCCCGGCCGGGCGATCGACCTGGCCTGGGTCGAGGAATGCTGGAACCGCGTCGTCGACTCCACCGCGTGGTGCACCTTCCCGGAGTTCCTCGCCGACGGGGGAGCCGTGATCCTCGACGGCTACAACGAGGTGGGGGCGCACTCGCAGGCGCTCACCCAGTGGATGTTGGAGTGGAGGGCCGTCGTCGCGGGCTGCTTCCAGCTCGGAGCGCGCCGCGTCGTGGTGTCCTGCCGCACCCGCGACCAGCTGATCCCCCTGCACAGCGCCCGCGGGGAGGAACCGACGGCGGTCGAGCTCTCCCCGGTGACGGCCCGCCAGATCGTCGCGATCGCCGCGGGGCGCGGGGTCGACGTCGCGCTCGACGTCCGCTCCGCGATCACCGAGGACCCCGAGCTCGCGGAGTTCTACTCCAGCCCCTTCCGGCTCCAGACCTACCTCGATGCGGGCGTGGCCCCCATCGCGAGGACGGACGCCCGCCTCTTCGGCAACGCGATCGCCGCGGCGATCCTGCGGGAGCGCGACCAGCTCCACTTCCATCCCCGGCTGTTGCCCGAACGCGCGATCGCGGCCCTCGTCACCACCCAGGGGCGCTCGGGCGCCGACCCGTGGCCGCTGCTCGCGGACGTGCCGCTGATCCGGGTGCTCGCCGGCCTCGCCCGCACGATGAGCCGTCCGGCCGACACGGCGGGCAGGACGCTCGACCGGGTCCGGACGCGGGCCGCGATCGCGGACGGGCTGCAGGAGGAGGGCCTCGCCGAGCCGGCGCCCGCCGAGGTCCTCGACGTCGCGATCGACCTGCACATGCTCGTCGAGGACGAGCGTCGCTCCTACGGCTTCTCGCATCGGATCGTGCGGCAGCTCCTCGCCGCCCTGACGATGGAGACCGACCGCGTCCTGGAGCTGATCCACGCAACGGCGGGGCCCGGCGCGGCGGACGCGGTGCCCGGGCCCGAAGCGCGGGACTCGGCAGGCGACACGGAGGGGATGGCGTCCGCGGCAGCGCAGCTGCACGGCGAGGACTTCACGCTGAAGCTGGCCGCCGCCGACCCGGTGCTCGCCGCCCGGGCCCACACCGCCGCACGCCTCGACGGCGACTCCGAGACCGGCCGCTCGATCCGCCTCGCGCTGCGTGGCCTGCTCTCCCGCGCCGACACGGTCGTCACGTCGATCGACGCGATGGAAGCGCTCGCGGGGATGGGGTGGAAGAACCCGGCGCCTCGACGCGGCGACCCCACCTCCGCCATGCACCGCGTTCCCGGCGGGGAGTGGCGGCTGGGTCCGGGCATCGCGGTCCCGGACGTGGACCTCGCGAAGATCAGCTCCGCGGTGGCGAGCGAGCGGCGGACGATCGAGCTGAAGCCGTTCTGGATCGCCGATGTGCCGGTGACGAACGCGGAGTACGCGGAGTTCGTGGCGGCCGGCGGATACCACGAGCGGGAGCTGTGGACCGATGCCGGGTGGGACTGGAGGTCGCGCAGGGACACGGTCGAGCAGTTCGTGCTGAACTGGATGCGCAAACGGGACACGCTGCGCGGGCATCCCGAGCGCATCGTGCGGCTCCTGCGCGACCAACTGGCGAGCCCGGCCCAAGCCGCAGCACTGGTTCGGTTCATGGACCTCGGCGACGACGACCTGGCCCGGTACGCGGGCGAGAACTTCCGGCGTCCCATCGAGGCGCCGCGGTTCTGGTCGTACCGCGGCCCCACGTCGGGGCTGCATCCGGTCATCGGGATCTCCTGGCACGAGGCAAACGCGTTCTGCGCGTGGAAGTCCCTGGAGCTCGGCGAGCTCGTGCGGCTGCCGAGCGAGGACGAGTGGGAGGCGGCCTGCGTGTGGCGGCTCGGCCGGGCGCCCCTCGACGGCCCGATCAACTCGATCGAGTACGGAGTCGGCGGGACGAGCCCGGTGGGGGCGTTCGAAGCCGTCGCGCGGCCCGGCGTCGAGATGCCGAAGGACCTGATGGGCAACTGCTTCGAGTGGACGTTCGACTACTACCGGCCGGGCGACCACATCCGGCGCGTCGTCAAAGGCGGGTCGTGGCGCCAGGAGAAATGGCGGGCCCACCCGGCGTATCGGGGCCGGGGCGACGTGAACATCCGCACGGACGACGTCGGCCTCCGCTATGTCGTCGGGGAATGATCCGCGCCGGAGCAGCACTTGGTGTAGGCGATACCGAGCCGATCCCGTAGCTCGACGAGGAAGGTCGCCGGGTCCTTCCGCTCGAAGATCTGGCGACCGAACGCCACCCCCCGGGCCCCGACCCGGACGGCCGCCTCGGCCCGGTCCAGGACCTCCTCGGTCGGGTCGTACTCCTCCCCGGCGATCAGGACCGGCACCCCGCAGGCCCCGTCGACGACGCGGCGGAAGGATTCCGCCGTGCCCGTGTACACGGTCTTGACCACGGACGCGCCGAGCTCGGTCGCCACCCGGACCGCGTGCGCGACCTTGAGGGCGAAGGCGTCCGGATCCGCGGCGCGCAGGCCGAAGTAGTTCTCGTCGCTGCCGTCCTCGCGGACCCCCCGGGGGTAGGTGATCGCGACGACCGGCATCCCGAACCGGCGGGCCTCGGCGACGACGCTCCCGAAGCGCTGGATCATCTCGTTCTCGCTGGGTGCGCTGAAGTTGAGGTGGCACGCCACCGCCGTCGCGCCGAGCCGCAGCGCGTCGGCGATCGACATGACGGTCACCTTGCGGGTGTGGTCACCCGTCAGGGTGCTGGCCGTCAGGTTGACGACGAGGGGGGTGCGCACGAGTTGGTCACGGCACCGGGACAGCGTGCCCTCGAAACCGAGCACGGCGTCCAGTTGGGTCACCACCTCGGGGACGAACAGCTCGCGCGGGTCACCCAACAACCCTTCCGGGCCGGCGATCAATGCGTCGTCGACCGGGTGCCACACGGCCGGCGCATCCGCCGGCAACAGGCGGGCCATCGCCCGAAAGTGACCGTCGCTTCGATCCATTTCCGCCGCCTAGTGCCGGGATACCGGAGACCGTTCATGATTTGGCCGCCGTCGTGAGGAGTACGCCGAGGGTATCCGCCTCAAATCATCCGAGAATATCGGGGGTATCGAACGTCGTGATCACCTCGAGGGCCTCGCCGACGCCGAACTCGCGCGCCATCTCGCGTAGCTGCTCGAGTATCGCCGCGTCGTCGGCCGACGGGTCCTGCGCCAGGGCGAGCACGGCCGCAGCGCTCGTCCGCACCAGCGGGTCGGCGCGCGGCTCGACGGGCACCCCGAGATCCAGAAGCACCCGGCCCAGGCGCAGGCACGCCTGCCGGCGTTCCCGGCGGAAGGCCGCCTCGCTCACCCCGCGGCGGCGGCGCAGCGCCGCATCCAGCAGCTCACCCGGGCTCATCGCGGGGATCGTCGTCGGGGACTCCCCGAAGAACAACTCGGTCAGCAGGCGCCCGTCCTCGGGGCGATCGTCGCTGAGGTCGGCGATCCCCAGCCGGATGAGGGTGCCGATGACGACACCGCGATCCGCCGACGTCCGTCGGCCGGCAGGGGAGCTCTTGAGGCCGAGGCGTTCGAGCACCGGAAGCTCGACGGGTGGCTCGGATCCGAGCGCCGCGTCGAGGCGCCCGAGGCCGCGGCGCCGGCATCGGACGAGCTCGTCCGCCACGATCCCGGGCGTCACACCCCCGTGTGGATCGCTGTCGGCGCTCACTGTGCGATGATGGCACGGCACCGGGCATGCGGTCCTCGGCCGGCCGATGAACCGTCACTACTTTCCGGTTCTGTGTCACTTCTGACGTTTAGGTTCGACGAGGTGCTGCGCCCGCGTGTCGGTGGCGTCACTTCCTCGTCACATCTGCGCCGCAGTCGATCTGGAACTGCACACCGGGCGCGCCGACCATGGTTCCATGGCCGATAACCTGATCCTTTTCATCCTGCTCACCGGAATGGCGTTCGTCGCCGGCGTCGCCGTCACCCTGATCGTCTCGGAGCGCTCGCTCTCCGCCCGGCAACGCCGTCAGGCGTTGCGGGAGCGCGAGCTCGCCGAGTTCAGCGCGTTCATCAACGACCGGCTGGCCCTGCTGGCACCGGGCCGGGACCCACGATCCCGCGGTGGACCGTGAACCGGGCCGGATCCGTCAGCGCTCGCGCTTCATCGAGACCATGGTGCCGCCGACGGTGCCGCCGGTGACCTCGTCGAGGTCGATCAGGATCGCGAACCCCTTGCGTTCGGGGTCGTGGTCGCGTTCCGCCTGCGCGCTCGCGTCGTAGACCGCGGTGCGCGTCTCGGCGTCGTCGGCGACGCGGGCACTGCCGGAGAACACGTAGGTCGTCCGCGTGTCCGAGTCGCGGTACAGCAGGCCCACCGCGGGGTTGCGGGTGATCGCCTCGACCAGCCCGGCGCTCTTGCGCACCCAGAGCGCGAGCTGGTCGGGCCCGTGCACGTGGGTGGAGCCGCGCAGCGACATGCGGGGCCTGCCGTCGGCGACGTAGCTCACGACGATCGGCTTGCCGCTCGTCAACGCCGAGTCGACGCGCTCGATCATCTCATCGGTGAGAGTGATGCCCAGTCCGGTTGTCACGGCGCTCCGGTCCTTTTGAGTAGACTTGCAGAGTCGCCATGACGGTAGGCGCGTCGTGCGCGGAGCAGAAATTCCTATTGTTTCTGCCGCGGTATCACTATTGTTGATGGCCGCCGATCTCGTTGACACTCGGGCCCGATTTCAGTTAGCTGGGACAACCTTTGCGGCTCGATGAGGAGTGCTGGTCGATGCGGTTCTGGCGACTGTGGTCCGCCGTGGCGACGATCGCAGTTGTCGTGCTGGTGGCGTCCTGTGGTGCGGCACCGGGGATCGGGCGGGTCGACGACGCGCCGCCGCTCGGTGCCGTCAACCCCTACGGGGGCGATCCGGCGGCCGACGGTCCACCGCAACGCGGCGGGACTCTCGTGATGGGCGGGACGGCGGAGGCCACGAGCTTCGACCCGACCGTCCTGAACGGCAACTCCGCGGCCAGCGCCGTGTACGACTCGCTGATGCGGATGACGCCGGACGGCGGCGTCGAGCCGTACCTGGCGCAGTCGATGGACACCCAGGACGGCGGCCGGACGTGGCTGCTGCGGCTGCGGCCGGGCGTCCGGTTCCACGACGGCACCGACCTCGACGCGAACGCAGTGATCATCAACGTGCAGCGGCACATCGACACGCCCACGTCACCCGGTCACGGCGGCGCGATGGCGATCCGGTCGATGCGTGCGGTCGACCCGCTGACGGTGGAGTTCGCGCTCACCGAGCCGGTCTCTGAGTTCTCGATGCTCTTCGCGCTGTCGTTCACCGAGGGCGCGCTCGGCATGATCATCTCGCCGGCCGCGTTGCAGCGGTACGGCGACGACGTCGGCAACCACCCCGTCGGCGCGGGCCCTTTCAAGTTCGCCGAGTGGGTCCGGGACTCCAAGACCGTCCTCGTCCGCAACGACGACTACTGGCAGCCGGACCTGCCCTACCTCGACGGTCTGGAGTTCCGGCCGCTGCCGGACACCGAGTCGCGGTACGCGTCGGTCCAGAACGGCGACGTCGACCTGATCTTCGCCGGCTACAACCAGGAGCTCGTGCGCGCGCTCGACGACCCGAACCTGGAGGTCTACTACGGCCCTGGCGACGGCGGGGAGTTCCTGCGGTTCAACTTCGCGCAGCCGCCGTTCGACGACCACCGGATGCGGGAGGCCGTGATCCGGGCGCTCGACATGAACGCGCTGGCCGTGAGCCAGTACAACGGCCGCCTCGTACCGGCGAAGAGCCTGTTCGGCGACGACAGCCCGTACCACACTCAGGCGGCGTCCGACGCGTGGCCGACCTACGACCCGCAGCGTGCGCGGCAGCTCGTCGACGAGTACCGGGCCGACGGCGGCAACCCCGACTTCACGTTCACCACGAGCACGAGCCGGGTCCAGTTCGCGGAGTTCGTGCAGGCGCAGATGGCTGCCGTGGGTATCACGATCGAGCTGAAGTTCTACGACCTCGCGGAGTTCACCTCCACGGTGACCCAGAGCGGGAACTTCCAGCTCACGACGTGGGTGGGTGAGGTCAACACGGCGTATCCGGGCGTGGGCAGGCTGCTGGGCACCGGTGGCAGCGCCAACCACGGCGAGTACTCGAACCCGGAGGTGGACCGGCTCCTCGACGTCGCGCGCGTCAGTCCCGACGCCGCGGAGCGGACGAGGGCCTACCAGCAGGTCGAGCTGCTGAGCGGCCGGGACCTCGCGGTGGCGTGGTTCAGCCGCACCTACCGGTCGACGATCGCCCGCCGCGAGGTCAACGGGGTCGACCGCTACGCGCTCGGGACGATGTGGTTCGCCACCGCATGGCTGGCCCAGACCGACTGATCGTCGACAATTTTGTTGACACTACTTCAGACAATCTGTTTAGCTATAGCAAACGTATCGAGGAGCGGTGGCTTCGGAGAGGGGCGACGATGCTGTCAACCGAGGACAACGAGCTGCTCACGCGCGTCGGGCCCGGCACCCCCATGGGGCAGCTGTTGCGTCGCTACTGGACGCCCGCGCTGCTGGCGACCGAGGCGCCGCTCCCCGGCGGCGACCCCGTCCGCGTGCGCCTGCTGGGCGAGGACCTGGTCGCCTTCCGCGACCTGAACGGCCGGGTCGGGCTGATCCAGGAGAACTGCCCGCACCGCGGCGCCTCGCTGTACTACGGCCGCAACGAGGCCGGGCCGGACGGGACCTGCGGGCTGCGCTGCCCCTACCACGGCTGGCAGTTCGACGCCGACGGCCGCTGCATCGACATGCCGAGCGAGCCGCCCAGCAGCTCCTTCAAGAACCGGGTCACGGCCAAGGCCTACCCGACGCACGAGTCCGGCGGCCTCGTCTGGACCTACATGGGCCCGCCCGACTCGATGACCCCGTTCCGCGACTTCGGTTCCGAGACGCTCGCACCGGAGCACGTCCAGGCCACGAAGATGCACACCACCTGCAACTGGGTGCAGGCGATGGAGGGCAACCTCGACACGTCGCACATCTCCTGGCTGCACCAGTGGGCCGGTGCCGCGGACCTCCCGGACGACGGCTCCGACAAGCCCGGGTACCCGTCGAACCCCTCGTCGTGGAAGTTCTGGCTCCACGACCGCGCGCCGCGGCTCGAGGTCGAGGACACCTGGTACGGCTTCAAGTACGTCGGCATCCGCACCACGCCCAACGGGAACAAGCACGTGCGGATGAGCGCCTTCTGCTTCCCGTACCACACGGTGATCGCGACGGTCCCGTTCGGCGTGCGGCACGGCATGTTCGTCCCGATCGACGACCACAACACCTGGCGGATCAGCTTCACCACCCGGGTGATCGACAACTCCCGCGGGGTGGGCGGGGCGCCGCTGTTCTCGGTCTCGCCGTTCAAGCTCGCCCGCGGCGAGGTGGACGGGGACGGGATCGTCCCGCGCGAGTACACCGCGGAGAACGAGTACGGGATCGACCGCGACGAGCAGCGCACCACCACCTTCTCCGGCATCGCGGAGTTCGCCAGCCAGGACCTCATGGCCACCGAGTCGATGAAGCCCATCTACGACCGCACCCAGGAGCGCCTCGGCACCACGGACAAGGCCATCATCCGCATGCGCAGGCTGCTGCTGGACGCGGCCAAGCGGGTCGCCGCAGGCGAGTCGGCCCCGGCCACGGCGCCCGACCTCGACTACCTCACGATCCGCTCGGCCGAGAAGATCCTCGAGCCGGACGAGGACTGGCGCGTGCTCGGCACGAACGACGACCCGCTCGTGCGCGAGATGGACGTCCACGGCTTCCGCGACCGCGACCGCGAGCCGATCGCCGGGAGCTGAGGCACGGCCACGGCTGGGCGTAGCGTCCCGGCCGTGGCGTACGACGAGGACCTCGCGGAGCGCATCCGGGATCTGCTGCTCGCCGAGCCGGATCTGGCCGAGCAGAAGATGTTCGGTGGGCTGGCGTTCCTGCTGGGCGGCAACATGGCCGTCTGCGCCAGCCGCGAGGGCGGGATCCTGGTGCGCATCGACCCCGCCGAGCGGGAGCGACTCTTGGAGTCCACGGCCGCGTTCCCCTCGGTGATGGGTGGCCGCACCATGAAGGGGTTCCTCCGGGTCGAGCCCGACGACGTGCGCACTGAGACCCAGCTCGCCACCTGGGTGCGGCGCGGAGCCGTCCAGGCACGCACCTTGCCCGCCAAGTAGCGGCAGCGGACTCCCCATCGCCGTGGTTCGCTACTGCGATGGACCACGTCTATCGCGTCACCGAGATCGTCGGCAGCAGCTCGAACAGCCTCGACGAGGCGATCCGGCACGGCATCGACCGGGCCACGCAGACGCTGCGCAACGTCGAGTGGTTCGAGGTCACCGAGATCCGCGGGGCGGTGCAGGAGGAGCGGCTGAGCTACTTCCAGGTCGGCATGAAGGTCGGGTTCCGGCTCGACGAGGGCTGATCGGCCGGCTCATCGGACCAGGGCGCGCAGCTTGTCGACGATGTCGTCGGCCGGGCCGGGGTCGAACGGCCGGGTGCCCGGCACCAGCTCCACGTTGCCCACGTCGCCGTGCGCGGCGGCGTAGTCCAGCGCCTGCGCGAGGTCGGCCACACCGTTGCTGCCCGGCATCGGGCTGAAGCTGAGCGTGGACAGCACACCCACCGCGTTGCCCGCGTCGTCGAGGTAGGCGCTTCCGGAGTCGCCGGGTACACCGGGGGTGAGCATGTAGACCTGGTGGCCGCGGCCTGAGCCCATGTCCGTCACCGCGAGCCCGGCCTGCGGGCTGATCTTCTCGATCCCCAGCCGCAATGGCGAGTTGCCGTAGCCGTAGACGTGCTCGCCGCGGCTGAGGCCGTCGGCGTCGAGGCCGGTGGGGCCACCGAAGAACGGGATGGTCGGGTTGACGTCGGCGACATCGGAGGCGGCGACCTCGACGAGGGCGAAGTCGTTGTACCGGCAGAGGTCCGGGTCGGTCTCGCCGCGCTCCTGCATCGCCAGCCACGAGCTGTAGGCGAGCCGGCCGGTGCGGGTGGTGCCGTCGGCGGCCCGGACGGTGACGGGGGTGCCGAGCGGGAGGCTCCCGGCGGTGCACCCGCTGGTGTCGGTGGCGGTCCCGGTGCTGGCGCAGTGGGCAGCCTGGCCGAGGAACGTGCGGGTGCCGCTGGTGAACACGAAGTTGCTGGTGCAGGACGCGCCGTCGGTCTCGAGGCTGACACCGGGCCGGATCGGCGCCGTGTCCGCGGGTGCCCACGACGAGCGGGCCGGGGCGGCCGACGCGGCCGGCGCCACCAGCGTGCCGAGGAGCAGCGCGCCGAGCGTGACCGCGAGCGCCCCTGCGCCGAACCCGATCCTGCTCCGTGATGTGTCCATGCCGATGACGACCGGTCTGATCGGCATTTGGTTGGGGCGGCGGCTCAGCCTCCCGGGCTCGGCTCCGCCACGGTCCCGACGCGGGGTGATCGCGCCCAGAGCACGCCGATCGCGACCGCGAGCGTCACGACGGCGGCGAGCAGGCCGACCACACCGCTGCCGGTGACGCCGAGCAGGACGTAACCCACCGCGGCCGCGGCCGCCGCGACCAGGGCGAACGGCAGCTGCGTGGTGACGTGCTCGACGAGCTGGATGCCCGAGCCGATCGACGCCAGGATCGTGGTGTCCGACAGCGGCGACGTGTGGTCGCCGAAGATGGCCCCGGCGAGCACGGCACCGAACATCGGCACGAGCAGCCCGGGGTCGAGGGCCACGGCGACCTCGCCCGCGATCGGGAGCAGCAGACCGAACGTCCCGAACGTGCTGCCGATCGAGAACGAGATGAACGAGGCCAGCGCGAACAGCAGGACCGGCAGCAGGGCGAGCGGCAACGCGGCGTCGACGAGCCCGGCCAGGTACTCGCCGATGCCCAGCTCGGAGATCACCCCGGCGGTGACCCAGGCGAGGAACAGCACCGCGGCGGCCACCAGCATCGACCGCAGGCCGGCCACCGCCGCGCGGCCCACCAGCGCGCCCGGCGTGCGCCGCGCGAGCAGCGTGCCCGTCGAGAGCAGGCACGCGGCGACGACGCCGACCAGGAGCGAGACGATGACGTCGGTGTTGGTGAGGATCTCCATCGGGCCGAGCGGGCCCTCGGTGCCGGCGATGCCGATCCACACGGCGCAGACCAGGGTGACCCCGGTGAGCACCAGGACGGGCCAGAGCAGGTCACCGACGCGCCCGTCGCCGCGCGCCTCCAGGGTGCGGTCGGTCTCGCCCGGCACCGGCCCGCGCGAGTGGTCGACGAGCAACCCGTCCTCGACGGCCGCCCGCTCGTGACGGCGCATGGATCCGAGCTCGAGGCTCAGGACCGCCGTCGCGATGGCGAGCAGCAAGGCCGTGATCGCGTACAGGTTCATCGGCAACGACTGCAGGAACGCCTCGTAGCCGCTGATCCCCGTGATGCCGTTGGCGTCGAGGATGCCCGCCATGGTCGCGGCGATGAAGGCCGCCCAGCCCGAGATCGGCACCAGGACGATGACGGGCGCCGCCGTGGAGTCCACCAGGTAGGACAGCTTGGCGCGCGAGATGCGGTGCTGGTCGGTGATGGACCGGCTGATGTTCCCGCCGACCAGGCTGCTGAACGCGTCGTCGAAGAAGATCACGATCCCGACGGCGACCGGGACCAGCTGCGCCTGCACCCGCGTCCGGACCCTCGTGATCGCCCAGGCCGCGAAGGCCACGAGACCACCCGAGACGTAGATCAGCGACGTCAGGACGCCCAGGAGCAGCACGACGCCGAGGATGTACACCTCCTCGGCCACCGCCCCGTCGTCGATGACGAGCCCGCCCGCGATGTCGAGCACGAAGGCCCCGGCCGCGAGGACGTTCCCCTGGGCGTAGAGGAGAGCTCCGAGGACGATGCCGAGCCCCAGGGAGATCAGGATCCGGCGGGTGGCGATCGCGCACACGATCGTGACGAGCGGAGGCAGGAGGGAGAGCAGCGACGGTTCCACAGGAGCTCCTCGTCGTTGGGGAGTGGTCCGATGGTTAGCCAGAAGACCTATCCGGGTCAAGCGGCTGGGCCAGGTCCGCGAGCAGGTCGTCGACCACGCGTTCCTCCTCGACGGCGCGACCCGTGCGGCGCATCTCCTCGGCGAGCTCCGGGTCCCACGCGCACGCGATCGGCTCGGCGCTCAGCGGGCGGCCGGCGCCGTGAGCCGTCGCGGACCGGTACGCCGCGGCGTCGAACCGCCACGGCTCGACGGGAAGCCGCCCGAACACGACGTTCCCGATGCGCAGCCCACCCCAGTCGAAGTCGCCGTGGTAGCGCAACCGGGCGCCGCCCTCGGCGAGGCTGCGCAGCACCGTCATCGCCGCAACGCCCGGCTGGCCGCCGATGCACACCAGTGGGCCGGCCGCGGCCCCGAGCCGGTCGGCGGCTTCCGCCACGACGACCGGGTTCTCGCAGATCGAGACGGTGCCCCGGCAGTGCAGCCGCGGTGGGCGCCGTAGCTGCCGGAGCGTGAGCACGGCCGGCTCCCCGGTCGCGCGCAGGCCGGCGAGCATCCGGCCGGTGGGCGTGTCGGTGGCGACGGGGAGGTTCAGCACCAGGACCGTGCTGGACAGCTCGTCGCGCAGCAGCCCGACCGACGCCCACACGTCGCGCCGCCACGCGGCCCCGTCACCGTCACCGACCCGGCCGAGCACCCGTGCCGCCCCGAACGCGAGCCCGGAGAGCGGCCGGTCGGCGTCGAGCGCGTGTGCGGAGCCGAGGATCCGTTCGGCGAACCGGCCCACCGGTTCCGCGTCGGCGGGGAGGGCAGCGAGGACGGCGGCCAGCCGGCCGAGCAGCGTGGCCGCGGTGACCGGGTCGCGCGAGACGCGGCGGACCGTTCCCGTGCTCCGGAGCCCACCGGCCCAGGCTTCCAGCTCCGGGTGCGCGTCGACCGCGGGATCCAGGCGGCCGAACGCGGCGGCCCACGCAGCCTCAGCCTTCGCCTCGGCAGTCCGGCGGTCGCGCACCGGTCCGGTGAGCGCCACGACACCCGCGGCCAGCCCGTCCGGATGCACCCCGGAGCGCCGCAGCACCGCGTCGAGGTCCTCGAGCCGGACGCTGACGGTGGCACCGTCGCGTGGACGGCGGCCGAGGAGGCGCGCCACCGCGTCACGCTGCTCCGGCGTGGCCCGCGCCAACGTGACCGTGCCGGCGACCGGCTCGCCCCGCTCCAGCCGTCGGCGCACGCGGTGGAGCAACCAGGCGAGCTCGTCGGCGCCGAGCAGCCTCCGCAGCCGGTCGTCCGCGGTCAGAACAGCGCCACCTCCTCCGCCGCCGGCGGAGCCTCCGCCGGCACGGCGACCGGGCGGGGCACGACCCTGCGCTGCTCCCCGTCCCACCGCCAGTTGGTGACCAGGACGGCCGCCACGCCGTCGGTGCGCGCCAGCTGCGCGATCGCGAGCCCCGGCACCTCCGGGTAGCAGCCCCACTCGCGCTCGCTGGTCATCACGACGTCGAGGTCGAACGCGGCGAGCAAACCGAGGTACTTCGCGCGGGCGTTGTCGTCGACGCCGGCGAACGCCTCGTCGAGCGTGACCAGCCGGGGGGCGTGCGGGTTGCCCGCCGAGGCGTAGTGCGCGGACGCCGCAGCGAACAGCGGCACGCTCGCCGCGAGCACGCGTTCGCCGCCCGAGGCCGGCCCGGTGGCGGGTCGCCACTGGCCGTTCTGGTGCCGCTCGATGACGAACCGGTGCCAGCCGCGGTAGTCCAGCGCCGTGGTGAGGTGCTCCAGCCAGGTGCCCGCCTCGTCGCGGGCCCTGATCTCGGCGATGCGGTCCTGCAGGAAGCCGCCGACGGCGGCGCGGTCCTCCGCCGACCAGGCGTCGGAGCTCTGCCGCAGCAGCCTGCGCCGCGCCTCGGCGAGCCCGGCCGGGCCGTCGTCGCGTGGCCGCCACTCGAGCCGCAGCCGCATACCGGTGCTGGTGGGCCGGTCGGACAGCTCGGCGTTCATGCGCTGCACCTGGCGCTCCGCCTCGGCGATCAGCTCCTGCAGCGTGCTCGCCACCTCGTTGACCAGGTGGCTCTCCAGGATCTCCCGCTCGCGCTCGTCGAGCAGCCGCTGCCGGTCGGCCACCTCGGTGCCGAGCGCGTGGGTTAGCTCGGGGACCGTGGCGGGCCGACCTCGGAACACGACCTCGACGACGATCCCGTCCTCGAGCAGCTGCGCCGACGCGTTGTTGCCCTGCCGGGCGAGGGTGTCGGTGAGCGTCTTGAGCTCGTCGGTGACCCGCCGTTGCACGCGGTCCCACGCCGGGTCGTCCGCGGCGGTGGCGGACAGCTCCTGGTCGATCTGGCGGGCGAGCCGGACCGTCGGGTCCGGCGCCCAGGTGTCGGCCGGGTCGGGCACGCCGAGCTCGGGCAGCGCGACGGCGAGCAGGCCGGTGGCGGCGAACCGCCGCATGGCCTCCGCCGCGTCGGCCCGCTCGCGGGTGGCGTCCTCGAGCGACGTGCCGGCGGCCTTGCGCGTGCCCTCGGCCTCCCCGCGGGCCCCGACCGCCCGCACGTGCTCGCCGGAAGCGGCCTTCCGGCCGCGCGCGTTGGCGGCGAGGCGATCGGCGACGTCGGCGAGCTTGGCCTCCAGCTCCTTCACGGTGTCGCCGAGGGTCTCCTGCAGCGTGGCGTGCTCCTCGGCGGCGTGCCGGGCGGCGCGCTCGGCGTCGGCGGTGCGCGCGACGGCGTCCTCGTGCGCCGCCTCGCCCTCCTCCAGGTCGCGGACGGCGTCCCGCTCGCTCTCGCGCGCCGTGGCGAGCGCCCGGACGGCGGGCCACAACCCGGCGAGCGCGACCCGGTACTGCGTGAGGCCGGTACGCACGCCGTCGAGCCCCGCGCGATCGGCCGGGAGCCCGACGTCCGCCGCGCCGGTGACGAGCGCCTCGGCCGCGCCCTCGGCGTCTGCGGTGGCGTCCACGAGCAGGCCGTCGGCGTCGGCGTGCTCCCGCGCGAGATCGGCGTGCTGCCTGGCCAGCGCCGCGACGTGCGCGTGCGCCTCGCGCAGGTCCGTGTCGGTGGGCTGGCCGTCGATCTCCGCCGTCAGCGCGTCGCGGCGGCGGGTGAGCCTGCGCTGCTCCGTGACGATCCGACCCTGCTCGGCCGCGACCTGGTCGGCGTCGGCGCGCAGCGCGGCGAGCCGGACCCGCCGGGCGGCCTCCCGCGCACCGCGCCCGATGTACTGCGCGGCGGGCTTGTGCCAGGCGCCGGTGAGCACCCCGATCCGGAACCGGCCGGCAGCATCCACCCAGGTGCCGGCGCCACCGCTCCCCAGCCCGATCGCCGCGAGCACCCGCGTGACCGCGGACTCCGGGACGGCGGCGGCGCGGGCGTCGTCCGGGTCGATCGCGGGGCGCAGGACGGCGGTCAGGGCGGTGCCGGGCCGATCCCCGTCGGACGGGGCGAGCAGGACGTCGCCGGTGCGGTCGCGCAGCGTCCCGCCCGGGTCGAGCCATGCGTCGAGGATGCCGGACGCCTCGAGCGCGGCCTCGAGCCCGCTCCGGTCGGCGTCGGGAACGGCCGCGACGAAGTCGACGAGCTGCCACAGCGGGGCCCCGGACCGGTCGGCGCGGGCTGCCGGGTCGCGCGTGTGCGGAGCCGGCGGGGCGCCGTGCTCGCCCGCCTCGAGCCGTGCGATCTCGGCGGCCAGCTCGGCGGCGCGGTCGGCCGCATCGGCGGCGCGCCGGTCGAGCTCGGCCCCCAGCCGGGCGAGCGTCTCGGTGGCGGCCCGGCCTGCGGTGTCGACCGCGGTTCGAGCCGGGCTCGGGCCTTCCAGGGTGCCGACCCACAGCTCCAGCGCGGCGGCGACGACCTCGACGTCGGGGACCGCGAGCTCGGTGGTGGACGACAGGTGCGCGCGCACCGCGGCGAGGAGCTCGGCACCCCGCTGCCCGACGGCCGCGTCCGCGTCGGCGCGCCGATCGGCGAGGGCGGAGATCGCCGATGCCAGCCGGTCGACCTCGGCCCGCGCGGCGAGGAGCGCCTGAGCGGCCTTCGACTCCGCGGTGAGCAGTCCCTCGACGTGCCGGATCGAGCGCTCCTGGCGCCCGACGAGGTCCTCGGCGGCGTGCCGCAGGCCGCGCAGCCACCCTTCTCCCTGCCCGCCGCCGGCCAGCTCGTTGTCGATCCGGGTGGCGTGCTCCGGGCCGAGCCGCGCATCAACCGCGGTGGACGCGGCACCCTCCCCCAGCGAGGTGAGCTCCTCGTCGGCCGCGCGGGTGCGTGCGGTCGCGGCATCCCGCCGGTTCCGCCGCGTGGCCACGGTCTCGGCGGCGTCCCGCGCCTGCCGTGCCGTGGTCTCCGCGTCGGCACGCCGGCGGCGGGCCTCCTCGGCGAGGCGTGCCAGCTCCTGAGCACTGCGCATCTCCGGGCTGGTGCGGAGCGACCGATCGCGGGCCTGAAGCCCGTCGGCCTCCACGGCGAGCTCGTCGAGCCGGTGCTGGGCCGCCGTGGCGGCCTCGTCGGCCTCCCGGTGCGCCTGCTCGGCGTCGGCGAGCGCCTCGCGTGCGGAGCGGTAGCGCTGCTCGGCCTGTCGAGGACGCTCGGCGCGCCGGCGTGCCGCGGTGGCGGCATAGCGCCGGTAGTGCCCGAGGAACGCCTGCGCGGACCCGTGGGCCTCGACCATCGCGGTGAGCTCGTCGCGGTCCTCCTCCAGGCTGCGGAACGCCTCGGCGACGTCGGCGACCACGGCCTGGTCGAGCGGCGGGAGGGCCTCGGTGAGCGCGTCGGACAGCTTCTGCTCGCTCGGCCGCTTCGACAGCTGGGGCTGCCGCAGCTGCACCAGCAGGTCGACGAGCGCGCCGTAGCGGCCCTCGCCCAGCCCGAACAGGGCCTCGTCGATGGCGCGCCGGTAGTCCTGTCGGCGGTCGTACACGTGCCCGTGCCCCGCGATCGTCTCGCCGAGCCGCTCGCGGGTGAGCGCGGTGCGGGTGGCGTCGACCAGTTGCAGCTCCGTACCGACCCGTTGCTCGGTGACGAAGAACCAGTGCCGCGCGACCCCGCGTCCGGCCACCGCCTTGAGCCCGCATCCGATCGTGCGGAACTCGGCCGTGCCGTCGTCGCGGCGCCTGCCGAACTCCAGCCAGGTGTAGCCGAGGCGCTCCGGGTGCGGGTGGTCACCGCCGAGCAGGAGGTTCCACTCCATGCGCTTCTTCGGGTCGGCGTCCGGCTCGACCCGGTGCGGCGACAGGTCGCCGTCGAGCAGGAACGGCAGCACCAGCGCGAGCACCTTCGACTTGCCGGTGCCGTTGTTGCCGCGCAGCAGCAGCCGCCCGTCGTGGAACCAGAACTCCTCGACGTCGTAGTAGAACAGGTCGACGAGACCCGCGCGCACCGGCTGCCAGCGCTCTCGGCCCGGCTCGGGGAGCGCGGTCATCGCCTTGCCTCCTGGATCTGCGCCTGGCCCACGGCGAAGCGCGACAGCGCGGGAAGTGCGTGCACCTCGGTGCCGGTACGCCGCACCAGGCGCAGCGCCTCCAGCCGCCGCAGCGCCTGCTCGGTGAGCTCGATCTCCGCGCCGGGCGCGGTGGCGTCCTTGCGCCAGTACGACCGGTGGGCGGCGGCCTGCGTGCGGACGTGGTTGTGCAGCGCGGGCAGCGGTACCGGACCGTCGGCCGCCGCCAGGTGCTCGGCGAGCAGCAGCGTGGCGTGGCCCTCCGTGCCGGTCTCGGGCATGCGGACGTCGGTGAGGTCGTCCTGCGGGTCGACCATCGCGATGCCCTCGGCCCGCACCTCCGCCACCAGGCCCGTGAGCTCCGTGATCCGGCTGGTGATCGCGTGCCGCTGGCTCGTGAGGTACGCGAGCTCGGTGTCGTCGAGGTCGGCGTGGTAGAGCACGGGCTCGTCGAGCAGCCTGCGGGTGAGACGGTGGCGGATCTGCTGGTTGCGCAGGTCGTCGGTGGTGGCGGGCAGCTCTTCGGTGAGCGCGGTGAGCCGTTCCTCGTGGCCCGCCGCCGCGATCGTGGACGGGCCGCGAGGGCTCGCGAGCAGGGCCGCGAGGACCCGGCGTTCCACGTCGTAGAGCGCGTCGCCGTCGTCCCGGACGAAGGCGTCCTCGTCGCCGGCCACACGGGACAGCACGCCCAGGTGGAGCAGCAGCCGGACCACCGAGACGAGGTCGGTGCGCTCCTCCCGGCGTTCCAGGGCGAACGAGACGCCGGCCGCCGCGAGGCCGGGGTCGGCCGCCGCCAGCACGATCTGCTCGGCCAGCCGCCCCAGCGTGATCTGCGCGTCGGCGCGCTCCAGCACGGCGAGCGCAAGGCAGGTGAGCACGTAGCGGCGGCGGGAGAACGCGGCGCGGCTGCGCGGGTCGCGCGCGGGATGGGTGGCGTCGGCGGTGTCGGGGACGGTCTTGACCAGCCGCGCCACCTCGCTGTCGACGACGAGCCGCCAGCCGGTGTTGCGGTCGAACCAGGCGCGCAGCTCGCTCGCGTGCCGGCGGACGAGCACGACGAGCTCGGCGTCCGGTCCGTGCGCGCGCAGGACCGGGCGGCGGAGCAGGGCCCGCGCGGCCTTGGTCAGCTCCGACCGGCGGCCCGCGGTGACGGCGTCGAGAGCGCTGCTCATCGCTCGGCCTCGCCGGCGCTCGGCCGGCCCATCGGGAAATAACGCAGCGCGCAGGCGCTGTTACATGATTCGCTCGCAAGCTCGCTCATGCCGTGAGCTCCGCGCGCTCCGCCGTGAGGTCGACGATGTGGACGAGGTGGTCGGGCCCGCGGAACACGCCGTGCGGGGTGCGGATGGCGATCTCGCCGGCCTGGTCGAGCACGGTGAGCTGCACCGCCATCGACCCGTCGGACGTGGTGGTGGACACCTCCCGACGGCCCGGGGTGAGGGCGGTGAGCGCGTCGCCGAGCAGGCCGAGGAACAGCCGGAACGGCTCCTCGTCCAGCGTCGCGATGTCGGAGAGCCGGATCGGACGCTCGGTGGTGAGCGCCGCCCGCGCCTCGGCCAGCTGCGCGGCCTCCTGCGCGGCCAGCTCGGCGAGGTGCCGGCGCCCCGCGGATCGGTCGGTGATGCGTGCGGGCCTGCCGCGCCGCTCGTAACTGCCGGTGCGCCGCAGCCGCGGGCTGATCTCCAGCGGCGGGGCCTGCGCCCATGGTGTGTTCGCGGGTACGGGCTCGTCGGCACGGGCGGCGAGCGTGTCGGCGTCGACCGTGAGGTGCCGGGCGGGGGAGAGGCCGAACGCGCTGCGCCACAACCGGTGCATCGCGGCCTCGTCCGGTGCCTGTGCGAACCAGAGGGCGAGCGTGCGGAAGTCGGCCGACCGGTCGGACCGGCCGGTGCGGCGCTCGTTCAGCGCGGCCACGACGTGCAGCAGCTGCGGGATGGCCGCCCGCGCCTGGGAGCGCAGCAGCTTGGCCTGGCTGGGATGCTGCGGCGTGCTGACGAACCAGGCGCGGAACCCCGCCCAGCGTTCTCGCCAGAGCGCCGCGCCCCGGGCGAACTCGACTTCGCGCGGGTCGGCGCCGTCGGCGCCCGCTCCGGGGGCGGCATCGGACGCCTCGCGGCGGGCCGCGACGTCGAGCAGCGCCTCCACGCCGGCCTCCTCGACGCGCGCGACCAGCCCGGCGATCTCCGCGCCGGTGGCCACGAGATCGGTGATGAAGCGCTGCAGGTAGTCGATCAGCCGGTCCTTGTAGGCGCGGAACGCCTCCGCGTCGGCGTCGTGCAGGTCGATCGAGCGCTGCAGCGACCCCATGAACGCTTGCGCATTGGCGGCCAGATCGGTGAAGCGGTCGACCAGCGCCCGCAGCGACAGGTGCACCTTCGCCGGATCGGGGTCGGGCCCCGTGGCGAGCTCCAGCAGCGCGCGCAGCTGGGTGGCGATGTCGGTGAGCGCGACGGCCTGCAGCGCGCCCCGCCTGCCGAGCGCGTCGTCGTAGACGGCCAGCGCCTCCTCCGCGGCCTCGCCCTCCCGGGTGAGCTGGTAGAGGAAGCGGGCGCGGTGGAAGTCCTCGACGGTGGTGACGCGGCTGGTGTCGGGGTCCGACCGCAGGTTGCCCCAGCCTTCGAGGGCCACCAGCGCATCGGCGACCGCGGCGAGATCGGGTGTGCCGCCGAGCGCCGCGTGCACGTCCTCGGGACGCAGGTGCACGGTGAAGCGGCGCTTCGCGGCGACGAAGGCGAGCATCACCCGGCGGTACAGCTCGGACTTGCCCACCGTGAGGTAGGTGAACGCGCTGTGCACCTCGGCCCCTCCTGTCACCCGTCGGCGGCGAGGTTAGAGGGCGGCCCCGACAGGATTCAGAACGGCACGCCGTTCGGGGTGTGGCCGACAACGAACATCCGCTGGTCGCCGACGATCACCCAGCCGAACTCCTCGCCCGGCTCCGCTCGACGTCTGGGCACCGGGTCCGGGCGGACGGCCCCGCAGCTCGTCGCCCGGGGTGAGCCGCACGCAGGTCGTCGTAAGCGGTGTAGTGGTCCACGCCGTGGCGCTTGCGATATGTCCGGATGCGCACCTGAGCGCCCGACCGGATCCAGTTCTCCGCATCGGCGCGGCGGTCCTTCCTGCGCATCCGATGGCGCTGCGCCCACTGCAGAAGGTGCGGGCGGTCGGCGACGTGTCAGCTCGCCTCGATGCGGCGCCTCAAGGCATCGGCGGCCGCGGCCGTCCTCGGCCCCGGAGTGACGGGCAGTGGCCGCCCGTCGATCGCGGACACCGGCTGGACCTCGCGCGTCGTCGAGGCGAGGAACGCCTCCTCCAGCTCGACGAGCTGGTCGCAGTGCAGCACCCGCGCCGTCGCCCCCATGAGCTCGAGCACGTGACGCCGGGTGATCGAGTCGAGGATGTGGTCGGCGAGCGGCGGGGTGTGCAGGCGGCCGTCGAGCACGTAGAAGAACGCCGAGGTCGGGGCCTCGAGCACCCGGCCGTGCGGCGTCACCAGGAGGGCCTCGTCGGCGCCCGCCTCCCGCGCGAGCCGCGACGCCAGCATGTTCGCGGCGTACGACAGCGACTTGACGGCGTCGAGCACCCGCGTCGGCGTGTACTGGATCGTGCCGAGCGTGACGGCCGGCGGCCGGTCGGGGAGCGGGCCGGCCACGGCCACTCGCCGCCCCCCGCGCGTGACCAGCAGCCGCAGCGCGCCGTCGACGGGCCCCACCCGCGCGAGCAGCGCGTCGACCTCGGCCAGCGCGGCGTCCAGGTCGAACTCCAGGCGGACGTTCGCCGCCGACCGCTGGAGCCGCTCGACGTGCTCGTCCCACGCGAACGGGCGCCCGGCGTAGAGGCGGGCGACCTCGAACACGCCGTCCCCGCGCAGCAGCCCGTCGTCGGTGATCGGGATCGTCATCTCGTCGGCCGGGCCGATGGTGCCGTCGACCGATGCCAGCTCGTCCACGGCGGGAAGCCTACGTTCGCTGTGCGCTGTCAGCGCATTCTGCTTCGATCATCCCGACCGGCACGGGGAACCTGGGGGTTGCGTGGTCGAACGGGAGCACAGCACGTTGTTCGAGGTCCTGAGGGCCTTCGCGATTCTCGTCCCGGTGACGGTCGCCGTCTACGCGGCCGAGCTGTGGGCCACCGGGGAGTGGACGGAAGCCGCCGAATTCCGGGTGACGTCGTGCACGGTGAACGAGGTCAGCGAGGGCGCCAGCTACTGGGGGATCAACTCCGTCGCGGTCACCGCCGAGTGCGGCCAACTCGTCATCCCGCGCGACGTCGTCATGACGCCGCCTCGGCTCCGGAAGGCCTTGGACGGGCCGATCGAGGCCGGCCACCGGTACCGCCTGGTGCTCGGCGAGGTCGACCCACCGCTCGAACCGCCGTACCAGCGCATCGTCCGGATCATCGCGGTCGAGCACCCGCGACAGCAGCCCGGCGTCACGGGCGACAGGTGAGCATGAGGGCCCGGCTGCGCGCCTGCTGCTCCGTGGAGCCGAACGGCGCGCCGGTGAACTCGTCGACACCCGCCGCGCGCAGCTCGTCGATCCGCGCCGCGACCTCGGACTCCGTGCCGATGAGCGCGGCGTCCTCGGGCCCGGCCCAGCCCTCCCGGTCGAGCATCGCCCGGTAGGACGGGAGCGTGCCGTAGACGGCGAAGTCCCGCGCCGCCGCGGCCCGCGCGGCCGCGGCGTCGTCCGTGACGCAGATCGGCAGGGCCGCGACGACCTCGACGGGCCGATCGCCTGCCGCCGCCCGCAGGCTCGGCCCGACGTGCTCGGCGAGCGTGCGGGGCCCCGTCATCCACGTGACGGTGCCGGCCGTCCGGCGCCCGGCCAGCCGCAGCATCTGCGGCCCGAGCGCGGCGACGTACACGGGCGGCGTCGGCGCGCCGGGGATCCGCAGGCCTCCCCGGGTGGTGGTGAACTCGCCCGCGGCGTCGGCCGCGTCGCCGGCGAGCAGCGGGAGCAGCCCGTCGAGGTACTCCGACATCTGCTTCACCGGGCGGTCCCAGGACATCCCCCACATGTTCTCCACGACCGGACGGTGGTTCATCCCGATGCCCAGCAGCAGCCGCCCGCCGGAGACCAGGTTGACGGTCAGGGCCCGCTGGGCCAGCGCCATCGGGTGCTGCATCTGGATCGGCAGCACCCCGGTGCCGACCTCGATGCCCTCGACCTCCCGCGTCGCCACGGCCAGGATCGTCAGCAGGTCGGGGTCGGGCGGGAGCTGCGCGGTCCACAAGCGCGTGAAGCCCTCGTCGCGCACCCGGCGCAGCCGCTCCACGTAGCCCTCCACGGGGGCCGGGCCGTCGCCGATGTAGCCGAAAACGCTGATCCGCATCCCGCCACATTCGCACCTGCAACCGACTTTCGCCGTTTCGCCGCGGGGAGCACCCGGTCCGGCCGATCCTGCGCGCATGACGACCTACGCCTACGACCACCAGCACCCGCCGGCTCGTCGCCGTGGGGGACACGGGCGTCGGTCGACGGCGTAGTTGTCCTTGCCTCCCAGCCAGTAGTTCCAGACCCGCGCCGAGTGCGGCACGGTGGTATCGATCACGGCAGAAGACCGGTCAGCGTTTTCCGTCATGGTCGCATCTTCTCCGGAAGGCGGATGTCGGTCGATGGCGTGCGGATGGTCGGCCGACGTGCTGCGGTCAGCGGATCTCGGGCGTCGTGGGTTCACCGAGCGGCGCGATGTTGTGGTTGCGGTGGAAGAGGTTCCCCGGGTCGTACGCCGTCTTGACCTCCCGCAGCCGGCGGATGTTCTCCGCCGTGAACGCGTCCTGCGTCCGCGTCGTGTCGTGCAGGAAGTTGAGGAACGAGCCGCCGGTGGCCGTGGCCGTGATCGCGTCGGCGGCCGGCGCGGCGATCTTCATGACGAACCGGGCGTCGCGGTGGCTGACCGGGCCGGGGTCGTCGTGGTTCGGGTGCGCGATCGCGCCGCCCCACGGCTTGACCTCGACCGTCACGCCGCTCTCGACGACCGCTCTGATCGTGTCCTCCGAGAGCTCGTCGTACATCGCGAACGTGATCGGCGGCGTGCCCCCGATCGTCGAGACCTCGGAGTAGCGCATCTCGCGGAACGTGCTCGTGGTCGGCGTGCCGGCGGCGTCCAGCAGTGGCCGCAGTGCGTCCTGTCCGTTCTCCCCGGCGTGCACCGCGCGGATCGTCAGCGACTCCTTGCCGACCACCACCGAGACCGACAGCTCGTCGGGCAGCTCGTGCTCAGCCAGGTAGCGCAGCGCGCCCTCGGCCCCGTCGACCGCGAACTCGGCGTTGCCGCCGTACACGCTCGGCACCGGGAAGAGCCGCAGCTCCAGCGAGGTGACGACCCCGAAGTTGCCGCTCCCGCCACGGATCGCCCAGTACAGGTCGGGGTGGTGGTGCCGGTCGGCGACGACCACGCGGCCGTCCGCCGCGACGAGCTCGGCCTTGATCAGGCTGTCGGCGGCGAACCCGTACTTGCGCGACAGCCAGGACAGCCCGCCGCCCAGCGTGTAGCCGACGACGCCGACCGACGGCGTGTCCCCGGACAGCGGCGCGAGCCCGAACGGCTCGGCGGCCGCGACGACCTCGCTCCACCGCGCACCCGGCCCCACCCGCGCGACGCGCCGGTCGGGGTCGACCAGTACCTGCGCCATCCGCGAGGTCCGCAGCAGCAGCCCGCCGTCGGTCGCGGCGACCGTGCCGTGGCCGGTGGACAGCACGGTGAGCGGGAGTCCGTTCTCGTGGGCGGCGCGGACGGCGGCCTGGACGTCCGCAACCGTCTCGGCGTCGATGACCGCGGCCGGCGCGCCGTGGAAGCTGTCGCGTTGCCGCTCGTACGCGGCGTCGCCGGGCAGGTGCAAGGGGCCGGTCAGCCGGGTCTCCAGCTCGTGCGCGATCCGGCCAGGGCTCGGGGCCTGCGCCAGGTGCTGGGTGGGGGTGCTCATCGCCGTCTCCTCGGGCCGTCTCGCCGGCCGGCCGGGAACTGATCGACCGGGTACGAGAAGGCTGCGCCGAGGAGGCGTCGAGGGCGTCCGTACGGCGAATACTCCTGGCCTACGTCGCGGTGCTCACGCTCGTGGGACGCGCTACGTCGTCGGAGGTATCCCCGCGTTCGACGTCAGCCGGCCGTGCGCGGGGTGGCGGGCCCACCAAGGGCGCGATAGGTGAGGTCGACCAGGTAGTCGTTGAGACGGTGTGACGCGGCGACGGCCTCGGCCTCGTCGCCGTGAGCGACGGCGCGCAGGACCGAACCGTGCAGGTCCGCCGCGATGCGCAGGTGCTCGGCCACGTCGGGGATGTGCGCGAACCAGAACCGGCGGGTCAACGACTGGAGCGGCGTCATCGCGAGCTCCATGTAGTCGTTGTGCGCGGCCTCGACGACCATCGAGTGCGAGCGCTTGAGCAGCTCGGCGAACGCGCGCACGTCCTCGCCGACGAAGCCGTCCAGGTCGACGGTCAGGGCGAGCATGGCCTCCTTCTGCCGGGTGGTCGCGCGGTAGGTCGCGAACCGGACGGCCATCTCCTCCAGCCCTCTGCGCAGCTCCAGCAGCCGGAACTGGGCCTCGACCGAGGCGGGAGCCACGAAGACGCCGCGGTGGGGGTGGATCTCCACCATCCGCTCGCGCGCGAGCCGTTGCAGGGCCTCCCGGACCGGGGTCCGCCCGTAGCCGAGCTTCTCCATGAGGCTCGACTCCGACACCGACACCCCGGGCGGGAGCTCCTGGAACGTGATCATCTCCTCCAGGATCTCGTAGACCTGCTCGGCCTTGTTCTGCCGCTCCGCCACGCCCCCGCTCCTTCCACCGCCCTCTTGCCCGCGCCCATACTAGCGATGTAGAACCGATATATGAGTGATGGACGACCGGTCGGCGAGTTCCCCGGATGGCACCTGACGAGCGACGGGGGCGCCGGGCTCCCCGTGCTGCACGACGTCGACGTCGTGGTGGTCGGGGGCGGCGCGGCCGGCGTCGCCGCGGCGACGGTCGCCGCCGAGGCGGGCCACTCCGTCGTGCTGGTCGAGAAGTACGGCTTCTGCGGCGGCGCCGCCGTCGCGGGCATGTCGGGGACGATCTGCGGGTCCTACCTCGCCGCCGAGACCGACGAGGGACGTCGGCGCGTGATCGAGGGGTTCACGGCGCGCTTCCGCGGGCTCCTGCGCGAACGCGGCGGGCTCACCGACCCGCAGCTCTACGGCAAGACGTTCACCGAGGCGCACGATCCCCTCGTCTGGCGCGAGGTCGCCGACCACCTGCTGACGGCCGCGGGCGTCACCGTCTTGCTGCACACCACCGTCGTCGGGGTCCTCCTCGACGCGGACGGGACCCACCACGGCGTCGTCGTCGAGTCCACGGCCGGTCGCTCCACGATCCGCGCGGCCCGCACGATCGACGCGTCCGGGGACGCCGCCGTCGTCGCGAGGGCGGGGCACCGGACCGTCTTCGGCGCCGACGGCTCCATCCAGAACCCGACGATGTTCTTCCGGCTCGGCGACGTCGACGTGCCGGAGTTCGACCGGGCGTGGGGCCGCGACACGATCTGCGCGCCCTGGGTGTCGGAGGCGATCATCGCCGCCCGCGACGACGGGCTGGACCTGCCCCGCTCCAAGATCTGGATCTTCCGCACCACCCGGCCGCACGAGCTGCTGGTCAACGCCACCCGGCTGACCGCGCGCGACGGCCGGATGCTCAACGTCGTCGACCCCGCCGACTTCACCGAGGCCGAGATGCTCGGCCGCGCCCAGGTCCGGGACTACGCGGCGTTCCTGCGCGCACACGTCCCCGGATGCGCCGGCGCCCACGTCGTCGACACCGGCGTCGAGGCGGGCATCCGCCAGACCCGCTCCATCGTCGGCGCGGAGACCCTCCGCAACGACGACGTCCTGGGCTGCCGCAAGCGCCCCGACGGCGTCGTCCGGTCACCGTGGCCGATCGAGCTGCACAGCGGGGACCGGCCGCGACTGGAGTGGCTGCTCGGCGACGTCTACGAGGTCCCCTACCTCGCCCTCGTGCCCGCGACCGGCGAGAACGTCATCACCGCGGGCCGTTGCCTGTCCGCGGAGCACGAGGCGCTCGCGTCGGCCCGCGTCACCGCGCAGTGCTTCGAGTACGGCCACGCGGCTGCGGTCGCGACGTCGGTGTCGCTGCGCAAGTCGCTGCGCTACCGCGAGATCGACGGCGCGGACGTCCGCGCGGTGATGCGGGAGCACGGAAGCGCTCTCTGACCCGTCCGTTCCCCCGACCACATGGCGAAGGAGCCCTCCGTGAGTCGACCCTCCCCTGCCCCCACCAAGCTGCGCAAGGTCATCGCCGCCTCCATGGCCGGCACCGTCGCCGAGTGGTACGAGTTCCTGCTCTACTCGGCCGCGTCCGCGCTGGTCTTCGGCGCGCTGTTCTTCCCCAGCACGGGCAACCGGCTCGACGGGGTCATCAACGCGCTGCTCATCTACGCGGTCGGCTTCGTCGCCCGCCCGCTCGGTGGCATGGTGTTCGGCTACTTCGGCGACCGGTACGGGCGGAAGAAGCTGTTGCAGGTGAGCCTGCTGCTGGTCGGGGCCGCCACGTTCCTCATCGGCTGCCTCCCCGGTTTCGACGCGATCGGCTACGGGGCTCCGGCGTTGCTGGTGGTGCTGCGCTTCGTGCAGGGCTTCGCCGTGGGCGGCGAGTGGGGCGGTGCCGTCCTGCTGGTGGGCGAGCACAGCCCGCCGGAGCGGCGCGCGTTCTGGTCGAGCTGGCCGCAGGCGGGCCTGCCGGTCGGCAACCTGCTGGCGACGATCGTGCTGCTGTCGCTGGCCTTCACGCTGCCCGAGGACGCGTTCCTCTCGTGGGGCTGGCGGGTCGCGTTCTGGGCGTCGGCGGTGATCGTGCTGATCGGGTACTACATCCGCACCCAGGTCGAGGACGCACCGATCTTCCTGCAGGCGGTCGAGAAGGCGAAGGCAGAGGCCGTGCGGAACGCGGGTGTCTTCGAGGTCGTGCGCCGCTACCCGCGGGGCATCCTCGTCGCGATGGGCGCCCGGGTGGCCGAGAACATCCTCTACCAGGTCGTCGTCACGTTCTCGATCACCTACCTGTCGATCGAGGTGGGGAGCAGCACGACCGACATCCTGCTGCTGCTGGTCATCGTGCACGTCATCCACCTCGCGATCGTGCCGCTGTTCGGCGACCTCGCCGACCGCATCGGACGCCGGCCCGTCTTCCTCGCGGGCTCGGTGCTGATGTGCGGCTGGGGGTTCGTCGGCTTCCCGCTGATGGACACCGGCAGCGACGTGCTGATCGTGGTCGCGCTCGTCCTCGGCGTCGTCGTGCACGCGCTCATGTACGCGCCACAGCCGGCGATGATGGCCGAGATGTTCCCGACCCGGATGCGGTACTCCGGGGTGTCCTTCGGCTACCAGATGACCTCGATCTTCGCCGGGTCGCTGGCGCCGTTCATCACCGCGTCGCTGCTGCGGGCGTACGACTCGTCCGCGCCGATCGCGGTGTACCTGCTGGTCGCGGCCGTCATCTCCACGGTCGCGGTGGCCTTCGCGCGGGAGACGAAGGGCATCTCGTTGGAGAGCGTCGACGAGGCCCACGACGTGCGCGTCCCGGCCCTCTGACCCACCCGAAAGGAGACCGGTCGTGCTCTCGGGCGTGTCCGTCCTCAGCTTCACCCACTTCCTGCAGGGCCCCTCGGCCACGCAGATCCTCGCCGACCTCGGCGCCGACGTGGTCAAGGTCGAGCCGACCGGCGGCGCGTTCGAGCGCGGCTGGTCGGGCCCGGACGCCTACCTCGACGGCGAGAGCGTCTTCTTCCTGCTGGGCAACCGCAACGCGCGCAGCCTGAGCATCGACATGAAGGCGCCCGAGTCGGTCGAGGTGCTGCGCAAGCTGCTGGCCGGGGCCGACGTCCTGATCGAGAGCTTCCGCCCCGGCACGATGGAGCGCCTCGGGCTCGGCTACGAGTCGCTGAAGGAGCTCAACCCGCGGCTCGTGTACTGCTCGCTCTCCGGGTACGGCTCGGACGGGCCGTACAAGGACCGTCCCGGCCAGGACGTCCTGATCCAGTCGCTGTCCGGGCTCGCGCACGCCACCGGTGGCGGCGACGTCCCGCCCACGCCCGTCGGTGCCTCGGTCGTCGACCAGCACGGCGCGGTCCTCGGGGCGCTCGGCATCCTGGCCGCGCTGCACGGGCGGGAGCGCACCGGGCGCGGCTGCCTGGTCGAGAGCAACCTGCTCAGCGCCGCTCTGGACCTGCAGATCGAGCCGCTCGCCTACTTCCTCAACGGGTTCCGCGGCGAGCGCAGCCCGTCGCGCATCTCGTCGATGTACTACAAGGCGCCCTACGGCGTCTTCCCGACGGCCGACGGGCACATCTGCGTGTCCATCACTGCCCCGCCCGCGCTGGCGGCGGTGCTCGACGACCCGTGGTTCGCGACGGTCGGCGACGACGAGGTGCTGGCCCGCCGCGAGGAGATCAACGAGCGGGTCGCGAGCCACCTCGTCCATCGAACGACCAAGGAGTGGGAGGATCTGTTCACCGAGCGCAAGGTGTGGTTCGCGCCGGTCAACGACTACGCGGCGGTCGTCGACGACCCGCAGGTGCGCCACAACGAGTCGGTGCTGCGCTTCGAGCACCCGGACGCGGGGGAGGTCGCCGTGCTCGGGCACCCCGTGCGCTACGACGGAGAGCGGCCCGGGCTGCGGTCCCTCCCACCCGCGCTGGGTGAGCACACGCGCGACGTCCTCGCCGGGCTCGACCTCACCCCCGAGCAGATCGATGCGCTGGTGGCGAGGGGAGTTGTCCGTGACTGAGGAACCCTCCGTCCGCGCCGAGCGTCACGGCGCCGTCGAGCTGCTGACCCTGAACCGGCCGCGGAAGCTGAACGCGTTCGACCTCCCGATGCTCACCGAGCTCGACGCGCACCTGGTGCGCGTGGCCGCCGACCGTGACGTCCGGGCCGTCGTCCTCACCGGAGGGCCGCGAGCGTTCTCCGCGGGCGCCGACATCCGCGGCTACGTCGACGCCCCACCCGTGCAGCTGCGCACCATCGCCGAGACCGCGGGTGCGGTCTGCCGCCGGATCGCGGAGATGCCGGTACCAACGGTGGCGGCGGTGCGCGGCCTCGCCCTCGGCGGCGGGTTCGAGGTCGTGCTGTCCTGCGACCTGGTCGTCGCATCGGAGGGCGCCGCTCTCGGCCTCCCCGAGACCGAGCTGGGCCTCATCCCCGGCTGGGGTGGGACCCAGCGCCTCACCCGGCTGGTCGGCGTGCACCGCGCGCTCGAGCTGATCCTCACCGCGGGGCGGCTGGACGCGGGCGAGGCGCAGCGGCTCGGTGTAGTCAACCGGGTTCGTCCCGCCGACGATGTGGTGCCCGACGCGCTGGCCTGGGCCGGGGAGCTCGCCTCGCGGGCTCCGCATGCGCTGGCGGCGGCGAAGACCGCGGTGCGGGCCGCCGGGACGGAGTCGGGGTTCACGGTGGAGCGGGAGCTGCTGCTCGGCCTCTATCGGACGGCGGATGGGGTGGAGGGGGTCCGGGCGTTCGCGGAGAAGCGGAAGGCGGAGTTCGGGGGGCGGTAGCGGTCGGTCTTCTTCGCCGTTCGGCCACGGGATCATGCGTGCAGCGGTCATCCTGCCGCTGTGACGACCTATGCATACGACGATTCGGCCACGGGGCAACTGTTCGCAGTCTGGGAGACGGGCATCGGTGCTGTCGTTCGCCCGGTGGCCCGCCTGCACGCCCGGACGCCGAGGCGCGACGGCGTGCGCCTGGCCAGGGCACTGTCCGATGTGTCGGAGGCAGCGTGGTGGGGATACAGCGACCCGGGGCTCGTGGATCTCGAACCCGCCGAGGCGCTTCGCGCGGTGCGGAAACCGCACCAGCCCCGTGCCGGTCTCCTGTTCCGCGAGGGCGACCCGCTGCTCGAGAGCGCGAACGAAGCCGGGCGGTGGCTGGCCGCCGTCGGCAGCGCAGGGGTGACGCGTGCCGTGCTCGCCGACCTCACCGAGGAGCTGGACAGCGTCGAGCGCGCGCTGCGCGGCGACCTCTCCGGGCGAGCCCGGCAGGCGGTGGAGCTGTCCCGGCTCGACGCCTCACCCGTTCAGATCGTCGAGGCCGACCGGCTGCTGTACGAGGTCCCGATGGGCAGCGAACGCCTGTTCACCGAGGTCGAGCCGACGGCCGCCGCCGTCGCGGCGGCCCATTGGCTGCAGGCCGCGGTGGACGTCACGCTCGTCGTCACGGGCTGGGATGACGCTGCGGCGGTCCTGGATGCGGCCGACGCCATCGAATCGTTCGACGTCACCACCGCCCAGGTGGTGCTCGATCTCCTGCGGCTCGGGAACCCTCCCATCGCGGCGGTGCAGTGCCTCGTCCGGACGGCGATGCTGGCGGCGCGCGGGATGATCCTCCCTGGTGATCCCGAGCCCGCCGACGACCCGGCTGACGAGGCCCGCTTCACGGTGCTCGACCCCGCGCGTCCCGCCCGTTCCCTGCTCGAACGCCTCACCCGCACCATCCAGACCTGTTCGCTCGTGCACACCGAGCACCTCGAGCCCGCGGTGCTCGCCACCCGCCCGGAGACCGACCGGATGGAGGCCGCCAGGCAGGTGTTCGACGCGCAGGTGCGTGTAGAGGCGGAGCGGTCGGCGGAGCGGCTGCTCCGCACGGATCGGATGGACCTGACGTCGTGATCGACGAGGCGAGGAGTTCGCGCTCGCGGGGGTCGCCACGGTCCGCCCGGGCCGTGAAAGTGTGAGGCGTGAGCGAGTACCAGTACTACGAGTTCGTGGCCATCGATCGGCCGCTGGACGAGCGCCAACTCGATGAGGTCCGCACTCTGTCGACGCGTGCGCACATCACGCCCACGAGTTTCGTGAACACCTACGAGTGGGGCAACTTTCGCGGCAACCCGCGGGTGCTGATGGAGCGTTATTACGACGCGTTCCTCTACCTCGCGAACTGGGGCAGCCGATGGCTGTCGCTCCGGGTGCCCTCGCTGCTGCTTGATCTGCCGACGGCGCAGCGCTACTGCGTAGGGGACGGGGCGAGCGCCCGCGTCAGCGGAGAGCACGTCGTGATCGACCTGATCTCCGAGGACGAGGAGGGTGACGAGCTCGAGCGGGGCGGTGAGGGCCGGCTGTCCTCCGTCGTCCCGGTGCGGGCGGAGCTGATCGCCGGCGACCTGCGGCCGCTTTACCTGGCCTGGCTGCTCTGCGTCCAGGAGCACGAGGTCCCGGATGAGGAGATGGAGCCGCCCGTCCCGGCGGGCCTCGGGAAGCTCACGGCGTCGCAGAGGGCCGTCGCCGAGTTCCTGCGCATCGACCCGGACCTGCTTGCCGTGGCCAAAGGCGCCCCGGCGGCGAAGCCGCCGACGCAGGAAATGGCCGGGTGGGTGGCGAGCTTGCCGGCCCCGGAGAAGGATGCCGCCCTGCTCACGCTGTTGCGCGGCGACGACCCGCATCTGCGCGCCGGCCTGTTGCGCCGATTCCGCGGTGCGAGCCCGACTCAGCCTGGTCGGCGCACAGCGGGCGAGCTGCGAGTCGCCGCCGAGACCCGCTGGAAGGACCGGGCTCGCGCCGAGGAGGAACGCAAGCGGCGGGCGGCAGAGGAACGGGAGCGCGAGCGCGCCGCCAAGCGTGCCCGCAGGCTGGCCACGCTCGCGGCCGAAGGCGATCGGGTGTGGGCGCGGGTCGATGCGCTGATCGAGACGAAGAAGCCGGCCGAGTACGACCGTGCGGTGGACCTGCTGGAGGACCTTCAGGACGTGGTCGGGGCGGCCGAGGTCGCGCGTCGGGTGGGGGAGTTACGGGTCCGGCACGTGCGCAAGTCGAGCTTGATCGACCGGTTCGACCGAGCAGGGCTGTAATACGGACGCGTTTTGGCGAGCAATGCTTGAAACCTGTGGATGACCTGGAGGGGTCGTACCCTCCCGGTGATCTTGAGGCTCTCAAGCAAGATCGGCGCGCCAACGCCGGTCGGAAGGGTACGACCCGTGCTCACCGTAGTTCCTGGAGCTGCCGGCGCTGATGAACCCCGCCGGGACGGCGGCGGCTCGTTGATCGACGACCTGGTTCGTGAGGGCGCTCGCCGGATGCTGGCCGAGGCGTTGCAGGCCGAGGTCGACGACTACATCGCCCGGTTCGCCGACGAGCGTGACGCCGACGGGCGCAGGCTGGTGGTGCGCAACGGCACCCACCAGTCCCGCGAGGTGCTCACCAGCGCCGGCGCAGTCGAGGTCACGGTGCCGCGGGTCAACGACCGGCGCACCGACCCCGACACCGGTGAACGCCGCCGGTTCTCCTCCGCGATCCTGCCGCCTTGGTGCCGCAAGACCCCGAAGGTCACCGAGGTGTTGCCGCTGCTCTACCTGCACGGATTGTCTTCGGGTGACTTCGTGCCCGCGCTCGGGCAGTTCCTCGGCTCGACCGCAGGACTGTCCGGGCCGGTGATCACGAAGCTGACCGAGACCTGGAAGGGCGAGCAACGCGCCTTCGCCGCCCGCGACCTGTCGAACGTGGACTACGTCTATCTGTGGGCCGACGGCATCCACGTCAACATCCGCCTCGAGGAGCACAAGCTGTGCCTGCTCGTGCTGATCGGGGTGCGTGCCGACGGACGCAAGGAACTCGTCGCGCTGGCCGACGGCTACCGCGAATCCACGCAGTCGTGGGCGGATCTGCTGCGCGACTGCGCCCGTCGCGGGATGCGCGCCCCCGTGCTCGCGGTCGGGGACGGCGCGCTCGGCTTCTGGGGCGCGCTGCGCGAGGTCTTCCCGCAGACCCGCGAGCAGAGATGCTGGTTCCACAAGATCGCCAACGTGCTCGGGGCGCTACCGAAGTCCGCGCATCCCGGGGCGAAGAAGGCCCTGGCCGAGATCTGGAACGCCGAGGACCGCCGCCACGCCCACGACGCCGTCCACGCGTTCGAGGCCGCCTACGGAGCCAAGTTCACCAAAGCGGTCGCGAAGATCACCGCCGATGTTGAGGTGCTGCTGGCGTTCTACGACTTCCCGGCCGAGCACTGGATCCACCTGCGCACCACCAATCCGATCGAGTCCACATTCGCCACCGTCCGGCACCGCACGAAGATCACCCGCGGGCCGGGTTCGCGGGCGGCCGGGCTGGCGATGGCGTTCAAGCTCATCGAGGCTGCTCAGGACCGCTGGCGCGCGGTCAACGGCCCGCACCTGGTCGCGCTCGTCCGCGCCGGCGCCACGTTCGTCAACGGCACCCTCGTCGAGCGACCCGACGACCACCACCAACCGGAAGCCGCCTAAAGATCTTCATCCACAGGTCTTGACTATTGCTCGTTTTGGCACGCCACAAGGGCTGGTTCGTATGGTCCGGCCGAGTTCGTGCGCAGCGGGAGCGGGCGTTCACAACTGCAAACGTTTCTGGGCAACTTCAGCGTGTCATGGATTTCCCCTGCTACTCTTGCGCACGCACGATTGGGTGCAGTCGCGAAGTATTTGCGGGCGCGAGATCTTCGTGAACGCGGTACCGATGGGGGTTGATGGTGCAACGACGCTGGATTGACAAGTTGCACCGTCGCCGATCTCGGCGCCTGCTCTTCGCGAGCGTATTTGCATGTGTCGCATGCGGAGTGCTGATGGTGTCGCTCGGTGCTGCTCCGTCTGCCGCTGCTGTGCTGCGCCATGTTCGCGCCGACGACGCTGTTCGAGCCTGCGGTGTGGTCAACATCGATCAAGCCAACAGGGAGGCCGACGTGCCTGCCGAGTACCAGGACGGGTACTTCATGTCCGTTCCGACGATGACGGATCCGGTAGAGCTGCTGTGCGGCAACGGCAAGACCACTGGGGCGGTGCACATCGAGATCAAACACGATGTCCCGAACTGGGGTGACGCGCTCAACTGCATGGCGAACGCGATCGTCAATGGAAAGCCGAGCCCTGGGAAGGGGCGCACCGAGTACTCCTGGAGCTTCGGCGCCAAGGCGGTGGTGGTGGTCGTCGGTGAGTACAGCGTGATCACGGCATACCCTGTGGGCGGTCTGGAGGAGACGTGGATCGAGTGTTCGGCTGCCGCATGACATCGAGGCCCGCTCGTGGATGATCAGCTTGCGGAGGGCGCGTTCGTCAGATGGACCCCTCCTCGCGAGAGTCTCAGGACGTCGGTTCCTCTGCGGCGGAGCCATCCGGGGATGGTTATCTCTGTCGGCCCTCGACACATCCTGGTCGACTGGGTACGCCGCCAGCACACGCTCGCTGAGCAGAGCGTTTTCGAGCCCGAATGGCTCACGGTGATCAAGCGCTCCGAATTCGATCAGCTGGCTCGGGAAGTACACGCGCTGGATGTCGCTGAGGGTGGGGATCCTGCGCTCGACGAGCGCTTCGAAGATCTGGGATAAACCTTCCGGTAGCAATTGTCGAAGGCGAGATCTCAATGCACTTTGTGTCAGGTTTTCGTGCGTCATTTTCCGTGCTGCTGACTATGGTGTCGTTACTGGTTCTCCAGGTGTCGTGGGCGAGGGATGTGGCCGTCGCGGAACCGGGTGCGAAGATTGCCGTGGACCGATCGATCGACCCGGACGGGTTCGTGCTCGACGCGGGCTATCGTCGGGCTGCCTCGGAGCTGCCTCCCGTTTGCGTGAGCGCAGAGGATGAGCACCCTGAAGTAGGCCTCGCCCGGGCCGTCATCCGTAATGGGTGTGCGTCGCCCCAGCAGGTCAAGGTTCTTGTCGCCTTCTGGTTCGACAGCGCCTGCTTGGTTGTTCCTCCAAGCGGTAGCCGGGAGTACGAGTACGCCAACGCCGCTCGATTCAATGGGCTGGAGGCATGTTGAGCATCTGGCGAACCTGAGATGGCGGGCCGCGGCACGAGTGGGGGCGGCCGTCACAGCCGACACGGCCAGCCAGCGCCGAGTAACGCTGGGTGGCTACTCGTCGACCCCAGGTGCGAACACGGGCAGGGGACGGCGTGCACACATGGCGGTCGTCCGACCTCGCCTCCGACTCCGGCGTCCCCAGCCGCCGGTGGCAAGACGGGATGCGATGACCTTCGACGAGGCCGAGGTGCGGCCCGACATACCCCTGCACGTCCGCGGTCGTACCGAACGGGAGGCTCGCTAGTGGCACGGCTGCACGTTCTCAGCGAGTGGCACGGTCCGGGCGAGGAGAAGGCGGCCCGTCGGCTTGCCGAGAGCCTTCCCCAGCACTGGGACGTCGTCGCAGGTCGGAGCGTGCCCAGCGGAATGGGCACGGTCGACCTCGACCTGGTGGTAGTGGGCGACCGCGCGGTGTTCGTGTGCGAGGAGAAGGCGTGGGGCAAGCACGTCGTCACCGGTGAGGTCTCCTGGTACGTCAACGGCTCGCCGCGGCACAGCCCCGCCAACCAGGTCGCGCACGCGGCCCGGGTTCTGGCGGGAAGGCTCAAGCTCAAGGTCCCGGGCTGGTCGCAGGCGCTCGGCCGGCTGCCGAGGGGCAGGAAGCCGGTGTTCGCTCACGTCGTCCTGTCCCACGACCACCTCGTGCTCGAGGACAACGCTGACCTGGGCGAGCACGTGGTCCTTCGCCTCGACGACGCCGGGAAGGTCCTGACCAGTCTCGACGACGGCTTTGCGACGGCGATGGAACCGCTGCGCCAGCAGCTGATGACCTTCCTGCTCGGCCTGAAACAGCGCGGTGCCGAGAAGGCGCCGGCGCAGATCATGCAGTACGAGGTGCTCGCGGAGGCGACGCCACAGGGCAACGCGCGGGTGTTTCCGGCCCGCACCCCAGCAGGCGAGGGCGCGTTCTTGACGTGCGTGCCCATCGCCGCTGCGGCCGACCAGGAGCAGGCTCGTCTGCTCGCCACCCGGGAGCACGATGCGCTCGCTGCGCTCGCTGCCAAGGAGCGCACGTGGCGGGTCCAAGGCTGGTTCGACTGGGAGGGCTACCGCGTCACGCCCGTGATCGTCGCGATGGACGGCACGAGCTTGGGCAAGCTCGCGGCCAGCGCAAAGAACGAGCGTCGCCCAGCCGAACAGGGTGTCCCGATCGTCCGTGACGCCTTCGCCGCGCTCGCGGACGTGCACGATCTGAAGATCACCCACCGGGCGCTGCAACTACGCAGCATCGAGGTGACGTCCGCGGGCCGGGTGCGGTTCCGCGACTTCGGGCGCGCTCACCTGCCGTCGACGGAGACGATCGCGCCGGCGCTCGACGACGAGCACGCATCGTCCGGGTTCCGGCCGCCCGGGGTTCCGCTGGCGATGCACCAGCCGGCCGACGACGTCTACAGCCTGGCGTTGTGCCTGGTCCAGTGGCTGCACGGCGACGCGAGCGATATGCCGGAGCATGACATCGCCCGCCAACGGGCGACGGAGTATCCCGAGGTCGGGCACGTGCTGGCGCGCTGCCTCTCCCTCGATGCGGGCGAGCGACTCACCGCCGCGCAGGCGTCGGCCGCGTTGTCGCCGGCACCTTCACCCAGACCGAAGCAGCACCAGCCGACGACCGAAGGCGCGATGGTCGCAGGCCGGTACCGGTTGGTGCGCCAGCTCGGCGAAGGCGCCTGGGCCACGACATGGCTGGCCTTCGACGAGAACCTCGACGAGCACCGCACGCTGAAGTTCCTCCGACCCGAGCGGGTCAGCGCGGAGCAGGTGAAGGCCGAGTTCGACAACGCGCGGCTGCTGCGGAGCCATCACTGCGCCCGCGTCGACGATCGGCTGCCGCACCCCGAACCCGGCGTGCTGGTGCAGGAGTACGTCCGCGGCCAGACGCTGCACGATCTCGTTGCGGGGAGCCGGTTGCTCGATCGGGAGGACGCCCGGCGGATCGCCGTCGACGTCCTGAGCGGGCTCGCCGATGCCCACTCCCAGTCGCTGTACCACCGGGATGTCAGCCCGAACAACATCATCGTCCGGGACGACGGCCGCGCGATGCTGATCGACTTCGGGTTGGCGGCGAAGGCGGATACGGCCCGGTCGGCCGTCGGCTCCCCGCCGTACACGGCGCCGGAGGTGTGGGCACGCCGGCAGTGGTCACCGGCAGCGGACATCTACAGCGCTGCAGCATCCGTGCTGCAAGCGATGCTCGGCCGGCTCCCGTACGCCGGCGCCGGGCTCGACGAGCGGCGCACGCTCATCCCGCCCGCCGCCGAGCACTTCCAGCGGTACGGGCGAGCCCTTCTCGACGCCCTCTACGCCGCTGTGGCCTTCGATCCCGGTGAGCGACCGCGGGACGCGGCGGCGTTCGCCCAGGTCCTGCTCCGGGCGAGCGACACCGCCCCCGCACCCGGGCAGCGGGTGGTCAACCCGACTGTCGACGCCTTGCGGGGGCTCTACCGCCACAGCTCGATCGGGAACGCGGGCAACCGGGGCCTCGACGACGCGTTCGCACAGGACACATACGCCACGACGCGCCTCGACGCTGAGCTGCTACCGGCCATCCTTGGCGGCCAGCTCGACGTCGTCGTGCTGTCGGGCAACCCGGGCGACGGCAAGACCTCGTTCCTGGTCCGGGTCGGTGTCGCTCTCGAGCAGGCAGGCGCCACAGCGGTGCACGAGGACGCGGCAGGCTGGCGCAAACGGGTCGGCGGGCGCACGTTCGTCGCGGTCTACGACGCGTCGGAGTCCCACGGCGACCTTTCTTCCGATGGGCTGCTGCACCAGGCCCTCGATCCGGGCGATGGCTCCTCCGCCCAGACCGTGCTCCTGGCCGCCAACGATGGCCGGATCGCGCAGTTCTGCGCAGAGCATCGCGATCGCTACCCCGAGATCACCCGCGAACTCGAGCGCCAGCTGCGCGGTAGTGCACCGAGAACGGACGCGCGCGTCGTGCTCGTCGACCTCAAGCGCCGTGCCCTTGCCCTTCCCGATCTCGACCGCCCCGCGCTGGGTGCCGGCATCCTCTCCTCGCTCACCGCGTTGCACCGCTGGGAGATCTGTGGCGGCTGCAAGGCCCGCGATGCCTGTCCGATCCGGGCGAACGCCGAGCAGCTGCGGTCCGGCCGGGCGCGTCGTGCGGTTTCGGAGCTGCTGCTCACCAGCCATCTGCGACGCAGGCGACGGGCGACGGTTCGCGATGTCCGATCCGCATTCGGTTGGCTGATCACCGGCGACACCTCGTGCGAGAGCGTCCACGACGACGTCGCGAGGGGGATCGATCCCGCGCTCGGACGGCGCGCGTTCGACCTCGCCTTCGACACCGACAGCGGCGACTACCTCGTGCGCGAATGGGCGGATCTCGATCCTGCTGGCCTACCTTCCCCGGGGGCGGCCCGGGCCGCCCGGGCCCGTCGTGACCTCGTGCCGGACCTCGCGTCCCTCGACACATCCGCCATGACCCGCATCAAGCGGGCCCTCTTCTTCGGCGCTTGGGATGCGTCCGGCGCGAGGCACGAAGTGCGCAGCTACCGCTATCTGGACGCCTACCTCGACGCATTGGACGACCCCGCGGCTGCCTTGCCCCGGATGCTGCTCGGGGTGTCGCGCGTCCTCGCGTTCGTCGGCTATCCGGACGAGGGCACGCTCGCGCTGCGAGACCGCGTGTTCGAAGACCCAGCCGTTCGCTCGATCGTCGTCATCAAGGAGCTGCACGCGTCAGAGTTCGAGCTGCGCAGTGCCACCGCGGAAGCCCTGTACGTCGAGTCCTTCCCCGACCAGCTCGAGCTGCGGCACCGCTCCGGTGCCCGGTTGCGGATCACGCTGGACACCGCCGAACTGCTGCTGCGCTCAGCCGACGGTGAGGTGCTTGGCGACGCCGCGTCCGCCGCCCTGCGGCAGGAGATCGAAGGCTTCGGCAACCGGCTGCGGCTGGAGCCGGCGCAGACCGTGCGCATCGTCGACGGTTCCGGCAGCTCGGTGGTCGCCGGCGTTGCCGCGGATGGCGCGATCATGCGGAGGTCGAAGTGAGCATCTCGCTGCCCAAGCCGTTGCGGATCTACCAGTACCGGCCGCTCACCGTGTTCTCCCTGATGGACGCGGACACCGATCGGGTGCTGCCGCAGCTGTTCGAGATGTGCGTGAAGGGTGGCCGATCGAGCCGCTCGCGTACACAGCCGGCCGACTTCGTCGGATACCGAAACGCGATGCTCGATGGTGGGTTCGTCCGCGGCTTCGCGTCGGAGCGTGATCTTGCGTTGTTGGACGGCTGGCTGCGTTCGTGCGTTGTCGACATGTCTCGGTCCCGAGGTGCCAAGACAGGCGAGCAGATGCTGGGTGTCGCGCCGCTGACTCTGGCCGCCTATCGAGCCGGATTGCCGACCAAACGGGATCGGCACCGCGGTCTCGACGATGTCATCTACGGGCTCCTACTCGCCGAGCTGGAGCGTCACGGCGCAACCGGATCAGCGTCGGTGCGCGCCCAGCTTCGCGAACTCGTCACGCGCACCGTGGGCCGGGGGCTCACGATCGGTCCCGAGCCGCGGTGGGAGCCGCAGCTGGCCGAACCCGAGAAGCTCGACATCGGTGCGCTGCTCGAGTTCCGGTTCCTCGAGGGTTTCGAGATGGCCGACGCGCGAGCGATCGACGCTGCTGCGCCGGACAGCCCGCTGCCGGGCGTGACGGCAGATCTGGGCGCGATGTTGATCGCCCACATGCGCACTTACGGAAATCGGCTTCCGGTCCCATCGTTGATGTCCGGCTTCGCCGCGTTGATGTCGCTGGGTGTCTTCACGTTCAGCCTCCGCGCCGACGCGGCTGCCCGGGAGCTGCTTCGTACTGGCGACTGCCCACCCGACATGACGCCTGGGCGGGCTCCCGCATCGCCCGTGGAGCTGTATTGCGACTTCACCGGTGAGCTCGGATCCGAGTCCGACCGGATGTCCCGCCGCTGCGTGGAGCGGGATCTCGACCGCGTGCGACTCGCGTTCCGCGACCGCATGGCGTTCGCGGTGATCGAGCAGGCGCTGCCGCGGATCCCGGGGGCGCCTGACTGCCACGCCGCTTTGACCAGCGCGGAGAAGCTCGCCCATCTCGTGTCGCTGCGCGGCCATCGGCGCGTCGAGACCTACGCGATGGGCAGGATCGACGACATCGTCGCCGAGGCGACGTCGACCGGTGATGCAACGGAACCCGAGCTGGAGTTCCTCGAGCGCGTGCAGGCGAGCGAGGAGAGCGAGGTCGACAAACTCCTCGACATCCTCGCCCATGTCAACGAGGCGAGGGCCGTGAAGAACGCCGTGCTGTGGTTCTGGTCGGTGGGTGGGCTGGAGAAGCCCTACGGCATCCTGCGCGGCTCGGTCCGCAGCCGGCGCTCGTGGCGCTACGCCCCCACCGACGAGCTGCTGACCGCGCTCCTGCTCGCCCTGTTCGTCGAGCCCGATGGCGTCGCCACCCGACAGAGGATGCCGCTACGCGAGGTACTCGACGGGCTGCGGCACCGCTTCGGCATCCTCATCGACCGCCCACCGGCGTTCCTCGACGGGGCCGAGGCCAGGGGTGCGGCGAGCGCGAACCTCGATGCGTTCACCCTGCGGCTCCAGCTTCTCGGTTGCTTCGACAGCCTTTCCGACGACTTCTCCGTGCAGGTCGTCCGGCACCCCCTCGGAGACGTCTGATGGCCGCACCCACCCTTCTCCCACCCATGACGGGCCAGCCGCGGCTGCCGGGGCGGGTCGTCGAGGTGCTCGCTCACCTGCTGGCCCGACGGTTGGGAGAGCAGGCTGTCGGACACTGCATGCGGATCGACAGCGTCCGGCGCGGGGACGCCGCGCGGGTTGCCGACGCGCTCTTCGAGCTGCTGCCGGCCGGCTCCACCGATGTCCATGTGCTGGCGGACCATCCCGATCAGGTCGACGATTCGCTGACCATCCCGGCGGAGCGCGCGATCGAGCTGCGCAACCGCAAGAGCCGGCGGCTCGTGCTGATGGTGCCGGTGGGCAGCGGAACCGCGGCCAGCTCGCTGGACAACAGCTTCGCCCGTGTCGACATCGCGACCCTGCTCGCAGAGGCCGGGGAGGAACTGCTCGCCGCGCTCGCCACCAGCGAGGTAGCAGACGGGGTGCGGAGTCTGGCACGCGAGCTGGGCCGCAGCCGGCCGGTCGAAGCGTGGGCCCGCTACCTCGCCGCCGTCGTCGACGACCCCACCTGGGCCACCGCCGGCCAGGCACTCTGGATCGTCGGGCTCGTCCCCGACCTGGGCGGACCGGAGCTCGTCGGTCGCCTCCCGCGCAACGTCGCCTGCGTCCGGGCGGTCTCCCGTCCGAGCCGGGCGGTGGCATCGGTGTCTGACCGGCTCACGAACGCGCAGCTGCAGGAGAGCGAGGCCCGTGACCGGATCACCCGCTATCTCTCCCGCCCCGACGTCGACCTGTCGGATGCGGCAGCGTGGGCAGGACCCCTCGCCGAACGCCTGCCGGAGCCACTGGGAGCTCTGAGCTTCGAGAAATGGCCCCTCGTCGAAGGCGCGACCGGCGACCTGAACAGCGTGCGACTGGATCCGTTCCTCAAAGAGGACGGCACGCTGCGTCCCGGTACCCGACTGCGCCAGGAGTCCACGGGAGACCTGCCGTACGTCGAGACGGGGGAGGACTCGCCGGGCTCGGTAACGCTGACCTGGCGGACCGACCCGGTAAAGAGCGAGAAGGTCGACCGGTGGCTGCTCGAGGCTCTGCCACCCGAGGACCTGCGGGACGCCGACACGGAGCCGGTGGCGAAGCAGACGGTCAAAGGCGACAAGCGGCGCGCAACGGTGCGTCTCGACCTGAGTGAAGAGGACCTCGGCGACGGTGCGCTCCTCGTCGTGCGCCTCACTGCGCTGGACCAGAATGGTCTGCCCGTGCGGCCGCAGGAGGGCGGCGATGCGGTCGACGAGAGCCAGCAGTTCGCGGTGCGGTGGGAGACCGGCGCGTTCGACTCCTCCAGCCGGCGCGCGTCCAGCCGCTCGCTCGCCCAGGCCCGCCTCGATGCGGCTCTGGAGGGGCAGGACGATCACCGCGAGGACGCGCCGCACTGGGCGGGCGGGACCTTTTCGCTCCGCCTCGGCGCGCGTCGCACCGTCCAGCTCGCCCTCAGCCCGGCTTTCGCAGAACTGCAGCGGCGGTCCCTCGAGGAACGTGGCCGGGTGATGGCGTGGGAGGCGGACGGCCGCCTCGGCGAGGTGCTCGACTCGGCAGCATTCACGCCCCTGGACGGGCTCCTTCCCCCCACCTTCGCCGAGCGCAGGCGGCACTTGTTCGGCCGCCTCGCCGACCGCAAGCCGAGGGACGTCGTCGAGACGCTCGCCTGGGACGACGAGCTGCGGCAGGAAGTGATCAGCTACTGCCAGTCGTACCGGCGGGCCCTCGACTCCGTGACGGACCCTGACGTCCGCAACGGCCTGCTGGCCCTCGACACGGTGCGGCTGTCCGTCGACACCGTCGGACACCCGTCGATCGCTGCGACACTCGTCCTCCCACTGCACCCGATGCGCCTCGCATGGGCGGCCGAGTTCGACGCCACGCTCACGCGGTGGGCGCGGGAGCTCGTGGACGTCGGCCGCTCGACCGCGCGCCGCCGGCACTCCGTCGACGCACGGCTCGTCCGGCGGGTCACCCCGGCCAACCTGCCGTTCGCAGTTCGCGGCGTGGACGGGCTGCCGTTCGTGTACGTCCGGGAGGCCACGCTCGGCACGGGTGTGTACCTGCACGCCGCTGAGGCCGAGCCGGGCGCGGCCGTGCAGGCCGTGTTCGAGGTGCTCGGCCTGGATCGTCGGGACGTCCCGCTGGACCTCCCACCGTCGGCCGTGGCGGAGCGGGTGGCCGCGTACCGCGCGGCGAATCCCGGGCAGGACGCCCTCCGCGTGCTCGCGTACAACGCCGGGTCGGGCGAGCTCCTGGCCCGGGCGCTTGCGGAGTCCGTGCTCAGCGAGTCCGACGACGACGGCCCCGCCGCGGCACCGGCACGACTGGAGCTGACCGCCTACAGCCGCCGCCCGTCGTTCACCGATCCGGTCCCCGCCTTGACTGATCTGCAGCGCGCTGTGGCCTCGCAGGAAGTCAGCGGGGTCCGCTCGCACCTCACTCCACCCCTTGGCGTGAGCGTCCGGCCGCACGAAAGGCTCGCAACCGACGCAGCGGCCGCGCACTTGGGCGTCGTGTCGGACCTGGCGGTCACCGAGTTCAAGGTCGACGACACCGTCACAGCGGACGCAGCCACATCGTTCCGCAACCTGCTGACCCCGGCGCCGACACGGCGTGCGCCCGGAGCGCCGGTGTGGCGCACGGTGCCGGCGCTGCGTGCCCGGAACCGGGAGGGTGCGGTCGACGCCGTGGAAGCGCATCGCGCGTACCAGACCGCTCTCGGCCAGGGCGACGGCGTTCCGGCCCTGACCGCCTACCTCGGTGAGGGTGAGCTGGCATCCCTGCGCGCGGCCCATGACCGCGCCGACTGGGTGCTCACGCTTGACCGCAACCTCGGCCTGGACCTGTACACGGCCGGCGTCGACGGTGAGACCGCGCCATACATCCTCGACTACGCGCCTGACTTCCTGGACGGACTCGGCCCCCGGCTGACCGTGACGACGGCCCACCGCGGTGAGGTCGAGCGGCTGCTCGCCGACGCCATGGGCGGGCTCGACCTGATGGCGGAGGAGAGCTCGGTCCGCGCGGTGCTCGACCACCTGCAGGTGGTGTCCGGGCGACTGGCACTGCGCCTGGTCGCGCGCTCCAGCCTCGCGACGGAGGCCGTCGGACTCGCCGTACTGATGGGGCACCTGCGCCGGCGCGGTGAACTCGACGGCACCATCGTCGTGCCGGTCGACGAGCACCAGGAGGTCTTCGGCGACACCCACGCCGGTGACGTCGGTGTTCGGCGGTGCGATGTCCTGCTCGTCCGGACAACTGCGCGCACCCTGCGCATCGACTGCGTCGAGGCCAAGACCCGCCGCGCCACGGCGCTGCCGATGGCACTCGTCGACGACATCGTCGACCAACTCGACGCGACGGTCGAAATGCTCCACACCACCTTCTTCCGCACCGACCCGCCGCGGATCGACGCGGAGCTGCAGCGTGCCCGGCTCGGCGGAATCCTGCGCCACCACGCCGACCGCGCGCTCGCGATGGGCCTCCTGGACGAGCGGCGACGGACCGATGTCGAGCGGCTCGTCGAGCGCATCGAGGACGGGGCGCTCGTGCCGGAGATCGCCCGACGTGGGTACGTCGTGAACCTGGGCGACCGGGCTGGGCTGCCGAACGAGCACCGAGGGGTGCCGATCCACGTGCTCTCGGCCACCGACCTGGGTGCCGCGGGATTCACTCCGAGCCGGCGCGACGTGCGGACACCGACACCTGACGCGGACTCGGAGGCCAGGCCCTCGCCCCGGCCGCGCCTGGCGGATCGTGGGACGGCCCCACCGTCTGCTGTACCGAAGACTGCCGCTCCGGAAACTCCGGTCGTGCCGCCGATTTCCCCGCCTTCGTCTGCTCAGGCATCGGAGCGGCCCCAGCTATCGCCGCGGGGGCGCGTGCCGGCGTCAGGTGCCGGCGACACGCCACCGCCGCGCCCGTCGGTGAGGCCGGCCCCTGCTGCGGGAAGCCGGGAGCCCGTCCACGCCCGCCCTGGCGCGTCCTCAGGTCCAGGTGCATCTGCAGACCTGCCCCGCCCGTCGCCGCAACCGCGGCAGCCGGCATCGGCCGCCGGACCTGACGCGGCGGTCAGCGAGGGCGGGGTGTTGCCGCAGGTCGTCGACGTGGTGCTGGGCCAAGACGCGCACGCCGCGGATGTCCGCTGGCGGATCAGCACATCCGGTAGCCCGCACCTGTTCGTGCTCGGGATCCCCGGCCAGGGCAAGTCGGTCACAACCCGGCGAATCCTGAACTCGTTCGCCGAGCAAGGCCTTCCTGCACTGGTGCTGGACTTCCACGGCGACATGGCCGCTGCGCCTGCCGGTGGCGCCGCGGTCCTCGACGCGTCCCAGGGCCTGCCGATCTCCCCGTTCGAGCTGGACGACCCCCGCCGCTATCGCGAGGCGGCCTGGGAGCTGTCGGAGGTGGTCGGCTACGTCTGCGGGCTGGGGGAGATCCAGCGCAACGTGATCTACGAGGGCGTCCGCGCGGCGTACGAGAAGCACGGCTACGGCGGACCCGCCGCCCCGACCGGCCAGCCGACGATGGACGAGCTCGCCGCCGCCGTCGCCGAGGTGGAAGGCACCGGCCGGGGCCGCAACGTCGTCGCCCGCCTCCGCCCCCTGAGCGACTTCGGCCTCTTCACCGACGACCCCGGCCAGACCTTCGCCGACCTCCTGCGCCGCGGCCTCGTCCTCGACATCCACAACCTGATGGAGCAGGTCCAGATAGCTGCCGGCGCGTTCGTGCTGCGGAAGGTCTACCGGGAGATGTTCAGGTGGGGGCAGACCGGGCAGCTCCGCCTCGCCGTCGTGTTGGACGAGGCGCACCGGCTGGCCCGCGACGTCACCCTCCCGAAGATCATGAAGGAGGGGCGGAAGTACGGCGTCGCAGTGGTCGTCGCGAGCCAGGGGGTGGACGACTTCCACAAGGACGTGCTGAGCAACGCGGGTACGAAGGTGGCGTTCCGGTGCAACTTTCCGCAGAGCAGAACTGTCGCGGGGTTTCTGCGGGGGAGGGATGGGCAGGACATGTCGGCGGCGTTAGAGCAGCTCGCAGTGGGCCAAGCGTACGTGTCGACGCCCGAGCAGGCGGCGGCGCGGAAGGTGTTCATGGCGAGGGCCTGACCATGGCTGCGCCGCTTTGAAGCCTTAGCGCGAATTTTCACGGCGAGCTGTGATTTCGATACGACCTTGGCTGGTCATGTGTCGCTGTCGTGCGCCGCCACAGTCGCAGCGCGGTGGACATCGCCCGGTCGTGACCGGCCGCGCAGACAGATTCGGTCAGCAGCGTGCCGTTCGTGACGCACCAGCGGCTCGCCGGCCCGTCTCACCGTCGGGCAGCACCAAGAGGGACCGCGTTCGAGCGAAGCGGAAACAACAGGTCGGCCGAGATTCGCACACGAAGGCCGGCCGAAGCCATGAGCTCGCCCTCATGGCAGTCGGCCTCAACTCGCCGGCTGGCGGGAACCGCGCAAGCGGAATCGTAATCCATGTCTGTGCAGACCGGGAGTTCGCCTCCTCCCGTAGCCCTGATGGTGTGGTCCGACGTCGGGTTTGCGGGAGCGACGATTTCGGCGATCCACAGAGCTGGCCCCTGGCGTAGATTGCCACAACGTCCCGGTGCGTCGGCCTGCAAATCAGGATCCAGGCGCGGGGCCCCATAGTATGCGATTGTTTCGCAGAGGCGACTGCGAGAATGATGCACACGTTATATGCATGGTGTTGCATCTACTTGTACCCGCGATCGCTCGAGCGGTCAGCGAGCAATGCCCTCGAGGAATTCCTGGGTCTCTCGGTCGACTGAGTGCATCGCTGTTGCCTTCATGCCCCTTGTCAGCAGCACCTTGTACGTGTTGCGCACCAGAGCAGGGAACTCCTCGTGCGAGGCGCGCCGCACCTGGCCGTCGTGTGATCTGTCCCGCCGGGCGACCCACCTGTCACCGCGGCGTACGAAGTCGTCCCCGAAGATCACGCCGGACCAGTCGTACTCGAAGCCCTGCGCGGTATAGATGCAGCCGACCTGGCCGAAGCCCCGTGGGTCGCTCGCCCAGAAATGGGATGCTGGCACACCGGGCACCGGCTTCTCCGGTTTAGCGTTCCACGGCCGGCGCCAGTTACCGATGACGATATCGTCGACGAGCGCTTTCCCCGATTCGGTGCGTATCGGGTCGCTCCAGGGCCAGCAGTAGCCGGCTGCGATGCGGGCGGTGTCGCCACCACCCGGATTCTGCAGCTCCAGCCAGGATTCGAGGGTTTCAGGCGACGGAAGCGCTGCGACTCGGTACGTCTCGTCAGTGGCCTCGCTGAGTGTCGACCAGGGGACCGGTGGCAGCGAGGAGAGCCCGAGTAGACGGAGGACCCACTGGTCGTAGAGCTCGGAACCGCCGCACCGGTACTGGCCGTGGAGCCGCACGACGCGAACCTGACACCCTGCGGCTTCGGCGGCGGCGCGAATCTCCGCCTCGGTCCCCATCTCGCCCGGGCGCACCACCTGGTGCTCGTCGAGCAGGAAGACCGGTACGCGTGCGACATCGACGAGTTCCTCGACCTGGCGGTTCGCGGCCGCACGCTTGTCTGCCTTCGTGAAGCGATTCACGCTGGTCTCGCGGATGCGGTGCGCCTCGTCGCACACGAGGACGTCGAGTGAGTTCTTGCGCTCGCCGATGAAGCTGTTGAAGTACACGAACATCTGCCGGGCGCGGTTGCTGCGTGACCCTACGACGATCTTGCGCAGAGTATTGGTGAAGGAGCTCGATCCGGTGGCGTGCAGCACCCGCCGACCCGCGCGCGACAGCTCCCCGAGCAGGCTCAGAGCCAGGACGCTCTTACCCGAGCCGGGTCCGCCGAGGACGACCACCACGGTCTTTGTGCTCTCGTCGGAAGCCTGGTCGACGGCTTGTTCCACGACCCTGAAGGCGACCTGTTGCTCGTCGAGGAGCACGAACTGTTCTCGGTGTTTCACCTCGTCGGCGGCGTGGCTGAGCAGCTGCTTGGACGGTTCGGTCCGCGCTTTGAGCAGGTCGTCGGCCGCTCGTCGCGCATCCGTGCGGGTGGCCGGATCCGAGCTGAGGAGTGAACCGAGCAGATCGAGCAGCTCCTGGCGTTCGTCGCGGGTGTAGAGCCTGCCGTACTCATCCAGCCGGTACTGGCGCATCCGCCAGCCCTCCGCGCCGGCGTTGTGCAGGTAGGCGATCCCGTACACGCCACCGGCGCCGTTCGCGAGTGCCGGCGTGAAATCCACGAGTTGCTGGCAGTAGCGGCGGACCTGCTCGGCCGGATGAAGCACGGGTTGCCCGTAGTGCGGCAGGTAGACGAGTTCGTCGTCGATCGACTCGGCATTCGTCCACTGCTTCAGCTCGACGAGGACGTACGACGGCTTACGCGTCTTCGGGTGGACGCCGCAGAGTAGAGCGTCTACACGCTTGGGGGAGTAGGGCAGCTTGTGTTCGAGGAGCACCTCGACGTGCCCGAGCCCCGCTTCCTGCAGATCGGCCAGGAAGGGCGGAAGGCTCATTTCCCACGATCGGACTTCGCTGCGCCCGGTCGCAGCGTCGAAGCGGATCCTCGCCTGCTGCTCGAGCAGTCCGTGCAGCTCCTTCGCCTCGGCCTTCACCAGCAACGAACTCGCAGCGTCTCGCACCAGCGCCACTCGAGATCCCCCACCTGGGCACACGTCATCGACGTGCGGGTGGGGGCAGCTACGAGCTCGTGCTCGGTGCCCGTCGGGCCGCGCAGGTCACTCTAATGGGGCGCTCGGCTCTGAGGATCACAGCGTGCGTCGAGCCATGGCGAGTGGGCTGTGTGGCTCAGCACCGATCGCGTGCCTGCGGGCTCCCGGCAACGTCCGGAGAGGATGTAGGGAATCGGGTCTCGTTGCGGCTGATCTTCTCGTTCGCCGCCGTGACCGGATCGATCCCACAGACGTCGGCGAAGCGGACGAGGTAGATCATCACATCTGCGATCTCGTCGGTCACGCGGCTGCGCAACTCCGCGTCCCAGAGGGCAGGGTCCGCTTGGCGCTCCGAGAGCCACTGAAGCTCGGCGGACAACTCCCCGACCTCACCGGTCAGCGCCATGAGGAGGTTCTTCGGCGTGTGGAGCGGCTCCCAGCCGCGTACCGCGGCGAACGAGCGAAGTCGTGCAGCGAGGTCGGCGATGGCGGACATCCGAGCACGCTACGGCAGCGGGTTGGTCAGGAGCGTGAGCCGATGAGAGCGGCCAGCGGATGTGCTGCGCTCACAGCGCAGCTCGCTCGCTTCTTCCACGGTCGAATCTCGCTGCCCTACCGTCTACCCAGGCTGTGCCACCATCAGCCCCGTGACCGAACCGATAGGCCGGCGCATCGCCCTCCACCGGCGCCGCCGCGGCCTCAGCCAGGCTGCCGTCGCAGGCCTGGTCGGCCGATCGGAGTCCTGGCTGTCCCAGGTCGAACGCGGCTTGCGCACCGTCGACAGCTACACCGTCCTCCGCGACCTCGCGCGAATCCTCCGAGTCGACATCGTCGCCCTCACCGGAAATGGCGAGCGGACGGAGCTGGGTCGGTCGCGCCCCGACGCCGATGTCGGGGCGATCGAGCGGGCGCTGCTCATCGGTGAGCCCGCCGCGCCGGTCGCCGACGTCATCACGGTCGTCACCGACCTGCACACCGCGTACCAGGCGGCTCGGTACGACGAGGTGCTCGCCGCCCTGCCGGGCATGATCGCGGCGCTCGACGGGCGGGATCCGGCGCTGGTCGCGGCCGGCTACGCCGTCGTCGCGAAGACGTTGACGAAGATCGGTTCGCACGACCTTGCGCTGATCGCCGCTGATCGGGCGTGGGCTGCGGCGCGACGCAGTGAGGACCCGGCCGATTTCGGCATGGCCGTCTACCAGGTCGTGTGCGCGCTTCTCCCCACGTCGCGGGCAGAGCTCGCTCAAGAACTTGCGGTCACGACCGCGGCCGAGCTCGAGGGCGGCGAGCCGGGCGTGTGCAGTGTGGCCGGCGCACTCTGGCTCATCGCCGCGGTCGCGGCCGCTCGCCGGGTCGACGCTGCGGGGGCCGAGGAGCGGCTCGGCCGCGCCCAGCGACTCGCCGACCGCCTCGGCGAGGACAGCAACCATCGTTGGACCGCCTTCGGCCCGACCAATGTGGCCATTCACCGCGTCTCGGTCGCCGTGGAGCTCGGTGACGCCCCAGCCGCCATCGCAGCCGCCGAGGCCGTCGATCTCGATCGCCTTCCGGAGGGACTCCGCAGCCGCCGCGTGCAGGTCCAACTGGACATCGCTTGGGCGCAGGCTCAGCGGCGCCGCGATGCCGAGGCGCTCGTCGCGCTCCTGGAGGTGGAGCGGGCGGCGCCACAGGTCACTCGGCGCAACGCCGTCGCGCGCGACACCATCCGCCAGCTCCTGGCCCGAGCCCGAGGGACGAGCGCTGCTGCCGTACGCGGGCTCGCACACCGAGCCGGCGTCGCCGTCTGATGGGGGAGCGGCAGCTCACGTTGGTCGTGTGTGGGGCTCCCCTTGCCGCCCGTGCCGGTGAGGTGGCTGACGCCTTCCGCGAGGGCTGGAGTGTGTCGGTCGTCGTCACCGATGCCGCGAGCCAGTGGTACGCCGTGCCGTCCGAACATGACCGGCCGCGGCCTGATCTCGTCGTCGCCTGCCCGCTCACGTTCAATACGGCCAACAAGGTCGTGGCCGGGATCATGGACACCAGCGCGGCCGGCGCCCTCTGCGATGCGCTCGGGGCTGGGGTACCGGTTGTTGCGGTACCGATGGTGAACAACCGGCTCTGGGGGCACCCCGTGTGGCCATCGACCCTGCAGTCACTGGCCGGAGCGCGTGTCCGGTTCGTCGATCCGCGAACCGGCGAGGTCGGTGAGCCCAAACCGGTTCAGTCGGGGACGGCGCCGGAGATAGTCGCCGCATTCGATCCGGCGTGGGTCGTCGACGCCGTTGGCTGAACCCGCACATTTGTGCGGGTCGCACTCTCGTACGCCAGATACGTCGGAACAGCCGGTCTGCTTGCACCGTGATCAGTCGTGTGCTCGCAGAGGGAGATCCGCTCATTTGGCAGAGGCTGTTGCGCGAGCACGTGCCGGGTCCTGACGGCCGATGTCGGGTCTGCTCGCTCGGCGCGAGCCACGGCCGTCCACACTGGCCCTGCCGCCTGCACGACGTCGCGGCCTCCGCTGCGGCGCTGGTGCGGGGCGGTCAGCGGAAGAGGTAGACGAGCGTGCCGCTGGAGAACATCGACTCGTGCAGCTCGATCGCCGCAGGTGAGAGGCCCTCCGGCACATCGAAGACGAGCACGCCGTCGACGCTGTTGCCCGGGTTGATGTCCGTGAGGAACGACTGGCTGTCCGGCACGTTCATCAGCGCGGCGCCGGCATCGGCGTCGAATTCGCGGCCCTGGGCGTCGAGGAGGGTCTGGTTGGCGCTGGTGAACATCGCAGACACGGTGCCGACGTTCGTCACGGTGACGTGCGCAGCACGTACGTGCCCTGCGCTTCGCTCCGAAGGAAGCTGTCACCGAGGGCGTGCACGCCGGTCTGCACGTCGGTGAGGGTGAAGGTGAAGGATCCGTCTTGCACCACGTCGCCGATGCGGGCCGCAGCCGTGCTGCCTTCCTGCCGCGACGGTGCCGCGTCGGCCGTTGCCGCACTCGGGGCGGCGGCCGGAACGCCCGAGACCGCTGCGGTGAACAGGGCCGCGTACAGGATGCAGATCCCGAGGCCGACGAGTGCGCAGACGAGGCCGGCGACGGCCAGGCCCTTGTTGGTCGCGCGGTTGTCGCGTGCCCGGGACAGGCCGATCGCGCCGAAGATCAGCCCGAGTAGCACCAGCGGCCAAGCGATGATCCCGATCAGCGGGATGAACGAGAACAGCAGGCCGAGCAGACCGAGCACGAACGCCGCAGTCCCGAAGCCGTTCTGCGGCGGTGGCGGGTAGTACCCCGGGCCGGGCGGTGGGTACGGGGGCATGTACTGGGTCACGAGCAGCCACCTCGGTTCCGTCCGTCCCTTCGTTAACGATCGCGGCGGCACACCCGATCAAGGGGCGGATCACGACGGGACGGGAGCAATGGACCAACGGGACGCCGCGCGGGGCAAGGTGGGCTCCGCGGCGAAGGCGACGATCGCCACCGCCCGCGAGTTCGCCGATCACTCCGCAGCGCTGCTCGGCGCACCGCAGGTCCTCCGCGACAGCGCCCGCCACCAGGTCGAGATCCTCAACGGCGACCGCGTCGTCGCGCGGCTGCGCGAGACCCCGATCGACGCGTTGAAGGAGGTGGCCGGGCGAGGAGTGCGGTTCCGGGCGCTCGAGCAGGCCGGCTTCCGGACCGTCGCCGACATCCTGAACGCCCCTGACCACCGGCTCCAACAGGTGCCCGGCGTCGGGCAGGCGACGGTGCAGGAGGTCCGGCGGGCCGCGCGGACGGTCGCCGTCCGGGTGCACCAGGACGTCCGCTTCCGGATCGACCCGGACCGTCGCGACCCCGCGCAGACCCAGCTCCTGGCCACCCTCGCCGGGGTGCGGGCGGCGGACGCCGCCGCGGCCGCGTTGCACGGGCCGCTGCAGGCGTTCCGCACGCAGGTCGCGCCACTTCTCGCCGAGGCGGAGCGGGCGGGCAGCCGGCTCTCGATGTTCTTCTCGCGCCGCTCGAAGAAGGACGCGGCGCTCGGCGCGCTCGCTCAGCTCGACGCGATCCTCGCCGATCCGCGCGTTCGTTCCCTGCAGCACACGGTGCAGGGTCGCGAGCAGGCCGTCGACCCGCGCAGCTACGACCCGGCGCAGCTCTGGCGCGACTACCTGTCCGACGCCGCCTCCGTCAACGCGGTGCTGTCGACGGTCGGCGGCACCGGCACCGCGGAGGACGAGGAGGCGGCGCGCGGGTTCGTCCCGGAAGAGCTGCGGCAGCGGATCAGCGCGATCCCGCTCGACACCTCGAAGCTGACGTCGACCCTGCGCGGCTACCAGGTCTTCGGCGCGCAGTACGCGATCCACCAGGAGCGCTCGATCCTCGGCGACGAGATGGGTCTCGGCAAGACGATCGAGGCGCTCGCCGTGTTCGCCCACCTGGCCGCGAAGGGGCAGCGGCGCTTCCTCGTCATCTGCCCGGCGAGCGTGCAGATCAACTGGCTGAACGAGACGGCCAAGCACACCGTGCTCGCCGCGCACAGCCTGCACGGGCCTGACCGCGAGGCCGCCTGCCGACGCTGGCTTCGGGAGGGTGGCGTGGCCGTGACGACGTTCGGCACGCTCGCACGCCTGCCGGACGATGTCCGCGAGGCCGACGTCGCGATGCTCGTCGTCGACGAGGCGCACTACGTCAAGAACCCGGAGGCAGCGCGCTCGCAGGTGGTGCAGGCGGCGGTGAAGCGCTCGCAGCGGACGTTCTTCCTCACCGGCACGCCGATGGAGAACCGGGTGGAGGAGTTCCGCACGCTCGTCGGGTACCTGCAGCCGAGGGTGGCGCGGAGCGTCAACGCGACGGACGCGGTCGCCGGTGCGAAGGCGTTCCGCCGCGCGGTCGCGCCCGTGTACCTGCGGCGCAACCAGGAGGACGTGCTCACCGAGCTACCGGACAAGATCGAGACGGAGTCGTGGGTGCAGCTCAGCGACACCGACCAGGCCCGGTACGAGGCAGCGGTCTCGGAGCGGAACCTGATGGCGATGCGCCGCGCACCGTTGGTCACGCCCAGCTCGGCGAAGCTCGAACGGCTCCGCGACATCGTCGAGGAGGCCGCCCAGGACGGCATGAAGGTGCTGGTCTTCTCCTACTTCCTGGACACGCTCATGCTGATTCACGAGACGCTCGGCGACGCCGTGGTCGGAACGATCACGGGTGCGGTGCCGCCGGTGGTCCGGCAGCAGATCGTCGACGACTTCACCAAGCGGCCCGGGCACGCGGTCCTGCTCAGCCAGATCGAGGCCGGTGGGGTCGGGATCAACATGCAGGCGGCGTCGGTCGTGATCCTCACCGAGCCGCAGTGGAAGCCGAGCACCGAGGAGCAGGCGATCGCCCGTGCGCACCGGATGGGGCAGGTGCGCACGGTGCAGGTCCACCGGCTGCTGGCCAAGGACTGCATCGACGAGCGGATCCGGGAGATCCAGCAGGGAAAGCGGCTGCTGTTCGACGAGTTCGCGCGCAAGAGCGAGGCCAAGGACGCAGATCGGAGGGCGGTGGATACGTCCGACCACCGACCAGAGGTTCTCGATGACGAGTCGGTGCCGCTGGAGCGGCGCGTGCTCCTCGCCGAACGTCACCGGTTGGGCCTCGAACGATGACGAGCATCGTCCCTCCCCGCGGAGATGACTTCGACGCCACAGTTCGGCGAGACGCTCAGCGTTGGCTCACCGTCCGCACGAACGACGGGCAGACTCCGATCTCGTCGACCGAGTTGCTCGATTTCGAGGTCGACGGCCAACCGTTCCGCCTCATGGATGCTCAGCGGGGCATCCGGAAGCCTCAGCTGCTGTCGTCGGCGCTGTCCATCCGCACCGTTTACCGGGTGGACGGCAAGAACCGGCCGTATGCAGACGAGGTGGGCAGCGACGGCCTGCTTCGCTACAAGTGGCGTGGTGACGATCCGGACCACGCCGAGAATCGCGCGCTGCGCGAAGCGATGCGTCAGGGCGTGCCTCTGATCTGGTTCTTCGGCATCGCGCAGGGCGTCTACAAACCGATTTATCCGATCTACCTGCTGTGGGAGGAACCCGAGGAACAGCAGTTCGTCATCGATCCGGACGTCGCACGCGGGATCGTCTCGCCCGGCCGGACCGTCGACGAGCACGTGCGGCGCTACATCATGCGCGAGACCAGGCACCGGCTCCACCAGCCGGTGTTCCGGGCCACCGTGCTACGGGCGTACGAGAAGCGGTGCGCGGTGTGCGCGCTGCGACATGAACAACTGCTCGACGCCGCCCACATCGTGCCGGACCGGGAAGAAGCCGGGATCGCGGCCGTCCGCAACGGGCTGGCGCTGTGCAAGATCCATCACGCGGCGTACGACTGCCTCGTACTCGGCATCCGGCCCGATCTGGTCGTCGAGATTCGGGCGGATCTGCTCGAGGAGATCGATGGACCCATGCTCGAGCACGGGCTCAAGGGGCGGCACGGGCAGCGCTTGATGGCGGTGCCCAAGGTCCGTGCCGAGCGACCGGATCGGGACATGCTCGACGAGCGGTATGCTGCCTTCCGGGCCGCGGGCTGACACCTGGTCAATCCGCGACGTGCGGCCATGGGGCGCGAGCGAGGAATTCGGAGAGTGCCGACCTGACCTCGGCGGCGGTCGATTCCCGTGAAGACGGGTGGTCCTCGTAACGTTCGACGAGTTCCGTCATCGGTGCTATGAGGTCGAATGGATCGGCCGGCTCGTGGAAGGCCTCGGTTGCGATGTGCCGAGCGGCGCGGTAGGGCGTCTGAACTCCCTCGACGAGAGAATTCGCCTCGTTCCAGCAAAGCAGGTTGAACGGCCAACCGGGACTTGCGTCCCCGAGGATTGTCCTCGGCGGGATCCGCAGCAGCGGGTCGCGTGCGCGCTCCAGCTGCTCGAACTCCACCTCGGCGGGGTCGCGCTCGGTCAGGTCGCCGATGAGGGGGCGGAGCTCGTCGACGCACGCGAGGGAGCGCGTCTCGAAGTCGCTGCCGGTTCGTTGTTGTCGTGGATCGTCCATGAGCACAACGACCTCGCGGTATCGGCGCAGCACGGTGGTGATCGGGTGGTCGTGGTGCCACTGCCGGGCGCACAGGTTCACGAAGCTGGTGACGTGGACGCGTAGAGCCCGGTCGGACCACGAGTGCACCAGGTTCCACTCCCGCTCCTGGAGCTCCCGTACGCGCTGGCGCACGCCCGCTGGTCGCATACCGGAACTATAGGGTGATCGGACAGCAGAATTTCCCAATGGCAAGAAGAGCACGAGTTGGTCAGATGCTGAACATCTCAACCCGCGATCTCGCTATCGATCTCGCGGATCGGCTCAACGACATCATGCCGCAAGGGTTCGTGGTGCATGTTCAAGGCGCTGCACTCGCCGTGATGCACAGTGAGCGGATCGTGGGCGTCTCCGACGCCCTGGCGATCATGGAGAGTGTCGAGGCGATCATGCATCCGCGCGAGAACCTCGAAACGGCGGTCCGGGCGGCCCTCAGCGGGGTGCAGGACCACATTGCCGAGACCACTACCGAGCCCTGGCCGGGCTCCGGCGGGACCCAGCCGAACCCTGACGCGCGGGTCGCCGGCGATCGGGTGCAGCTGTGGTTCGGCTCGGAGGAAGACCCGCTGGTCACGCTGCGGCCGATCGATCTGGCTTGAGCGCGGCGTTCCGCTGAACGCTATTTCCCGCAGGATGATGACCGCGCGTGACCCGGCGGCTACCGTGCTCCTCGTGCGACGGGTGGCGGGTGGCGTACTGCTCGTGCTGCTGGTTTCTGCGTGCGCCATCCAGGGCTCGCCGGGTCCTATGACCAGCCCGACCTCGCCGGATACCCCGCCAAGTGGATCGGTCGAGTTGCCACCACGGCCGCGGGAGGTGCGGCTGGACGGAGTGGACCCGTGCTCCTTGCTGACGGAGCAGCAGCGGGCGGAGCTGGGGTTGGACGGCCGGCCGGCGTTCTCGCAGGCCCCGGTGGGCTTGTATCCGGGCGCGGACGTGCCTGCGTGTGACCTCAGTGGTTTTGAGCCTCGGGCGGTGGCGACCGGCATCACCCTCGTGACGACTGTAGGCATCGAGCGATTCACTTCCGGTGAGCTGGCCGCGGAGATCCGGCCCATCACCGTGCAGGGCTTTCCGGCGGTGGTTGCTGTGCCGACCCGGTTGACGGACTACTGCACCGTGGTCGTGGATGTAGCGCCAGGTCAGCTGTTAGATGTGCAGTTCGCGACCGGTGGGCGGCGGCCCCCAATCCCGCAAGCACAGCTGTGCCGTGACGCGGAGATCGTCGCGGGAGAGGTGATGAAGAGCCTGCTTGACCGTTGAGGCGGCAGCGAAGCGTTCACGATTGCACATGTTCTGTTCGCCTTGGTCCGCTGAGTCTTCGGGCGGGCCTACCGTCGGATGGGCCCAGCACCGATCTAAGGAGGGTGCATGCCCGGCCAGCTTTCACCAGCCGCCCTGCGGATCGAGCCATCCGCGATCCCCGCGCTCCGCGCCGCGTTCGACGACTCGCTCATTGAGCTCAGGCCGCACCTGCGCCGGCTTCGTCAGCAGGCCTACATCCCCGAGCCATGGCTCGGCGACCCTGTGAGCGCCGAGGCCGCGAGCGCGTACAACGTCAGCGTGATGGACGCGGCGGACGGGCCGTACTCGGCGATGGTGGCATTGGAGGCCGAGCTGCTCAGAATCCGCGACTCGCTGCAGCTGATGGAGGACCACTACCGCCGCACCGAGGGCGAGAACGCCGCGCTGTGGGGGCGGGTCTGACCGTCAGCGGCTCCGGTGCTTCATCAGCGCCTTCCGCGCAGCCTTTGCGACGGGCTTGGCCGGGTGGTGTTCGCCGAGCACCTCGAGCACCTGGCGGACGCGGGGGTGATCCATCCGCCAGATGGTGTCCATCAGCTCGGGCAGCATGTCCTCCCCGGTCTGCAGGGTGGCGACGAGCGCTTCGGGGTCGCCGATGTCGAACGTGGCGGCGAGGACGTCGACCAGGCCGCCGAGCAGCCGGGCCGGGTCCACCAACTCGGGGTCGAGCGCCGCGTTGTTCGACAGCCAGTGCAGGACCAGGCCGTCGTGGGGGCCGCCGACCTGGCGTCGGATCGCCGGGGCCGCGAGGTCCCCGACCACCTCCGCCGCCGCCTGCAGGCCGAACATCACGCTGGCCGGCTCGCGGTCCTCACCGGTGATCTGGGCGACCAGTGCGTCCGCGGCTTCGGGCCCGTCGGGCTGGGCGGCGAACCAGGTCGTCGCATCGGTGTGCCACTCGGGCGGCGGGATCTCTGCGATCAGGTCGGCGATCTGGGCGGCGTCGGCTTCGGTCGGGGCGGCCAGGACGTCCACCGGGATACCGACCTCACGCACCAGCTCGAGAACGATCGGCACGCCGGCCGCCGTGAGCGTCACCATCAGGTGGTGCGCATCGCAGTCGAGGCATTTCAGGTCGCTGTCGGCGAGGGTGAGGACGCCCAGTTGCTCGAGCCGTTCCAGCTGGGTGTCCACCCAGCTGGGGATCAGCTTCTCGAAGATCGCGGGGCGCCCGTGGAGGGTCTGCGTCACCAGGTGCTGCATCAGATCGAGGACGTCATCGATCTCGATCCCGTCGGATCCGGCGTCGAGCAGCTCGGCGAGCACGACGACGGCGGACGAGTCGACGACTCCCTGCACTGACGCGATGCCCTCCATGTAGTAGCCGGACGGCGCGCTGAGGCCGGCATCGACGGCGGCGCGGACCACCTTCTCGTGCGCGGCGGCCTCGTCCAGCTTCGCGAACGTGGCCACCGAGACGAGCCGGCCCCGGTTCCGCCGCACCACGCCGGCGGCGAGCCCGAGGGTGACGACTGCAGGCGGCGGTGTCCGCCCAGGTCCGGATCGTCGCCGGTGCCGAGCGTCTCGACGAGGGTCCGGGCCTCGGCGAGACGGAGGTTGCCCTTCCCGGTCAGCTGCCGCCCGGGCGGCGGGCAGTGCTCGGCGAGCGCCCGCAGGAGCCGCAGGTCCGCCGCGGTCCGGATCGCGGCGAGCCGCTCGTCCGGGCCGGGCAGCCGGACCGGGCCGATGGTCCGCGGCCCTTCCTCGACGTCGGCGGCTGGGAGCGAGGACTCGTGCAGCTGCTTCAACATCGCAGCGATCCCCTCCAGCGCGGCTTCGCCGTCGAGTCAACGGTCACGGTTGTCGTCGTCGAACCTCGTCCGCATGGCCCCGCAGTCTGCCGGTCGGCGCCCTACCCCGCGGTCACAGGTACTGGCCGGTTCCCCCATCGACCCGGCTTGCGAGCGACGACCTGGTCTCGGCAAGATCCTCCGGCCGGAGCATCCGGATCTCGTCGCCGTCGACGACGGAGGCCGTGATCCGCTCGGCCTGCAACGCGACGGCCCGGTCGAGCATGTTCCGCATGACCCGCCCGTTGCCGAACGACTCGTCCCGCGGCACCGCCCACAGCGCGCGCAACACCGTGTCCCGGACGCCGTCGTGCAGCGCGTAGCCCGCCGCGGTCGCCATGCTCTCGAAGATCGCCACCAGCTCGTCCTCGCCGTAGTCCGGGAAGCCGACCGTGGTCGGGAACCGCGACGCCAAGCCGGGGTTGGCGGCGAGGAAGTCCGTCATCCGGTCCTGGTAGCCGGCGACGATCACGACCAGGTCGTCGCGGTACTCCTCCATCAGGCGCAGGAGCTCGGCGATCGCCTCCGGGCCGTAGGAGCTGTGCGAGTCGCCCGGGGTCAGGGCGTAGGCCTCGTCGATGAACAGCACCCCGCCGAGCGCGCTCTCCACCGCCGCACGCACCTTCGGCGCGGTCTGCCCGATGTACTCGGCGATCAGGTCGGCGTGCGACACCTCGACGAGGTGCCCGGAGGACAGGAGCCCGAGCTTGGCGTACACCGCGGCGACGAGCCTGGCGATCGTGGTCTTCGCGGTGCCGGGGTTCCCGGTGAACACCAGGTGCCGCGTCGGTGCGGCGATCGGCAGGCCGGCGTCCCGGCGCATGCGGTCGGCCTTCGCCTCGGCGACCAACAGCCGGACCTCGCGCTTCACCGACTCCAGCCCGATCAGGCCCTCGATCGTCGCGAGCGGGTCGTCGGGCAGCTCCGCCAGGACCGCGGCGGCCGCGCCGGCCGGGACGTCGTCGGTGTGGATCTCGTGCAGCGTCTCGTCCTCGTCGACGACGCCGTCCGCGAGCACCCTCCTCGCCTGCCGGGACACCGACCGCTCCAGCAGGTTGATCGCCAGGCGGGCGTTGGCGAACGCCGCGTCCGGCCGTCTGGTGCGGACCACCATGCGCACCTTGTCCAGGACGCCGTCCCGCAGGGTGAACCCGGTCTCGGCCGCCTCCCGCGCGAACAGCGAGACGACGTCGGCGTCGGCGAATTCGGGGAACCGCACCACCCTCGGGAAGAACGTGGACAGGTCGGCCTCCGACCTGAGCAGCCCGTTCACCGCGGTGTCCGGACCGCAGAGCACGACGACCAGGTCCTCGGGATGTGCCTGGATCTCGGCGAGCAGCGCGTCGACGACCTCGCGGTTGCGTGCCTTGTCGAGGTCGATCCCCGGACGCACCAGGTTGCCCGCGTCCTCGATGCAGAGCACGCCGCCGAGGGCACGATCGACCGCGCGCCGCACCGCGAGGCCCGCCTCCCCGAGGCGCTGGCCGGCGAGGTCGGCCCGGTCGACGGTGACCAGGTGCCCCGACGAGAGCAGCCCGAGGTCGGCGCACATCCGGCCGAGGATCCCGGCGACCTTCGTCTTCCCGGTACCCGAGCCACCGGTGAACACCAGGTGCCTCGGTTTCGGTGGTACCGGCATCCCGGCTTCCCTGCGCAGCTTCGCCGCCCGTTCCTCGGCGACCAGCAACGCGATCTCGCGCTTCACCGGCTCGATCCCGACACAGGCCGCGAGCTCGCTCTCGGGGGCGCCGGATCCGTCGGTGAGCAGCTCCTTCGGCAGGTCCGCCGCGGTCACCTCCGACGAACCGGCCGCCACGGCCAGCGCCGCGACGTGCTCGACGAGCCGCGCTCCCCGCAGGTTGCTCCGCCCCGGGATCCGGCCCACGAGATCGGCCGCCCGGGAAGCCACGTCGTCGGTGGCCGTGGCGCCCCGCCGGCCCACCGCCCGCCGGAAGAGCTCGGCGCGGTCGTCACCGGTGAACTCGCGGGTCCGGGCCACGCGGAACCCGTTGTGCAGCGCGGGGTTCGCCTCGAACACCCGGGCGTCGCCACCCGGCCGGCAGATCGCCACCACGTGCAGTCCCGGCAGCTGCCGCAGGAGCCTGCGCAGCTCCTCCAGCACCGCGAGCCCGCAGCGCTCGTAGCCGACGACGCGGTCGAGCCCGTACACCACCAGCACGTCACCGTCGCCGAGGTCGCGCGTCCTGCTCAGCAGGTGCACCACGGCTTCGCTGGTGCTCATGTTCGCGAAGACCTGGTCGGAGATCCACACCGTTGCCGGATCCCCGTCCGGCTTCGTGAGCGCGGTGCGGAGCAGGTCGACGGTGGTGGCCCGGCCCGTGCCCTCCGGCCCGGCGATCAGCAGCCGCGCGGGCGTCCTCCTCGTGCGCAGGTGGTCGGTGACGACGTCGCGGACGGCGTCGGCGAGATCCGGCTGGCCGACGAGCCGGGCCGCCGGGTCGACCGCGCCCGCGTCGTCGCCGGTGGCGAACCGCAGGAGCAGCGGGTTGATCGCCTTGCGCGGCGCGCAGAGCACGCGGAGGTCGTTCTGGAACTGGCCGACCGGGAGGTAGCTGTCCGGGTTGACCGCAGGGTTCGGCAGGCCCTGGACCGCACCGGTGATCCGGACCGCCATGTCGAGCCACGCCCGGCAGGCGTCCACCTCGCCGGCCAGCACGCCCCTGGCAAGCCAGGCGCGCACCCGGGCGTGCCAGGCGTCGCCGTCGAAGTTCTCCTTCAACCTGGCGAAGATCTGGTGGACGCGCTCGAGCATCCCCGTCCCGGTGCTGATCGCCAGCTCGGCGGGCACGTCGGACACCTCGGCCTGCGCCATCAGGCAGGCCAGCACCATGTCGTGCTCGAGGGAGAACGCGACGCCGGGGATCGGGCCCGCGGCCGCCACTCCCGTCGACCGCTCCAGCAACCTGGTGTGCACGGCGAGGAAGGCGGAGCACGCCCAGTCGAGGTAGCCGGCGGGCCCGAGCAGCTCGGGGAGCACGGCGAGGACCCGCTCGTCGGCCCGCTCCGCCCACAGCAGGGGCAGCTCGTCGAGCGACGCCACCACGTCGACCTTGGCCAGCGCGGGGTCGGTCAGCCGCATCTCGTGCAGCGCGATCAACGCCTGCCGGCGCGGTTCGAGCGGCTCGATCCCCTCGAAGACGTCGAGGCACCGGCGCGCCACCGAGAACGCGAGCTCCCGCAGCTCCGGGTCGTCGCCGGTCTCGTCCAGCAGCCAGTAGGCGGGCGGGCGGTGGACGCTGTGGCCCGAGGCCCAGATCCAGCTGCGGACCGGTGGCCGCGGCTCGGCGACGAGGTCGCCCATCGTCTCGCGGGTGAGGTCGCACGCGGTTCCGCCGCGCAGGGCGACGGAGCCGACCAGGAACTCCAGCAGCGACCACAGCTCCGCGCCGATCACGGTGGTGCCCTCGGCGAAGAACTCCGGGAGCTCCACGGCCAGTGCCTCGGCCGCCGGGTCCCGGTTCAGCTCGAGCGCTCGTCGCCGCACCGTCTCGAAGAGCCCGTCCGGCACGCGCCACGGACCGTGGGAGTAGAGGTCGAACACCGGCTCGTCGGACAGCAGGAGCGCGAGGTGCTCCGGCAGCGTGGGGCGATCCATCGCGCCGCAGCCTACGTTCGTGATCGGGAGCGACTACGACGAGGGATGCCGCCCCGGCCGGCCCGATCGGGGAGGTGGCGAATCGCCCGGGAAGCGGCCGCGCACACGGCCCGTCGCGAGGATCGTCATCGGCGCCAGGAACGGAGCGCTGCCCGCGCGAAGGTGATCCCGTCGGGTGTGGCTCGCTCGTCCCGCCGGTACGGCTCGCCGGCCAGGGCGCCGAGCCGACGGAGCAACGCCCTGGTGTCCCACGCGGCGTGGCCGGCGTCGCTTCCGGTGAGCGGGCTGTCGTCGCCCCGCATCCAGCCGATGGCCTGCAGCGCTCGGGCGATGATGGCGTTGGCGTCCTCCGTCATGCCGGCGGCGACGGCGATCAGCAGGACCAGGCCCGCCTGCCCTTCGCACTGGTCCCGGGGGGTCAGGGGGATCCGTTCGGCGAGGTGCCACCACAGGCCGACGGAGTCGGTGCGCAGCCGGCGGCCGAGGGCGGTGAGCAGCAGCCTCCCGCGGTGCTTGCGGAGCAGGCCCATCTTCTGCGCGGACTCACGCAGGTTCAGCACCGGCATGGTGTGGATCTCGCGGTTGTGCTTGCCGATCCACTCGTCCGTCACCCCGAGCTCGGCGGCCACGGCTTCGACGTGCGCCGGGGGCAGGTAGCCCGCTCCGGTGAGGGTGATGCCCTCGTCCCCCACGCGATCGAGCAGCCAGGCGTACGGGTGGACCATGCGTGCGGCCGAGTCCGCGTCGGGCACCGTGGGCTGGTCGAGCTCCGCGTCGCCGATGAGCTTGCGCAGCCGGATCTGCTCCCGGGTGTCCCGCACGGCGTGTACGAGGTCCGCGAGCGGCTCGGGCAGCTGGGCCGTCGACTCTGCCGGGAGGCCCGCCAGCTCCTTGTTGATCTCGTCGACCGCGAACGGCGTGGGCGCGAAGCCTCCGGGTTCGACGTCCGCCCCGTAGACGCGGGCGATCTCGGCACGCGCAGCGGAGTGGTCCGCGCGGGTCGGGTCGGTGGCCGCGCTGAACAGCTCGTAGCCCGGGACGCCACCACAGTCCTCCGGCGGCCCCGGCCGTCGACCGGCGGTGCAGGTCGCCCGCGGCGTGCCGGCGTCGCGACGCAGCACGGCTTCGAGCCGCAGGGTGTGGTGCCAGTCGTCGCCGAAGTCGTAGACGTAGAAGAGCTCGTCGTCGACGTCGGCGAGCACCTCGTCGAGGCGGACCTCGCTCTCGGGCGTCCCGTCTTCGCCCTCCTCGACCTCGAACGGAGACAGGTAGAACTCGGCGTCGCGGTCGTAGTGGTTCGCGCCTGCGCTGAACCGGTGCAGGTGGCTGTCCGTCCAGCCGAACGCGATCTGCAGGACATCGTGCAGCTCGTCGAGGCGAATGTCGGAGGCGAGCTCGAGGCGACGCCACAACGGCGGCTCGGTGCCGGTGACGTCGACGCGTACCCGGTAGGTGGCGACATCGCCGCGGCGCTCACGCCGTCGCGACGGAGCTGTGCGCTCGGGGTCGTCGACCTCGCCGGCGCCGCCGACGAGGCGGTCGAACAGCGCCTGCATGTCGGCCGGGCCCATGCCGGCGAGCTGGGCCTCGAACTGCCTCAGCAGTTCGGCCTGGTCGGGGTCGTCCATCGGCGATCCAGGTCGCGACATGGCACCACGCTACGAGGGAGCCTCGCCGTCGGCGCACCGGGCTTCGATTCCGCCAGCGGAGCCAGCCCTGCTGGCCCGATCGGGGAGATGGCGGATCCCCCGGTAAGCGGCCGCGCACGCAGCCCGTCGCGAGGACACTGCAGAGCCGGAGGCCGCGCGGACCGCAGCCGAACGGGGATGCCGCAGCGGCCCCGGTCGGAACCCAGGAGGACTCATGGCCATCGACTTCACGCTCACCACGGATCAGCTCAGGGTCCAGCAGTCGGCGCGGGAGTTCGCCACGGAGGTCCTCGCCCCTGCCGTCCGGGAGGCGGACGCGGAGGCCGACCCGATGGCCGGCTTCCAACGCACCAAGGAGGCCTACGTCGAGGCCTACCGCCGCAGCATCGCGTTCTGCATGCTGCCGGCCGAGTACGGCGGAGGTGGGCTGTCGAACGTCGACGTCATCCTCGCGGCCGAGGAGATCTGCGCGGTCGACCCCGGGTTCGCCTGCACGATCCTGGTGAACGGGCTCGGTCTCATGCCGGTCTGGTACTGGGGCACCGATGCGCAGAAGGAGCGGTTCCTGCGCGCCGCGACGTCCGACCCGAGCGGCGAGTACATCGTCGGCTACGCGGTCAGCGAGCCCGCCGGGTCGCCGGGCGGCACCGCCAACTTCGACTCGCCCGGGGCCGCGCCCGTCGGCATCAGCGTGACCGCCGTCCGCGACGGCGACGACTACGTGCTCAACGGCCGCAAGTACTGGCCGTGCAACGTCGCGGGCTGGGACGGGAACGGCGCCAACGCGAGCCTCGTCGTGGTCCGCACCGACTCCGGCCTGGGCGGCACCGAGGGGCTCTCGGCGATCGTGGTCGAGCGCGGGACGCCGGGCGTCACCTACAAGCTGATCGACAAGCTGGGGCACCGCCTGACCCCGAACGCGGAGATCATCTTCGAGAACGCGCGCGTGCCGGCGGACAACCTCGTCGAGGGCACCCGCGGCAACGGGGACCTGCTGATCAACCGGAACTTCGCCTGGTCCGGACCGGTCGCCGGGATCGCGGCCGTCGGGGTGGCGCGCTCCGCGTACGAGGCCGCGCTCGAGTGGGCGAAGACGTACACGGCCGGCGGGGCGAGCCCGATCATCAACTACCAGAACGTCGGCTACGTGCTCGGCGACGTGGCGGCACGGATCGAGATGTGCCGCCTGTTCTGCTGGAAGGCCGCGCACTACATGGACCAGCACGACTACCACGGCGAGCTGATCGGCGCCATGTGCAAGATCCAGTGCACCGAGCTCATGTTCGACGCGGTCTACAAGTGCATGCAGGTCGTGGGCGTCAACAGCCTGGACAAGCAGCACAACTGGGAGAAGCTCCTCCGCGAGGCCGCCGTCCTGCCGCTCTACGACGCCGGCAACTTCGGCATGCAGCGCCGCCGCGTGCACGGCGTGCTCGCCAGCCCGGACTTCGACCCGCGGGCTCTGATGAACAACACGTTCGTCAGCTTCACCAAGGCGATGGAGGTCATCGACACCATGCCCGGCTACGAAGAGGCCCCGCTCGTCCCGGCGGGCTGAGGCTTGAGACGGGGCGCCCTGCTCCCGGTCGTGGTGCTCGCGCTCGCCGCCTGCACCCCGGCCGGGAGGCCGACGTGGGAGCCGCCACCGGATCCCGGCTCGTTCCGGACGCAGATCGTCGAGGACGTCACCGGGGCCGGCTCGGCCGTGCACGTCGACGCGCTGCAGCGCATCGCGGACGCCAACGGCGGCAACCGGGCCTCTCCCGGGCCGGGGTACGACGCCAGCGTCGACTACGTCGCGCAGGTGCTCCGCGACGCCGGGTTCGAGGTGACGACGCCGTCGGTCACGCTCGAACGCGACGACACGGAGGTGGCGGTCCGCAACGTCGTCGCGCAGACCAGCACCGGGAGCGCGGAGAACGTGGTGCTCGCCGGGGCGCACCTCGACTCGGTGCCGGCGGGGCCCGGCGTCAACGACAACGGCTCCGGCGTGGCCGCGCTCCTCGAGATCGCCGTGCGGATGGGCGCGTCCCCGGCGCTGCCGAACGCGGTGCGGTTCGGGTTCTGGGCCGCGGAGGAGCGGAACTTCGAGGGCTCCGTGGGCTACGTCGACTCGCTCTCCCGAAGCGATCTGGAGGGGCTCGCCGTGTACCTGAACGTGGACATGGTCGCGTCGCCGAACGCGGGGTACTTCGTGCAGGGCGGCGTGGGTGGCGACGACGCCGAGACCGGCCCGCCCGGGTCGGACGCCGCGGGCCGGGTCCTCGCCGAGGAGCTGGCCGCGGCCGGCGTGGCGGCGGAGCGCATCGAGTTCGCGGACGACTCGGACTTCGTGCCGTTCATCGAGGCCGGGATCCCGAGCGGCGGTGTTCTCGCCGGAGACGAACGCCGCAAGACGCGCGAGCAGGCGGACCGGTGGGGCGGGAAGGCGGGCGAGGTGTTCGACCCGTGCTACCACGCCGCGTGCGACCGGGCGGAGGGCGTCGACCGGACGGCGCTCGACAGGTTCGGCGACGCGCTCGCCGGCACGATCGCGCGGCTGGGGGAGTCGCCCCGGCGGTAGCGCGTCTGGCCACGAGGCGCGTGATCGGCGGGAACGGGACATGGACTGCACCGGTGCAGCTGATGTCCCGATCCGGCCGATCAAGGGCTGAGGCTCGCGACGGGGATGGACCGGCGACCCGCCCGCCCCCACTTGTGGATAACTCCCGCCGGCCTGCCCTCCACCGTCGGTGCCCCCGGGCACCGTCGGCGCCATGACGAACTTCTTCGACGATGTCCCCGAGTACGACTACGACGAGCTGGAGCTCGACCGTCCCGGCCTGAGCCTTTCGCTGGACCAGCAGGTGGAGCTGGCGAATGCGGTGGCGGAGCGGCGGAGATCCTGCGACGGCACGCTGGATGCGTCGCAGGAGTGGGCGCAGGGGGCCGGGGTCCACTGGCCGCGGCTGCGGCGCGAGCTGGAGGAGAACGGCGCGTTCTGCGACTGCGAGGTGGTGCTGAACGTCTTCGGTGGCGGCGACGCCGAGCCCGGCTGACCGGGCCCGGCGTCGGGCGCTACCCGCCCCCCAACAGCGCGAGGGAGATCGCCGGCACGTACGTCACCAGGAACAGCGCGGCCAAAAGCACCACGGCCGTCGGTATCGCCGCCCGCGCCACCTGCAGCACGCTCATCCCCGACATGCCGCTGGCCACGAACAGGTTCAGGCCCAGCGGCGGGGTCACCATGCCGATCTCCAGGTTCATCACCATGATGACCCCGAGGTGGATCGGGTTGACGCCCAGCTCCAGGGCGATCGGCAGCAGGATCGGGGCGAGGATGAGGATCGCGCTGGAGGTCTCCATGAAGCAGCCCGCCACCAGCAGGAGGATGTTGACGAGCAGCAGGAACGTGAACGTGTTCAGGTCGTAGCTCAGGAGCAGCTCGGTGATGTCGCGGGGAATCTGCTCGGAGGTGAGTACGAACGAGAACAGGATCCCGTTCGCGATGATGAACATGATCATCGCCGAGGTGCGGGCCGACGAGAGCAGGATCCCGCCGAGGTCCTTGAGGTCCAGCTCCCGGTAGACGAAGACCGACACGATGACCGCGTAGAACACGGCCATGGCGGCCGCCTCGGTCGGCGTGAACACGCCGCCGTAGATGCCGCCGAGCACCAGCGCGGGGAGGGCGAGGCTCAGCACGGCGTCCCGGAGGGCACGGAGCTTCTCGGCCCCCGTCATGACGATGGCGTCGGCGCCGCTGCCGTAGCCGCGGCGGTAGGAGATCGCGAACACCAGGGCGAGCAGCATCGCGCCGGCGAGGAGGCCGGGGAGGACGCCGGCGAGGAACAGGTCGCCGATCGACTCCTCGGTGGCGATCCCGTAGACGATCAGTGGGATCGACGGGGGGATGAGGATGCCGAGCGAGCCGGACGTCGCCACCAGGCCGGTGGAGAAGCGCCGGGGGTAGCCGCTCGCGATCAGCGCCGGGATGATCAGGGTGCCGACGGCGACCACCGTGGCCGGGCTGGACCCGGAGATGGCGGCGAAGAACATGCACGCGAGCACGCCGGTCATCGCCAGGCCGCCGCGGAACTGGCCGACCACCGCGTTGCACGCGCCGATGAGCCGCCTGCTGATCCCGCCGCGGCTCATGATGCTCGCGGCGAGCACGAAGAACGGGATCGCCATCAGGGGGAACGTGTTCAGGGAGTTGAACAGGCGCTCCGGCACCTGGGTGAGGGGGATCGTCGTGAAGTAGAAGAAGTACGCGAACGAGGTCAGTCCCAGCGCCACCGCGATCGGGGTGGAGGAGAACAGCAGCGCGAACAGGGTGACGACCAGCGCGATCGTGGCCTCGGTCACCGGTCCTTCTCCTCGTCGTCGTCGGGCCCGCTGGTTCGCTCGACGTCACGGATGTCGAGGCCAGTCGCTTCCGCCTCGACCTCGAGGATCGAGCGGTGCCCCTCGGCGAAGGCCTCCACGCCCCGCGCGCTGCGCACGAGGATCTCCAGCGCGCGCAGGAGCATCAGGGTCAGGCCGACGGGCACCGCCAGCTCCACCACCCACAGCGGCAGCTTGAGCGACGGCGTGATCGTCGAGGTGGAGAACGGTTCGAACAGCAGCAGCCACGCGAAGAAGCCGATGCACACCAGGTACACCACGGTGATCGCCGCAGCGAGGACGGCGAACACGCGCTTGCCGCGCGCCTTCAGGAAGGCCCCGAAGATGTCCACGTTGACGTGCTCGTTGTGGCGCAGCGTGATGACGGCACCGAGGAAGGTCGAGTAGATGATCAAGTAGATGATCGCCTCCTCGGACCAGAACAGGAAGGTCCCGAAGAGGTACCGGAGCAGCACCGCGACGATCGCGATGACCGTCGCCAGGCCGAGTGCCGACGCGGCGAGGACGTTCTCGATCCGCGTCAGCACCCGGTCGAAGCGGTGCACGAAGTCTCCCAACGGTCGCTACTGGGCGTTCTGCTGCGCCAGCAGGTCGTTGACGAGGTCCGGTCCGATGACGTCCGCGTACTGCTGCCAGACCGACGGCACCACGCGGTCCTTGAACGCCTTGCGCTCCTCCGGGGTCAGCTCCGTGATCGTCGTCGTACCCGCCTGCTCGATCGTGGCACGGGCGTCGGCGTTCAGCTTCGCGGCGACCTCGCGGTTGTAGGTGCTCGCCTCGTCGGCCGACTCCTGGACGACCGTCTGGAGGTCGGCCGGCAGGCTCTGGAAGAACTGGTTGTTGACCACGAGCACGTACCCGACGTAGCCGTGGTTCGACTCGGTGATGAACTTCTGCACCGTGTGCATGTTCTGCGACTCGATGTTCGAGTACGGGTTCTCCTGGCCGCTGACCACGCCCTGCTGGAGCGCGTTGTAGACCTCGGAGAACGCCATCGGGGTGGCGCTGGCGCCCCACTTCTCGAACTGGGTGCGCAGCACGTCGGACGGCTGGATGCGGAAGCTCAGACCGGCCAGCGAGTCCGGCGTGCGCATCTCGGTGTTCGACGAGAGCTGCTTGAGGCCGTTGTCCCAGAGGCCCATCACCTTGATGTTGTTGGAGGCGAGCGCCTGGTTCTCGTAGATCGCCTTGCCCACGGCCGAGTCGGGGGATGCGACCTTCGGGATGTCGTCGACGCTGTCGAACAGGAACGGCAGGTCGAGCACCTGCAGCTCCGGCGCGATCGTCGTGAACTTGGCGCTCGCGGGCGCCAGCATCTGGACGCTGTTGGACTGCAGGGCCTGCAGCTCGTCCTTGTCGCCGTAGAGCTCGGAGTTCGGGTAGACCTCGACCTTGATCCGGCCGCCGGACTTCTGCTCGACGACCTCCTTGAACTTCTCCGCAGCCTGACCCTTCGGCGTGGCCGGGGTGACCACGTGCGAGAACTTGATCGTGAACGTGTCGCCGCCCGCCGCGTCACCGCCGCCCGCGCCGGCGCCCCGCGCACCGCACGCGGCCAGGGCGACCGTCGCGATGAGCAGCAGCGCTGCGAGCTGAGCACGACGTCCCTGTCGTCCCATCATGCCGTCCTTTCCACGTCGAGTGGATCGTATTTGATCCGGATACTCACGCAGGACGTCCGGCTTGGGAAGGTCTGTTCGCTAACGGTCCGGTCCCAGCTTCCTCCGGATCCGTGCGCGCCAACTCACCCCGATTGCTCCATGTGACGGCTCGATCGCTGGTTCAATCGATCGGGGGAGCACCAACTGGGGGTCGGATGGCTGCGCAGTGGCGGACGGACGTCGTCGCCGGGGTCGAGCGGTGGGCCGCGGTGGAGGGCGGGCCGCGCCGCGCTGCGACGTGGGTCGACCTGGGTCCGGCGGTCCCGCTCGACGACGGCCGGCTCGGGGTGGACGCCCGCGACCGGCGCGTCGCGTTCCTCGACGCCTGCCTCGCGGGTGAGCTGGGGCCGGAGCACGGGCTCGCCCACGCGGTGGAGGAGCTGCGCGACGAGGCCGGTGTGCTCGTCCTCCGACCGCCGGTGGGGTCGCCGGAGGACGGCCGGCACCTGTGGTGCCGCACCGAGCCGGTGGCCGGCTCCCTCCTCGAGGGTCTGCGCGCCGCGGGCGAGGCGCCGCTGGCGGACGCCCTGGCCCGGAAGGACCTTGCCGGGGAGCCGACGTCGAAGGCGAAGGCGGAAGGGCTCGTCGACGAGCAGGTCGAGGCGTTGCGCGCGTGCCTGAGCCCCGGGGTGCGCCTCGTCTGGAAGCCGCCGGGCGCCGGGACGACGGAGGTGCTGGCCCGCGCGATCGAGGCGTTGGTGGACGAGGGCAGGCGGGTGCTGCTCGTCTCCACGCTCGACGAGGCGGTCGACGCGGCGCTGGACGCCGCCGTCGAGCGGATGGCGCCGGAGCCCGGTGTCGCCGTCCGGATCGGGGGCGCGCGGACCCCGGTCGCGGCGGTCGCCTCCGCGGAGGCCGACGAGGAGTGCGTCGCGGTCGCCGCCGAGCTGCGCGCCTCCGCGGAGCTCGCCCCCGAGATCGAGGGCCTGCGAACCGAGCTGGACGGTTTCGACGAGCCCGGGTACCGCCTCGCCGCCGCCCGGGTGACCGCCGGGCACACGCTCGACGATCTGCGCCCGCGCCTGGTGGAGGCGGAGTCCGCCGCCGAGGTCGCGCGGCGGGCCGTCGTCGCCACCGCCACCGGGCTGGGGGAGGCGCTGGACGCCCAGGCGGCACTCCGCCCGGTGCGCGACGCGATCGATCACCAGCGGCTCGCCGTCGACGGCCTCGCGGCGCTCGAGGCACGGCAGCGGGCCCTCCAGGAGGAGCGCGACGCACTCGCCGCGGATGAGCCGTCGGGCCGGCGCGCGCGGCGACAGCACCGGCGTCACGTCGAGGAGGCGGGCCTCGAGGTGCGCCGCTTCACCGGCGCGGCGGCGGCCGGCCGGCGACGCTGGCTGGACGTGCAGCTGCAGGCCCGCGCGCTGATCGGCGAGCACACCGAGTCCGAGCTCGACGACGCCGACCTGCGCGCCGCGACCGCCGAGGCCGAGGTGGCGGCGGCGGACGAGCAGTACCGGAGCGCGCGCGAGCTGTTGATCAGGCTGCGCGGCGAGGTCGACGCGGCCGAGGCGCGGGGTGCGGCCACCGACGAGGATCGGCGCCTCGTCGCCGACAGCGTGGTGCGCGGGCTCCCCGACCGCCACGCCCGCCTGTACGAGCTGATCGGCCGGCTGAACGGCGCGGCGGCGCTCGAGGTCCGGCACCGCGAACTGGCAGACCGGGCCCGGGCGCTGCGCACGGACGCGGAGGCGCGGCTCGTGCGCGACGCCCGCGTGGTCGCGACGACGCTCACGCTGTCGCACCTCCACCCCGCGCTCGCCGATGCCGGGTTCGACGTCGTCCTCGTCGACGGGGCCGGTGCGGCGCCGCTGGCGGAGGTACTGCTCGCGCTCTGCCGGGCCACCACCACGGCCGTGGTGTTCGGCGACTTCCTGCAGCTCGGGCCCGCGGTGCCGGACGACCCGAGCCCGGACCTGCAGCGCTGGGTGCGGGCCACCTGCTTCTCGCACCTGGGGATCGAGACGCCGGCCGACGTCGACGCGCACGCGGGCTGCGTGGCCCTCACCGGGTCCCGGCTCGGCGCCGCCGTGTGCCGGCTGGCCGACGAGACGGGCTACGAGCGGCTGCGTGCCGCGGCCGATGCGCGCACCGAGATCGTGCTGATCGACGTGTCCTCGGTCCCGGACCTGGCCGCGTCCCGTCCGGGCGCCGTCGCCGGGAGGTGGTCGGCGGCCGGGGCCGTGCTGGCCCGCGCGCTCGCCGAGCGGCACCTGCGTGACGGGTCGGTCGGCGTCGTCGCCCCGGACGTCGTGCAGGCCGACGTCACCCTGGCCGCGCTCCGGGACCGCGGCCTCGTCACCGGGGCCGCCGTGGGCCCGGTACGCGCGCTGCAGGGCCGCGCGTTCGCGACCGTCGTGCTCGATCTCGGCGCGGGCGACGGCGGCCTGCGGACGTTCGGTGCCGGCATCACCCTGGCCCGGGACCGGCTGTACGTCATCGCCGACGGCGCGGCGGACGGCCCGCTGCGCGCCGCCGCGGAGCGCGGGGACGTCCGGACGTGGAGCGCCGCCGACCTGCTGGGGACGGGCGAGCCGCCCGCGGGCGACGCGACGTTCGCCGAGGTGCGCGAGCTGCTCCGCGCGGAGCTCGCCGACACCGGTGCGCTGGAACGCCACCTCGGAGCGGCGCAGCGGTCGGTGTGGATGTGGGCGCCCGGGCCCCGGGACGTGGACCCGCTCCTGCGGGACGCCGCCCGTCGCGACGTTCGGGTGCGCGTGTTCGCCGGCCCCGGAGAGGACGTCCCGGCGGGCACCGTGATCAGGTCCGACCACGGGCACGGCGGGATCGTCGTCGCCGACGAGCAGGTCGTGCTCCTCGGGGCGGGGGACGGCACGGTCGCGATGACCGGGCCGGCGTTCGCCGGCCGGGTGCTCGCGGAGCTGCAGGCGGAGTGGACCGGGGAGCCGCGGACGTGCGCCGGGTGCGGCGAGCCCATGGAGGTGCGCAGGGGCGGCACGGCGGACGTCCGCTGGCTGTGCCCGGAGTGCCACGTCGGCATCCCCGAGCAGCGGCACGCCGGGGCCGCGAGCCCGGCGGTCAGCTGACGTCGTCGCGGGCCGCGGTCACGGTGGCGGCGAGGTCCTCGAGCACGGCGGCGAAGCCCTGCGCGGACAGGCGCGCCTCGGCGCTCCACCGCCCCACCTGGCCGGCCCGCACCGCGGGCAGCGCCGCCCAGGTGGGGTACGCGGCGAGCTGGTCGGGTTGCAGGCTGAACGCTCGGGTGTCGTGGAGGACGAGGTCCGCCGGGTACCGGCCGGCCTGCTCCCAGCTGAGCGTCTCGTAGTACTGCTCGCTGCCCTCGGGCTCGACGATGTCCAGGCCGAGCGCGCGGAAGCTCAGCAGGTCCGGGAACCGGCTCGGCCGGGCGATCGACAGGCCTTCGGGCTCGGCGTAGGTCACCAGGACCCGCAGCTTCGGCTTGGCTGCCACGGCGGCGCGCACGGCGGCGGAGGCCCGGTCGAGCCGCGCCCGCGCGTTCTCGAGCTCGGGGGTGTCGGTGTCGGCGCCCAGGAGCCGGGCGAACCGTTCGTAGCCCGCGATGATCTGCTCGGCCGGCACGCCGTAGCCCTCGAGGGCCACCAGCGGCGCGATCCGGGTGACGCGGTCGACAGCGTCGTCGGCGATCACCCACATCACCGTGTCCCCGCTCATACCCGTGACGACGAGGTCGGGGCGCAGAGCGGCCAGCGCCTCGTAGTCGAGGGACTCGTAGCTCTCGCCGGCCGACCCGACCGAGGCGAGGTCGACGTCGCCGACCGTGGTGTCCGGGGAGCCGTCCTCGCGGCGCTGCGGCCCGAAGATCCCGACGGGACGGACGCCGTAGTCCCAGAGGACGGCGGACACGCCCGCGTACGCGACGACCCGCTCGGGCCGGCGGGGGAGCCGCGCGTCCACCCCGCGGGCGTCGGTGAAGTCCCAGCCGGGCCCCGGCGCCGCGGGCGCGGGCTCCCCGGCGGAGCAGGCGGGCAGGCCCAGCAGCGCGCCGAGGCCCGCGGTACCGGCGAGGAGCCGGCGGCGGGTGACGCCGGCGTCGAGCGTCATGACCACGGTGGACCTCCGGGAGGCGGGCTGGTTTGCCTACCCTAAGTCACGCGGCGAGCGTGCGGGAACGGGTCCACGGCCACGTCAGCAGCGCCCAGGCGGCCAGCCCGACGACGAGCTCGACGCCCAGGTACCAGGGCCATCCCCCCATGAGGTCCAGCAGCGACGGGTTGTCCGGCTTGCGGCTGACGAACAGGTAGTTGGTGCCGGCAGCACCGTTGAACGCCAGCATCGCGACGCCCCACGCCACGGTGACCACGGCGGCGAAGCCGAAGCTCCGCCACGTCGGGCGCATCCCGATCCACCACGTCAGGTAGACGGCCGCCCACAGCACGAGCAGGTGCTGGCCCCAGAAGCTGATGAAGTCGACGCTCAGCGGATCCGGACTCTCCAGGGCGGGCGTGATCATCGCCTGCGGGGCCAGCGTGAGCCCCCAGTAGTAGGCCAGCGCGTACGCCCACTGCTGGTGGGTCCACAACGCCCAGGCGGCGGCCATCCACACGAGGTCGGAGACCTGGAAGGGGAGGGAATGCTCGATGTCGAAGCGGACGGGCGACAGGTCGTAGATCAAGATCGGGACGTGGAAGGCGACCAGGACGACCGCGAACAGGCGGCCGAACGCCCAGCCCGACCGGGTGCCCCGGTAGCGGCCGCCGAACCAGGCGAGGAGGAACACGCCCGCGCCCAGCACGGCCAGCACGATCCAGTGGGAGGCGCCGTAGGCGGCGAACGAGCGCTCGGCCGGCAGCGGACTCACCGGCAAAGGGTAGGCCCACGAACGAGTGAGAAGTTAGCCTGGGAAAGTGATCCTCACGCGTCGGCGCCACGTCGACCACTGCACGCAGCGCGCGGCGGCCTGTCGTCCCTGACGACCTGCCACCCACCTGCCCTGCGTCCGAAGAGGATCCGTCGTGACGACCGCCGCCCCCACTCGTTCCTTCCTCGCGCCCGCGCCCACGTGCGGCGCGCCGCCGATCCCCGACCCCGCCGCTCCCGCGCAGTGGCGCCCGCTCGCCGCGGTCGGGGTGCTCGGCGCGGCGCTCGTCGCCCACGTCGGGCTCGCCCACGGCGCCCGGCAGGCCGTCCTGCTCGCGCTCGGTGTCGGCCTCGGCGTCGCCCTCTTCCACTCCCGCTTCGGGTTCACGTCGGCGTGGCGGCAGCTCGTCGCCGTCGGCAACGGGGCGGGCCTGCGGGCGCACGCCCTGCTGCTCGGCACGACGGCCACGCTGTTCGCCCTGATCATCGGCACCGGCACGGGCCTGTTCGGGTCGGAACCCGCCCCGTCTTCCGGGCCGCTCGGTGTCGGGCTGGTGCTCGGCGCGTTCCTGTTCGGGCTCGGGATGCAGCTCGGCGGGGCCTGCGCGTCCGGCACGCTGTTCGCGGTCGGGTCCGGGCAGAGCGCGATCGTGCTCACGCTCTTCGGCTTCATCACGGGGTCGGTGCTCTACACCTGGGCCTACCCGATCGTCGCCGACCTGCCCGCGCTGCCGCCGTTCGTGCTGTCCGAGCACATCGGCTGGTCCGGGTCGTGGGCGGTGACGATCGTGGCCCTGCTGGCCGTCGTCGCCGTCACCCGGGCCGTGCAGGTCCGCCGCAACCCGCCGCCCACCGGCGTGCCGCCCACGGCTCGTGGCGTCGCCCGGATCCTGCGCGGGTCGTGGCCGCTGTGGGCCGGCGCCGTGGTGCTGTCCGTGCTCGGCGGCGCTGTGCTCCTCGTCTCGGGCGGCGCATGGGGCATCACGAGCGCGTTCGCGCTGTGGGGCGCCAAGGCGCTGCAGGCGGTCGGCCTGCACCCGGAGACGTGGGCCTACTGGCAGCAGCCCGTGCAGGCCAAGTCGCTCGCGGGCGCCGTGCTCGCCGACAAGACCTCGCTCACCGACATCGGCATCATGATCGGGGCCGCCCTCGCGGCCACCGCCGGCGGTGCCTGGGTGGTGCACCGGTCGATCCCGTGGCGCACGGCGCTGGCCGCGGTGATCGGCGGGATCGTCATGGGCGTCGGCGCCCGGCTCGCGAGCGGCTGCAACATCGGCGCCTACCTGGCCGGCATCGCGTCGGGCAGCCTGTCCGGCTGGATCTGGGGCCTGGCCGCCATCGCCGGCACCTGGGTGGGCCTGCGCGGACGGGCTCTCTTCGGCCTCGCGAACCCGAAGCCGTCCGATTCGGTCTGCTGAGCGGGTCGTGAGTGGATACGAGTGCTGGAGCACTCGTCTCCACTCACGGGGGGATCAGTGGGCGACCGGCTTGTCCCCGCCCGCGGCGGGCTTGCCCGAGCGCAGGAACAGCGCCAGGACCACGCCGATCAGCGTGACCGAGCCTGCGATGAAGAACCCGCTGCTGTAGGCCGCCGCCTGGACCTGCCCGCTCACCTCCTGGTACAGCGAGAGCAGGCCGGTGGTGCCCTGCTGCTGCATCTCGGTGACCTGCGTGTTCGCGCCGGTCTCGATCAGGGTGGACCGGTCGGACAGGAACTGGGCGCTGTTGTCCTGCACGAGCGCGGTCATCATCGCGAGGCCGAGCGCCGAGCTCACGCGCTGGACGAGCGTGTTGACCGCGCTGCCGCTGTCGGTGACCTCGGGCGGGAGGACGGAGAGCCCTCCCGTCATGATCGGCATCATGCCCAGCGCCATCCCGGTGGCCATGACGACCATCCCGAGGATGAGCTCCCCGCGGGTGATGTCGACGTTGATCCGGGACAGTAGCAGGATCCCGGTGCCGACCAGCGCCAGCCCGACGGCGGCGGGCCATCGGGCGCCGACCTTGTCGTAGAGCAGGCCGGCGAACGGCATGAGAACCGCCATCGCGATGGCCTGCGGCAGCAGTGTCAGGCCGGTGTTCAGCGGGGTCCAGCCCTGGGCGTCCTGCAGGAACGACGGGATGTAGAACAGCACCGCGAACAGGCCGATGGACATGGTGCTGATCAGCAGGAGCGAGTTGACGAACGGCCAGTACCTGAACACCCGGATGTCGAGCACCGGGTGCTCGACGTGCAGCTCGACCACGATGAAGAGCGCCATGAACACGGCGGCGCCGAGGAACAGCATCACGGTGCGATAGTCCGACCAGCCCCAGTTGTCGCCCTCCTCGAGCGCGAGCAGCAGGGAGAACAGGCTGGCGGCGATGAAGGCGAACCCGATGAAGTCGAACGGCTTGCGCTCCTGGGCCGGGAGCTTCGTCAGCCAGATGACGGCGGCGATCGCGCCGAGGATGCCGACCGGCACGTTGATCAGGAAGATCACCTGCCAGCTCGTGTGCTCGACGAGGTAGCCGCCGAGCGTCGGGCCGATGCCCGGGGCGACGACGATGCCCAGCCCGTACATGCCCATCGCGGCGCCCAGCTTCTCCTTGGGCACGATGCGGAAGAGGATCGTCATGCACGTGACCGGGAGGACACCACCCGGGATCGCCTGCAGGATCCGGAACGCGATCAGCCCGGTCAGCCCGGTGGACAGGGCGCACAGCAGGGACGCGATCGTGAAGAGCACGATCAACGCGACGTAGAGGCGCTTGAGCCCGAAACGCGCGCCCAGCCACGCGCTGGCCGGCACCATCACACCCTCGGTGAGGCTGTACGCGGTGCTGATCCACTGGACGCTCTCGATGCTGGCGCCCAGGTCCTTGCGGATCGACGGGATCGCGACGTTCACGATGCTGAGGTCGAGGACGGACATGAACATGCCGGTGATCAGCACGGCGAGCGGGAGCCCCCACCCCGTCGCGGGCGGTCCGGTGACCGGTGGCGCGGGCGGTCCGGTGACCGGTGGCGCCGGCGGCGGCGGCGGAGTGCTGGGTGGCGGGGTCGGGCGGGAGCCGTTCGCGCCCCGCTCGCCCACGGCGCCGTCGACCGGGACGTCGGCGCGCGTGAGCTCGTCGTCCAGCGACTTGGTCATGAACTTGCCCCTCGAGACCGGAGGTGATGCCGCGCGACGCTGCCCGACAGGAGCGGGGGTCCGTCCCCGGTTAACTGCGGACACTGTACCGGCGAAACCGGAGGGCGTGCCACGTTTTGTTGATATAATCACGGCTGATGTCTGCTTCCCCCGACCCGAGGCCCGGCCTGCGCAGCGACGCGCGCCGCAACCGGCGGCGGCTGCTCGAAGCCGCCCGGGGCGTGATGCGCGAGCAGGGCCTGGACGCCTCGCTGGGCGAGATCGCCCGCCGCGCCGGCGTCGGCACCGCCACGCTGTACCGCCACTTCCCCACGCGTGAGGCACTCTGCGAGGCGGTCTTCTCAGAGTACGGCAGCGAGCTGGAGGAGATCCGCGAGCGCGTGCTGCGCATCCCGGACGCGTGGGACGCGCTGGTCATCTGGCTCGAGGAGACGTGCGCCGCGTTCGCCACCGACCAGGCGTTCGCCGACCTGGTCACGCGCGGTATGCCACAGTCGTCCGCCCTCAGCGACCTGTGCATGCGCGCCATCGGGCTCGCCGAGACGCTGTTCCACAACGCGCAGCGCCAGGGCGTCGTCCGCGCCGACGCCGAGCTGACCGACCTGATGTTCATCATGTACTCGCTGGAGCAGGTGGTGCCGGTCACCGCCAAGGTGGCCCCGCACGCGTGGCGGCGGCACCTGACGATCGCCCTGGACGGGCTCCGGCCCCGCGAGGGCGCCCCGCTACCGCCCGTCGCGATCACCTTCGAGCAGATCGTCGAGCTCGGGGAGCTGGCTCAGCCCGGTCACCGGCGTCCGGTCGAGCACCCGCTCGCTACCGAGGGCTGTCTCCTAAATACCGCGCGTGACGGCGGCCCGGCGATCAGCGACGCGCTGTGGGAGCTCATCGAGCCCGAGCTCCCGTCCAGCGCGGGGCGCCGGGGGCGGCCGTGGCGGGACCACCGCCAGACCATGGAAGCCATCCTCTGGCGCTACCGGACGGGCTGCCCGTGGCGCGACCTGCCCGCCGAGTTCGGCCCGTGGCAGACCCTGTGGAAGCGGCACCGCCGCTGGTCGGCCGACGGCGTCTACCAGCGGATCCTGGACCGCCTCGTCAAGAGCTGATCGAGGAGGGTGCCGAAAGCACGCAGTGATCCCCAGCATTATGGCTCCACAATGGTGTTTTGCGAGCCCCTGAAACAGCGTTATGGAGCCATGACGCGGTTCGGCCGTCCTACGGCTTGCGGGCGATCAGCACACCGCGGTCGCCCGCGGCGGGCCGGTGCTCGACGTCGACGAACCCGGCCCGCCCGGCCATCTCGGCCAGCTCGCGCACCGACCAGCACTTGCCGGGCGTGGAGTGCATGAGCAGCACCGAGTACTCCGCCACCGCGAGCGGCCCGCCTTTGTCGGCGTCGACGTGCGTGTCGTGGTCGATCAAGCGGCCGCCGGGCGGTAGCGCCGCGAACGACGCGGCGAGGAGGCGCTCGACGCGGGGCGCGTCCCAGTCGTGCAGGACGTGCGAGTAGAGATGCGTGTCGAACCCGGCCGGGAACGGGTCGGAGAACATGTCGCCGGTGATCACGCCGATGTGGTCGGCGAGCCCGCGGGCCGCGAGGAGCGTGCGGGCGGCGGTGTCCACCGGCGGTCGCTCGAACACCGCGGCGCGCATCCCGGGCCGGGTGTCGAGGACGGCGGCGGCGTAGACACCCGAGCTGCCCGCGACGTCGAGGAGCGCCGTCGCCGGCACGTCGGAGATCGCCGCGGCGAGCGCGGGCCCGAGGAAGGCCCCGCGCGCATCCATCGCGGCGGTGATCCGCTCGGCGAAGGCCGGGTCGTCGAGCCGGCCCGACCAGTCCGGCTCGTGCCCGGCCCCCGGCCGCGCGCTGGCCCACGCCGCCTGGTCGCCGGTCCGCAGCACCCGCGCCAACTCCGGCACGGCCGGGCGTTCGGCCAGCGAGCCGTAGTACGGGCGGAGGTCGAACGGGGAACCGGCGACGAGGTGCCGGCGGCCGAGCTCGGTGAGCCGCACCCGATCGACGGGGTCGAGGTCGCGGTCGACGAGGCCCAGCGCCGCGCAGTACGTCAGCAGCACGTCGGCCGGGCGCTCCGCCAGCCCCAGCCCCGCGCACAGGTCCGCGGCGGGTACCGGCCCGCGCGCCGCCAGCCAGGTGAACAGGTCGAGCTCCGCGACGGCGGCGATGAGGAGATCGGCGGCGTAGGCGCCGTCGCGCACCCGGTAGAGCAGGGTCGGATCCGGCATGTCGACCATGGCGGCACGTTAGCCGGTGGCGGCTCGCAGCTGCGCGTAGCGGCGCTTGAGGGCCAGGTTCTTGTTGACCGGGTTCTGGGCCTCGTCCGGCTCGACGCCCGCGTCGACGGCGATCCGGTTCATGCGGCCGATCATGCGGACCAGGTGGGCGATCCGGGCCTCGTCGGCGTCGACGGGCCGGGTCGCGCCGGTGGCGAGCGCGAGCGTGCGGTCGACCCAGAGCGTCTCGGAGTGCAGCCCCGCCTCGTGCAGGACCTGTCGCAGCCGCTGAGCGAGCTCGCGCGGCGGCAGGTCCTTCCACGTCGCGATCGTGCGGGCGTCGACGGGGAAGAGGCGACCGCGGTCGCGCAGGTAGACCAGCTCCAGCGCGAAGGCGTGGCCGAACGCGCAGTACGTGCAGCCGTTGTGCAACGAGATCGCGGCGGCGGCGAGGTGGGTGCGCATCGGGCCGAGCACGTGCATCGTCCACAGCAGCCGGGGCATGTTGACGGCGAACCACAGCACGGATCGGCCGGGCCCCAACGTGCCGACGACGTGCGGGATCATCCGCGGCGCGAAACCCCACAGCACGCGGCACAGGGCTTCCAGCAGCCGGGTGACGAACCGTGTGAGCTCGTCGTGTGACATCCGAGCTCCTCACGACAGGTGATCGGAAGATTACCGAACGGGACGACGCCCAGGTAGACCGCGGGCCATGGTCGTTTCCGGCCGGGTGGATGCGGCGCGCCGCGCCGGGCTACCCGGCACGTCCCGGCGGCGCACTGTCGCTATCGTCGACCCGGCCCGGCTAGCCGAGGAGGAGCCCTGTCCGACGCATCCGCCCCCGCCGTCGGCCGCGTGGTCGGCACGGAGGACTCCACTCCGCTGCAGTTCAGCGTGGCGCTCGCGCCCGAGCAGTACCTGCAGCTGGACGACGTCGTGGTCACCGTGCGCCCGGTGCCGGGGATCGGGCCCGTGCTGACGGCGGGCATCGTCACCGAGGTGCGGGCGCGGCACGAGGGCGCCACGTTCGGCTCGGACGTCTTCCTCATCGCCGACGGCGTGCTGCCCGCGCAGGTCCAGGAGATCGCCGAGGTCACGACCACGCGGGTGGAGCCCGAGTGCTACGTGCCGCCGACGCCCGGTTCCGTCGTCACCCGCGCCACCGGTGAGGAGCGGGCGCAGGCGCTGTACTTCGACAAGATGGACCTCAAGGTGCCGGTCGGGCTCGGCCGCGACGGCGCCCCGATCTACGTGAACCTCGAGTTCCTCGACGGCACGCGCGGCGGGCACGTCTCGATCAGCGGCATCTCCGGCGTGGCGACCAAGACCAGCTTCGCGCTCTTCCTGCTCTACTCGATCTTCCGCAGCGGGGTGCTCGGGCGCCGGTCGGTGAACGCGAAGGCGCTGGTCTTCAGCGTGAAGGGCGAGGACCTGCTGTTCCTCGACCACGCCAACACGAAGCTGAACGAGGACCTGATGTCGGCGTACGCGACGGTCGGGCTGCCCGCGGGCCCGTTCGCGTCGGCCGGGTTCTTCGCCCCGCCCACGCCCGACGACCTGTCCGGGCGGCCGTTCGTCTCGGGCCGGACCAGCGGCGTCAGCGCGTTCTGGTGGACCCTCTCCGAGTTCTGCGCCGAGGAGTTGCTGCCGTACGTCTTCGCCGACGCGGAGGACGAGCGCAACCAGTACACGATGGTGATCCACCAGGTCGCGGCCCGGCTGAAGCGGGAGGCCACCCCCGTCGGGGACGGGGGAGTGGTGGTCGGCGGCCAGGTGCTGCGCACATACGACGACCTGGTCGAGTTCGTCTCCGACCGGCTCACCGACGAGGACGAGCGCCGGGACTGGGCCGGCCCGGTCACCGGCACCGGCACGATCAACGCGTTCCTGCGGCGGCTGCGCTCGAGCCTGCGACCGCTGCGCTCGATCGTCCGCGGCGACCTGACCGACTCCCCGGGCCGGCGGGTGAGCACCGATGCCCACCAGGTCACCGTCGTCGACCTGCACAACCTCCCCGAGCGCGCCCAGCGATTCGTCGTGGGCGTCGTGCTCGCGGGCGAGACCCGCAAGAAGGAGGCCGCCGGGCCGGGCGGGCTGCTCTTCACGATGATCGACGAGCTGAACAAGTACGCCCCGCGCGAGGGTGGGAGCCCCATCAAGGAGGTGCTGCTCGACATCGCCGAACGCGGCCGGTCGCTGGGCATCATCCTGATCGGGGCGCAGCAGACGGCGAGCGAGGTCGAGCGGCGGATCGTCTCGAACTCCTCGGTGAAGGTCGTCGGGCGGCTCGACCCCGCCGAGGCCGGGCGCCCCGAGTACGGCTTCCTCCCACCGTCGCAGCGGCAGCGGGCCACCCTCGCCAAGCCGGGCACGATGTTCGTCTCGCAGCCGGAGATCCCGGTGCCGCTGGCCGTCGAGTTCCCGTTCCCGGCCTGGGCCACCCGGCTGTCGGAGTCGGCCGGGCCGCCGCCGGCCGCCGCGAACGGGCACCCCAACGGTGCCGGCACGAACGGCACCGGGCCCCGCGACCCCTTCGCCCGGCTCCCCGCGGCCCCGGCCGACGAGGACGACGAGGCGCCGTTCTGACGGCGGCCGTGATCGTTCCGAGGTGTGCGGGAGCGCCCTGCCAAGGGCGGAAGCCGAGTTCTCGGAACGACCGATCAAACCGAGATGCGCCTGTGCGCCCCGCCGCGGGCGGTCAGGCCGATCTCGGACCGATCATGCGTTGGCCGGGCCCCGCGGTGTCAGGCGTTCTCCCACAGCCCGATGGTGTTGCCCTCCGAGTCCGTGGCGTAGGCGAACGCGCCCATGCCGGGGAGCTCCGTCCGCTCGCGGACGGTCCGCCCGCCGGCCGCCTCGACCTGCTCGAGCGCCTGGTCCACCGACTCGACGTCGATGGTGAGCACCAGCGCCGGGGTCTCGGAGCTCCGGGGCACGAGGCCGCCGTTGATCGACCCGGCCGTCGTGGGCATCTGGGTGGTCTCGTCGACCTCGGTCGTCCGGACGATCGTGTAGTTCATCGCCGGCATGTCCTGCATCTGCCAGTCGAAGACCGACCTGTAGAACTCCTTCGCCCGGGCCACGTCATCGGCGGGGATCTCGAAGTGCACGACGCTGCGCATGGCGTCGCTTCTACTCCTGCCCGGCGCGCTTGAACAGACCCGTTCAGCGGTGGTCGACGTCGTAGCGGTCGCCTCTCGGCGCACGCGAACGTCTGTTCGGCCGACGCACCGGCGCGCGTCCCCGGACCCGCCGGGAATCGGTCTTACGATCCGCCCGATGCGACTGCTGCACACGTCCGACTGGCACGTCGGCAAGACGCTCAAGGGCCGCTCCCGGCTCGAGGAGCAGGAGCAGGTGCTCCGCGAGATCGTCGGGATCGCGCGGGAGCACGAGGTCGACGCCGTGCTCGTCGCCGGCGACCTCTACGACACGGCGGCGCCGTCGGCGCAGGCCCAGCAGCTGGTGGTCCGCACGCTGATGGGGCTCGCGCGCGACGGTGCCGAGGTCATCGCGATCGCCGGCAACCACGACCACCCCGCCGCCATCGACGCGTACCGGCCCCTCGCGGGCGCGGCCGGCATCACGCTGGTCGGCGCCGTGCGCACCGCGGCGCGCGGCGGCGTCGTCGAGTTCACCGCGAGGTCAACGCGGGAGCGGGCCACGGTGGCCGTGCTGCCGTTCCTGTCGCAGCGCTACGCCGTGCGCGCCGCCGAGCTGGTGGCCAACACGCCCGCGGAGAACACCAACGAGTACGACCAGCACCTGCGCGACATCCTCGGCGCGCTCACCGCCGGGTTCCGCGACGACTCGGTGAACCTCGTGATGGCCCACCTGACGGTGCTGAACGGCGTGTTCGGCGGCGGCGAGCGGGCGGCCCAGTCGATCTTCGAGTACGCGGTGCCGGCCACGATCTTCCCGGTCGAGTCGCACTACGTCGCGCTCGGGCACCTGCACCGGCGCCAGCGTATGGACGCCCCGTGCCCGGTGCACTACTGCGGCGCGCCGCTCGCGATCGACTTCGGCGAGCAGGACAACACGCCCGTCGTCTGCCTGGTCGAGGCGTCGCCCGGCACCCCGGCGCAGGTCACCGACATCCCGATCACGTCAGCGCGGAAGCTGCGCACGGTCCGCGGCACCGTCGCCGAGCTGGCCGCGCTCGCCGAGACCGCGGGCGAGGACTTCCTGCGCGTCTGGGTGCGCGAGCCCGCCCGTGCCGGGCTGCGCGAGGAGGTGGTGGCGTTGCTGCCGAACGCGCTCGAGGTGCGGATCGATCCCGAGTTCGCCGCGCCCGTCGCCGCGTCCCGCCCGGCCGCGGGCCCGGAGCGCACGCCGTCGGAGCTCTTCCGCGAGTACCTCGGCACCCGGGGCGTCGCCGACCCGCGCGTCGAGCAGCTGTTCGCGCGCCTGCACGACCGCGTGACGGGGGCGAGCTGATGCGCCCGGTCGTCCTGGAGATGGCGGGCTTCGGCTCGTTCCGCGAGCCCACCACCGTCGACTTCGCCGGCGCCGACTACTTCGCCTTCGTCGGGCCCACCGGGGCGGGCAAGTCCACGGTGATCGACGCGCTCACGTTCGCGCTGTACGGGTCGGTGCCCCGCTGGGACAACAGCCGCACGGTGGCGCTCGCCCTCGCGCCCACGGTCAACCGCGGCACCGTCCGCCTCGTGTTCGACGTCGGCGGCGCCCGCTACGTCGCGGCGCGGGAGCTGCGGCGGGCGGCGAGCGGTGGTGTGTCGGTGCGCGGGGCCCGGCTGGAGCGGCTGCGCGACCCGGCCGGCACCGGCGGTCCCGGGGAGGAGAGCGAGCCGCTCGCCGACGGCGCGGGCCCCGTCACGAAGGCCGTGGAGGAGCTGCTCGGGCTGCCGTTCGGCGACTTCTGCACCTGCGTGGTGCTGCCGCAGGGCGAGTTCGCCGAGTTCCTGCACACCGAGCCGCGCAAGCGCCAGGAGAAGCTGGTGCGGATCCTCGGGCTCGGCGTCTACGACGTGATCGCGCGCGAGGCCAACAGCGAGGCCGCGGCCCAGCGCCAGCGCGCCGAGGTGCTCGCCGAGCAGCTCTCCGCGTACGCCGACGCCACCGAGGAGGCCGAGGCGGAGGCCGCGGCGCGGGTGGCCGGGCTCACGCAGCTGGCCGAGCGGATCGACGCGGCCGTGCCGGAGCTCGCGGCGGCGTCGGCGGCGCTCGACGTCGCCGAGGCCGGGGCCGGCCGGCTCCGCGGCGAGCGGCAGCTCCTCGCCGCGCTCGCCGTGCCGGACGGCCTCGCCGATCTGGACGCCCGCCACCGCACCGCCGCCGAGCAGCGGGCCCTGGTCGCCGAGCGGGCCGGCGCGGCGGAGGCCGCCGACACGGACGCCCGCGAGCGGCTCGCCGGCGCCCCCGCCCGCGGACCCCTCGAACAGGCGCGCCGCCAGCACGCCGAGCTCGGCACGCTCACCGCGGAACTGCCCGGGGCCCGCGAGCGGCACGAGAAGGCCGCCGCCGCGTACACCACGGCCGCGAGCGACGCGGTCGACGCCCGCGCGGGCATGGAGGGGACCCGCACCGACCGTGACGCCGCCGCCGCCCTGCTGGCGGAGCGGCAGGACGCCGTGCACCGGCTCGTCGCGGAGCGCGACGCCCTCCGCGCGATCGCCGTGCCGGCCGGGCTCGACGCCCTGCAGCAGCGCCGCGCCGCCGCCGACTCCGCGCTCGCCGACGCCACGGCCGCGCTGGAACGCAAGGAGTCCGCCGACGCCGCGGCCCGCGCCGCGCTCGCCGCCGCCCCCGCGCGCGGCCCCCTCGAACAGGCGCTGCGCGACCGGCGCGAGCTCGACCGCATCGAGGCCGAGCGCGGCACCGCCGCGTCGCAGGCCGCCGAGGCGGAGCGGGCCGCGCAGGCCGCGGCCGCCGCCGTCGCCGAGGCGCGGCACCGGCTCGACCATGCCCAGGAACGGCACCGGCTCGCGCTGCGCGCCGACCTCGCGGCCACGTTGCGGCCCGCGCTAGGCGCGGGCGACCCGTGCCCCGTGTGCGCGCAGGCCGTGGCCACGCTGCCGCCGCCCGCCGCCCCGGGCGGCGACCTCGCCGGCGCCGAGGAGGCGGTGACGGCGGCGTCCGGCGCCCACGACGATGCGCGCCGGGAGGAGGCCACCGCGATCTCGGTGCGGGAGCGCACCCGCGGCGAGGTGGAGCGGCTCGACGCCGAGCTGGGTCGGCTGCGGTCGGCGCTGGTCGAGCACGGTGCGGGTCCGTCCCTCCCGACCCTCGCCGACCTGGACGCCGCACTCGCCGGCCTCGACCGGCTCGCGCGCGCGGCCGACGAGTCCGCCGAGGGCGTGCGGGCGGCCCGGCGGGCCCGCGACGGGGCCGCGGCGGCCGTCGAGGAGCTGCGGGCCGAGGTCGACGCGGCGGCGGCCGGGCTGCGCGCCGCGCGTGACCCGCTCGTCCCCTTCGGCGCCCCCGCCCCGGCCGGCACCGACGTGCTCGCCGGCTGGACCGCGCTCGTCGAATGGGGTCGCACCGAGGGCGCCACCCGCGAGGGCGCCCTGCCCGCCGCCCGGGAGGCCGCCGTCGAGGCCGAGCAGCGGCGGGACACCGCCGAGCAGGCCTGGCGTGGCGCGGAGCGGGCCGCCGGCGAGCGGCACCGCGACGAGACCGCCGCCGCGCGGGCCGAGCAGGAGGCCCGCAGCGCCGTCGACACCGCGGAACGGCGGGCCGCGCACCTGCGGGCCGAGCTGCGCGACGCCCCGTCCGACCGGGACGCCGCCGCGGCCCTCGACGGGCTCGGCGCGCTCGAGGCGGCCGTCCGCGAGGCCGACGCGCAGCTGCGCACGGCCCGCGCCGCGGGGCGTCCCGCGGACCGCAGCGCCACCGACGTCGCGCGCGAGGTCACCGCAGCATGGGACGCGCTGCGGGCTGCGCGCGACCCGCTCGTGCCGCTCGGTGCCCCCGCCGTCGGCGGGGACGAGCTGCTCGCGGCCTGGCAGGAGCTCGTCGCCTGGTCGGGGCGCGAGGCAGAGGCGCGCGCCGCGCTCCTCGCCGACGCGGCCACCACGGCGGAGGACACCCGGACGGCCCGCGACGCCGTCGAGCGCCGGATCGCCGACGACCTGGCCACCCACCAGGTGTCGGCCGCCGCCCCGCTCGGCGGCACGGCACCGGCCGCCGTCGCCGCGGCGGTCGCCCGGGCCCGTTCGGCCCAGGAACGGGTGGCGGAACGGCGGGCCGCGGCGGAGCGGATCCGGGCCGACCGGGACGAGGCCGAGTCGGCCCAGCAGGTCGCGAAGCTCCTCGGCAGCCTGCTGCGCTCCGACGGGTTCCCGCGCTGGCTCGTCGCGTCCGCGCTGGACGCGCTGGTGGCCGACGCGTCGGAGAGCCTCGCGGAGCTGTCGGGCGGCCAGTTCGCGCTCACCCACGAGGGCGGCGAGTTCCTCGTCATCGACCACGCCGACGCCGATGCGCGGCGCCCGGTCAAGACCCTCTCCGGCGGCGAGACGTTCCAGGCCAGCCTCGCGCTCGCACTGGCGCTGTCGGCGCAGATGGCGGGCCTCGCCGCGCAGGGCGCAGCCCACCTGGAGTCGATCTTCCTCGATGAGGGATTCGGCACCCTGGACGAGGCCAACCTGGACGTCGTCGCGAGCACGCTCGAGAACCTCGCCACCCGCGGCCACCGGATGGTCGGCGTGGTCACCCACGTGCCCGCGCTCGCCGAGCGCGTGCCGGTGCGGTTCGTGGTGAACCGGGACCAGCGCACCTCGACGGTCACCCGGGAGTCGCTGTGAAGTTCGCCGTAGACCCGTGGGACCCGTCCTACGGCACGAGCCTGGACGCGGAGCGCGGTGAGTCGGCCGCGCAGGTCACGCTCGACGTCGAGCTGCCGACAGCGGAGTGGCAGCCGATCGACCCGGACCCCACCGCCGTCCCGCCGGAGGCCGTGCTCTTCGTCGACGGCGTGCGCCGGGTCGACGCGCAGCTCTGGGTGGAGGACGGGAGCCCGGAGTCGGCGCCCGCGCTGTGCGCCTCGTACGCGGCGGGCGTGGTCTGCTGCTGCCGGGACGGGGGCGCGCACGTGCTCGCCGCCGACGTCCGCCGCGGGCTGTTCACCACCGCCGACTCGGCCGACGACGTCCGCACCGCCGCCGGGACCTACCGGGCCACCCGCACCGCGCCGCACCCCGACGTCGCGCCCGCCCAGCTGCTCAGCCTCGCCCTGCAGCGCGAGCTGGCCGACACCGAGCTCGCCGCGGCGGCCGCCGCCCGCAGCGGTCACGGTGTGCCGGACGACCTGCTCGTCGTCGACGGCCCGCTGCGCGGGCGCCAGCACCTGCCCCGGGCCATCGGCTTCGTCAAGACCCACCGCAGCGACTACCTGCCCGCGCAGCTCGGCGGGGTGGTCGCGATGCTGCGCACCGGGCAGCGCACGCCGGTGTTCCGGCTCGGCAGCTCCTGGGAGCGCCACACCTGGTACCTGCGCCTGCCCTGCCGGCCGGGAGCGCCGTGGGCGGGCATCGTGCGGGTGGAGTGCAGCGCCGACCTCCCGGCCGCGGAGGCCGTCGCGCACGCCGCGCGTAGCCAGGCCACCCTGCCGAGGTTCGCCTCCACCGAGTACAAGGACTCCCGCGCCCCGCAGAACCTCTACCCGATCGCGGGCCTCGAACGCGAGCTACGCCGCCGCCTGGGCGAACCCAACCTGCTCTACCGTGCGCTGCGGAAGGCTGCGGCCGCCTGACTCCGGTTGACGCGGCGTGCCGGGCGCGGAACCGTGGACGTCGGAGCCGGAAGGGGGTCGCCGTGCAGGAGATGCGAGTGGTCGCGCTCGGCAGGGACCCGATGGCGGTGCAGCCGGTGCTGCTCCTGCAGGAGACCGGCGGCCGGCGGCGCGTGCTGCCGGTGTGGGTGGGCGTGCCGGAGGCCACGGCCATCGAGCTCGCGCGCCGGCACGTCGAGCTACCCCGGCCGCAGACCCACCAGTTGATCCTCGACGTCGTGCGCTCCCTCGACCGCCGGCTGCAGCTCGTCCGCATCACGATGCTGCGCGACAGCGTCTTCCACGCGGAGCTCGTGTTCGACGGCGAGGTCCGCGTGTCGGCCCGGGTGAGCGACGCGGTGGCCATGGCCTTGCACGTCGACGTCCCGATCGAGGCCGAGGACGCCGTCCTCGACGAGGCCGCGGTGGCCGAGGTGGGAATGGTCAGCCCCGCGGCGGAGGAGGACGAGACCGACGGTGGGACCCCGTCGGAGGAGGAGCTGGAGCGCTTCCGCCGCTTCCTGGACAACGCCTCACCGGAGGACTTCGGCAACTCCAGCTGACGGGCACGAGAACCTCAGGAGACGGTGAACCCGCCGTCGACGGGCAGGATCGTCCCCGTCACGTACGTCGCGCCGACGAGGTAGTCCACGGCCCGGGCGACGTCGTCCGGGCGGCCGACCCGGCCGGCGGGCACGGCCTGCGCGGCCGCGGCGAACCGGTCCTGCCGCTGGTCGTCGGGGAGGAACGACCACCACGGCGTGTCGATCACGCCCGGCGACACGGCGTTGACCCGCACCGGGGCCAGCTCGGCGGCGAGCGGTGGCACGATCCGTTCGATCGCGCCGTTCACGGCGGCGAGCGCCACGGTGCCCGGCAGCGCCGCGCGAGCACTCGCCGCGGAGATCAAGGTGATCGAGCCGGTGACCCGGGCGTGCCGGATCGCCGCGAGGTAACCGAACAGCTTGCCGTCGAACATGGCTCGGATGGCGGCGGGGTCCGCCTCCCGGAGCGGCCCCATGCCGATCGACCCGGTGCTGAAGGCGAGGACGAGGTGGTCGATCTCGCCCGTGCGTCGGAAGAACGCGGAGAGCTCCTCCTCGCTGGTGCCGTCGACCTGCTCGGCGGCCGTGACCCGGTCCTTGACCGCTGCGAGCTTCTCCGGGTTCCGCCCGGTGACGATGACCTCGGCCCCGCTGCCCGCCAGCCGCTCGGCGGTGGCGAGCCCGATGCCCGAGGTGCCTCCCATGATCACGACCCGCACGACGTACCTCCATTTCAAGACGCTACGTCTCGATACTAAATCGAGACGGGCCGTCTTGTAAACTGCGCGCATGACCGGAGACCGGCTGCCCGGCCGCCCGCGCAGCGAGTCGACCCGTCGGGCGATCGAGGCGGCGGCCCTCGACGAGCTGCGGGAGCGGGGCTACGCGGGCCTCACGATCGAGGGCATCGCGGCCCGTGCCGGCGCCGGCAAGCAGACGATCTACCGGTGGTGGAGGTCGAAGGCCGACGTCGTGCTCGACGCCATGGCGGGCTTCGCGGACGCGATCGTGCCGATCCCGGACAAGGGCTCGCTGCCCGACGACCTGCTCGCGTTCCTCGTCGCGTCGTTCCGCCAGCAAGGAACGCGCCCCGCACTCGCCGGTCTGATGGCGCAGGCGGTGTTCGACCCGGAGTTCGCCGAGGCGTTCCGCGAGCGGTTCATCTCCGTCCGGCGTACGGCGTTGCGCGGGATCCTCCAGCGCGCCGCGGCCCGCGGCGAGATCGCCGAGGACGTCGACCTCGAGTTGCTCGTCGACGTCGCGTTCGGGGTGCTGTGGTACCGGCTCCTGCTCGACCACGCCCCGCTGGACGACGCCACGGCGCGCGATCTCGCCGCGCTCATGGCGCGCGCCGCCGCCCCGGAACGTCGAGACTGAGAACGTGCCCGAGCTCCCCGAAGTGGAACGCGCGCGCCAGGCGATCGAGGCCGCGCTCGACCGCGAGATCGTCGGCGTCGACGACGGTGACGAGTGGGTGTGCCGCTGCTCTTGCAGGCCCCGCGGCGCGCACACCGGCGAGGCGATCTCCTTCCGGAAGGAGGGCGCGGCCTGCCCGCGCTGCGGTGCCCCGATGGAGCACGGCCGGGTCGGCGGGCGGTCGACGTGGTGGTGTTCCGCGGAACAGTCGTGATTGACGAGAGGATCGACAGCATGCGCATCGCCGTCACGGGGAGCAACGGCAAGATCGGACGGGCCGTCACCGCACGGCTGCGCGAGGACGGCCACGACGTGGTCGGCTTCGACGTCGACGGCGCGAGGGGTGCCGGCTTCACCCGGGTCGATCTGTGCGACTACGGGCAGACCCTCGACGCGCTCCTCGGTGTCACCTTCCGGCACGACGGCATCGACGCGCTCGTCCACCTCGCCGCGATCCCCGTCAACGGGCTCGTCCCGGACGCCACCACGTTCCACCACAACATGGCGGTCACGTTCAACGTCCTCCACGGCGCGCACCGGGCCGGGATCGCGAGGATCGCGTACGCCTCCAGCATCAACGCGATGGGGTTCCCCTTCGACGAGCCGCCGCCCTACCTGCCGCTCGACGAGGGGTACACGGCGGCGAACAACACGTACGGCCTGGTGAAGGTCATGGAAGAGACGATGGTCGGGCAGCTCGTGCGCTGGGACCCGGAGCTGTCGGTCACCGCGTTGCGCTTCACGAACGTGGTCGGCGAGGACGAGTACGGCTCGTTCGCGCGGGCCGGGGAGCTCGACTACCGCCGCGACCTGCTCGGCTCCTACGTCGACGCGCGCGACGCCGCGCTCGCCGTCTCGCTCGCGCTGGAGAAGGGCACGCCCGGCTTCGAGGTCTACGCCATCGCCGCGTCGGACACCGGCCTGACCATCCCGTCGGCGGAGCTCGCGGCGGCGTGGTTCCCGGGCGTACCGGTGCGCAAGGAGCTGGGGGAGTTCGAGACGCTGCTGTCGATCGACAAGGCGGCCGAGCGCCTCGGCTACGTCCCCCGGCACCTGTGGCGGGAACGTTGATCCGGGGCCGCGGCGGCGGTCAGCCGAGCTCGGCCAGTGCCGGGGCGAGCCGTTCCAGCTCGTCCACGCCGGTGCCGAAGTCGCCGCCCACGGGGCGCATCACCAGGACGTGATCCGCGCCGGCGGCGAGGTGCTCGCGCACCTTCGCCGCGATCGAGGCGGGGTCGCCGTGGCCGATGACCGCGTCCACCAGCCGGTCGCTCACCTCGGCGATCTCCTGCTCCGGGTAGCCGAGCTGGCCGAGGGTGTGGGCGTAGGACGCGGCCACCCTGCCGATCCGGCTCGACACGACCTCGCGCGCGGTCTCCCTGGCCCGCTGCGCGTCGGTGTCCACCACGACGGACAGCCCGACGACCAGGAGCTTGTCCGGGCCGAGCCCCTGCCTGGCCCGAGCGGTGAACTCGGGGGGGACCATGGCCGGGAACGCCCCGTCGCTGATCTCGCCGGCCAGCGCGAGCATCTTCGGCCCGACCGCGGCGAGGATCCGCGGGTAGGCCACGTCCGGCGCGGGCAGCTGGGTCGGGTCGGCCATCCGGTCGACGTAGTCGCGCATCGTGGCCAGCGGGCTCCCGAACTCGCGCCCGGCGCTGGCGGCCTGCTGCGGGTAGCCGACGCCCAGGCCCAGCACGAACCGGCCGGGATAGGCCTGGGCGAGCAGCGCCGCCCCACCGTGCGCGGTCTGCGGGGCCCGGGCCCAGATGTTGGCGATGCCGGTGCCGAAGGTCATCCGCTGGGTGGCTGCGAGCAGCACGGCCAGTTGCACGAAGGCGTCCTTGCCGCCGACGCCCTCGTTGGTCCACGCGGCGCGGTAGCCGGCGCGTTCGAGCCGACCGACCGCCTCGCGCTGCACGTCGACCGGCGCCGCCTCGGCGAGCGGCGACGGCAGGAACACCCCGACCGGCCCCAACGCCTCCCGGGCAGCCTGGACCACGGTGGTGGGTTGCATGCGGATCCTCTCCGGAGATGGTGGCTCCACGATGCGTCCACGTCGCGCCCCCGGTCCAAGATCTGTTCCTCATCAGGCAATACGTTTCAGGCATCGCCGCAGCTCGCAGCTATGATGAGGGTGTGCCCTCGCTACCGGTGGACCTCGACCTGCGGCTGGCGCGCTACTTCGTCGCCGTGGCCGAGCACCGGCACTTCGGCCGGTCCGCCGCCGCCCTGCACACCGCGCAGCCGTCCCTGAGCCGGCAGATCCGCCGCCTCGAACAGCAGCTGGGCGCGCGCCTGTTCGACCGCACCCCGCAGGGCTGCCGGCTCACCGAGGCCGGCGAGGTCTTCCTCCCGCACGCCGTCGCGCTGCTGCGCGCCGCGGCCGAGGCCGCGGCGCTCACCCGGGCCGCGGCCGACCCCAGCCGCATCACGATCGGCTACACCACCGGTCTCATCGTCACCCCGGCGGTGCGCGAGCTGCGCCACCGGCACCCCGACGCCGAGGTGCGCACCGTGCACCTGTCCTGGAACGGACCGCGCACCGCGCTGCTGGACCACCGCGTGGACGCGGCGATGACCCGGCTGCCGTTCGCCACCGACGGGCTGCACGTCACGGTGCTGTACGACGAGCCCCGCCTGCTCCTCGTGCCCCGGTACCACCGGTTGGCGGGCAAGGAGTCCGTCACGCTCGACGACATCGCCGACGAACCCCTCCCGACGGTCCGCAACCCCGATCCGGCCTGGAGCGCGTTCTGGCGCATCGACCCCCGCCCGGACGGACGCCCGGCACCCGACGGCCCACTCGTCGAGGACGGCCAGGACAAGCTCGAGCTCATCGCCGCCGGGGAAGCCGTGGCCATCGTGGCGGGGTCCCACGCCACCGGCCTGCGCCCCGACCTCACGACGGTCCGGCTCGAGGGCGTCGAGCCCTGCCACGTCGTGCTGGCCACCCGCGCCGGCGACCGCAACCGCCTCGTGGCCCAGTTCCGCAAGATCGCCGAAGCCCACCTGTCCTGCCATCCGGCCGTGTGACTAGTTCAAGCGTCCGAGCCGATGGCGCAGGCCGCTCGCCCGGCTGACCGGCCGGGCCACCGCGGCGCGCACCGCCTCCTCGGTGCCGACGACCCGGACGAACTCGGCGGCCCGGGTGACCGCCGTGTACAGCAGCTCCCGGGTGAGCAGGGGGGACTCGGCGGGCGGCAGCACCACCGTGACCCGCCGGAACTGGCTGCCCTGGCCGCGGTGGACGGTCATCGCGTGCACCGTGGCCACCTCGGACAGGCGGGCCGGCGGGTGCAGGGTGGGCACGCCGCCGCGCGTGAACGCGACCCGCAGACCCTCCGGCGTGGCGACCGCGACGCCGGTGTCGCCGTTGAACAGCCCCACGTCGTAGTCGTTGGCCGTGACGAGGACCGGGCGGCCCGGGTACCAGGGACCCGTCGGCGCATCGGGCAACGCCGAGCGCAGCCACCGCTCGATCTCGGTGCTCCAGCGCGTGACGCCGTGCGGGCCCCTGCGGTGTGCGCACAGCACCCGGTGGCGTTCGAGGGCCGCGAGGGCGGTGGGGACGTCGCCGTCGAGGGCCGCATCGGTGAGCTCGCGGCCCGCGGCGACGACGTCCTTCCGCACCCCGTCGGTGGCGTCGGGCGCGACGAACTCCAGGTCGGGGTGGCCCCCGTGGAGCAGCGCCACCGCGGAGTCGGCGTCGCCGGCCTGCACGGCCCGGGAGAACTCGGCGATGGCGCCGCCGAAGCGCCACACGTGCCGCAGGGTGACCACGCCATTGATCACCGACCCGTCGACGAGGCCGCCCGCCACGCCAGCGGCCTCGAGAGCGGCGTCGAGGCTCGCCTCCGGCTGCCCCGGCGCACGGGCCAGGTCGCCGAGGACCGCGCCCGCCTCGACCGAGGCCAGCTGGTCGGGGTCGCCCACCAGCACGATCCGGGCCTCCGACCGCACCGCCTCCAGGAGCCGGGCCATCATCGTGAGCGACACCATCGACGTCTCGTCGACCACCACCACGTCGAACGGCAGCCGCTGGGCCCGGCCGTAGCGGAAACGCCCGCCCGGTCGCCAGCCGAGGAGCCGGTGGAGGGTGGCGGCGTCGGGAGTGCGGGACCGCAGCTCGGGGGGCAGCTCGGCCGCGACCGCCTCCTGCAGCCGGGCGGCCGCCTTGCCGGTGGGGGCGGCGAGCGCGACCCGCAGCGGCGGGCCCGGCTGGTCGTGGAGCAGGGTGAGCAGCCGCGCGACGGTGGTGGTCTTGCCGGTGCCCGGCCCGCCGGCGAGCACCGTGACCCGCCGCAGCACGCTCACCGCGGCCGCCAGCCGTTGCCGCTCCGAACCCGGCGCCGAGAAGTGCCGCTCCAGGCCCGCGTGCAGCATCGCGATGTCGACCTCGGGTGGCGCGGCCGCGGCCCGCTCCGTGAGCGACCGGCGCACCACCTCCTCCTCGCCCCAGTAGCGCGCGAGGTAGAGCAGCCCGTCGACGAGCCGCAGCGGACGGCCCCCCGGCTCGTGCGGCCCGTCGGTGACGACGGGGCTCGCCGCGCACGTCGCCAGCCAGCGCGGCGGTTCGGGCCAGGGCAGCGCGGAGACGTCGACGAGCTCGTCGCCCTCGCCCAGCACGGTGTGGCTCACCGAGGAGAGGTCGACGCACACCGACCCCAGGCGCACCGCGCGCACGGCCAGCGCCACGGCGAGCAGGACCTCCTCGTCGGTCTCGCCGCCGAGGCGCCCGATGCGCTCGGCCACGTGCACATCGGCGGGATCGAGCACGCCCGCGGTGTTGAACTCCCCGAGCAGGCCGTCGGCCGCGCGGGCCAGCCGGACGTCACCCAGATCCAGTGCCCCCCGCCGGGAGTCCGTTGCGTATATCGGCGGATCCAGGTTTTCGCTGGGTGTGCCGGCGGGCCGTCCCTCGTATTGGACATACTCGGGCGGCTCGCCGGTGCGGCCAGCGGGAAGCTGGGCCGTCGAGATATGTGGCGGACTCCCGGCGGGGGGCACTCGGGTCATGCCCGCTCTCCGTCCAGCAGCGCGGACAGCTCCTGCACGAGCGCGGCGGGCGGCGACCAGCTGAACACGCCGCACGGCACGCCGTCGACCGTCGGGGTGTCGGGCCCGCACATCCCGCGCACGAACAGGTACAGCACCCCGCCGAGGTGGTGCTCCGGCGCGTAGCCGGGAAGCCGCCAGCGCAGGTACCGGTGCAGCGCGACGCCGTAGAGCAGCGCCTGCAGCGGGTAGTGCGCGGCGATCATCGCCTCGGCGAGCCGCGGCGGCGTGTAGTGGGCGGACGTGAGCGGCTCGCGGCCCTCGGGACCCATCGGCCCGAGCCAGTTGGTCTTGTAGTCGACCACCGCGAACCGCGGGCCGGGCAGCCGCAGCACGGCGTCGATGCTGCCGGTGAGGTAGCCGCGCAGCGGCTGCTCGTCGAGCCCCGCGAGCGCATCGGGGTAGTCGCGCAGGGGATCGTCGGCCGGGAGGTGCCGGCGCAGCACCGGTGCGAGGGCGCTGAGGGCCACGGGAGGGCCGGGGTGATCGCCGCCGGCGAGGGGGAGCTCGAAGTCGAGCTCGGCGAGCCGGTCCGGCGGAGCGATGTCGGCGAGGCGCAGGCCGCCCGCGAGGGGACCGAGCGGGGTGCGCGCGGCCGGCAGCAGTGCCGCGGCCAGCTCCTCGGCCTCGACACCCGGCGCGGGATGGTGCACGAGCTGCTCGCCCGCGCGGGCGGTGAGCTCGCCGGCCAGGTCGGCCGCGGTGAGGTCGGCCGCCTCGAACACCCCGTGGACCAGGGTGCCGAAGTCGGCCCCGAGCGGCAGCTCGGCCATCGGCGACGGGAGCGTGGCACCGCCGGGGGCGCCCGCACCGGGTGCCAGCTCGACCGCAGCCTCGTCGTCGATCCCCGGTGCCTCGGGCTCGCTGCCGACGCCCGGCCCGTGGCCGTGGCTCGCCCCGGCCGTGAGCGCGCTGTAGGACGTGCGCCGCCAGGCGACGTCCACCATGCGGGAGAACTCCGCGGCGCGCAGCTCGCCCGCGCCGCCGGCCGGGGTGGAGAACGCGAGGGCGCCCTGCGAGAACCCGATCTCCTCCACGGCGATCCGGCTGCCGCCGAGCCCGCGCAGCGCGTGGAGCGCGGCGTTGTCGGCAGGCACCCGGTAGGCCTCCGCCGGGTCCCGGCCCGGGTCGGGCCGCCCGATCAGCAGCCGGTGCAACGGGGACGTGGCCGTGGTGGTGGCCGGCACCCACCACGTGACCACCTGGCAGCGCGCCCGGGTGAGGGCGACGTAGAGCAGCCGCAGGTCCTCGCCCGCCTCCTCCGCGCGGTGCCGGGCGACCCGCTCCTTCCAGCCGTCGCCGGACTCGCCGCCGACGTCGAGCACCCGGGCGCCCGACTCGTCGTGCAGGAGCGGCACGTCCGGGTCGCGGACGTTGCGGTCCCAGCCGAACGGCACGTAGACGATCGGGAACTCGAGGCCCTTGCTGCGGTGGATCGTGATGATCTGGACGGCTGCCGCGTCGGACTCCAGCCGCCTGCTGCGCTCGACCACCACGTCCTGGGCGGCCTCGGCGATGCGGTGACGCAGCCACTCCACCAGCGCGGCCGGGCCGAGGTGCTCGGACACCGCGGCGGCGTGCAGGGTCTGGGCGACGTGACGCAGGTCGGTGAGCAGCCGCTCGCCGTCGGCGATGCCGAGCAGCCGGCCCGGCAGCCCGGTGCCGGTGGTGACCGCCTCCAGCAGGGCGGCGACGCCGCGCTCGTGCAGCACCGCCGCCCAGGCCCGGAGCGTGGCACCGATCTCGTCGAGCAGGGACTCGGCGCGGGGGCCGCAGAGCTCGGTGACCGTGTGGCCGAGGAAGGGGGTGAGCGCGGCCGCCCGTACCCGTACCGCCCGCGGCTGCTCCAGCGCCTCCAGCAGCGTGAGCCACTCCCCGGCCACCGGGGTGCCGAACACGCTGGCGGTGCCCGACAGGACCGCGGGCACGCCCACGGCGGCGAGGGCCTGGCGGATCATCGCGCCCTGGTCGTTGGTGCGCACCAGCACCGCGACGTCGCCGGGCGCGACCGGCTCGCCGCCGACGGTGGCCGCGCTCCCCAGCAGCGCCGCGATGTCGGACGCGGCGTCGCGCGCCACGAGCTCGCGGGCCGGTGCGACGACGGCGAGATCGCGGCGCGGCGCCTTGGGGAGCCCGGCGCGGGAGGCCACGCGCAGCCGGAACGGCGTGTCGACCGGCGCGCCCCGCAGCCTGCTACCGGGATGGGCGGACTCGACGGGGTGCACGGTGATCCGCGGGTCGCCCAGCGCGGCCCCGGCGAACACCGTGTCGAGCGCATCCAGCAGGACCGCGTCGCTGCGCCAGTTGCGGGCCAGCGTGGCGTGGTGGTCGGCAGCCTCGGTGGCGTCGAGGTAGCTGACGACGTCGGCCCCGCGGAACGCGTAGATCGCCTGCTTCGGGTCGCCGATCAGCACCAGCGTGGTGGACCCGTGGAAGGCGCGGCGCAGGATCTGCCACTGCACCGGGTCGGTGTCCTGGAACTCGTCGACCAGCACCACCCGGTAGCGGGCCCGCAGCCGGGCGGCCGCGCCGCGCGCCGGATCGGCCAGGGCGTCGGCGAGCCGGGTGAGCATGTCGTCGTAGGTGTAGATGCGCCGCACCCGCTTGCGCCGCGCCACCTCGGCCCGCACGGCGGAGCCGAACCGATGCCGGACGTGGGCGGTGCTGCCGGGCTCGGCGTCGCGCGGTTCGAGCCGCGCCTGACCGTCGTGCACGGCCCGGCGGGCGAGGGCGAGCGCCTCGGCCCGGCTGAACGCGGGGGTGCCGGCCCCGCGGGCGCCGTACTTGCGGACGTAGAAGTCGTCGACCACCTCCGCGACGACGTCGTCGATCGACTCGACGAACTCGGCGTCGCGGTCGCCGTCACCCGCCACGCCGAGGCCGGCGAGCATCTGCTGGCAGAACTGGTGGGTGGTGGCGATGGTGGCCGCGTCGAAATGGATGATCGCGCGGGCGAGCCGGGACCGCCGGGCGGCGACCTCGGGACCGGGGGCGTCGGCGAGCAGCCGCACGACCGCGTCGCTCCCGGCGCGGGCGGCGTCCGGATCGGCCAGGCCGCGCTCGGCCGTGACGAGCCGCTCCCGCACGCGTTCGCGCAGCTCCTGGGTGGCCTCCCGGCCGAAGGTGACGAGCATGAGCTCGGGCAGCGAGGCGTGGCCCTCGGCGACGTAGCGCGCGGCGAGCGCGGCGATCGTGAACGTCTTGCCGGTGCCGGCGCTCGCTTCGAGGACCGTGGTGCCGGTGGGCAGCTCGCCGCAGACGTCGAACGCGGCGGGCGCGAGCACGGGTGCGGTGGGGAACGGGATGACGGTCATCGCCGGGCCTCGATCGTCGCATGGAGCGAGCGGCACTTTCGGTCGCTAGGTGCGAGCGATGGTGCCGTTCGGCCCCCGGGGCGCTCTCTCATAGCCGCACCACGTCCTCCGTCGTGAGCAGTGGGGACCACACCTGCAGCGCGAGCGTGCCGAACCTCGTGGGCTCCCCGCCCGGCGGCCCCTCCGGGGTGAGCACCTCGGGGCCCGCGCCCGGACCCCAGGCCCGCACGTGTGCGGTGTCGGCCCGCTCGGCACCCGCGCCGGCGGTCCACTTGCGCAGCGCCTCGTCGAGTGCGCCCGCGGGATCGGCGCCACCGCGGCGGCGCGTGGCGTAGATCTCGCCGGTGATCGTGGGCAGCGGCAGCGGCTCGCGCAGCCCCGCCCGCCGCAGCGCCACGAGCTCGGCGAGCTCGGCGGCGGCGCGGTCGGGGTCGAGGGGGCCGGCCGTGGCCTTCGCGAGCCCGAACCGCTGCCCGCGCCCGATCGTGACGGCGCGCCACGGCTCGCGGGTGGCCGCGGTGAGCGCGAGCAGCCGCACCCACGCCCGGATCCGCTGCTTGGCCGCGAGCCGCGAGTACTCCACGCGCAGCAGCACCGCGCCGTGCAGCCCGCCGAGCGTGCCGACGACGCGGGTGCCGTCGGGCAGGGTGACGTCGACGTCGCGGTCGCCCGCGTCGCCGGCCAGGTACGGCTGGGCCGCGTCGACGATCGGCTCGACGTCGTCGAGCACCCGGTGCAGGACGTGCTCGCCCAGCGTGCCCGGCGGCAGCTCCCCGCGGCGCCACTCGGCCTGCCGGCAGCGGTCGAGGGGCCGGCCGGCCAGCCGGTCGCGCAGCAGCCGGTCGCCGATGGCCCACATCGCGAGCCCGTCGAGGTCGACCGGCAGCGCGTCGATGTCCTGCTCCTCCGCCGTGAACAGCGAGAGCCCCACCCGCTGGCGCAGGAACTCCTTCACCGGGTGCTCGACGAACGCCACCAGGTCGTCGAGCGCGACCACGGGATCGTCCTCGGCCGGGGGGAGCGGGGCGGCGAGGAACGGGGCCGCCGGCACCTTCGCCCCGGCCGCCGCGACCGCGCCCGCCAGCTCGGCGCGGTCGAAGCTGAACGGGGCCGGTCCGGCGAAGTTGCGCGGGTCGAACGGCTGCAGGGGGTGGCGGACCACCACCTGGTCGAGCGCCTCCGGCCCCGCCGTGGTCGCGACGGCGTCGAGCAGCTCCCCGAGCGGCACGGCCGGTGGGCGCCGCGCGCCGCTGCGCTCGTCGGCGCCGGAGTGCACCACGACGAGGTGCTCGGTGGCGGCGCAGATCGCGTCGAGGAAGAGCTGGCGGTCCTCGCTGCGCGGGTCGCGCTCGCCGACGAGCGGCTCGCGGGCGAGCAGGTCGTCGCCGTCGGGCATGCCGGCGCGGGGAAAGGCGCCGTCGTCCAGGCCGAGCAGGCAGATCACGCGGTGCGGCACCGACCGCATCGGCACCAGCGTGGCGACGGTGAGCGTGCCGGTGCGGAAGTTGGCCCGGGTGGGGCGGCCGCGCAGCCGTTCGGCGAGCAGGCCGCGGACGTCGGCCAGCCCCAGCTCGACCGTGGTGCCGTGCGGCCCGGCCGCCCGGACCGCCGCGGCGAGCTCGGCGCGCGCCTGCACTCCCTGCCACTCGTCGGTGCCGGTGACGAGCGTGAGCGCGTCGAGCCCGTCCTGCAGCGCTGCGGCCCACCGTTCGAGCGGCTGCTGCCCGCCCAGCCCGGCGAGGACGGCCGCGACCCGCTCGACGAACTCCGCGAGCCTGCCGACCCGCGCGACGTCGCCGGACTCGACCTCGTCCATGGGCAGTGCGGTGCCGAGCCAATCGTGCTCCGCGCCCGACATCGCGACGCCGAGGAGCAGCCGGTCGAGGCCCGCCGACCAGGTGTTCTGGCCGAACCCGTCGAGCTGGAACGGCGCCCGGTGCGCGCCGTCGAGCCCCCACCGCACCCCGGAACGGACCACGAGCTCGCGCACCCGCTCGAGATCGGCCTCGTCCAGGTCGAAACGCCTGCGCACCGGTGCGGTGCCGAGCAGGTCTAGCAGCTGGGACGTGGTGGCGCGCGAGTCGGCGAGCTCCAGCAGCTGCGCCACCGTGTCGAGGAGCGGGTTGACCTGGCGCAGCGCGCGGTCGGCCAGCCGGACCGCCAAGCGCTGGCCGGGGTGGGCGTCGGGGCCGTCGGCGAGCCCGAAGCGGGCCGAGACCAGCGGGGCGAACGTCTCGACGTCGGGGCACATGACGAGCACGTCGCGCGGCTCCAGCGTGGGATCGGCCTGGAGCAGCCCGAGCACGACCTCGCGGAGCACCTCGACCTGCCGGTCCGGCCCGTGGCAGGAGTGCACCTGCACGCTGCGGTCGCCGGGCGGCAGCTCGAACCCGCCCTCGGGCGCGCGGTCGTCGCGCAGGTCGGCCTGCAGCCGCTCCAGGAGCGTGACCGGCGGGCGGTCCGCTGCCGGGTGGTGCGTGTCGACGCACCCCGTGGGCAGGCGCAGCTGCAGCTCGCGGGCGTCGCGGCCGAGGGAACCCAGCAGCGGGTGGCGGGGCGTGCCCGCGGCGGGGTCGGCGCGGCGGGGCGGGACCGCGGGCGGCACCACGACCGCCGCCCACAGGGCGGGTGACGGGTGGGGCAACCACAGGTGCACGTCGCGGTGCTCGGCGAGCGCGGCCAGCACCGCGAGGTGCTCGGCGGGCAGGCGGGTGGGCCCGAAGATCGACACCCGTGCCGGGAGCGGCACCACCTCCGGGTCGGCGCGCAGCGCGGCGCACGCCGATTCGAGGCGCTCGGCCGGCGACGGGGCGCCGACGCGCTCGCGCAGCCGCCGCCACAGCTCGGGCTGCCACGCGAGGTCGGCCGCCCGGCCGTCCGGAGCGCTCATGCCGGCCAGCCATCCGGTGAGCAGCGCGGGCCGGTGGGTGGCGTAGGAGGCGAAGAGGTCGGTGAGGTGGCGCGCGACGGCGTAGCGCCGACCCCGCTCCGCGTGACCGACGTGGGCGCCCAGCGGGGCGCACCACTCCTCCCCGACGCTCGCGTCGATCACCTCCAGCAGCGGCCACACCGCCCGCTCCGGCCGCCAGGGGTCGTCCTCGGGGTCCAGGCCGGTGGCCGCCGCGACGACCTCGGCCACCACCGCGGCGGGGGAGGGGAACGCGACGCCCGCGCACACCCCGTCACCCCGGTCGCCGGCCGCGCCCAGCCGGTGGGCCAGCCGCTGCGCCAACCACCGCTCCACGCCCCTGGCCGGCACCGCCACCACCTCCGTGGCGAACGGGTCGGCAGGCGGCTCGGCCAGCAGCTCCCCGAGCGCGCGGGCCAGTGTGTCTGCCCGTTCGGCCCGGTGCAGGTGCCACATGGCTGAGCCCCCCTCGTTCACGTTCTGCGCACACGCTAGGCGCGGGCGGTGACAGACCCCGACGGGGGCGCGCCGGTTGTCCACAAGTCACCGAGCGCGAGTGCGAAACCGGAGCACGTCGGCTCGCGAAGGAGCCGCTCGGCAGCAACGGCGGCCGACCGCCCACGCTGGGTGATCATCCACTCCGTGCGTTCGCTACCCACCGTGATCAAGGTCGGAAATCAACACGATGGTGTTATCCCGTTTCCGCCCGGCTAACGGAAAGCTGTGACACGCGCGATCACCGGGTACAGGACGCGGAGGAAGGGGTCGGATGAGCGCCGACAGGAGCGACGCGACGACCGGACCGCTGGTGCCGCAGCAGCGCGGGGTACGCGATGCGGCGCGGGCGGAGGTCCTCGCCCGGCACGGCCGGCTCACCAGGGCGGGTCGCCCGATCTTCTGCCGGCCCAGTCGCGCCGAGGCGGAGGGCAGGGCGTTGCACCGCACCGGATCGGACGGCAAGGTGATCTACTCGACGCGCGAGGACGCCGAGGCCGCGGCCCGCGAGCTGGAGGCGCTCGGCGCCCGGCCGCTGCGCTCCTACATCTGCGGGCGCTCCCGGGGCGGCCACTTCCACCTCACCACCGACTCGGCCCCGCGCACCGGGCACCTCCCGCTGCACCTGCGCATCCCGCAGCAGCGCACGCCGCTCTCCGCATAACGGACGAAACCCTTGACCTGAAGTCGACTCGAGCTTCTAGCGTCGCCCGCGACGAAAGGAGTTCGACTGTGACGACACTTGTCACGGGCGCCACCGGGAACACCGGGCGCCACGTGGTCGCAGAGCTGGTTCGCCGGGGTGAGAGCGTGCGGGCCCTGACCCGGAACCCGTCCGCGGGGACGTTCCCGGCGGAGGTCGAGATCGTCGCCGGCACGCACACGTCGCCGGGAGAGCTGGGCCCCGCCCTCGAGGGCGTCGACCGCCTGCACATCACCGTGACCGCAGGGCTCGCCGAGGTCGGGCCCGAGCTGGTGCGCCGGGCGGTCGATGCCGGGGTCGGCCGCATCACGGTGGTGTGGGGCGGCTGGGTCGGGCCGGTCGAGCAGGCCGTCGCCGAGTCGGGCGTGGAGTGGACCCGCCTGGAACCGCAGGAGTTCATGTCGAACACGCTGACGTGGGTCGGGTCGATCCGCGACGAGAACGTCGTGCGCGAGCCGTACGACTTCCCGAGCGCGCTGGTCCACGAGGCCGACATCGGGGAGGTGGCGGCGATCGCGCTGCTCGACGACGGCCACGCGGGGCGCGCCTACAACCTCACCGGGCCCGAGTCGCTGACCTCGCGGGCCCGGATCGCGCTCCTGTCCCGGGCCGTCGGCCGCGACATCGCCTTCGTCCCGATCACGCACGAACGGGCCGTCGACCGGCTGATGGGCACCGGCGTGTCCCGGGCGGACGCCGAGTTCGTGATCGGCTGGTACGCCGACCCCGGGGACGCCGCCACGACCGTCGTCGACACCGTCGAGAAGGTCACCGGGCGCCCGGCGCGCACGTTCGCCCGGTGGGTGGCCGAGCACGCGGAACGCTTCGAGGAGCCCCGCGTCGGGGTGTGAGCGGGTGCGGGGCGGTGGTCGGCGGTGGCAAGGTGTCCGGGAACCGCTGCAGCACCCCGGGAGCGCGCCATGCCGAACCACCCCCGCGCCGGAACGCCCGCGCAGCCCGAGGACCTCGTCGACGTCGAGGCCCTGCTGGCCGCCTACCACGACCGCACCCCGGACCCCGGGGACCCGGCGCAGCGGGTGGCGTTCGGGACGTCCGGCCACCGCGGGTCGTCGCTGCGCACCACGTTCAACGACGCCCACATCGCCGCCACCAGCCAGGCCATCTGCGAGTACCGGGCCGCCCAGGGCACCGACGGGCCGCTGTACATCGGGCGCGACACGCACGCGCTGTCCGAGCCGGCCTGGACCACCGCGATCGAGGTGTTCCAGGCCAACGGGGTGCACGTACTCGCCGACGCGGACGGCGCGTTCACCCCCACGCCGGCCGTCTCGCACGCGATCCTCACCCACAACCGCGGCCGGGCGGGCGGGCTCGCCGACGGCGTGGTCGTCACGCCCTCGCACAACCCGCCCGCCGACGGGGGATTCAAGTACAACCCGCCGAACGGCGGCCCGGCCGACACCGACGCCACCTCCTGGATCGCCGACCGTGCCAACGGGCTGCTGCGCTCCGGCCTCGCGGGCGTCCGCCGCGCCCCGCTCGACCGCGCAGGCCTCGCCCGCCACGACTTCCTCGGCGCGTACGTCGCCGACCTGCCGTCGGTCGTGGACCTGGACGCGGTCCGGTCGGCCGGCGTGCGCATCGGCGCCGACCCGATGGGCGGGGCGAGCGTTGCCTACTGGGGGGCGATCGCCGAGCGCCACGGGCTGGACCTGACCGTCGTGAACCCGGCCGTCGACCCGCGGTTCGGGTTCATGACGCTCGACCGGGACGGCAAGATCCGGATGGACTGCTCGTCGCCGTACGCGATGGCATCCCTCGTGCAGCGGCGCGGGGAGTTCCGCATCGCCACCGGCAACGACGCCGACTCCGACCGGCACGGCATCGTCACCGCCGACGGCCTGATGAACCCCAACCACTTCCTCGCCGTCGCGATCGGATACCTGTACGCCCACCGGCCCCGCTGGTCACCCGACGCTGGAGTGGGCAAGACGGCCGTCAGCTCGTCGATGATCGACCGCGTCACCGGCGACCTCGGCCGCAAGCTCGTGGAGACCCCCGTCGGGTTCAAGTGGTTCGTGCCGGGCCTGCTGGACGGCTCGATCGGTTTCGGCGGCGAGGAGAGCGCGGGCGCGTCGTTCCTGCGCACCGACGGCGGCGTATGGACCACCGACAAGGACGGGATCATCCTCGCGCTGCTCGCCTCGGAGATCACCGCGGTGACCGGGCGCACGCCGAGCGAGCGCTACCGGGAGCTCACGGAGCGGTTCGGCGAGCCCGCCTACGCCCGCACCGACGTGGCCTGCAGCCCCGAGGACAAGGCGAAGCTCGGCCGGCTCGCCGCCGCCGACGTGCGCGCGACGGAGCTGGCCGGGGAGAAGATCACCGATCGGCTCACGAGCGCCCCGGGCAACGGCGCCGCGCTGGGCGGGCTGAAGGTCGTGACGGAGGCGGGTTGGTTCGCGGCCCGCCCGTCGGGCACGGAGGACGTCTACAAGGTCTACGCGGAGAGCTTCCGAGGCCCCGAGCACCTGAGGCGCATAGAGAAGGAGGCCCGGGAAGTGGTGGCGGCCGCGCTGAGCTGAAATAGCGTTATGGAGCCGTGGTGCTGTTTTCGAGCCTCTGAACAGCATCAAGGATCCATAGTGCGGGCGTTGCTGATCGCCCGCAGCAGGCGGTATTCGCGTAGGACGAATACGATCACCATGACGTCCAGCATGGCCAGGAGCACCAGCACGGCCGATCCCGTGTGGGCTGCGCGGATCAGCTCGTAGGCGACGAACACGGCGAGGACCGCGGCCGTCACCGGGTACGCGGGCCGAACCTTTCGCAGCAGCGCCCAGACCAGCCCCAGCTTCAGGATGCCGTGCAATCCCAGGTACACGAGCACGAACGTGCGGCCGCCCGAGGCGAACTCCGCGGTGCCGGCCACGAGGTGCCGGGTGAGGAAGCCGTCCGGCGGGCCGAGCAGGTCGCGGCCGACGACCTCGGCGACCAGCCGGTGCACCGTGGCGGCGGGCACGAGCAGCAGCACCACGGCGCCGACCAGCTCCGCGGCACCGTCCAGCGCCTTCAGGAGGAGCGCGGCCCTGAACCACCGCTCGGTGCGGCCCGCCCGGACGTCGGCCATGGACGACTTCTACCAGCACTCGGACCGCGACTCGCGTGCATCCAGACCGCGACTCGCGGGCTCGAGGCCTCCCATCTCCGCGAGTCGCGGTCTCCGTGCGCGCGAGTCGCGGCGTGAGTGCACCCGAGTGGGGGTGTCACCGGCCGCCCAGCCGGGCGAGGTCGCGGCAGGTCGCCGCGAGCAGGTCGCGCAGGAGCGGCCCGGCGAGCTGCTCGTGCACGTCGACGACGGGGCGGCCGGCGCGGAGGTCTTCCTGGTACCGCTCGCGATCGGCCGGGTAGGGGAGGGCGGACATCGCCGTGACGACCACGGTCTCGCCGTCCCGCTCGGCGATGGCGGCGACGTGGGTGCGCAGGGCGGTCTCGTCGGGGTGGCCGATCCAGCCCGCCTTCACCGCGACGTCCGCCGCCGGGACGCCGAGGGTGTCGGCGACCGCGTCGGGCGCGCCGAACGCCTGCTCGGGCGCTACCGCGGCCATCCAGCCCAGGATCCGTGCGGCGGCCGGTTCACCCGCGGCCGCGCGGGCGAGCGCGCCGTAGGCCGTGACGAGCTCGGTGGCGCTCACCTCGACCCCGCCGAACCAGCCGGGGTCCGCGTTCGCCGGTCGCCAGCGGACGCCCGTGGAGGCGGCCAGCCGGTCGAGGAGCCGCGGCGGCGGGCCGGCGTGCCAGATGCGGTTGGTGGCGGCGTTGTCGGAGTAGCGGATCGCCTGTTCGCCGTCGCTCGAGCGGCCGCCGCCGGCCGCCCACACGATCAGCGGCTTGGTCACCGAGGCGCAGCGCAGCCGGACGGCGCCGCGCCGGGCCGCGGTGGACCGCAGCGGTGCGCCTCCGTACTGGGGCGTGCCGAACACCTCGCCCGCGACCTGCGCGGACCCACCTTCGGGGAGCGTGGCGAGCACGTCGGCGGCCGTCACAGGTAGATCCCCAGCAGCACGGCGTAGAGCACCACGACCGGGACGAGCACCAGGTACGACGACAGCAGCTGCCAGCGCAGCGACCGGGATTCGGCCAGCCCCATCTGCCCGATCATGTCGGGGTTGGGGAACGGGCCGAGCCCGTCGGTCTGCGAGACGGCGAGCAGCACGAGGCTCCACGCCATGGGCGGCACCCCGAGCGTCGCGGCGAGCGGGCCGAACACCTGGTTCACCAGCACCGCCTGCGCCGCGGCCGCCCCTGCGACACCGACCCAGCCGATCAGCACCACGACGAGGCAGAACAGGTACGGGCTCAGCGTGGCCAGGGAGAACTGCTCGGCGACGCCGTCGTAGACGCCCATCGAGTCGACGAGCGCGAACAGCACGGCCAGCAGGAAGAACAGGAAGAAGATCCCGAGCAGCCGGCTCGCCCCGGTGTAGACCGCGCCCATCAGCTCGCCGATCGGCCGGCGCGCCGCGAGCCCGGTGACCGCGATGAGCACGATCAGCGCCACCGGCACGAACGTCGCGCCCGCCGCGGTGATCCCGCTGTAGACGACGAGCGCGACGAACGCGATCAGGAACGCGGCCGTGGTGCGCCCGGCACCGGGCGCGGGGTCGTGCACGTCCTCCAGGTCGACGGCGCGTTCGGGCGGGTATCCGAACGCGTCGGCGGTGCGGCGCTGGTTCCACCGGACGGAGAGGAAGCCGACGCCGAACATCACGGCCGCGGTGGGCAGGCCGGCGGCGAGGACGTAGCCGAGCCAGCTGACCCCCGCCGCGCCGTAGATGCTCGCGGTGATCGGGGCGAACGGGCTGAGCGTGAGCCCGGCGAGGCCGCTGAAGAAGAACATCGCCGCGGTGGCCGTGGTCGAGAACCGCAGCGCGGCGAGCAGGGGGATCACGATCGGCGCGACGATCGCCACGGACCCGGCGAGGGTGCCGAGCGCACCGGCGAGCACGGTGCACGCGATCATCACGCCGAGCTGGGCCCGCAGCTGCGTGGTGAGGCCGACCTTGCGCACCACGCTCAGCACGATGAACTCGGCGACCCCGGTGCGCTTGAGCACCTCGCCGAGGCCCGCGCCGAGCAGGATGATCACGCCGAGCAGCGCGATCAGCGAGCCCATCGACTCGATCAGCACCGGCCCGAGCGCCGCGGGCGTGGACCGCGTCAGCACCACGGCGGAGACCACCGCGCCCAGGGTGGCGAGCACCATGTCGACGCCGAGCAGGGCGAGCCCCGCGTAGACGACGATCGGGATGAGGCCCCACAGCCCCGGCTGGTCGGTCTGCACCGCGACGGCGATGCTCGCGACCAGGGCGACGCCGTAGAGCGTGGCAGCGGCGACGGCCTGCCGCCGAGACATGTCGAGCGTGTAGATGTTGATGTCGGAGACGGGGGACGAGGTCACGGCTTCTCCAAGGGGGGAGCGGAACGCAGCATGGTGGCTTTACTGCGGTTGAACCGGAGTAAGGCCACCTTGCTGCGGTCGGCGACGGAGCACTGCGCCTGGGCGAGCATCTGTGAGACCACCGTCCGCCAGCACCGGCTCCCCTCCCACCAGGACGTGCCGCACGCCCGTCGAGAGCTGCCACGGGTCGTCGTAGGTGGAGCGGTCGGTCACCGTCTCGGGGTCGAGGACGGCGATGTCGGCCACGGCGCCGGGGCGCAGGACGCCGCGGTCGGTCATGCCGAGGCGGGCGGCGGGGAGCCCGGTCATCTTGTGGACGGCCGTGGTGAGCGGCAGGTCCCCGTCCCGCACGCGCGGGCCGAGGACGTTCGTGAACGTGCCGAAGCTGCGCGGGTGCGGGCGGCCGGGGCCGTCCGGGCGCAGCACCCAGCCGTCGCTGGCCACGCTGGCGGCGGGGTGCCGCAGCACGGTGCGCACGTCGGCGGCGGCCATCGCGTGGTTCACGATCGACACGGCGCCCTGGTGCCCGGACAACACCCGCAGCGCGGCGTCGGCTGGGTCGGTGCCGAGCTCGCGGGCGATGTCGGCGATGCTGCGGCCGCGAGCGCCGGTGAAGGGGCCGGGCGGCAGGTCGGCGATCACCACGCCTTCCGGGTTGACGTCGCGGGCCATGCGCTCGCGCAGACCGCCGGCCACGCGTTCGCGGGTCGGGCCGTCGGCGAGCCGCTCCAGCATCCGCTCCACGCCGCCGTCGAGCGCCCACGCGGGCAGCCGGGAGGTGAGGGTGGTGGACGAGGCCGTGTACGGGTAGACGTCGCACGTCACGTCCACGTCGTCGGCGCGGGCCTCGTCGATGATCCGCAGGGCGTCGGCGACGGCGCCGTGGTTGCTGCGGCCCATCGCCTTGAGGTGCGAGATCTCCAGCCGTACGCCCGTGGTCCGCGCGGTGGCGACGGCCTCGCGCACGGCGTCGAGCAGGGTGTCGGCCTCGTTGCGCATGTGCGTCGAGTAGAGCAGCCCGTGGGCGGCGGCCACCCGCGCCAGCGCCGTGACCTCGGCCGCGTCGCCGTACGCGCCGGGCGCGTAGATCAGGCCCGTCGAGAACCCCCAGACGCCCTGTGCGGCGGCCTCGGCGAGCAGCGCGCCCATGCGCGCCAGGTCGGCGGGCTCGGCCGCGCGTTCCGCCCCGCCCATGGCGGCCAGGCGCAGCGCCGAGTGCCCCACCTGCAGGGCGAGGTTCACCGCGGGGCGGGTGGCGTCGACGGCGTCGGCGTAGCCGGCCGCGTCGGTCCAGGTCCAGGGGAGCTCGGCCTGGAGGAACGCCGAGGCGGAGCGCAGCGCGTCGAGGTCGCCGACGGGGAACGGCGAGAAGCCGCAGTTGCCCGTGACCAGCGTGGTGACGCCCTGCGTCACGGCGGTGTCGGCGGCCGGGTGCCCGGTGATGCTGAAGTCGGCGTGCGAGTGCAGGTCGATGAAGCCGGGGCAGACGACGAGCCCGTCGGCGTCGATCCGCGTGCCGGTCAATGAGCCGGGCGCGGCGACGGCGTCCACCCGGCCCGCCGTGACCCCGACGTCCGCGGGCCGTCCGGGAGCGCCGGAGCCGTCGACGACCGTCCCACCCGTGATCACGAGGTCACTCATGAGAGCACCGCCAGGATCGCGACGTACATCAACGAGGCCGGGATCAGCACCATCCACCCGGTGAGCAGCAGCGATCTCAGGTTCGTCGACCGGGCAAGACCCATCGCGCCGACCATGTTGGCGTTCGGGAACGGGCCGTACGTGTCGGCCTTCGACGCCCACAGCAGCACGACCACCCAGGCCCCCGCGCCGAGGCCGACCGTGGTGGCGAGTCCGCCGAACACCTGGTCCAGCAGCACGACCTGGGCCGCGGTCGCCCCCGGGACGCCAACCCAGCCGAGCAGCGCGATCGCGACGGCGAAGCCGAGGCCCGACGAGTTCTGCAGCTGCGGCCCGAAGATCTGGAGCACGACGTCGAACGGCTTCAGGCCGTCGATCACCAGGAACAGCGCCGCGAGCAGCCAGAACAGCAGGAAGATGCTCACCAGCCGGGCCGCGCCGCGGTAGAGGTGCCGCGCGATGTGGGTGGCCGGCAGCCGGGCGGCGACGCCGGTGGCGATGCCCAGCAGCGGCAGCGCGAGCAGCGGGAACGAGGTGCCGGCCGCCGTGATCGTCGCGTAGGCGACGGTGGCGAGGAGCAGCACGAGGAACACCGCGGTGGCCCGGCCGGCGCCCGCCGGCACCTCGACCTCGTCGGTCTCCAGGTCGCTGTCGGTGTAGAAGTCGTCGGTGCGCGCGCTGCGCCGCTGGATCCAGGGCACGACGATCATCGCGACGAGGAGTGACAGCACGGCGAGTGGCGCCGCGCCGTACTGCAGGTAGGTCAGGTAGCCGACGTCCGCGGCCTCCATGATCGCGACGTTCGAGCCGGCGAACGGCGCGAGCGCGAGCCCGGCGCAGCCGCCGACGAACATCATCGCGGCGGTGGCCGACCGCGTGAAACCCACGCGCGCCGCGACGGGCAGCAGGATCGGCGCCGAGATCGCGAGGGCCCCGGCGAGGGTGCCGAGGCTCGTCACGAGCACCAGGCAGGACAGCATCACGCCCAGCAGCACGGCCCGCTGGCTGCGCTGGCCGGCCATCCGCAGCACCCAGTGGACGATCGTGTGCGCCACCCCGGTGACGCGCAGCACCTCGCCGACGCCGGCGCCGAGCATGATGATCACGCCGATCGTGGTGACGAGGTCGCCCATCGACTCGCCGAGCAGGTCCCCGAAGTCGGCCGGCGTCATGCGGGCGATGAGCACCCCGCCCACCAGGCTCACGACGGTGGCGATCACCAGGTCCATGCCGAGCAGGCACAGCACCGCGTACATGGCGATCGGCAGGACACCCCACAGCGTGGGCGCGTCGGCCACGGCGCCGGCGATCGCGCAGACGACCAGGCCGGCGACGGCGATCGTGGTGGTGGCGATCCGGCGGCCGCGGCTCTGCTCCAGCTCGTAGGCGTTGGCACGGTCTTCGGCGCGGTCCGTCTGTTCGGTCATCGGGTCCCCTCGTGGGTGCGGACGGTGTTCGCCCGCACGAAGTCCTCGTCGACGTCGTGCCCGAGTCCGGGGGTGTCCCATGGCACGGCGACGATGCCGTGGTCGGCGCGGATCGGTGGGGTCACCACGTCGCGCGCGTAGTACTTGTCGGACCCGGAGACGTCCGACGGGAGGACGAACCCGGGGAGGCTGGAGAGCGCGACGTTGGCGGCTCGGCCGATGCCGAACTCGTGCATCCCGCCGCACCACACGGGGACGTCGTGCTCGCGGGCGAGGCCGTGCGCGGCGACGGCGGCGCTGAGCCCGCCCATCCGCGAGACCTTGATGTTCAGCACCCGGCAGGCGCCCACCGCGAGCGCGGTCTCCAGGTCGTGCCCGTCCACGATCGCCTCGTCGAGGCAGATCGGGGTGTCGATCGTGGCCTGCAGGCGGGCCGCGGCCATGAGGTCGCGGGGTGCGAACGGCTGCTCGATCATGGTCAGCCGGGCGGTGTCGAGGGCGCGCAGGGCGGTGAGGTGCTCGTCGTCCTCGGTGTAGGCGCCGTTGGCGTCGACGTGCAGCTGCAGATCGGGGAACTCGGCGCGGACGGCGGCCACGGGCTCGACGTCCCAGCCGGGCGCGATCTTGAGCTTCACGCGCGGGTAGCCCGCCTCGACCTGCCGGGCCACCTGCTCCACCAGCGCGTCCACGGTGGGCTCGATGCCGAGGCTGACGCCCGCGACGACGGTCCGCCGCTCCCCGCCGAGCGCCCCCGCCAGCGGCACGCCTTCCGATGACGACCAGAGCGACCAGGCCGCCATGTCGAAACCGGCCTTGGCGAACTCGTTGCCCCGCACCTTCCCCCACAGCGCGCGGACCTGCGCGGGGTGCTCCCACTCCGCACCGAGCAGCACGGGCACGAGGAAGGCCGCGCCGATCGTCCAGCAGGTCTCGACGGTCTCGGCGGTGAAGAACGGCCCGGACGGCGACGCGATCTCGCCCCAGCCCACGGCGCCGCCCGCGTCCTCGACGCGCACGAGCACGTGCTCGAGGTAGGACTTGCGGTGCGAGCTGGTCTCGAACTCGTGCACCAGCGGCAGCCGCACCTGCAGCAGCTCGATCCGTTCGATCCGCATCTATCGGTCTCCGTCCGCGTAGACGCCGAGGCGGGCCGTGAGCACGTCGCGGCGTGCGAGCCGCCTGCGCGCGCCCTTCGCGCTGGCCGCGGCGAGGGTGGCCAGGACGTGCACGACGGCGGCGACGGCGGTGGGGGAGTCGGCGTAGGACGCGCTGTCCGTGCTCACCACGACCGCGACGTCGGACACCCGTGCCACCGCGCTCCGCGCGTCGTCGGTGACCCCGACGACCGCGCCTCCGGCCGCGGCGAACTCCTCGGCCACGGCGATCGTCGAGCGGGCGTAGCGGCGCAGCGAGAACGCGACGAGCACGTCGCCCGGCCGCACGTCCGAGAGCACGTCGACCGCGCGGACGACGGTGCCGTCGATCAGGGTGACGTTGGCCATGCTGGCCGACAGGTCGGTCGCGAGCAGGGACGCGTAGGACCACGACTTGGAGCCGCCGGTGACGAACCGCCGCTTGGCCGCGACGATCCGGCGCGCGGCCTGCTCGAGCGAGCCGTCGCCCTGCAGGCGTTCCAGGGTGGTGGCCAGGTTGGCCGTCTCCTGGGCGACGACCTGCTGCAGCAGGGTGGTGGCGGTGGAGCGGCGTTGCAGGCGGGCGCCGTAGCGCTCGTCGGGGGTGCTGAGCTGCCGGTTGTCGGTGGTCACCGGGCCCCCACGCAGTAGAGGGCGGTGCGGTCGTCGACCCGCCGGCACGACAGCAGGACATGGCCCGGGCCGAGGATCCGCGCGAGCTCGTCGGCGACCCGGTCCCGCAGCTCGAGGGCGTCGTCCAGCTTCATCCTCCGCAGCTCGTCGCCGCTCGCCGGCACCGCGAACCAGCCGACGTCGCCGTCGTGCCGGCACCGGCCCCACTCCGGGACGTCGCGCGGCAGCGGCGGGACCGGGGCCCCGGTCGGCGCGTCGAGGTCCCACTCGACGACGACCCGGTCGGTGCGGCCGTTGTGGTCCTGCATGTCGTAGTAGTCGCGGTGGAACCACCGGCCTGCGGCGCCGAGCACGTCGAGGTTGAAGTGGGCGTTGCGCGCCTGCAGCGGGTCGTACGCCCAGCGCATCGTCCGCACCCCGGCGTGCCGGGCCATCTCGGCCTGGGCCCGCTTGAGCTGCCGGCCGACGCCGCGGCCCTGCGCGGCCGGGTCGACCGCCGCGGTCTGCGAGTAGTGGTAGGGCGTGCCGCCGTCGAGGCCGACGAAGCCGTAGGTGAAGCCCACCAGCCGGTCGTCCTCGTCGAACGCTCCGACGGCCGACCCGCCCGTGTGCCGCAGCGCGGACAGCAGCTTCGGCGTGAACGCGGGATCATCGCCGGGCAGGCCGAACACCTCGCGGTAGAGCCGGACGGCGGCGAGCCGCTCGACGGTGGTGGCGAGGGGCCGGGTGGTGATCCCGGGCATGCTGCTCCCAACGGTGATACCTGACGTATGCGTGAAGGTCCTACCTCTATAAGGGCAGGGTGTCAACTTCTGGCCGCCGAAGATATAGTCCGTATCCATGGCCGACTTCTCCGGTGCCGCAGCCGCGCTCGCGGATGATGCCCTGACCCGGCTCGTCACCTACGCGCGGCAGGAGACGCCCACCGGCGACGCGGCCGCGCTCGACGCGCTGGCGGACGTCCTCGAGGGGCGCTACCGGGAGCTGGGGGCGCAGACCGAGCGCGTCGCGCACGAGACCGGCGACCACCTCGTCGCCCGGTGGGGTGCGGGCGACTCGCCGCACGTGCTGCTGCTCGGCCACCACGACACGGTGTGGCCGCACGGCACCCTCGGGTCGATGCCGCTGACGGTCGAGGACGGCGTGCTGCGCGGACCCGGCGTCTACGACATGAAGGGCGGCCTGGTCGTCACCGAGCTCGCGTTCGCGGTCCTGCGGGAGTGCGGGATGGCGCCGGCGCGGCCGGTGCGCCTCGTCGTGGTGGCCGACGAGGAGGTCGGCAGCCCCACGGCGCGCCCGCTCGTCGAGGCCCAGATGGACGGGGCCGTCGCGGTGCTGGGCCTGGAGTCGCCGCACCCCGGCGGCGCGCTGAAGACCGCCCGCCTGGGCAGCACGCGCGTGCGGGTCGAGGTCACCGGCCGGGCCGCGCACGCCGCGCTCGACCCGGGGTCGGGGGTGTCCGCCGTCGACGAGCTGATGGACCAGATGTTCGCGGTCCGCGAGATCATGTCGGCCGAGCCGACGGTGCTGTGCAACGTCGGCACCGTCGGCGGGGGCGGGCGCACCAACGTCGTGCCGGATCACGCGGCGGCCGACATCGGCCTGCGGTTCACCGACGCCGCCACCCAGGACCGCGTGCTCGCCGCGCTGGGGCGGCTCGGCGCCGTGCGCGAGGGCGCCGAGGTCGTCGTGCGGACGCTCACCAGCCGGCCGGCCTGGTCGGACCCGGACGAGGAGCTGCTCGCCCGCGTGGCGGCGGCCGGTGCCGCGCTCGGGCAGGAGATCACCGGCCGCCCGGCGGCCGGCGGCGCGGACACCAACACCGCGGGCGCGGCCGGCCTCCCCACCCTCGACGGCTTCGGCCCGCTGGGCGGGGGCGCCCACGCCCCGGACGAGCGGATCGAGGTCGCCTCGCTCCCCGAGCGCGCGGCCCTCCTCGCAGCGGTCCTCGTCGCCCTCTAGCCGCCGGCGGGGCGCGGCCGGGCCGGGGCGTCACACACCAACTTCGGTGCTCACACACCAACAGCAGTTGGTGTGTGAGCACCACTGTTGGTGTGTGACCAGCGGGAACGGTCGTCGCCGGGCGGCGTTCGCAATCGGCCCGTCCCCTCGGCGCGCCGGCCTCCGCCATACCGCGGTGCTCACCCACCTGCGGGCGCGCAACTACGCGCTGGCGTTCCCGGGCGCCTTCCTCGCCCTCGCCGTCGGGGCGTTCGTGCTGAGCCTCGCCTGATCACCCGCTGTCCCGCGCCACCAGCCGGTGGGGGGCCGTGAGGTTGCGGGGAGGGAGCCCGGGGTCGGCCAGCCGGGCGGTGACCATTTCCAGCGCCGACTCGACCACGAACGCCCGGTCGATGGCGACGGTGGTGAGCGCCGGTGTGGTGAAGCGGGACTCGGGCACGTCGTCGACCCCGATGACGGCGACGTCGTCGGGCACCCGGCGGCCGTGGCGGTGCAGCGCGCTGAGCACGCCGATGGCGAGCACGTCGTTGGCCGCGAAGACGGCGTCGACGTCCGGGTGCTCGGCGAGCAGGGCGTCGACGGCGTCGGCGCCGGGCCCCCGGTCCCACTCGGGTACGGCGCGGATCAGCGCGCGGTCGACGGGCAGCCCGGCCGCGCGCAACGCCCGGGTGTAGCCGAGCATCCGCTGCTCCATCACCGGCTTCGGCCGGTTCTCCTTGTAGCCGACCATCGCGATGCGCCGCCTGCCCGCCGCCGCGAGGTGGGCGGTGGCCGCTATGCCGATGTCGACGCTGGCGTTGGTCACGTGGTCGACCGCGGCCGAGCCGCCGTGCTCGCCGATCAGCACCATCGGGGTGTCGTGCCGGGGTGCCTCCAGCTCCGACGGTGGCATCGAGAGCGGGCTGAAGATCAGCGCGTCGGCGAACCGGACGGGGAAGCCCGCCGCCACCTCGCGCTCGCGTTCGATGTCGCCGTCGGTCTGCTCGACGACGACCGCGAGCCCGCGCTCGCGGGCCGCGCTGACGAGGAGGCCGGCGAGGTCGGCGAAGTAGGGCATGTCGATGCCCGGTACGGCCAGCGCGATCGCGCCGGTGCGTCCCCGGCGCAGCTGCCGGCCCACGGCCTGCGGCCGGTAGCCCAGCTCCTCGACGTGGCGCCGGACGAGGGCGCGGGTCTCGGGGCGCACGTGGACGTAGTCGTTGACGACGTTGGACACGGTCTTCGGCGACACCCCCGCGGCGATCGCCACGTCGCGCATCGTCACCGGTCGTCGCTCTGTCCCCACGTACCCAGTCTCCCCTTGACAGGCAAGCGCCTTCCCGAGAGGGTTTTACCACGATGTAAAGGGGAGTGGTCGATGACGACCTCGCACCGCCTGTCGCGTCGCACCTTCCTGTGCGCGACGGCCGCCGTGGGCGGCGCCGCGCTCCTGTCCTCGTGTGCGCGAGGCCCGGGAGGCGCGGTCGACCTGGCGTACTGGAACTTCTTCACCGGCAGCGACGGCGAGCTCATGGTGGGTCTCGTCGACCGCTTCCGGGCGGAGGCGCCGAACGTCCGCGTCACGGCCACCACGCTGATGTGGGGCCCGCCGTACTACACGAAGCTGGCCATGGCCTGCGCCGGTGGCCGCGCACCCGACCTGGGCACGCTGCACGCGTCGCGGCTGCCGACGTTCGGCACCGACCTGCTCGACGAGTGGGACGTCGGCGAGCTGGCCGCACGCGGCGTGTCGATGGACGAGTTCCCGGAGCCGGTGCGGAAGCGGGTGATGGTCGACGGCCGGTTGATGGCGCTGCCTCTCGACACCCACCCGCTGGTCCTCTACTACAACACCGACGTCTGCGAGAAGGCCGGCCTGCTCGCCCCGGACGGCACCCTCGCACCGATCACGGGCGCGGATCAGATGCTCGACGCCGGACGGCGCGCCGCGGAGGTCACCGGCAGCACCGGGATCGCCTTCGGCTCCGCCGACAACCTCGGCGGCTGGATGGTGTTCTGGTCGCTGTTCCGCCAGCTCGGCGGGCAGATGCGGCTCCCGGACGGCGGGCCGGCCGAGGTGGACCGTGACGCGGTGGTCCAGGCGATGGGCTTCATGCGGGACATGGCCGACGGCACCATCGCCTCGCCGACCCTCGACGGCCAGGCCGCGTCCGCGGCGTTCGCCAGCCAGCAGGCCGGGTTCCTGATGCACGGGCCGTGGGAGGTCACCACGGCGCGCACCGCGGAGATCCCGTTCTCGATGACGCAGTTCCCGGCCCTCTTCGGCGACACGCCGTACGTGCGGGCCGACAGCCACAGCTTCGTGCTCCCGGCGCAGGCCCGGGTGGACCCGGCGGCCCGCAGTGCGGCGTACGACATGGCGGTGTCGATGCTGCGCAACAGCCTCGACTGGGCGTCCGGCGGCGGGCACATCCCGGCCCTGTCCGCCGTGGCGGAGAGCCCGGAGTACCTGGCCCAGAAGCCGATATCCAACTACCGAGGGGCGGCGCAGGTGGTGGAGTACGACCCGGAGGCGTACTTCTCCGGCTCCGGTTCGACGCTGATGTCGCGGGCCGGGCAGAGCATCCAGGGGGTCACCTCGCGAGCGCTCACGCCGGAGCAGGGTGCCGACGACCTGATCGGCTGGCTGGACTCCCAGCTCAGGTTGGGGAGTCCCCTGTGACCGCCGTCGTCACCCCGACGCGCCTCGAGCCGGGCCCGGCGGCGACGCGCACCGGCCCCAGCCTCGTCGGCGCGCGCGGCGGGATCTGGTTCGTGCTGCCGTTCATCGCCGTGTACGCGGCGTTCGTGCTGTGGCCGCTGCTCTACGGCCTCGGCCTGAGCTTCTTCGACACGAGCCTGGTGCGCGACGAGTCCCGGTTCGTGGGCCTCGCCAACTACGCGCAGCTGTTCTCCGACCCCGAGGTGTGGCGCACGCTGGGGGTCACGGTCCTGTTCACGATCGGCAGCACGATCCCGCTGGTGGTGATGGCGCTGCTGATGGCGCTGCTCGTGCAGTCCGGTGTGCGGGGCCAGTGGTTCTGGCGGTTCGTGTACTTCGCGCCGTTCCTGTTGCCGGTGGCCACGGTGGTGTTGATCTGGCAGTGGCTGTTCTCCGGCGACTTCGGCCTGTTCAACGGGCTCCTGACCGGCATGGGGCTGCCGGCGGTCGGCTGGCTCACCGAGCCCGAGATCGGCCTGTGGTCCGTCGTGATCCTCACCGTCTGGTGGACGGTCGGCTTCAACTTCCTGCTCTACCTCGCCGCACTTCAGGCCATCCCGGCACAGCTGTACGAGGCGGCGGAGCTCGACGGTGCGGGTGGCTGGCGCCGGATGCTCTCGATCACGCTGCCGCTGCTGAACCGCACCACCGGCCTGGTAATCGTGCTGCAGGTGCTGGCCTCGCTGAAGCTGTTCGACCAGGCGTACATCCTGTACAAGTCGAACGGCGGGCCGGGCGGCTCGGCCACGCCGATCCTCCAGTACGTCTACGACACCGGCTTCACGGACTACCGGCTCGGCTACGCATCGGCCATCTCGTACATGTTCTTCGTGCTGATCATCCTGGTCGCTCTCGTCCAGGCCCGGCTGAGCCGCAGGAGCGCATCGTGACCGTCGCAACCCCAGTCCTGCCCCGGCGCGGCGCCGAGGGCCGGACGGACATCCAGCGCTACACGCCGCTCGCGCGGGCCGGGATGGTCACCGCGCTGGCGGTGCTGGCCGTGCTGTGGCTGGCGCCGCTGGTCTGGGCGCTGCTCACCTCGCTCAAGCACGAGGCCGACACCACCACGGTGCCGCTGGAGCTCGTACCCGACCGCGGGTTCACGCTGCAGGCCTACGCGTCGGTGCTCGCCAACGGTGACCTGGTCACCTGGTTCCTCAACAGCACCGTCGTCACGGTGGTGGTCACGGTGATCACCGTGGCGCTGTCCGCGGCGGCCGCCTACGGCTTCTCCCGCACGCGGTTCCGCGGCCGGAACGCGCTGTTCGCGCTGACCATCGCCGGGATCATGGTGCCGCCGCAGATCCTCATCGTGCCGCTGTACCGGCAGATGCTCGCACTGGGCCTCGCCGACACCTACGCCGGCATCATCCTCCCGCAGCTGGTGCTGCCGGCCATGGTGTTCATCCTCAAGAAGTTCTTCGACGGCATCCCGCCGGAGCTGGAGGAGGCCGCCCGCGTCGACGGTGCCGGCTCGTTGCGGATCTTCCTGCAGATCGTGTTGCCGCTGTCGCGGTCGATCCTCGCCGCCGTCGCGATCTTCGTGTTCATCCACGCGTGGAACAACTTCCTGTGGCCGTTCATCATCACCTCCGACCCCGGCCTGATGACGCTCCCGGTGGGTCTCGTGCAGGTGCAGAGCAGCTTCGGGGTGCGCTACGCCCAGGTGATGGCCTCGGCGATCCTGGCGGGCCTGCCGCTGATCATCGTCTTCATGCTCTTCCAGCGCCAGATCATCCGCGGGGTCGCCACGACCGGCCTCGGCGGTACGTGAGACAGGAAGGAACCACTTGCCCCGCGCACGCCTGACCATCGACCCCGACTTCACGATCGCCCCCGTCCCCCGGCGCCTCTTCGGTACGTTCGTCGAGCACATGGGCCGGTGCGTCTACACCGGCATCTACGAGCCCGGCCACCCCAAGGCCGACGCCGACGGCCTGCGCTCCGACGTGCTGGACCTCGTGCGCGAGCTCGGCCCGACCGTCGTGCGCTACCCGGGGGGCAACTTCGTCTCCGGGTACTGCTGGGAGGACGGGGTCGGCCCGAAGGAGCAGCGGCCGCGGCGGCTGGACCGGGCGTGGCGCTCGATCGAGACCAACGAGTTCGGCCTCGGCGAGTTCGCCGGGTGGGCGAAGGCGGCGGGCACCGAGCCGATGATGGCGGTCAACCTCGGCACCCGCGGCATCCAGGAGGCGTGCGACATCCTGGAGTACGCCAACCACCCGGGTGGCACCAGGTACTCCGACCTGCGCCGCGCCCACGGCAGCGCCGACCCGTTCGACATCAAGCTGTGGTGCCTGGGCAACGAGATGGACGGCCCGTGGCAGGTCGGGCACAAGACGGCCGCCGAGTACGGCCGGCTGGCCGCGGAGACGGCCCGCGCCATGCGCCTGGTCGACCCGGGCATCGAGCTCGTCGCGTGCGGCAGCTCGAACTCGCGGATGCCGACGTTCGGGGAGTGGGAGCGGGTGGTGCTGGAGGAGACCTACGAGCAGGTCGACTTCATCTCCGCGCACGCCTACTACCAGGAGCACGACCACCTCGGCGACTTCCTCGCCTCGGCCCGCGACATGGACACGTTCATCGAGTCCGTCGTCGCCACCGCCGACGCCGTGCGCGCCCGCGGCAGGCACCGCAAGCGGATCGACATCTCGTTCGACGAGTGGAACGTCTGGTACCAGTCGCGCCACCGCGCCTCCGCGATCGCCAAGGGCGAGAGCGAGTGGGAGGTGGCGCCGCGGGTGATCGAGGACGAGTACTCGATCACCGACGCGGTGGTCGTCGGCACGCTGCTGAACTCGCTGCTCCGCCACGGCGACCGCGTCACCGTCGCCTGCCAGGCGCAGCTGGTGAACGTGATCGGGATGCTGCGCAGCGAGCCGGGCGGCCCGGCCTGGAAGCAGCCGATCGCGCACCCGTTCGAGCAGGTCCGCAGGCGCGCCGCCGGCGAGATCCTCGACGTCCGGGCCGGCAGCGACCGCTACGAGACCCCGCGGTTCGGCGACGTCGACCTCGTCGACGCCGCCGGCACCTGGGACGCCGAGAACGGGGTGGTCGCACTGTTCCTGGCCAACCGGGACCAGGCCGAGCCCGCCACCGTGGAGGTCGGCGTGCGCGGCTTCGGTGAGCTGCGCGTGCAGCACGCCGCGGTCCTCGCCGCGGGGGAGCACCAGGACCGCCACACGACGAACGACGAGCAGCACCCCGACCGGGTGGGCCTCCGCCCGCTGGAGGGCGTGCAGGTCGAGGAGGGGCTCGCGCACGTCACGTTGCCCCCGCTGTCGTGGGCGGTGGTGCAGCTGGCCCGCGCCTGACGCGTGGACGAACGGCACTCTCGTCCAGATCTGTTGGACGGGAGTGCCGTTGGTGCACAGCACCCGATGGTCAGTCGTCCAGCCAGAGCACGTCGAGGAAATCGACCCGGAAGTCCCGCTCCAGGATCAGATGAGTGACGAGGCCTGTCCGTGAGGGCCGAACGCAACGGTCCGTACCGGAGAGTCCGGATCTCGGGTCGCTGAGCGGATCGCCTCCCCACAGCGCGACCTCGAGCATCGCTCGGAACTCGGCAAACGGTGCCAAAGCTGCCAGCGGAGGTGCTTCGATCTGAGGTTGGGACTGCTCGTCGGTGATGAGTCGGTGCAAGATCAGTACGCGGCCAGGAGCAGGAGTGGCGAGCCGGACCCCGTCCACAGCGCGGTCCGGTTCATCGCCGACCAGCTCGACGGCCCGGGGCGGGTGCTCGCCCGCCACCGGACGACGGTGACCGGGCTCTGCGCGGCGTGCCCGTCGGCGCGCCCGGTCCGGTGGGGATCTCGATCCCGGACGGTACCCGGACCGTCCAGGTGCACGATCCCGAGACGAACACCCGCACCCGGGTGGACCTCGGTCAGGTGCGATGCCGGCGGGCCACGCCGTGAGATGGCACCCAATCCGGTGATCAGGTCCCCTCCTTCCGGGGCGCGGTGTGGTTAGTTGTCCGGGTGAGTGCGGAGCAGCTCCTGAGCCGGCACCAGTCGGGCGGCAGGCATCGTGCCGCGGCGGGCGCCGCCGGTCTCGCGGCCCCGCCGACGCTCCACACGGTCGTGGTGACCTGCATGGACGCGCGGATCAACCTGTTCACCCTGTTCGGGCTGAACGTCGGGGAGGCGCACGTCCTGCGCAACGCGGGCGGCGTGGTGACCGACGACGTGATCCGGTCCCTGGCGATCAGCCAGCGCAAGCTCGGCACGCGTGACGTGCTGCTCGTCCAGCACAGCAGCTGCGGGCTCACGACCTTCACCGATGACGAGTTCGTCGACGAGCTGGCCACGGAGACCGGGACCCGGCCGCCCTGGAGCCCCCAGGCGTTCCGCGACCCGGCGGAGAGCCTCCGGGGCGGCATCGCCCGGCTGCGCGGTGACCGCTTCCTGCACCGGGACACCCGGGTGCGCGGCTTCGTGCTGGACATCCGGACGTTCGCGCTCGACGAGGTCGTCGTCTAGGACTTCTCGCACTCGACCGTGATCTTGAGGGTGGCCTTCTCCCCGGTGAACTCGGGCCGCACCTGGACCCCGGTGCCGTCGGCCTTCTCCCAGGACTCGTCGACGAGGTCCTCGTCGTTGACGTGCCAGTCCCGCATCATGTCCTCGTTGTGGCAGGTGACCTCAACGACGTCGTCCTCGGCGTGGGGCACGATCCTCGGGTCGCCGTCCGAGTAGGTGAGCCTCCAGGAATGGCTCACGGTGTACGTGTCCGAGTCGGCCACGGCGACCCCGGGTACGAGCAGCGTCGCGCCGGCGACGACGAGGATCGAGACGATCGTGCGCATGGCCACCCCCCGGGGTTCGCACGTGATGGTGACCTCTGCCCCGGCCGAGGGGTACCGCTACCGGAGGGTGATCGTGCTGCCCATGCCGATCAACACGAACGCCACCAGCGCCACCGCGATCGCGATCGCGGCCACGGTCCACCCGTCGCGCAAGGCCCTGGCCCGCTCGCCCGACGGGCTGCCCGCCGCGGCGTCCAGCTGGTCGGGCGCCGGCGGGGAGTTCCGCTGGGCCGGGACGTGCACCCAGTGCTTCGGGGCCCCGGACCAGCTCTGGTAGGGGTCGGGCGTGGCCACGTCGGCTCCTTCTCTCGGCGCATCCGGGATGCTGTTCGCATCCGTAGTCGCGCGGCCCCGCAGCAGTGTCACGGTGCGGAGGCCCGCATCACCCGAATGTGTGAGGGTTCAGGGGCGCGCGAGCCGCGCGTCGCACTCCACGCGGGGCTGGGCACCGCTCGCCGGCGCCCGCAGCGCCGCGCTGACGCGGGCCCGCCAGCGGCTCGTCTCCCGCCCCGGAGCCCCGCAGCGCGAGAGCGCGAAGAGCGCCATCTCGCGATGGGCCGGCACCTCGACCCGCTGCAGGTAGCGCATGATCTCGTGGCTCGCCGTCCGTCCGGACCGGGCCGTCACCCATGCCGAGAGCTCGGCCTCGGCCACCTCGGCGCTCATGCCCGCCATGCGCACGCAGACGTACTCGATGTCCTCCTCGGCGAGCTCGCCGACGAGCGGTGCGTGCACCCCCCGCTCGACGAGCATCTCCCGCACGGCCCAGATCCCGATCGGCGTGAGGGCGACGAGGGTGGGGTCGGGGTCGTCGCGCCCGGCCAGCGCGATGAGCTCGCTCATGCCCTCGCCGTCCTCGACGCCGAGGGTCTCCGAGAGCTGGACGGCGCCGAGCAGTTCCAGCGCGTCGAGCAGGGCGGTGACGTCGCGGCGCCACAGCCGGTGCTCCACGTCGCCCGCGAGGTCGTCGACGACGCAGCCCATCCGGTCGTTCACGGTCTCGCGGACGGCCCGGTGGAACCGCTCGACCGGGATCGGCTCCCCACCGGCGGCGTACAGCTGGTACAGCAGGATCGGGTAGGCCTCGCCGAGGCTCATCCCGAACAGTGACGGCGCACCGAACACGTTGCTGCCGCCGAAGTGCTCACCGATCCCGCCGACGGCCTCGAACGCGCGCCGCCACAGCTCGATCGGCCGCGACAGCAGCGGTGCGGCGCTGCGGACCTGCACCAGCCGCCCGCGCAGCACCCGGACGAGACGGGCCTGCCGCGCCCAGTGCAGGAGCAGGCTGATCTCGGGGAGGTCGTCGCTGGTGCGGGCCCGGTCGCGGGAGAAGTGGTCGAGGTCCAGCGCGTCGGCCACCGCGCGCGCGTCGGAGAGCAGCAGGCGTCCCTCGCGCGTGAGCGCGCGGCCGGCGCGCACCCACCGCGTGAACGCGCGCAGCCGGGCGAGCGCCACCGAGGAGTCGGCGGCCGCGAGCATCTGCGCGGCGCTCGGCAGCAGCACCGGCAGCAGTTCCTGCCGCGGCTGCTCCGGTGGCTCGTCGGCCTGCCGGCGCTGGATCTCCTCCAGGGCGGAGCGGTCGATCTGCAGCTCGCCCGAGTGCACCTGCTGCAGGAACCGCGCGACGGCCGCCGGGTCGGCCGTGGCCACGCCGTGGCGCAGCATCTGGACGGCCCAGAACGTGCCGAGGTCGTGGTTGCGCTCGTCGGCGAGCGCGTCGTACAGCGCGGGTGTGGAGTCGCGGACCTGCTCGTGCAGCTCGGCCGCCGGTGCCGAGCGCGAATCCAGCCAGTCGTGCTCGTCGAGGAAGCCGATGAGGGCGTGCAACGCGGTCGGAACGGCGTCGCGGTCGTCCTCGAGCAGCGCGACGGTGCGCGGGAACCACACGGCGAGCGCGTCGGCGACGTGGCGTCGGGTCCAGTGCCCGAGCCGGCCGTCGACGCTGTGTTTGTGGTCGAGGGCGGCCGCTACCAGTGACGGCTCCACCGCGATGCCACGCCTGCGGGCCCACGCGACGATGTGCAGCCGCAGGCGGTCGCGGACGGCGGAGTACTCCTCCAGATCGTCGGGGCCGAACACGAGTCGCACTCGACCAACCTTGGCAGGTCCGAAAGTTCCCGATCGAGGGGGGCCCCACAAAAGATCGCCCGTCCGTGTGTGCTGCGCGTGACGCCGCGCTCGCCGACAGCGAGCCCGGCGGCACTACCTCCGCGGACCGGGGCCACCCCCGAAAACCGGCCGCCTCCGCACCGCGCGACCGGCCCTGCGCGGGACTGCGATCCGGCCTGGCGGACGCTGCCCGTGAGATCGCCGCCTATCAGCTCATGCCCGTCGATGCGCGGGCATGATCCGAAGTTTCGGTTGTCCATGGCTGTCTCCACGACCATGGACGCCCGATACCGCGGATCATGAACGTGACCGGCGCGGGCGGTCCTGCCAGTCGAGACGGGTGGAGCCCCGCGCTACGAGCCGGGTGCGGCCCGCCCGCCAGCGACGGAGTCCCTGGTCAGCTCGACCCGATGACCGGCCTGCGTTCCGCCGAACGCACCCACCACCGCAGCAGGCCCGAACCGGGTCTGGGACCCGGACATCGCCGCGACAGCACCGGCCGGCCCGACACCCGGAACGTGACCCGGACGGCGTCCACCAGCGGGACGGGAGGGCCGCAGGTGGGTGTCCGGCGCCAGCTGCTGGCGGCAGCCGGCGAGCCCCACACCACCAGCCACGCTGCGCCGGGCACCATCACGAACACCGGCTGTACAGGCTGGCCGACGATCAAGCGCCCGCTGTCGGGGCGACGGTTCGGCGCGCGCCCACCGGGCCGCACGTCTCCAGCGCCGCCTCCCACTTCTCGGGATCGACACCGTCGGGCGCCGGCGGTGGGTTGCGGCGGGTCATGGGCGCGTCCTGCTGCTGACCCGGCTCGCCCCGACGCGGTCCGGTGATCCTCGTTCCTCCCTCCGGTGCCGGCACCCCCTGCTCGGTCATGCAATCGGCGAAGGCATCGGCCGATGCCTTCGTTCCCGGGGCGGTGGTGGCCGGGTCGGCCGCCGGGGCCGCGCCGCCGCCGCAGGCCGCGAGTACGACCAGGCCGGCCGCGGCGAAGGGCACGGGGAGCCACCGGCGGCCGGTCCGCACGTCAGTCATCTCCTTCTCTCCTGATCCGGCCGCGGTCCCTCGCCGCGGCCGGCGCCGATCGTGGCGGCCGCGGCTGGGAACGAGCTGTCGGTGCGCTCTGAATGAGCTGAGCGTGACGAAGTATTGGCTAGATTACTAGCATGCTAGCGTCTGGCCCGTGGGTGCCGAGGAGGTCAAGCAGTTCAACGTGTACTTGCCGATCAGCCTGATCAGGCGGGTGAAGCACCGCGCGATCGAGTCCGAGCTGTCGCTCTCGGCGCTGGTCGCCGACGCGCTACGGGCCTACCTCGACGCCCATGACGAGCGCACGCAGTCGGGGAAGGAGAGCTGATATGGCCACCGAAGGTATCGAGGCCGTGTTCCTGGAGACCCACAACTGGGGGAAGACGGCGAAGTTCTTCCAGGCGCTGGGCTACGACCTCGAGTTCGCCACCGACCACAGCTCCGGCCTGCTCCGCAACGGGAACGGACCCTACGTGTTCGTGGCGGAGGTGCCCGAGAACCGGGAGCCGCAGGAGCCGCGGCTCGTGCTGGGAGTGGCCGACGCCGACGCCTTCCGGCTCGACCCGGACGTCGAGGTGGTCACACCGTTCGCGGACACCCACTTCGGCACCAGGGAGATGACCGTCCGCGACCCCGACGGGCGGCTCTGGAGCCTCCAGGCGAAGGCGCAGAGCTGACGTGGCTGCGGAGGCACCGGAGGGAACCGCGCTGCGCGTCGCCCTCTGGCGGGCGTTGCACCTCGAGGTCGACGCACCGCCGCACGTGCTCAGCGACGAGCTCGGCCTGCGGCTCGCGGACCCCGCCGGCGGCTGGCGGAGTCGCCCGGACATGGAGCCGCACGCGACCGCGGGGTTCCGGGCGGGCGTCGTCGCCCGTTCCCGGTTCATCGAGGACCTCGTGGTCGAGCAGGACGTGGAGCAGTACGTGATCCTCGGGGCGGGCCTCGACACCTTCGCCCAGCGCAGCGCCGGTCGGGTGCGGGTGTTCGAGGTCGACCAGCCCGGACCGCAGGCCTGGAAGCGGCGGCGCCTGGACGAGCTCGGCCTCGGCGTCCCCGACCGGCTGCGGCTCGTGCCGGTCGACTTCGAGGCGGGCGGGGACTGGTGGGCGGAGCTGGCCACGGCCGGATTCGACCCCGCCCGGCCCGCGGTCGTCGCGTCGGCCGGGGTCTCCATGTACCTCACCGAGGACGCGACCGCGGCCACCCTGCGCCGCATCGCAGGCCTCGCGCCGGGTTCCACGCTCGTCATGACGTTCCAGCTGCCCACCGAGCTGCTCGACGCGGACGATCGCCCGGTCCGCCGCGCGGTCGAGGAGGCGGCGCGGGCGTCCGGCACGCCGTTCGTCAGCTTCTACTCGCCGGAGGAGATGCTGGCGCTGGCCCGCGAGGCCGGCTTCACGGACGTGCGGCACGTGCCGGGCACCTCTCACGCCGAGCGCTACTTCGCCGGCCGCGGCGACGGCCTGCGCCCCCCGAGCGGGGAGGACCTGCTGATCGCGACTACGTGACGGCCGGCACCGGCCCCGTCGAGTCGCGCACGATCAGCTCGTGCCCGGTGTTCTTGCGCCGCCTGCGCGCCGAGGGTGGTTTGAGTGCCATGGTGAGCGCGAGCTCGCCCATCTCGGTCATCGGCAGCCGGACGGTGGTGAGGCTGGGGGCGAGGTCGGCAGCGACGGCGACGTCGTCGACCCCCGCCACGGACATCCGCTGCGGCACGGCGATCCCGCGGGCGCGCAGCACCGACAGCACGCCGATCGCCATGAGGTCGTTCAGCGCGATGAGCGCCGTGAGGTCGGGGTGGTCGGCCAGCAGCCGCTCGGCCCCGGAGTGCCCGCCGTTGCGGGTGAAGTCGGTGGGGAGGACCGGCATGTCGTCGAGGGTGAGCCCGTGGGCGGCGAGCGCCTGCCCGACGCCGGTGAGCCGGTCGGCCACGGTGGTGAGGATCGGTGGGCCGCCGATCACCCCGATCCGGCGGTGTCCGAGCGCCAGCAGGTGGGCGGCCGCTGCGGCGCCCGCCGCCTCGTTGTCGGGGCGGACGGCGTCGGCCACGAGGTGGTGACGACCGATGACCGCCACCCGTCCTCCGGACTCCTGGAACGCGGTGAGCACCGCGTTCGACTCCGCCTGCATCGCGGGTTCGATGTAGCCCGACCCGGCCACGACGATCGCGTCGGCGCGGTGGGCGATGAGCGTGCGGATCTGGTGCAGCTCGCCCGCGGGGTCGCGCCCGGAGTGGCAGATCTGCACGGAGAGTCCCCGCTGGGCGGCCACGTCGATCACCCCGCTCGCGATCTCGGCGAAGTACGGGTCGCCGATCTCGTGGACGATCAGGCCCACCGTGGACGTGGCGCCCCCGGCGAGCGTGCGGGCGTGGACGTTGGCGACGTAGCCCATCCGCAGCGCGACCTCGCGCACGTGCGCGGCGACCGTCTCGCTCACCCCGTCGCGCCCGGCGAGGGCCCGCGACGCCGTGGCGATCGACACCCCGGCGCGCACTGCGACGTCCATGAGGCGTGGCGCCGACCGGGGTTTGGGCATCGGTGCCTCCTTGCGACGTCGCGGCGGTCGCCCGTAGTCTACGCAAGCGCTTACGGAAAGCGCTTACGTTCCTCGACGAGGAGGAGATCCCCCGATGAACGCCCGCACCGCCCTCCGCCTGGGATGCCTCGCCGGCATCTCGGCGCTCCTCGTCACCGCGTGTTCCGGCGGAGGTGAGGCGGGTGGCGGTGACCCCTCCGACCCGATCACGATCGGCATCTCGTTGCCGCTCACCGGGGACTTCTCCGAGCCCGGCAAGGGGGTCCAGCGGGGCTACGAGGCGTGGGCGGCCGCGGTGAACGAGACCGGCGGCCTGCTCGGCCGGCAGGTCGAGCTGCGCATCCTCGACGACCAGTCCAACGCCGACCGGGTGGTGGCCGACTACGAGTCGCTGATCGCGCAGGACCAGGTCGACCTGGTGTTCGGACCGTTCTCCACCCGGCTCGTCGTGCCGTCGGCACGCGTGGCGAAGGAGTACGGGATGCTCTTCGTCGAGCCGGCGGGCGCCGCGGCCGAGGTGTTCGAGCAGGGCTTCGACAACCTCTTCTACGCCGCCCCCGCGATCGCCGACGACCACTACAACCACCTCGCCGAGACGATCATCGCGATGCCGGAGGGGCAGCGGCCGCAGACCGCCGCCTACGCCGCGATGGACGACCCGTTCGCCCAGGGCACCGCGTACGGGCTGAAGGCCAAGCTGGAGGCGGCCGGGATCCGGACCGTGGTGGACGAGGTCTACCCGCCCAACACCACCGACTTCTCCTCGATCGCCGCCCAGATCGCCGACTCGCAGGCGGACATGATCGTGGGCGGCACCCAGTACCAGGACGCGGTCAACCTGATCGTGGCGTTGCAGCAGCTCGCCTACCAGCCCAAGCTCGCCGCCTTCTCCACCGCGCCGACCAACCCGGAGTTCTCCGCGGCGATCGGCGCCCGCACCGAGGGCATCCTCTCGCCCACCGGCTACACGCCGGAGGCGCCGTACCCGTCCAACGTCGAGTTCGTGCAGCGCTACACGGCCGAGCACGGCAGCCCGCCCGCGGAGGACGAGGCCAACGCCTACACCACCGGCCAGGTCGTCGCCGCCGCCGTGCAGGCCGCGGGGTGCGCCGAGCAGGGCGAGTGCCAGCAGCGGCTCATCGACTGGCTGCGCACCAACACGGTCGACACCGTGGTCGGCCCGCTCGACTGGGACGCACAGGGCCGCCCGCAGAGCGCCCACCTCATCCAGCAGTACGTCGACGGGGAGATCCGGATCGTGCTGCCGGAGGCCACGGCCGAGGCGGAGTTCGCGTACCCGAAGGCAACCTGGTGAGCGGTTCCCTGCTCTTCCAGAGCCTCGTCCTCGGGATCCTGCTGGGCGGGCTCTACGCGCTGCTCGCCGCCGGGCTCACGCTGTACTTCGGCGTGATGCGGGTGGTGATGATCGCCCACGCCGCGTTCCTGGTGCTCGCCGCGTACCTGGCGTGGGACGTCCACGACCGGTTCGGCATCGACCCGTTGCTGTCGCTGGTGGTCACGGTGCCGCTGTTCTTCCTCGCGGGCGTCGGGTTCCAGCGGCTGCTGATCGCCCGGCTGCGACCGGCCTCGGTGACCATGATGTCGGTGCTGCTGACGTTCGCGGTGGCGCTCGCGATCGAGGGGCTGCTGGGGTTCGTCTACTCGGGCACCCAGCGGCGGGTGCAGCTGCCCTACAGCGCGGCGAGCATCGAGGTGTTCGGCGCGCAGGTGGCGGTCGTCAAGCTGATCGCGTTCGGCCTGGCCGTGCTGTCGCTGCTCGCGCTGTACCTGCTGCTCACCCGCAGCCGGTTCGGCCAGGCGCTGCGCGCCACCATCCAGCACCCGCAGGCGGCGCGACTGATCGGCATCGACACCGACCGGGTCGCCGGCTACGGCTTCGGCCTGGGCCTGGCCACCGCCGCGATCGGCGGGACGGCGCTCTCGCTGGACTCCACGATCTACCCGTCGCTGCACTGGCACTGGATCGGCCCGCTGATGGCGATCATCGTGGTCGGCGGGCTGGGCAGCATCCCGGGCGCGGCGATCGCGGCGATGGTCCTGGGCGTCGTGCAGAGCCTGCTGCAGCTCCCGCTGGGCACGACCTGGGCGCAGACCGTCTTCTACCTCGCGCTGTTCGCCACCCTGCTGGTGCGGCCGCAGGGCTTCTTCGGAGGTCGCCTTGCGCAACGTTTCTAACCTCGGTGCGCTGCTCGTCGGGGCTGCCGCACTGCTGTCGTTCCCGCTCTGGAGCCCGAACCCGTACATCACGTCCGCGGGCGTCGTCGTGCTCTCCTACGCGGTGCTCTCGACGTCGTGGAACTTCGTCGGCGGCTTCACCGGCTACATGTCCCTCGGCCACGCGGCGTGGTTCGGCCTCGGCGCCTACGCCACCGGGCTGCTGATCGCCCGGGCCGGGGTGCCGAGCTTCCTCGCGCTCGGGCTGGCCGGCGTGATCGTCGCGGTGCTCGCGGTGCCGATCGGCATCGCCGCGCTGCGGGTGCGCGGGGCGTCGTTCGTGATCGTGTCGATCGCGCTGGTGCTGGTGCTGTTGCTGGTCTTCCAGAGCTGGCGGGAGTTCACCGGCGGGTCCGACGGCCTCGTCGTGCCCCGGCCGTTCCCGGACCTGCTGCGCCCCGAGCACCACCTCGTGTTCTTCTACCTCTTCGCCGTGCTGCTGGGCGTGGCGCTGCTGGCCTGGTGGACGATCGACCGCTCGCGCTTCGGGCTGGGTCTCAAGGCGATCCGCGAGGACGAGGACAAGGCCCAGTCGCTCGGCGTGCCGACGTTCGCCTACAAGCTCGTGGCCTTCGTCGTGTCGGCCACGTTCACCGCCATCGGCGGTGGCCTCTACGCACTGTGGTTCGGCGACCTCGACCCGATCTTCCAGTTCTCGATCCTCATGGGGTCCTACATGGTGCTGATGGCCCTGCTGGGCGGGGTGCGGCACCTGTTCGGGCCGGTGCTGGGCGCGTTCGTCGTCGGCGTGGCGATCGAGTACTTCAAGATCTCCTACGGCGACTCCCAGTTCCACCTGGTCGCCACCGGCATCCTGCTGGCCGCCGTGGTCCTGTTCATGCCCGACGGCGTGATCCCCGCGGTGCAGGGGCTCTTCGCCCGGTTCCGCCCGCAGCAGAGCTCGATCCGCGAGGTCAGCGCGGCCGAGCTCCGGGAAGAGGTGCGGTTGTGAACCTCGCGACCCTCGAGCTCACCAAGTCCTTCGGCGGCGTGCACGCCGTCGACCACGCCACCGTGGAGTTCCGGGACGGGAAGATCAACGCGGTGATCGGGCCCAACGGTTCCGGCAAGACCACGTTCTTCAACTGCGTCACCGGGATGATCCGGCCCGACTCCGGATCGGTGAGCTACCGCGGCCGCGACGTCACCGGCCGGGCGCCGCACCGCATCGCCGCGGCCGGCATCGGGCGCAGCTTCCAGCTCTGCCGGATCTTCCCCCGCATGACCGTGCGCGAGAACGTGCTCGCCGCCGTGCGGCCGCGCGGGATCGCCGCCCTGCTGCGCTCGGCGGGCGCCACCGCGGACATCGAGCGGGCGCGCGGGTGGCTGCGGCGGGTGGGGATCGACCACCTCGAGGACATCGAGGCGCGCAACCTGTCCTACGGCCAGCAGAAGCTCCTGGAGCTGGCCGGGGTGCTGATGGCCGACCCCGAGACGATCATGCTGGACGAGCCGGCCGGCGGCGTGAACCCCGCCCTGATCGACCGGATCGCCACGCTCGTGCGCGAGCTCAACGCCGAGGGGCGCACCTTCATCGTCGTCGAGCACAACATGGAGCTGGTGATGAGCCTGTCCGACCACGTGGTCGTGTTCGACCGCGGTCGGCCGATCGCCGAGGGCCCGCCGGACACGGTCCGCGCCGACCCGGCGGTGCTGGAGGCCTACCTTGGCGTCTGAAAAGCGGGCGGATGAACCCCTCCTGGAACTCCGGGACATCGAGGCCGGCTACGGCCGCGCCGCCCTCGTGCTGCGCGGCCTGTCGGTCAGCGTGCCCGCGGGCACCGTGGTCTGCCTCGTCGGCCCCAACGGCGCCGGCAAGTCCACCGTGCTGAAGGTCGCGAGCGGGCTGCTCGCGCCGCGCTCGGGCGCCGTCCGCGTCGACGGGCAGGACGTCACCGGCCGCACCCCGCAGCGGATGCTCGCCGCGGGCGTCGCCCACGTGCTGCAGGGCCACAGCGTGTTCCCCGAGATGACCGTGGCCGAGAACGTCACGCTCGGGGCGTACACGACCACCGACCGGGCGGGCGTCGCCGAGCGGGTCGCGTTCGTGCAGGGCCTCTTCCCGGTGGTCCGCGAGCGCTGGCGCTCGCTGGCCGGGCTGCTGTCGGGCGGCCAGCAGAAGCAGGTGGAGTTCGCCCGCTCCCTGATGGTGAGCCCCAAGGTCCTGCTGCTCGACGAGCCCTCGATGGGACTCGATCCCAAGGCCACCGCCGTGGTGTTCGAGCAGGTCGTCGCCATGCGGGAGGCCGGGCTCGCGATCCTGCTCGTCGAGCAGAACGCCCGGCGCGCCCTGGAGACCGCCGACCTCGGCTGCGTCCTCGACCTCGGCCGCGTGCACATCAGCGGCCCCGCCCCGGAGCTCCTCGCCGACCCGCAGCTCGCCGAGCTGTACCTGGGTGGCCGCCCGACCGTCTCACCAGAAAGGTAGTGCGCATGCGCATCGTCATGAACGGCGTGACCGGGAGGATGGGGTACCGCCAGCACCTCGTGCGGTCCGTCCTCGCGATCCGCGACGACGGCGGTGTGCTGCGCCCCGACGGCACGCGCCTGCAGGTCGAGCCCGTGATCGTCGGCCGCGACCGCGAGAAGCTCACCGAGATCGCCCGCAAGCACGACATCGAGACCCTGCACACCGACCTCGACGCCGCGCTGGAGGACGACGCCCCCGTCTACTTCGACTCCCTCGTCACCAGCGAGCGCAAGAAGACGATCCTGCGCGCGATCGCCGCGGGGAAGCACATCTTCACCGAGAAGCCGATCGCGGAGTCGGTGGCCGAGGGCGAGGAGCTGGTGGCGGCCGCCCGCGCCGCCGGCATCGTCGACGGCGTGGTGCACGACAAGATCTACCTCCCCGGGCTGATCAAGCTGAAGCGGCTGATCGACTCCGGGTTCTTCGGGCGGATCCTGTCGGTGCGCGGCGAGTTCGGCTACTGGGTCTTCGAGGGCGACATGCTGCCCGCCCAGCGCCCCAGCTGGAACTACCGGGCCGAGGACGGCGGCGGCATCGTCCTCGACATGTACTGCCACTGGAACTACGTGCTCGAGCACCTGTTCGGTGGCGTCGAGGCCGTGATGACCAGGGCCGTCACGCACATCCCGCAGCGGTGGGACGAGAAGGGCGAGCCCTACGAGGCCACCGCCGACGACGCCGCGTACGGGATCTTCGAGCTGGCCGGCGGCGTCGTCGCCCAGATCAACTCGTCGTGGGCGGTGCGGGTGGACCGCAAGGAGCTCGTGGAGTTCCAGGTCGACGGCACCCACGGCTCGGCCGTCGCGGGCCTCTTCGGCTGCCGCATCCAGCACCGCGTCCGCACGCCCATGCCGGTGTGGAACCCGGACGTGCCCACCGACCAGGACTTCCGGGGCCAGTGGGAGCAGGTGCCGGACAACCAGGAGCTCGGCAACGGCTTCCGCGCCCAGTGGGAGCAGTACCTGCTCGACGTAGACGCCGGCCGCCAGCACCCGTACGACTTCGCGAGCGGCGTCCGCGGCCTGAGGCTGGTGGACGCGGCGCTGAGGTCATCGAGGGAAGGCGTCCGCGTGGAACTGAAGGCGACGCGATGACCCACGCACAGCTCCCGGTGAACCGCAGCATGGTGGCCATACTCCGGTTCAACCGGAGTATGGCCACCATGCTGCAAGTCGGGGGAGGCGCGCGGTGACCGCCGTCGATCTCCGCATCGACCTTCCTGTCGCCGGTGGGGGGTGGCGCTCCGTCCCGCTCGCCGCGCCCCGCGAGTGGGCGCCCCACCCCGAGCCCTACCGCACTCGGGTGGCGTTCGCGGCCGCGCACGTCGTGGGCGACCCGTGGGGCGAGAACGTGCCCGGCGCACCCGCCGCCGTCGACTGGGACTCGACGCTGGCGTTCCGCCGCCACCTGTTCTCCTACGGCCTCGGGGTCGCGGAGGCCATGGACACGGCGCAGCGCAACATGGGGCTGGACTGGCCTGCCGTGCAGGAGCTGGTGCGCCGCAGCGCCGAGCAGGCCCGTGAGCACGGTGCCCGGATCGCGGCGGGCGCCGGCACCGACCACCGCACCGACCTGACGAGCGTCGACGACGTGCTGGCCGCCTACACCGAGCAGGTCGGGTACGTCGAGGGCACCGGGGCACAGGTGATCCTCATGGCGTCCCGGCAGCTCGCGGCCGTGGCCGCGGGGCCGGACGACTACCTGCGCGTCTACGAGGCGCTGTTGCGGCAGGTGCGCGAGCCGGTGATCCTGCACTGGCTCGGCGAGGCGTTCGACCCGCAGCTCGCCGGCTACTGGGGCTCGGCGGACGTCGCGTCGGCGACCGCGACGTTCGTGCAGCTCATCGAGGCGCACGCGAACAAGGTGGACGGTGTGAAGGTCTCGCTGCTCTCCGCGGAGCACGAGGTCGGGCTGCGCGCCGAGCTGCCCGAGGGCGTGCGCCTCTACACCGGCGACGACTTCCACTACCCGGAGCTGATCCGCGGCGACGGAACCCACCACTCCGACGCGCTGCTCGGTGCGTTCGCGGCGGTCGCCCCGGCCGCGTCGGCCGCGCTGGCGGCGCTCGACGAGGGCGACCGGGAGCGCTACGACGCCGAGTTCGCGCCGACGCTCCCGCTGTCGCGGAAGGTGTTCGAGGCGCCGACCTTCTACTACAAGACCGGCATCGCGTTCCTGTCCTGGCTCTGCGGGCACCAGCCGGGCTTCACGATGGTCGGTGGGCTGCAGTCCGCGCGGTCGGTGGTGCACCTTTCCGAGGTGTTCGCGCTGGCCAACGAGGCGCGGCTGTTCCCGGACCCGGAGGCGGCGGCCGCGAAGCTGCGCGGCCTGCTCGGCGTGGCCGGGGCGGTGCAATGAGCGAGCTTGCGAGCGAATCAATGTCACAGCGCCTACGCGAAGCGCCGGCCGAGCGCAGCGAGGCCGAGCGATGAGCGTCCTCGACGTCCCCAGCGGGCTCCCGGGCCGGGTCGGCACCCCCGGCCCCGGCGATCCGCGGCTGGCCCGGCTCTCGCTCAACCAGCGCACCACCGCGAACTGGAACCTCCGCGAGGCGGTCGACGGGGCGGCTGCCGCGGGACTCCCGGCGATCGGGCTGTGGCGTGAGCCGGTGGCCGAGGTCGGAGTCGACGCGGCCCGCCGCCTCGTGGACGCCGCCGGGCTGCGCGTCTCCTCGTTGTGCCGGGGCGGCTTCTTCACCGCGTCCGGCCCGGCCGAGCGCGCCGCGGCGCACGAGGACAACCTGCGAGCCCTCGACGAGGCCGCCGCACTCGGGACGTCGGCGCTCGTGCTCGTCCCGGGCGGGCTGCCGCCGGGCGACAAGGACCTCGCGGGCGCCCGCACCCGGGCCGCCGAGGCGATCGCCGCGCTCGTGCCGGCCGCGGTGGAGCGCGGCGTGACGCTGGGCATCGAGCCGATGAACCCGATCTACGCGGCCGACCGCGGGGTGGTCTCCACGCTCGCGCAGGCCCTCGACATCGCCGAGGCGTTCGCGCCGCACGAGGTCGGCGTGGTGGTCGACACCTTCCACCTGTGGTGGGAGCCGGGCGTGCACGACCAGATCGTCCGGGCGGGGGAGCGGATCGTGTCGTACCAGGTGTGCGACTGGATCACGCCGCTCCCGGCCGACTCCCTGCTCGCCCGCGGGATGATGGGCGACGGGCACGTCGACTTCCCGGCCTTCACCCGCGCCGTCGCCGCGGCCGGGTACACCGGCGACGTCGAGGTGGAGATCTTCCACGCCGACGTATGGGCGGCCCCCGGCGACCAGGTGGTCGCCACCATGGCCCGCCGCTACGTCGAGCTGGTGCAGCCCCACCTCTAGTGTCCCGGACCGGACTTCCGGTCCGGGACACCAGGAGCGCCTGAACAACTCGGGCCTACGGCTCGACGCCCAGCCGGCCGCCTCGGTCACCACGATCGTGGCAGGAGCCGCGGATGGAGGGTGTTCGTCGAATCGTGGCGATGTGAGCCCGATCCCGCCGCGGTCGGCGTGGGTGGTCGGTGCGACCGTTCCACCGATCGGGCGTCGCGGGTGGGGTGTCGTAGCGAGTCGGGCCCGGTTCCGCACCCGGACTCTCGCCGAGGCCGTGGAGCGGGTGGGGGCGGGACCACCGGATGGTCCGTGCGCACCCGGCAGGAACGGTCTCGTCCAGAACCGGCGGGCCCACAGGTAGGGGACGGCCGCCAACGCGACCCCAGGATCCGGTGGTGCAGCCGACCCAGCGACCCACCCAGGCCGAAGGAATCGACGGACCGTGCCGAACACACGCGAGGCCGGCGACGGAGATTGGGCACGCAGCGGCCGGCCGGGGTGCGGCGCGCCCGCCGGAGCGGATCCCCGGGAGGATCGCCCGCGCCGCACAGCGGTGCGACCCGTGATCGATGCGGCCAGCACCCCGCTGCGGCCGCGGCCAGGCTGAGGTGCGACTCGTAGCGCATGCTCGGCCCGGGCGGCACGCCAGCGCGGTCGCCGCGACCGTGAGGTACCGCTCGGCGCGTCCGGCGGCCGGGGTGCTGCGTTCCGCTGAACGCCCCGGCGTCCATGCCGCGGCGACCGTGATCGTCGAGTGCGGTCACAGAGCCGCACGGGCGCGGCCTGAGAACCGCATGCGCTGATCAAGCCTGGGCAGCGCGGCCCCAGTTCGGCAACACCCTCGACGCGCGGCTCATGTCCCGGATCCGCTGATCACATCTCGCTCAGCGCGCTTGTTCTCGGGTGTCGGTTGTCCATCGTCGAGGCAACAGCCTCGCTCTGATAGTCCGCGCTACGGCCGGGGTTGCTCGGGAGCTCCTGGGGGCCGCGTGAGCGGCACGACGACCGTGTCCACGACCTCCACCAGGAAAGCCTCCTGGAGCGACCGGTCGCCCAGGAGGAACTGCTCGCGGAGGACGGCGATGGCTGCGCCCGCCACCACCGGGGTGAGCGCGGCGGGGCGGACCTCGCCCCGGACCACACCGCGGCGGAGCGCCTCGAGCATGCACCCGGTCGCCGGCTCGACGAACCGCGCCCGGATGACGGCCCGCAGCTCCGGATCGCCCATCGCCTCGATCATCAGGCCGCGGACGGCCTCGCCGGCCGGCCCGTTCAGCACGTCGGCGACCCGGCGCAGGAAGCCGAGCACGTCGCCCCGGACGGTGCCGGTGTCGGGAACCTCCAGTACCACCGGGGCCCGGGTGCGCATCGCGTCGACCACGAGCTCGGCGCGACTGGACCAGCGGCGGTAGAGGGACGCCGTGCTCGCCCGGGCCCGGCGCGCGACGCTCTTCATGCTCAGCTCGGCGTAGCTGACGTCCCCGAGCTCGGCGAGGGTGGCCTCGTAGATGGCGGCGTGCAGGGCGTCGCCCCGGCGCCGGGGTCCCTTGCGGTGATCGGCCTGCGCCTCGGCCGCCGCGCTGGCAACTGCCATCGGCAGGACTCTACCGCCCGCGCGGGCGGCACTTTTTCAAGCAAACCTGAATTTCCTACTAGAGAACCACTGGTTCTCTATGTCACGATTGCGCCATGACGCGGACGACCTCCACGGACCGCACGAGCGAGCCGGAGGCAGCGGCCCCCGCACCCGCACCCCTCGAGCCTCCCGCGAAGGACGACGAGCAGCGCCCGGCCGCGTCGTGGGTGGTCTCCCTGCTGGTCCTGATCGTCGGGATGTTCATGTCCGTGCTGGACGTGACGATCGTGAACGTCGCCATCCCGGCCATCCAGGACGATCTCGGCACCACCACGGAGGACGTCCTGTGGATCGCCACCGCCTACACGCTCACGCTGGGTGTCGTGGTCCCACTGAGCAGTTGGCTCGGCGACCGCTTCGGGCTGACGCGGACCTACCTGGTCACCCTGATCGGCTTCTCGCTGGGCTCCGCGCTGTGCGGCCTCGCGTGGAGCCTGGGCAGCCTCATCGCGTTCCGGGTGCTGCAGGCGGTGCCGGGCGGCATCCTGCCGGTGGTCACGTTGACGATGGTGTACCAGATCGTGCCGCGCGAGAAGATCGGCATCGCGATGGGCATGTACGGGCTGGGCATCGTGTTCGCCCCGGCGATCGGCCCGGTCCTCGGCGGCTACCTGGTCGAGCACACCGACTGGCGGCTGATCTTCTACATCAACGTGCCGGTCGGCATCCTCGGCGCGGTGGCCGCGTACCTGCTGCTGCCGGACTCCGGGCGCGGGCCGCGCCGCCCGTTCGACCTGCTCGGGTTCCTCACGATCGGATTCGCCCTCTTCGCCGTCCTGCTGGCCTTCCAACAGGGCGAGGACTGGGGCTGGACGTCCTACCCGGTGCTGATGCTGCTCATGTTCGGGCTGCTCAGCCTGGCGACGTTCGTGGTGATCGAGCTGGAGGTGGCGCACCCGCTGCTGGACGTGCGGGTGTTCCGGAACTGGGCGTTCACGAACTCGCTGCTGCTGCTGTCCATCCTGACCATCGGGCTCTTCTCGGTGCTGTTCTACGTTCCGGTGTTCCTCCAGCAGGGGCAGGGGCTCACGGCGTTCGAGGCGGGGCTGCGCATCCTGCCGCAGGCGCTGGTGGTGGCCGTGCTGATGCCGATCGCCGGCCGGCTCTACGACAGGATCGGGCCGCGCCCGCTCGCGGTGGCCGGCTTCGGGATCTCCGCCTACGGCACCTATCTGCTCTGCGGCATCAACCCCGACATGACGCACGGCGACGTGGTCCTGTGGACGTGCGTGCGGGCCGCGGGCATGGGGCTGGCGATGATGCCGGTGATGACCGCGGGGATCGCGAGCCTCCCGACGGAGAAGGTGAACGAGGGCAGCGCGCTCAACAACGTCGCCCGGCAGGTGGCGGGCGCGATGGGACTGGCCATCCTGACCGCGCTGGCCTCGGCGCAACAGACTCAGGCCATCGCGGACCGCGCCGTGCTGCTGCCGGCCGGCACCACCACCCTGCCCGCCCTCGGGCCCCCGGGCGGCGACGGCGTCGACATCCTCGGCATGTACGCCGTCGTGCAGCGCACCCAGCTGGACGCGCTTGCGTCGTCCTACAGCGACATCTTCCTGGTCACAGCGCTGATCACGGTGCTGGGCGTGCTGCTCGCGATACCGCTGCGGGGCGGGCCGTCGCACGGCTCCGCGCCGGCGGCACCCGAGTTGTGATCAGAGATCGTGGGCGACGGGGTGGCGGGGTTCGTAGATCGACAACGGGGTACCGCTCGGCAGCCTGATCGACGCGAGGCGGCCCCACCCCTGGTCGGTCACCGTGTCCACGATCTCGACGCCGTTCGCCGCGCAGTCGCCCAGCACCTGCTCGATGTCGTCGCACATCAGGTACAGCTCGTGCGTCGGTTCCGCGTCGGTCGGGTGCACGGCGACCTCCGCAGGCGGGAGCTTGAAGATGAGCCAGCCGTCGCCGGCGTCGACGTGGGGGAAGGCGAGCGTGTCGCGGAGGAACGCGCGGTCGGCCTCCGCGTCGCGGCTGTGGAGGATCACATGGGCGCCGGTGAACATCATGCCTCGACAGGGGTGGGTCGGCGGGCTTCGTGGACGATCGCGGGCGGGAGGTTGCGCCAGACCGCGCGGCTCGTGGTGACCTGCGCGAAGTGGGCCCGCAGGTCGGCGAGCTGGCGCCGGGCCGGCGGGGCCCAGCGCGTCCACGTGTAGCCGAACTGCGTGAATACGCCGGTCGGCGCGAGCACCTCGGTGATCACGGCGTGCAGCCCGCGGCCGTCCGGGCCGGGGGAGTAGGCCACCCACGGCAGCCCGCTGACGACGGCGTCGACCGCCGTGATGCCGCGATCGGCGAGCAGGCGGGGCAGCTCGCGGGCGTCGGCCTGCACGACGTCGACCTCGGGGTGGCGGTCGGCGAGCAGTTGCGCCCACCGCGCGTTCAGCTCCACGGCGACATGCCGCGCGCGCCCGCCGGTGCGCTCCTGGATCGCCCGGGTGAACGCCCCGGTGCCCGGCCCGAGCTCGACGACGACCGGTGTACCTACCGCCGGGATCGCCCGGACCATCGCCGCGGCGAGGGCCGGCGAGCTCGGCGCCACCGACGCCGTGTGCAGGGGGTCGCGCACGAACTCGCGAACGAACCGGCCGGTGTCCACCCACGCCGTCACGGGCCACACCGTAGCGGCGGGGCCTTCCCAGCCGGAGAGTCCGCATCTACCGTCGTCGGTGATGCCCGTCACGTGAAGGGGGGACCGCCATGCATCCGCACCGGCTGCAGCAGCTCGTGGCGTCCGTGCCGGACACAGTCGACGCCGACCAACGCGCCAGACTGCTCGCCCACGTCCAGGCCTCGGACCGCTGCCGAGTGCGGATCGAGGGGGTGGGCGCCGAGCTCGCGAGGGCCCTCGAGGGCGTCGGGAGCCCGGACCTGGCCGTCGACCTCGCCCGCGAGCTGGATGGCCTCGAACGGGTCCAGCAGCGCATGGACCGCAAGCTCACCGCCCTGGTCGAGGAGCTCACCACCACACCGCGTGCCGTGACCTACGACGACGGCGTGCCCGCCTGATCACACCCGCCGGAACTCCCGGGCGGCGGCGGCACCGGCGGCCGGGTCCCAGCCGGTAGGACCGATCACGGCTGTCACGTGCGCCTCGGTGACCTCGGCATCGGCGGCGATGAGCGCGTCGACGGCACGGGGGTCGGGCTCCCGGCCGGCCAGGCCGGGCGCTTCCTGGCTGAACTCGACCACGAGCTCGCGGCACTGCTCGTCGTCGACGGCGGGAAGGCCGACGGAGGTGAACCCGTCGGACGCCTCGTACCCGGCGCGCCGCCAGACGCCGGCGTCGAAGCCGTACACGAACCCGACCCAGAAGCCGCGGTCCATCGCCGCGCGTGCCGGGGGAGCCCACCATCCGGGGGCGCCGGCCAGCAGGTCCGTCTCCGGTTCCTGGAAGTACTCCGCGGCCGCCGCGAAGTAGGTGTCGGAGTACTCGTGGTCGTGGCCCACGAGGACGGCGCGCCCGGCGCCGACGTGGTGCAGGTCGGCCCAGTTGCCGCCGCCGTCGTCGAAGTGCCAGACCCGGCCGTCGGCGTGGCAGCCGCGCCCCCAGCCGCGGGCCGCGCACACGGCGGCGAAGGCCGCCCAGCGGCCGCGCATCTGCCCGGGCAGCGGCAGGTCCAGCGTGACGAGTTCCATGGCGTCCCCCTCGGGTCGGGCGTCATGCTGGCAGGGCGCTACGACGACGGCGCCTCGGGCTGCTCGAGCAGCCGCTCCGTCTCCCGCCTGAGCCCCGAGCACCTGGCCGAACCCGTTGCCGAGCCGCACGTCGTCCCAGGTGACGATCGAACCCTTCGGGATGTCGCACCCCAGCTCGACGTGGTGCGCGAGCGCGATCGGCAGAGCCCGCCGCTCGACCGAGGCCCGGCCGAGATCAGCTTTCCCCAGACCGTGTAGCCGCCCTCGCCGTCGAGCACGTCGTCGTAGAAGCCCTTCGCCGCGCCGGTGGCGATGCCGCGCAGGGCGGCCGTGGACCGAGCTCATCCGGCCCGCGCTCACCGCCGGCAGCCGGCCGATCGACATGCTCGCCCTGCACTCGGTCGATCTCGTGCACGCCCGGATGCGGCAGAAGCTCCCGCCGGCCCCCAGGCGGATCCGGGTTCCCGCAGAGTTCCTGGAGCGGTCGAGCACCGAACGGATCTAGTGTTCCGGTTCGGGACACCAACAGGAGGACACGTGCCAGAAGCAGTCGTCGCCACCGCAGTCGTCGTCACCGCGGTTTTCCGCCCGCTGCCCGGTCGCCGCGAGGACGCCCGGGCAGCCATCGAGGGCGCGCTCCCCGACGTCCACGCGGAGGAGGGTTGCCTGCTCTACGCGCTGCACGACGCCGCGGACGGCACGCTGGTGCTCCTCGAGAAATGGGAGTCGCAGGAGCTGCTCACCGCGCATTCCGTGGGTGAGCCGGTCAAGCGACTCCGTAGGGCCATCGACGGGCTCCTCGAAGGGCCCTCGGCCGTCGTGACGATGGCGCCGCTGCCGGCCGGCGACCCGGTCAAGGGGCGAATCTGACGCGGTGGCTAGCTGACGAGCTGGTGTGCTCGCTGGTACGAGATGTCGAGCAGCTGTCCGATGGCGCGCAGCGGCATTCCGGTGTCCTTCAGCTCGCGGGCCGCTTGGCGGAGCTCAGCGGCCGCGGCGGCCTGGGCGCGCTGTGACTCCTCTCGCAGCCTGGCCGCGCGGGCCAGGTGCTCGTCGACGCCGGCCGGGCGCCGGATGTCCAGATCGAGTTCGACTGCGGCGGGGGTCTTCGCCGGTCATGACGACGATCAGGTCGCTCGACATGGTGGTGATCTCACGCAGATGCCGGGCCTGGGTATCGCGGTCGATCTCGGGGTACGTGGATCAGCCAGAATCGCCCGTCCCGGGTGACGTTCGCGGTGTAGCGGCTCATCGCCTCCACCAACCCTTTCCGGGCAGACAACTCTTCCTGGAGCGTGCCGAGGCCGGACGCGCGAGGATGGCTCCGGCAACGGACGGTCGAGAAAAGGGGTCTTGGGTGCGCGCGGTGCAGGTGGTGCGGTTGGACGGTCCGGCGGCGGTCGAGGTGCGTGACGTGCCGGAGCCGAAGCGGCAGGCCGACCAGGTGCTCGTCGACGTGAAGGCGGTCGGGGTGAACTTCCCGGACGTCCTCCAGTCCAAGGGGCTCTACCAGTACAAGCCGGAGCTGCCGTTCACGCTCGGGTCCGAGGTGGCCGGTGTCGTGCGGGAGGTGCCGGAGGGCTCCCCGCTGCGGGCCGGCGACCGGGTGGCCGCGTTCGCGAACACGGGTGCGTTCGCCGACGTGGTCGCCGCGCCGGCGGACAACGTGCTGCCGCTGCCGGACGCGATCGGGTTCCCCGCCGGTGCCTGCCTGCCGATGAACTACCTCACCGCCCACTTCGCCCTCCTCGTGCGGGGGCACCTGCGTGCGGATCAGACCGTGCTCGTGCAGGGTGCTGCCGGTGGGGTGGGCACAGCGGTGACCCAGCTCGCCGCGGCGCTCGGCGCCCGGGTGATCGCCGTGGCGTCGACGGCGGACAAGGCCGAGGTGGCCCGGGCCGCGGGCGCGCACGAGGCCGTGCTGGCCGACGGGTTCAAGGACGCCGTGAAGGGCCTGACCGGCGGTGCGGGCGTGGACCTCGTGGTGGACCCGGTGGGAGGGGACCGCTTCACGGACTCGCTGCGCTGCCTCGCGCCCGAGGGGCGACTGCTCGTGGTCGGCTTCACCGCGGGCGAGATCCCCACCGTGAAGGTCAACCGCCTGCTGCTCAACAACATCGACGTGGTGGGCGTCGGGTGGGGTGCCTACGCGTCCCGGCGCCCCGGCTACCTGCAGGAGCAGTGGGCCGAGCTGGAACCCCACCTGCGTTCCGGTGCGCTCGACCCCGTCATCAGCACCACCTTCCCGCTCGAGCGCGCCGCCGAGGCACTCGCGACCATCGACGAGCGGCGCGTGACCGGGAAGGTGGTGCTGGAAACGATCTAGGCCTTCTCGTCTCCGCCCTCCGACTTGGCCGTGCCGTTCGTGGTGTCCGGATGCGGCTTGACGGACACCACGAACTCGTCGCCGTACGTCTTCGTGCCGTGGTCGACGGCCTGCTCGACGGCCGCCACCGCCCGCCGGTCGCGACGCATCAGCGGGTCCTGGTGCAGGTCCTTCGCCAGCGCGATGCACAGCGCGACCATGACGAGCGCGAACGGCGCCGCCGAGATGATGGTGATGTCCCGGATCCCGGCGAGGGCGGCGTCCTCCTCCTCGCCGCCGGCCTGCGCCCCGATGGCGAGCATGATCGCGGCGATCGCGCCCATCACCACGCCCCAGAAGATCACGACCCAGCGAGTGGGCGAGATCGAGCCGCGCGACGAGAGCGTGCCGGTGACCACGGACGCCGCGTCGGCGCCGGACACGAAGAAGATCGCGACGAGCAGCATCGCCACGATGCTGAGCAACACACCGAGCGGCATCGAGTGCAGCAGCCCGAACAGCTGTCCCTCGACGCTCTGCGACGCGAGGTCGGTGCCGCTGCGCTGCAGTTGGATCGCGGCGCCCCCGAAGATCGCGAACCAGATCAGGCTCACCAGGCTCGGGATGAGCAGAACCCCGACGACGAACTGCTTGATGGTGCGGCCCCGGCTGATCCGGGCGATGAACATCCCGACGAACGGCGTCCAGGAGATCCACCACGCCCAGTAGAAGACCGTCCAGCCGGACAGCCACTCCGCGGTGGCGTCGCCGCCGGTGGCCGCGGTGCGCGCGGCCATCTGGGCCAGGTTGCCGAAGTAGTCGCCGATGGCGGTGGGGAGCAGGTTGAGGATGAGGATGGTGGGCCCGGCGACGAACACGAAGAGCGCCAGGATCCCGGCCAGCACCATGTTGATGTTCGACAGCCACTGGATGCCCTTGGCGACCCCGGACACCGCGGAGGCGACGAACGCGATCGTGAGGACGGCGATGATGCCCATCAGCAGGGCGAGCGGGACCTCCGGCAACCCGTTCGCCTGCAGGCCGGCGCCGATCTGCAGGGCGCCGAGCCCGAGCGAGGCCGCCGACCCGAACAGGGTTGCGAAGATCGCGAGGATGTCGACGGCCCGGCCGAACAGCCCTTCGGTGTGCCGCTCGCCCAGCAGGGGCGCGAAAGCCGAGCTGATCAGCGACCGGCGGCCCCGGCGGAACGTGCTGTACGCGATCGCCAGCCCGACCACCGCGTAGATCGCCCACGGGTGCAGCGTCCAGTGGAAGAGCGTGGTGGCCATCGCGACGTCGAGTGCCTCCGGCGTGCCGGCCGCGACGGTGCCCGGCGGCGGGCTGGCGAAGTGCGAGAGCGGCTCGCCCACGCCGTAGAACATCAGCCCGATGCCCATGCCGGCGCTGAACATCATCGCGACCCAGGAGACCGTGCGGAACTCCGGCCCCTCGTCGTCGCCCCCCAGCGGGATCTTGCCGTAGCTGCTGAAGGCGACCCACAGCGTGAACACGACGAACCCGCTGGCCACGAGCACGAATGCCCACCCACCGACGGTCATCAGGCCGGAGAGCACCGCCGAGGACACGGCGCTCAGCGAGTCCACCGACGCGAAGCCCCAGATGAGGAACGCGACGACCAGCCCGGCGGCGATCCCGAAGACCCAGCGGTCGATCGGCTGGGTGTCGTCCGCCGTCGTGGTCGCCGCCCCGGGATCTTCGAGTGCGGTCCTGGTCGTGTCCTCTTCTTTGTGAATGGTCATGCTGTATGGCTCCGGCGTGAGCCCGAGCCTGCCCCCTTCCTCCGTATCACAAACTGCGGCCACCCTCGATCTACCAGGCCCGGAACGCAACTCGTGGGGCCGAAAGGGGACCGCCTTGTTACCCGCCCGATCTGCGGGGACAGCGCCCATCCATGATCATGGGGGCTAGGAGTTGTCGCCGTCCTCCCCGCGGAGGAAACGCTCCACCTCTGCGGCGAGCTCGTCGGCGCTCGGGAGCTCGCCCGACAGCCCGGTGCTTGAGCGCTCGGCCCGGCCGGAGGCGACCATGTCGTACTGCCGTTCGAGCGCCTCGACCACCTGCCGCACCTCGTCCGATCCGGCCACCTGCTCGGCGATCTCCACCTCGGTGCGCTCGGCGGCCTTCGTGACGGTCTCGGTGGGCAGGTACAGGCCCGCGGCGAGGCCGACGTGGTCCAGCAGCACGCGCGCCGCCTGCGGGTACTCGGCGCGGGCGAGGTAGTGCGGCACGTGCACCGCGAAGCCCATGGCATCCAGCCCGGCCTCGCCGAGCCGGTACTCCATCAGCCCGACCGCGCTCCCCGGAACGTGCGCCGTGGCGAACCACGCCTCGTGCCCCTCGGTCAGCTCCGGGCGGGTGCCGTGCACCGTGACGCCGATCGGCCGGGTGTGCGGCACCGCCATCGGGATCGCGGTGAGGTTGATCACCAGTCGCACCCCGAACCGCCGCACGATCTGCTCTACGGCCGCGCAGAACCGCTCCCACTGGGTGTCCGGCTCGGGACCGGCGAGCAGCAGGTAGCCGGTGTCGCCGGTGTCGCCGAGCGCCACCACGTCCAGCTCCGGACGGCTGTAGGACGCCCAGTGGTCGGTCTCGAAGCGCAGCGGCGGGCGCCGGGAGCGGTAGTCCAGGAGCTGGTCGACGTCGAAGTTCGCCACCGCGCGCGGTTCCCGGCCCTCCACCAGGGCCTCCGCGGCCAGCCGGGCGGCGCTTCCGGCGTCCACGAAACCGTCGAGCGCCACCAGCAGCACGGGTTCGTCCAGCTGCGGCGCATCGGGCGCCACCTCGTAGAGCTCGGCCGGATCCAGCACGGCAATCACACCTCCGCCTCTCGACGGGGCCGGTGGCCCCGCCCGTCGCACATCTGTCCGGGTGCAACGTGAGTCTGCCCGCACAGCATCCCGTTTCCGCGGTTGCGGGGGCACCATGGAGCCGAGATGAAGCTGCATCATCGCCTCTGGGTTGTCTGGTCGATCGGTCTGGCCGCCTACCTGGTGGGGGTGATGCACCGCACCTCCTTCGGCGTCGCGGGTCTCGACGCGGCAGCGCGGTTCGACGCGGCACCGGCGGCGCTCGCCGGGTTCGTGGTGCTGCAGCTCCTCGTCTACGCGAGCCTGCAGGTCCCGGTGGGCGTGCTCCTCGACCGGTTCGGCGCCCGGCTGCTCATCACCGTCGGCTCCCTCACGATGGCCGCCGGCCAGCTCGTGCTCGCCCTCGCCGACTCGTTGCCGCTCGCGATCCTGGCGCGCGTGCTGGTCGGGGCCGGGGACGCGCTGACGTTCATCAGCGTCCTCTCGGTGGTCACGAGCTGGTTCCCGGCGCGGCGCGTTCCGCTGATGACACAGCTCACCGGGCTGATCGGGCAGAGCGGCCAGGTGCTGTCGGCCGTGCCGCTGGCCGCGGTGCTGCACGGCCCCGGGTGGACACCTGCCTTCGTGTCGGCGGCGGCGCTCGGCGTGGCGGTCGGCCTCGCGGCGCTGGCCGTGGTGCGCGACCGGCCGCCGGGTGCGCCGGCCCCGCCGCCCGCACCCGCCCCGCGCGAGGTGCTGCACGGGCTCGTGTGCTCGTGGCGGGAGCCGGGCACCCGGCTGGGCTTCTTCACGCACATGGCCACCCAGTTCTCCGGGATGGTGTTCTCGCTGCTGTGGGGCGTGCCTTACCTCGTGGCCGGCCAGGGTTTCACGACCGGTGAGGCGAGCGCGATGCTGACGCTGCTCGTGGTCTCCGGGATCGTCGCCGGGCCCCTGTTCGGCGAGTTCACCGCCCGGCACCCGCTGCGCCGGTCGTGGCTCGTGCTCACCGTGCTCGGCACGACGGTCTCGGCATGGACGGCCGTCCTCGCCGTGCCGCCGCCCGCGCCGCGGTGGCTGCTCGTGCTGCTCGTCATCGTGCTGGCGCTCGGCGGCCCCACGTCGATGATCGGCTTCGACTACGCCCGCACGTTCAACCCCGGCCATCGGCAGGGGGCCGCCGTCGGGATCGTCAACATGGCCGGGTTCGCCGCGTCGCTCACCGTCTCGCTCGCCGTCGGGGTGGTGCTCGGGCTCGCCGGGCCGGGCGACTACTCGCCGGAGGCGTTCCGCGTGGCCTGGACGGTGCAGTACGCCGTGTGGGCGCTCGCGCTCGGTGGTGTGCTGGTCGCGCGCAGGCGGGCGCGCCGCAAGATGGAGAGCGAGGGCGTCGTCGTGCCGTCGTTGCGGGCGGTGCTGGCGGCGCGCCGCTCGAACCCGGTGCGCTGAGGGGGCGCTGCCATCATCCGTACGTGGCAATGATTATCATCTGCGCGTCTGGAACTGGCGACGGCGGGAGGAGGCGGCGTGCGGATCGCGTTCGTCGGCAAGGGCGGCAGCGGGAAGACGACCTCGGCGGCGGTGTTCAGCCGCTACCTCGCCGAGCTCGGCAAACCGGTTCTCGCCATCGACGCGGACATCAACCAGCACCTCGGCCAGGCGCTGGGGCACGACGGCCCGCCGCCGCTCGCGCTCGGCTCCGACCTGCCGTGGCTCAAGGAGCACCTGCGGGGAACGAACCCGCGCATCGCGAGCGCCGACGCAATGATCAAGACGACGCCTCCGGGGCGCGGCTCGCGCCTGCTCGACCTCGACCCCGACGGTGAGCTGCTGGCCCGGCACTCGGCGGTGGCGGGCGGCGTGCGCCACCTCGTGACGGGCGAGTTCGACGAGGCCGACATCGGCGTCTCCTGCTACCACTCCAAGACCGGCGCGGTGGAGCTCTACCTCAACCACCTCGTCGACGGCCCCGGCGAGTACGTGGTGGTCGACATGACGGCGGGCGCCGACGCGTTCGCCTCGGGCCTGTTCACGCGCTTCGACCTCACCGTGCTCGTCAGCGAGCCCACCCGGCGCGGGATCGGCGTCTACCAGCAGTACGCCGAGCACGCCCACGGCCACGGCGTGGAGCTGCGGGTGCTGGGCAACAAGGTGACCGACGCAGAGGACGCCGCTTACCTGCGGGAACAAGTGGGTGACGCCTTGATCGGCTGGTTCGGCCAGTCCGGGTGGGTGCGGGCCGCGGAACGCGGCGCCGTCGCGCCCGTCGGCACCCTCGAACCCGAGAACCTCGCCGTGCTCGACGCCGTGCTCACCGCGCTCGACGCACGCGAGCGCGACTGGGGCGCCTACCACCGCGGCACCGTGGAGTTCCACCTGCGCAACGCGGCGGCCTGGGGCAACCGAGCAGTCGGGGCCGACCTGGCTGCCCAGATCGACCCCGACTTCTCCCCCGGAATGCCCGCGATGCGGGCATAGGACTACTCCGCCAGCAGGCGGTAGATCGCCTTGCGGGCCTCGGTGATCGTGGCGGTCGCCGAGGCGATCTGCTCCGGCGTACCTGCCGACATCACCTGCGTCGCGGCCGCGTGCAGCTGGCCCAGCTGCTCCCACAGCTCCGTGGCGCCCTCGTCGTCGGAGTCGCGTCCGACCGACGCCCAGACGGCGTCCAGCTCCTCGCGGTGCTCGTCGACGTACCGGGTGCCCTCCTCGGTGAGGTGGACGACGCGGCGGCCGTCGGCCTGCTCGACGCGGACCAGGCCCTCGTCCTCGAGCTGCGAGAGGGTGGGGTAGACCGAGCCGGGGCTCGGCCGCCACGCGCCGCTGGTGCGCTCGGCGATCTCCTGGATGATCTCGTACCCGTGCCGCGGCTGCTCCGCGACCAGTGCGAGCACCGCCGTGCGGATGTCGCCGCGCGACGTCCGGCGGCCGCGCCTGCCGCGCGGGCCGGGGAAGCCGCGCATCCCGGGTCCGAACGGCGGCCCAAAACCGGGGCCGAAGGGGTGCCGGCGGCGCCGGTGACCCCGCAGGGCGTCCTCGCCCTCGTCGTGGCCTGCGAACGGCGGCGCCGGCGGACCGTCCGGCCGGAAGGCGCCCCGGTGTGGGCCGCGCCGGCCGCGGAACCCGAACTGCGGGCCGGGCCAGGGGGTGTTCTGCTCGTTCATCTCGATCTCCTGTCGGTCTATGAGCCATCAGAGTAGCTCGTGTGCCATCACGATATATCGCGATAGTCGGGTTGACAAGTCCCGGCGTGCGGCGGGAACTTCCCGGGCGCCCCGTGCGTCGGACGGGAGAGGCGAGGAGGCGGGGCCGATGGTGCTGAAGGTTCTCGGGGGCGTGCTGCTCGTATGGCTCGCGTTCACCCTGCTCGGGGCCCTCTTCAAATTCCTCACGTGGGCGCTGGTGATCGGCGCCGTCGTGTTCGTCGGCGCGGCCGCCTACAGCGCCGTCAAGGGGCGCAACCGCCGCACGCTGGGCCGCTAGCGCTCCGGGGCCGTCAGCGGCCGGTGCTGGTGAGCGCGCCCGCCCTGCAGTTGCGCTCGACGTAGGCGCGCACGCGCTCGCCCGCCCCGGTGAACTCGGGGGAGTTGAGCCGCTTCACGAGGTCGGCGTCGCGCGAGATCGCCGTCTGGTCGCCGCCGCTCTCCACCAGCACGTCCAGCTGCATCTCGAGCGCTTGGACCGTGCGCTCCACATCGGTGCGGATGTCCTCGGGAGCCGCGAACACCATGTCCTGCCCGGCACGGCGTACGGCGCCCACCGTGGTGGCCAGCTCGTCGCGCGGAACCTGGCCCTGCGCCACGAGCCCGTTGAGGGGGCGGAGCGCCTCGAGGTTGGCCTGGGCTGCGGCGCAGAACGGGTTCTGCGGCGCGGCCGACCGGCGCGTGGGATCCGGGGCGTCGGCATCGGCCACCGAACCGCCGCACCCGAGCAGCCCCCCACCGAACACGACGACGAGGGCGGCCGACGCGCCCGCGCGCGAGATGAGGCCCATCGGATGTTCCCCCGAGACGCGAGTGGTGGTGCTCCGAACGACAGTAGCCCTTGCCCGCACCGCTCCCTGCGAGGTGGGTGGCCCATGCCCCGATCCGGGCATGCCGTACGGAACTTCGCGGCCGTCACGTGCGTTGATGGGGGCGTGGCGAAAATCGGGCCGCGGCGGATCGCGGCGTTCACCGCACTGTGGCGGGCTGTAACCAGGTCGCGGCGCCCCGGCTCACCCGGGGTGGGGGAGCGGTTCAGCGCGCTCCCGCGGATGCTGGGCGGCGCCCTCTCGGGCCGGTATCCGGCGATGTCCCGCGGCCGCGTCGGGCTGATCGTGCTCGCGCTGGCCTATCTGGTCTCGCCCCTCGACCTGGTGCCGGAGGCCTTCGTGCCGCTGCTGGGCCTCGCCGACGACGGGGTGGTCGCCCTCTGGCTGGGCGGCGCCTTCCTCGCGGAGACCGAGCGCTTCCTCGCCTGGGAGCGCGAGCAGCACGCGGTCGTCGACGCGCCGCGCGCCTGACCGACGACGTCGAGGATCTTGTTCGGGCCCTGGTCGCTCCATACGGTGTGCGCATGCCGGTCCTGGAAGTCCACCTCGTCGAGGGGCTGCACACCCCCGCTCAGCACGCGGAGCTGCTCTTCGCGATGAGCACCCGCTACGCCGAGGTCACCGGCGTGCCCCTGGACCGCGTGCGGGCCCACGTCACGCTGCACCGGCCCGAGCTGTGGGCCACCGGCGGCATCCCGGCGGACGGCCGGTCGGCGCCGTACTTCACGGCCGTGCTGTTCGCCGACCGCCCGGCCGACCTGCGGCGCAGGCTGCTGGGCGCGCTCACCGACCTGCTCGTCGACGTGCTCGGCGTCGATCGCAGGCTGGTGCACGGCGAAGTCGTCCCCGTGCAGCCCTCGGACTGGGCGGTAGGTGGGGCGACCGGCACCCTCGCGCGCTAGGTGCGAGCGAGGGTGCCGGTCGCGCTACCCGGGGAGCGGGTGAACCGGAGCCACGTCCAGAGCGCGGCGGCGCCGAGCAGGTAGACGCCGAGCAGGACGGCGAGCGCGCCCGCCCGGTCGGCGAGGACGTCGACCGCGGGCCGCACCGCCAGATGCACGAACGCGAAGCCGCCGGTGCAGGCGAAGAGCGCCCACAGCGCCGGCGACCACCGCAGCAACGCGGATCCCGGCAGGAACGAGAGCGGCACGAGCGCGAACAGCAGGTTGGCCGCGGCGCTGACCGAGGTGGCCGTCAGGGCGGCGGCGACCGCGTCGGCGAGGAACGTCCCCGGCGCACCCGCCGCGGCGACGAGTGGCTCGCGCACGATCCACGCCGTGCCGCCGAGGGCGGTCAGCGCGGTGGCGGCGAGCGCGACGGCGGGGCCCTCCTCGTCGGCGCGCAGCACGCGGGCGGTGCGGAAAGTCACCAGGGTGCCCAGTACGAGCCCCGGCTCGAGCCCGACGGCGCGCGAGAGCACGACGCCGATCGCGCCGAGCAGCAGGAACCCGGGAACCGGGCCCACGTGGCAGCGCACCCCCCACCAGCGCGCCACGTACAGCAACTGCGTTCCCTGCTGGGCCGCGGTCACCAGCACGAACGCGGTGGCGAGGCCGAGCAGCAGGGCCGGAGCCGACGCGTCGAACGGGAACTCCGGGGTGAGGAAGCCGAGCATCACGGCACCGGCCACCGCCGTGATCGCGACGGCTGTGAGGAACACGCCGGGCGCGGGACGCCCGGCGCCGGGCGGGACGCGCAGCCGCCCCAGGAGGGACTCGATCCGGTCGGGCTGGTCCGCCGCCGCCCGGTTGAGCAGTCCGACGGGGAGGGCGAGCGCGGCGAGGAGCAGCAGTGTCAGCGCCAGGCTCGGCAGGACCGCCCCCAGGCCCCAGCGGGCCTCGATCGGCGAGGGGAACGAGGTGGCGAACGAGACGGCGGCCAGGTCGGCGACGTGCTCGGATGCGGCGAGTGGCTCCGGGGCGGGCGGAGACGGAGGTGGCGGCGCAGTGGCGGCGCGGGGCGCGGGCTCGTCGGCGGGTGCGGGGAGCGGCTCGGGATCGTCGGAAGGATGGTCCCGGGTGAGGGCGCCGGTCCAGTCGAGGCCGGGGGAGCTCTCGCCGTCGACCGCGTCGCCGACGCCGGGAAGCACGGCCGCGCCGACGGCGGCACCCGCACCCGCACCGGACTCCGCGGCGGGGGCCTTCCTGGCCGGCCGGGTCGCCGAGGCTGGGGCTGCGGCGGCCTCGTCGTCGGCGGTGCCGTCGGTGCCGTCGGAGTCGTCGTCGGATCCCTCGTCGGCCGCCGAGGCGGCGGACTCGTCGGAGTCGGAGTCCTCCGACTCGTCGGAGTCGGAGTCCCCGTCGGAGTCGTCGTCGGACTCGTCGTCGGACTCGTCGTCGTCCGGGTCGTCCGCGTCGTCGTCGGGGTCGTCGTCGGGGTCGTCGTCGGGGTCGTCGTCCTCCTCGTCGTCGAGGCCGGGGAAGTCGGGGAAGTCGGGGAACTGCGGGTTGAGCAGGCTTCCCGGGGCGAGCACCCGGCCGGGCTCCTCTTCGATGCAGGCCCGGCCGTCCAGGAGCGCCTCGACCGGGCCGGCGTCCGGGCAGGCCTCGTCGCCGTCACCGGAGCCGGCGAGTGCCGGCGCCGCGACCCCGACGGCGATCAGGCATACGACCGCACCGGCCAGAGCAGCACGGACCCCCGTGGCACTGCGCACCGTCATCTCCACCCGATCGACGTTCCCTCGCCCGGTTGGCCGAGCCACCGGCGCCCGCACGGAGTGCAACGAGCGGGACCGGAAGGGGTCACGATTCACTCGAAAGAGATCTGCGGCCGTCGGCGCGTCGAGGTGTTCGCGCTGGAGGGGCGGGTGTCGCCGAGGACATCGGACCCGGGCAAACAGTGTCGTCGTGGACATCGCGGTGGGCGCGGGACGCAACCAGACTCGGCGGCATGCGCGCAGGTGATCCGACGTCCGTCCACGCCGGCGCCCGTGCCGTCGTGATCGGCGGTTCCATCGGCGGGCTGACCGCCGCGCTCCTGCTCCGTGACCTTGGTTTCGAGGTCGACGTCTTCGAGCGCACCTCCACCCTGCTGGCCAGCCACGGCGGCGGGATCGTGCTGCAACCCGACACCGTCCGCTGGTTCGCCGAGCGCAGCACGCAGAACCCCGAGGCGCTCTGCACCTCCACCGATTTCGTGCAGTACCTCGACCCGGAGGGCGGGATCGTCCACCGCGAGCGGCGCCGCTGGACCTCCACCTCCTGGGGCACGTTCTACCGGGCCCTGCTCGCCGACTTCGGGACCGCGCGCTACCACCTCGGTGAGGTGGCCAGCGGCGTCGGGCAGGACGGTGGGCGTGCCACCGTCCGGTTCGACGGCGGGCGGAGCGCCGAGGCCGAGCTCGTCGTGTTCGCCGACGGGATCACCTCGGTCGGCCGTTCATCGCTCGACCCCGACGCCCGGCTCTCCTACGCGGGCTACGTGGGCTGGCGCGGCACGGTGCCGGAGCACGAGCTGACCGTGGGCACGCGCGCGCTGCTGGGCGATGCGCTCTCCTACAGCATCGTGCCGCACTCCCAGATCACGCTCTACCCGATCCCCGGCGAGTCCGGCCCGCGCGAGCGTCTGATCAACTTCGTCTGGTACCGCAACGTCCCGGCCGGCGCCGAGCTCGCGGAGCTGCTCGTCGACAAGCGCGGCGTCGCCGGCTCGGTGTCCCTGCACCCCGGCCAGGTCCAGGACCGCTTCGTCGACGAGATGCGCGATGCGGCAGCCCGGCTGTTCGCGCCCGCCGTGGCCGAGGTCGTCCGGGCGACGGCGGACCCCTACATCCAGGTGGTGTCCGACGTCCGGTCGTCGCGGATGGCCGGCGGCCGGGTCGCCCTGATCGGCGACGCCGCGGCCGCTGCCCGTCCCCACGCCGCCGCCGGCACCGCCAAGGCCGCCGCCGACGCCTGGACCCTCGCCGGCGCGCTGGCCGCGGGCGACGGCGACATCCCCGCCGCGCTGCGCAAGTGGGAGCCCGCCCAGCTCGAGCTCAGCGCGCGCCTGCTGGCGCGGGTGGTGGAGATGGGCGAGCGCTCGCAGTTCCACAACACCTGGGTGCCCGGCGACCCGAGCCTCAGGTTCGGCCTCTACGGCCCGGGTCGCTGACCGAGCCGGGCTACCTCGCGCCCTCCAGGTAGCGCGTCAGCGCCTCCCGGTGGTGGCTCAGCCTGGCCATGCGGGACTCGATGTTCTGCAGCACCTCGCCCAGTAGGACCGACAGGCTGGGACACGGGGTGAACCGCGGGGGCTTGCCCTCCGCGCAGGGCAGCACCTCCCGGATGACCTCCGTGGGCAGCCCGGCGTCGAGCAGGGCCCGGATCTGCCCGACGATCAGCGGCGCGTCCTCGGCGTAGTCGCGGTAGCCGTTGGAGAGGCGGCTCGAGGTGAGCAGCCCCTGCTGCTCGTAGTAGCGCAGCAACCTCGGACTCACCGACGTCAGCCGTGCGAGTTCCCCGATCAGCATGGTCCCAGGTTACGGCTCACCGCAGTGACATCACCGCAGCGGTGGGTGGCGGTGCAGGGCGCTGCGCGCCACCGCCAGCTCGTGCGCGACCTCGGCCGCGATGAGCTCGGCGTGCAGCACCGATGCCTGCGGCGATTCCTCCGCGGTGTGCGGCCCGAGGGCCCGGTGGCGCCGCACCAGGTTCTCGAGGGAGGTCAGCAGGCGGTCGGCGATGGAGTGGCGGACGGACTCGCGGGTCGGGCTGGACACGGGTGCCTCCTGGGCTGGGTGGGAACGGGCGGGGCGGAGCGAGCCGCGCGACAGCGGTCGCTCGCGTCCCGGCCGTGGTCCCGGTCCCGGCGTCGGGTGAGCACCCGTCCGCCTCAGTCCTGCGCCGTGACGGTGGCCCGCTCCGCGTCGGCGGGCTCGGCGGGCTCGGCGGCGGCGTCCTGCCGCAGCTTCGCGACGGCGATGGCCACCGCCGCGACCCAGATCCCGACGATCGCCAGGTAGATCGGGGTGCGGGCCCCGTCTGCCACGTCGAGCGCGCGCAGGATCGTGCGGGTGTTGGTCAGGACGATGATGCCGCCGACCGCGGTGCCGAGCACCGAGGCGGGAATCTTGGTGACCAGCCACGCCGCCACCGGGGCGGCGAGTACACCACCGAGCAGGAGGCCGCCGATCGTCCACGGGTCGAGGACCTCCGACCCGAGCCCGATCAGGAACCCGATGCTCGCGGCGACAGCCACGAGGAACTCCGACGTGTCGACCGAACCCACTACGGTGCGCGGCGCGGTCTTACCCGCGGTGAGCAGCGCCGGGGTGGCCACCGGGCCCCAGCCGCCGCCACCGGAGGCGTCGACGAACCCGGCGACCAGCCCGAGCGGCGAGAGGAACTTCGAGCGGTGCGGCGACACGCGTGCCTTCGACGTCCGCGGCGGGCGCACGGAGAACCGCACCAGGATGTAGACGCCGAGCGCCAGCAGCACCCCCGACATGTACGGCGCGGCGTCATCGGTGGACAGCGCCGACAACGCGGTGGCGCCGAGGAAGGCGCCGACCGCGCCCGGCACGCCGAGGCGCAGCACGAGCTTCCAGTCGACGTTGCCGAAGCGCCAGTGCGACGCGCCCGCGGCGAGGGTGGTGCCGACCTCCGCGAGGTGCACCGATGCGCTGGCGGTGGCCGGGTTCGTGCCGGCGAGGAGCAGCAGCGACGTGGACGTGACGCCGTACGCCATGCCGAGGGCGCCGTCGACGAGCTGAGCGCCGAAGCCCACGAGGGCGAAGACGATGAGGGTGCGCATGCGGGGGGCTCCCGTACAGGGGTGAGGCGGAGAGTTCGGGGGAGGGCACGACCGTGTCGGCCACGTGCCTGGTCGGGCGGGAGGAGCTCAGCCGCGACAGAACTCGTCGAACGCGTGGCAGCGCCGCGATGGCCAGAACCGTTCGAGGTCCGGCAGGAGGTTGGCGGTCATCGACCTTGCACCCGCGGAGCGGGCGAGAGGCGCATCCGGCACGGTCGACGACACCACACCATCGTGCGTTGTCGTCTGATCGACTACAAGGAGGTGTCCGCGCTGCGAGATTGCCGGGTAAATGTCCGGACTTCTGTGCATCTGCAGGTCAGGCCGGGGACGAATGGATCGGCCGGCAGAAGGTGATGAGGCTCGCATTCGTGGTTGCAGCCCGAACGCACTTCCGGGGAGCCACCGCCGCGGCGAAGCAAGGCGAGGGCTCGCCGGGGAAAACAAAGCCACTTTCACGCAATGAGGTTGCGTGAAAGTGGCTTTGCTGCAATGTGGGCGTCGTATCGGGCCAGGATCGCGTGCGCCACGTCCGGGTCGGGGCCCAGAGCCGCCGCCACCGGAGCGCCCGCTGACGCGGCGTCCCGGACGATCCGGTCGGGCAGCAGCCCCGGCGCGAGGATCCACTGGGCCACGGCCACCCGGTGCGCTCCGCCGGCCCGGAGCGCGGCCACCGCGTCGGACACGGTGGGTGTCGTCGTCGCGAACGCCGCGCTGCCGCCGTGCCAGCCGAACCGGCGGGTCCAGCCCGCCACGACGTCGGCGACCGCGGCGTTGGCCGGCGCGTGAGAGGACCCGATCGCGGCGAGCACGACCCCGAGGCCGGGATCGTGCAGCGGACCGGCGACGGCGGAGAGGCGGCCCAGCGCGGCCCTCGACAGGCCCGGGTGCCCGCCGAGCACGGGGCTGACCGTGATGTCCAGGCCGGGCAGCCGGGCAGCGGCCTGCGTGACCGCGCCCGGGACGTCGACGCGCGCGTGGAAGGCGTGGCCGAGCAGCAGCGGCACGACCACCGCGGAGCGGTGCCCGTCGGCGGCCACCGCGTCGAGGACGTCGGGCAGCCGGGGCGCGGACAGGTCGAGGAACGACAGGCGCACGTCCAGCCCCGGCCGCTGCCGGCGGACCTCGTCGACGAGCGCGGCCACCGTGGCGGCCGAGCGCGGGTCGCGACTGCCGTGCGCGACGGCGACGAGTGCGGGGAACATCCTCCTACCCGGCGAGCGGCGTGCCGACCAGCCCCGCGGCGAGGGTGTTGCCGGTGGGTGGGTCGATGAGCAGGAAGCTGCCGGTGGCGCGGATGTCGGCGTACTCGTCGACGGGCAGCGGGTCGGCCGTGCGCAGCGACGCGTGCGCGATGTCGTTGATCCCCAACTCCTCGGGGGCGGGCTCCCAGGTCGGAACCTCGGAGTCGAGCGCGAGGCGTTCACCGACCGCGCCGACGATCACCGGTGTGGTGCGCGTGCCGTGCTTGAGCAGCAGCCGGGCGCCGGGGCGCAACGGCTTCTCGGCGAGCCAGCAGAGGGTGGCGTCCAGCTCGTCGGTGAGACGCGGTGGCGCGGCGGCCGAGGCGAGCACGTCACCGCGGGAGATGTCGATGTCGTCCTCGAGCAGGACGGTGACGCTGCGGCCCGCGGCGGCCCACTCCAGCGGCCCGTCGGCGGTCTCGACGGCCGCCACGGTGGTGCGCGCGCCGCTGGGGAACACGACGACCTCGTCGCCCGGCGCCACGCCGCCGGCGGCGATCTGGCCCGCGTAGCCGCGGTAGTCGTGCAGGTCGCCCCAGCGCGAAGCGTCAGCGGAGCGCTCATCGGCGCCGTTCCGCGGGCGGATCACGTACTGCACCGGCATCCGGAACGGCGCGTCCACCTCGGGGCCGGTGACGGGCACCGACTCCAGGTGGCCGAGCAGCGTGGGGCCCTCGTACCAGGGGGTGCGCTCCGAGCGCTCCACGACGTTGTCGCCGACCAGCGCGGACACCGGGATCGTGACGACCGCGTCGTCGGCGAACCCGAGCGAGCGGGCGAGGCCGGCGAACTCCTTCGCGATCGCGGCGAGCACGGCCTCGTCGTAGTCGACGAGGTCGATCTTGTTGATCGCCAGCACGAGCCGCGGGACGCGCAGCAGCGCGAGCACGGCGGCGTGCCGGCGGGTCTGCTCCACGACGCCGTTGCGGGCGTCGACGAGCAGCACGGCGAGCTCGGCGGTGGACGCGCCGGTGACGGTGTTGCGCGTGTACTGGACGTGGCCGGGGGTGTCGGCGAGCACGAACTCGCGCGTCGGAGTGCCGAAGTAGCGGTACGCGACGTCGATCGTGATGCCCTGCTCGCGCTCGGCGCGCAGCCCGTCGACCAGCAGGGACAGGTCGGGCGTGGCCAGCCCCTTGTCGACCGACGCGCGCTCGACGGCCTCGATCTGGTCGGCCAGCACCGACTTGGTGTCGTAGAGCAGCCGCCCGACCAGTGTGGACTTGCCGTCGTCCACGCTGCCGGCGGTGGCGAAGCGGAGGAGGTCCTTACTCATGATCAGAAGTAACCCTCGCGCTTCCGGTCCTCCATCGCGGCCTCCGACATCCGGTCGTCGGCGCGGGTGGCGCCGCGCTCGGTGAGCCGGGAGGCCGTGACCTCGGCGATGATCTCGTCGAGCGTGCTGGCGGTGGACTCGACCGCGCCGGTGCACGAGCCGTCGCCGACGGTGCGGTAGCGCACCGACCTCTTCTCGAGCGTCTCGGCACCGCGCGGGCCGCCCCACGGACCCTCGGCGAGCCACATCCCGTCACGGCGGAACACCTCGCGCTGGTGCGCGAAGTAGATCGGCGGCAGCTCGATGCCCTCGCGCTGGATGTAGCGCCAGACGTCCAGCTCGGTCCAGTTCGAGATCGGGAACACCCGTACGTGCTCGCCGGCGGCGTGCCGGCCGTTGTAGAGGTTCCACAGCTCCGGGCGCTGCTTGCGCGGGTCCCAGCGGCCGAACGCGTCGCGCAGCGACATGATGCGTTCCTTGGCCCGCGCCCGCTCCTCGTCGCGGCGCCCGCCGCCGAAGACGGCGTCGAAGCGGTGTTCGTTGATCGAGTCGAGCAGCGGCACGGTCTGCAGCGGGTTGCGGGTGCCGTCCGCGCGCTCGACGAGCCGGCCGTCGTCGATCCAGTCCTGGACGTGCGCGACCTCCAGGCGCAGCCCCAGCCGCTCGACGAGCCGGTCCCGGAAGTCGATGACCTCCGGGTAGTTGTGCCCGGTGTCGACGTGCAGCAGGGCGAACGGCACCGGAGCCGGGGCGAACGCCTTGGCGGCGAGGTGCACCAGCAGCGTGGAGTCCTTGCCGCCGGAGAAGAGGATCACCGGGCGGTCGAACTCGCCCGCGACCTCGCGGAAGATGTGGATGGCCTCGCTCTCCAGCGCGTCCAGGGCATCGAGCGCCGGTGCGACGGGGAGCGGTGTCGGCAGGGTCGCGGTCATGAGACGTGCAGCCCGCACTCGATCTTGCCGGTGCCCGCCCAGCGCCCGGAGCGCTTGTCGGCGCCCGGTGCCGGCTTCGCCGTGCACGGCGCGCACCCGATCGACGGGTAGCCCTCGCCGACCAGCGGGTTCACCAGCACGTTGTTCTCGGCGATGTAGGCATCCATCTCCTCGTCGCTCCACGCCGCGATCGGGTTGATCTTCACGAGGCCGAACTTCTCGTCGTAGGTGACGAGCGGTGTGTTCGCCCTCGTCGGCGCCTCGACCCGGCGGACGCCGGTGACCCACGCGTCGTAGCCGGCGAGGGTGTTCTGCAGCGGTGCGACCTTGCGCAGCGCGCAGCACTGGTTGGGGTCACGGCCGAAGAGGTCCTTGCCGAGCAGCGAGTCCTGCTCGGCGACCGTGTGCTCCGGCGTCGCGTTGACGATCCGCACGTCGTAGACGGTCTCGACGGCGTCGCGGGTGCCGATCGTCTCGGCGAAGTGGTAGCCGGTGTCGAGGAACAGGATGTCGACGCCCGGCCGGGCCTTCGCCGCCAGCTCGACGAGGACCGCGTCCTGCATGTTCGACGCGACGATCATGCGGTTGCCGAACGTCTCGGCGGCCCAGGCGAGCGCCTGCTGCGCCGTGGCGTCCGGGCCGAGCTCTCTGGCGCCGCGCTCGGCGAGCGCGCGCAAGTCGACTTCTGTCGCAAGGCTCATCGGGCTCCCTCGCTGCGCTCGGTCGCCCTCTTCGCCGGGGCGCCGTGCTTCTGGTTCGCTCCGCAAGCTCCGCTCACCGGGAGACCTCCAGGACTCCGATACCGATCATCTTCAACGAGAAGGTGCGCAGGCAGGCCGCGCAGTGCCAGGCGCCGTGCGACGCCTCCGACGGGCGCAGGTCCTCGTCGCCGCAGTACGGGCAGTAGAACGGGACGGCGCGTTCACTCATTTCAGGTCCGCCTCCTCGGCCCGCAGCACCCACTGGGCGAACCGCTCGCCCTCGGCGCGCTGGGCCACGAACCGGCGCACGACGCGCTCGACGTACTCGCCCAGCTCGGCGCTGGTGACCTTCAGGCCGCGCAGCTTGCGGCCGAACCCGGAGTCGAGGCCGAGGCCGCCACCCAGGTGCACCTGGAAGCCCTCGACCTGGTTGCCCTCGCCGTCGGTGACGATCTGGCCCTTGAGCCCGATGTCGGCCACCTGGGTGCGGGCGCAGGCGTTCGGGCAGCCGTTGAGGTGGATCGAGATCGGCACGTCCGGGCTCACGTCGGCGAGGCGCTGCTCGAGGTCCTCGACCAGGCGGATCGCCCGTTCCTTCGTCTCGACGATCGCGAGCTTGCAGAACTCGATCCCGGTGCAGGCCATCGTGGAGCGCCGCCACGGCGACGGGTCGACCTGCAGGCCCAGCGCCGCGAGCTCGGCGGACAGGGACTCGACGTTCTCGTCCGGGACGTCGAGGACGAGGACCTTCTGGTACGGCGTGAGCCGCACCCGCTGCGAACCCGCCGCCTCGGCGGCCTTCGCAAGTGCCAGCAGCGTGGAGCCGGAGACCCGGCCGGACGCGGGTGCCGCGCCGACGAAGTTGAGGCCGTCCTTCTGCTTGTACACGCCGACGTGGTCGATCGTGAGCTCGGGAGTCGCGGGCGCGGGACCGTCGGCCAGCTTCCGGCCGAGGTACTCCTCCTCCAACACCCGGCGGAACTCCTCGGCGCCCCAGTCCGCGACCAGGAACTTCAACCGGGCGCGGTGCCGCAGCCGGCGGTAGCCGTAGTCCCGGAAGATCGAGACGACGCCGGCCCACACCTCGGGGACCTCGTCGAGCGGGACCCACGCGCCGAGTCGCTGCGCGAGCTTCGGGTTGGTGGACAGGCCGCCGCCCACCCACAGGTCGAACCCGGGCCCGTGCTCCGGGTGCTCGACGCCGACGAACGAGACGTCGTTCACCTCGTGGGCGATGTCCTGCAGGCCGGAGATCGCGGTCTTGAACTTGCGCGGCAGGTTGGAGAACTCCGGACTGCCGATGTAGTTGTCGAGGATCTCCCGGACCGCCGGGTCGCCGTCGATCACCTCGTCCGCCGAGATACCGGCCACCGGGGAGCCGAGGATCACGCGCGGGGTGTCGCCACACGCCTCGGTGGTCTGCAGCCCGACCGCCTCGAGCTTCCGCCAGATCGCCGGCACGTCCTCGATCCCGATCCAGTGGTACTGGATGTTCTGCCGGTCGGTGATGTCGGCGGTGTCGCGGGCGTGGTCCTGGCTGATCTCGCCGACGACCCGCAGCTGGTCGGTGGACAGGGCCCCGCCGTCGACCCGGACACGGAGCATGAAGTAGCGGTCCTCGAGCTCCTCGGGCTCGAGAGCTGCGGTGCGGCCGCCGTCGATGCCCGCCTTCCGCTGGGTGTACAGGCCCCACCAGCGGAAACGGCCGCGCAGGTCGGCCGGGTCGATCGAGTCGAAGCCGCGCTTCGCGTAGATGTTCTCGATGCGCGCGCGGACGTTGAGACCGTCGTCATCGCGCTTGCTGCGTTCGTTGGGATTGAGCGGCTCGCGGTGGCCCAGCTTCCACTGGCCTTCGCCGCGCTTGCGCTTCACGGGCGTGGTGGGGGGCAAGGCAGTGCCTCCGGATCGCAGCACGGCCGTGCCGCGCAGAACAGGCGGCAGGGCTCAGGGCTGAAGTGGTGGGGTCGGGGCGCGCGAGATCAGCGGGACCGACAGAGCGCGCTGCTCACCCGGCGCAGATCCACGTGGCGACGAGCCACGAGTCGCAGGGCCAGCGCATGCATACCTGTAAGGGTGCCACTTGTCCGGTCCACGATCCATCGCCGTCCGCATGCTGGGAGCGGGCTCACAACGCAGGGAACGTGTGACACCTCCCATCCGACCTTGAACCCGACACGGGTGGGCGGACGCCATGGGACCGATCGCGGTGCGGGCAGCGGCGCTGTTCGACGACGCCGACCTGATGGCCGTCCCGGGTGACCCGCTCGCCGACCTCGCCGTCCTGCACCGCCCGCTCGCCGTGTTCGCCCGCGGCGAGCGCGTGCGCTGACCTGGCAGACTGGTCGTCCGTGCCGCCCTTCGGGATCTACGTCCACGTGCCGTTCTGCGCGGCGCGCTGCGGCTACTGCGACTTCAACACCTACACGGCGTCCGAGCTGGTCGGGTCGGGCGCGTCCCCGGACGGATGGCTCGCCGCCGTGCGGAAGGAGCTCGACCTCGCCGTCCGCACGGTCGGGCGGCGGCCCGTCGACACCGTCTTCGTGGGCGGTGGCACCCCGTCCCTCATCGGGGCGGCGCGGCTCGGCGAGGTGCTCGGCGCCGTCCGGGACGCGTTCGGGCTCGCGGCGGGCGCCGAGGTCACCACCGAGTCCAACCCCGAGTCGACGTCCCCCGAGTTCTTCGCGGAGCTGGTGGCGGCCGGGTTCACCCGGGTGTCCCTAGGCATGCAGTCGGCCGCGCCGCACGTGCTGCGCGTGCTGGAGCGGCGCCACACCCCGGGGCGGGCGGTGGTGGCGGCCCGGGAGGCCCGCGCGGCCGGGATCGCGCACGTGAACCTGGACCTGATCTACGCGACGCCCGGCGAGACCGACGACGACCTGCGGTCCTCCCTCGACGCCGTGCTCGACGCCGGGGTCGACCACGTCTCCGCGTACTCTCTCATCGTCGAGGACGGCACCGCGCTCGCCCGCCGCGTGGCCCGCGGCGAGCTACCCGCCCCCGACGACGACGTGGCCGCCACCCGCTACGAGCTGATCGACGACCGGCTCTCCGCGGCGGGGTTCGACTGGTACGAGGTGTCGAACTGGGCGTCGTCCCCTGAGGCGGCGTGCCGGCACAACATCGGCTACTGGCTCGACGGCGACTGGTGGGGCCTCGGCCCCGGCGCCCACTCCCACCTCGACGGCGCGCGCTGGTGGAACGTCAAGCACCCGGCGCGGTACGCGGCGCTCCTGGCCGCGGCAGAGTCGCCGGAGGCCGACCGTGAGCTCCTCACCGACGCCGACCGGCACACCGAGCGCGTGATGCTGCGGCTGCGACTCGCGACCGGCCTTCCGCTCGACCTCCTCGACGGCCCCGGTGCCGCGGCCGCCGCGCTGGCCGCGGACGACGGCCTGCTCGACCCGGCCGCGCTGGCCGCAGGCCGCGCGGTACTCACGCGGCCCGGCCGGCTGCTCGCCGACCGGGTGGTGCACCAGCTGCTGGCCGGGGCGCCCGTCTGACGCGGCCGCGCCCCGCGCCTAGAACGGTGGTTCCTCCTCGTCGTCGGGTGCTGGTGGTGGCGACGGTGGCGGGTCGCGGCCTTCTCGCCACAGGATCTGCGGGTCGATGCGGTGCCCGTCCTCGACGTCGGGGTCGGGGTCGTCACGCGGATCGGTGCCGTCGGCTGGTGGGTCCGGGTCGGGTAGGTCGGGCCGGATCGGTTCCCCGCGGGTGCGGTAGATGCGCCCGAGCGGGGAGATCCACACGAAATGCCCCGGTTCGGGCTGGTTGAGCGTCCACCCCCGGTCCTTGTCCGGATGGTGTCGCCAGCAGCATGGCCCGAGGTTGACCTCGACGGTGTGTCCGCCCCAGGCGTGTTCCCAGGTGTGGTCCAGCTGCGAGCGGCGTGCGGGGCGTTCGCAGCCGGGGCCGATGCAGGTGCGGTCGCGGACCTGCACATGCCGGCCCAACGCGGCGCGGGCGAACCGGGCCCGTGGATGCGTGGATAGTTCCCGCCACAGGCGGTGGCGGTCGGCCCACTGGTCGGCGATCTCGGCGATGACTCCGGTCCACTCGCCGGCCAGGTCGGGGTCGGCGGCGAAACGATGCAGCTCGGCCACGGTCAGGTGCAGCTCCACCACCCCACCCCGGACCCGCTCTCGGGGTGGATCGCCAACACGTGGTCGGCGCCGTAGCGGCCCGGCCAGCAGCAGATACCCCTGGGCGTCGACGATCGCGAACTGCCACTGCGCGCCGCGGCGTTGCCGGGCGACGGTGGCGCGGGCGATGTCGGCGTCGACCGGCCCCAGGCCGGGGATCTGCGCGGGGCGCTGGTCGTGGCCCAGCACGGTGGCCAGCCCGACCCGCACCTCGATGCCCTCCCGGGTCCGGACCCGCTCCCCGCGCCAGCGGTCCTCGCCGGTGCCGGGTGAGGCCGCGCCGACGGCTTCCCCGTCGATCGCGTCCGCACCAGGTTCCATCTCGCCGGTCGCCATCTCGCCGGTCGCCATCTCGGAAGAGGCTTCCGCGTTGGCGGCGTCCTGATCGGCCGCCCCTGTGGCGGCGGACCGCGCGCCAACACCGGCTTCGACACCGGCTTCGACACCGGGCTCGGTGGGGCTGGCTCCGGCGGGATCGGCCCCGTCGGCGAGGGCAGCGCCGGCCGAGTCGGTGTCGTCGCTGCCGGCGTCGTCGCTGCCGGTGTCTTCGGTGCCGGTGTCTTCGGTGCCGGTGTCTTCGGTATCGGTGTCTTCGGTATCGGTGTCGGCGCCTTCGGCGGCGTCGTCGTCGGTGACGTCGGTATCGGTGTCGGTGTCGCCGGTGTCGGTGTCGCCGGGGCGGGGCCGGTCCAGCAACCGGGCCAGGATCTGCCCCTCGGTCAACCCGTAGAAGGACCCGTCCAACATGCCCAGGAACAGATCAGCGCAGATCTGCGCCAGCCGGCCGGGATGCCCGACGCGTTTCGCCGCCTCGGCGAGCCGGTCCAACCGCGCGGCCGCCGCAGCCGCCTCATCCGGCGGCAGACCCTCCCCCGACAGGGTCGCGGTGCCATCCCGATTCAGGTACAACGCCACCCCACGCCCCCGCAGCCCACGCCGATACCGGCGCCGGTGGAACTCCGGGTCGATCGCCAGGATCGCCGCCAGCAGCCGCCGCGACAACCGCCGCGCCGTCCACCCCGGCGCCAACGGCACGAACCGCTCACACAACCGGCGGATCTGCGCCGGGGTCAGCTCCCCGCGGGCCGGATCCAGATGATCACAGAAGACCTTCGCCTTACCCCGGTCGATCAGGCCCTGTTCCAGAGCGGCGAACACCAACGGCAGACCGCGCACCAGCACCCGGGCGAAATCCAGCTCCCGATCCGCCGCGGTCGGCGTCCACGTCAGGCCGGCCGCGATCTCATGGGACGCCCACTCGAAATCATCCCCGGCCCGGGCCACCGCCCCCGCGGGTAGGCCCGCGACCGGCATCGCGCACGAGATCTCCACCATCCCCGCCAACAGCCCGGCCTGCTCGTGGGCCAACTGCCGCGACCGGGCCTGCAGGACCTCCACCAACCGCGCATTCGGCACCCGCGACCAGGGCAGCTGGCCGAGCAGCGCAGACAGCTGCGGACCGGGCGGCAGGTCCACCACCCGATCGATCAGCTCCACCACTCCCGGCACGATTCGAACATACGATCGACCCCCGACGCTTCGGGTTCTCCGGCGTGCGGCCGGTGAGAGATCACCGGAATGGCCCAACGGATAGCTCGGCGCTTCACGTCGATATCAACGGAAGGTCGCGAGACTTCGGCGCCGTGGCCGAAACCCCCACGACGAACAGTCGCCGATCGATCGCGATCGTGTTGATTGTCCTCGGAGTGATCGCCCTCGTCGTCACCTTCGTGATCGTTTCGACGACGGGGGGACCGACGGACCCGTCCCCAGGTCCCGGTGCCGAGGCGCGGCAGATGTACGTGAGCCCGACCGGGAACGACACCGGTGACGGGTCGCAGGCCGCGCCGCTGCGCACGATTCAGGCCGCCCTCGACGACGCCGAGGCGGGCACGGTGATCAACCTCGCGCCCGGCGAGTACCGCGAGCAGCCGACGACCCAGCGCGACGGCGATCCGGACGCGCCGATCACGATCAGGGGCCCGGAGAACGGCAAGGACCCGTCGGGTCGCAGCCAGGCGGTTCTGTACGGCGCGGGTCGCATCTTCAACATCGACCACAGCTACTACACGCTCGAAGGGTTCACGATCGACGGCCAGGAGGGGCTGCCCGCCGGTCGGCTGCCGGCCGACCTCGGTGCCGTCGACGCCTTCAAGGCCGGCGCTCAGCCGCAGGTCAAGGACAGCAAGCTCATCTACATCGGCTCGGCGGACACGGCCCGGGACATCACCGGCATCACGGTCCGGAACATGTTCCTCACCGAGGCGGGCACGGAATGCGTGCGCTTGCGCAACAATGCGACCGGCAACACGATCGCCGACTCGGTGATCCAGTACTGCGGCCTGTTCGGCAAGAAGGCCGAGGGCGACGACAACGACGACGACAACAAGGATGACGGCAAGGACGGGGACGGCGACGAGGGCGGCGGCGGCCGGTTCGAGTTCCACAACGGGGAGGGCGTCTACATCGGCACCAGCCCGAAGTCCGACAACCAGCCGATGGCCGAGAACGACACGAGCTCCGGCAACCAGGTCACCGGCAACACCATCCGCACGTTCGGCTCCGAGTGCTTCAACGTCAAGGAGAACGCGCACGACAACGTGTTCGAGAACAACGAGTGCTCGGGCAACACGGAGCCCCGCGAGTTCAACGGCAGCAACGTCGAGCTGCGCGGTCACGGCAACATCGTGCGGGGCAACGTGATCGCCGACAGCGCCGGCTGGAACGTGAAGATCCAGACCGACGACGAGGACGACTACGACAACGGTGGGAACGTCCTCGTGGACAACACCCTCTCCGGGTCGGCGGCCGAACCGGTGCGCATCGGCTCGGACGCCCCCCAGGGGGCGTTCTGCGGGAACCGCGTCACGGCGGCAACCCAGGTGGACGGGCCGTCGCCCGGAGACATCACGGCTCCGTGCCCGTGAGGTCGCCCTCCGGCTGACCTGGCTGGTCCGGGTCGGCGCGGGTGGCCGCGATCACGGCGGTGAGCTCGGTGTGCAGGCGCTCGAGGTCGGCCAGCGGCAGGCCGAGTCGCTCCACGACGGCCGGCGGGATCCGCTCGGCCTCGGCACGTAGGGCCCGGCCCTGATCGGTGAGGGTCACGGCCAGCGTGCGCTCGTTGCCCGGCACCCGCTGCCGGGACAGCAGGCCGGCCATCTCGAGGCGCTTGAGCAGCGGCGACAGCGTGCCGGGGTCGAGGGACAGCACCGTGGCCAGATCGGTGAGCGAGCGCGGCGAGCGCTCCCACAGCGCGAGCATCACCAGGTACTGGGGGTGGGTGAGGCCCATCGGCTCGAGGAGTGGCCGGTAGAGCGCGATCACGTTGCGCGCCGCCACCGCGAGCGCGAAGCAGACCTGGCGGTCCAGGCGCAGGAGGTCGGCCGCGTGGGGGTGCTCACGGTTGGGTTCGGCAGCCACGGGTCCAGCGTACGATACTTGGGACACCAAGAGTTGGGGTGATAAACGTGGCCCTTCGCCGGCCCGGCCCGCTGCGTTGGCTGGCCTACGCCTACGGAGCGGGACTGCCGCCGGAGTACCGCGAGTGGGTGCTGCACGACGTCACCACCCGCACCCGGTACCTGCGGCACTTCGCGCGCGCGGTCGCGCAGCTGGTGCCGCTGCTCGTGGTGATCTACCTGGTCCTGCCCGGCCCGGCGTGGGTGCGGGGCTGTGCGGCACTGAGCGGTGCCCTGATCGGTCTCTTCTACTCGATGGTCTACGTGGACGAGTCGGCCGAGCACCGCACGCTCAAGGCCGGCTACCCCCGGGGCACCACCAAGCGCGTGCGTGACGAGGCCGACGCGGAGGGGCAGGCCGAGCGTGACCGCCGCTACGCGGAGCAGTGGCGCCGGGAGGAATGAGGCGGTCAGGCCGGTGACACGCGGTTCCAGAAGTCGGTGAACTCGATCGTGTCGAAGAAGGCGATCACCTCGACGATCGCGGCCCCCGCCAGCCGCATGTACCAGGTGTAGGTGTTCTCGTACGGCATGCCGTCGCGTGCGGTGCCGGACCCGTCGAAGAGCGCGACGACCCAGTCGCCGTCGGCGTACAGCGCCCGGACGGTCGGCCGGAGCGGGACCTCCATGCGGGCGTTGAAGGGGTCGATGACGACGTCGAGGAACTCCTGACGGCTGCCGTAGGCGCGGGAGACCGGGCTGTTGCCGACGATCGTCCAGGTGGCGTCGTCGGCGAGGAGCGCGAACGGGCCGCCGGTGCCCGCGGCCCATTCGTCGAACGCCGCCCGGATGCGGTCCTTGTTCGCCTGCTCAGCGGCGAGGTCGCGCTCGCTCACCGGATCCTTCCTCCGATCACGACGCGTGGGCGACCGGCGCCAACCTGTCCCCGTGGCAGTAGACGTTCATCCGCCCGTCGCGGACGAACCCGGCCACGGTGAGGCCGCACTCGGCGGCCAGCTCGACCGCCAGTGAGGACGGGGCGGAGACGGCGGCGAGCACCGGAACCCCGGCCATCACGGCCTTCTGCGCCAGCTCGAACGACGCCCGCCCGGACACGACGAGCACCGAGCCGCGGGCCGGAACGCGGCCCTGCATGAGCGCCCAGCCCAGTACCTTGTCGACGGCGTTGTGGCGCCCGACGTCCTCACGCACCACCAGCGGCTCGCCCTCCGCGGTGAAGAGGCCGGCCGCGTGCAGGCCGCCGGTGCTGTCGAACACGCGCTGCCGCTCCCGCAGGACGTCCGGGAGGGTGGCCAGCAAGTCCGGCGCGACGCGCACCGGGTCGTCCGCGGGGGAGTACCGCGTGCGCAGCCGCACCGCGTCGAGCGACGCCTTGCCGCACACGCCGCACGAGGACGTCGTGTAGAAGTTGCGCTCCACCCCGGTGTCGGGCGGGGGGACGCCCTCCGCGAGGCCGACGTCGAGCACGTTGTAGGTGTTGCGGCCGTCCTCGTCGAGCGAGCCGCAGTACCGGGCATCACGGATGTCCGCGGCGGCGCCGATGACGCCCTCGGTGAGCAGGAAGCCGTGGGCCAGCTCGACGTCGTGGCCCGGCGTCCGCATCGTGACGGCGAGGGCGCGGCCGTCGATGCGCAGCTCGAGGGGTTCCTCGACGGCGAGGGCGTCCGGGCGCCGGATGCTGCCCTCCGGGCCGAGCCGCAGTACTGGACGGCGGGCGATCAGACGGCCCATGGGCGCGCTCCGGGGTCGAGGGGGAGGAGGCGGGCGGCGATCGCGTCCGCTGGTCCCGGGTCTACCACAGCGAAGGCGTCGGCGGCGGCCGCGCCGCGGAGCATCGCCGAGCCGCTGTGGCCCACGGGCACGGCGCCGGACGGTTCGACAGCCACCGGCACCAGGCGGGTGTGCAGGGAGTGGCGGCCGATCCCGCCGGGCACCGGCACGGCCATGAGGGCGGGGAGCGGTTCCCCGCGCAGCCCGGCCAGCACCGGGACGGCGACGGTCAGGAACGCGGCCAGCGCGGCGAGCGGGTTGCCCGGCAGGCCCACCACGAGGGTGTTGCCGACCCGGGCCAGTGCCTGCGGGTGCCCCGGCCGGCACCGGACGCCGTCGACGAGCAGGTCGGCGTGCAGCTCCGCGAGCACGGCGCGGAGGTGGTCGGCGGGGCCGGCCGCGGAGGATCCGGAGATCAGGACGAGGTCGGCCGACTCCTCCGCCGCGGTCGCGAGGGTGGTGCGCAGGAGCTCCCGGTCGTCCCGGAGCGCGACCGAGGCCGGGTCCTGCCGGGCGCCGGCGCGCTCGAGCAGCCCGGGGAGCATCGGGCCGATCGCGTCCCGGACCTTGCCCGGGCCGGGTCGCCCCGAGTGGACCAGCTCGTTCCCGGTGACGAGCGTGACGACCCGGGGCTGCGGGCGCACGAGCAGCCGGTCGTAGCCCAGCGCGGCGGCGAGCCCGAGCACCGCGGGGGTCACCCGGGTGCCGGCCGGCAGCAGCGCCTCGCCCGCCGCGCACTCCTCGGCCGCGGGCCGGATGTGGCGTCCGGGCGGTGCGGCGCCGCGCAGCAGCGCGTCGTCGCGGACCGCGTCCTCGTCGGCGAGCACGGACGTGGTGCCGGCAGGGAGCGGCGACCCGGTGACGACCGCGCACGCCTCGCCGCCGGCCAGGTGACCGCCGCCGTCCACCACGGTCCACGGGGGTGCGCCGCAGACCGCGTAGCCGTCCATCGCCGAGCGGGGCACCGGCGGGTGGTCGGCCACGGCGACGAGGGGGGCCGCGAGCACCGTGCCGTCGGCGTCGGCGATGGCGACCTCGCGGGGCGGCAGCACGGTGGTGGCCGCGTGGGCGACCTCCCGCGCCGCGTCCCAGGCGAGGCTGCCGGCCCCATCCCGACCCGCACCGACGGCCGCGTGCCGCGCGTGCGCGCTGGTCACGACACGCCCGCCGGGTCGAGCAGCTCCGCCGCCCGCAGGGCGATGGGATCGAGCCCCTCGCCCCCCGCGGCGGTGTGCTCGAGGAGCGCGGTGCGCATCCGCGGGTCCCAGAACGCGCGTATGTGGTGGGCCACGGCCCGGGCGGCCTCGTCGGGCCCCCGGTGCGCGAGGTGCAGGGCGACGTCGTTGGCCAGGCGGACGTGCGGAGGTGATCCGTCCATCTACTCGCCCGCCGCCGGCACCGGGCGGGAGCGCAGCGACTCCCGCACCGCCGTCTGTTCGGCAGTGACCGCCACCTGCACCGCCGTGACCTTGTACTCCGGGCAGTTGGTGGCCCAGTCCGAGTTCTCGGTGGTGACGACGTTCGCGCCGGTGACCGGGTGGTGGAACGTGGTGTAGCAGACCCCCACCGGCATGCGCTCCGAGACGAGCGCGCGCAGCGTGGTGCGTCCCACCCGGCTGGAGAGCACGACCATGTCGCCGTCGTTCACGCCGCGCACCTCGGCGTCGTGCGGGTGGAGCTCGAGCAGGTCCTCGGGGTGCCACGCGGAGTTGGCCGTGCGGCGCGTCTGGGCGCCGACGTTGTACTGAGTGAGGATTCGGCCCGTGGTGAGGATCAGCGGGTACTTCCGCGTGGAGCGCTCGCTCGTGGGCACGTACACGGTCTCCATGAACCTGCCTTTACCCCGCACGAAGCCGTTCATGTGCATGATCGGGGTGCCGTCCGGTGCGGCCTCGTTGCACGGCCACTGCACGCTGCCCACCCGGTCGAGCTGGTCGAACGAGACGCCGGCGAACGTCGGGGTGGTGAACGCGATCTCGTCCATGATCTGGCTCGACGAGTCGTAGTGCATCGGGTAGCCCATCGCCTGCGCTATCTCGCAGACGATCTCCCACTCCTGCTTGCCGGTCTGCGGCGCCATCACCGGGCGCACCCGGTTGATCCTGCGCTCGGCGTTGATGAAGGTGCCGTCCTTCTCCAGGAAGGACGTGCCGGGCAGCAGCACGTGCGCGAACTTCGCGGTCTCGTTGACGAACAGGTCCTGCACCACGAGCAGGTCGAGCGCGGCGAGCGCGGCGTGGACGTGCTGGGTGTTGGGGTCGGACTGGGCGATGTCCTCGCCCTGCACGAACAGGGCCCGGAAGCTGCCGTCGACGGCGGAGTCGAACATGTTCGGGATGCGCAGGCCCGGCTCGGCGAGGATCGGCGTGCCCCACAGCTGCTCGTAGATGCCGCGGACGTCGTCGTCGCCCACGTGCCGGTAGCCGGGCAGCTCGTGCGGGAACGAGCCCATGTCGCAGGACCCCTGCACGTTGTTCTGCCCGCGCAGCGGGTTGACCCCGACGCCCTCGCGCCCGATGTTGCCGGTGGCCATCGCGAGGTTGGCCATGGCCATGACGGTGGTGGAGCCCTGGCTGTGCTCGGTGACGCCCAGGCCGTAGTAGATGGCCCCGTTGCCGCCTTCCGCGTAGAGGCGGGCGGCCGCGCGCAGCTCTTCCGCGGGGACGCCGGTGATCTCGGCGACGGCGTCGGGACTGTGCTCCGGGCGGGCGACGAACGCCTCCCACTTGGCCACCTCCTCGCAGCGGTCCTCCACGAAGGTGCGGTCGACGAGGCCCTCCGTGACGATCACGTGGGCCATCGCGTTGAGGACCGCGACGTTCGTGCCGGGCGTGAGGGAGAGGTGGTGGACGGCCTCGATGTGCGGGGTGCGGACGAGGTCGATCCGCCGCGGGTCGATCACGACGAGCTTCGCGCCCTGCCGCAGCCTGCGCTTCATCCGGGACGCGAACACCGGGTGCGCGTCGGTCGGGTTCGCCCCGATCAGCAGGATGACGTCGGCCTTCTCCACGGACTTGAAGTCCTGGGTTCCGGCCGACGTGCCGAAGGTCTGGCTGAGCCCGTAGCCGGTGGGGGAGTGGCACACCCGGGCGCAGGTGTCGACGTTGTTGTTGCCGAAGACGGCCCGCACCATCTTCTGGACGGCGTAGACCTCCTCGTTCGTGGTGCGGGACGAGGTGATGGCGCCGATCGAGCCGGAGCCGTGCTCGGCCTGGATCTCGCGCAGCCTGCGCGCCGTGAAGCCGATCGCCTCCTCCCAGGAGACCTCGCGCCACTCGTCGGTGATCGACTCGCGCAGCATCGGCTTCATGACCCGGTCCGGGTGGCTCGCGTAGCCGAACGCGAACCGGCCCTTGACGCAGGAGTGGCCCTCGTTGGCGCCGCCGTCCTTGTAGGGGACCATCCGCACGAGCTCGTCGCCGCGCAGCTCGGCCTTGAACGAGCAGCCGACGCCGCAGTACGCGCAGGTGGTGATGACGCTGCGGGTGGGCATCCCGAGCTCGACCACCGACTTCTCCTGCAGGGTGGCGGTGGGGCAGGCCTGCACGCAGGCGCCGCAGGAGACGCAGTCGGACTCCATGAACGGCACGCCCGCGCCCGCGGCGACCTTGGAGTCGAACCCGCGGCCCTCGATCGTCAGCGCGATCGTGCCCTGCACCTCGTCGCAGGCCCGGACGCAGCGCGAGCAGGCGATGCACTTGGACGCGTCGAAGTCGAAGTAGGGGTTGGACGTGTCCGTGAGCAGGTCCATGTGGTTCGCGCCGGCGTCCACGCCCGAGCCGTAGCGCACCTCGCGCAGCCCGGTGACGCCGGCCATGTCCTGCAGCTCGCAGTCGCCGTTGGCCGAGCAGGTGAGGCAGTCGAGCGGGTGGTCGGAGATGTAGAGCTCCATGACCCCGCGGCGCAGCTTGCCGAGCTTCTCGGTCTGCGTGCGCACCACCATCCCCGGCGCGACGGGCGTGGTGCACGACGCGGGCGTGCCGCGGGCGCCGTCGATCTCGACGACGCAGAGCCGGCACGACCCGAACGCCTCGAGGGAGTCGGTGGCGCACAGCTTCGGGATGTCGAGGCCGGCCTGCTTGGCGGCACGCATGACGGAGGTGCCGGGCGGCACCGTGACCGCGACGCCGTCGATCGTGACCTCGACGGTGGCGGCGCCTTCGCGGGCCGGTGTGCCGTAGTCGGGTTCCTTCAGCAAACTCATTTCGCGAAGTCCTCTCCGAAGTGCTGCACCGCACTGCGCACGGGCATGGGGGTCAGCCCGCCCATGGCGCAGAGCGACCCGTCGGTCATCAGCTCGCACAGGTCCTCGAGCACCACGAGGTTGCGCTCCCGGTCCTGACCGGTGGTGATGCGGTCGATCGTCTCGACGCCCCGCACCGCGCCCACCCGGCACGGCGTGCACTTCCCGCACGACTCCTCGGCGCAGAAGGAGAAGGCGAAGCGGGCCATCGCGGCCATGTCGACGGTGTCGTCGAAGACGACGATCCCGCCGTGCCCGAGCATCGCCCCGGCCTCGGCGAACGCCTCGTAGTCCATCGGCAGGTCGAACTTCTCCACGGGCAGGTACGCCCCGAGCGGCCCGCCCACCTGCACGGCGCGGGCGGGGCGGCCGGACGCGGTGCCGCCGCCGAAGTCCGTCAGCAGCTCGCCGAGGGTGATCCCGAACGCCGTCTCGACGATCCCGCCGCGCGCGATGTTGCCGCCCAGCTGGAAGACGCTGGTGCCGCGCGAGCGCCCGACGCCCAGCGCGGCGTAGGTCGCGGCGCCGTCGGCGAGGATCGCCGGCACCGAGGCGAGCGAGAGCACGTTGTTGACGACGGTCGGGCGGCCGAACAGGCCTTCGAGCGCCGGGATGGGTGGTTTCGCCCGCACCTGGCCGCGCTTGCCCTCGAGGCTCTCCAGCATCGAGGTCTCCTCGCCGCAGATGTAGGCGCCGGCGCCCACCCGGACGTGCAGGTCGAACGTGAGGTCCGAGCCGAGGATCCGCTCGCCGAGCCAGCCGCGTTCGCGGGCGGCCTCGATGGCCGCCGTGAGGGTCTCGATCGCGTCGGGGTACTCGGAGCGCAGGTAGACGTAGCCCTCGGAGGCGCCGACGGCGTGCGCCGCGATCGTCATGCCCTCGATGAGGGTGAACGGGTCGCCCTCGATCAGCATCCGGTCGGCGAACGTTCCCGAGTCGCCCTCGTCGGCGTTGCAGCAGACGAACTTGACGTCCGCCTCGGCGCCCAGGACCGTGCGCCACTTGATCCCGGTGGGGAAGCCCGCGCCGCCGCGGCCGCGCAGCCCCGACTCGACGACGGCCTCGACCACGGCCGTCGGGCTCGTCCGCAGCGCCGCCCGCAGGCCGGCGACGCCGCCGTGGGTCAGGTAGTCGTCGGGCGAGAGGGGGTCGACGACGCCGACCCGCGCGAACGTCACGCGCTGCTGCCGGCGCATCCACGGCAGGTCCTCGACCAGGCCGAGGCTCTCGCCCCGCCCGTCCAGCAGTCCCGCGGCGACCAGCCCGTCGACGTCCTCGGGGGCCACGGGGCCGTAGCCCACCCGGCCCGCCGGGGTCTCCACCTCGACGAGGGGCTCCAGCCAGAGCATCCCGCGCGAGCCGGTCCGCACGACCTCGACGTCCCCGCCGACGGCGGCGATCCGTTCGGCCACCGCGTCGGCGCCGACGGAGCGGGCCGCGGAGTCCCGCGGCACGAACACCCTCGTCATGCGCCTGCCACCTCTCCGAGCAGCGCGTCGAGGCGCGCCGGGCTCACCCGGCCGTGCAGCCTGCCGTCGACCTGGACCGCGGGGCCGAGGGCGCAGTTGCCGAGGCAGAAGACCTCGTCGAGGGAGACCGTGCCGTCGGAGGTGGTCTCGCCGAAGCCGACACCGAGCCTGCGGCGGGCGTGTGCGCCGAGGGCCTCGGCGCCGACGGCCTGGCACGCTTCGGCCTGGCAGATCCGCACGGTGGCGCGCCCGCCGGGTTCGCGGCGGAAGTCGCGGTAGAACGTGACGACCCCGTGCACCTCGGCGACGGCGATGTTGAGCACGTCGGCGATCACCGGCACGTCCGCCGCGTCGACGTGGCCCAGTTCGTGCTGCACGGCGTGCAGGATCGGCAGCAGGGGCCCGCGCAGCTCCCGCAGGCGCGTGGCGATCGCCCGCACCCGCTCGACCCGCAGCGCCGCGGGGCCGGACACTTCGGTCTTCATACTGTAGACAATCATGCGCTGACCTGGAGCGAGTCAAAACAAACTTCGTGATCCCGTGATAGATCCCGGTTATCAAGCCCGCCGGTAGGCCCGTCCCCGCGGCGAGAGCCGGTAGCCGACCTCGAGGCTCTCGGTCAGCCCCAGCTCCTTCAGCTTGCGGACGTCGCGCTTGAACGGCAGCGTCTCGCGCCCCATCCGCAAGGCGAGGTCGGGGGCGCGCACGCCGGGGTTCTCCGCGATCAGCTCGAGCACCGCGGCGGTCCACGGGCCGTGCGGCGAGGTACGGTCCATCCGCGCGAGCCGGGTGTCGATCTCGGCGCGGTCGGTCCGCGACAGCCGCCGCCTCGCCCGCAGCGCCACCCGCGGGTCGGGCCCGGCCAGCCGCACCCCGACGCGGTAGAGCTGCCCCTCGCCGCGCTGCGCGCCCTGCAGCGCGATGAGGTCGGTGAACCCCGCCGCGCGGGCGTCCTCGGGTGTCAGGGCGGTTTCCGCGACCGGCTCCACGGAGGTGAACTCCAGGACGCCGACCGCCGTGCGCTGCGCGCCGCCGACGCGGACGCGCGGCCGGTCCCAGCGCCGGAACAGTTGCGTGACGGTGCCGGCGGCGATGGCGTCGAGGACGGGGCGGCGGATCAGCACATGCCATATCGTGCCTGCGGTCCCATCTGCGCAGAACACATAGACTGGTGGGAAGTCCACGAGAACGTCGCAGGGAGGAGCGCTGCCGTGAACGCCGACGAGCGTCGCTTCGCCGTGCTGCGGGCGATCGTCGCGGACTACGTCTCCACCCACGAGCCGGTGGGCTCCAAGATGATCGTCGACCGGCACAACCTGGGCGTCTCCAGCGCCACCGTGCGCAACGACATGGCCGTCCTCGAGGAGGACGGGCTGATCGCCCAGCCCCACACGAGCGCGGGGCGCGTGCCCACCGACAAGGGCTACCGGCTGTTCGTCGACCGGTTGGCGCAGGTCAAGCCGCTGTCGGGGGCGGAGCGGCGCGCCGTGCAGGCCTTCCTGGAGGGCGCCGTCGACCTCGACGACGTGCTGCGGCGCAGCGTGCGGCTGCTCGCCCAGCTCACCCGGCAGGTCGCGGTGGTGCAGTACCCGACGCTCACCCGCTCCACCGTGCGGCACTGCGAGATCGTCGTGCTCACGCCCGCCCGGCTGATGCTGGTGCTCATCACCGACAGCGGCCGCGTCGACCAGCGGGTCGTCGATCTGGGTGACGTGGTCACCGACGACGCGGTGGCGCAGCTCCGCGCTCTCGTGAACGGGGCGCTGGTCGGCCGCCCGCTCGCGGTGGCCTCCGCGGCGGTCGCCGAACTCCCCCACACCGCGCCCGCCGAGCTGCGTGACCTCGTCATCGCCGTCGCCACGGTGCTGATCGAGACGCTCGTCGAGCACCCGGAGGAGCGGCTGCTGCTGGGGGGGACGGCCAACCTCACCCGCAGCACCGCCGACTTCCCGCACTCGCTCCGCCAGGTCCTCGAGGCCCTCGAGGAGCAGGTGGTGGTGCTCAGGTTGCTGGCGTCGGCCCGGGAGCCGAACACGGTCACGGTGAGCATCGGCGAGGAGAACGAGGCCGAGGAGATGCGCGACACCTCGGTCGTATCCATCGGTTACGGGCCGGGCACCGTGCTCGGTGGCATGGGGGTCCTCGGACCCACGAGGATGGATTACCCCGGATCGATCGCGGCGGTGCACGCCGTGGCGCGGTACGTGGGTGAGATCCTGGCTGGACGCTGACGCGCGGCAGAGGCCGCATTCGGAGCAGTACTGATCGAGAAGGACCATGGGGAACGCGCACGTGGTACGGGACTACTACGGGACACTGGGCGTCACGCCGGACGCCGGGCCCGACGAGATCAAGCGGGCCTACCGCAAGTTGGCGCGTGAACTGCACCCCGACGTGAACCAGGACCCGTCGGCGCAGGAGCGCTTCCGAGAGGTCAGCGCGGCGTACGAGGTGCTGTCCGACCCGGAGAAGCGCCGCATCGTCGATCTCGGCGGTGACCCGCTGGGCAACGGCGGGGGCGGGGGCGGCGCGGCCGACCCGTTCAGCGCGTTCGGCTTCGGCGACATCATGGACGCGTTCTTCGGCGGTCAGGGTGGCGTCCGCGGGCGGGGCCCGCGCAGCCGGGTGCAACCGGGTGGCGACGCCCTGATCCGCATGCGGCTCACCCTCGAGGAGTGCGCGACCGGCGTCACCCGCGACCTGACGGTCGACACCGCGGTCCTCTGCGACGAGTGCACCGGTTCGGGCTGCGCGCCGGGGAGCGTGCCCACGATGTGCGACATCTGCAACGGCCGGGGCGAGGTGCAGAGCGTGCAGCGCTCGTTCCTCGGCCAGGTCGTCACGTCGCGGCCCTGCCCCAACTGCCGCGGCTTCGGAGAGGTCATCCCCGAGCCGTGCCGGCAGTGCGGCGGCGACGGTCGCGTCCGCTCGCGGCGCACCGTCGGTGTGCGCATCCCCCCGGGCGTGGCCGACGGCATGCGCGTCCGGCTGGCCGGGCAGGGCGAGGTCGGCCCCGGCGGCGGCCCTGCGGGTGACCTCTACGTGGAGGTCGAGGAGGAGCCGCACGACCTGTTCACCCGCGACGGCGCCGATCTGCACTGCACCGTGCAGCTGCCGATGACGGCCGCGGCCCTGGGCACCACGCTGCCGCTGCCCACCCTCGACGGCACCGAGGAGCTGCACCTGGAAGCGGGCACCCAGTCCGGCACCGTGCGCACGCTGCGGGGCAAGGGCATGCCGCGGCTGCGCTCCACCGGCCGGGTCGACGGCCACGGCGACCTGATGGTGCACGTCGACGTCGCCGTTCCCACCAAGCTCGACGCCAAGCAGACCGAGCTGCTGCGCGAGCTCGCGGAGCTGCGCGGTGAGGAGCAGCCCGACCTCGCGGGCGGCGCGCGCAACGGGCACGGCATATTCTCGCGGCTGCGCGACTCGTTCGGTCGCTGAGCGAATCGATGGAGCAGCCGGGCACGGTCACCACCGTCGGCGGCCACCCCACCTGGTACGCCGAGTACGGCGCCGGGGAACCGCTGGTCTACCTGCACGGTGGGTTCTCCAGCTCGCGCGAGCTCGGGCCGGTGCGGGACGCGTACGCCGGCCGGTTCCACGTCTTCACGCCCGACCGGCGCGGCCACGGGCACACCCCCGACATCCCGGGCCCGTTCACCTACGAGCTCTTCGCGCGCGACACCGTCGCGTTCCTGGACGAGGTCGTCGGCGGGCCGGCACACCTGGTGGGCTACAGCGACGGTGCCATCGCCGCGCTGCACGTGGCGCTCGCCCGGCCCGATCTCGTGCGCCGGATGGTGTTGATCAGCGGCCAGTTCCACCAGAGCGGCCTGCTTCCCGCGTTCTTCCACGGGCCGGACGCGGTGGCCGACCTGGCGGCCACCCCGCTGGCCGCCATGTACGCCGAGCAGTCCCCGGACGGCGCCGACCACTTCCCGGTGATCGCCGCGAAGGCCGTCGAGAACGCGCTCACCGGGCCGACGCTCCTCCCGGAGCAGCTCGCAGGCGTGGCGGCGCGCACCCTCGTCCTGTCCGGCGACGACGACGCCGTGGCCCTGGAGCACAGCATCGAGATGTACCGCTCGCTGCCGCAGGCCGAGCTGGCCGTCGTGCCCGGCACCTCGCACCTGCTGGTCGTGGAGAAACCCGCGCTGGTCACGCAGCTCGTGCTCGACTTCCTCATCACGGACCCGGTACCGACGATCATGCCCATCCGCCGCGCGTGACCACCGCGCCCCTCTTCCTGCTCGACCCCCTGCCGGCCGGCGGCACCGCCCGGCTGGACGGGCCCGAGGGCCGGCACGCCGCCACCGTCAAGCGGCTGCGGCCCGGTGAGGCGGTGCTCCTTTCGGACGGCCGCGGTGGGCTCGCGCACGCCGTGGTCGACGCGACCGGGCGCGACACCGTTGACCTGACGATCAGCGGGCGGGCCGACGCCGACCCGCCCGGCCCGCGCGTGCTGCTGGCGCAGGCACTCGTGAAGGGCGACCGCGGCGAGCTGGCCGTCGAGCTCGCCACCGAGGCGGGTGTGGACGGGATCCTGCCGTGGCGGGCCGCCCGCTGCGTCGCCCGCTGGGAGCAGGGGCCGCGCGGGGAGAAGGCGCTCGCGCGGTGGCGCGGCACGGTGCGCGAGGCCGCGAAGCAGGCCCGCAGGCCGTGGTTCCCGGTCGTCGAGGAGCCGGTCGGGACGGCCGCGCTCGCCCGCCGGGTCGCCGCGGTGGACCTGGCGATCGTGCTGCACGAGGCGGCCTCCGAGCGGCTCGCCGACGTGTCGTTGCCGGCCCGGGGCGAGCTGCTGCTCGTGGTCGGGCCGGAGGGTGGGGTCACCGACGACGAGGTCGATGCGCTCGTCGCGGCCGGGGCGCGGCCCGTGCGGCTGGGCCCCGAGGTGCTGCGCGCGTCCACCGCCGCCGCGGTGGCGCTGGGCGCATTGGGGGTCCTGACCACGCGCTGGGGGTGACATCCCTCGTCATCCGGGTGAGAGCGGGTTCCCCCAGGTCGTGGCGGGGGTACGGTGCCCATGTTCCGGTTGTAGTACCGCGGGTGTTCGCACCCACGGGCCGCCGGCAGATCCCCCCAGCCGGCGGAGCCACGCCGCGGTGGGTGCACCCCCCACGTCCACCGCGGCGTGGCGACCGGACGTGCCATGCTGGCCGCGTGCCGACACCGCTCCGGATCTCCTACGGCGACCACCCCAGCCAGTTCGGGGAGCTCACGCTCCCGGCAGGCGAGCCGCGCGCCGTCGTCGTCGTGGTGCACGGCGGGTTCTGGCGCCAGCGCCGCGACCTCGATCTCGGCCGGCCCCTCGCCGCCGACCTCGCCGCCGGCGGGTACGCCGCCTGGAACATCGAGTACCGGCGGGTGGGCGGCGACGGCGGTTGGACGGCGACGTTCGACGATGTCGCGGCGGCTCTCGACCTGCTCGCCGGCCGGGACCTGCCGCTGGACCGGGTCGTGGCCGTCGGGCACTCGGCGGGTGGGCACCTCGCCACCTGGCTCGCGGCGCGCCCCGGCCTGCCGGCCGGCGCCCCCGGCGCGGCTCCCGCCGTCCGCCTCTCCGGAGTGGTCAGCCAGGCCGGCGTGCTCGACCTCGTCGACGCCGAGCGGGAGGGCGTGGGCGACGGCGCGGCCTCCGACCTCCTCGGCGGCGGCCCGGACGACGTGCCCGACCGGTACGCCCTCGCCTCCCCGGTGGAGCGGCTGCCGACCGGCGTCCGCGTGGTGTGCGTGCACGGCACCGCCGACGTCAACGTGCCGATCCGGCAGAGCGAGCGGTTCGTGGCGGCCGCCGGCGACGAGGCGGAGCTGGTGACCCTGCCCGATGTCGACCACTTCGCGGTGATCGACCCGGCCGCGGAGGCGTGGAAGGCCTGCCGGGACGGGCTGGAGCGGCTGCTCGGGAACTGAGGTCGTACGGGCGGCGGTCTCGTCCAATAGGTTGGACCGGAAACGCCGTTCGTCCGAGCCCCGGGAGGCCCCGTGTCCGTGCTCTCCGATCTGCTTGCGGCGCTGCGTGAGCGCACCGTCGAGGTCGTCGACCTGACCGCGCAGCTGCAGGCCGACACCCCCGTGCTGCAGCTGCCGGCACCGTTCGCCAACGCGTCGGCGTTCGGGCTCTCCGAGATCAGCCGCTACGACGACCGCGGCCCCGCCTGGTACTGGAACGACATCCGGACCTCCGAGCACACCGGCACCCACTTCGACGCGCCGGTCCACTGGGTCACGGCGAAGGACGGCGAGGACATCGCGCAGGTCGCGCCGGAGAAGCTGCTCGCCCCGGCCGTGGTGCTGGACTTCGCGGACCAGGCTGCCGCGAACCCGAACTTCCTGCTCGAGATCGAGCACGTGCGGACCTGGGAGAAGGAGCACGGCGCGCTTCCCGAGGGCGGCTGGCTGCTCTACCGCACGGGGTGGGACGCCCGCAGCGCGGATTCCGACGCGTTCCTGAACGGGGGCGCGTCCCCGGGGATCTCGGGGGAGTGCGCGAAGTGGCTCGCCGAGGAGGCACCGATCATGGGTCTCGGCGTGGAGACGGTCGGCACCGACGCGGGCGCGGCGCACGGCTTCGACCCGCCGTTCCCGTGCCACAGCTTCCTGCTCGGCGCGGGCAAGTACGGGCTCACCCAGCTGCAGAACCTGGCCCAGCTGCCGCCCACCGGGGCCGTGGTGGTGGCCGGGCCGCTGCCGATCGTCGGCGGCTCGGGCAGCCCGGCGCGCGTGCTGGCGCTGGTGGAGCGGTGACGGTCGCCGAACTGGTCGGGCGGGCCCTCGCCGATCTGGGCGTCGGGCACGCGTTCGGGGTGGTGGGCAGCGGCAACTTCCACCTGACGAACGCGCTGCGCGACGGCGGCGTGCCCTACGTCGCGGCGCGGCACGAGGGCGGCGCCGCCACGATGGCCGACGCCTACGCCCGCACCAGCGGACGCGTCGGCGTCCTCTCGGTGCACCAGGGCTGCGGGCTCACCAACGCGCTGACGGGGATCACCGAGGCGGCGAAGAGCCGCACCCCGATGCTGGTGCTCGCCGCCGACACCGGCGCGGCGGCGGTGCGGTCGAACTTCCGGATCGACCAGGACGCGCTGGCCCGTTCGGTGGGCGCGGTGCCCGAGCGGGTGCACTCGCCCGGCTCGGCGCTCGCCGACGTCGTCCGCGCCTACCGCACCGTCGTGGAGCAGCGCCGCACCGTGGTGCTCAACGTGCCGCTCGACGTGCAGGCGGAGCCCGCGGAGGCCGGCCCGGTGCCCGCGCTGCAGTCGCTCGCGCCGGTCCGTCCGGGTGCGGACTCGGTGGCGGCGCTCGCCCGCCTGATCGCGGGGGCGCAGCGGCCCGTCTTCGTCGCGGGCCGCGGGGCCCGGGGCGCCGGTGGACAGCTGCGGGAGCTTGCGGCCGCGTCCGGGGCGTTGGTGGCCACGTCCGCGGTGGCGGCAGGGCTCTTCGCCGACGACCCGTGGGCGCTCGGGATCTCCGGCGGCTTCGCCACCCCGCTCGCCGCCGAGCTGATCTCGGGTGCCGACCTCGTCGTCGGCTGGGGCTGCACGCTCAACATGTGGACGATGCGCCACGGGGCGCTGATCGGCCCGGACGCCACGGTCGTACAGGTCGACCTGGACGCCGACGCGATCGGCGCGAACCGGCCGGTGCACCTTGGCGTGCTCGGCGACGTCGGCGCCACCGCCGCGGACGTGCGGGCCGCGCTCGACGGCTCGCGGACCGGCTACCGCACCCCGCAGGTCGAGACCGCGATCGCCGAGCGCGGCCGCTGGCGGTACGAGCCCTACAAGGACCTCACCGGGGCCGACGGCATCGACCCCCGATCACTCTCGATCGCCCTCGACGACCTGCTGCCCGCCGAGCGCACCGTGGCGGTGGACTCGGGCAACTTCATGGGCTATCCGAGCGCCTACCTGCGGGTGCCCGACGAGCACGGCTACTGCCTCACCCAGGGCTTCCAGTCGATCGGGCTGGGCCTGGCCACCGCGATCGGCGCGGCGTGCGCCCGGCCGGACCGGCTCGCGGTGGCGGCGCTGGGCGACGGCGGCGCACTCATGTCGGCGGCCGAGCTGGAGACGGTGGCGCGGCTGGGGCTCCCGATGGTGGTCGTGGTGTACGACGACCGCGGCTACGGCGCCGAGGTGCACCACTTCACCGGCGAGGACCACACGACCGTCGCCTTCCCGGACACCGACATCGCCGCCATCGGGCGGGGCTACGGCTTCGAGGCCGTCACGGTCAACGCGCAGGCCGACCTCGACGCCGTGGCGCGGTGGGTGGCCGGCCCGCGGGATCGACCGCTGCTCGTACACGCCCGGATCGCGTCCGACGGCGGCTCCTGGTGGCTGGCGGAGGCGTTCCGGGGGCATTAGGCGAGCAGGTCCGAACTCGATCATTGGTCGGGTGCGGCCAGGGACGAGCAGCGGGCGCTCCGGTGGCGCGGCCCCTGCGCCAGCGCCCAGATCAGGCGCTTGATCAGCGGAAATGGTGTGAGGGCGACAGAACTGTCGCCCTCATGGCTGCAGCGACAGCCATGGACAACCGAAACTTCGGATCATCCCCGCGTATCGACGGGCATCGGCCCCGCGCTGTGTCACCGGGCCGGCTTCTCGACGTGGGTGTTCGCGGCGGTGAGCGCGGCGCCGTCGGGCCGTTCCACGCGCAGTGTCGGAACCGGGGCGCCGGTCTCGTCGTCGACCAGCACCGAATGCGGCTCACCGGTGTCGAACGCGTGTGCCTCGCCCCACTGGCGCAAGGCCACGATCACGGTGAAGAGCTGCTCACCGGAGCCCGTGAGGGCGTACTCCTGGCGTTTCCCGGACGGAGCGGTCTGCCGGCGGAGGATGCCGTGGTCCACGAGCCGGCGTAGCCGGTCGGTCAGGATGTTCTTGGCGACGCCGAGGCCGCGCTGGAAGTCGGTGAACGACCGGGTTCCGCCGACGGCATCGCGGAGGATCAGCAGGCTCCACCGGTCACCGACGAGATCCACGGTGCGCGCGACGGGGCAGGAAGGGTCGGACCACCCACCCCCGGGCTCGATCGGTTGCATTTTACCACCTTTGCGTCTACGTTGCCGATTGGTTGCAATCTACTACCGATTGGACGGTCGTGCCGCCCTCGACACCCGCGCTTCCCACCATCGGACTCACTCCTGCGCGCCGCCTGCTGCTCGCGGTGCTGTGCGGGGTGTCGGTGGCGAACGTCTACTACGCCCAGCCCCTGCTCGAGCGGGTCGGCGCCGACATGTCGATCTCGACCGGGCAGCTGGGCTGGGTGGTGGCCGCCGGGCAGGCGGGCTACCTGGTCGGCCTCGCCGCGCTCGTCCCCCTGGGGGACTGGCTGAACCGCCGGTCGCTCATCCCGGCGCATCTGCTGCTGATCGCGGTGGGCGCCACCGTGGTGGCGACCTCGACGACCCCGTCGGCCCTCTACGCCGGGGTGGCGCTCGCAGGTGCCTTCTCGGTGGTGGTCCAGATCGCGGTCGCCTACACCGCGGCGCTGTCCCCTCCCGAGGAGCGCGGCCGGAACCTCGGGATCGTCACCTCCGGGGTGGTGGTCGGGATCATCACGGCCCGTACGGTCGCCGGGTTCGTCGGCGGCCTCGCCGGATGGCGGGCCGTCTACGCGTGCGCGGCCGCTGTGGCCGTGGCCATGGCCGTCCTGACCTGGATGGCGTTGCCCGACGACCGACCACGCCCGGCGCCGCGGTCGTACGGACGGGCGGTCGCCTCGATGCTCGTCCTCGGAGCCGCCGACCGGGTCTTCCGGACCCGGGCGCTGATCGCGTTCTTCCTGTTCGCCTCCTTCGGTGTGCTCTGGAGCGGTCTGGCCCTGCCGCTGAGCGCCGCCCCCTGGCGGCTCTCCCCGGAACGGATCGGTCTGTTCGGGTTCGCCGGCCTGGCCGGCACCCTCGGCGCGGCCCGCGCCGGTCGGTGGGCCGATCGCGGCCGGGCGGGCGCGGTCACGGTGGCGTCGCTGGCCGTCCTGATCGCCTCGTGGTGGTTCATCGGGCAGGCCGGGCACGCGTTGTGGCTCGTGGCCCTCGGCGCGGTGCTGCTCGACTTCGCCGTCCAAGCCGTGCACGTCACCAACCAGAACCTCATCGTCGCCCGGGACCCGGACTCGAGCAGCCGCATCATCGGCGCCTACATGATCTGCTACTCCCTGGGATCGGCCCTCGGCGCCGTCACGACCTCCACCCTCTACGCGCGGGCGGGGTGGCCGGCCGCGTCGATCTCGGGTGCCTGCTACGCCGCCGCCGCGCTCACGATCTGGCTCGTCGACCGGGTCGTGCCCGACCGCTCGACCGGCACCACCATCGGCTGAGGACCTCGTTCGCCATGGCAACCGTTCCCGTGCCGGCGCGTCTTTCCTGCACAGGGGAGTCGAACGGCAGGGGAACGGACATGGGCGGATCTCGGATCGCGGCGGGTGCAGGCGTTCTACTGGTGGGGATGGGGCTGCTGGTGGGCTGCGCGGGGACGGACCAGCCCACCGGCGTGGGGATCGCGACCGTCGCTCCGACGGCGACGCCGGCGGAGACGCCCGCGGCCGTGGCGCCCCCGGCGGCAGCGCCGGGCCCGCCTCCGCCCCCGGCAGCCGGTGGCGGTGGCGGGGCGGAGCGACCGCCCGACGTTCCCCCGGGGGACCCGCGGTGCGCGCCCGCCCAGCTCGCGGGGCGGATGGAGCCGGGAGAGCCGGGCGCCGGTCAGCGCGTGGCGACGCTCGTGGTGACCAACACGTCGACCAACACGTGCACGCTGTACGGCTACGGCGGCGCCGAGCTCTACACCGCGAGCGGGGTGCCGATCCCGACCCGGCTGACGCGGCTGCCCGACCCGGCGCCCGCACTCGTGCGGCTGCTGCCGGGGTCGGCCGCGCGGAAGGACCTGAAGTGGACCGTGGTGCCCACCGGCGACGAGCCGGTGGACGAGCCGTGCCAGGTGCCGGCCAGCCAGCTCCGCGTGATCCCGCCGGACGAGACCTCGCCGTTCTCCGTGATCTGGGACCTCGGGCCGGTCTGCGACGGCGGCCGGCTGGACGGCAGCGCCTTCTACCAGGCGTGACGGTCAGACGGCCAGCCGCGTCACGATCGAGGCCACCGCGAGCGCGAGGAACGCGCCCGCCAGCCCGAGCGACGGCGAGAAGTCGCGCACCCGCAGGTGGGTGAGGATCACCGGCCCTGATCGTTCCGAGATCCGGCTCGGGGCCCGCGGAGGGCGTTCGCCGCGATGCCGGAGCGATCACTCGTCCACGCCGGCGGGGATCAGCCCTTGATCCCCGACTCCGCGACGCCCTGCACGAGGTAGCGCTGCAGGAAGACGAACACCAGTACCAGCGGCACGATCGAGATCAGCGCGGCCATGAACACCTGGTGCAGGTTGATCGTCTGCGCGGTCATCAACGTCGAGAGCGAGACCTGCACCGTCCACATGTCCTGGTCCTGCCCGACGACCAGCGGCCAGAGGAACTGGTTCCACGACTGGATGACCGTGATGACCGAGATGGCGGCGAAGAAGCTCAACGAGTTGGGCACCACGATCCGCCAGAAGACGCCGAGGTAGCCGAGGCCGTCGATGCGCCCGGCCTCCTCCAGCTCGCGCGGGAAGTTGAGGAAGTACTGGCGGAAGAGGAACGCGGTGAACCCGCTGAACAGCACCGGGACGATGATCCCCTGGTAGGAGTTCACCCAGCCCAGCCGCGACACGATGATGAAGCTCGGCACGAACGTCACCGCGGGCGGCACCATCAGCGTCAGCAGCACCGCGTAGAAGATCGGGGTGGCGAACCGGAACGGGATGCGGGCCAGCGCGTACCCGGCCATCGCCGAGAGCACCACGGTGCCGACGGTCTGTGCCACCGCGATGAACGCCGAGTTGAACAGGGTGCGCGCGAAGTTCCCCGACGTCTCCTCGAAGACCTCGGCGATGTTGCCCCACTGCAGCGAGCCGGGGAAGATCGTCCAGTCGACGCCGGTGATCTCCTTGTCGGTCGCGAGCGCGTTGCGCAGCATCAGGTAGAACGGCACCAGGAACAGCACGGTCGCGACGACCAGAGCGGCGTACCGCGCCACGGTGCCGGGGACGCTCGTCTGCCTCATGTCTCGGGCCTCATGTCTCGGGCCTCCCGAACCCGTAGACGCGGTTCTGCACCAGCGTCACCAGCACGATCAGGGCGGCGAGGATCATGGCGCCCGCGCTGCCGTGGCCGTAGTCCTGGTTGCCCTGCGCGGTGTAGTAGAGGTAGACGAGTGGCGGCCGGGCGAGCGAGCTGTTGCCCAGCAGGTTGTAGAACTCGTCGAAGGCCTGGTAGGCCGCGATCAGGTTGAGCAGCAGCACCGCCACCGACGTCGTCCGCAGCTGCGGCAGGGTGATGTGGCGGAACGTCTGCCACCCCGCCTTGGCGCCGTCGACGTACGCGGCCTCGTAGAGCTCGGGCGAGATCCGCTGCAGCCCGGCGAGGAACAGGATGATGTAGAAGCCGAGCTGGAGCCACAGCCGGACGGTGGCGATCACGAGCCAGTACCACGGCGGGCTCACCGACGACAACCACGCGATGTTGTCCACACCGAACAGCGAGAGCACCTGGTTGGCCAGCCCGAAGCGGACGCCGTTGAAGATGGACAGCTTCCAGACGAGCGACGCGACGACGTAGGAGCACGCGGTGGGCAGGAAGAAGGCCGACCGGAAGAAGGCCCGCGCGACGGTGATCTGGTTCAGCAGGACCGCGAGCAGCAGCGCCAGCACGAACGTGATCGGCACGATGATCGCGGCGAAGATCGTGAACGTCCACAGGCTGTCCAGGAACGGCCCGGGCGACAGCAGGTCGATGTAGTTCTGGATGCCGATGAACTCGCGGGGCTCCACCGTGTTCTGCGCCCGGTTGAAGCTGAGGACGAAGCTCCACGCGATCGGCAGGTAGACGAACAGGACCAGCCCGGCGAGGAACGGCCCCATGAAGAGCCAGAACGCGGGCGTCGCCCCCATGCTCCCGCGGCGACGCGGCCGGGTGCCGGCCGGCCGCGCCGCCGCGGGCGGAGTCTGGACCGCTGTCACGCAACCTCCTCGCTGGTGCTCGTCGGCTGCGCTCCAGCTGCGGCTGTGCTGTGTCCGATGGTGAGCTCCGCTCACGCCGCGAGGCGGGCCAGCTCGGCCTCGACCGCCTGCTGCGCCTTGCCGAGCTCGGCGTCGATGTCGCCACCCGCACGCACGATCGCGGTGGCGGCATCGGCGAATGCCGACTTCATCTTCGGGGTCCACATCGGGTTCCGGGCCACCGCGGACTCGTTGAAGATGCGCAGCGCCTCGGCCGCCACCCCTTCCTGCAGTTTCTGGGCACGGGAGGCGAGGCTCTTGCGGGGCGGGATGTGGAAGCCGTAGTTGAGGTTGAAGTCCTCCTGAGCTTCGGCGTTGTCGATCCACAGCCACCTGGTGAAGTCCTTGGCCATGTCGACGTCCTGCGCCTTGGCGCTGACCATGGAGGTCCAGCCACCGAGGAACGTGGACGGCTTGCCGACGGTGGCGCTCAGCGCCGGCCAGGGCACGATGCCGAAGTCGTCGCCCAGCGCCTCCTGGATCTTCGGCATCGCCCACAGTCCGCACCACTGCATGGCGGTGAGCTCCTGGGTGAAGGCCGAGGGGTCCCAGTAGTCGGTGGGCGCTCCGAGCAGGAGCGACCCGCTGTCGGCGAGCTCCCGCAGCTTCCGGAAGGAGTCCTTGGCCTCGGGGGTGGTGAACCCGACCTGGTTGTCCGCGGTGAGGTTGGCCGTGCCGGCCGCCCACAGCACGGGATCGAGCATCGCGCCGCCCCCGAACGCCGGGGTGACGCCGGCGTCGTTGCCGATGAACAGGCCCTTGACGCCGCCCCGGTCGAGCGCGCGCGACGCATCGATCAGCTCGTCCATCGTCGTGGGCGGCTGCACGCCGGCCGCCGCCAGCAGGCTCTTCCGGTAGTAGATGAACCCGGTGTCGTCGACGACCTTCACGCCGTAGATGGCCCCGTCGAGCGACGTGGCCGTGATGTCGACGGCGGTGTAGTCGTCGCGCACCGGCCCGACGATGTCGTCGAGCGGGACGACCTGCCCGCTGCGGACCATGTCCACGTTGAACTCGCCGTACTCGAACACGTCGGGACCGCTGTCGGACAGCAGCCCCGAGGCGAGCTTCGAGTTGTAGTCACCCGGCGTCCACTGCACCTCGACGGTGGCCGGCTCGTAGCCCTCGGCGTACCGCTTCACGGCCTGCTCGGTGCCCGACTCGCCGTAGAGGTGGTACCACTGCTTGAGGGTCGGCCTGCCGCCACCGGACCCGCTCCCGCTGTCGAGCCCACCGCTGTCGCCGCCGCAGGCGGCCAGCGCGCCACCCAGGCCGAGGGCGCCGGCGAGCGACAGGAACGTGCGCCGAGTGGAGAGCGGCATATTCGGCAAATCGGATTTTCCCGCAGGCATGCTGGCCTCTCGTCGTCGGTGACGGGATGGACGGAAAGCCCTTACTCGGCGGACGCTATGGCCCGGATCACACGGGTGTCAATGACGGATGAGCATCAGTTGTTCATGGACGGTGGAACCGGAGCGTGGCGATCCGGAACGGGCGCAGGTCGAGCCGTGTGCCGTCGGTGGAGAGGGAGACCGGCTCCGGGAGGGGCCGCTCCAGGAGATCGGTCTCGACCACGCCCGAGTGCTCGAAGCCGGCCGTGATCCGGGCGCTCGCCCGCCCGCCGTGCGCCTCGTACAGCCGGACCACGACGTCGCCGCTGCCGTCCTCGGCCAGCTTCACGGCCTCGACGACGACCGCGGGGGAGTCGACGGTCACCAGCGGTGCGATCGGCGAGCCGCCCGGGACGGTGCGCAGCGGCAGGTTCAGGCGGTAGCCCTCGGCCACCGCGTCCCCGATCGTCGCGCCGGCGCGCAGGGACACGCGCAGCCGGTGCTCGCCCTGGTCGGCGGTGGGGTCGGGGAAGAGCGGCGCGCGCAGCAGCGACAGCCGCACGACCGTGGTCGTGCCGCCGTCCGCACGGGTCGACCTGGTGACGTCGTGGCCGTAGGTCGAGTCGTTCGCGACGGCCACCCCGTAGCCGGGCTCGCCGACGTGCACCCAGCGGTGGGCGACGGTCTCGAAACGGGCGGCGTCCCACGAGGTGTTGGTGTGGATCGGCCGGTGCAGGTGGCCGAACTGGATCTCCGACGTCGCGCGTTCCGCGTGCACGTCGACGGGGAAGGCGAGCTTGAGCAGCTTCTGCCGCTCGTGCCAGTCGACGTGCGTGTCGATGTCGATCGCCGCCGAACCGGCGTCGAGGGACACCACCTGCGTGACCGTCGACGCGCCCGCCTTGCGCACGATCCGCACGGAGGCCCGTTCCGGCCCGCGGTCGACGACCGCCAGTTCGGCGACGTCGGTGAGGTCGCGGCCGTGGCGGCGGTAGTGCTCGTCGATGTCCCACGCGTCCCACTGGGTCGGGGTGTCGCGGTGCAGCTGCAGCAGGTTCGCCGCCGCGCCGGGCGGCACGAGCTCGCGCTCGGCGGCCAGGTCGTACACCGAGGTGAGCAGGCCGCGGGCATCGATCACCGCTCGCACGATGCCGTTGTCCAGGGTCGTCCCCGCCGCTCCGGGCTCGACCACAACAGGCCGTGCGTGGATACGAGTGCCGTAGCGCTCGTTTCCACTCACGACCCCGCCGAGCGCGGGGGCGCCGTCTCGCGCGTACGGGCCCGCGTTCACGACGACCTCGCCGTGCCCGTCGCCGGCGAGCGCGGCGAGCGAGCGGGCGATGACGGTTTCGAGGTCCTCGGCGACCCGGGCGTAGTTGCGCTCGGCCTCCTGGTGCACCCAGGCGATCGAGGTGCCCGGCAGGATGTCGTGGAACTGCTGCAGCAGCACGGTGTGCCAGCAGCGCTCCAGCACGTCGGCGGGGTAGGGCAGGCCGGCCCGGACGGCCGCGGTGGTGGCCCACAGCTCCGCCTCGCGCAGCAGGTGCTCGCTGCGGCGGTTGCCGCGCTTGGTGCGGGCCTGCGACGTGTAGGTGCCGCGGTGGAACTCCAGGTACAGCTCGCCGGACCACACCGGCGGGCGCGGGTACTCCGCCTCGGCCGTGGAGAAGAACTCGGCGGGCGTCGTCATCCGGACGGCCGGCGATCCCTCCAGGGACTTCGTGCGCGCGGCCGCGGCGAGCATCTCGCGGGTGGGCCCGCCGCCGCCGTCGCCCCAGCCGAACGGCACGAGCGAGGTGTTGGCACGTCCCTTCTCGGCGTACTGGCGCTGGGCGCGGGCCAGCTCGCGCTGCGACAGCTCGGAGTTGTAGGTGTCCACGGGCGGGAAGTGCGTGAACACCTGGGTGCCGTCGATGCCCTCCCAGCGGAACGTGTGGTGGGGCATCACGTTCGTCTCGTTCCAGGAGATCTTCTGGGTGAGGAACCAGCGGGAGCCGGCGGCCGTGATGATCTGGGGGAGCGCGGCGGAGTAGCCGAAGGAGTCGGGCAGCCACACCTCGGGGGGCTCCACGCCCAGCTGCTCCATGAAGAACCGCTTGCCGGCCACGAACTGGCGGGCGAGTGCCTCGGAGCCGGGCATGTTGGTGTCGGACTCGACCCACATCCCGCCGACCGGCACGAACCGGCCCTCGGCCACCCGCTGCTTGACGCGCTCGAAGAGTTCCGGCTGGTGCTCCTGCAGCCACGCGTACTGCTGGGCCGACGACGCGGCGAACACGAACTCGTCGTCGGTGTCCATCAGGTCGAGGACGTTCGCGAACGTCCGTGCCACCTTGCGGACGGTCTCGCGCACCGGCCACAGCCACGCCGAGTCGATGTGGGCGTGCCCGACGGCGTGTACCCGGTGCGCGCTCGGCCACGCCGGGCTCGCCAGCACGCCGGCCAGCTCGGCCCGGCCCTGCCCGGCGGTGCCCGCCACGTCGTCGGGGTCGACGGCGTCGACGGCCCGCTCCAGCGCGCGCAGCACCTCGGCGCGCCGCGGCAGGTCCGCGGGCAGCTCGGTGACCAGCCCGGACAGTGTCCAGAAGTCCTGAGCCAGCTCCCAGACCGGGACGTCGAGCAGCGCGATGTCGGCGGCGACGAGCCGGTAGAGCGGGTCGTCGCCCGCCGTGGCGAGGTCGCCCATCCGCGTGGGGGCGTACGTCCAGCCGCTCGCGACGCCGGGGTTGGACGCCGCCTCCACGTACAGGTCGACCACGGATCCCGGGCCGCCCGGGAGCGGGACCTGCGCGTTGCGCGGCTCGACGGCCGCGACCACGACGCCGTCCGGGGTGTAGGCGAGCCCCTCGGACTGGAAGCCGGGCTGCACGCCGGCGAACCCGAGGTCGACGGCGAGCTCGGGACGGGTGCCCGGGTCGGTCCAGCCCGCCGGCACCGTGCCGGTGACGTGGAACCACACCGTGCCCCACGGCCGGCCCCACGGGGAGCCCACCGCGAACGGGGTGAACTCCTGCCGCACCGCCTCGGCGAACGGCACGGGTTCGCCCGGTGCCGTCCACGCGGTCACCTCGAGCGGCACCCGCTCCCGGTGCATCGCCGGGACGAGTCGCTCGCGGACGAACCGCGCGACCCGCTGCTGGACCAGCTCGGAGTCGTCGTGCATGTGTTAAATCCAATCGGTGGACTAAATGCGCTGTCAAGGGTCGCGGCCCGAAACGGCGGGCGTTTCGTCGGTCTCCCGCGGTAGCATCGACGCAGTCCCACGAGCAGAGACAGGAAGCAGGCGGCACACCCCTTGACCCATCCGGATCCCGTCCAGTCCCGCATGGCCGTTCCGGACGCCGCTCTGCTCGCGCTGCTGGGCTCGCGCGACGAGAGCCTGCGCGTCGCCGAGGACATGCTCGAGGCCGACGTCCACGTCCGTGGCAACGAGCTCACCCTCACCGGGACCCCGCCCGATGTGGCCTTCGCCGAGCGCGTCTTCACCGAGCTGATCATGCTGGCCGAGCGCGGCCAGCAGGTCTCGCCCGACGCCGTCCGGCGCACCGTCGAGATGCTCGGCGACGGACAGGCCGACGAGCGCGCCCGCATCGGGGAGTCGCCCGCCGAGGTGCTGTCGCTCGACATCCTGTCGCGGCGCGGCAAGACGATCCGGCCCAAGACGCTCAACCAGAAGCGCTACGTCGACGCGATCGACGCCCACACCATCGTCTTCGGCATCGGCCCCGCCGGCACCGGCAAGACGTACCTGGCGATGGCCAAGGCCGTGCAGGCGCTGCAGGCCAAGCTGGTCAACCGGATCATCCTCACCCGCCCGGCCGTCGAGGCGGGGGAGCGGCTGGGCTACCTGCCGGGCACGCTCTACGAGAAGATCGACCCGTACCTGCGGCCGCTGTACGACGCGCTGCACGACATGATCGACCCGGAGTCGATCCCGAAGCTGATCGCCGCCGGCACCATCGAGGTGGCGCCGCTGGCGTACATGCGCGGTCGCTCGCTCAACGACGCCTTCATCATCCTCGACGAGGCGCAGAACACCACGCCCGAGCAGATGAAGATGTTCCTCACCCGCCTCGGCTTCGGCTCGAAGATCGTCGTCACCGGCGACATCACGCAGGTCGACCTGCCCGGCGGCACCCGCTCCGGGCTCACCATCGTCCGCGACATCCTCGGCGACGTCGACGACATCCACTTCGGGCAGCTCACCAGCAAGGACGTGGTGCGCCACCGGCTGGTGTCCGACATCGTCGACGCCTACGCGAGGTGGGACGCGGCGGGCGAGCGCCCCAACCTCCGCGCGGCGGCGCCCCGCAACGGCCCGCCCCAGGACCAGCGCCGCCGGGGTCGCCGCTGACCCGTACGAACGGCACTCTCGTCCGACAAGTTCGGACGAGAGTGCCGTTCGTGCAGCGGAAGCATGCCCTGGAGTGCAGAGGGGCCGGGGCTCGCGCGGTCGGCGCCTGTGATCGATCCGAGATGTTGCAACCGGCCCTCGCGGTGGCGATCAGCGTGGTCTCGTAGCGATCAAGGTCGCTTGATCGGTCCGAGTTGCGGCGGATCGCCTTGTCCGGGGCGCTGAGCCGCATCCCACAGTGATCATGTCGACTCCTTGGGTGTTGGATCCGGGACCCCGTGGGATCTATCTGATCATGAAACGGGCGGCTTGGCGCGCCGTCCCCGACACCCCGCGCCGGACGGCCACCCCGCGGCTCCCGGCCTCCCGTGCGGTCCACCTGCCCGCAGCGACCCTCACCTCTGTGAGGTGGCCGGGTGGGCGGAACTACCGAACCCGTGGTGACGTGGACGGCCGTCCCCGACGCGGGGGCACGCCCGTCCTGGACGAGACCGTCACTGCCGGGTGCCCACGCAACTATCCGGTGGTCCCGACCCGTGACCGCAGGTGACTACGCGCAGTCGACCTGCTCCCGAGGTGAGTGCTCGTACGCTGGTCCGGGAGGTAAGACGAGCATCTCGCAGCGTGCCCACAGGATCGGTGGTTCTCCCACCTGGCCCTGTTCGTACCGCCGCGCGCAACGCGCCGCGCGCCCGCTCGTGCACCCCACGCGAATCAAACGAGGGCCACCCGGACCTACCCGATCACATCTCCGACCGGCCAACGCGAGGGCCTTCGCGAATCGCGCCAACACCACCCACTCGCGGCCGCCGCTGACCTGTACGAACGGCACTCTCGTCCAATAGGGCGGTACGAGAGTGCCGTTCGTGCAACGGGTCAGGCTCCCCCGCCCGCTGCCTCCACCGTGCGGGCCACCGCCTCCGTCGTCGCGCCCAGGGTCTCCGAGACCTCCCACGCCACCGCCTTCACGCGTTCGCCGAGCTCGGCCGCTCGGCGGTCGTCCATCCGCACCTCGGGCACCGAGGTGCCGAGGGCGCCGACCACGGCGCCGGTGTGGTCGAAGAGCGGGGCCGCGACGGCGCGGATGCCCGGGTACCGCTCCGCGTACGAGTCGGCCCAGCCGCGGGCGCGGATCGTGGCGAGCTGCGCGCGTAGCTCGTCGGGGTCGGTGATCGTCCGGGGCGTCGCGGCCGGGATCGGCTGGGAGAGCCAGCGCTCCTGCCGGTCGGGCGGCAGCATCGCGAGGATCGCCTTGCCCGGTGCGCCGTGCGGCAGGGCGAGCGGCACGCCGATGTCGGTGTAGGTGCGCCGCAGCTCCTGGTGGCTCTCCACCTGGTCGACGACGGCGCGCTCGTCGGTGGGCAGCAGCTCGTGGACGGCGACGGTCTCGTCGATCTCGTCCCGCAGCACGCGCATCAGCGGCAGCGCCGTGTCGCGCAGCGTGGTGGGGACGGCCCCGCTGCGGGCGAGCTGGACGAGCAGCGGGCCGAGCCCGTAGCGGCGGCCGGGGGCCTGGCGCACCAGGCTGTTGTTCTGCATCGCGGCGAGCAGCCGGTGGGTGGTGCTCGTCGACAGGCCGGTCATCCGGGCGATCTCGCTGATGCCCAGCTCGGGGCGGCGCGCGTCGAAGCAGCGCAGGATCGCGACGGCCCGGTCGATCGACTGGACGCCGGCCCGCGTGGGGGCTTCCGCTGCGTCCGCCACCGCTCCTCCGCTGCCCGAGCCCTTGACCAGGGCCGAGTCGAATCGTACTGTTTCCACAACGCGGGATGATATCCCGTGATACGGGAAAGGCGGTACGGTGCTCCCGCTCGACGGATTCCGCGTCCTCGACCTGACCCGGTTCCTGTCCGGGCCCTACTGCACGATGGTGTTGGCCGAGCTCGGCGCCGACGTGATCAAGGTCGAGCAGCCGGTCACCGGTGACGACTCCCGCCGGCTCGCGCCGAAGGTGGAGGGGGAGAGCTACCCCTTCGCGATGCCCAACCGGAGCAAGCGCAGCATCTCGCTCGACCTCAAGACCGACCGCGGGCGTGAGCTCTTCCTGCGCCTCGCCGCCGACGCCGACCTGGTGATCGAGAACTTCCGGCCGGGCGTGGTGCGCCGCCTCGGCATCGACTACGCGGCCGTGCGGGCCGTGCGGCCGGACATCATCTACTGCTCGATCAGCGGGTTCGGGCAGACCGGGCCGTACCGGGACCGGCCGGGCTTCGACATCATGGCCCAGGGCGCGACCGGCCTGATGCGGATGACCGGCGAGCCGGGCGGCCGCCCGGCCAAGGTCGGCATCGCGATCAACGACATCGCCGCGGGCGCCACCGCGATCTACTCCGTGCTCGCGGCGCAGATCCAGCGGGGCCAGACCGGCGAGGGGCAACACCTGGACATCTCGCTGGTCGACGCCGGCCTGGCGTGGACGGTGTGGGAGTCGGGCGCCTGGTTCGGCGGGGGAGAGGAACCCGCGGCGACGGGCACCCGGCACCGGCGCTCCACGCCGTACCAGGCGTACCGCACCGCCGACGGCTACGTCACGGTCGGCGCCAACAACGACCGGCTCTGGAAGCGCCTGGTCACCGGCGTGCTCGACCGGCCGGAGTGGCTCACCGACCCCCGGTTCGCGACGCTGACCGACCGGATGGCGCACATCGACGAGCTCGAGATCGAGATCGAGCGGCTCACCACCACCCGCACCACCGAGGAGTGGATCAAGCGCCTCGACCGGGCCGGCGTGCCGGGTGGCCCCGTGCTCACCTACGCCGAGGCGCTCGACGACCCGCACGTCATCGAGCGCGGCATGGTCGTCGAGCAGGAGCACCCGATCATGGGGCCGATGCGCACGATCGCGCCGCCCACCAAGTTCTCCGCGCTCGACTTCCGGGTCCGCGGCCCCGCGCCATGGCTCGGGCAGCACACCGCGCAGGTGCTGCGCGACAGCGGCATCGGCGACGACGAGGTGGCCGAGCTGTTCGCGAGCGGAGTCGCCTACGACGCCCACCCCGAAAGGCAGGCTTCCTGACCCATGTCCGACCAGATCCTGATCGATCGTGAGGGGCCCGACGGCGTCGCCACCGTGGTGCTCAACCGGCCGCAGAGCCACAACGCGATCACCATCGACATGTACCGGGAGCTGCCCGGCCTGCTCGCAGGGCTCGACGCCGACCCGGACGTCAAGGTCGTGGTGCTCAGGGGAGCGGGGCAGAAGTCCTTCGCCTCCGGGGCCGACATCGCGGAGTTCGAGCGGGAGCGCGGCGACGCCGAGCGCGCCCGCCGCTACAACGAGCACGTCGCCGCCGCCGAGCGCGCGCTCGACGGCATGGTGAAGCCGACGATCGCGATGGTGCACGGCTACTGCATCGGCGGCGGCGCCGGCCTGGCGCTGGCCTGTGACCTGCGCTTCGCCGACGACCGCGCCCGCTTCGCGATCACCCCGGCCAAGCTCGGCCTCGTCTACAGCCTCGAGTCCACCCGGCGGATCGTCGAGCTCGCCGGGCCGTCGCGCGCCACCTGGATCCTCGTCTCGGGCCAGCAGATCCCCGCCGATCGCGCCGTCGCGCTCGGGCTGTTCGACGAGGTCCTGCCCACCGACGAGCTCGCCGCCACGACGTACGGGTTCGCCGAGATCGTCACCACGCGCGCGCAGTACAGCGTGCGGAAGGGCAAGGAGATGGTCCGGCGGGTCGTGGCGGGCCAGCTCACCGACGACGCGGAGACCATCGCGATCCGCAGCGGGTCGTTCGACACCGGTGACTACGCCGAGGGCGTGCGCGCGTTCCTGGAGAAGCGCCCGCCCCGGTTCACGTGGACATGACGAAGCCCAGCACGTAGAGCCCCGCACTCCGGCACCGTCGCCGGGAAGGGAGACCGCCATGTTTCTCCGAAGGGCACTCGCCGCGGCCGCCGTGGTGGTCCTGGCCGGCTGCTCCGGCGCAGGGACCACCGAGTCGCCGGAGCAGTACCCGTCGCAGGACCTGGACTGGACGATCGCCTTCGGGCCGGGCGGCGGGAACGACATCATGGCCCGCGCCATCGTGGACATCCTGAAGAAGCACGAGCTCTACCCGCACGACATCGTCGTCGAGAACCGGGAGGGCGGCAGCGGAGCCACGGGGTGGGGGCACGTCCTCAGCGACGCCGGCAGCGGCTACTCGATCTCGACGACGTCCGGCTCGTTCATCACCACGCCGTTGCAGGCCGACACGGGCTGGCAGCCGCAGGACTTCACGCCGGTCGGGCTCTTCGCCACCGACGACGCGCTCTTCCTGGTGCCCGGCACGAGCCCGGTCACCGACTGGGCGGGCTGGGTGGAGCACGCGCGGGGGAAGGGGAGCGTGGTCGTCGGCGGGATCGGCACCGTCAACGTCGACTTCATCATCCAGGCGATGCTCGCCGACCAGGCCGGCTACGCGATCGAGTACGTGCCGTTCAACGACGAGGGGCAGATGCAGACGGCCATGCTGTCCGGCAGCCTCGAGGCGATCATCTCCAACCCGGGCACGGTGCTGGGGCAGGTGCAGGCCGGCCAGCTGCGGGCGCTGCTCACGACGGCGGCCGAGCCCCTGCCGGAGATCGCGAACGTGCCCACCGACGAGTCGCTCGGGTTCACCGGGCTCCCGTCGATGCCCCGCGGGCTGATCCTCCCGCCGGACGCTCCCGAGTACGCGCAGCAGTGGTGGATCACGACGATGAAGCGGGTCGTCGAGACGCAGGAGTGGAAGGACTACGTCGCCAGCAACCACCTGTCGCAGGACCTGCGCTGGGGCCCGGACTTCTCCTCGTACCTCGACAAGACGCAGGCCGACTTCAAGCGCATCCTCACCGAGCGCGGCGCGCTGTGACGGCTGTGGAGTCCGGAGCCGTCCCGGTGGCGGCGAACCGCCGGTGGAAGGTCGGCGCGCGGACGGTGTTCTTCGGGATCCTGCTCGTGGTCTTCGCCTGCTACGTCCAGCTCGCGCTCGGGATGGAGTGGCGGACCGCGGCGGGACGGATCGGGCCCGGGTTCTTCCCCCGCATCATCGGCGGGGTCGGGGTCGTCCTCACGGTCGTGGCGCTGGTGCGCAGCGTGCGCCGCGCCGAGCCCGAGACCGAGTCCGAGACGGAGACCGACGGGCCCGACCTCGGCCGGCACCCGCGGACGATGGCGATCGTCGTCGGGGCCAGCGTGGCCCTCGCCGCCGTGTTCACGGTGCTCGGGGCGGTCGTCGCCGGGGCGCTGTTCCTGCTGGGCTGCCTGTGGCTGCTCAACCGCGAGCACCCGGTGCTGAACGCCGTGCTCGGTGTCGGGCTGGCCGTCGGGCTGTACCTGCTCTTCCAGACGCTGCTGAACGCAGGACTGCCCGCCGGCGTGCTGCCGTTCTAGACCGCAGGGGGACGACACCGTGGACGTCTTCGTCGATCTCGGCCAGGGGATCCTGGCCCTGCTGACCGTGCAGAACGTGCTGCTGCTCGCGGCCGGCGTGATGATCGGGATGGTCGTCGGGGTGATCCCCGGCCTCGGTCCGTCGGCCGGCCTCGCGATCCTCCTGCCGCTCACGTTCAGCCTCGACCCGACCGGCGCCATCATCATGCTGGCCGCGGTCTACTACGGCGCGATGTACGGCGGCACGATCACGTCGGTGCTGATCAACACGCCGGGGGAGTCGGCCACCGTCGCCAGCACGTTCGACGGGTACCCGCTGGCCCGGCAGGGCCGGGCCGGCCCCGCGCTGGTGATGGCCGCCGTCGCCTCGTTCGTCGCCGGCACCGTGGGCGCGGTGCTCATCAGCATCGCCGCCCCGGTCACCGCGGCGGTGGCGAGCAGCTTCGGCCCGCCGGAGCTGTTCCTGGTGGTCATCGCCGGTCTGCTCACGCTCATCGTGGTCATCGGCCGCAACTGGCTGCTCGGGGCGCTGTCCGCGCTCATCGGGTTCGCACTCGCGACGGTAGGCGTCGACATCGGCGGCGGGGCGCAGCGCTACACGTTCGGCTCCACCGAGCTGATCAACGGGATCGACTTCATCCCGGTCGCCATCGGCCTGTTCGGCATCGGCGAGATCCTGCACACCCTCTGGCGCGGCGGGCACCTCGAGCGGCTCGGCTACTTCGCGGTGGGCGCGGGCAGCCGAGGGTTCTGGCCCGACCGGCGGGACTTCCGGGAGTCCCGCGGCCCGATCCTGCGCGGCTCGTTCCTCGGGTTCGCCGTCGGCACCGCGCCCGGAGCGGGCGCCACGGTGGCCTCGCTGATGTCCTACACACTGGAGAAGTCGGTCTCGCGCACGCCGGAGCGGTTCGGGAAGGGCGCGATGGCCGGGCTCGCCGGGCCGGAGGCGGCGAACAACGCCGCGTCCGCGGGGGCGATGGTGCCGCTGCTGACGCTGGGCATCCCGGGGTCGGCGTCCACCGCGGTGCTGATCGGCGGCTTCCTGATGTGGGGGCTGCAGCCGGGGCCGCTGCTCATGGAGCAGAACCCGGAGTTCGCCTGGGGCCTCATCGCCAGCATGTACCTGGGCAACGTGATGTTGCTGCTGGTCAACGTCTTCTGCATCCCGGTCTTCGCGAGCATCGCCCGCGTCCCGTTCCGCATGCTGGCCCCCGTGATCATCCTGCTCTGCGTCGCCGGGACGTACTCGGTGAACGGCAGCATCATCGAGGTCGGGATCATGCTGGGCTGCGGCGTGCTCGGGTTCTTCATGCGCCGGTACGGCATGTCGCCCGCGGCGCTGGTGATCGCGCTGGTGCTCGGGCCGCTCGCCGAGGAGACCCTCCGGCAGACGATGATCATCTCCGGCGGCGACTTCACGATCTTCGTGCAGCGCACGACGAGCCTGGTGCTCCTCATCGTGATCGCGGTCCTCGTGCTGCTGCCGACGGTGCTGCCCCGCATCCGGAAGGCGATCTCGGCGAGGTTGGCGGAGGTCGGCCGCCGCAAGGCCCGTACCGTGGCCTGACTACCACCGCAGGAGAGGACCAGCATGCGTCTGGCGAGCATCCGTGTCGACGGGACCGAGATCCCGGCCGTGGTCGACCCGGCCCGCGGGGTCGCCCGCGTGCCCGACCTGCTCCCGGGGTTCGACGGCGACGTCCGGGCCGTCCTCACCGGGGAACGCGTCGCCGAGCTCGCGAAGACCGTCGAGTCCGCCGCCGACGCGCAGTTCGTGCCGGAGTCGTCGGTGGCGTTCGGGGCGCCGTACCGGCACCCGCGGCTGATCTGGGGCATCGGGCTGAACTACGTCGACCACGCCGCCGACCTGTCCGAGCAGGTGCCCGAGGAGCCGGCGTCGTTCGTCAAGGGCGACCACACGGTGATCGGCCCGGGCGAGGAGATCCCGATCCCGCCGCAGAGCTCGCGCACCACCGCGGAGGGCGAGCTGGCGCTCGTGATCGGCCGCTACTGCCGCAACGTGAGCGAGGCCGACGCGCTCGACCACGTCTTCGGCGTCACCACCGTGCTCGACCAGACCGCCGAGGACATCCTGGAGCGCAACCCGCGCTTCCTCACCCGGTCCAAGAACTTCCCGGGCTTCTTCTCGTTCGGGCCGCAGATCGTGCCGCTCGCGGAGGTGGGCGACCTCGCCGACGTCGAGGTCAGCACGGTCCTGGACGGCGCCGTGCACCGCAGCAACACCGTCGCGCGGATGCGCTACTCCCCGCAGTTCCTGGTGAGCTTCCACAGCGCGGTGATGCCCCTGTACCCCGGCGACATCATCGCCACCGGCACCCCGGGTGCGGTGCAGATCCGCCCCGGCACGGTGGCGGAGTGCCGCATCCCCGGGGTGGGAATCCTGACGAACCCGGTGGTGCAGGGGTAGGCCCCGCCCCGGGTTCAGGAAAGCCACATTCATGAACCTGCAGTACAGGAATGTGGCTTTCCTGAACTTCTCCGGGGCGCGTCAGCGGGGCAGGTAGGCCTCCAGCATCGCGTTGCGGAACTTGCCCTCCGGGTCGTGCTTCAGCGTGAGGTCGGCGAAGTCGGCCAGGTGCGGCCAGAGCGACGCGACCGTGGCCGGCGTCGTCCCGAACACCTTGCCCCAGTGCGGGCGGGTGCCGAACTCGGCGAGCGCCGTCTCCAGCGCGGCCACCGCGGGCAGCACGGCCTCGGTGTCGGGCACCCAGGTGAAGTGCAGGGCCGCGGAGTCGCGACCCTGCGCGGGGGAGATCCACAGGTCGTCCGCGGCCACCGTGCGGATCTCCGAGACCTGCAGCACCGGCCGCAGGTGGTCGCGGACGCCGTCGATCGCGCGCAGGGCGTCGGCGAGGGCGGCGCGGGGCACGAAGTACTCCGACTGCAGTTCCTCCCCGCTGCTCGGGGTGAACGCGAGCCGGAAGTGCGGCAGCCGCTCGTGCCATGGCCCGGGCTCGCCCAGCTGGGCCGTGCAGTGCTGCGGGTCCACCCCGGGCACCATGTGCACCGGCGCCGCGGCCCGCGTCGCGCCGAGCCAGCGGACGGGCGGCTCGGGGTCGGTGTCGAGCTGCTTGAGCCAGACCTGCTCGACGCCCGCGCCCGCCCAGTGCGTGAACAGGCTGACGCTGTAGCCGCCCCCGAGGGCCTCCTCGGCGTCCTCGAGCGCGAGGCCCTCGTAGACCCACTGCCGGATGCCGAACGTGGGACGCAGGTCCAGCGTGAGCGCCGTGGCGATCCCGAGCGCGCCGAGCGACACGACCGAGCCGGGGAACTCCGGGTCGCCGCGGCGGACGGTGCGCAGCTCGCCGTCGACACCCACCAGCTCGACGGCGGAGACGGCCGTGGCGAGCGCGCCGTTGGCCTGCCCGGACCCGTGGGTGCCGGTGGCGCAGGCGCCGGCCACGGCGATGTGGGGGAGCGAACCCAGGTTGGGCAGGGCGAATCCCGCCTCGTGCAACCGTCCGGTGAACTCGCCGTAGCGCAGGCCCGCCGAGACGCGGGCCGTGGACGCGGCGGTGTCGATCTCGACGACGGGCGGGAGCCCGGCGAGCGTGACGTGTTCGCCGTCGGTGTCGGCGATCCGGCTGAACGAGTGCCCGGAACCGAGCGCCCGGACCCGGTCGCTCCGGGCCACCAGCTCCTGCAGCCGCGCCACCGAATCGGGGCGGTGGACCTCCCGCGAGGAGAAGACGACGTTGCCGGCCCAGTTCGCGGTCACCATGGAGGCGAACCTACCCACCCGGGTCGACGGTCTAGGCTGGTTGTCCGGTAAGCGAGTGGAGCAGGGGAAACACGTGTCGATCGAGGTGTGCAACGAGTCGGGCGTGCCCGTCGACGAGTCGCTGCTGGCCTCGGTGGCGCGCTTCTCCCTCGATGCGATGCACGTCAACCCCGCCGCGGAGCTGTCGATCCTCGTCGTGACCGAGGAGGTCATGAGCGAGCTGCACGAGCGCTGGATGGACGAGCCCGGGCCCACCGACGTCCTGTCGTTCCCGATGGACGAGCTGGCCGAGGAGTCCCGCCGCCCCGACGCCCCCGACACCGGGCCCGCGCTGCTCGGCGACATCGTGCTCTGCCCGGACTTCGCCAAGGCGCAGGCCCAGAAGGCCGGTCACCCGCTCGCCGACGAGCTGCACCTGCTCACCGTGCACGGCGTGCTGCACCTCCTCGGGTACGACCACGCCGAGCCGGAGCAGGAGCGGGAGATGTTCGGCCTGCAGGCCAAGCTGCTCTCCGACTGGCGGGCCGCGCGCGAGAAGGTCGCCGCCGAGGCCGCGCGGCAGCGGAGCGACTCCGCGGTGCTCGGCACCGCGGGCCTCGAGGATTCCTGAGCCCGGTGGACGGCACCCTGCCGCTGATCGTCACCGCGGTCCTGCTGGTCCCGCTCGCCGGGCTGTTCGCCGCCGCCGACGCGGCCCTCAACACGGTGTCGCGGGCCCGGGTCGACGCGCTCGTGCGCGCGGGCCGACCCGGCTCGCGCGCGCTCGCCGTCGTCGCCGCCGACCGCCCGCGGCACGTCAACCTGCTCCTGCTGCTGCGGCTGGCCGCCGAGACGGGCGCCACCGTGCTGCTGGCGATCGCGCTGATCCAGATCTTCGACCGCGACTGGGCGGGCGGGCTCACGGCGGCCGCGATCATGGTCGTGGTGAGCTACGTGCTCATCGGCGTCGGCCCCCGCACGCTCGGCCGCCAGCACCCGTACCGGATCGGGATGCTGGTCGCCGCCCCCGTGCGGGCGCTCGCGACGCTGCTGGGGCCGCTCACGAAGCTGCTGATCCTGGTCGGCAACGCGATCACGCCGGGGCAGGGCTTCCGCCAGGGTCCGTTCTCCTCCGAGGTGGAGCTGCGCGAGCTCGTCGACATGGCCAGCACCAGCGGCGTCGTCGACGAGGACGAGCGGCAGATGATCCACTCGGTGTTCGAGCTGGGTGACACGATCGTGCGCGAGGTGATGGTGCCGCGGCCGGACGTCGTGTGGACCCTTCGGGACACGCCGGTGGACAAGGTGCTGCGGCTCGCCCTGAAGAGCGGCTACTCGCGCATCCCGGTGCTCGGCGAGAACATCGACGACATCATCGGTGTCACCTACCTCAAGGACCTCGTGCGCGCGCAGGTCGAGCAGCCGGACGCCCCGCTGGTCGACGTCATGCGACCCGCGGCGCTCGTGCCCGACACCAAGCGCGTGGACGAGCTGCTGAAGGAGATGCAGGCCGCACGCAACCACATGGCGATCGTGGTGGACGAGTACGGCGGCACCGCGGGAGTCGTGACGATCGAGGACATCCTCGAGGAGATCGTCGGCGAGATCACCGACGAGTACGACACCGCGGAGGTGCCCGACGTCCAGGAGCTGGACGAGGGGCGCCTGCGGGTGTCGGCGCGCCTCCCGGTGGAGGACCTCCTCGAGCTCTTCGCCGGCCCCGACGGCGTCGACGGGCAGGAGGACGACCTCGGCGAGGTGTTGGCGGCCGCCGACGTCGACACGGTCGGCGGGCTGCTCGCCCAGCAGCTCGGCCGGGTTCCGCTGCCCGGCGCCGAGACCGAGGTGGCCGGCCTGCGGCTACTGGCCGAGGGTGGCAAGGACGCCCGCGGTCGCGTGCGGATCAACACGGTGCTGGTGGAGCCCGTCGAACAACCGGCGCCCGACGAGGACGGCGCCCGGCGGGAGGAGAGCGATGCCCGTTCCGGGTGACCCCGTCGTCGAGACCCTTCGTCTGGAGATCAATTCATGACCACCCCCTCGTTCGACGTCGTCGTGGTCGGCGGCGGCATCGTCGGCCTCGCCACCGCGCACGCGGTGGCCCGCACCGGGCGTTCCGTCGCCGTCGTCGAGCGCGAGCCGCAGCTCGCCCGCCACCAGACCGGCAACAACTCCAACGTCATCCACTCCGGGCTCTACTACGCCCCGGGCGGCTACAAGGCGCGCCTCGCGGTGGCCGGCTGCGCCGAGACGGTGGCGTTCTGCCGGGAGCACGACCTGCCGCACGAGGTCACGGGGAAGCTCGTGGTCGCCACCGAGCGGGAGGAGCTGCCGCGGATGGCGGAGCTCAAGCGGCGCGGCGATGCCAACGGCGTGGAGAACCACGAGCTCGACCAGGCCGGCATGCGCGAGCACGAGCCGCACGTCCGTGGGATCGCCGCGCTGTTCGTCCCGTCCACGGGCGTCACCGACTACCGCGCGGTCGCGGAGAAGATCGGCGAGCTGGTCGGCAAGGAGGGTGGCGAGATCCACCTGAACCGGCCCGTGACCGCGATCGCCCGCCGCGCGGACGACGTCGTGGTGCGCACCGAGACCGGCGACCTGCTCGGCAAGCAGGTCGTCGTCTGCGCGGGCCTGCGCTGCGACGAGGTCGCCAAGGCGGCCGGTGCCGACCCCGGTGTGCGGATCATCCCGTTCCGCGGTGAGTACTCCGGCTTCAGCGACCGGGCCGCCGGGATGGTGAAGGGCCTGATCTACCCGGTGCCCGACCCGGCGTTCCCGTTCCTCGGTGTGCACGCCACCCGCGGCGTCGACGGGCACGTGCACGCCGGCCCGAACGCGGTGCTCGCACTGGCCCGCGAGGGGTACTCCTGGGGCGTGGTCAAGCCCAAGGAGTTCCTGGCGACGGCCACCTACCCGGGCATGCTCAAGATCGCCAAGCAGCACTGGAAGTACGGGTTCGGCGAGATGCACCGGTCGCTCTCCCGCGCGGCGATGGTCAAGCAGATCCAGCGGATGCTCCCCGACGTGCGCGCGGAGGACCTGCACCGGGCGGGCGCGGGCGTGCGCGCGCAGGCCGTGAAGGCCGACGGCACGCTCGTCGACGACTTCCTGTTCGTCGAGCAGGGGTCGGGTGCGGGCTCGGTGCTGCACGTGCTGAACGCGCCCTCGCCCGCGGCCACCGCGGCGCTGCCGATCGGCCGGGAGATCCTCGAGAAGCTCACCGGCGAGAAGCTCGCGCCGCTGTGAGCGAGCGTGCGAGCGAACCAGTGTCACAGCGCCCGCGCGAAGCGCCGGCCGAGCGCAGCGAGGCCGAGCGATGAGCGGATTCGCCCAGGTCCCGGAGGGTTTCCGATCCGGCTTCGCCTGCTTCGTCGGCCGGCCGAACGCCGGCAAGTCGACGCTGACCAACGCGCTGATCGGGCAGAAGATCGCGATCACGTCGAGCCGCCCCCAGACCACCCGGCACGCGATCCGCGGCATCCTGCACCGCGCGGACGCCCAGCTCGTCGTCGTCGACACGCCGGGCCTGCACAAGCCGCGCACGCTGCTCGGCAGCCGGCTCAACGACGTCGTGCGCGAGACGTGGGCGGAGGTCGACGTGATCGGCTTCTGCGTGCCGGCCGACCAGCCCGTCGGGCGCGGCGACGAGTTCATCGTGAACGAGCTGCGCTCGGTCGCCGGCCGCACCCCGGTGCTGGGCGTCGTCACGAAGACCGACATCGCCCGGCCCGAGCAGGTCGCCGAGCGGCTCACCCAGTTGAGCGGGCTCATGGAGTTCGCCGAGGTCGTGCCCTGCTCAGCGGTCGACGGGTTCCAGGTCGATCTGCTGGCCGACCTGCTCGTCGCCCGCCTCCCCGAGGGCCCGCCGCTGTACCCGGACGGCGAGCTCACCGACGAGCCGGAGGAGACGCTCGTCGCGGAGCTGATCCGCGAGGCCGCGCTCGAGGGCGTGCGCGACGAGCTGCCGCACTCGATCGCCGTGGTGATCGAGGAGATGGTGCCGCGCGAGGGCCGCGACGATCTCCTGGACGTGCACGCCAACCTCTACGTCGAGCGGTCCAGCCAGAAGGGCATCGTGATCGGCAAGGGTGGCGCCCGGCTGCGGCAGGTGGGTGCCGACGCGCGAAGGCAGATCGAGGCGCTGCTGGGTACGAAGATCTACCTGGACCTGCACGTGAAGATCGCAAAGGACTGGCAGCGGGACCCGAGGCAGCTGCGCAAGCTGGGCTTCTGACGTCAGCATGGTGGCTTTACCGGCATAGCACCGCAGTAAAGCCACCATGCTGGCGTCCGGGGCTCAGAACGTCACCGGGAGGGCGGCCAGCCGCCAGGTGCCGCCGTCGGGGGCGCGCCGGGCCTCGCCGGCCCGCGCGAGGCCCGGGGCGCGGCGCAGGAGCGCCGTCAGGGCCACCTGGGTCTGCACCCGCGCGAACGCGGCGCCCAGGCAGAAGTGCGGGCCGTGGGCGAAGCCGAGGTGGGGCGCGGGGTGCTCGCGGGTGACGTCGAGGGTGTCGGCGTCGGGGAACGCGCGCGGGTCGCGGTTGGCGGCCGCGATCACCGCGACGACCGGTTGCCCCTGCGGGATCCGCAGCCCGGACAGCTCCACGTCCTGCGTCGTGAACCGCGGGAACGCCAGCAGTTGCGGGCCGCACCAGCGCATCAGCTCCTCGACGGCCCGCGGGGCGAGCCCGGGGTCGGCGCGGAGCGCGGCGAGCTGGTCGGGGTGGGCGAGGAGCGTCTCGACGCCGTTGGCGAGGAGGTTCGTCGGGGTCTGACCACCCAGGACGAGCTGCCAGACGAGCGCGACCAGCTCGACGTCGGCGAGCCGATCGCCGTCCTCGTCCTGGGCGCGGACCAGGTCGGAGACGAGGTCGTCACGGGGATCGGCGCGGCGGGCGGCGACCGCCGCCTTCGCCCCCTCGATGATGCCGGGCATCGCGTCGGCGAACGCGGCCCCTGCTCCGGCCGCGACCCCCTCCCCGTACTCCCGCCAGCGCGGCCGGTCCGGCCCCGGGATGCCGACGAGCTCGCAGATCACGGCCATCGGCAGCGGCCGGGCGAGGTGCGCGAGCAGGTCGGCCGGGCCGTCCGCGGCGTGCGCGTAGAGGTCGTCGAGGAGGCCCTCGACGATCGCCTCGATCCGCGGCCGGAACTCGGCGGCACGCCGCGGGGTGAACGCCGGCGCCACCAGCCGGCGCAGGCGCGCGTGCTCGGGCCCTTCCATCTCCTGCATCGACCGCAGGTAGGGCGCCAGATCCGCGGACACGTCCGGCTTGAGGGCGAACGTGGCCGGGCCGAGGGCGAACCGGGCCGGGTCGGAGAGCACCGTCCGTGCCTCGGCGTGGCGCGTGATGCCCCACATCGGCGACATGCCGGGCACGAGGAGCCGGACCAGCGGTGACCGCTCCCGTGCCCGCCCGTGAGCGGTGAAGGGGTCGCGCAGCACGGCGGGGTCGGTGAGGTCGATCTCGGGCAGGTCGGACACGGCGCCTCCTGGATGGCATAATCAGATGTTCTCGTCATCTGAATGGCGAACGTATCATCCGCCCGACGGAGATCGGCAAACGGTGGGAGGGCGATGGGCCGGCTCACGAGGGCCCAGGCGCAGGAGCGCACCCGCGAGCGGGTACTGGCGTCGGCCCGCACCGAGTTCCTGGAACGCGGCTTCCGTGACGCCAAGATCGACGTCATCGCCGAGCGCGCCGAGCTCACCCGGGGCGCGGTCTACTCCAACTTCCCGGGCAAGCGGGCCCTCTACCTCGCCGTCCTGGCCGCCGAGGCCGAGCGGGCCGCGATCCCACAGGTCGTGCCCGGCACCACGGCCCGCACCGCGCTCGGCGCGTTCGCCAGGGCCTGGGTCGGACGCCTGCCCCTCGCGACCGCGGATCCCGACCCCGACAACGGGGTGCCGCTCGGGGCCGACCTCCTGCCCGAGGTGCTGGCCGACGAGCGCACCCGCACACCGTTCGCCCAGCTCATGGCCCTGGACGCGGTCCTGCTCGGGCTCGCGTTGGAGCGGATGCACGGGCCGTCGCAGGCGGGCCGGCGGGTGCGGGCCGCCGAGGTCGCGCTCACCACGTTGCACGGGGCCGCCCAGCTCGCCGCCGCGGCGCCTGGCTTCGCCGACCCGTTCGACGTCGTCAGCGCCTGCGAAGGGCTCGCCGACCTCGAACTCGGCAGCGGGCGCAGGGACGAGTGGGCCCCGCCGCACCTGCCGTACGTGCCCCGCGCGCGCCCGGCCGGCCGGCCGTGGGACCCCCCGGCGGCGGTCGACGCCGTCCGCGGCACGCCGGCCCGCCTCGCCGACGACGGCGTCGTCGCGGTGCTCGGCCTGCACCGGCTCGTGGCCGTGGAGGAGGCGGTGCGGGCGGCCCCGCCCGGTTCGACGGTCACGGCGGTGCTGGTGTCGAGCGATCCCGGCGAGCTGGCGCCGCTCGCCCGGCTGGTGGTCGGCGACGTGTGCCGGTGCATCCGACCGGCCTTCCCCGAGTCGGCGTGGCCGGGGCTCCAGGTGGTGCACGACCCGACGGGAGCCGTTGCGGCGGCGGTCGGCGAGCGGGTGGTCAGCGACGCCACCGAGGCGGCCGTGCGCATCGCGAACGGCCGGGTGGTGGCGCACGCCGAGGGGCGGGGCGCCTGCCACGCAGCGGCGTCAGCCTGAGAGGAGGGCCCCTACGCGGCCCGCGCCCGGCGCACGAGTTCCACCATCGCCTTGCGGGCGGCGTCCGGGGTGTCGGTGCGCTCGTCGAACGGCAGGCGCACCGCGGTCTCCTGGCCGCCCGGCTCGTCGGCGGCGAGCACGGCGAAGCCGTAACGGTCGACGGCCACCATCCGGGCCGTGGTGGTGTCGGGCCGCTCGGCGAACCGGCGGCAGAACAACACCAGCGCCTCGGTGTGGTCGTCGTTCATGTGCGCGATGATCCGCTCGGCGTGCGGGCGCAGCGGGTCGGGCTCGGCTTCGGCGTAGCCCGCGGCGTCCACCCAGCTCATCCGGCCGAAGCCGCCCACGTAGCGGACGGACTCGACGTCGAGCCGGTAGAGCCGGAAGTCGGCGAACCCGGCGTAGAACGCGCCGGGCTGGGCGGCCCGGTACGTCTCGAGGGCGGCCGCGCGTTCGTCGCCCAGCAGCTCCCCGACGCGGCCGATCACGGTGACCCTCGCCAGTGCGAGCGGGTCGCCCGCTCCCACCTCCGTCGCCATCAGCGACGCCCTCGGGTCCGCGGCGAGGTTGCGGCTGTGCTCGGCCAGGTCGCTCAGCAGCAGCAACGGTCGTCCCGCCGGGTCCAGCGCGTGCGAGACGAGCGAGCCGAACGGGAAACCGCCCTCTCCGATCGTGGCCAGCGAGCCGGTGCGGACGGCGGCGATCAGCGTGCGGGAGCGCTCCGCGTCGCTCGGCTCGCCCCGCACCCCCGGTGTAGCCGCGAGGGTGCGTTCCGCCGCGGCACGCTGGTGCTCGGGCACGACGTGGGTCACCTGGCCTCCTCGGATCGAGTTAGGGTCACCTCACCCGGTGTGGGGAGGCGGTGTCAAGCGCAGGCCGGTCGTAGTCTGGTCCGGTGACCCTGTGGCGTGACACCGGCCTCGTGCTGCGGGTGCAGAAGCTGGGCGAGGCCGACCGGATCGTCACGCTGCTCACCCGCCGCCGCGGCAAGGTCCGCACGGTGGCGAAGGGCGTGCGGCGCACCAGGTCGCGCTGGGGGGCGCGGCTGGAGCCGTTCAACCACGTCGACCTCCAGTGCTACACCGGGCGTTCGCTCGACATCATCACCCAGGCCGAGACCGTCGACGCGTTCGGCGCGGGGATCATCGGCGACTACGCCCGCTACACGACCGGCTGCGCGATGCTGGAGACGGCCGACCGGCTCGTCGCCGAGGAGGGCGAGCCCGCGTTGCGGGTCTACCTGCTGCTCGTCGGGGCGGTGCGGGCGCTGGCCGGCCGGGAGCGGGACCCGTCGCTCGTGCTCGACGCGTTCCTGCTGCGCGCGATGACCCACGCCGGGTGGGCGCCCGCGATCTCCGAGTGCGCCCGCTGCGCCGAGCCCGGACCGCACGCCGCGTTCAACATCGCCGCCGGGGGAGCGGTGTGCCCGCGCTGCCGTCCACCCGGCTCGGTACGGCCGTCGCAGGAGACGTTCACGCTGCTCGACGCGCTGCTGCACGGTGACTGGGACACCGCCGACTCCGCCACCGGCGTGACCCGTCGCGACACCAGCGGGCTCGTGGCCGCCCACCTGCAGTGGCACCTGGAACGGCAGTTGCGGTCGCTGCCGCTGGTGGAACGCCGGGCTATGACGTAGGGCTCGGCGCCCGCCGGGCGAACGCCGGGGCGTGTTCCGGGCGCAGGCCCACCCCGATCAGGTACGCCGGCACGAACGACGCCGCCGGGATCGCCTTCAGCAGCGCGAGGACGGGCTTCGGCGGACCCTGCCGCTCCCCGTCGAGGATCGGTTGCAGGACGACGCGGTGCAGGGTCTGCTGCAGGGTCTGCACGGCGATCGTCGGCACCAGCCTCCGCCTCCGGATGCCGGCCAGCACGTCCGTGCCGACGTCGTTGCGCCGCAGCGGCCCGGCGAGCAGGGTGGCCGCGGCGACGGCGTCCTGAACGGCGAGGTTGATCCCGACCCCGCCGATCGGGGACATCGCGTGCGCCGCGTCCCCGATGCACAGCAGCCCGTCGACGTGCCAGCGGTTCAGCCGGTTCAACCGGACGTCGAGGTGCTTGACGTCGTCCATCGACTCCAGCTCGCCGACCCGGTCCGCGAGCCACGGGACGGTGGCGGCGATCTCCTGGCGGAACCACTCGACGCCGCGCTCGCGGAGCTGGGCGTCGCTGCCCTTCCGGCCGAAGTACGCGAGCTGGAGGAAGTCCTCCCGCGGGATCACCAGCACGAAGCGGCGGCTGCGCACGACCGGCGTCAGGGCTCCCGGGTCGTCGCCCGGCCTGCGGGGCAGCCGGAACCACCAGGTGTCGATCGGCACCGGCAGCTCCTTGGGTTGCAGCTCGGCCTGGGCGCGGGCGATCGACCAGCGGCCGTCGCAGGCCACCGTGACGTCGGCCTGCAGCTCGTGGAGCTCGCCGTCCTCCGTGCGGTAGCGCACACCGCGCACGCGCCCGCCCTCGCGGACCAGCTCGGTGACCTCGGCGCGCATCCGCAGCGTGAACGTCGGCTCCTCCGCTCCCGCCTCGGCGAGCAGGTTCAGCAGGTCCCACTGGGGGACCATCGCGATGTAGGGGTGAGCGACCCTGAGCCGCCGCAGGTCGCCGATGACGACCCGGGACCCGTCGGGGAACGGGAAGGCGATCTCGCGCACCTCGCTGTGCGGGATGTCGGCGAAGCGCCCGCCGAGCCCGAGCTCGTCGAGCAGCTGCAGCGTGGACGGGTGGACGGTGTCCCCGCGGAAGTCGCGCAGGAAGTCGCCGTGCTTCTCCAGGACCGTGACGTCGACGCCCGCCCGGGCGAGCAGGAGGCCGAGCACCATGCCGGCCGGTCCGCCGCCGACGACGGCGCAGGTCGTGCGCTCGCTCATCGTGATCCCCCTTTTTCATCGGTTGATGAATATAGGGGCGACCGTACTCCCCGCGGAGAACGGCGTCCAGGCTCGGCCGGGGTCAGGAGCCCAGGTACCGCAGCACCGCCAGCACCCGCCGGCTGTAGCCCGCCGTCTCCGGGATGCCCAGCTTCCCGAAGATCGACGCGACGTGCTTCTCCACGGCGCTGACCGACATCCGCAGCCGTTCGGCCGTCCCGGCGTTGGTGAGTCCCTCGGCCATGGCGTCGAGCACGTCGCGTTCGCGGGGGGTGAGACGGGAGAGCGGGTCGGCGCGGCGACCGGCGGCGAGCAACTGCCGCACCACCTCCGGGTCGAACGCCGCCCCGCCGGCGCCGACCCGCTCCAGCGCGTCCAGGAACTCGCCCACCTCGGCCACGCGGTCCTTGAGCAGGTACCCGACGCGGCCGCCGTCGTCGCCGATCAGCTGCGCGGTGTGCCGGCGCTCGACGTACTGCGACAGCACCAGCACCCCGACCCGCGGCCACCGCCGCCGGATCTCCAGTGCCGCGACCACGCCCTCGTCGCTGTGGCTGGGTGGCATGCGCACGTCGGCGACGACGACATCGGGCTGCTCCCGCTCGACCGCCCCCAGCAGGGCCCGGGCGTCGCCGACCGCGGCCACCACCTCGTGGCCCTCGTCGACCAGCAGGCGGACGAGCCCCTCGCGCAGCAGCGCCGAGTCCTCGGCGATCGTCACGCGCACGGCAGCTCCGCGGTGACGACGGTCGGCCCGCCCGGCGGGCTGTCCACGGTGAAGGCGCCGTCCGCGGCGGCGACCCGGCGGGCCAGACCGGCGAGGCCGCCGCCCGCCGGGTCGGCGCCCCCGCAGCCGTCGTCGCGGACCGTGGCCCGCAGCCGTCCGTCCACCGTCGCCACCTCCACGTCCACCCGCAGCGCGCCCGAGTGCTTGGCCGCGTTCGTCACCGCCTCGGAGATGACGAACCAGGCCGCCGCGCGCACGGTAGCGGGCGGCTCCGCGGGCAGGTCGCAGCGGATCCGGACCGGCAGGGGTGCCCGCTCGGCCACCGACTCCAGCGCCGTCGTGAGCCCGCCGGTGTCCAGCGCCGCCGGGTAGACGCGCCACGACACCTCGCGCAGCTCCACGAGCGCGCGCCGGGCCTCGTCGTGGGCCTGCGCGACGAGCTCGTCCGCGCGGTCGGGGTGCCGGCGGGCCCGGCCCAGCAGCATGCCGAGCGCCACCAGCCGCTGCTGCACGCCGTCGTGGAGGTCACGCTCGATGCGGCGCCGCTCGTCGTCGACGGCCGCGACGATCGCGTCCCGGGTGCGCGCGAGCTCCTCGACGCGCTGCGCGAGCCGCTCCTCGCGAGAGGGCGCGAGCAGCCGAGCGAGCAGGCTGCGTTCCCAGCGGGCCACGCCCGCCGCGCCGGCGAGCGCGAGGTAGAGCAGCACCGCGCCGGGAGCCGTGTAGTAAGCGACCAGCCCGCCACCCACGACGACGGGCTGGTCGCGCTCCAGCAACCAAGGAGTCTGCGTTGCCCACGACTGGAGGAGCGTGCCCGCGAAGATCAGGCCGGCGCCGAGCAGCGCCAGCACCGCCCCGCCCAGGAGCCCGACGGGGATCCGCGCGGCGAGGTAGCGCAGAGCCCGCCCCGGGGACGGCTCGGCGCCCGCGCCCATCCCGCCGAGCAGGGTCACGATCCTCCGGCGTTCCAGCGCGGCGAGCCGCCGGAGCGCCGCGGCCACCTGTGGCCGGAGCCCGGGCAGGAGCAGGGCCGCAGCGACCGGGAGCGCGCCGAGCAGGTGCGTCACCGCGGAACAGGCGCCGAGGGCGAGACCCGCGCCGGTGCGTGCCCACGTCCGCACGATCGCTACCGCTGTGGCCGGCGCGGTGCGTCGGGCCGGATCGCCGGGAGCCGCCGGGTGGGTTGCGCCGACCACTCCGTCGACGACGGCTGGGCCGACCACAGCCGCGCCGGCTCGGGGCGCCGGACCCGGACCACCGGGATCTGCTCGGTGGGGGCCTCGTCCGGCTCGGTCGGCGCGTCGCCCCGGCGCCGGAGCCGCAGGACCACGAAGACCACCACCGCGAGCACGACCGCCCCGAGCACGACCTTGGAGAGGATGCCCGCGTAGCTCTCGACGACGTGCCAGTTCTCGCCGAGCAGGTAGCCGGACACCACGAAGATCGAGTTCCAGATCAGGCTCCCGGCGGCGGTGAGCGTGAGGAAGAGCGGGATGCTCATGCGCTCGACCCCGGCCGGCACCGAGATCATGCTGCGGACCAGCGGCACCATCCGCCCGAAGAACACCGCCTTCGCCCCGTGCCTTGCGAACCACGCCTCCGCCTTGTCGATGTCCCCGACGTCCACGAGCGGCATCCGGTCGGCGATCGCGCGCAGCCGGTTCCGGCCGAGTGCGGCGCCGAGCCCGTACAGCGCGAGCGCGCCGACCACCGACCCGAGGGTCGTCCAGACGATCGCGGCGACGAGGCTCAGGTCGCCCCGGGACGCGGCGAACCCGGCGAGCGGCAGGAACACCTCGCTGGGCAGCGGCGGGAACAGGTTCTCGAGGGCGATCGCGAGGCCGACGCCCGGCGCGCCGAGCGTCTCCATCAGATCGACGACCCATCCGACGATGCCGTCCAGCTCCAGCGCCCCGCCAGGGGAGGTTGGTGCGTTCATCGGCGGATCCAGCCGTTCGCTGGCAAGGCGGAGGGAAGTCCTCGTACCGGGCGTACTCGGGCTTCCCGACAACGCAGCCAGCGGGCGGCTGGGCCGTCGAGGGACGCGGCGAACCTCTCCTGGCGGGGCGCTCGGGCGGGGGCGGTCATGATTCACACGGTAGAGGGATGGGCGGTTTGCCCGGACTGGGGCGCTCACCGGAGGGACCCTGAGGTCCGCCACACCCCTCGCCCTTAGGGTTTGGTTCGTGAGCCGGTTCCAGCCTCCGCCGCCGCATCCCTCCGGTGCCCGTCCGCCGGCGATCCCACGCGAGCTGGTGCCCAACCACGTCGCCCTGGTCATGGACGGCAACGGCCGGTGGGCCAACGCGCGTGGCCTGCCCCGGATCGAGGGGCACCGCCGCGGCGAGGCCGCGCTGATGGACGTGGCCCGCGGCGCGATCGACATCGGCGTCCGGTGGCTCTCGGCGTACGCGTTCTCCACGGAGAACTGGAAGCGCAGCCCCGACGAGGTGCGCTTCCTCATGGGCTTCAACCGGGACGTGATCCGCCGCCGCGTGGACGAGATGGGCGCGATGGGCGTGCGGGTGCGCTGGGCCGGGCGGCGCCCGCGGCTGTGGCGCTCGGTGATCAAGGAGCTGGAGATCGCCCAGGAGAAGACGAAGGACAACGACGTCCTGACGCTCACCATGTGCGTCAACTACGGTGGGCGCGCGGAGATCGCCGACGCCGTCAAGCAGATCGCCCGGCAGGTCGCCGAGGGCAGGCTCAAGCCGGACAAGATCGACGAGCGCACGATCGCACGGCACCTCGACGAGCCCGACATGCCCGAGGTCGACCTGTTCGTGCGATCCTCCGGCGAGCAGCGCACCTCGAACTTCCTGCTCTGGCAGTCCGCGTACGCGGAGATGGTCTTCCTGGACACGCTCTTCCCCGACTTCGACCGCCGCCACCTGTGGCAGGCGGTCGAGATCTACGCGCGGCGCGACCGGCGGTTCGGCGGCGCCCTCGACACCCCGGAGGCAGCCTCGTGACCGGTGCGATCTCGGAGATGCTGGCGGTGGCCCGCACGGCACTGGAGCGTTTCCACGACGTCACCGCCGACGACGACGGCGCGCTCACCTTCGCCCACGGTGGCGTCGTGTGCGCGCTGCAGGGCATGGACCTGGACGAGGGTCTCCCGGTCCTCAACCTCACCTGCGTGGTGGCATGGGACCTGCCGATCGAGTCCGACATCCCCGGCCAGGTGGCGCTCGGGATGGGCGAGGGCCTGTTCGGCACGGCACGCGTGATCCGCGGCAGCGCAGGCTGGGACGTCACGTGGCGCTACGCGTTCCCGGCCTCCGGCCTGGACGAGAAGGCGATGGGAACGCTGCTGATGCTCGTGGTGAGCGGGGCCTCGAGCCTCCGCGCGGCGCTGCTCCCCGAGCAGCCCGCCCAGTAGCCCGGCTCACCCCGGCGACGTGATGTGCGCGCCCGGGCCGGGCTGGAAGACGGACTCGTGGCCGTCCTGCCAGCGCACCCGGTAGCAGGTGCGTTCGCCGGCTCCGAGCACCTCGAGGACCTCGCCCTCGCGCCGCCCCTGGTCGACGACCGTGCCTTCCACCACGATGTGGTCGCCCGCTTTCGCCTCCATCGGCAGGTCAACTCCCTCCGGTCGGGGGCTATCCCCGATGCTCCCGCAGCAGGCTGCCGCGGTCCAGGGGCCGTCACGATTGGGTTGCGGCCGCGCTGATCACGGGTTCGGCGCGTTCGCGGGCTGATTTCGCCCGCGAATGCTCCGACTTCCCGATCATGACGACGAGTTCGTCGAAACGCCCACGGAGAGCTCGTAGTTCGGGTGATCCTGCCAGTCATGGTTGCGCTGCCCGACGTCCTCGCGCTCGTCGCTCGCCAGGACGGCCTGATCACCACCGCCCAAGCGGTCCAGCACGGCCTCGACGAAAGCGTGCTGCGGCGGCGGGCCCGTGACCAGGGTTGGGGTCGGGTCGCGCCGCGGGTCTACATCGCCGCTGGGCACCGACTCACCGCCCGAGCACGGGTCCGAGCGGCTGCCCTCTGGGGCGGCGAGTTCGCGACCATCTGCGGCCCGGCTGCGGCGTGGTGGCACGGGATGCTGGACACCGCGCCGGCCGAGACCGCGGTGACCGTACCGAGGCGGCTCGGACTGCGGGGCTACCCGGGCGTGCGGATTCGTCGTCGCGACCTCGCTGACCTCGACCGGGTCCGCATCGACGGCATCTGGTGTGCGGCGGCACCGCTTGCCGCACTGGAGACCGCGATCCTCCTTCCGGACGGTTCGGCGTTCCTCGACCGCGCCCTGCAGAAGCACATCCGGTTCGACCAGCTCTACCAGGCCTACTGCCGGAACATGGGCGCCTACGGCGCCGCGCGCATCGGCGCCGTCCTGGCAGCCGCCGCCGACCGCGCCGACTCGGCCGCGGAACGGCGGATGACGGGCCTTCTCCGCGGCGCCGCGCTCACGGGCTGGCAGCGCGCGGTGCCGTTCGAGCGCTGGACGATCGACTTCGCGTTCCTCGACGTGAAGTTGGCGATCGAGGTCGACGGGTGGGCCTATCACTCGGACGTCGACCGCTTCCGCGCGGACAGGCGTAAGGGGAACGCTCTGGTCCGCGCAGGCTGGAAACTCCTGCGCTTCACCTGGCACGACCTCGTCGACCGGCCGCGGTACGTCGTGGCGGAGATCCGCGCCGCGCTGCTCGCCGCCCACGCGAGTGCATGATCGAAGGTTCGGCGCAAGCCCGGGCGAATTCGACCCGGGAACGCGCCAACTCGGCGATCAACGGCTCGTCAGCGGGCGGCGCCGCAGTCCTTGCAGAGGCCGAAGACCTCGGCCGTGTGGCTCAGCTCCACGAACCCGTGGTCGTCGGCCACCCGCTGCGCCCAGGTCTCCACCGCGGGACCCTCGATCTCGACGGTGTGGCCGCACCGGCGGCAGACGAGGTGGTGGTGGTGCTCGACGGAGGCGCAGCGCCGGTAGACGGCCTCGCCCGACCCCGTGCGCAGCACGTCGACCTCGCCGCCGTCGGCGAGGGTCTGCAGCGTGCGGTACACGGTGGTGAGCCCGATGCCCTCGCCCGTGCGGCGCAGCTCCTCGTGGATCTCCTGGGCCGAGCGGAAGTCCTCGAGCCGGTCCAGCAGCGCCGACACTGCCGCCCGCTGCCGGGTGGCGCGGAGCGCTCTGGTGGTGGGCGCCTGCCCCCTCGTGTCGGTGTTCATCGCCCCTCCTCGACGTGTGCGACCGCGTCGACCACGATGTGCGCGAGGTGGTCGTCGACCAGGGAGTACACCACCTCGCGGCCGCGGCGCTCACCCCGCACGACGCCGGCCGACTTCAGCACCCGAAGGTGCTGGCTGATGAGCGGCTGGGCGACGCGCAGCGCGTCGACGAGGTCGTGCACGCAGCGGTCGGACTCGAGCAGCTGCAGCACGATCGAGATGCGGACCGGGGCGGCCAGCGCCCGCAGCAGGTCGCCGGCGGCCGCGAGGGTGCGCGTCGTGTACACCGGCGCCGGCATGGATCCCGGGCGGCCGGCCACGTGCTCCGCGTGATCGTCGGCGGCCGGCCCGGCATCGGCGGCGTCTCGGCCGGTGGGCCCCGCACCTGCGACGATCGACATCGGCGTCCCCATCCCCGGGAGCGGCGGCCGCGCTCCCCGGTGCTGAAGTGCATGCGGGCCGCGCCACCATCGTAGGCGCGTGCTGGAAGGGTGGGGGCGTGCTGCTCGTGTGCCGGTTCACCACCGCCCCCGACCTCCTCGCCCGCGCCCGCGCCGCGCTGGAGTTGCTCACCGCCGCGGACGGGTGTCTCGGCGGCGAGTTCGGGCGTTCGGTCGACGAGCCGGACCGCTGGGTGCTGACCGTCCGCTTCTCCTCGGTGGACGCCTACCGGCGCGCGCTCTCCCCGTTCCCGGTGCGCGAGCACGTGGTGCCGCTGCTCTCGGAGGCCCTGGCCGACGAGCCGGCGACGTTCGAGACGCTGGTGGCGGCCGTGTCGGGCACCGCGACCGCGCACCGGAGCCTGCTGGCTCAGGAGGGTCGTGAACCACTCCGGCCGTAGCGAGCGGCGGCCGGGTGGTCGCCTCGGAGGTGACCCTCGGCCGTGATTGCCAGGATCGGGGCATCACGCTCACATGTGCACGCCAGGTCCCGTTTCCGTGGCCGCCCTCGCGCCGAGGCCGTGATCATGCCCGCGGGACCGGCGGCCCCGCGCGATGCGCGGCGCCACCGGAGGCGCTCCGAGGCAACGCGGTGAGGGCGCCGCCTGGGCGTCGCGCAGTAGGCCGAGTTGTTCAGGGCGCTCCTAAGCCCGCAGCTCGGTCTGCAGCGGGGCGGGGAAACGCGTGGTGAAGCGGACCTCGCCCAGCAGGCGCTCCAGCTCGTGGGCCTTCCTCTCGACCTCGGCGAGCCGCTCGGCGCCGACGTCCTCCAGCACCCGCACGGCGATGATGCCGTCGGCGCGCTGCACCCAGCCGCCGACGATCCGGCCGTCGACCCAGATGGTGGGGCCGCCGTTGCCGTTGCGGTCGAACAGGATCGGGCCGTGCGCCGGGTCGAGGTGGAAGTCGCGCTGCTTCCAGCCCATCGTGGAGGGGTCGAGCCCGGGCAGCAGCGCCACGGACGGTTCGGCGGGCGCCGCCGGGTCGACGTCGTCGGGCAGCACGTAGCCGGTGCCCTCGGCCAGCTCGACCTCGACGGCGCCGACGTCGGCGAGTGCCCGCTTCGTGGTGGCGACGGTCCAGCCGGCCCACCACTGCAGGTCGAGCCGGGTGCCCGGCCCGTACGCCCGCAGCCAGGAACGGGCGAGCGCGGCGTCCGCGGTGTGCGGGTCGAGGGGCTCGGAGAACACCGGTGACCAGGCGTGCGTCGCCGCCCACCGGTACTGCCCGTTGATCCACGTGCCGGTGGGCTGGGCCCGCAGCACCCTGCCCTCGAACCCGAGCACCAGCAGGACCCGGGAGTGCGCCGCCATCTCGGCGACCTGCCGCCCGGTGCCGATCCTGATCGGCACGGCGAGGTGCGGCACCAGCTTCCCGACCTCGCGCGCGCTCAGCGGGCCCTTGCCGGCGAGCACCTCGAGGATCTCGGAGGACGCGGCGGCGACCCAGCGCTCCGGGTCGGCGCCGAGCGCGGCCCCCGCGACGGCGTCGAGGAGCAGCTTGCGCTGCCGCGCGACCAGCGTGAGCGTGGACGAGTGGTGCGCCGCCCGCGCGAGGTCGTGCCCGAACACCCACAGCGTGCGCCGCATGGCGTGGTGGCGCACCAGCGTCCGGTCCGCGTACAGCGCCTTGTCGACCGCGGGCAGCACGGGCCGTCGCATGCGTGCCGCCGCGGACATGTGCACGGTGACCGGGTCGGTGGAGTGCAGCCCGGCGAGGTCGTCGGCGATGGTGACGACGTCGTCCGTCCGGGTGGCCGGGGTGAGCCGGTGGCGGACGGCGAGGCGGGCACGGCGCTCGGCGGCGTCGATGTGGCGGGCGGGCACGCCCGGAGCCTGCCAGAGGCTTGCCGCCGCGCCCGCGGTCAGCCCGAGTAGGCGGCGATGCAGCGGTCGGCGGCGGCGCGGGCCATCTCGGCAGGCGTGCCCGCGACGACGTCCGCCCGGTACCACTGCTCGCCCGCTTCGGCGAAGAAGCGCTTGCCCTCGTCCGATGCGAACCACCCGACGGCGGTCGGGTCGTAGGCGACCGACTCCCCGGTCTCCAGGTGGCGGGCCAGTCCGGTCAGCGCCATGTCGTAGCCGAGGCCGACAGCCCCCGGCCCGAACTCGGCCCACCGCTCGTCGTCGACGTACGCGGTGTGCTCCAGCTCGAAGCGCGCTCCGCCCCCGGGTTCGGCCGAGAGCCGCACCTGCACCCAGCTCACGTCGCCGCCGTACTCCCAGGTGATGGAGAAACCCTTCGGCGGGTCGCACCGCTCGACCGTGCCGCCCGCGTTGCCCTCGATCTGGTAGCGCCCGCCGAGCCGCAGCTCCCCGGAGACCGGGGCGAACCAGCGTGGCAGCCGCTCGGGGTTGGTGCAGGCGTCCCACAGGTCGTCGACGTCGGTGTCGTAGGCCTGGCTGATCGTCACGACCGCGGTCGGGCCCTTCTCGGCCTCCCGCCTGCCCACCTCGCGGCGTACCGCGCTGATCTGGGGGTCCACGTCGAACATCGTTCACTCCTCGGGGTGGGGGTCATGTCTCCTGCGTTCGCGCTTGCCGCGCTCGATCTCGGTGGCCAGTGCGGCGAGGCGCGGGGTCCAGAACCGGCGGAACCGGTCGAGCCACGCGTCGACGTCCTGGAGCGGCTCCGCGCGCACCGCGTAGAGCCGGCGGGTGCCCTCGGGGCGGACGGTGGCGAAGCCGTTGTCGCGCAGCACCTTGAGGTGCTGGGACACCGCGGGCTGCGAGATGCCGAACTCCGCCCGTACGACCGCGGTGACCGCCCCCGAGGTCTGCTCGCCCTCGGCCAGCAGCTCGAGGATCCGGCGCCGGACCGGGTCGCCGAGGACGTCGAACGCGTGCACGGCGCCAAGCTACAGGCAGCGCTTATATAAGTCGAGCCCGGGTTTTCGGCCGCGGAGCGGGGGTGGGCAATGCGCTCGCGGTGGCCGGATACGCTGGAACCTCACCGTCCGTCCACCTGGAGTCACCCGTGGCCAGCAAGCCCTCGTCCGCCAAGATCGACACCATCGTCGCGCTCGCCAAGCGGCGCGGCTTCGTCTTCGCGTCGGGGGAGATCTACGGCGGTACCCGGTCGGCGTGGGACTACGGTCCCCTGGGCGTCGAGCTCAAGGAGAACATCAAGCGGCAGTGGTGGAAGAACGTGGTCACCGGCCGCGAGGACGTCGTCGGCCTCGACAGCTCGGTGATCCTGCCCCGCCAGGTCTGGGTGGCGTCCGGCCACGTCGGCGTGTTCACCGACCCGCTGGTGGAGTGCCTGTCGTGCCACCGCCGCTTCCGGGCCGACCAGCTCGCGGAGGAGTACTCCGAACGCACGGGCAAGGAGGTCTCGGAGGACGACCTGTCCGACGTGCCCTGCCCCAACTGCGGCACCCGCGGCCAGTACACCGAGCCGCGCGACTTCAACATGATGCTCAAGACCTACCTCGGCCCGGTGGAGTCCGAGGAGGGCCTGGCCTACCTGCGGCCCGAGACCGCGCAGGGCATCTTCGTCAACTTCCTCAACGTGCAGACCACGTCGCGCAAGAAGCCGCCGTTCGGCATCGGCCAGATGGGCAAGAGCTTCCGCAACGAGATCACGCCGGGCAACTTCATCTTCCGCACGCGCGAGTTCGAGCAGATGGAGATGGAGTACTTCGTCGAGCCGGGCTCCGACGAGGAGCTGCACCAGTACTGGATCGACGAGCGCACCAACTGGTACACCGACCTCGGCATCGCCGCCGACAACCTGCGGCACTACGAGCACCCCAAGGAGAAGCTCTCCCACTACTCGAAGCGCACCGTCGACATCGAGTACCGGTTCGGCTTCACCGGCCAGGAGTGGGGCGAGCTCGAGGGCATCGCCAACCGCACCGACTTCGACCTGTCCACCCACTCCAACCACTCCGGCGTGGACCTGTCGTTCTACGACCAGGCCTCCGGCGCGCGCTACCGGCCGTACGTGATCGAGCCGGCGGCCGGGGTGGGCCGCTCGATGATGGCCTTCCTCGTCGAGGCCTACGTCGAGGACGAGGCGCCCAACGCCAAGGGCGGCGTCGACAAGCGCGTGGTGCTGCGGCTGGACCGGCGGCTCGCGCCCGTCAAGGCCGCGGTGCTGCCGCTCTCGCGCAACGCCGACCTCTCGCCGAAGGCCCGCGACCTGGCCGCCCGGCTGCGCAAGCACTGGAACGTGGAGTTCGACGACGCGGGCGCGATCGGCCGCCGCTACCGCCGCCAGGACGAGATCGGCACGCCGTTCTGCGTCACGGTCGACTTCGACACGCTGAACGACCAGGCCGTGACGATCCGCGAGCGCGACTCGATGACGCAGGAGCGGGTGGCGCTCGACCAGGTGGAGGCCTACCTGGCCGCGCGCCTGGTCGGCTGCTGAGACGCCGTCGCGCGGATCCCGGCCAGCACGAGCGCGAGGCCATGCTCGAAGTGCGCGTCGGGGTCCGCTTCGGCGAGGTCGGATCGCGCCGCCAGGAGGTGTGGGTGCCGGGTGGGGTCGAGCCCGGCCTCGAGCCGGGCGCGGGCGGCGGCGCCGCCGTCGGGTAGCGCCGTCGCAAGCTGCTCCTCCGTGACGTGGGCGACCACGTAGAAGGTGAGGGTGTCGCTCGCCCAGGCGGCGGACCGCGGGTCCAGCCCGGCTGCGGCCAGCAGCCCCACGAGCGCCTCCCCGTAGGCGAGCGCGTTCGGTAGCGGGAAGAACCGGCCCGAGAACAGCCGGGCGCCGTCGCGGCGGGCCAGCAGGGCCCGGCGCAGCCCGCGGGCGAGCGCGGGCACGAGCTCGTCCCACGGCCGGTCCTCCGGCAGATCGGCCGCCACCCCGGCCAGCAGCGCGTCGGCCATGTGCTCGAGCAGGTCCTGCTTGCTCGGGAAGTGCCAGTACGTGGCGCCGTTCTCGACGCCGAGGGCGGTGGAAAGCCGTCGCATCGTGAGCCGGTCGAGCCCGGCCTCGTCCAGCACGTCGAGGGCCACGGCGAGTACGTGGTCCCGGGTCAGTCGCACGATGCCCTCCCGATTCCCCTTGCGGTCGGGGGCCAGTGTGCCGCATCCTTCAACGGCGTTGAACTTCAACGGTGTTGAACTCTTGGAGGTGTGGCGTGCGCGCCGTCCGAATTCATGCCCACGGCGGCCCCGAGGAGCTCGCCGTCGACGAGCTGCCCGTCCCGCGACCCGCGCCGGGGGAGCTGCTCGTCCGGACCGCGGTCGTCGGCGTCGGCCGGCCGGACGTCCGGCGCACGCACACCACCCCCGTCGAGCTCCCGTACGCCCCGGGCGGCGACGTGGCCGGCCGGGTCGAGGCGGTCGGGGACGGTGTCACCGGCTGGGAGGTGGGCGACCGGGTGGTGGCACTCGCGTTCGGCGGCGCCTACGCCGACCTCGTCACCGTGTCCCCGGCCTTCGCCGCCCCGGTGCCGGACGGCGTCGGGGACGAGGCCGCCGTGGTGCTGGTGCGCTGCGGGCAGGTCGCGCTCGGGGTGCTGCGCGCGGCCCGGGTCGACCCGGGGGAGAGCGTGCTGGTGACGGCCGCGGCGGGTGGCGTCGGCCACCTGGCGGTCCAGCTGGCGCGGGTGCTGGGCGCGAGCCGGGTGGTCGCCGCGATCGGGGCGAGCAGCCCGGCGAAGGCCGAGACCCTCCGGTCCCTCGGCGCCGACGAGGTCGTCACCTACGCCGAGCTCGCCGCCGCCGGGGTCGAACCCGTCGACGTCGTGGCGGACGGGGCGGGCGGCGACGTCCAGGCCGCGGCATTCGCGGCCCTCGCCCCGTTCGGACGGCTCGTGGCGTTCAGCGCGACGACGCCGGCCGTCGACGTCGACCGGCTGCGGCTCAACGCCCACACCGTGATCGGCTTCGCCATGGCGCACTACGCGGGCCGCCGGCCCGAGGTGTACGCGCGGCACCGCGCCGAGCTCTGGGAGCTGTACCAGGGTGGCCGGCTGCGCCCGCTCGTCGACCGCGTGCTGCCCCTCGAGAAGGCGGGCGACGCGCACCGTGCCCTCGAGGGCCGCGAGAACGTCGGCCGCGTCCTGCTGCGCAGTGTCTAGGTGGCGGGTGCGCGGCCGCCCAGGCACCTCGATCCGGCCGCGGAGGCCGTCCCCTGGCTGGTCACACACCAACGTTGGCGCCGGCACACCAACTGCAGTCACTGTGTGAGCGCCGAAGTTCGTGTGTGAGCGGGTCGGTGGGCTACCGAGCCGCCGTCGGGAGCAGGCGGTTCAGGAGGTCGTGCAGCGTCACCAGGCCCACGACGGACCCGCCCGCCTGCACCAGCGCGATCTGCGTGCGCTCGGCCTGCATGGCGCTGAGCGCGTCGTGGATCGGCAGGTCGGCGGGCAGCGTCCGGATCGGGCGCATGAGCTCGCGGGCCGTTGTCGCGACGGGGACGGCCAGCGCGTCGCGGACGTGGACCACGCCGACCGGCCGCCCGTCGGCGTCGCCGACGACGAGCCGCAGGTGGCCGCTCTCCCGGGCGGCGGCGCGGATCGCGGCGGCGTCGGCGTCGGCGGGCACGCCCGCCACCTCCGACCGCGGCCGCACGACCTCGCGCAGCGGCGCCCGGTCCAGCTCCAGCGCGGTGACGATCCGATCGCGCCGTCCGTGGTCGAGGGAGCCCGTGGTGGCCGAGTGCTCCACCAGTACGCGCAGGTCGTCCGGGTTGTGCCCGGCCCCCAGCTCGTCGACGGGCTCGACGCCCACCCGGTGCAGGCACCAGTTGGCCATGCCGTTCAGCGCGACCAGCACCGGCCGGGTGACCGCCATGAACGCCCGCATCGGCAGCGCCAGCATCGTGGCGGAGCGTTCGGGGTGGGCGATCGCCCAGGACTTCGGCGCCATCTCGCCGACGACCAGGTGCACGAACGTCACGACGATCAGCGACAGCACGAACGAGACCACGGTGGCCCACGGGTCGCCGAGCCCGCCGAAGAGCGGGTGCAGCAGTTCCTCGACGGCCGGCTTGCCGATCGCGCCGAGGCCGACGGTGCAGAGGGTGATGCCCAGCTGCGAGCCGGCCAGCAGCATCGACAGGTCCCGGGCCGAACGCAGCGCCGCCCGGGCCGACGCGCTGGTGGCGGCGGCCTCCTCCAGGCGGTAGCGGCGGGCGGCCACGAGCGCGAACTCGATCGCGACGAAGAACGCGGAGAGGGCGACCAGCAGCACCGAGACGCCGAGCGCGACCCCGACCGTCATGACGGCACCTCCGTGTCGGAACGGGTGTCGGCCCACGCCAGCCGCACCGACGACGGCACGCGCCGCTCCACGGCGAGCACGGTGATCGTCAGCGTGCGCGGCGGCTCGCCCTCCTCGGACAGCGACGGGTTCGCGAGCGTGAGCCGGACGCCGTCGCCCGGCTCGGGGAGGCGCTGCAGCTCGTGGATCACCAGGCCACCGATGGTCTGGTAGCCGCCTTCGGGAAGGTCGGCGTCGAGCAGGCGCTCCACCTCCTCGACGGAGAGCGTGCCGGGCACGGTCCACTCGCCGTCGCCCGCCGCGAGGCCGTCGGTGCCGGCGGGGTCGTGCTCGTCGGTGATCTCGCCGACGAGCTCCTCGGCGATGTCCTCGACGGTGACGACGCCCGCGAGGCCGCCGTACTCGTCGACGACGACGGCGAACTCGTCGGCGGCCGCGCGCAGCCGGTCGAGCACGGCGGGCAGCGGCAGCGACGCCGGCACGAGGACCGGCGTCCGGGCGACGTCCGAGACGCGCAGCTCGTCGAGCTGCGGGCGGCCCTCGATGGCGAGGACGTCGCGCAGGCAGATCACTCCGACGACGTCGTCCGGGCTGTCACCGATGACCGGGAGGCGCGAGTGGCCGGAGGCCATCATCTCGACGAGCTCGGCCACCGTGGCGTCGGCCGGGATCGAGGCGACCCGCGGCCGGGGGATCATCGCCGCCCGCGCGGTGCGGTCGGTGAAGTCGAGCACGCGGTCCAGCAGGGTGGACAGGTCGTCGTCGAGGTCGCCGCTGTCGCGGGACTCGTCGATGATCGCCTCCAGGTCGCGGGGCGTGGCCGAGTGCTCGACGTCGTGCACGGGTTCGATCCGCAGCGCCTTGAGCAGCACGTTGGACGCGGCGTCGAAGAGCCGGATCAGCCAGCCGAACGCGGCGAGGTAGATCGACGTCGAGAGGGCGAGGGCGCGGGCCACGGGCTCGGGGCGGGCGATCGCGAGGTTCTTCGGGAACAGCTCGCCGAACACCATCTGCACGACCGTGACCACGACCAGCGCGACCAGGGCGCCGATGGCCACCCCGAGGCCGGCCGGCACGCCGGTGACCCCGAGCAGCTCGGCCACGCCGTCGCCGATCATCGGCTCGGCCACGTAGCCGGCCAGCAGGCCGGTGACGGTGATGCCCAGCTGGGCGCCGGACAGCATGAACGAGGTGCGGCGCGTGATGGAGAGGGCGCGCCGCGCGCCCGCGTCGCCCGCGGAGGCGCGGGCCTGCAACCGGGAGCGGTCGACGGCCATGTAGCCGAACTCCTGGGCCACGAAGTAGCCGGTGAGCACGGTGAGGGCGGCGACCGCCAGCACGCCGAGGAGGATGGAGAGGATGGTCACGGGCGACCGGCCCGTGCAAGCAGCCGTCCTGCGAGGACGGCGCCGGTACTGTCTGAGGGATCCATGGTTCCTGTGCCGTGGGTACGAGTCTTCCGCCGGGGTAACGACGGAGATCGACACGAAGTTCCGCAACCGCCGACCGATCACGTCACACGATCGGCGCGTTCACGCCCGGATTCCGTCGGCACCGATCGCTACTCTGGGCCTCGTGACGGAAGCGGGCGCTGCTGCGGTGTCGGAGCTCCGGGAGCTCGGTGCGGCGTTGCGGAGGTGGGCGCCCGAGGGCGTCGGCGTGGTGCGCGTGCTCGCGCGCCACGGGTTCGGCACCGTCGAGAGCGGGCAGCTCGTCGCGAGCACGGCCGGCGGCTCCGTGGCCGGCGTGCTGTACCGCGGCGCGCTCGACGACGCGGTGCTCCCGCTGGCCGAGGCCGCCGTGTCGGGGGCGTCCACCCGGGAGGCGCACGTCGGGGAGGCTGCGGCCGTCGACGCCGGGCTCGCATGCGCCGGCGGCGCCACGCTGCTGGGCCACCCGTTGCCCGCCGCGCAGGCCGCCGCGCTGGGCGAGGCACTCGAACGCGGCGTGCCGGCCGCGCTGGTCTCCACCGTGCTGGGCGCCGGAGCGGTCGTGCTCACCGGCAGCGAGCTGGGCGCCGTGCACGGGTCGCTGGGCACGGCGGAGCTGGATGCGCAGGCCGCGGAGGTGGCCCGCGGGCTGCTGCGCCGCGGCGCCACCGCCACCGAGCGCGTGCCGGCGGGAGCCGGCGAGCTGCTGGTGGACGTCTGGGTGCCGATGCCGTCGGTGCTCGTCGCCGGGGCGGGCGCCATCGGCGAGGCGTTGCTCGCGCAGGCCGCGCTCCTCGGCTGGGAGGGCCGCGCCGAGACCGGGCTCGAGGCCGTCCACACGGCCGTCGCCGCGTTCACCGACGCCGACGTCCTCGTGCTGCTCGACCACGCGCCGGCGTTCGACGTCGTGCTGGTCGACGCGCTGCGGCGGGGCCGAGGCTTCATCGGTGCGCTCGGTTCGCGCCGCACCCAGGCCGCCCGCCGCGAGCGGCTGCTGGCGGCCGGCCTCACCGAGGCCGAGCTGGGCCGGATGCACGGGCCGGTCGGTCTCGACCTGGGCGCGCGCACCCCGGCCGAGACGGCGGTGTCGATCGTCGCGCAGGTGGTGGCGATCCGGTCCGGGCGTGCGGGCTCCGCGCTCGCCGCAGGCGACGGCCGGATCGGCTGATGACGGCCCGCCACGAGCTCACGCGCGCGCTGTCCACAGCGGACCCACCTCCCCGCGTCGCGGACCTGGTCGGGGCGGAGGCGCCCACCCTCCCGCTGCGCGATCTCCCCCCGCCGCCGCGGCGGCCGCGCTGGGTGTTCCGGCTGGTCGTCGGTGCGCTGCTGATGGTCGTGCTGGTGGTCGGGAGCACCGCGTTCCGGGTGTGGCAGGTGGCGCGCGTCGACGACCGGCAGCCGGTCGACGCCGTGATCGTGCTCGGCGCCGCGCAGTACGACGGTGAGCCCAGCTCGATCTTCGCCTTCCGGCTGCGGCACGCGGAGGCCCTGTACGAGGACGGGCTCGCCCCGCGGATCGTCACCACCGGCGGCAACCGCGCGGGCGACGAGCACACCGAGGCCGAGGCCGGGCGCCGGTACCTGATCGAGCGGGGGGTCCCGGCCGGCGACGTGATCGCCGTCGCTGAGGGGTCGGACACGCTGGGCAGCCTGCAGGCCGTCGCCGCTCGGGCCGCGCAGGACGGCTGGTCGAGCGCCCTCGTCGTGAGCGATCCGTGGCACTCGCTGCGCGCCCGCACCATGGCCCGCGACAGCGGGCTCGACGCGTGGACCTCGCCCACCCGCAGCGGCCCCGTGGTGCAGACGCGCGAGACGCAGGTGCGCTACATCGTCCGGGAGACCGCCGCGTTCCTCTACTACATGCTCACCCACGCCTCGGTGGACACGGAGTCCACGGGGCTGGGCTGATGGAGTACTCCGCGCACGACCGCGCCCGCCCGGTGCCGGAGGCCCCGAAGGGTACGGGCCCGGAACGGCGCAGCCCGTTCGCCCGCGACCGGGCCCGGGTGCTGCACTCGGCCGCCCTGCGCCGCCTCGCCGGCAAGACCCAGGTCGTCGGGCCGGGGGAGGGGGCCGAGGTCAGCGGCGTGCCGCGCACCCGGCTCACCCACTCCCTGGAGGTCGCGCAGATCGGGCGGGGGATCGCCGAGGAGCTGGGCTGCGACCCGGACGTCGTCGACACGGCCGGGCTCGCCCACGACATCGGCCATCCGCCGTTCGGGCACAACGGGGAGCGCGCGCTCGACGGGTACGCGGCCGGGTGCGGGGTCGACGGCGGCTTCGAGGGCAACGCGCAGACGCTGCGCATCCTCACCCGGCTGGAGCCCAAGATCGACGGGGTGGGCCTCAACCTCACCCGGGCCTCGCTCGACGCGTCCTGCAAGTACCCGTGGGTGCGGCGCCCCGGCGACCGCAAGTACGGCGCCTACCCCGAGGACGCCGACGTGTTCGCCTGGGTCCGCGAGGGCGCCCCGCCGGAGCGGCGCTGCCTCGAGGCGCAGGTCATGGACTGGTCGGACGACGTGGCGTACTCCGTGCACGACGTGGAGGACGGCATCCTCTCCGGCCGCATCGACCTGGCCGCGCTGGGCGCGCCGGGGGAGCGGGCCGCGCTCGTGGACCTCGCGGTGCGGCACTTCGGGGGCGAGCCGGTCGCCCTCGGCGAGGCGGCCGACGCGCTGCTCGCGCTGCCGGTCGTCGCGGCGGTGCGCGGCTTCTCGGCCGCCGGTGCGTCCGGCGGCGACCACGTGGCGCTCAAACGGCTGACGAGCGAGCTCGTGGGGCGGTTCGTGCACGCCGCCGTCAACGCGACGAACGGCGCCCACGGCGACCGCCCCCTGCTGCGTTACACCGCCGACCTCGTGGTGCCGGCCCGGGCCGCGGCCGAGGTGGCGCTGCTCAAGGCGGTGGCGCTGCGGTACGTGATGAGCGACCCCGGCCGGCTCGCCATGCAGGCCCGCCAGCGCGAGCTGCTCGTCGAGCTGGCCAGCGCACTGCGTCGCGGGGCGCCGGCGTCCCTGGACCCGGTGTTCGCCGCGCAGTGGAAGGCGGCCGCCGACGACGCGGCGCGGGTGCGGGTGGTGCTCGACCAGGTCGCGATCCTCACCGACCGGCAGGCCGTCGCCCGGCACGGTGCCATCGCTCGATGAGCGAGCGTCAGCGAGCGAATCAATGTCACAGCGCCCGCGCGAAGCGCCGGCCGAGCGATGAGTGTCACGAACTGCGGCCGCGTCTCGTCTCTCCTGCGTAGCCCACATCGAGGAGGACGACATGCCACGCATCCCCGCGGTTCCCGAGTCCGAGGCCGGCTTCTTCGGCCGGCTCGTGTACCGCTTCGCGCGCCGGAAGTTCGGCGACGTGCCGGAGCCGTTCGCGGTGATCCGCCACCACCGGCGGCTGTTCTGGGCGTCGCTGGTGGCGGAGGGCGTGCAGGAGTGGGCGCCGCGCGAGCTGCCGACCCGGGTCCGCGAGCTGGCCGTGTACCGGACGGCCACGGTGGTGGGCTGCTCGTGGTGCGTGGACTTCGGCACGATGCTCCAGCGCCTCGACGGGCTGGACGTCCAGCGGCTGGAGCACATCGACGAGTACGCCACCAGCCCGCTCTACGACCGGGCGGAGCGGCTCGCGATCGCCTACGCCGACGCGATGACCGCCCAGCCGATGACGGTGACCGACGCGCAGGTGGCCGAGCTGGAGGCCGAGTTCGGGCGGGCCGGGCTCGTGGAGCTCACCCACTCAATCGGCCTCGAGAACATGCGGGGCCGGTCCAACCACGCCCTCGGCATCGTCGACCAGGGGTTCGACGCGGCCTGCAGGGTGCGCCTCACGCCGGAAGGCGTGGCAGCTTCTCGGGGTTGACCACCTGGTAGACGGCGGCGATGCGCCCGTCGCGGACGGCGAAGACGCCGACCCCGGCGGGCGAGGTGGGGGTGGCCGGCGTCCGGATGCCGAGCTCGCCGTTGACCTGCACCGCGGACCCCTGGCGCAGCAGCGACTCCAGGCCGTACTTCTCGATCAGCCCGAGCAGCAGCCTGGCCACCTTCTCCGCGCCGACGACGGGGCGCCGGGCGGCCTTCGCCCGGCCGTCCGAGTCGCTGACCCAGACCACGTCCGGATGGAGGAGCTCCACCAGCGCGGCACCGTCGGCTCGCGCGATCGCCTCGCTGAAGCGGGCCAGCAGGGCCTCCTGGTCGGCGGTGGACGCCCGCGGCGGCGGGTCGGCGTCGGCCACGATCTTGCGGGCCCGGGCCGCGTGCTGGCGGGCCGTGGCCTCCGGGCAGCCGAGCACATCGGCGATCTGCGCGTACGGCAGCGCCAGCGCCTCGTGCAGCACGAACGCCACCCGTTGCGGTGGGGAGAGGCGCTCCAGCACGACCATGGCGGCCATCCGCACGCCCTCGTCGCGCACGACCGCGGCGAGCGGCTCGTCGGCGTCGCCGGTGGTGAGCAGCGGCTCGGGCAGCCACGGGCCGACGTAGCGCTCGCGGCGGGCGGCCGCCGATCGCAACCGGTCGAGGCAGAGCCTGCCCACCACGGTGGTGAGCCACGCCCGCTCGTCGCGGATCCCCGCGCGCGCCGCGGCGGCCAGCCCGGCGAGGCGAAGCCACGCCTCCTGCACGGCGTCCTCGGCGTCGGCGAGGCTTCCGGTGATCCGGTACCCGACCCGGACCAGGTGTGCGCGGTGCTCCTCGAACACGCGCTCGTCGGTCAGCACGGAGTCGACGCTACGCGGAGCCTCGGCCGCGCATAACCGCCACCGCACACACCGTGGTGGCACCGCACACATGCCGGGTAATGTGTGCGGACCCGACACGATGTGTGCCGCCGGTCTACGGCGCCGCGATCGCGGGTGTTGCTCGGCCGAAAGGCCGATGGTTCACGGGGAATCCATACCTCCGGCTGAGGTGGCTCTCCGCATCCCGGACGGATCGTGGAGACATGACGAACTTCGCAGACGTGATCACGGTGCTGGCCGCCGGGGGCGGGCTCGCGGTGCTGCTCGTGATGGCTTCCGTGCCGCTGATGCTCGACCACGACCGCCGCGCGGAGCGGGTCGCGTTCCGGCAGCGCCGGTAGCGCGCCGGCTCGTCGGTGGGCGCGCCTACACTCCACATCGTGGCGGGCCGGATCCGGGACAGTGACATCGCGGAGGTCCGCGACCGCGTCCGCATCGACGAGGTCGTCGGCGAGTACGTGGCCCTGCGCCGGGCCGGGGCCGGGTCGCTGAAGGGCCTGTGCCCGTTCCACGACGAGAAGTCGCCGTCGTTCAACGTCCGCCCCAGCCACGGCACGTTCCACTGCTTCGGCTGCGGTGAGGGCGGCGACGCCATCGCGTTCCTCATGAAGATGGACCACATCTCGTTCGTCGAGGCGGTGGAGCGGCTCGCCGAGCGGGTCGGCTACCGGCTCACCTACGAGGGCGGCGGCAGCTCGGTGCAGCGCGACCGGGGCACGCGCTCGCGGCTGCTGGAGGCCAACAAGAGGGCCGCCGAGTTCTACGCCGCGCAGCTCAAGACGCCCGAGGCGGCCTCGGCCGTCCAGTTCCTCACCACCCGCGGGTTCGACGTCGCGGCGGCCCAGCACTTCGGCTGCGGGTACGCGCCGGCCGGCTGGGACCTGCTCACCAAGCACCTGCTCTCGGCGGGGTTCACGTTCGACGAGCTGATGAGGGCGGGCCTGTCCAAGGAGGGCAGGCGCGGGCCGATCGACCGGTTCCACCGGCGGCTGCTGTGGTCGATCAAGGACCTCGGTGGGGACGTCGTCGGCTTCGGTGCCCGCAGGCTGTTCGACGACGACGGCATCGAGGCGAAGTACCTCAACACCACGGAGACGCCGGTCTACCGCAAGACCCACGTGCTCTTCGGGCTCGACCTCGCCAAGCGGGAGATCGCCAAGCGCCGGCAGGTCGTGGTCGTCGAGGGCTACACCGACGTGATGGCGATGCACCAGGCCGGGGTGCCCACCGCTGTCGCCTCCTGCGGCACGGCGTTCGGCTCGGAGCACATCTCGGTGATCCGCCGCCTCATCGGCGACGACTCGTTCGACCTCGGCGAGGTGATCTACACCTTCGACGGCGACGCGGCGGGGCAGGCGGCGGCGCTCAAGGCGTTCGAGGGCGAGCAGAGCTTCGCGGCGCAGACGTTCGTCGCGGTGGCGCCGGACGGGCAGGACCCGTGCGAGCTGCGCCAGTCCCACGGCGACACGGCCGTGCGTGACCTGGTGGCCCGCCGCGAGCCGCTGTTCGAGTTCGCGATCCGCAGCATGCTGCGCGATCACGACCTGGACACCGCGGAGGGCCGGGTCGCCGCGCTGCAGCGCACGGTGCCGCTGGTGGCGCGGATCAAGCGCGAGGACCTGCGCGACGAGTACGCCCGCCGCCTCGCCGGCTGGACGAGCTGGGACGACATCGCGATGGTGGTCCGGCGGGTCCGGGAGGCGGCCGGGGCGCCCGTCGATGCGGGGCGCGGTGCCCGCAACGGTCGCCGCGAGGCGCCCACGCCACCGCCCAAGGACGACCCGCGGCTGCACCTGCAGCGCGAGGCGCTCAAGGCGGCCCTGCAGATCCCGGCGGTGGCCGGTCCGAGCTACGACGAGCTGCCCGAGCAGGTGTTCGTCCACCCCGTGTTCGCCGCCGTGCACCGCGCCGTGCAGGCCGCGGGCGGGGTCTGCAGCGGCCGCGAGGGCCATGGGTGGCTGGAGGCGGTGCTCGCGGAGTGCGCGCAGGAGGCGCGCTCGCTGGTCACCGAGCTGGCCGTGGAGCCCCTCGAACTGCCCAAGCGCAACACCGACGAGGCCCGCTACGTCGGCAGCGTCATCGCCGGGGTGCGCCTGGCCCTGGTCGAGGCCCAGGTCGCGGAGCTGAAGGCGCGGCTGCAGCGCACCAACCCGGTGGAGGACCCCGACGCCTACCACGAGCTCTTCGGCGACCTCGTGCCGCTCGAGCAGTACCGGATCGCGCTGCGGGAGCAAGCGGCACGATGAGGTTTCTGCGCAGGCTGCTCGGGCGCGAGGAGGTGCCCGCCGACGTCGCGGGGCGGCTCGCCGCCGACGAGCACGTGGTCGCGGTGGCGCCGCTCGCGGACGGCGAGCGCCTGGTCGTCACCTCCCACGGGCTGTGGCTGCCCGGCGGCGCCGGTGCCCGGCTGGTGGGCTGGCACCTCGTCGGCAAGGCCACCTGGACGGGCGGCGTGCTCACCGTCGTCGAGACGGAGGAGACCGAGAGCATCGGGGCAGCCGTGCTGCTCGCCGACCTGCCGCCCCGCCGGCTGCGGCTCGTCGAACCCGGCCGCGTGCCCGAGACCGTGCACACCCGGGTGGAGGGTTCGATCCGCAGCCGCCACCACCGCGACCTCCCCGGCGGGGGCGCGTGGTTCGTGCAGCGCAAGGTGCCCGGCCGCGACGGCATCGTGTTGCAGGTCCGGCCCGATCCGGGCACCGACGTGGCGGTGGTGCGCCAGGTCGTCGCCGACGTCGAACGCACTCTAGGACGGTCATGACCGCAACCTCCTGGGATCCGGCGCTCTACCTGAACTTCGACGACCACCGCTCCCGCCCGTTCCGCGACCTGCTCGCGAGGGTGGGGGCGTCCTCGCCGCGCCGGGTCGTCGACCTGGGGTGCGGGCCCGGTCACCTCACCGAGCTGCTCACGGCGCGCTGGCCGGGCGCGGAGGTCACCGCCCTCGACTCCTCCCCGGACATGGTGGCGGCCGCGCGGGAGCGGGGGATCGAGGCGGAGCTGGCCGACGTCGTCGACTGGGTGCCGGCGCCCGACACCGACGTCGTGATCACCAACGCCGTGTTGCAGTGGGTGCCGTCGCACCCGCGGCTGCTGCCCCGCTGGCTGGAGGCGTTGCCGGCGGGGGCGTGGTTCGCGATGCAGGTGCCGGGCAACCTCGGCGCCCCGTCCCACGCGCTGATCCGGGAGCTCGTCGCCGAGCCCCGGTGGCGGGGGAGCGTGGAGCTGCGCGGCGAGCTGGCCGTGCCGGAGCCGGCCGAGTACGCGGAGCTCTTCGCCGCGCACGCGGCGGACGTCGACGTCTGGGAGACCACCTACCTGCAGCGCCTCACCGGCGAGGACCCGGTGTTGCAGTGGGTGAGCGGCACCGCGCTGCGCCCGGTGCGCGACGCCCTGGAGCCCGCCGACTACGAGGCGTTCCGCGCCGAGCTGGCGCCCCGCCTGCGGGCGGCCTACCCGGCGCGCCCCGACGGGAGCACCTGGTTCCCGTTCCGGCGCATCTTCGCGGTGGCCCACCGCAGGTGACGGTGCGGATCGGGATCACGGGGCACACGAACCTCACACCGGAGTCGGTGCCGCTCGTCGCCGACGACATCCGCACGGTCCTCGCCGAGCGCGCGGGGTCGCTCGTCGGGGTGAGCTGTCTCGCCCGTGGCGCCGACCAGGTGTTCGCCCGCGTCGTGCTCGACCTCGGAGGCCGGCTCGACGTCGTCATCCCGGCTGCCGACTACCGGGAGCGCAAGGTCGAGCCGGACAACCGAGCGGAGTTCGAGGCGCTGATCGGGCAGGCGACCGCCGTGCGGGTGCTCGGGTTCGGGACCTCGAACCGGGATGCGTACGCCGCCGCGAGCGAGGCGGTGCTCGGTGCCGTGGACGTCCTCGTCGCGGTGTGGGACGGCGCTTCGCCGGGCAGGAAGGGCGGCACCGGTGACACGGTGCAGGCCGCCCGGCAGCGTGGCCTACCGGTCCTGATCGTCTGGCCGGCCGGCGCGGCGCGCGGGTGAGTTGGAGGTGGAACGGGCCGTCCCGCGAAATCATGCGTGGACGGGACGCGTGGCTGGTAGACCTCTGGCGTGGAGCAGATCACCAAGGGCCTGCTGAGCTGGGCGTCGATCCTCGAGGACGCCACGCGTGAGCAGGCGCTCCAGACGGCCCGCATGCCGTTCGTGCGCCCGCACGTCGCGCTGATGCCCGACGCGCACCTCGGCATGGGCTCGACCGTCGGCAGTGTGATCCCCACCGTGCGGGCGGTGATGCCGGCGAGCGTGGGCGTCGACATCGGCTGCGGCATGGCGGCCGTGCGCACCCAGCTCACGAAGGACGACGTCACCGGGCGGGGCGAGCTCTCCGCGCTGCGGGAGGCGATCGAGGCGGGCGTTCCCGTGTCCATGGGCGGCTACAACCGGCGGCTGACGGACACGGCCGCGGCCCGCGTCGCCGAGCTGGAGGCGCTCGCCGAGCGGGCGGAGTTCGACCCGGCGTCGTACGCGGGGAACTGGCGGCTGCAGCTCGGCACGCTCGGCTCGGGCAACCACTTCATCGAGCTGTGCCTCGACGAGGCCGATCGGCTCTGGGTGTTCCTGCACTCCGGCTCGCGCGGTGTCGGCAACAAGATCGCGCTGCGGCACGTCCGCGTCGCGCAGCAGCTGTGCGCGAAGTGGTGGATCGAGCTGCCGCACCGGGATCTCGCCTACCTGCCGGAGGGGATCGACGAGTTCTGGCAGTACATCCGCGAGCTGCGGTGGGCCCAGCGCTTCGCGTGCGAGAACCGCGCCGAGATGCTCGACCGGATCGTCGGCTGCATCGCCGGGTGGTCGGGCCGGGAGATCGAGCGCGCCGAGGACGTCCAGTGCCACCACAACTACACCGAGCAGGAGCGGCACCTCGGCACCGACGTCTGGCTCACCCGCAAGGGCGCGATCGACGCCTCGCCCGGCCGGCGCGGGCTCATCCCGGGCTCCATGGGCACGCGCTCGTACGTGGTGACGGGCCTGGGCAACCCGGCCGCGTTCCACTCGGCGCCGCACGGGGCGGGCCGCAACTTCTCGCGGCGTGCCGCGCGGCAGCGGTTCACGGTGGAGCAGCTCGCCGAGGCCATGGCGGGCATCGAGTGGCGGGCGGCGAACGCCGAGGCGTTCCTCGACGAGATCCCGGACGCCTACAAGTCCATCGACGTCGTGATGGAGGACGCGAAGGACCTGGTGACGGTGGACCACACGCTGCGCCAGATCCTGAACGTGAAGGGTGACTGAGGGCCGCGCTTGACCTTCACACGGGTGTCAGTCCCTACCGTCGAGGCATGAGCAGTCCCGTCGTGCACCGCAACGGCCGCCCGGCCACCACCGAGGACCTGGCCCCGCTCGCCTTCGCGGGCTACGCGCACTTCACCGCCGCGCAGGTGCGCGGGGGCCGGATCCGCGGGCTCGACCTGCACCTGGCGCGGCTACGCACCCAGTCGGTGGAGCTGTTCGGCAGCGCCCTGCCCGACGAGCGGGTGCGCACCTACCTGCGCAGCGCGGTCGAGGCGAGCCCGGCGGACGCGTCGCTGATGGCCTTCGTGCACCAGGGGGTGGCGGAGGTCGGGCTCGACGTCCTGGTCCGCACCGGGCCTCCCGCGTCCGGTCCCGAGGGCCCGCTCGCGCTCACGGCCGTCGAGCACGAGCGGGACCTGCCGGCGGTCAAGCACGTCGGGGAGGTCGCCAAGACCTACCTGCTGCGCCGGGCCGTCGCGCAGGGCTTCGACGACGCCGCGTTCGTCGACCGCAAGGGCCGGATCGGCGAGGCGACGATCTGGAACCTGGCGTTCTGGGACGGCGACGCCGTCGTGTGGCCCGAGGCGGAGGTGCTCCCGGGTATCACGATGCAGATCCTGCGCCGGCAGCTGGACGGCCTCGACGTGCCGCAGCAGGAGAAGGAGATCACCCTCGCCGACCTGCCCGCGCTCTCCGGTGCCGTGGTCATGAACTCCTGGACGCCCGGGGTCGCGGTGCGCCGGATCGGCCCGGTTCCGGTGCCCGGGGCGCCCGACTTCCTCGCGCTCCTGCACCGGGCCTACGCCGCGGAACCGCTCACCGCGCCCTGACCCACCGCGCCCTGACTCACTGGGCCGCCGGGCGCAGCGCGTCGGCCTGCGAGTAGCGGCAGTTGGGGTCCCAGAGGATGAACGAGCGGATGCCGATGGACTCGGCCGCGTCGATCTGGGCGCGCACCTCGGCCGCCCCGTAGTGCACCCGGAGGCTGAACGCCTGCAGCCACGGGATCACCGTGGCGCCGGTGCCCTGCGTCAGCTTCTGGAAGTCGGCGAGCGAGCGGGCCGTGATGTCGAAGGGCGACGACTCCGGGTTCGCCACGCCGTACTCGCCGCGCCCCCAGTGCGACGGGTACACCATCGGTGCGACGTAGTCGGCGTACTTCGCCATCAGGGTGATGTCCTGTGCGATCTGGGTGGGCCGGGTCGCGGCGATACCGAACACGCACGCGCCGAGCAGCGCGCCGTGCTTGCGGACCTCCGGGCGGGTCTCCGCCATGAAGTCGGCGATCGACTGCTCCGGCGTCGTCGTGAGCCCCTCGAAATGCATTCCGGAAATTGCGCCGTCCGGCCGCCGAACATAGTCGTAGAGGATCTCGTCGAACCCGAGGGCGGCGGCCTCCTCGGCGAGCGCCACGTTGTAGGCGCGCACCTCGGGATTGGCGAAGTTCGTGAACGCGTACTGACCGTAACCACTCGTATAGGGGGTTCCGTCCGCGTTCTGCACCAGCCGTTCGTGGTGCCCGTCGCGCCACGACGCCTCGCCGAGCACCGAGTCGCGGAACGCCACGATCCGCCCGACGACGCGCAGCCCGGCCGCGTGGATCTGGTCCAGCGCGGCGCGCGCGTCGTAGTAGCCCTTGTTCGCGCCGATCTCGACGGCCAGCGGCACCTGCGAGTTGTAGCCGATCACGCCGTCCTCGTCCTTGATGTCCAGCTGGATGGTGTCGATGGCACCTTCCTTCGCCAGCTGCAGCACAGGTTCGCGCAGGGACGGCGCGGCCCACGCCTGCGCGGTCATGTGCACGGCGCGCATGCCCGGGTGCTGCACCGGGATCGGCACCTTCTGCTCGGTCGTGTTGCCGGCCTCGTCCCGAGCGAGCAGGTCGACGTCGGCGGCGCCGGCCGATTCGGTGAGGGTGAAACCGCCCTCGTCGTCGAGTTCGTAGGCCGCGCCGTTGACGAGGAGCTCGTCAGCGCCCTCGACCCGGCCCTTCACCTCGGCGGACGCCTCGAGCGCCGTCGGGGGAACGGGGTCGACGTGAAGGGCGGGCGCGGTGGCGTCGACCGTGAAGTCGATGTTCGTGCCGGAACCGGGCAGCGGCATGGCCGCGTCCGGGGAGCTGACGGCGAGGGTGTGCTCCCCCTCCGGGAGCGCGGACGCGTCGAGCACGAAGCGGGCCCCGTCGCGGCGCACCGGTGCCGGGGCGCCGTCGAGCAGGACCTCGACCTCGCTCGGGTCGGTGAGCGCGGTGATCTGGACGTCACGAAGGGCCGCGGGGGTGAAGGACCCGCCGTCGGCCACGCCGGTCACGGTGACGTCCGGCTGCAGCCATGCCACGACCAGAACCAGCATGCCGCCGACGATCAGCGCGATCGCGGCCGGCAGCAGGTACCGATGGGGTGTGGACACCGGGCGGTCCATCGGAACTCCTTCGACACGGTGGAAGGTGATCACTCTCCCAGTTCCCGGACGGTCCGTGTGCCGTAACGACACAATGGTGTGATCAAGGGATATTCCGGGTGGTCACCCGGGTAGCGTCGCCGCATGCCTCGGTTGCGTATCGTTGCGGCGGCGGTCGCCGTGTTCGTCGCCGCCGGTTGCGGATCGGATTCCGGCACCGCCGGTCCCGTTTCCGCGCCCCCGGCCCCCGCGCCCGTCGATCCCGCGCAGGTGCAGGCCAATGAGCTCGGCCGCATTCCGGTCCTCATGTACCACCGCATCGTCGACACGCCGGCATCGGTCTACGACCGCAGCCCGGACGATTTCCGGGCCGAGCTGGAACGCCTCGCGCGCGAGAACTACGTACCCGTCACCACGGCCGACTTCTCGGCCGGGCGCATCGACATCCCGGCCGGCACGCACCCCGTCGTGCTGACCTTCGACGACGGCGACCCGACCCAGATCACGCTCGGCACCGACGGCCTGCCGGCCCCGAACTCGGCGATGCGCATCCTGCTCGACGTCGCCGCGGCGCACCCCGGGTTCCGGCCGGTGGCGAGCCTGTACGTCAACGCCGACCCGTTCGGTGGTGGCCCGGGCGGCACGGCGGCCCTGCGCTGGCTGCACGACAACGGCTTCGAGGTCGGCAACCACACCTTCAGCCACCTCAACCTGCGCACCGCGTCGGCCGAGAAGGCGCAGCACGACATCGTCCGCGGTGACACGTTGATCCGCGACGCGCTGCCCGGTTACCGGCCCACCACGCTCGCGCTCCCGTTCGGCGCGCGGCCGCGGACCCCGGAGCTCGCGGCGCGCGGCGACGGGTACGACTACTCGGGCGTGCTGCTCGTGGGCGCGAACCCGGCGCCGTCACCGTTCTCCGAGGAGTTCAAGCCGCTGGCCATCCCGCGGATCCGGTCGCAGGGCCCGGACGGCAGCGAGGCCGACTACGGGTCCACGGTGTGGCTCGACAAGATGGCGGCGAGCGCCGGTACCCGCTACACGTCCGACGGCAACCCCGAGGTCATCTCGTACCCGACGGGCAAGGACGCCCCGTCCGCGCAGTACGCGGCGGCCGCGGCACCTTACTGAGCGGCCCGCCGCGCGATCGCCGAGCGCAGCGGGGCGAGCTTCGCGATGCTGTCGTCCAGGCCGCCGGCGCGGGCGCTGAGCCGCCAGCACGCCCGCTGCTCGACGAGCAGCCCGTCCAGGTCGGCCAGCAGGTCGGTGGCCGCCTCGGGGGTCAGCCGGGCCACCCCGCCCGCGGCGAGGAGCGCCACCGCGAAGCCGGCGATCGCGACGGCCTGCGCGGTCTCCCGCACCGCGACGGCGCCGTCGCCGACGGCCGGCCGGGCACGCGCGAGGGCGTCGGCCGCCGACGACAGCACGCGCTGGGCCTCGGCCAGCCGCTCCGGCGCCACGGTGGGCACGTCCCCGGTCGCGAACAGCACGGTGAAGATCGCCGAGTTGTTCAGCATCGGCGCGTCGAGCAGGTCGGCGACCGACCCGGCCGCGGTGAGCGCGGCGCCGAGGCCGGGGCCGTCGAAGACCACGCGGTCGAGCGTCGCGGCGAGATCGATGTCCCGGTTGGTGTCCAGGCACCAGCTCACGGCCGCTCCGTACAGCAGGCCGGGATAGGTCACGGGAGGGGGCTCGAGGTGGCCGTGGTCGCCCCACGTCGTCACCACGTAGCCGCCGGCCCCGTTCTCGCGGCCGATCTCCGCGGCGTCGACGAGGTTCTCCACCGCGTTGTCCAGCCGCCCGACGATCGAGTTCCACGCCCCGGTGCCCGGCGCCACCCAGAACCTGCGGCCGGCCGCGGTGAGCGGCTTCGCCCGTCGCCGGAAACCGCCGGTGAGCGCCTCCATGTCGAACCCGTCGGCCGCCCACTGTTCGCGCTCCTGCGGCCCGGCGCGGTCGATCGCCGCGCGGGCGTGCGCCGGGCCGTCGTACTGCCAGACGACCGGGATCAGCCCGCTGCTCGGCAGCGCCGCCGCGACCTCGGGGTGGTCGGCGAGGACGTCGCCCCAGAACATGACCTCGTAGCCGTCCTCGACCAACGGTCCGGCCACCCGCAGCAGGTGGTCGAGGTAGACCTGGCCGAGGCCGCGCTCGGCCGCGTCGGCGGCGCTGCGCCCCTTGCCCAGCTCCCACGGCTCGTCCGCGCCGATGTTCACCCGGCGGGCGCGCACCGTGGCGGCGAGCTCCCGCACGAGCCCGACGGCGAACGCGGCGTTCTCGGGCGTCGGCTGCAGCGTGCTGGGCCGCCGGTGCCGGCCGTGGATCGTGAAGCCCTCCGGCTTCTCGGCGCGGTCGCGGTAGCCCTCGTGGCGCAGCCATCGCTCCATGTGCCCGAGCGTGTTCTGGTTCGCGACCAGCGTGATCCCGTGGGCGGCGCACAGCGCGTCGAGCCAGCGCATGTCGTCGGCCGTGAGCGGGCTGGCCGCCGCCCACACCGCGGCGTGGTCGGCGTAGGCGAACGTGTGCTCGGTGTAGAGCTCCAGCTGGTTCATCCGGGCGGCGGCGAGGATCTCGACGTAACGGCGCAGCGTGCGCCGGGTGGGCACCCGGTCGCGGCTGATGTCGAGCATGAAGCCCCGGACGGCGAAGTCCGGCCAGTCCGCCACGCGGACCGCCCGGCCGGCGAGCCGGGGGTCGGCCCGCAGCTGGTCGAGGGTCTGGCGGGCGTAGCGGAGCCCGGCGTCGTCGCGATACCCGATCCGCGTGCCCGAGCCGTCCCGCACCACGGAGTAGCCCTGCTCGGGCAGGTCCGGCTCGTGGTGGACCACGACCGGAGCGTCGGGATCGGGGCCGGGTTCGGGGAGCAGTTCGAGCGAGCGCGGGACGGGGAAGAGGGCGGCGGTCGGCGACGGCACGGCGATCATGGTGCCTTGTCGAAGACGGCGGCGCGCTCGCCCATGACCGGAGCGAGGTCGGTGCCCGCCGCCAGCTCCTCGGGCTCCCGCCCGCGCCGGAAGAGCACCGCGTCCCGCCCGTGCAGGACGGCGACCGGCCCGTCCACCCGCAGCCACGCGCCCTCGCGCAGCCCCAGCACCGGGACGTCGTTCTCCTCCAGGAACTCCGCGATGCGCTCGGCCCGGGTCTCGCCCATGTGCGTCGGGTCCGGCGGGGCGTCGAGGTAGTGCGGGTTGATCTGGAAGCCGACCAGCCCGAGCGCGGCGAAGCCGTCGGGCTGCACGATCGGCATGTCGTTGGTGGTGCGGACGGTGGGGCACGCGAGGTTGGTTCCCGCGCTCGCCCCGCCGTAGCGGGCGCCCCGGCGGGCGGCCGCCCGCAGCGCCGCGAGGAGCCCGCCGCGTTGCAGCGCGCGCAGCAGCCGGAACGTGTTGCCACCGCCGACGAACACGGCCTCGGTGGCGGCGAGCGCGGCCACGGCGTCGGGCACCGTGTGCAGGCCGCGCACGGCCACGCCGGCGCGGGCGAACGCGTCGCCGACCGCGTCGGTGTATGCATCGTGGTCGGCCAGGGCGTACGGGACGAACAGCACCTCCCGTCGCCCGTAGAAGGACGCCAGCTCGTCCCGCACGTGCGCGAACCGTCGCCGGCCGTGGTCGGTCGAGTTCGAGAGCAGCAGCAGGTCCACGAGGTCTTCCTCTCGGTCGGCGTCCCGGGGTGATACTCGTCATCGTGTTCCACCCGCCGGCGGTCGCCGTGCTGGGATTCGGTCCGTGAGCAGAGTCGCAGTGATCCCCGGCGACGGGATCGGCACCGAGGTCGTGGAGTCCGCCCGCACCGTGCTCGACGCGGTCTCCGCGCGGCACGGGATCACGCTCGAGTACACGGAGTTCGACTGGTCCTGCCGGCGCTACGAGCGCGACGGCGCGATGATGCCGGCCGACGGCATCGACACGCTGCGCGGGTTCGATGCGATCCTGCTCGGCGCGGTCGGCTGGACGGGCGTGCCCGACCACGTGTCGCTGTGGGGCCTGCTCATCCCGATCCGGCGCGCGTTCCGGCAGTACGTCAACCTGCGCCCGATCCGCGTGTTCGAGGGCGTGCAGAGCCCGCTGCGGGCCGCGGACGGCGTCGACTTCGTGGTCGTGCGCGAGAACAACGAGGGCGAGTACTCCGAGGTCGGCGGCCGCGTCAACCGCGGCTTCCCGGACGAGGCCGCGATCCAGGAGTCGATCTTCACGCGCGTCGGGGTGAGCCGGATCGCGGACTACGCGTTCGAGCTGGCCGCCTCCCGGCGGGGCCACGTCACCTCGGCCACCAAGTCGAACGGGATCGTGCACACCCTCCCGTTCTGGGACGAGGTGGTGGCCGAGCGCGCCGCCCGCCACCCGGACGTGCGGTTCGACAGCGAGCACGTCGACGCGCTCGCGGCGAAGTTCGTGCTGCAGCCACAGGGCTTCGACGTGGTGGTCGGCTCGAACCTGTTCGGCGACATCCTCTCCGACCTCGCCGCGGCCGTCGCCGGCTCGATCGGCATCGCCCCGTCCGGCAACCTCAACCCGGAGAAGGAGTTCCCGTCGATGTTCGAGCCCGTGCACGGCTCCGCGCCGGACATCGCGGGCCAGGGCATCGCGAACCCCGTCGGCGCGGTGTGGTCGGCCGCGATGATGCTGGAGCACCTGGGCCACGGGGCGGCCGCCGCGGACATCCTCCGCGCGATGGAGACGACCCTGGCGAAGCCGGAGACCCGCACGAGGGATCTGGGCGGAACGGCGAGCACGACGGAGGCGACCGAGGCGCTGGTGGCGGCCCTGGAGGGCTGAGGCCCCGAAGTTCAGGAAAGCCACATTCATGAACCTGCAGTACAGGAATGTGGCTTTCCTGAACTTCAGCCGGCGGCCAGGACCTTCCCCGGGTTGAGGATGCCCTCCGGGTCGAAGGCTTCCTTGATCTTGCGGTGCAGGCCAAGGCTGACGTCGCCCAGCTCGGTCTCCAGCCAGCCGCGCTTGAGGACGCCCACCCCGTGCTCGCCGGTGATCGTCCCGCCCAGGGCGAGGCCGAGCTGCATGATCGCGTCGAACGCCCGCAGGGCGCGCTCGACGGCGGCGGGGTCGCCGCGGTCGAAGATCACGGTGGGGTGCATGTTGCCGTCGCCGACGTGGCCGGGGCAGGAGACGAGGACGTCGTGCTCCGCGGCGATCGTGGTGATGCCGTCGAGCAGCTCCACCAGCCTGGCGCGGGGCACGGCCACGTCGTCGATGAGCGTGGACCCGAGCTTCTCCACCGCGAAGTGGACGATCCGGCGCGCCTGCATGAGCATCTCGGACTCCGTGGCGTCGGAGGCGACGGCGACGTCGAGCGCGCCCAGCTCGGTGCAGACCGCCCCCATGGCCTCGACGTCCGCGGCGGCGCGGGGCCCGCGGTCGGACTGCGTGAGCAGCAGCGCGCCGGCGCCGGTGGGCAGGCCCATGTCGCGGTAGTCCTGGATGGCCTGCACGGTGACGCGGTCGAGGAACTCGCACAGCGACGGCTGCAGGCCGGCGGCCATGATCCGCGTGACGGCGGACAGCGCGTCGGTGGGGGAGGCGAACGCGGCGGCCATGGTCAGGGCCGCCTCGGGTGCGGGCTTCAGCCCGAGCGTGGCCCGCGTGATCACGCCGAGGGTGCCTTCGGAGCCGACGATCAGCTTGGTGAGGTCGTAGCCGGCGACGCCCTTCGCGGTGCGCCGCCCGGTGCGCAGCAGGTCCCCGTTCGCGGTGACGACCTCGAGCCCGCGGACGAAGTCGGTGGTGACGCCGTACTTCACGCAGCACAGCCCGCCCGCGTTGGTGGCGAGGTTGCCGCCGATGGTCGAGAGCTCCCACGACGACGGGTCGGGCGGGTAGTACATGCCCTGTTCCAGCACCGCGCGGGACAGCACGGCGTTGAGCACCCCGGGCTCGACGACGGCCACCTGGTCGACCGGGTCGATCTCCAGGATGCGGTCCATCCGGGTCATCGCGAGCACGATGCCGCCCTCCACCGCGTTGGCGGCTCCGGAGAGGCCCGACCGCGCGCCCTGCGGCACGACCGGCACCCGGTGCGCCGACGCCACCCGCAGGACGTGCCGCACCTGCTCGGTCTCGGTGGGACGGACGACGGCGAGCGGGGTGCCCGCGTCGCAGAAGCTGGCCTCGTCGAAGCGGTAGGCCTCGGTGCTGGCGGAATCGGTGACGAGGGCGTCGGCCGGAAGCCCTAGGGCGAGCTCATCGAGAACGGTCATGATCTCCTCCGGCCGTCGCACAGCAACTTCGGTGGTGGCACACCAACTGCAGTTGGTGTGCGGGCGCTGATGTTCATGTGTGAGCCTCCGCGGCGGTCTCGCTCGGCCCTTCCGGGCGCAGCCGGGCGTGGGACAGCTCCAGGTGTTCCCGCACCGCGTCCGCTGCGGCCGCGGGATCGCAGGCGAGCACGGCGTCGGCGATCCGCCGGTGCTCGGCGAGCGCCTGCGGGCCGATGCCGCGGTGGTAGTGCTGCCGGTAGATGTGCAGGTGCCAGTTCGTGCGCTGGAACGCCTCCCGCACCTGGTCGCTCCCGGCGAGCTCGGCCAGCAGCAGGTGGAAGCGCGCGTCGTGGGCGGAGAACGCGCGGTACGCGGCGTAGGTGTCGGCCTCGGGCGCGTCGGCGGTGGCGAGCTCGGCCTTGAGCCGGGCGCGCCCGGCGGGAGTGGCCCGCTCGGCCGCGGTGGCGGCCGCCCACGGCTCGATGAGCAACCGGAACCGGTAGAGGTCGGCCAGCTGGTCGGGGGTGAGCAGCGGCGTGGTGCGGTAGCCGCGCAGCGGCTCCTTCACGACGAGCTGCGCGGACTCCAGCCGTGCGAGGGCCTCGCGGACCGGTGTGGGGGAGACGCCCAGCTCGCGGGCGAGCCCGTCGATGGACAGCCGGGCACCCGGCGCGATCGCGTGATCCATGATCCGCGCCTTGATCGTCTCGTGGACGTCGTCGACCAGCCGCCCTGGCAACACCGGCAAGATCCTATAGGATCCGAGGGCAGCGTTGACGCGACGGACAGGAGCCGGTGGAGAGCATGGAGATCGTCCGCTACGTCGATCAAGGAGCCGCGGAGCCTCGGGTGGGGGTGCGTCGGGACGGGAAGATCGCCCCGGTCCGCTTCGGTTCGGTGGCCGAGCTCCTGCGCGAGCCGCTCGACGGCCTGCGCGCCGGGCTGGAGCCCGCCGGAGCGGAGGTGGACGCCGCCGCCGTCACCTACCTGCCGCCCGTCGACGGGCGCACCGAGGTGTGGGCCTCCGGGGTCACCTACGAGCGCTCGCGCGAGGGCCGGGTGGAGGAGAGCACCCAGGCCTCCATCTACGAGCTGGTCTACGACGCCCCGCGCCCGGAGCTGTTCCTCAAGTCGGTGGCGTGGCGGGTGGTCACCGACGGCGAGCCGGTGGCCGTGCGCGCCGACTCGGAGGTCGACGTCCCCGAGCCGGAGCTCGCGGTCGTCGCCAACAGCCGCGGCGAGATCGTCGGCTACACGGTGTGCAACGACATGAGCTCGCGCTCCATCGAGGGCGAGAACCCGCTCTACATCCCGCAAGCGAAGATCTTCAACGGTTGCTGCGCGCTGGCCACGGGTATCCGGCCGGCGTGGGAGGTCGACACCGCCGATCTCGCGATCACCATGAAGGTCGTGCGCGGCGACGCCGTCGCGTTCGAGGGCGAGACGAGCACCGCCCGCCTGCACCGCACGCTCGAGGAGCTGGTGGGGGTGCTCTACGCCCCCAGCGACTTCCCCGACGGCGCGATCCTGTCCACCGGCACGGGTATCGTCCCGGAGCTGAACTTCTCGCTCACCGAGGGCGACCGCGTCGACATCGAGATCGCGCAGGTCGGCACCCTGTCCAACCCCGTCGTTCGGGGCCGCGAACCGTTGTCCTGGCTGGTGGACGCCCTCGATCGTCCCGGGGCCAGGAGGAAGGGCCAGCAGTGACCGTCACCGATACCACCCCCGAGGAGCTCGAACGCGTCCTCGCCGCGGCGGCGCAGGCCGCCGGCCCGTTCGCCGCGCTGCGTCCCGCCGAGCGCGCCCGGCTGCTGCGTGCGGCCGCCGATGCGCTCGACGCGGCGGCCGGCGAGCTCGTGCCGATCGCGATCGAGGAGTCGTCGCTGCCGGAGGGCCGGCTCACCGGGGAGGTGGCCCGGTCCAGCGGCCAGCTGCGGCTCTTCGCCGACACCCTCGAGGAGGGCTCCTACCTCGAGGTGGCCCTCGACTCCGCCGACGCCAACGCCAAGCCGGTGCCGCGGCCGGACCTGCGCCGGATGCTCCTGCCGCTCGGCCCGGTCGCCGTGTTCGCCGCGAGCAACTTCCCGTTCGCGTTCAGCGTGCCCGGCGGCGACACCGCCTCGGCCCTCGCGGCCGGCTGCCCGGTCGTCGTCAAGGCCCACCCCGGCCACCCGCGCCTGTCCGTGCGCACCGGCGAGGTGCTCGTCGAGGCCCTGCGCGCGGCCGGCGCCCCCGACGGCACGTTCGCGGTGGTGCACGGCATGGAGGCCGGGGCGACGGTGCTCACCGACCCGCGCATCAAGGCCGGCGCCTTCACCGGCTCGGTGAAGGGCGGGCTCGCCCTGCTGGACATCGCCACCACGCGCGAGGAGCCGATCCCGTTCTACGGCGAGCTCGGCAGCCTCAACCCGGTGTTCGTCACGCCCGCGGCGATCGCGGCCCGCGGCGCTGAGATCGCCGACGGCTACGTGGGCTCGTTCACGCTGGGCACCGGGCAGTTCTGCACCAAGCCCGGCCTGCTGTTCCTCCCCGCGGGGCACGGCCTGGAGGAGCGGCTGACCGACGCCGTGCGCGGCACCGCGCCGGCCGGCATGCTCAACGAGCGCATCCGCGAGGGCCACACCCACGAGCGGGACCGGCTGGAGGGTCTCGGCCCGCTGCGCACCCTCGTGCACGGCGCCGAGAGCGACTCCGGCGTGGCGCCCACGCTGCTCGCCACCACGGCCAAGGAGCTCCTCGCCGACCCGGACCCGATCCTGCAGGAGTGCTTCGGGCCCACGTCGATCATCGTCGAGTACGCCGACGGCGACGAGGCGCTCGCCGCCGCCGAGGCGTTCGGTGGCAACCTCACCGCCACCGTCCAGGCCGAGGACGCCGACGCCGCCACGCTGCCGCCCCTGCTGGACGCGCTGCGCGACCGCGCCGGGCGGCTGGTCTACAACGGCTGGCCCACCGGGGTGGCCGTGTCGTGGGCGATGCACCACGGCGGGCCGTTCCCGTCGACCACGGCGTCGATCCACACGAGCGTCGGCACCACGGCGCTCCGGAGGTTCCTGCGCCCGGTCTGCTACCAGAACACCCCGCAGGCCCTGCTGCCCGAGGCGCTGCAGGACGCGAACCCGCTGGGCCTGCCGAGGCGCCTGGACGGAGTGCTCACGGGAGCCTGATCCGCTGCACGTACGGCACCCTCGTCCGATAGAGCGGTACGAGGGTGCCGTTCGTGCAATCGGAATCAGCGCACCGGGGCGCCGGGGCCCAGCGGGATGCCCAGGGCCCACCACGCCAGGAAGAGCAGCGTCCACACCGTCGTCATCGCGATGGCCAGGGGCAACGTGTAGGACGCCAGGGTGCCGATCCCGGCGTCCTTGCGGTACCGCTGCAGGAACCCCAGCGCCATGATGAAGTACGGGCTCATCGGGGTGATGGCGGTGGAGCCGGAGTCGGCGATGCGGAACAGCGCCTGGGTGGTCTCCGGCGGCACCGCGACGAGCATCAGCATCGGCACGAGCACCGGTGCGGCGATCGACCACATCGCCGAGCCGCTGGTCACCATGATGTTCACCAGGGTGAGCAGGACGAGCACGAGCAGGAACACCACGACGGTCGGGGTTCCCGTGGTCTGCAGCGCCCCGGCCGCGACGACGGCGAGCACGTCACCGACGTGCGTCCAGTCGAAGTAGGCGAGGAACTGGGCGATCGCGAAGAACAGCACCAGCACGGGGGCCATCTGCTTGAGCCCCTCGACCATCAGCTTCGGCACGTCGGCGGCCTTCGCGATCGTGCCGACGCGCAGGCCGTAGACGATCCCCACCAGCCCGAACAGCAACGCGACGATGGCCGCGATGCCCTCGAGCAGCGGTGAGTCGACGATGCTGCCGCCCGCACCGCGCAGCGGCGACGACGCGGGCGCCACGACGGCCACGAGCGCGATCAGCGCCACCACCAGCGCGAGCCCGGCCAGCCGGACGGCCGAGCGCTCGCGCGCGCTGAGCTGCAGCTGGTCGATGTCGTCGGCGGGCGCGTCCGGGTCGGGGTCCAGGTCGGGTCGCTTGCTCAGGACGAGCCGGGTGACGATCGTGATCACCAGGGCCAGCACGAGCGACGAGGCGATGTTGAAGAACCAGTTGCTGATCGGCGAGACGTAGGCGTCCGGGTCGATGATCTGCGCCGCCGCCGTCGTGATCCCCGCGAAGATCGCGTCGTTGGGGGTGGGCACCGGGCTCGCGTCGTAGCCCGAGGCGATCGCCGTGTACGCGACGACGATGCCGAGGATCGGGGAGCGGCCCACCGCGCGGAAGGCCAGGCCGCCCAGCGGCACCAGGATGATGTACGCGGCCGCCGACGCCACGTGCGACACGGTGCCGGCGAACGCCACGGCGAACACGACGAGCGAGGCCGGCACGCGCGAGACGCCCACCCGCATGACGGCGGCGAGGAACCCGGAGCGCTCGGCCACCGCGACGCCCATGATCACCACGACGATCGTGGCCATCGGCGGGAACGTGGCGAAGTTGTCGATCATCGTGGAGACGGCCATCGCGAGGCCGTCCCCGGAGAGCAGGCTCTGCACGGTCACGGTCTCGCCGTCGCTCGGCGACACCACCGAGACCCCGGCCGCGGCGAGTCCGGCGCTGACGACGGCGAGGATGGCGGAGAGGGCCCAGAACAGCCAGAACGGGTGTGGCAGCGCGTTCCCGACCCGTTCCACCACGGCCATCGCGCGCACGATGCGCGGCAGCTCCTGGGGGGTCGGTGTGCTCGTCGTCGTCATGACGCCTCCTGCAGCCGGTGGTGCCGCAGGAACTCCCACAGCACCTCGTGCGCCTCGATCGTCTGGGTCGTGTGCCCGCCGCCCGAGTAGCTGTCGGCGCCCGGCCAGGTGTGCCCGCCGCCGTCGACGGCGACGTGCTCGACCCGGGCGCCGCCGTCGCAGCCGGTCCAGCGCCCGACGGTGACATCAGGCCCGACCGCCTCGTGCTGCGGCCCGGCGTGGCAGCCGTCGCGCTGCGCCCAGGCCGCGACCCAGTCGGTGATCGCGGGCAGCCCGCGCTCGGCGTCACCGCCGTAGGGGATGGTGGCGTCCGCGGTGCCGTGGAACTCGATCACCGGCACGGCGCGTGCAGGCTCGCACGGCGGTTCCCCGGTGCCGTAGAACGCGCCCGCCACCGGCGCGATGGCGGCGACCCGGTCCGCCGCGCGGCAGGCCAGGACCCCGGTGAACCCGGCGCCGTTGGACTTGCCGGTGGCGTAGACCCGGCGCTCGTCCACGCAGAGGCCGGCCTCCAGGTGGTCGATCAGGTCGTTCGTGAACGCGACGTCGTCCACGCCAGGGGCGGAGTAGGGCGCGCCCTGCCACGCCTGCCGGTCGCCGTCACCCGTCCCGATCACCCCGTTCGGGTACGCGACGATCGCGGGCAGCGTGGAGAGCTTCGAGAACTCCTCGGTGCCCGCTCCCGTGTTGCCGCGGCCGTGGTAGACGAGCACGAGCGGCCACGCGCGGGCCGCGTCGTAGTCCGGCGGCAGGTGCAGCTGGTAGGTGCGGTCGCGGCCGCCGCTCTCGATCGTGTTCAGCTCGCTGGTGCCGGGCTGTTGGGTTGCGGCCCGGCCGCAGCCCCCGGGTTGCGCGAGGGCGGGCGTACTGCCGCTCAGCGTCGCGACCAGCGCGATCGCGGCGGCGACGCCAGGCGCCCACCTGCGGGTGGTGGTCATCGTGTTCCCTTCGGTCGGCGTCCTCGACGGCCGGCGGAGCGCTGCATCAGGGCGCGGGGGATCGGCGGCGGTACCAGCGGGTGCCGTCGTGATGCGGTGTTCAGGTGTGGGTCAGGCCTTCAGCCACTCCGTGACGAACTCGGCGATGCGCGCGACGATCGCGTCGACGAGCGCGGTGCCGTCCTCGGGTGTGGCCCGGCGCGGGTCACCGAGCACGCCGTTCGGCGAGAGCCGGTCGTAGCGCACGGTGAGGGTGGGGGCGCCCGGGCGGCGGTTGACGGCGCCGAGGGCGTCGAGCTCGGCGAGCCGGGTGGTGCCGGGGACCAGGCGGTCGCGGCGCACCAGGTGCGGGGCGACGGCGAGCACCTGCGCCGTCTCGGCCTCGCCGCTGTGCCCGTGCACCTCGCTGACCCCCATCCCCGCGACGACGTCGGCGGCGAGCGCGGTGAGGGGGGTCCAGGCGAACTGCAGGTCGGGGTGGGTGGCGAGCAGGTCCTGCGCGACGGTCGAGAGGGCGGCCCCGTTCCCGCCGTGCCCGGTGACCACAAGGATCTTGCGCCAGCCGTGGCGGTACAGGCCGTCGGCGTACTCGCGCACGACCGCGGCGAACGTCGTGGTGGTGAGCGTGACGGTGCCGGCGAAGGCCATGTGGTGCGGCGACACCCCGACGGGAACGGCGGGCCCGATCACGGCGGGCCCGGCCAGCACGTCGGCGACGCGCTCGGCGACGTGTTCGGCGCGCAGCAGGTCGGTGGCGAGCGGGAGGCCCGGCCCGTGCTGCTCGAAGGCCCCGGCGGGGAGGATCACGACCGGGCTGGCGATCACCGCGTCAGCCGCCTCCGCCGTGGTCATCTCGCCGAGCCTGCGGGTGCTCATCACGCCCGGACCGCCTCGCGGATGGAGCCGAGGTGCTCCTCGACGAGACGCTGGGCGAGGTCGGCGTCGCCGCCGCGCACGGCGTCGAGGATCCGGACGTGCTCGGCGTGGTCGCGCTCGCGGTCGTCGTAGCGGTACCGGATCTCGATCTGCTCCCGGACGCGCACGTGCAGCAGGGCCTCAACGGTCTCGCGCAGCAGCGCGTTGCCGGTGGTGGCGGCGAGCGCCGCGTGGAAGTGCACCGCGGGGCGCAGGTCGCCCCTGGGCGGGTGCAGCGCGTTCGTGACGCTGTCCTCGAGCCGGCGCAGGCCGTCGGAGTCGCGGGTGCGGGCCGCGGCGGCGGCGATCGAGGGCTCCAGGACGAGCCGGGCCTCGACGAGCTCCAGCACGGCCGTGGGGGAGGGGCTCGGCCGGTGCGGGTTGGCGAGCAGCCTGCGGTCGACCCCGCTGCCGACGTAGGTGCCCGAGCCGTGCCGGAACTCGACGGCGCCGGTGGCCTCGAGGCGGCGTAGCGCCTCGCGGACGGTGGGCGTGGTGACCTCGAAGCGGCGTGCGAGGTCGCGCGAGGACGACAGCTGGTCGCCGGGTGCCAGGTTCTCGGTCCGGATGATGTCCACGATCTCGTCGGCCAGGCGCTCCGACAACGTCTCACCTCTGGTCACCAAGTGACTAAATCACTTGGTCTCTCGGTCCGTCAAGCGCGACGCTCGCCGTCCGCCCCGCACGGCGCTAGGTTCGACGAGGGATTCCGCCCCTCACCGGGGCGGGACCGTACGTCCCGCTGGAGCCTGCATGACCACGATCGAGCCGCGCTCGACGAAGTCCGTCCTGATGACCGTGGACGACGATCCCGGGGTGAGCCGCGCCGTGGCTCGCGACCTGCGTCGGCGCTACGGGCAGGACCACCGGATCGTCCGCGCCGAGTCCGGCCGCGACGCGCTCGACGCGCTGCGCGAGCTCACGCTGCGCGGCGAGCCGGTGGCGGCGATCCTCGCCGACTACCGGATGCCGGAGATGAACGGCATCGAGTTCCTCGAGCAGGCCATGGACATCGCCCCGCACGCGCGCCGGGCCCTGCTCACCGCCTACGCCGACACCGACGCGGCGATCCAGGCGATCAACCTGGTCGACGTCGACCACTACCTGCTCAAGCCGTGGGACCCGCCGGAGGAGAAGCTCTACCCCGTCGTCGACGCGCTGGTCGAGACGTGGCGGGCGGTCGGTCAGCGTCCGGTGGACGAGATTCGGATCGTCGGCCACCGCTGGTCGGCCGAGTGCTTCTCGGCCCGCGACTTCCTGGCCCGCAACTCCGTGCCCTACCGCTACTACTCGATCGACGAGCCGGAGGGCGCCCGGCTGCTGGAGGCCGCGGGCGCCGGGCCGGAGGACGTCCCGGTGCTGATCACCACCGACGGCACGGCGCTGCGCTCGCCCACGGACGCCGAGATCGCCACCGCCGTCGGGCTCACCACCGAGCCGGCCACGGACTTCTACGACCTGATCGTGGTGGGCGGCGGGCCGGCCGGGCTCGGCTCGGCCGTGTACGGCGCGTCCGAGGGCCTGCGCACGGTGCTCGTCGAGCGCCAGGCCACCGGCGGGCAGGCCGGCCAGAGCTCGCGCATCGAGAACTACCTGGGCTTCCCCGACGGCGTGTCCGGCGCGCAGCTCACCGACCGCGCGCGCCGGCAGGCCGCCAAGTTCGGCGCCGAGGTGCTCACGGCCCGCGACGTCGTCTCCCTGGAGGCCCGCGGCTCGGCCCGGGTCGTGCGGTTCGGCGACGGCAGCGAGATCGCCGCGCACGCCGTGGTGCTGGCCACCGGCGTCTCCTACCGCAGCCTGGACGCCCCCGGCGTCGCCGAGCTCACCGGCCGCGGCGTGTTCTACGGCTCGGCGGCCACCGAGGCGCCGGCCTGCCGAGGCGAGGACGTCTACATCGTCGGCGGGGCCAACTCCGCGGGCCAGGCGGCGGTGTTCTTCAGCCGGCACGCCGCCACCGTCACGCTGGTCGTGCGCGGGGCGAGCCTCGAGACGTCGATGTCGACGTACCTGATCAAGCAGATCGAGGCGATCGACAACATCACCGTGCGCACGGCCACCCAGGTCGTGGAAGCGCACGGCGACGACCACCTGCAGTCCGTCTGCCTCCGCGAGGGCGACCGGACGGACTCGGTCAAGGCCGGCTCGATGTTCGTGTTCATCGGGGCGGCACCGCGCACGGAGTGGCTCGACGGCTTCGTCCAGCGCGACGAGCGCGGCTTCGTCCCCACCGGACCGGACCTCGTGGTCGACGGGCAACGGCCACCGGGCTGGACGCTGGATCGGGACCCCTACCACCTGGAGGCGAGCGTGCCCGGGGTGTTCGTGGCAGGAGATGTGCGGGCCGACTCCGTGAAGCGGGTCGCGTCCGCGGTCGGGGAGGGCGCGATGGCCGTCACGCTCGTGCACCGCTACCTGGCGGAACAGTGACGGCCCCGGAGACGGCGAGCCTGACGCCGGAGGAGCTGCGCACCCTGTTCCTGTTCGCCGAGCTCGAGGACGACCAGGCCGCATGGGTGATCGAGAACGGTGACGTCGTCGCCTTCCCGGCAGGGGAGTACGTCGTCGGCGAGGGCGAGCCCGCGCGCTGCTTCTACGTGCTGCTGTCCGGCACGATCTCGATGAGCAAGCTGGTGAGCGGCGACCCCGTCGAGACCACGCGCACCGAGCAGCGCGGCGTGTACTTCGGCGCCACGCAGTTCTACCTCGACGACGACACGGCCCTGGCCTACCCGGCGTCCGTGCGGGCGATCACCGACTGCTCGGTGCTCGCGTTGCCCGCGAAGGACTTCGCGCAGGCGTTCGCCTCCTGGTTCCCGATGGCGGTGCACCTGCTCGAGGGCATGCTGATGGGGCTGCGCAAGAACAACTCGCAGGTGGCCGAGCGGGAGCGGTTGCTGGCGCTCGGCAAGCTGTCCGCCGGGCTCACCCACGAGCTGAACAACCCGGCAGCCGCCGCGGGCCGGGCGGCCGACGCGCTGCGCGACAAGGTGGCCGGCATGCGGGCGAAGCTCGCGATGATCGCCGACGGGAAGATCGCGGGCGACCAGCTGAAGAAGCTGGTGATGGCGCAGGACGAGTTCGTCAAGAAGGTCCGCCACGCGCCCACGCTCTCGCCGCTGGAGGCCACCGACCGCGAGGACGAGCTCGGCGACTGGCTCGACGACCACGGCATCGAGGGCGGCTGGGACCTCGCCCCGGTGTTCGTCGCAGGCGGGCTCGGCGTGGAGGACCTCGACGCGGTGGACGCGGCGGCGGGCGAGACCACGCTGGAGGGCGCGGTCCGCTGGCTCGCCTACACGGTGGAGACCGAGAGCCTGCTGCGCGAGATCCTCGACGCCACCACCCGGATCTCCGACCTGGTGCTCGCCGCGAAGCAGTACTCGCAGCTCGACCGGGCGCCGCACCGGTTCATCGACGTGCACGAGGGCCTCGACGCCACGCTCGTGATGTTCGGGCGCAAGCTCGCGCCCCCGGAGTCGGGCGCGTCGGCGGGCATCAGGATGCTCAAGGAGTACGACCGGACGCTGCCGTTGGTCCCGGCCTACCCGGCCGAGCTCAACCAGGTCTGGACCAACATCATCGACAACGCGATCGACGCCATGGGCGGCACGGGCACGCTCACGGTCCGCACCGGCCGGGTCGACGAGTGCGTGTTCGTCGAGATCGGCGACACCGGGCCGGGCATCCCGCCCGACGTCCGGCGGCGGATCTTCGAGCCGTTCTTCACCACGAAGCCGGTCGGCCGCGGCACCGGCCTGGGCCTGGACGTGAGCTACCGGGTCGTCGTCAACCGGCACCGGGGCGACATCTCCGTCACCTCGGAGCCCGGGGACACCCGCTTCCGCGTTCTCCTGCCGATCACCGAGGAGCCCGCCGCGTGACCATGCAGATCCCGCTCGCCACGGCCGGGGCGCGCCTCGGGTCCGACGCGGGCCGGGCCGTCGACCTGCGGCTGGGCCCGCACCACGTCACCGCCGACCATCCCGCGAGCGGCGCCGGCGCCGGCCCCAGCCCGCTCGAGCTGATGACGGGCGCGCTCGCGGCGTGCAGCGCGATGTCGGCACGCACCCACCTCGAGCGGGACGGCGACCCGGGCGACATCGAGGTGGTCGTCACCCTCGACGCCGGCCCGCCCACCCTGCTCTACCGGCGGGTGCTGCTCGGGTTCCGGCTCGACCGCGCCGAGGCGCACCGGCTCGTCGATGCGCTCGAACGCACCGAGGTGACGCTGATGCTCAAGCCCGGCTTCGCGATCCGTACGCAGATCGAGCACGCCGGAGAAGCACTGACCTGAGCTGGTCCGAGTTCGGGACGGCGCGATGATCATGGGGATGCCGCCCCGCCGCCGGCTCGGCGCGCGTGACCCCGATTGCAGCAAAGCCACTTTCATGCAATCTCGTTGCGTGAAAGTGGCTTTGCTGCAAGGTGCGGGGCTCGAGCCGGGCTCGCCCACGTCTCGTGGAGCCTGCCGACTCCAGGAGGGCCCTGACGGACGAATTGCGGACAACCGGAGCAATTCGTTGCGCGAAATGGGGGACCGGCAGTTCGGCGGGACGTGCGAACATCTGTGATCAACCGTGCAGGATCGCATCGGCCGGGTACCTGGAACCGGTGATCGCCACCCGGCGGCGCGATTCGGCGGACGGGAGCGAGATGGTCCAGGTGGGCACGAACGCGGCGCCGGGAGTGCTGCGGATCCCCGGCGGCAACGGGTCGGGGCCCGACGAGCAGGCCCCGTTGGACGAGCTGAAGGCGAGCCTGCGGCGGTTGCTCGCAACGGTGCTGGACCGCGCGTTCGGGATCGCGCTGGAGACGGTGGAGGACCTCGCGGGCTGGCTGGACGAGGTGGCCGCGCGCGGCGGGATCAGGATGAACGCGCTGCTCGGCGGGGTCCGCTCCGTCATCGGCGGCCGCAACCCGCTGTGGGGTGCGGTAGTGGGCGGCTTCCGGGCCATGAGTCCCGCGACCAGGGTCGCGCTGATCACCGCGCTCGTGCTGGCGCTGGTCCTGCTCCCGGTGACCGTCGTCCTCCTGCTGCTGTTCCTGATCATCGCGGCGATCGTGGTCGCGGTCCGCGCGGCGGCCGGCTGATCATTCGGGTCGCTGCTCCACCGGTGGTGGAACGGCTGCGAACCGTGACTGCTCCGAACGGCCTAAATCTATGGAGATTGTTTCGGCACAGGCGGGGCACACGTGTGCGTGATCTATCTGCGGGGTAGACGCAGGGCGCTCCGGTCGGAGTGGATATCGCCCGGAAAACATGAGGAAGTGGAGATCCAGTGAAATGTGGAGCGCGGGTGGCCCTCGGCGTGGCCGGAGGCTACTTCCTGGGGCGCACGAAGAAGATGAAGCTCGCGATGATGCTGGCGGGCGTGGCGGCCGGCCGGCGGGCGGGTGGGCCGGGTGAGTTGCTGAAGAGCGGCACGAAGTTGCTGGGGAGCACCCCCGAGTTGGCAAAGCTGACCGACCAGGTGCGCGGCCGGCTCCTGGACGCGGGTAAGACCGCGGCGCTGGCCGTCGCCACCCGGCAGGTCGAGTCGCTCACCGACCGGGTGGGCCGGCGCGTCGAGTCGCTCGGCGACGTGGGGCTGCCCCGGCAGCGCGGGGCCGAGGAGCCGGCCGACGAGCCCGCCCCGCGGGACGGGTACGACGAGGACGAAGGCCCCGCCGACGAGGAGCGGGACGAGGAAAGCAGCGAGGGTTCCGGGGACGAGGAGACGCCGCCCGCGCGGCAGCGCCCGGCGCGGGCCCGGACGGCGAAGTCGTCCTCGGCCACCGCGACGGCGCGGCGGACCACGAGCGGGGCGGCGCGCAAGACCGGCTCCGCGGGCAAGGCCGCCACCGGCCGGCGCACGACCCGCAACTCGCGCACCCGGAGGAGCGAGGGCGATGGCTGAGAGCACCGTGGACAAGGCGAAGGATGCGCTGCCCACCGATGCGCTGCGCGATGCCGGCACGCGCCTGCTGGGCCTGCTGGTGCAGCGCGCGGCGGAGACCGCGGCCGAGCGGGTGACGGATCTGTCCGACCGGCTCACCGGGGTCGCCGAGAACGGCGGCAAGGGTCTGCGCGAGGCGCTCAACCCCGACGGCGGGCGGCGTGGGGACGACGAGGAGGAGGACGGCGAGTCCCGCCCCGGGCTGCTCAGCCGGGGGTTCAGTGCGCTCAAGGAGAAGGCGCAGGACGTCTTCGGCGGCGGGGGTGGCGGCGCGGGCGGCGGTGGCAAGAAGCTCAAGGTCACCGTCGTCAGCGAGGACCAGGACATCGGCCTGCCGCTGCGCACCACCTACGACCTGTGGACCCAGTTCGCCGACTTCCCGAGCTTCATGAAGAAGCTGGAGAGCGTCGAGCAGGAGAGCGACGAGAAGACGAACTGGAAGGCCCAGGTCCTGTGGTCCCACCGCACCTGGGAGGCCACGATCGTCGAGCAGGTGCCCGACTCCCACATCGTGTGGCGCTCCAAGGGGGCGAAGGGGCACGCCGACGGCGCGGTGACGTTCACATCGCTCGGGCCGAACCTCACGCGAGTGCTGCTGGTGCTCGAGTACTACCCGCAGGGCCTGTTCGAGCGCACCGGCAACATCTGGCGCGCCCAGGGCCGGCGCGCCCGCCTGGAGTTCCAGCACTTCCGCCGGCATGCGATGAGCCACGTGCTGACGCGCCAGGACGAGGTCGAGGGCTGGCGCGGCGAGATCCGCGACAGCGAGGTCGTCACGACCCACGAGGAGGCCCTCGAGGAGGAGCAGGGCGGCGAGCAGGAGGAGTCGTCGGAGCCCCGCGACGAGGCCGACGAGACAACGGACGAGGCGGCCGAGGACGTGTCCGCCGACGAGGAGGACCAGCCCGAGGACGAGTACGCCGAGGACGACTACCCGGAGGACGAGTACGCGGACGAGGACGAAGACGAGGACGAGGACTACGACGAGGCGGCCGACGAGGAGCTCGAGCCGGAGGCCGAGGAGGACAGGGAGCCGGTGACGGCGTCGAGAACACGACGAGGTGGTAGCGGATGACGGTGGCGACGCAGCGACAGGGCGGCGGTGGTGGGTACGTCGACCGGGGTGGCGGGAACTCCGGCAGCCTCGCCGACGTGGTCGAGCTGATCCTCGACCGCGGACTGGTGATCGACATATTCGTGCGGGTGTCGGTGGTCGGGATCGAGATCCTCACCATCGACGCGCGGATCGTCGTGGCGAGCGTGGACACGTACCTGCGCTTCGCCGAGGCCACGAACCGCCTGGACCTCTACAGCAAGGAGAAGCGCGGCAAGGACCTGCCCGAGCTCGTGCAGGGCGTCACGGAGGGCGCGACGCAGGGCGGGGCGAAGGGCAAGACGGCCGGCGTGCTCGACGCGGCTGCCGACAAGGTCGGGGACATGTTGGGCAGCGGGCGTGAGGACCGTGAGGGGGAGGAGGCGCCGCGGCGGCGCCCCCAGCGCCGGACCCGGGAGCGGGAGCGGGAGGAATGAGTCCCACGTACGTCTACGGGCTGGTCGGGGCCGACACCGAGCTGCCGGACGATCTGAAGGGGCTCGGGCCGTCGGGGAAGGTGTCCACGGTCGTGCATGGGGACGTCGCCGCGATCGTCAGCGACGTCCCGGCGGACCGGCCGCTCGGCACCCGCGACGACCTGCTCGCCCACGAGTCCGTGGTGGACACGGTCGCGGCGATCGCCGCCGTGCTGCCGATGCGCTTCCCGGCCGTCGTCGAGGAGGACGGGGTCGTGGAGGAGCTCCTCGTCCCGCACCACGACCACTTCGTGGCGGCGCTCGACGGGCTCGAGGGGCGCGTCCAGTACACGCTCAAGGGCCGCTACGAGCAGGACGTGGTCCTGCGGGAGGTGCTGGAGGAACTCCCGGAGGTCCGCGAGCTGCAGGCCGAGATCCGCGACCTGCCCGAGGACGCCACGTACCACCAGCGCCTCCGCCTGGGGGAGCTCGTGGTCGGGGCGCTCGAGGAGGAGCGCGACGCCGAGGCGGAAGAGCTGGTGCAGCGGCTCGAGCCGCACGTGGTCGGCGTGGTGATGCACGACCCCGGCCAGCCCGACGACGTCGTCAACGCGGCCTTCCTGGTGGAGCGCGAGCGCGTCCGGGAGTTCGAGGACGCCGTCGAGCAGCAGGGCGAGCGGCTGCACGGGCGCGTCCGGATGCGGCTGCTCGGCCCGCTCGCGCCGTACGACTTCGTGCCGGGGGACGAGGAGCAGTAATGGGTCTGCTGACGGGTCTGCTCGGTCTGCCGCTGGCCCCCGTGCGCGGGGTGCTGTGGGTGGCCGAGCAGATCAAGGACCACGCCGAGGAGCAGTACTACGACCCGGTCCGGATCCGCGCGCATCTCGAGCGCGTCGACGAGGCGCGCCGAGCCGGCGAGATCTCCGAGGAGGAGGCGGCCGAGCTCGAGAACGAGCTGCTGCAGCGGCTCATGGCGCGCGGGCAGTGATCCGGCGAGGAGGTGGCCCGATTGGCTGACGACGGGCAGGAGGAGCCCCGCCGGCCGCCGCGGCGGCCGCGGCGGAAGGTGGAACCGGGCGAGCGCAATGGCGTCGACCGCGTCCGGGCGCAGGTCCCGGCGCAGGTCGCGGCCCGCCGGGCGACGGAGCACGTCGTGGAATTCACCGGGCACGCCGTCGAGTCCGTCGTGTCGATCGACCGGTCCGACGGCGTGTGGGACGTCGGCGTCGAGGTCGTGGAGACGAGGCGCATCCCGGACACGCAGGACGTGCTCGCGATCTACGAGGTGCGCGTCGACGGCGGCGGTGACCTGGTGTCCTACCGGCGCACCCGCCGCTACGCCCGAGGCCAGCTCGACGGGAGGTCCTGATGACGTCCGGAGGGATGCCCGTACCCGGCCGCGCCCGCACGGCGGACCACCGGCAGGAGTCGACGAACCTCGCCGACATCCTGGAACGCGTCCTGGACAAGGGGATCGTGATCGCGGGTGACATCCGCGTGAACCTCCTCGACATCGAGCTGCTGACGATCAAGATCCGGCTGCTCGTGGCGTCCGTCGACAAGGCCCGTGAGATGGGCATCGACTGGTGGGAGCACGACCCGACGCTCAGCTCCGGCCGGCGCGACCTGGCCGAGGAGAACCGCAGGCTCCGCGAGCGCATCGGCGCGCTGGAGGCGGGTCGCACAGCGGAGCGCGACGGGGAGGCGCGCGAGGTGGAGCCGGCGGAGCGGGAGGAGACACGTGGCTGACGCGCTCGTCTACCTCTACGCCGTCACCGACACCGACGTCCCGGTGCCGGCCGTGGACGCCGGGGTCGACGGCGCACCGGTCCGGCGGGTCGTCGCAGGCGGGCTCGCCGCCGTCGTCAGCTCGGTGGACCCGGTCCGCTTCAGCGAGGAGTCGCTGCGGCGCAGCCTGGAGGACCTGCAGTGGCTGGAGACCACCGCCCGGGCCCACCACGCCGTGGTGGACGCGACGGCGCGGGGCGGCCCCGTCGCGCCTGTCCGGTTCGCCACCGTCTACCTCGACGACGACCGGGTGCGTGCCCTGCTCACCGAGCGGGAGGCGGAGTTCGCCGCGGCGCTCGCCCGCGTCCGCGGGCGGGTCGAATGGGGGGTGAAGGGGTTCGCCGTGCCGTCGGCGACACCCGCCGAGCTGGAGCCGGCGCCGGGCGCCGGTCCCGGCGCCTCGTACCTGGCGCGGCGGCTCGCCGAGCGCAAGCGGGCGGCCCGCGGGCAGGAGGAGGCGCTCGCGGCGGCCGAGGCCGTGCACCGCGAGCTGGCCGCGGTGGCGCTCGCGAGCAGGCGGTACCCGGCGCAGGACCCACGGCTCACCGGCCGCAGCGAGGAGATGGTGCTCAACGCCGCCTACCTCGTGGAGGACGACGGGGCGCTGCGGCAGGTGGTCGAGCAGCGGGCCGCCGGGCCCGTGCGGCTGGAGCTCACCGGCCCGTGGGCGCCGTACTCGTTCGCGACGCTGGAGGAGCCGTGACGCTCGCTGCCGACCGTGCCCCGGACCGTGACGTCGCCCTGGTGGACCTGCTGGACCGGCTGCTCGCCGGCGGCGTCGTGATCACCGGTGAGGTGACGATCTCCCTGGCCGACGTCGACCTCGTGCACGTCTCCCTGCGGGCCCTGATCAGCTCCGTGTCGACCCTGGTGGAACCGTGACCGACGTGCCGGAGCGGCTCGAGCTCGACCCCGACTCGGTGGGAGAGGGCCTCGGCAGGCTCGTCCTCACGCTCGTCGAGCTGATCCGCCAGCTGATGGAGCGGCAGGCCCTGCGCCGGGTGGAGGCGGGCGACCTGCCGGACGAGAAGGTCGAGCAGCTCGGGCTCGGGCTCATGCGCCTGGAGGAGGCCATGACGGAGCTGCGCGAGCACTTCGGCCTGCGGCCGGAGGACCTGAACATCGACCTCGGCCCGCTCGGGGACCTGCTGCCGCGGGACCCCGGCCGTTAGGAGCGGCACGCCCGCCTGCGACGAGCCCGTCCCTGCTGGGTGGCTACGCGACGATCCGGTGGTCCGGTTTCTGCCGCGATGGCCCTCGGCGATCGTCGGTGCGTTCCGCGGAACCCTGCTGGGGCTGTTCACAGCCTCGAGATCGACGTGGTGGGGCTCGGTTCAAGTCGAACCCTGATGAGGTCTACGTCGTCCCGGTGGACAACTCGGCCGGCCGGGCCCCCGCCGGCATCCGGCTCCCGGTCGGGGCCAGAGGGAACGCGTTGCAGGGCGGCAACGGTGTCCGGGGTGAGGGCCGAGGAGGCGAGTCGGGACCACCGGATAGTGGCGTGGGCACCCGGCAGTGACGGTCTCGTCGGAAACGGGCGTGCCAGAGGGTCGGGGACGGCCGCCCGCGTAACCCCAGGGTCCGGTAGTGGCGCCAACCCGGCCACCGCGCCCACCGGCGGGGCCGGCGCCGACTCTGGTGCCGGCTTGCGGCACCCGGGACGGGTGTGGATCGCCTCCGGTCGCGAGGTGGGATCGGTTGTCCATGGTTGTGGCAACGACGATGCACCCGAACATGGCAGGCCAGGGCGTCGATCAAGGGCTGATGGTCGCTGTTGAAGATCGACTAGCGACCATTTCGCCTTGATCACCGAACGCCGGCGCGGCCGATTCGGCAACACGTTCTGGGTGAGCGTCAGGTCCCGGTTCCCTCGATCAAGCAGGCCACGGACCGGCTGGGCCACCGCGAGCAGCGGGTATCGGCTCGGTCGTCCGCCTTGCGCGGACACCGCCTGGACGTCGCTCGCTACGGCCGGAGTCGTTCAGGACCCTCCTGGCGACCGGCGGCCGCCCGGGCGGCCCGGACGGCGTCGGCGTTGGCCGTGTCGCCGCGGGCGTCGAGGCCGGCGACCACGCCCTCGACGTCGGCCGGCGGGCGGTTCTGGCTCATCTTCACCTTGGCCTCGACGCGGCTGATCACCAGCTCGACGCCGACGATCGCCCGCAGCTGCCCGGCGACGAACTTCTCGGGCGCGTCGTCCACCGCCCACGGCGCTGCCTCGCCGGCCTCGTGCAGGCCGGTGAGCTCGCGGACGAGATCGGCGAGCCATGCGGGGTCGTCGTGCACGCGCAGCTCGCCGTAGACGTGGGCGGTGGCGTAGTTCCATGTCGGGACGACGCGCCCGTGCTCCGCCTTGGACGCGTACCAGTTCGGCGTGATGTACGCGTCCGGGCCGTGCACGATCACCAGCGCATCCCCGACCGGAGGGCGGCTCCACTGGTCGTTGTTGCGCGCCAGGTGCCCGCGCAACACGCCGTGCTCGCCCTCGTCCGGGCGGAAGACGAACGGCAGGAACGTGGCGACCAGCCCGTCCTCGGTCATCGTGACCAGGTCGGCGGCCTGCGGACGGGAGAGCAGCTCCCGGACGGTCGCGTCGTCGGGGGCGAAGGCGGCGGGGACGTACACGCCCCCAGTGTGCGCCCCGGCGGGCTACGCGATCCGCTCCGCTCCGGCGGAGGGCTCGGTGGCGCGGATGTCCGGCTCGCGGTGGCCCGCCGTCGCGAACGCCGCGCGCACCGCTCCGGCAACCGTGTCGATGCCGTCGGTCGGCACCAGGGCGATGGCGGAGCCGCCGAACCCGCCGCCCGTCATCCGGGCACCGAGCGCGCCGGCGGCGCGGGCCGTGGCACAGGCCAGGTCGAGCTCGGCGCAGGACACCTCGTAGTCCCCGGCCAGCGAGGCGTGCGAGGCGTCGAGCAGCGGGCCGATCTCGGCGATCCGGCCGGCGTCGAGCAGCGCGACCGTTCGCCGGACCCGGGCGATCTCGGTGACGATGTGCCGGGCGCGGGGGAGCAGGTCGGCGTCGAGCGCGGCGAGGTCCTCGACGGTGGCGCCGCGGAGGCTGGGCCGGCCGAGCGCGTCCGCCGCCTTCTCCACGGCCGCGCGCCGGGCGCCGTACTCGTTGTCCGCGTGGCTGTGGCGCACCTTGGTGTCGATGACGAGCAGCGTGAGCCCGACCTCGGCCGGCGCGAACGGGACCTGCCGCGTCGAGTCGTCGTGCGTGTCGAGCAGCAGCGCGTGGCCCGGCTTGCCGAGCAGCGACGCGGCCTGGTCCATGCCGCCGGTCTGCGCGCCGACCACGTCGTTCTCCGCCCGTCGGCACGCGTCGATGAGGACCTTCCGGCCCTCGGCGGAACCGCCGAGGCCGAGCCCGTACAGGTCGTCGACGGCCAGCGCCGCCCCGCACTCGAGGGCCGCGGACGACGAGAGCCCCGATCCCAGCGGGACGGTGTCGGTGACGAGCAGGTCGATCCCGCCGACCGCGTGGCCGGCCTGCCGCAGCGCCCACAGCACCCCGGCGACGTAGCCCGCCCAACCCTCCGGCCGGCCCGGCCCGACGTCACCGAGCCCGCCGTCGAAGCCGCCGTCCTCCGAGAGGCTGCGCAGCCGGAGCCGGTCGTCGTCGCGCTTCGCGACCTCGACGACGGTCCGCTGGGGGATCGCGAACGGCAGGCACAGGCCGTCGGCGTAGTCGACGTGCTCACCGATCAGGTTGACCCGGCCGGGCCCGGCCCAGCGGCCGTCCGGCTCCCGCCCGAAGAACTCCCCGAAGGCGCTCACGATCCGACCTCCCGCAGCCGCTGCGCGATCCGCTCCGGCAGCGCGTCGTTGATCCAGGCGCCGGCCCCGGACTCCGAGCCGGCGAGGTACTTGAGCTTCCCGGGCGCGCGGCGCAACGAGAACAGCTGCAGGTGCAGCCGGGTGAGGTCGCGCCCGGTGTGCACGGGCGCCTGGTGCCAGCCCGCGATGTACGGCGGGTGCGGCGCCTCGTCGAAGTAGACCTCGAACCGGTGCAGCAGGTCGCGGTACAGGTCGGCCAGCTCGGCGCGCTCCTCCTCGGCGAGCTCGGTGAAGTCGCGGACGGGCCGGTGCGGCACGAGGTGCGCCTCCACGGGCCAGCGCGCCGCGGCGGGCACGAACACCGTGAAGTGCGTGCCCTCGCGGACCAGGCGGGTGCCGGCCCTGCGCTCCGCGGCCAGCACGTCGTCGTGAAGGTCGCGGCCGGTGCGCTGGCGGTGCTCGACGGCCTTGTTCAGCAGCTGCCCGGTACGCGGCGTGACGAACGGGTAGGCGTAGATCTGCCCGTGCGGGTGCTCGAGGGTCACCCCGATCTCCTTGCCGCGGTTCTCGAACGGGAACACCTGCTCCACGCCCGGCATGGCGGACAGCTCCGCGGTGCGGTCGGCCCACGCCTCGATCACCGTGCGCACGCGCTCGACCGGCAGCGCCCCGAAGGACGAGTTGTGGTCGCTGGTGAAGCAGACGACCTCGCACCGCCCGATCGCCGGTCGCTGCGGCCACAGCGGGTTCCCGTCGACCTCGGCCGGCACGTCGGTGGCGACGTCCTGGGCGAAGGAAGGGAACCGGTTCTCGAACACCACGACGTCGTAGTCCGACGCCGGGATCTCCGACGGCGCGTGCCCGGGCCGCGTCGGGCACAGCGGGCAGGCGTCGGCCGGCGGGAGGAACGTGCGGTCCTGGCGGTGCGCCGCGATCGCCACCCACTCGCCGGTGAGCACGTCGTAGCGCATGATCGACCCGGTCTGCACCTTCGGCAGGTCCCGGGTGTCGGGCGGCGGGACGCGGTCCGGCGTGACGTCGTCGAAGTAGATCAGCTCGCGCCCGTCGGCCATGCGAGCGGTCGTGCGTGTCAGGGTCATGCCGCCAGCACCAGCCGTCCGCAGCTCTGCTCCAGGACCTGACGTGCCTCCGGTTCGAGGCCGTCGTCGCTCACGACGACGTCGGCCTCGTCGAGGGTCGCGATCGTGCTCAACCCCACTACTCCCCATTTCGAGTTGTCGGCCACCACGGCCACCTGCCGGGCGCAGTCGTAGAGCGCCCGGTTCGTCTCCGCCTCCGCCAGGTTCGGGCTGGTGAAGCCGGCCCCGGCATCCATCCCGTGCACCCCCATCAGCAGCCAGTCGACGTGCAGCCCGCGCAGGGCCGCCACCGCGACCGGCCCGACCAGCGCGTCCGAGGGGGTGCGCTCACCGCCGGTGAGCACGACCGTGAGGTCGGGGCGCGGCGACGCGTGCAGCACCTCGGCCACCCGCAACGAGTTCGTGAGGACCGTGAGCCGCGGGATCCCCAGCAGCACCGACGCGACGGCATGCGTCGTGGTACCCGCCGACAGCGCCACCGACGCCCCCGGCTCGACGAGCGCGGCGGCCGCCTCGGCGATCGCCCGCTTCGCCGCCGTGTGCAGCGTCGACTTCACCGCGAAGCCGGGCTCCTCCACGCTGCTGCCGGTCGCGGTCGCGCCGCCGTGCACGCGGGAGACCAGCCCGCGCCGGGCGAGCTCGTCGATGTCGCGGCGCACGGTCATGTCGGACACGCCCAGCCGGTCGACCAGTTCCGACACGCGCACGCCACCGTCGGTGCGCACGGCGTCGAGGATCAGCTCCTGGCGCTGCCGGGCGAGCATCAGCCCTCGTCCGACTCGATCACGGCGGCGGCGCCCGCCGCCACCCGCACCTCGCCGTCGGCCCGCTCACCGGTGAGCAGGTCCGTGCCGGTGGCCGGGACGCCGGCCGGCAGGTCGCCGCGGTTGAGCACGAACAGGTACCGCCCGCGGCGCACGACCTCCAGCCCGGGCTGCGGCGCCTCCAACCGCTCGACCCCCGCCTCCCGCGTGAGCCGGTCGGCCAGCGAAGCGGTGGCGTCGTCGTCCAGCCAGGTGGCGAGGTACCAGGCCGCGCCCTCGCCGACGGCCCGGCGGGTGAGCGCGGGCGTGCCGGGTAGCGGGCCGTCGGTGTAGCTGGCGACGACCTCCGCGTCGCTCGCCTCGAGCAGCTCGGTCCAGACGTCGGCGCTGCTGCCGTCGTCGAGCGCGACGGTGACCCCGGGCAGGAGCGGCGCGAACTCCTCCGTGCGCACGCCCAGCAGCTCCCGGAACGCGCCCGGGTAGCCGCCGAGGCGGACGTGGTCGTGCTCGTCGACGATCCCCGAGAAGTAGGTGACGAGCACGTGCCCGCCGCCATCCGCGTACGCCTGAAGGGCTGCGGCCGTCTCGTCCGTGCACAGGTACAGCGTCGGGACGATCACCAGCTTGTAGCCGGACAGGTCGGCCGAGGGGTGCACGACGTCGGCCGTGGCGCCCAGCTCGGTGACCGCGCGGTGCCAGCGCAGCGCGGCATCCATGTAGCGGACCTTGCAGCTGGGGTGCGAGACGAGGTCGCAGGCCCACCAGGCCTCCCAGTCGATCAGCAGGGCGACGTCCGCATCGACGGTGCTCCCGGCCACGTCGCCGAGCTTCTGCAGCGCCGCCCCGAGCTCCGCGACCTCGCGGAAGCGGGCCGAGTCCGGACCCGCGTGCGGCACGAGCGCCGAGTGGTACTTCTCCGCGCCGGCCCTCGACGCCCGCCACTGGAAGAAGCCGACGGTGTCGGCGCCGCGGGCGACGTGGCGCAGCGAGTCGAGCAGCAGCTCCCCCGGCTTCTTCGCCGGGTTCACCGGCTGCCAGTTCACCGCGCTCGTGGCCGACTCCATCAGCATCCACGGCTCGCCGCCCGCGACGCCGCGCGTGAGGTCGTCGCTGAAGGCCTGCTCGGCGCGCGGGCGCGGCAGCCGGGTGTCGATGTAGTGGTCCTGCGAGACGAGGTCGAGCTGCGGCGCCCAGCGGAAGTAGTCCGTGCCCGCCTGCCGCGGGTTGACCATCAGGTTCGTGGTGACCGGGACGTCCGGCGACAGCGACCGCAGCACGTCGCGCTCCGCCCGGTAGTGGTCCAGCAGCGCGTCGGACGAGAAGCGGGAGAAGTCCAGCTCGTGGCCCGGGTTGGTGAACGTGGGCGTGAGCCGCGGCGGCAGCACCTCGTCGAACGAGGAGTAGCGCTGCGACCAGAACGCCGTGCCCCAGGCCTCGTTCAGCTTGTCGACCGAGCCGTACCGGCGCACGAGCCAGCGGCGGAACGCGGCGGCGCTCACGTCGCAGTAGCACCGCACGACGTGGCAGCCCAGCTCGTTGCTGACGTGCCAGAGCTTCAGGGCCGGGTGGCTGCCGTACCGGCGGGCCAGCTCGCCGACGAGCTGCAGCGCGTGGTCCCGGAACACCGGCGAGCTGGGGCACCAGGCCTGCCGGCTGCCCGGCCAGAGCGTGCGCCCCTCGGCGTCGACCGGCAGCACCTCCGGGTGGCGCGTCGTGAGCCACGGCGGCGGCGACGCGGTGGCCGTGGCCAGGTCGACGGCGATGCCGTTCGTGTGGAGCAGCTCGAGAACCTCGTCGAACCACTCGAAGTCGTACTCGCCCTCGATGGGCTCGAGCAGCGCCCACGAGAACACCCCGAGCGTCACGAACCCGACACCCGCCTCCTTCATCAGCGCCACGTCCTCGCGCCACACCGAGGGGTCCCACTGCTCGGGGTTGTAGTCGCAGCCCATCGCGATGCCGGGGAAGGGGAGCACGTCGTCCTCTCATCGGGTGACTCGCACACAAGACAACACTTCCGAACAGAAACCCAAGCGACCCTGGTATGGGAGTCCGGCACGTGTCAAGGCGGACGGGTCCGTCCGGCCGCAGCGCCGAACGTACCCATCGGCGATCGGCCGATTCCGGCGCTCCCGCCGCGCGGCACCATGGACGGACGGGGGGACGCACGAACCGGGGAGACGACATGTGGAAGTTCCTGCTGGGCGCCGCCGTCGGGTACGTACTGGGCGCCCGCGCCGGCCACGAACGCTACGAGCAGCTGCGCCGCACCTACCAGCGCGTCGCCGACCACCCCGCCGTCCAGGCCGCCTCGGGCGTCGTCCGCGCCCGCGTCGAGGAGGCGGTCAACGGGCACAAGCACACCGACGCCGCCGGGGAGGGGCCCCGCGGGCGGGCGGGGGCCGTGCGCTAAGGTTCTCCCTGCCAGCGGGGGCTTCGTCCCCGCGCCCGTACGGTCCTCCGTAGCTCAATTGGCAGAGCATGCGACTGTTAATCGCAGGGTTGTTGGTTCGAGTCCAACCGGAGGAGCATCACCCCAGGTCAGCGGCCTGACGGGGACTCCGGATGCGGCCGCGCTGGAGCCGGCGGGCTGCGCGGGCAGGCCGGGGCCTGCCCGGAGGGTGCGCGGCGCCACCGGAGGCGGCCTCTTCGTGATCAGCTGTGGCTGGGCGCCCTCGGGTGGGCGCTGCGGCGAATCTCGGACCGATCATGACGCGTTGATCGTTGCGAGGTCCCGCTCATGGCCCTCCCGGGGGCGGTCGCAAGCATGTGATCCTTGGGAAGCGCTGTCCGCGGCGCGCGGGTGCCCGCCTCGCAGGGTGGATGCCGCCGAACCCGGCCGGCAGAAGTCGTCCACCGGGACGACGTAGACCTCACGGGGCTTGGATCTTGCTCGGAGACCCGTCACATCGATCTCGAGCCGGTGGACAACTCCGCGGCGTTCCGCACCGGCGATCGTCGAGGGCCTGGTCGCGGGACGGGAGCACCGGACAGTCGCGTAGGCGCCCAGCAGGGCGGGCGCTACCACGACGTGGTGATCTACGGCCTGCTCCGGGAGGAGGCGCGAGGGAGCTAGTCGAGCTCCCTTTTCTCCAAGCCGTCGGGGGCGCCTGGCTGCCATCCTGACTCGATGATCAGAAGAGTCGTCGCCTACGCCGACGGAGATGACCTCGCCGCCTCCCGGGACTTCTACGTCGGGGTCCTGGGGTTCCAGATCGCCATGGACGACCCGGTCCTCGGGGTCACCTCGCCGGCCAACCCCACGGCCCAGGTCCTCATCCCGCCCCGGGGGATGGAGAACCCCCCGCCGCGCTTCGGGGTCGACCTCGGTGACCCGGCCGCGGTCGACGCCGCGCACGCCGAGGCCGTGCGCCGCGGGCTGCGCGTCGTGTACCCGCTGACCACCGAACCGTGGGGGGTCCGGAGGTTCTTCGTGGAGGACCCCAGCGGCACCGTGGTCAACGTGCTCGCCCACGTCTCGAAGGAGTGACGTCAGGCCCGCCCGCTGAGCCGGTCCACCTCCTCTTTGGCCTCCCGTAGCCCCGCGCCCGTGGCCTCGCGGTAGGCCTTGATCGCCTGGACCGTCTTCCCACTTCGCAGCAGGGCCTCGACCTCCTGGAGGTGCGGGTCGGGCATCTCGACGCCGAGCTGGTCGAGTACCGCGTCCAGCTTGCGTTCGACGAGGGCCAGCCGCCGCATCTGGCGGCGCTCCGACTCCCGCCGGTTGACCAGCGCGCCGGCGGTCACCATCACCAGTACGCCGGCGATCGCCAGTGCCACGAGCGTGTATTCCACGCCACCGGACCCTAGTCAGGCGGCCCGGCGCCCCTACCAAGGGCGAATGTCCCCCGACGCAACCCCGTCTGCGGGAGCCGGGACCGGTGCCGTGCGATCGTCGGGGGTACCGACTCATCATTCGTCGACTACACGTTCGAGTTCGAGACCAGGGACGGCCGAGAATGACGCTCACGATCGAGCCCCGCTCCGACGTGGCCCGGCCCGGCTACGACCGGTCCCGGATCACGACCGGGATCGTCCACATCGGTCTCGGCAACTTCCACCGTGCCCACCAGGCCATGTACGTCGACCGGTTGATGAACCGCGGCACGGCCTTCGAGTGGGGGATCTGCGGGGTCGGGCTGCTTCCCGGCGACGCCCGCATGCGCGACGTGCTGACCGCCCAGGACCACCTGTACACGCTGGTGGTGAAGCACGGCGACGGCACGGTGGAGCCACAGGTGATCGGCTCGGTGCACGACTACCTGTTCGCCCCCGACGACCCGGAGGCCGTGCTGCGGGTGCTGGTGGCCCCGACCACCCGCATCGTGTCGCTCACCGTCACCGAGGGCGGCTACCTCGTCGACCGTGCCACCGGTGAGTTCGACGCGACCGGCCCCGCCGTGCGGCGCGACCTGCGCACCCCGCACGAGCCGGTGACGGCCTTCGGCCTGATCACCGAGGCCCTGTCCCGCCGTCGCGCCGCCGGAACACCCCCGTTCACCGTGATGAGCTGCGACAACCTGCCCGGCAACGGCGAGGTGACGCACCGCGTGGTCACCGCGTACGCGCAGCGGGTCGACCCGGAGCTCGCGGCGTGGATCGATGCGGAGGTCGCCTTCCCCAACTCGATGGTCGACCGGATCACGCCGGTCACCTCCGACGCGGACCGGCGGCTGGTGCACGACCGGTACGGCATCGACGACGGCTGGCCGGTCCCGGCGGAGCCGTTCGTGCAGTGGGTGCTCGAGGACCGCTTCCCGATGGGCCGCCCCGCCTTCGAGGAGGTCGGCGTGCAGGTCGTGGACGACGTCGCGCCCTACGAGCTGATGAAGCTGCGGCTGCTCAACGCGAGCCACCAGGGGCTCGCCTACCCGGGCCTGCTGGTGGGACACACCTTCGCGCACGAGGCCGCGACCGACCCGTCGATCGTGGGCTTCCTCGGCGCGTACACGGCGGAGGCGCGCCCGACCCTGCCCCCGGTGCCCGGCATCGACCTCGACGCCTACGTCGCCGAGCTGTTCGAGCGGTTCACCAACCCGGCGATCGCGGACACGCTCGCGAGGCTCGCCACGGACGCGTCCGACCGGATCCCGAAGTTCGTGCTCCCGGCCGTCCGCGACAACCTGGCCGCGGGCCGCCCGGTCGACGCGGGCGCGGCGCTGGTCGCCATGTGGGCGCGGTACTCGGAGGGGACCGACGAGGCCGGGCGGCCGCTGCCGATCTCCGACCCGCTGCACGAGCGGCTGGCCCCGCTCGCGGCGCGGCAGCGCACCGAGCCGCTCGCGTTCCTCGCCGCCACCGACGTGTTCGGTGACCTCGCGAAGCGGCCCGCGTTCACGGAGCCGTACCTGCGTGCGCTGCACAGCCTGCACGAGGCGGGAACGGCCGGGTTGCTCCGCGGCCTCGTGCCCTGAGGCTCACCCCACCATCCGCGCCGTCTCCACGCGCAGGGCCTGGACCACCGCGCGCGCAGCCGGCGACGGCGACTCCGCGGTGACGATCTCGAGCGACCCGTGGGAGCTCGTGACCGGATCGTCGACCGGGAGCCACCGCACGCCGTGCGGGACCGATTCCGCCGCGAGCCCCGGCACGCGGGTGATCCCCAGGCCGGCGGCGACCAGCCCGAACCGGGTGGCCCAGTTCCGCACCTCGTGGCCGATCCGGGGCCCGTCGAGCCCCGGCCACGGCCCGAACTGCGGCTCGCCCGCCGGGCCCGACCCGACGATCCAGGTCTCCTCGGCGAGGTCGGCGACGGTGACGGCGTCCCGGTCCGCCAGCCGGTGGCCGGCCGCCACGCCGATCCCGGGGCCGCGCGGGATCGTCACCGCCTCGTGCCGCAGCCCGGCCAGGTCCCGCTCCGGCACCATGTCCACCGTCGCGACCAGCGCGACCTCGATCCGCCCGGCGCGCAACCGGCGCAGCTGGACCGGGCTCGCCGCCTCCTGCAGATCGACCTGGAGGTCGGGGTGCCGCTGCCCGAGCAGGGCGATCGCGCGGGGCAGCAGGACCGCCGCGGCGGCCGGGAAACCCGAGACCACCAGGCGACCGGCCAGCCGGTCGCGCACCCCGGAAATCTCCTCCAGCGCGCCGTCGACCTCACCGAGGACCCGTGCCGCGCGCCGGGCCACGACCTCGCCCGCCGCCGTCGGCCGCACGCCCCGGGCGAGGCGCTCGAACAGGGTGGCGCCCGCGGCCGACTCCATGGCACCGACCTGACGGGACACCGCGGACTGCGTGTAGCCCAGGGAGACCGCCGCGGCGCTGAACGAGCCCTGCCGCGCGACCTCGAGAACGACGCGGAGCCCGACGAGCGTCATCTCGGCCATAGACCCAATAGTATGCGGATCGCTCATGCCTAGTGTGCACAACAGTAGCTTGTCGCACACGTCGGGGCGACGGAGGCTGGGCGCATGGCAACGAACGAGAAGGTCTGGTTCATCACCGGCGCGTCCCGCGGCTTCGGCCGCATCTGGACGGAGGCGGCACTGCGGCGCGGGGACCGGGTCGCCGCGTCCGCGCGCGATCCCCGCTCCCTCGACGACCTCGTCGCGACCCACGGCGACGCCCTGCTGCCGCTGCGCCTCGACGTGACCGACCGGAACGCGGTGTTCGAGGCGGTCCGCCGGGCCACCGAGACGTTCGGCCGGCTGGACGTGGTGGTGAACAACGCGGGCTACGGGCACTTCGGCGCCGTCGAGGAGCTCACCGAGGCCGAGATCCGCGACCAGATGGAGACGAACTTCTTCGGCGCGCTCTGGGTCCTGCAGGCCGCGCTGCCGATCATGCGCGGGCAGGGCTCCGGACACCTGGTGAACGTCTCGAGCGAGGGCGGGGTCCGGACCTACTCCGGCGTCGGCGCCTACCACGCGTCGAAGTGGGCGCTGGAAGGGCTGGGCGAGGCCCTCTCCAAGGAAGTGCGCGACCTCGGGATCCGGGTGACCAACGTCGAGCCCGGCCCGTACGGCACGGGCTGGCTGGAAGCCGGCCGCCGCAGCACGCCCATCGCCGCCTACGACCGGATCCGGCCCGACGCCGAGTCCTTCGAGCGTGGCGATCCGGCGGCCACGGCCCCGGCGTTGTTCGCCGTGGTCGACGCCGAGGAGCCGCCGCTGCGGGTCTTCTTCGGCAGGTCCTTCGAGCCGGTGCGCGCGGAGCACCTGGCGCGGATCGCCGAATGGGAGCGCTGGCAGGGCGTCGCGCTGGCGGCGTTCGGGCAGGTCGCCGCGGCTTGACTTCATGTGCACCTGAAGCCGTTGGCCGGCGCTCATGACGACAACCGTCAAGCGGCGCCTGATCGGCAAGCTCGTGGGGCAGTTCCACCATCCCCGCGGCATCACCGGAGGGGTGGTCGGTCGGGTCATGGCCCATCGCCGCTCGAACGTGGAGCGCAACCGGCGGGTGGTGTCGCTGCTCGACGTGCAGCCCGCGGAGCGCGTGCTCGAGATCGGCTTCGGTCCCGGCATCGCCGTCGCCGCCCGTGTGACCCGTGGGCAGGTGTACGGCATCGACCACTCCGAGGTCATGGTCCGGCAGGCCGGCCGGCGCAACGCCGCCGCCGTCCGCGAGGGGCGCGTGCACCTCACGCACGCCGGCGTGGACCGGCGCGCCACCACGGCGCAGGCCGTGGCGGATCTCCGGGACCTGCTCGTCCGTGCGGGCTACACCGACCTGCGCGTGGAGACGCTCGATCTGGACCCGCCGGTCGGCTGCGTCGTGGCCCTGAAGGGTGGATGATCGGGCGATGCTCACCGGTGACGAGATCGTGCTCGGCCCGCTGCCCAAGGGCATCACCCTCGCCGGGGAGGGGGTGCGCAAGACGGTCTGGAACATCCTCGGCCACACCTACTGGCCGAAGGCCGTGAGCGACTCCAGCTTCGCGTTCGAGACCTACGACCCGCCGGGCACCGGCGTGCCGCCCCACGTCCACCCCCTCCAGGACGAGCACATCTACATCCTGGAGGGCGTGTTCACGCTGTACCTGGACGGCGAGTGGACGACGGCCGGGCCGGGCGACACCGTGCTCATGCCGCGCAACCTGCCGCACGCCTACTACAACCGGGGCGAGGCACCCACCCGCGGCCTGTTCTGGGTGAGCCCCGCCGGGAGGCTCGCGGCGCTGTTCGACCAGCTGCACGACCTCACCGACCCCGAGGAGGTCGTGCGCCGCTCGGCCGAGCACGACGTGAACTTCCTGCCGCCGGGCTCGGTCGAGGGAGCCTGACGGGGAGCCGCCGCAGCTGGTGCGAACGGCACCCTCGCTCGCTAGGTGCGAGCGATCGTGCCGTTCGGCCCACGTGCCCGGCGACCCCGCGGGCTGCGGTCAGGTGGTCTCCGGCGATTCCTTCAGCGGTTGTAGGCGGGGACGGGGCCGCGCAGGTCGGCCCACACCTCGTCGCAGCGGGCGACGAGGTCCGCGTCGACGGGGCCGCGTTCGGCGGCCTCGACGTTGCGCTGCAACTGCTCGACGCTCGACGCGCCGACGAGTACGGCGCCGACGGTCTCCCGGGTGAGCAGCCACCGCAGTGCCAGCTCCGGCAGCGGTAGCCCGGCGTCCTCGGCGATGCCGGCAAGCCGGCCGACGGCGTCGAACAGCACCGGGTTCCAGTAGCGCTTCCGGTACATCTCGGCGACCCTCGAGCTGCCGAAGCGGCCCTCGTCGGGGATCGCGTCGAAGCGGTGCCGGCCGGTGAGCAGGCCGCCGCCGAGTGGGTTGTAGACGATGTCGAAGAGCCCGGCGTGGGCGCTGAACTCGACGTACTCCTCCTCGATGCGGCGGGCGAGCAGGCTGTACAGCGGCTGGGAGAACACCGGCTGCGGTGTGTCGGTCTCGGCGGCAACGCGGCGCAGCTCGGCGATCTGCCACGCGGCGAAGTTGGAGACGCCGAGCGTGCCGACGGTCCCCGCCGCCACGAGCTCGGCGATCGCGGTGAGCGTCTCCGCGACCGGGGTGGCCCGATCGGGTTGGTGCAGGTAGTAGACGTCGACGCGGTCCAGGCCGAGCCGGGACAGGCTGCCCCGGATGCAGGCCCGGATCGCTTCGGCCGACAGCGGTGGCGCCCCGCCTGCGTCGGGGTGCGGGATGCCGACCTTGGTGGCGACGGCGAACCGTTCCGGGCGCAGCGTGCCGAGGATCTCCTCGCACCGCGAGCCCGCGTAGCCGTTGGCGGTGTCCAGCATGGTGATGCCGGCTTCCGCGGCGGCGTCGAGCATCCGGCCCGCGGTGGCGGCATCGACCGTGTCGCCGATGTTCATCGTGCCCAGCACCAGCCGGGACACCGAGAGGCCGGCCACCTCCGTGCTCTGCATGAAACCTCCTCGACGCCCGCGAATGCGTGATGTGCGCAATGCTACTGATCGGCTCGCGCGAACCGCGCATGTGGCGCATGATGGGACCCGGACCTGGGAGGGAGGACCGGTGCCGAGGACCACCGAGCTGTTCGTCGTCGCCGACGACCTGTCCGGCGCCGCGGAGACCGCCGCCGCGCTGGCCCGCCCGGGCGTCGGCGCGCGCGTCGTGCTCGCCGGGGGCGGGCGCCCGCTCCCGGTGGCGCCCGGCCTCACCGTGGTGGACCTCGACAGCCGCACCGCGACGCCGGCGGACGCGACCCGGGCCGTGCGCACCGCCCTCGGGTTCGCGCCGCCGTCGGCCCGGATCTTCAAGAAGATCGACTCGCTGCTCCGCGGCAACCTCGCGGCCGAGATCGGGGCGCTCGCGGCCGACCGGCCCGTGGTGCTCGCCGCGGCGCTGCCGGTGGCCGGGCGCACCGTTCGGGACGGGGTCGTGCGCCTTTCCGGGGTCCCGCTGCACGAGACCGACGCGTGGCGGATCGAGCCCCGGCCCGCCCCGCCGAGCGTCGCGGCCGCACTGGCCCCGCTGCGCACCACCGTGCTCGGCCTGGACGCCGGGTGGGGCGACCTCGCCCGGAACCTCGACGCGGCCCTGGAGCGGGCGCCCGTCGTGATCTGCGACGCCGCCACCGACGCCGACCTGGACGTCCTGGCCGCCGCGGCCCTCGCTCGGCCCGATGTCGCCCTGTCCGGGTCGGGCGGGTTCGCCGCCGCCGTCGGGCGAATGCTGGGCGGCCCGTCGCCGGAGGTCGGCGTTCGGCGCGCCGAGCGGCCCCCGTCGGTGCTCGTCGTGGTCGGCTCCGCCGCGGACGTCGCCGCCCGGCAGGTGGAGCGGCTGCTCGCCGGCGGGGCACGCGAGCTCCGGCTGCCGCTCGCCGGGGCGGCCCTCGGACCGGGGGTCACGGTCCTGCGCCCCGCCCCGCTCACCGGCCCCGACCCGCGGGCCGTCGTGGCCGAGCTCGCGCGCGCCGTCGTCGACCTCGACCCCGGCCCCGACGGCGCCGACCTCGTCCTCACGGGCGGGGAGACCGCCCGGCGGGTACTCGACGAGCTGGGGATCGACCAGCTCGAACCGCTCGCCCAGATCGGGCACGGCGCCGTCCGCAGCCGCACGGCGGACGGGCGCCACGTCGTCACCCGGCCCGGCAGCTTCGGCGGGGTCGATTCACTGCGCGACATCGTCGCGGAGCTGCAGTCCCGCACGCACGCACACCAGGAAGGCACCATGAGCGCCACCGCAACATCGAACGACACCCTGCCCCTCGTCGCCGTCACGATGGGGGACGGTGCGGGCGTCGGGCCGGAGGTGATCGTCCCGGCCGTCCTGGACCCCGGCACGCTCGCGCGCTGCCGTCCCGTCGTGATCGGCGACGCGGCCCGGCTCCGGACGGCCGCCGGGATCCTCGGCCGGGACGTGGAGATCGTCTCGATCGACGGGCCCGCGCAGGCCGGGTTCGGCGGCAGCCGGATCAACGTGATCGACCTGGGCCTGCTGCCGGAGGACCTGGCGTGGGGAGGTGTGTCGGCCGTCGCGGGCGAGGCCGCCTACCAGTACATCCGGGTGGCGGCGGAGCTCGCGGTGGCGGGCGAGGTGCAGGCCATCTGCACCGCGCCGCTCAACAAGGAGGCGCTGCACGCCGCGGGGCACCGCTTCCCCGGCCACACCGAGCTGCTCGCCCACCTCACCGGCACCGAGGAGGTGTCGATGATGCTCTCCACACCGAAGGTGAAGGTCGTGCACGTCACCACGCACCTCGGCCTGATCGACGCCGTCGCGCGGATCGAGCCGGGCCTCGTCGAGCGCACGGTGCGGCGCGGGCACGATGCGCTCGTGCGTTCCGGCGTGGCCGACCCGAAGATCGGTGTCTGCGGCATCAACCCGCACGCGGGCGAGAACGGCCTCTTCGGCCACGGCGAGGAGGAGGAGAAGATCGTCCCGGCGCTGGAGGTGTTGCAGGCCGACGGCATCGACGCCCGCGGCCCGCTCCCGGCCGACACGGCGTTCTTCCTGGCCGGGCGCGGCGACTACGACCTGATCGTCGCGATGTACCACGACCAGGGGCACGCGCCGGTCAAGGTGCTGGGCATCGAGGCCGGCGTCAACATCACGGTCGGGCTCCCGGTGATCCGCACCTCGGTCGACCACGGCACCGCCTTCGACATCGCCGGAACGGGTGCGGCCGAGCCCGGCAGCATGGTCGAGGCGCTGCGCCAGGCCGCCGAGCTGTCGTCGCGGCCGATGGCCTGACGCCGTGCCGGCACGCGGATCGCAGCGGCGCCGCGACGAGATCGTCCGGCTCGCCACCACATCGGGTCTGGCCAGCGTCGACGAGCTTTCACAGGCGTTCGGGGTCACGGCCTCGACGATCCGGCGCGACCTCGCCCTGCTGACCACCGCGGGCCGGCTCGCCCGCACCTACGGCGGCGCCATGGCGCTCCCCGCGCACCCCGAGACGTCGCTGCGGCAGCGGACCGGCGAGGCCTTCGCCGCCAAGCGGGCGATCGCACGGGTGGCCGCCGCCGAGGTCGGCCCGGGCGAGACGGTGCTCCTGGACGCGGGATCGACGGTCGGGGCGCTCGCCCACGAGCTGCGGACGGTGCCCGGCCTCACGGTCGTCACGGTCGGGCTGACCGTCCTGCAGGAGCTCAGCGACGCCGAGGCGGTCACCGTCCACTGCCTCGGCGGCACCCTGCGGCCGCTCAGCGAGGGCTTCGTCGGCCCCATCGCCGAGACGGCCCTGGAGCGGCTGACGTTCGACCGGGCCTTCCTCGGCGCCGACGGCGTCACCGCCGACGGCCTGTGCGAGGCCGACCTCGCCCAGACCCGGCTCAAGGAGCTCATGGCCCGCCGGGCCGCGGACGTCCACGTGCTCGCGCACGGGGCGAAGCTGGGGCGTCGCCCGTTCCACGCCTGGGCCCGGCTCGAACCCGGCTGGACGCTGGTCACGGATGCGAGCGCCGATCCGGCGGAGCTCGAGCGGCTCCGCGGCGCCGGGATCACGGTGGTGGTCGCGGACTGAGCCCGTCCGGTCACTCGACCAGGATCACGCCCATCCCCGTCCCCATCATCGCGGGCAGCAGCAGGAGGAAGTAGAAGACCACGGCCGGATAGGCGATGGCGCGCGCCACGCCCTTCGTCGCGCCCCGGCGTCGCAGATCGCGGTAGGAGGTCGCCGGTGCGGCCCCGGCGCCACCCGCCGGGGCGAGCAGCCACAGGAACGGCGCGGTGACGGTCAGACCGACGAGCAGCACGAGGATCGTCAGCACCGGCAGGCCGGCGTCGTTGATGATCGCTGCTGCCAGGCCGCAGAGCGCGAGGACCGCCACGAGCGCCAGGTAGCACCCGGTGATCACGACGAGCGCTCGCCAGACGCTCCCGCCCGCGGCCCGGGCGAGCCGGCGCAACAGGCGATCCTCCCGGCGGACGGCGACGTAGATGCCCCACCCGGTGCTGGCGAGCAGCAGCGTGACACGCAACCACATCGGCAACCGGATCATCCCCCCTCTGTCGACGCCCGGCGGGCTCATCGTGGCCGAGCCGGTGCGGGTCGCGCATCCGTAGGCCTACGGGCCCCAACCATCCGGTCAGATCAGTGATCTACGTGTCGGGGAGGGGATTCCATGGACGAGGGGACACGCTCGCAGGCGGCGCTGTGGGCCGGCGTCGGCGTACTGGTGACGGGCATCGGCGTGCTGGGTTACGCCCTGGTCGTCGCCGATGGTGTGTACCCGACGAGTGACGGCGGCGAGCCCTACACGACGGTGGTGCCGCAGTACCGGCCGGGGCCGGCGCCCCATCTTGCGGTCGGGTGTGGGGTGCTCGCACTGGTGGCGGTCGCGATCGTGGCGTGGGTCCTCGTGGTGGCGTGGCTGGGTTCGACGGGGAGGCTGACGGCGTACCCACGGCCTCGGTTCCTGGCACCGGCAGGCGTCTGGCTGTTCGCGATCGGGATCTTGGTGTCCTTCACCCATTGGGCGCAGGTCAGCGAGGCGCTGTTCCCCGGCGACCGTGCGTTGCTCCTGACGGCGGGGTGCGGGTTCGGGCTGCTGGGAACGGTGGTGGTGCAGGTCGCAGCGATGCAGCTGTGGTCGTTCGCGGCGGCGCCGCGGTCATGCTCGCGGCGGGAGTACGCGGCATTCGTCGGTGGCGTGATGGGGGTGGTCGTTGCGGCGGGCACCGTCGTCGCTGTTGCGGGCGAGCCGAGTCGGGTCGATGCGACGACCGCCGCGGTGGTGCAGGCGCCCGCGGTTCCTGCCGATCCGACCCGGGTGCTGTGGCGGTGGTCGGAGGGCGAGGACATCAACGGGGCCGTCGCTGCTGGTGCCGGCGTCGTCGTCGCCACCCGCGATGGCATCGTCGCGCTGGACGGCCGCACCGGTCAGGAGCGCTGGCACCACCGGCGGACCGGCACGCTGTACTACCCGGAACTGGTTGCCGTCGACGAGGGTCGCGGCGTGGTCGTGTCGTTCGACGGCCGGCTGCACGCCTTCGACGCGTTCACCGGGGAGCTGCGCTGGCGTGACGACGAAGCGACCGCGCAAACGGCACCGTGGTGGGACCCATGGATCGTTGCGACGGACTCGATCGTGGTGCGCCAACGCTACGAACCCATGCGGTTCGCCGGTACGGACGCGCGTACCGGTGAGATGAGATGGCAGTACACGCTGCCGTCCCGATGCGGCCTGGTCCACACCTTTGCCCTCGGCGACATGGTGATCCTCCAAAATCTCGATAACTGCACCGGTTTCGCGGAGTTCACCGCTCTCGACGGCGGGACCGGCGAGCTCCTCTGGCGCAAGTCGCCGCCCATCCACGTCGATGTCGGTGCCGGTACGGTCCAGCTCCCCGATGAGCCACTGCAGATCGACTGGCGAATCGGGCTGGAGCCGACGACTCAGGCCGATGCCGAGGTGCTGGCGTCCGATGCCGGCGAGGTGATCACGACCAGAAGATCGTTGTACGAGATCGGCGCTGCCGAACCCAGGTGGCAGCTGGCCGACGACTCGGTGACCGCGAAGGTCGGCGCCCATTGGGCCACGGTCGACTGGACGACGGCCGCGGCCACTTTCCACGGCGACGCCGCAGTCCTGTTGGACGTCCTGCCGGACTACGGGGGGCACCAGTACCGGCTCACGATCGTCGACCGGGCCGACGGCACCGTGCGGCGGTCGCTCGGAGATGCACTGCTCGCGGAGACCGGATCTTCGATACTCACGAAGGTTTTCCCCGCTCCGGGCGCCGTCGTCGTCAAAGGATCGGAAGAACTCGTGGCCTTCGGGTAGTACCGCAGCTGTGGATCGTGATGTCCGTGCGCGGGGGCGGGTCATGATCGGCAGAAACGGCCCGTGTCTGCGCGGAACCGCTGATCACGTTGTGGTGTGGGTGCGTTCCGCGGAACGCAGCGGGTGCCGCCCGGACGCCGGCATGATCCGAACTATCGGTTGCGCATGGCTGCGCTCACGACGATGAGCGCCCGATACCGTGGATCACGGGCGTGAAGATCGTCGGTATCGGTTGCCCATGGCTGCCGCCATGACCATGACGAACCGAAAACGGCGGATCATGCGCTTGGCGGATACGGAGGTGCTCGCCGCTCCAGGTGCCGTCGTCGTCAGAGGCTCGGGCGAGCTCGTTGCCTCCGGGTAGGACTGCCGTCAGGGGTACGGGCTGCCACCCGCCGCGATCGTGGCGAGGGCGGCCTGGAGGTGGCCCTGCAGCACCTGGAACAGTCCGGGCCCGTAGCTGACCCGCGCCACCCCGGCCTCCGCGAGCTCGCCGAGCGACGGCCCGCCGGGCAGGAAGGCGAGGTTGACGGGGACGCCGATCGCGTCGACGAGCTTCCGCACCTCCGCGAGGTCGAGGCGGTCGACGACGAGCGGGTACACGCAGTCCGCGCCCGCCTCGGCGTACGCCCGGCCCCGGTCGACGGCCTCGGCGACCCGGTCCTCGCGGGATCCCGAGCCGTGCAGGAAGGCGTCCACGCGCGCGTTGATCACGATGTCGGGGGCGGCCGCCCGGACGCCGGCGAGCAGCGCCGCCTGTTCCTCGACCGGCACCAGCTGCCCGGTCCGGGCGTCGGAGTCCTCCAGGTTGCAGCCGACCGCGTCGGCCGCGACCAGCCGGGCCGCGATCTCGGCCGCGGGGAGCCGGTAGCCGCGTTCGATGTCGGCGGTGACCGGGACGTCGACGGCGCGGGCGATCCGGGCGACGGCGGCGAACATCTCGTCCGGTGGGGTGGCCTCGTAGTCGTCGTGCCCGAGGGCCGGGGCCATGGCGGCGCTGGCGGTGGCGACGGCCGGGAATCCCGCCGCGACCACCGCGCGGGCCGTCGCGGCGTCCCACGCGTTCGGCAGGACCAGCGGCGTCCCCGGCACGTGCAGGGCGCGCAGCCGGGCGGCGCGTTCCGATGCCGTGCTCATGACATCTGTCCGGGCGTGTAGTGGCCGGGCGTCGCCCGCGCCGGGATCGCCACCCGGTTCCAGGTGTTGGCCATCGCGACCACCCAGACGAGCGCGACCAGCTCCTCCTCGGAGAAGTGCGCCTCGGCGGCGTCGAGCGCGCCCTCGATCGCGGCGTGGTCGAGTGCCGTGGCGGCCTCGGTGTACGCCAGCGCGGCCCGCTCGCGCGCGGTGAAGAACGGCGTGTCCCGCCAGGCGGCCAGCGCGTGCATCCGCTGGTGGCTCTCGCCGTCCGCCTCGGCGTCGAGGGTGTGCATGTCGATGCAGTACGCGCAGCCGTTGATCTGCGACGCGCGGATCTTCACCAGCTCCATCAGGGAGCGCTCCAGGTTCTGCTCCTCGGTGGCCCGGGTGAACCGCTGCATCGCCTGCATCACCGGCCCGGCGCCGTGCCGGCGCAGGTCGAACCTCGGCGGGATCGAGACGTTCGGGGCTGTTGTCGTTTCGGTTGTCACGGCGTCGACGCTAGAACCGATTGGCTCAGTGGGTATGGTCCAATACTGTGGCATCCGAGTGGACCAAACCGCGGAGCGGGCTCGACCTCCACCTCGGCTTCGACCCCGACGGCACCGACGGCCGCCGCGCGGGGCTGGAGGTGGCGCTGCGCTCGGCGATCCGGGACGGGCGGCTCGCGCCCGGTGCCCGGCTTCCGGCCACCAGGGCCCTCGCCGGTGAGCTCGGCGTGGCCCGGGGCACGGTCACGGCGGCGTACGGCCAGCTCGTCGCGGAGGGGTACCTGTCCGCGCGGCGGGGAGCCGGCACGGTGGTCGCCCCGGTGCCCTCCGCAAGCCGTGCCCCGCGCACGCCATTCGCCCCGCCGCCGGCGGTGCCGCGGGTCCGGCACGACCTCTCACCGGGGCAGCCGGACGTCTCGGCGTTCCCGGTGCAGGCCTGGCTGAACGCCGCGCGCACCGTGCTCCCACGCGTCGAGCCCGCGGCGTTCTCGCTCGGCGACCCGAGGGGGCGGCCGGAGCTGCGGACGGCGCTCGCCGAGTACCTGGGCCGCACCCGGGGTGTCATCGCCGACCCGGAGACCATCGTGGTGACGTCGGGCTACATGCAGGCGCTCGGGCTGGTCGCGCGGGTGCTCGCCGACCGGGGTTGCACGCGGATCGCGATGGAGGACCCGTGCGCACCGTTCCACCGGGAGGTGGTGCGCCGCTCCGGGCTCGACGTCCTGCCGCTCCCGGTCGACGACATCGGCGCCGTCGGCCGGGTGCCCGCCGGCACCGGCGCGGTCGTCCTGACACCAGCGCACCAGTCCACGCTCGGCGTCGTGCTCGGGCCCGCGCGGCGCCGCGCGCTGCTCGACTGGGCGGCGTCGACCGGTGGGCTGCTGCTGGAGGACGACTACGACGGCGAGCTGTCCTACGACGGGCAGCAGGTCGGCGCGCTGCAGGGCATGGCGCCCGAACACGTGGTGTACGCCGGGACCGCGTCCAAGACGCTCGGTCCGGCGGTCCGCCTCGGCTGGCTGGTGCTGCCCCGGGGGCTCGTGCCCGCGGTGGCGGAGGCGAAGTTCTACGCCGACGCCCAGACCGAGTCGATCGGCCAGCTCGTGCTGGCCGAGCTCATCCGCCGCCACGACTACGACCGGCACGTGCGCGCGCAGCGGCTGAAGTACCGGCGCCGCCGCCGGGAGCTGCTGCACCGGCTCGCGAGGGAGGTGCCGACGGTCCGGGTGCGCGGCGCCGCCGCCGGCGTCCAGGTGCTGCTGGAGCTCCCGCCCGCCGGACCGACCGAGGCGGAGGTCGTGGACATGGCCGCCGGGCGCGGCATCCGGATCGTCGCGCTGGGGCCGGGCTGGCACGCGGCTGCCGCGGGGCCCGGCGGCGTCCTGGTCGGCTACGCCACCCCCGCCGACCACGCGTGGTCGCCCGCCCTCGACGCCCTGATCGGCGTGCTCCGGTCCGCCCTCAGCCTCAGGTGAGGTGGTCGAAGTCGCCCCGCACCCAGCCGATGTAGCGGTCGGCCGACCGGCGCGTGGCCGCGCGGGCGTCCGTGTCGACCGTCTTGCCGAAGTTGTCGTAGAGACGGTCGAACGCGAGCCCCTCGACCCCGCGCGTGATCCGTTCCACCACGGCCGCCGAGAGCGGGATGCGGTTCGGGTAGCTGCGCATGAACGTCATCGTCGCCCGGTCCGGGTTGGCCTGGATGGTGTCGCCGCCCAGGAGCACGCCCTTGCCGCCCGCCCCGGCTTCCCACAGGACCACCGCGCTGCCCGGGAAGTGCCCGCCCAGCTGCAGCAGCGTGACCCCGGGCACGACCTCGAGGGTGCCCGACCACGTGCGGATCGCCGGGTCGGGCCGCGCCACCCACTTCTGGTCGGCCTCGGAGACGAGCACCGGGGCGTCGCCCAGCGCCCGGCTCCACTCCACCTGCACGCCGTACATGTGCGGGTGGCTGGCCACGATCGCCGCCACCTCGCCCAGCTCCCGGACCCTGCGGGCGGCGTCCTCGTCGACGTAGCCGACCATGTCCCAGATGACGTTGCCGGCGGGTGTGCGCACGAGGTGGGACTGCTGGCCGATCCCGAGCTTCGGCTCGACGGTGATGCCGTGGAGGTCCGGCTCCAGTTCCCGCAGGCGCACCGCGTGACCGGCGGCGGCGAGCTCGTCCAGCGTGGTCCAGTGCTGCCCGTCCGCGGGCACCCATTGGCGATCGTCGGCGCAGATGGCGCACACCTCGACCGCCTCGGCGTGCTCCACGGCGCACGTGCTGCAGATGTACACGGTTCGACCCCCTCGATCTTGTACTATCGTTTGTACAGTCACTGAACAGCAGGACGCGCGGTCGCGTCAAGGGCCGACGGCCGCGATCGGAGGAGTGCGAAGTGCCCGCCTCGCCACACCGCCGGGCGACGTTGAAGGACATCGCGGAGGCCGCGGACGTCTCGGTGACCACCGCCTCCCGTGCCCTGCACGGCGCGACCGGTGGCGCGCGGGCCCCGTCGGCGGACACCACCGCGCGGGTCCGGGCCGCCGCGGACCGGCTCGGGTACTCCCGGGACCAGCTGGCCAGCGGCCTGCGCACCCGGCGCAGCCGGCTGCTCGGGATGCTCGTCCCGCGCCTGTCCGACTACGTACTGGCCACGATCTACGAGGGCGTCGAGGAGGCCGCGCGGCTCGCCGGGTACCGGACGGTCGTCGCCAACACCTACGACGATCCGGACGAGCAGCGGGCCCGCGCCGAGGTCATGCTCGACCACCGCGTCGAGGGCCTGATCATCGGCGATGCGTCCGGGCGTGGCGACCTGCTCGCCGAGCTCGAGCGAAGGGACGTCCCGTTCGTGCTGGTCAGCAGGCGTACCGGCAGCTACCCGGCGGTGACAGGGGACGACCTCGCGGGCGGCCGCCTCGTCGCGGAGCACCTCCTCGACCGGGGCCACTCCCGGGTCGCCGTCCTCGCGGGCGAGCCCTACGCGAGCACCGGCAGCGAGCGGACCGCGGGGTTCCTGGAACGCTGGGCGGCCGCGGGCCGGACCGTGCCGGCCGACCGGGTCGTCCACGGGCCCTTCGACGCGGCCGGCGGGCGGCAGGCGATGCAACGGGTCCTGGACTCACCCGGCCCGCTGCCCACCGCGGTCTTCGCCGTGAACGACTTCGCCGCCATCGGCGCGATGGGGGCCCTGCGCGACGCCGGCCTGCGCGTCGGCCGGGACGTGGGGCTCGTCGGCTACAACGACGTGTCCCTCGCCGCGGAGCTGCCGATCCCCCTGAGCACGGTCGCCACCCCGAACATCGAGATGGGGCGCGGGGGAGTGGAGCTGCTCGTCGAGATCCTCGACGGCGGGCGGCCCGACCCGGTCCTGCTGCCCCCGCGGCTGCGCGTCCGCGCGTCGAGCGACACGCACGAATCCGTCGTCAACCGCGACCGGCGCTGACCGAGGTTCTCACTGTCCCGTCGCAGTTCGTGCCGGGTCCCAGCGTCCCGACGCTCCGCGCGGCGCGGGCCCTTCGCGATCAAGGCGAAATGGTTGCCAAATGATCTCCGGGAGCGACCATTTCCCCTTGATCACCCCTGCGGAGCAGCCATTTTCCCTTGACCGCTGCGACAAGCCGGGCCTTGTGGTCACCGCGCTAATCGTCGCCGAAGAAGACCCGGCTGATCACCGCCGGCGCGCTCAACCCGGACACGACCTCGGCGACCGTGGCGCGGTCGAGGGTGCGCGCGGCCCGCAGGCCGGCGGCGAGAGCGGCGGGGTCGCGGCCGTGCACGGAACCCGACTCGTTCGACCGCACCAGCCCGCCGGTGTCGGCGCCCTCGGTCACCACGGCCGGAAGCCCGGTGGCCAGTGCCTCGACCAGGACCCGCGGGTAGCCCTCGTAGCCGGCGTGCGAGGTCATGAGGAACACCCCGCACCGGCCTCGGAGCTCCGCGAGGTCCTCCGGGCGGAGCCGCCCCGGCATGGTGATCCGCTCTCGCACCTCGGCGGGCAGCGCGGCGACCTCCGCTTCGAGCTCGGCCCGCAATGATCCGTCCCCGACGAGCTGGAGCGTCCAGGGCTCCCCGGGATGGGCCTGCGCGAGGTGGGTGAACGCCCGGACCGCCAGGTGGGGATCCTTGGGCACCTCGAACCGGCCCGCCCACAGCACCGCGTACGGGTCGGGCGGATCGGGCTGGAACACGGTGATCGCGGGGTCGAACCAGGTCGGAGCGGACACGCTGCGCGGGTTCCACTGCCGCACCCGCTCGGCGTAGTCCGGGTTGAACACGATCACCCGCCGCGCCAGCCCCACCATCAACCGGTCGATCCGCTCGTAGAGCCGCCCACCGGCGAACCGCCAGAACGAGTCGGACGTCCGCCCGATGAGCCCGCGCTGCTGCGTGTGGATGCTGTAGACGAGCGGTGCCCGGAACAGCAGCCGCACGGCCATCGCGACGTCGACCCGGTGGGCCTGCACCAGCCGGGCGCCCGGGATCCGGGTTCGGTACCGGAGCAACCCGGCCACCAGGCGCACCGAGTGCGGGACACCCCGTTTGGGGCCGGTCGGGTCGAGACGGGCGACCGGCAGGAAGTACACCGTGCGGTCCCCACGCCGATGGGTCTCCCACCGGCCGAGTCGATGGCCGGCCGCCGGATTGCCGTAGTCGATCCCGACCAACGCCAGCTGCACGCCGGGCGGGCCGTACTCGAGCAGTCCACGGATGCAGGTGTCGATCCCGCCGATCGAGTAGGTGGGGTCGGTGTCGACCTGCTGGACGATCAGCCGATCGACCTCGCGCGGACGCTGGTCCCCGTCGACGGTCACCACGTCATTCGCCACCTTGCACACCGGCCTGTCGATCCTGCGCCCCGCCACGCAGCGCTGTCCTGGCCGCGTCGAGCAGCCGCTTCCCCCACGGGCCGCGGCGCAGCACGTCGTAACCCAGCCGGACGACCGGGGACGTGAGCATCTCCACCGCGGGCGGGTAGGTCCGTACCTCGCCACCGAACTTGGTCTTGAACTGGTCGGGGCCCGGCAGCTGCGCGGGAGGTGCGGCCGCCTGCAGCATCCGCGTCGACTCGGGACGCAGCCCGCCGAAGTCGTAGTAGCGGTAGCCGTTGGCCTTGGCCCAGCAGATCGCCTCCCAGATGATCGCGCTGGCGACGTTCAGCCGCGCGGCCCCCGGCGAGTCCCGATCGAACCCGGTGATCCGGCTCTTGAGCACACCCCCGCACCCGGTGAGCAGTTCCGCCGCGACCGGTGTCCCGTCCAGCTCGCCGATCAGGAGCACGACGTGGCCACCCGCATCCAGCTCCCGGTAGGTGGCCTCCAGGTAGCTCACCGGGAAAGGGGTGAAACGCTGGTAGCACGCGCTGCTCGCGGCCAGCCTCGCCAGCCTCGGGATGTCCCGCTCGTCGCCGACCCGCACCTTCACGCCGCGCTCCGGCCACCGCCGGGTCCAGGTGCGCAACCGCCGGTTCAGCCTCGACCGCAGCTCCTGCGCCGACGCGTTCAGGTCCACCCGCATCGTGGCGCCGGGCGCGATCGCCGCCGACGAGAACCGGAACCCGCGCTGCAACAGTCCGAGCGCGATCTGGTCACCGCCATCCGGTGGCTGCACGAACAGTGCCGTGTGCGCTCTGGCCACGCGGTCGAGCGCGGCGACCAACTCGTGGCGCACCGTCGCCCGGACGGGCTCGGCCCCGTCGGCCAGCAACGGCCCGTAGGGCAGGTAACCGATCCATCCGATCGGCCGGACCCGCCTGCGCAGCAGCAGCGCCCCACCCAGCACGCTCGCGCCGGACACGGCCAGCACGTACAGCGGCTCGTAGCCGGCCAACCGGCGAACGGCCGCCCACGCCGACAGCTGCGCGACGTCGCTGTTCGGGGTGCTGGTCACCAGCTCGTCCCACGAGGCGACGAGGTCCGCTTCCGGCGCGGCCGTCGTGATCACGGTCAGCTCGGCCGGCAGCCGGCGGCCCCGCACGTGATCAGCGGCTGCGCCTGCCGCTCCCGGAACCCCCTCAGCCGCCTCGACGCCGTCCGTGCCCGGCAGCTCGCCCAGCTCGTACGTCACCTGTCAGGACTTGTCTGGAACTCGAGCCGAAGGGTCGACCGTCGGATCGTTCCCCCCGACCGGGACCACCCCGAGGGGGGCGTCGGGGTCGATCCGGTAGCTCAGCACCCGCTTGTAGCCCTGCTTGTTCTGCAGCCCGCTCTTCCGCCACGCGGCGGTGAGCGCGGCCTTCGCCCAGAACGCCGGGCCGTCCAGCGAGCTGGACCGGGGGTTCCGGTGCGCGATGTTGCGCAGGATGCCGTTCCCGTAGTGCATGGCGTACGACCGGCGGACGTGGTCGGTCCAGTGCTCGGTGGTCAACGAGATGCTGAAGTCGTCGAGGTTCTGCACGCGGTGCGGGCCGTTGAGCGACCAGTGCACCATCTGGCCCGGCTCCAGGTCGTGGACCTCGGCGTAGTCGTCGTACCACGGCTCGTAGGGCAGGTCCTCCATGGCGAGGCTGCGCACGACGTTCTCCACGTCGGTCGGTGGCAGGAACGGCTCGGTGTTCGGGTAGATCCAGACCCGTTTGCGGCCCCGGACCTGCCACAGCGACTGGCCGGGCACGTCGAAGTGGTAGAACACCCGAGCGGTGGGCGACGAGATCAGCAGGCACATCTTGCGCTTGAACGTCGAGAAGCCGGGCATGGTGGCCTCGAGTTCCGCGTACATCTGGTGGAGCAGCTCGGCGAAGCGGGGGTCGGCCTTCTCGACGGCGATCATGTTGATCCAGACCCGTCCGCCGCGCACCGCGTCGAGCACCTTGGCGCCGGGCTGGCCGGCGCGGTCGACGTGGCCCCATGTGGAGACGTCGTCGCCCATGGTGTTGATGTCGAGGTCCTTCGGATCGATCTTCTCGATCAGCCCGGCGAGCGACTCGTCGGAGAAGAGGTCGTCCCGTTCGGCCAGTTTGTGGCGCAACTTGACCGTGTGATTGCCCCACAGCCTGATGTCACGATCCGAGATGGTGTCGAAAACTCGTGGCACGATGAATCCCCCCTGCACAAGCTCGGTGGCCTGCTCCCCGTGGTAGGCCCCCGTATGTCATCGGGTACGGCGGGAACGACGTTACAGATGCGAGCGCGTATTCGGACGAATGGCCGCTATCGGATGATAGCCACGGTCACCCTGGGTGTGTGCCGGGTGGAAATCGTGACGATCCGGATTGGTCAATCCATTTGGTCACCGCAGTTAGCCGAGCTCGGGATTCGGGCACCCACGACGAGCGGCCGCGTTCCCGGCCGTCGGTCACCGAGGGCAGAGGAGACCCGTCATGACCCAGCCGACCGTCGACCCGACCTTCTACCGTTCGGCGGCCGAGGCGGGCGCCGCCCCACCCGAGGAGCTCGCCTACGTCGTCGCGTTCGACCGGGCCGCGCAGGAGCACGACGCCATGACCGTCGTCGACGTGAACCCGGATTCCGGCAGCTACGGCCGGGTGATCGGCTGGACGGACGTCCCGGGCCTCGGCCACGAGCTGCACCACTTCGGCTGGAACGCGTGCTCGAGCGCGCTGCGGCACGAGGGCCACGGCCATGAGCTCGCGCGCCGGTACCTGCTAGTGCCGGGACTGCGGTCGTCGGACATCCACGTGCTGGACACCCAGCCCGACCCGCGCGCCCCGCGGATGATCCGGACGATCAGCGGGAAGGAGCTGTCCGACAAGGCCGGCTACTCGCGCCCGCACACGATGCACTGCGGTCCCGACGGCGTGTTCCTGACCTGCATCGGTGGGCCGGAGGGCAACGACGACGGCCCCGGCGGGATCGCGCTGCTCGACCACACCACGTTCGACGTCCTGCGCGCCTGGGAGACCGACCGCGGCCCGCAGCACTTCGCCTACGACGCCTGGTGGCACCTCAACCAGAACACGCTGGTCTCCAGCGAGTGGGGCAGCCCGTCGATGATCGAGAACGGCGTGGTCCCCGAACTGCTGCTGGGCAACCGGTACGGCCACTCCCTGCACTTCTGGGATCTCGCCGAGGGCCGGAACCTGCAGACCGTCGACCTGGGCGCGCAGCACCAGATGGTGCTGGAGGTGCGCCCGTCCCACGACCCGGAGGCGACCTGGGGCTTCGTCGGTGTCGTGATCTCCACCGAGGACCTGTCCGGCTCGATCTGGCGGTGGTTCCGCGACGGCGCCGAGTGGAAGGTCGAGAAGGTGATCACCGTTCCGGCCGAACCCGCCGACCCGGACCGGCTGCCGCCCGCGCTCACGCCGTTCGGCGCCGTGCCGCCGCTCATCACCGACATCGACCTCTCGGTGGACGACCGGTACCTCTACGTCTCCTGCTGGGGCACGGGGGAGATGAAGCAGTTCGACGTCTCGGACCCGGCGCAGCCGAGGCAGACGGCCTCCGTCCGGCTCGGGGGCATCGTCGACCGGGCCCCGCACCCCGCCCGGCCCGACCTGCCCCTCGCCGGCGGGCCGCAGATGGTCGAGGTCAGCCGCGACGGCCGCCGCGTCTACTTCACCAACTCGCTCTACGGCGCGTGGGACGACCAGTTCTACCCCGACGGCGTCGGCGCGTGGATGGCGAAGCTCGACGCCGACCCGGCCGGTGGCCTGTCCGTGGACGAGCGCTTCTTCCCGCACGGGGACGACTTCCGGGGCATGCGGCCGCACCAGATCCGCCTGCAGGGTGGCGACGCGTCCTCGGACTCCTACTGCTACCGCTGACCGGCAAGCAACCCCGGCCCGGCCGTCACACACCAACATGCGCGTTCACACACCAACTGCAGTTGCTGTGTGGGCGCCATTGTTGGTGTGTGAGCGGGCGGAGGCCTTCCCGTAGTTCTGGTCGCTGGGGCCTCCGGTGGCGCCGCGCACCGTGCGGTGCCGCCCCTCACGCCTCAAGGTTGCCTTCGGCGTCGCTGCGCGACCCTTGACCCGTGAACCTCTGCGCCCCCTAGCGGCATCCCCCCGGGGCCTGCCCTTCTTGGCGCGCGGCGCCACCGGAGGCGGTATCGCGGGCATGATCATTGCCTCGGTGCGAAAACGGTCGAATCTGGCACGAGAACGCGCCGAAGTCCCGATCACCGGGAGGCCCGTGGCGTCACACACCAACTTTGCGGCGCGTGCGCAGGCACACGGCGAACGCCTCGGTGAAGACGTCCGCGTCGAGGAGGCGGAGCATCCGCGTCCGGGGTTCGTCGACGTCCTCGACCTCCGTGCTGATGCCTACGCCGAACCCGGCGACGACGGCCTCCCGGACACCGCCGCGGTCCACCTCGAGCGTGACCTGCGGGACGATCCCCCGTTCCTCCAGGGCGCGCTCCAGCACGAGCCGGCTGGTGGAGCCCGGTTCGCGCTTGACGAGCGACTCGTCGGCCAGCTCGTCGGGCTCGATGCCGTCGCGCCCCGCCCAGCGGTGATCGTCTCGGCAGCACAGCACCACCCGCTGCTTGCTCGACGGCAGGGCCGCGAGGCGGGTGTCGAGGGTCGTCTGGCCGACGATGCCGACGTCGATGCGCTGCTCGACGAGGCCCCGCTCAGGGCGTGTGCTGCACGTCCAGCGCGTAGATGACCACCTCGCCGGCCGCCTCCGGGGCCTCGCCCCGTTCGGGGTTGGACTGGGTGTAGGTGCCGGCCTTGAAGTACCACCCGTCGCCCGCGAGGGGGATGTCGCCGGCCTGCTTGCCGTTGTACGAGACCTGCACGTGACCGCCCGCGGCCGCGATCTGCAGGTCGTAGGGGGTGCCCAGCTGGTACTGCGGGTCGAGCGTGAACTCGCCCTCACCGTCGTCGTACTCGACGAAGAGGTGCGTGCCCTCCAGCCGCACCATGACGATGTCGTCCTCGGCGTCGTGGATCTGGGCCGCGACGACGTGCGGCTTGACGTCCGGCACCCGGGTGATCGCCTCGCGGAGGGTCATCGTGTGGGTGCCGGTGCGGTTGGACCAGCTCGCCAGCTCGCCACCGTCCAGCTCCCGCAGCTCGCAGCGCGGGTAGCTGCTGTTCTCGGTCGTGAACCCGCCCGCGTTGGCGGTGAACACCACCCCGTCGCGCGTGTCGTCGAGCCGGAAGAAGTCGTCGCTGAACGAGATCAGCTGTGGTGGGTGGATCTCTTGCGGCTCATCCCCGGAGCCGGTGGGCAGGGTCAGCTTCCAGTTCGCGAGGTTCAGCACGTCGCCCGGCACCGCCGGCGCGCTTGGGGGTGCGGGTACCGGGGGCGGCGGGGCGGGAGCCGGCTCGGGGGCACCGCATGCGGCGAGCGCCACGAGGAGCGTCGAACCGACCACGATCAGAGGATCTCGGAAACGCGACATCGGGCGCTGTCTCCCGTCTCGAACCACTCGCCGTTGGCCCACCGAGCGTAGCGAGGGGAGCACCCGGGGAAAGCGCTGCCGAGCACTGCCACCCGAGTGGGTGGCGATCATGGGAGGGTCTCGGGATGGATCGACGTGATCTCGGTCGGGTGTTCGACGACGTGCCGGAGCTCTACGACCGGGTCCGGCCGGGATACCCCGACGAGCTGTTCACCGACCTCGCCACGATCACCGGCATCGACGGGCGGACACCGGTGCTCGAGGTGGGGTGCGGCACCGGCCAGGCGACCCGCTCACTGGCCGCGCTCGGGTGCCCGGTGACGGCCGTGGAGCCGGGCGCGGGCATGGCCGCACTCGCCCGCCGCCGGGTCGCCGCCTTCCCCGACGTCGACGTCGAGACGTCGACGTTCGAGGAGTGGAACGACCGCGGCCGGCGCTTCGACGCCCTCGTGGCGGCGACGTCGTGGCACTGGGTCGACCCGTCGGTCGGCTGGCGGCGGGCGCACGACGTGCTCCGCCCCGGGGGGTGGATCGCCCTGCTCGGCAACCTCGTCGTCCGCCGGCCCGGCGAGCCCGAGGTGTACGCCGAGACCGCCGACCTGCACGAGCGCTTCTCGCCCGGGAACCCCGACTGGGGCCATCCACCGCTCGAGGACGAGGTGCGCGCCACCGACGGTGGCTGGGGAACCGCCGAGGGCCCCGGCGACCTGTTCGGCCCGCCCGTCGTGCGCTGGTACCCGACCGTCCAACGGTTCGACGGGGCCGGCTTCGCCGACCTCCTCCGCTCGCTCTCGCTGTACCGGAAGCTCGACCCCGACGTCCGCGAGCCCCTGCTCGACGCGATCGCCGAGCGCATCCGCACGCGGATGGGCGACCGGGCGCCCCGCCGCTACCTCAGCGTCCTGCGGGTCGGGCGGCGCGCCGGGTGAGCGCGCGTCACGGGAGCAGGTGCAGGAGCGACCCTGCGGGCTGGTGCAGCCCGTTGATCGCCGATCAAGGGGAGATGGTGGGCGAACGATCTTCCGGACCGGTCATCAGGTGGATGCCCGGTGGGGCGCACGGTGCCACCGGAGTCTGGTCTCCCAGACACGATCGTTGTTTCGGTGCACGAGCGGGCAAAGCCCCACGTTCGAGCCGACCAGGCCGCAGCAGTCGATGCCGCGCCGGTTACGACCACTCGGGGTCGGTTCCGCGGGACGCACCCGGACTCTCGCCGACGCCGTGATGCGTGTGGGACGGGACCACTGGATAGTCCGCACGCGCCCGGCAGCAACGGGCTCGTCCAGAACCGGCGTGGCCCGCGTCGGGGACGGCCGCCAGCGCAACCCCAGGATCCGGTAGTGCACCCAACCCAGCCACCCGCCCGAGGCGAAGGAGCCGGCGAACCGGCGCGCCCACCGCGGCGGACCCCGCGGGAGAATCGCCTGCACCGGGCAGCGGTGCGACCCGTGATCGATGCGAGCAGCACCCGGCTGTGGCCGTGGCCACGCTGAGGTGCGACTCCGGGCGCATGATCGGCCCGAGCAGCACACCAGCGCGACGACCGCGACCGTGAGGTACTGCTCGGCGCGGCCGGCGACCGGGGTGCCGCCCCCGATGCGGCAACACCCTCAACAGGCCTGCGAACGTGCCGAATCGCCGATCATGGGGGAGGTGCAGCCTGTTGGTCGTCCAGGCGCAGGCCGGCTCCGCGGCGAGCGCGGCCGGGTCACCCCGATCGGCCCGGACGAAGCGGGCCCCCGCCCGATCGGCGGGACGGTGGCCGCGCTCGCGGCCGGTGACGGTCACGCCCCAGCCGTCGGCGAGCGCGGGTCAGCTCCTTCACCAGCAGCCGCGGACGCGCGGCCTCCCATTCGGCCGGGGTTCAGGGCGTGGCGGGTTCGAAGGCGGCGCGGTTGTCGCGGATGAATGCCTCGAGGGATTGTGGTGGCGCGTCGCCGATCGTTTCGACGACGTCGGTGGCCATGTCCTGTTCACCGTGTTCGTGGGTTTCGGCTACCCGGCAGAGGTGCTCGACCAGGTATGGGGAGATCCCCTCGACCCGGGACAGGGCCTGCCGCCAGTTCTGGGCAGGAACGTCGACGTACTGTATCGGGCGGCCGAGTACGCGGCTGAAGGTGCGGGCCTGTTCGGTCATGGACAGTGACACGGGGCCGGTCGGCATGTAGATCTTGCCGTGGTGCGGGGCCGGGTCGGTCAGGATCTCGACGGCCACGCGGGCGAGGTCTTCGCCGGCGATCGGGGCATGCCTGCCCTCGCCGTAGGGCAGGTAGATCTTGCCGTCGGTTCGGATCGTTGCCGGGTTGGCGATGGTGAGCAGGTTCTCCAGGAAGTACGGCGGGCGCAGGTGGGTGACGCCGATGCCGGACCAGTCGAGTACGCGCTCGGCCAGCCAGTGTCCGCGGGCCGCCGGGCTGGCGTGATCCGGGCGGGCGGTCATCTGGGACATGTTCACGATCGACTCGACGCCGGTCTGTCTTCCGGCGGCGGCGAAGGTTGTCGTCGCCGCGAGGAGGCTGTCGGCGAGCGGATAGGTGAAATAGGCGCGTCGCACGCCTTCGAGAGCGGCGCGCGCGGTGTCGAAGTCGCCGACGTCACCGACAACGATCTGCGCGCCCAGCGCCTCGAGCGCGGCCGAGCGGTCGTCGTCGTGATGGACGAACGCTCGAACGGACAGCCCTTTTCCCAGCAGCGCTCGGGCAACGTGGTTGCCCGTCGCCCCGTGGCTCCCGCCTGCACCGGCAATCAGGAACACCGTCGAACTCGACTCGCTCATCACGGCATCGCACCTTTCACTTCGATCGATTGTTCGATCACCACGGTCCTGCTCGCCCGGGACCGGGTATCGCTTCTTCCGACGCCCGCCGGTAGCCGGGATCGACAGCGGGCGCGGAGAATCTCGGTGCGGCGTCGGTGTCGATACGGTCGCGGGTCGCGCGTCGAGGTGGGTGGAGGGTCCGAGTGGCGGGCCCAACGGGAGGGATCGAACCGATGGCCCAGTACCTGGTGTTGATCTACGACGACGAGAGCACGCTGGCCGCCGCCGGCCAGCAGGAGTCCGGGCAGCTGCTGGCCGACCACCGGCGGTTCATGGCCGAGAACGAGACGGCGCTGCGCGGCGGTAACGCCCTCCAGCCGACCGGGACGGCAACGTCGATCCGCCCGGACGGCGCAGGGGGTTTCAGCGTCACCGACGCCCCGTTCGCCGAGACCAAAGAGGCCCTCGTGGGCTACTACCTCATCGAAGCCGACGACCTCGACCAGGCCCTGGCCATCGCCAAGCAGGTGCCGACGTTCGGCGGCGGGCTCGAGGTCCGGCCCGTGCGCACCTTCGACTGAGCACCCGAGGACACCGCGTGATGGCCGTGGACCCGCGGGTGGGTGCCGCGGTCGCTGACGCGCACCGCCGCGAGTGGGCCTTCGTGCTCGCTGCGACGGTGCGCGTCACCCGCGATCTGGACCTGGCCGAGGAATGCGTCCAGGACGCCTACGCCAAAGCACTGGCCACCTGGGCCACCACCGGCGTCCCCCGCAACGCCGGGGCGTGGTTGACCACCACCGCCCGCCGCCGGGCGCTGGACCTGCTGCGCCGTCAGGCCACCGCGGCCCGCGCATTGCCCCTGCTCGTCGAGACCCACGCCGACGAGGGACTCGACCCGGGACGTGAGGAGCGGCTCGTCGGGGCCGGGATCGGCGACGAGCGGCTGCGGCTGGTGTTCATCTGCTGCCACCCCACCCTGTCGCGCGACGCTCAGGTGGCACTGACCCTGCGGCTGCTGTGCGGACTGTCCACGGCCGAAGTGGCCCGCGCCTTCCTGGTCAGCGAGTCGACCATGGCCGCTCGCATCACCCGCGCCAAGAAGAAGATCACCCAGGCGCGGATTCCCTACCGGGTGCCCGCGCGCGAGGAACTGCCCGACCGCGTGGCATCGGTGTGCGAGGTGGTCCACCTGCTGTTCACCACCGGCCATGCCGCTCCCACCGGCGCCGAGCTGATCCGCCGCGATCTCGTCGAGCGCGCCCTCGACCTGGCCCGGATGCTGCGCACCCTGCTACCCGCCAACGCCGATGTCGCCGGGCTGCTGGCGCTGATCCTGCTCACCGACGCCCGCCGCGGCGCCCGTCTCGACGACGACGGACAGGCCGTGCTGCTCGCCGACCAGAACCGTGCCCGCTGGGACCGCGACGCGATCATCGAGGGTGTGGCCCTGGTCCGCGAGGCCCTGCGCCGTCGACCTCCCGGGCGGTTCGCGTTGATGGCCGCCATCGCCGCGGTCCACGACGAAGCCGAGAGCTGGGACACCACCGACTGGCGCGAGATCGTCGGGCTCTACGACCTGCTCGTGGCCCTGTGGCCCTCACCGGTCGTCGCGCTCAACCGCGCCGTCGCCGTCGGGTTCGCCGACGGTCCGGCCGCCGGCCTCGACGCACTCGACCCGCTCACCACCGAGCCCCAACTCGCCGGCTACGGCTACCTCGCCGCCGCCCGCGCCGAGTTCCTCGCCGGCCTCGGACGCACCCACGACGCCCGCACCGCCTACGAAGAAGCGCTGCTCCTGACCGAGAACACCATCGAACGCGACTACCTCACCCACCGCCTGGATCAACTCCGGGCATGACAGGACGCGTCGCACCCCGAGCTCGCTGCGTCGTCGGCCGGCCGGGTTTCGACCGACGCGGCCGATCGCGAGCCCTGCGCGCCGGCCGAGCGGTCCGGTCACGCGATCGCCCGGCGCAGCCACTCCGCCACCCCGTCGATGTGCACGGTGGCGTGGGCGGCGACGAGTGCGGCGTCGCCGCGGTCGAGCGCGTCGACGATCAGGCGGTGCTCGGTGAGGCTGCGCTCCGTCGAGCCCTCCTCGGAGAGGCCGCGCCAGATCCTGGCGCGCAGCGTGCTGCTGGAGAGCGTCTCGAGCAGGCTCGTGAGGTAGGCGTTGCCGGCCAGCTCGGCGATGCGGCGGTGGAACACCTGGTCGTGCGCCACGAGCTCGTCCACGGTCGGGGTCTCGCCCAGCGCGGCGAGCAGCCCGCGCAGCTCCTCGACGTCTGGGGGCGCGGCGCGCGCGGCGGCCATCGCGGCCGCCGCCGGTTCCAGGATGCGGCGCACCTCGAACAGCTCCAGCAGCGACGAGTCCTGGTGGATGTCCACCACGAAGGACATGGCGTCGAGCAGGGTGTCCGGGGTCAGGCTGGTGACGTAGGTGCCGTCGCCGCGCCGGACGTCGAGCACCCGGATGATCTCCAGGGCCTTCACGGCCTCGCGCAGCGAGCTGCGGGACAGCCCGAGCGCCTCGGACAGCTCCTTCTCCGGGGGCAGCCGGTCGCCGGGCCCCAGCTCGCCGGCGCGGATCATCTCCTTGATCTTGAGGATGGCTTCGTCGGTGACCGCCATCAGCGCACGTCGAACCCGACCGCCACCGGCGCGTCAAGAGCAGGCAGCTCCACGGCGACGCCGGCCGCCTGCGCCTTCGCCTCGACGGGGGTGCCGTCGGCGCGCGCGGCCGAGGCGAGCTCCAGCCGGTCGGCGCGGGCCGGCAGCAGGACGTGGCCGGGGGCGTCGACGACGGCCCACGCGCGGTCGCCGGTGCGGGTCCACCGCATCCACGGCTCGTCCGAGGCGTCGGCGATCCCGGGGTCGAGGGTGCGGGAGCCGTGGATGACGCCCGCGTGTACCGCCATCCAGGCGGCGAGCTCCTCCAGGGTGCGTCGCTGGCCGTCCGGGATCAGGCCGCTCGCGGTCGGGCCGACGTTGAGCAGCAGGTTCCCGCCGCGGGAGACCACGTCGACGAGGTGGCGGACCAGCTGCGGGCCGCTCATCAGGTGCCGGGAGTCCTCGACCCGGTTGTAGCCGAACGAGAGCCCGATGCCCCGGCAGTTCTCCCAGGCCGGCGCGCCCTCGGCGTCCAGGTGGGCCTGGTACTCGCTCGTGCGGAAGTCCCAGTGCGTGTCGCCCCAGCGGTCGTTCACGACGCCGTCGGGCACCGTCGCGTAGAAGTGCCGGAACAGCTCGGCGAGCCCGAGCGTCCCGTCGTGCTTGCCGGCGTCGGGCCACTCGATGTCGTTCCAGAGAACGTCGGGGCGGTAGCGGTCGACCAGGTCGCGCACGTGGCCGTACGCGTAGGCGGCGTAGGCCGCGTCGTTCGGCCGCAGCGCGCGCACGTTCGTCATCGTGTCGATCACCGGCAGGTGCGGGGTGACGCTCCAGTCGAGCCCGCCGGAGTAGTACACGCCGAACCTCATACCGGCCGCCCGGGCGGCCGTGGCGAGGTCTCCGACCAGGTCCCGCCGCGGGCCGCGGTGCACGGTGTTGCGCGTGGCCGTGCCCGGCGCGTCCCACAGCGCGATGCCGTCGTGGTGCTTGGTGGTCGGCACGACGTAGCGGGCGCCGGCCCGCGCGAACAGGTCGCACCAGCTGCGCGGATCGAACTCCTCCGCGTGCCAGGCATCGAGGAAGTCGTCGTAGGGGGCGTCGCCGTAGGTGTCCTGGTGGTGCTTGCGCGCCGGGTTGTCGTCGCAGCGGATGGTGTTCCAGTACCACTCGGCGTACGCGTTGTGGCGGAACCAGGTGCGGTCGTCGACGGCTCCCAGCTCGCCGGTCGGCTCCGCCCACGCCGGCACGGAGTAGGCGCCCCAGTGGATGAAGATCCCGAACCTGGCGTCGGCGTACCAGTCCGGGAGCGGGCGCGCGAGAGCGTTCCAGTCGACGGGCGGGGTCACGAGATCCTCCGGGAGGTCACCGGCCACCGAGGCCGGACAGGGCGATGCCGCGCACGAGGTGGCGCTGCAGCAGCACGACCATGGCGACGGTCGGCACCATCGAGATCGCCGCCGCGGCCATGAGCAGGTGCCACTGGTTGCCGTTCTGCGACAGGAACAGGTTCAGCCCGAGCGGCACGGTCGACATGTCGCGGCTGTTCACGACGATGAGCGGCCACAGGAAGCTGTTCCAGTAGTTGATGAACGTGAACACGGCGAGCACGGCGATGGCCGGCCGCGCGATCGGCACGACCACCTGCAGCAGGATGCGCAGGCGGCTCGCGCCGTCGATCGTCGCGGCCTCCTCCAGCTCCCGCGGGATCGAGAGGAAGAACTGGCGCAGCAGGAACGTGCCGAACGCGGTGAACGCCCAGGGCAGGATCAGCGCCGCGTAGCTGTCCACCCAGCGGAACTGCTGCATGAGGATGAACATCGGGACGACCGTGACCTCCTGCGGCACCATCAGCGTGCCCAGGTAGAGCAGGAAGATCCGGTCCCGGAACCGGAAGCGCAGCCGCGCGAACGCGTAGGCCGACAGCACCGAGGTCACGCACACCACGACCGTGCCCGCCACCGCGACGAACAGGCCGTTGACCATGAACCGGCCGAACGGCAGGTAGCCCCACGCCTCCGCGAAGTTGGACCAGCGGATCTCCGACCCGACGAGCCCGGTGCCGGTGCCGAACACCTCGGCGGGCGGCTTGAGCGCCGTCGCGATCATCCAGACGAACGGCATGAGGAACAACAGGAGCACGGCCGTGAGCAGCACCTGCGACACGACGGTGCGCGGGCTCGGGCGCCGGCGCGTCGATCGGGCCGGGGCCGCGTCGGCGCGTGCGGGGTGGGTGAGCGTCTCAGTCGTCATAGTGGACCCACCGCTTCTGGCCGAGGAACTGCAGCGCGGTGACCAGCATGATGATCATGAAGAGGAACCAGCCGATCGTCGACGCCGTGCCGAGGTCGAACTGGACGAAGCCCTCGCGGTACAGGTGGAGCACCATCGTCTCCGTGGCGATGCCCGGCCCGCCGGAGGTGAGGGCGTAGGGCTGCACGAACACCTGGAACGAGGTGATCAGCGTCATGATCATCGCGAAGAACATCGACGGCGAGAGCATCGGCAGCGTGACGCTCCAGAAGCGGCGCAGCGGCCCGGCCCCGTCGATGGAGGCCGCCTCGTGCAGGCTCTGCGGGATCGCGTCGAGCCCGGCGGAGAAGACCAGCATGTTGTAGCCGAACCCCTGCCACACCGACATCAGGATCACCGCGGCCATCGCCCAGCGGTTGTCGCCGAGGAAGTTGGGCGACGGCACGCCGAACACGCTCTGGAACCCCTGGTCGATCGGGCCGCCCGGTTGGTACAGGAGCCGCCACACCAGCGCGTTCGCGATCATCGGCGTGACCGTCGGGATGAAGAACAGCAGGCGGTAGAGCCCGCGCCCGCGGATGCGGGGCGAGATCCACAGCGCCAGCCCGAGCGACACGACGACGTTGAGCGGCACGTAGACCGCCACGAACACCAGCGTGTTGAGCATGACCCGGTGGAAGATCGGGTCGCTCAGCAGCTCGACGAAGTTGTCGAACCCGACGAACCGCCGCCGCCCCAGCACCGGCCAGGCGAAGAAGCTGATCACCAGCGATCCGACGAGCGGGATGAGCGTGAACAGCAGGAACCCGCCGGTGCTCGGCGCGAGGAAGCCCAGGGCGGCGCGGCCGTCGCCGCGGTGCACGCCGCCACCGGCCGGGGCGGCGGCGGGCGTGATGGGCGGAGCGGGGGCGGAGACGGTCACGTCGTCACCCCGCCTGCTGCTGCACCGTGTTCAGGAAGTCCGGCACGCTCTGCTGGCCGTTCACCGCCTCCACGCCGTACTGCTGGAACAGCTGCGAGACCTGCGTGTAGTTGTCCGCGGCCGGCGCCGGCACGCCGTTCTTGATCGCGGCCTGCAGGCCGTCGCGCGCCCCGGCGAGCTTCGGGCTGAACCACGACTCCTGCTGGGCCGTGCGCGCCGGGAAGGCCCGGCCCTGCTCGGCGAGGTACTGCAGGGCCTCCGGGCTGGTGAGCACCGCGATGGCCTGCAGCGCCTTGTCCGGGTCGGGGCAGGTCTGCGAGATCCCGAACCCGGACCCGGCCACCTGGCTGTGGGAGCCCGCGGGCCCGGCCGGGACCGGCGCCACGCCGACCTCGAACTGCGCCTGGTCCATCACGTTGACCAGCTGCCACGGCCCGTCGACGACCATCGCGGCGTCGCCCGCGATGAACGCGTTCAGCGCCGGGGTCGCGTCGCTGGTGGCCACCACCTGCGGCGCGACCTTCAGCTTCGCGACGAGGTCGGCGTACCACTGGACGGCCTTGGCGAAGCCCTCCTGGGTGAGGTCCAGCTTGCCGTCGGCGCCCATCGGCGAGGTGTCCTCCAGCGAGAGCGACCAGGGGATCACGCTGTCGAGCGTGGGGTAGACCGCGAAGCCGTACTTCCCGCCGCTGGTCAGGCTCTGGGCCGCGGCGAGGAAGTCCTCCACCTTCCAGTCCGTGGTCGGGACCGGTACGCCGGCCTCGCGGAACCGGTCGGCGTTGTAGAACATGATCAACGGCCCGAAGTCGTACGGCACCGCGAGCTGCTGACCGTCGACCTGCAGCGCCTTCCAGATCGACGGGTCGAAGTCGGCGCCGTCGATGCCGGCGCCGGGCAGCATGTCGTCGAGCGGCACGAGCAGCTCGCTGATGCTCGGCGCGCGGTAGGACTGCACGCCGAGGATGCAGCCCGCGTCACCGCCGCTGGCCTGCGCGGCGAGCTTGGTCCAGTAGTCGTTGAAGCTGCTGGTCTGGAACTCCAGCGCGAGGTCGGGGTGCTTCGCCGTGACCATCTCGCCGAGGTGGTTCCACGCGTCCACCTCGGCGGTGGACCCGCTCCACATGTTCCAGACCATCGTGGTCCTGCCGTCGGCGGTGGTGCTGCCGCCACCGGAGCCGCATGCGGCCACGGCCAGAGCGAGGGTGGCGGCAGCAGCCACCGCGAGCGCGCGCTTCCGAATCGTCTTGACCGTCATGGTGCTCCTCGACACTGAGTGAGACATCCGATGTTCGAGCCACTCTGGCGCCCGATGGGCCGCGCGTCAAGCATCCACGCCGAGTAGAGATCGGATGTCAAGCGAGTTTCTCGAAGAAGAACTCGTGCTTGAGGAACGAGACGTCGTACTCGTGGCCCGGCGGCGGCGGGAGGAGCTGCGACGCCTGGAAGAGGCGCCAGCCGTCCTTCAGCGCATCGAGACCGGTCTCGTACGGGGGGAGGTCGCTGTCGCCGGTGGTCGGGGTGGTCTCCCCGGTGCCGTCGTAGTTCGACCAGCCCACGACCTTCGCGTCGAGCGCGGACGAGGCCAGGTAGAGCACGAGCACCTGCTGCCGGGTCATGCCATCTCCGTCGGGGCCGGGGCGTGGGGGTTGAGGCTGCGGCCCGCGACCACCCGGGTGGGGCGGTTGGTCACGCGGGTGACCCAGTAGTCGGGGTCGTAGCTGTCGTCACCGACGAGCGCGCGCCACAGCAGCACCCGGTTGTAGATCTCCAGCCGGCCCGTGGCGTTCTCGTACCACGGGAAGCGCGTGCCCAGCTCCGCGGCGACGGCCGGGTCGTACAGGTCGTCGGTGTTCCACAACCGCAGCTGCCGGACCGTCGGGTTGAAGCGGATCTTGAACATGTAGCGGTCGACGTCGCTGTCGTTGCGCCGCCCGCCGTGCCAGATGCCGTGGTGCAGGAAGACCACCGTGCCGGCCGGGCAGACGAGGCGGGTCTGACCGAGGAGGTTCTGGTAGCGGCCGGTGTCGGACTCGTTGGTGCGCCGCAGGTGGCTGCCCGGCACCGACAGGGTGCCGCCCATCTCGAGGGTGACCTCCTGCGGGTAGTACATGAGCTGCACGTCGAACGCGTCCGGCCGCACGTCGATGATCGCGTCGCCGTGCAGGTTCTGGGCCTCGCCCTCGCGTGCCCTGCGGATGTGCACGGCGTGGTGGTCGACGGCCGGGTCCGGGCCCACGAAGCTGTGGATCGCACCGGCGATCTCGGGCAGCCGCACGAGACGCTGGGCGAACGAGCCGTCGCCGAACGTCTCCGACAGCGGGGTGCCGTACGGAACGGCCGGGATGCCCGTGCGGAGCACCTCGACCGCCTCGGCGTTCATGTCCGCCGGCACGACACCGTCGATGCGGTGCGAGCCGTACGCGACGAACCTGGCCATCTGCACGGACGTCAGCAGGTGTTTGCGGTGCACGATCCTCCCTCGCGTGGGTGGTTCACGCGCACCGAGGTTAGGGCGCAAACCGGTCGTACCGCGTGGTCCTGGCTCGCCAGTGGTGGTAATTTCTCACCATGGGCGTCGATCGTGTGCCGCTGCACATCGGGCGGCCGCCGGTCGTCGCCAACGCCGGCGTCGGGGTGCACGGCGTGCGCAGGCTGCACGACGTCTTCCGGCTGCCCGACCTGTGGCAGGTGCACCTCTACGGCTACTCGGCCGACGTCACGATCGGCGGGCAGACCCACGCCGTCGCGCCGGGCTGGGTGAGCTTCGTGCCGGCGGACGTGGAGGTCCGGTTCGACTACACCGGCCGCTCCGAGCACCTGTTCGTCCACTTCCGGCCGGAGGAGTCGGGGGAGCCGCTGACGGTGCCCGTCGTGCGGGACGCCGGTCCGGCCGCGGCCGGGCTGTCCGAGCTCCTGCGCGCGGCGATCGCCGCATCCCCGGACGGCTCCTCGCGCACCGCCGCCGAGGTGTGGACGGCGCTGTGGCGCATCGCCCAGCTCCCGGAGCCCGTCCCCGGCCGCATCCACCACACCGCCGTGGCCTCCGCGGTCGCCTTCATCGAGGCCAACCTCGCGCGTCCCCTCTCCGTCCCGGACGTCGCGCACGTGGCCGGGGTGTCGCACAACCACCTCACGCGGCTCTTCCGCGCCGAGACCGGACTGCCGGTGGTTGGCTGGATCCGGCAACGGCGGATGGCCCGCGCCCGCCACCTGCTCACGGCCACCACGATGTCGATCCCGGCGGTGGCCGCCTCGGTCGGCATCAACGACCTGCAGGCGTTCAACAAGGCCTGCCGCCGCGAGCTGGGCGCCTCGCCCCGGGCGGTGCGCGGGGAGGCCTAGTCGTAGCGAAGGGTCGCGGCGTCGGCGTCCAGCTCGACCCTTGCCCCGAGCGGCACGGTGAGCTGACCGCGGCAGTGCCCGAAGCCCAGCTCCTCCACCAGCGGCACGCCGAGCCCGCCGAGCCGGTCGAGGACGACGTCGCGCACCTCCTCCGGCGGGCCGCACTCCTTCCACGACCCCAGGGCGATGCCCGCCACGCGGTCGAACCAGCCGGCCCGCAGCAGGTGGGTGAGGAAGTGGTCGATCCGGTACGGCGCCTCGGTGACGTCCTCCAGCAGCGCGATCGCCCCGTCCGGCGGGGGTGGCACGCCCGGCACCCCGAGGGTGGAGGTGAGCAGGCTCAGCGTGCCGCCGACCGTCACCCCGGTGGCCCGCCCGCCGTGGAGAGCCCGGGCGTCCGGGCCGCCGTGCAGCACCGCAGGCGGATCGAAGAGCGCCCGGCGCAGCCCTTCCCGCGCGTCCGCGTCGTCGGTGACGGCCAGGGTGCCGACCATCGGCCCGAACAGCGTGACCAGCCCGCACCGCGGGCCGAGCACGGCGTGCAGGGCCGTGATGTCGCTCGACCCGACGAAGAGCTTCGGTCCCGCCGCGGCCATCGCGTCCCAGTCGAGGAGGTCGAGCACGCGCAGTGCCCCGTAGCCGCCGCGGGCGCACAGCACCGCGTCGACGTCCGGGTCGCACCAGGCGCGCTGCAGCTGCCGGGCCCGGGTGGCGTCGTCGCCGGCCAGGTACGGCAGCCGGGTGTCGCGGTCGCCCGCGGTGAACGCGACCTCCACCCGCAGGCCCCAGGACTCGAGCACGGCGCGGCCGCGCTGCAGGAGGTCCGGCGGCACCGGGCCGGCCGGCGCGACCAGGGCGACCCGATCGCCCGGACGCAGCGGTCGCGCGGCCCTGCGAGTGCCCGAGAAGGGTGACGGGCCTGCAGCCGACCGAGTGAACCTCCCCGCCGCTGCGCTGCGGTTCGTAATGGGTCCCCCTGATCGGGCGATGGCAGAACAGGGGGACGGATCACGAGTGGGGCTCGGGACCCGGTCCCCGTGCCGGCCGCGAGCGCCGCGGCCGACTGGGCGGGGGAAGGACGTTACATGACCGCAGCCGGTCCACCGGGTTCCGGCATGGCCGGATTCCTGCGACTGCACACCCTCGCGTGGGGAGCGCTGTGGTTCGTGGTCGTGGTCCTCTTCACCGCGGGGGTCGGGGTCATCCAGGCGGCCGGTGCCGCCGGGCAGATGCCTCCGCTCACCGCCGGGACCGAGCCCGTCATCCGCTCGGTCGACCCCCCGAGCTCGGCGCCCGAGCCACCGAGGCTCGTGGACGTCGTCAATCCCGGCTGAGATCCCGGCTGCCGGCTCCGACGCGCCCACCACCGGCGTGCTGCAGCAGCCGGTCCACGACGCGGCGGAGCGCCGCGGCCTGGTCCGGGTCGGCCAGCGACCCGTCCGGGGCGAACGCGCCGTCGGCCATCCCGAGCGGCAGCTCGTCGTCGAGGACGTCCGCGCCCGCCGTGCGCAACACCTTGCGCAGCTCGGCCTGCGCCCAGACCGCGCCGAAGAGGCCCGTCGACGCGCCGACGACCACGGCGGGGCGGCCGCGCAGCGCGTTGTCCGGGAACGGGCGTGACGCCCAGTCGAGCGCGTTCTTGAGCTGGCCGGGCACCGAGCCGTTGTACTCGGGCGTCGCGAACAGGAGGCCGTCCGCGCCGGCGAGCGCGGCCCGCAGCCGCTGCACGGCGGCCGGGGCGCTCTCGTCCTCGCTGTAGGGCGGGATCTCGGCCAGCCCGTCGAACACGCGCATCGTGATCGCGGCCGGCAGGCCGGCGGCGGCCGCGTCGAGCAACATGCGGTTGTGGGAGCCGCGGCGCAGGCTCCCGGACACTCCGAGGAGCAGCACGGCTCAGGCCTCCTCGACCAGTTCGAGGTGCGCCGTCAGCTGCACCTCGTTGCCCAGGGCGTCGCCGCCGGACGGGAGCGGGGCCTGCCAGACGAGGCCCCAGTCCCGGCGGTCGACGGTGGCGCGGAGCTCGAGCGCGCCATGCAGCCGGTTGTCCAGGGCCACGACGGGTGCGGTGTAGGTGCCCGTGGCGGTCACCGGTCGGGTGACGCCGCGGATCGTGAGCTCCGCCTGCACGGTCGCGGTGCCGTCCGCGTGCAGGGCGACGTCGTTCGCGGTGACCGTGATCTCGGGGTGGTTGCCGGCGTCGAAGAAGTCGGCGCTGTGCACGACGTGGTCCCGGAACTCGCGCGGGCCGCGGATCGAGACCGATTCGACGGCGGTCGATCCGTCGAGCCGCACCGCCGCGTCGTCGCTGACCAGCCGGGCCAGGACCTCCTCGAAGCGGGCCCGGAACAGCGAGACCCCCATGTGCCGTACCGCGAACTCGACGGTCGAGTGGATCGGGTCGACCGCGAAGGTCCCGGCGAACGGGCGGGCGCTGACAGTCATGATCATCCTCCGTAAATGGAACTTTCTCCGGTTCGCCAAGCTAAGCGGAAGATTCTCCGATTGCAAGCCGGATCCGGTACCGTGACGAGCGGAACAGGAGGGAGCGGCGATGGCGATCACGGCGGCGGGGCGCGCGTTCCTGCCGGTGCTCGGCCAGCCGCCGCCCGAGCGGGCCGACGCCGCGCGCAACCGGCGCGCGCTGCTCGCCGCCGCCCACGTGCTCATGGTCGAGAGCGGCATCGACGCGTTGACGATGGATCGCGTGGCCGCCGCCGCGGGAGTCGGGGTGGGCACCGTCTACCGGCGGTTCGGTGACCTCGGCGGCCTCGCCTTCGCGCTGCTCGACGACGAGGAGCGGGAGTTCCAGCGCGCCTACCTGTCGGGGCCACCGCCGCTCGGGCCCGGAGCCCCGCCCGCCGCGCGGATCCGGGCGTTCCTGCACGCCATGGCGGACCGGATGGAGACCGAAGGGGACCTGCACGCCCTGGCCGAGTCCCGTACCACCACGGCGCGCTACGACAGCGGCGCGTACCGCACCGCCCGCACCCACCTCGTCACGCTGCTGCGGGAGGTGCGCCAGCACGACCCCGGCTACTGCGCCGACGCGCTGCTCGCGCCGGTGGCCGCGAGCCTGCTCCTGCACCAGCGCCGCACCCTGGGGTTCTCCAAGGCGCGCATCACGGCGGGCCTGGACATGCTGCTCGACTCGCTGCTCGCGGCCGGTGGGTGCCCCGACTCATCCCCGTTGACGCCGCTGGCACCGTGAACCGGGTGATCGAGACGCGCACGAGCGACGGGTTGCACCCCACCTCCGGCTACCACCACGTGACGGTCGCGAGCCCCGGCCGGCTCGCCTTCCTCGCCGGCCAGATGCCCATGGACGACACGGGGATGCGGGTCGTGGGCGTCGGTGACCTCGACCGCCAGGTCGACGTCACCGTCGAGAACACGCGCAAAGCCCTCGCCGTCGCCCGGGCGCGTCCCGAGGACGTCGTGCGGTCGGTCGTCTACGTGGTGGGCGGCCAGGAGGCGGCCGCTCGGGTGTGGCACCGCTTCGCCGAGTCGCCGATCGGCGGGGCGTTCACCGGTGCCAGCACGCTGCTCGGGGTGGCGGCGCTCGGGTTCCCCGACCAGCTCGTCGAGCTGGAGCTCACCGCGGCCCTTCCCTGATCAGGGCGCGACCGCTTTGCGCATCGTGCGCAGGCACAGGGCGAGCGCGTCGTGCTCGGGCACGTCGCTGTCGCGGGCGTGCATCCAGGCGGCGTAGAGCAGCGACCAGAGCACGGTCTGCACCCACGCCGGGCTGAGATCGGGGTCCATCGTGCCCTCGGCGTGCCCGCGTTCCACGAGCCGCAGCAGCGTCCGGTCGGGTTCGGCCTCCTCGGTCCAGGCCGGGTCGGTGAACAGGTGCGGCTCGCTCAGCGTGAGCAGGAGCCCGTCGCCGAGGGCGAAGTACGCCTGGCACAGCCGCTCCAGCGCGGCGACGGCCGGTCCCGCCTCCGGTCGTGCGCGCTCGGCGGCGGCGGCGATCTGCTCCAGGAGGTCGTTGGTGATCCCGGTGAGCAGGTCGGCCCGCTCCGGGAAGTACCGGTGCATCGTGGTGCGCCCGACCCCGGCTGCGGCGGCCACCTCGCCGAGCGAGGCGCCGGACTGCTGGGACAGCACGCGCACACCCGCGTCGAGGATGGCGCGCCGGGTGCGGGCGCGGGTGCCGCTCTCCGGAGCGGCGGGCTCGTCGACCACGACCCGAAGAGTAGCAACTGCACCAGAACGGAACCAGATTGACAGAAACGGAACACTGATGCTCCACTGCTGAGCATGAGCACTCCTGCCCCCGCGTCCGGGTTGGGCATCCTCCGGTCGTACGCCCGGCCGCACCTGGGCACCCTCGCACTCGGGCTGGTGCTGGCGCTGGCCGGGTCCGCCACGAGCCTGGCCACGCCGCTCGTCACGAAGTGGGTGCTGGACTCGCTGGGCGCGTCGGCATCGCTCACCGGCCCGATCGGCGCGCTGCTGGCGCTGCTCGTCCTCGGCGCCGCGATCTGGATCGCGGAGTGGATGCTGCTCGGCACGCTGGGCGAACGGGTCGTCCTGGAGGCCAGGGAGTCGATGGTCCGCCGGTTCCTGCGGGCCGCGGTTCCGGGGCTCACCCGGCGGCCCACCGGCGAGCTGGTCACGCGGGTCACCTCCGACACCGTGCTGCTGCGCGAGGCGGTCTCGTCCGGCCTCGTCGGGCTCGTCAACGGGGTCGTGATGCTCGTGGGCACGCTCGTGCTGATGGCGGTGCTCGACCTGGTGCTGCTGGCCACCACGGTCGCCGCGGTGGTCGTGGTCGTCGTGCTGTTCGCGCTGCTCATGCCGGGGATCGCGAAGGCGCAGGAACGGGCCCAGGAGCACGTCGGCCGGCTCGGGGGCGTCCTGGAGACGGCGTTGCGGGCGATCCGCACGGTGAAGGCGAGCCGCGCCGAGGAGCGCCTGGCCACCGGCATCCTCGGCCACGCCGCGGAGGCGATGCGCCACGGCGTCCGCGGGGTGCGCCGCGAGGCCGTGGCATGGACGATCTCGTGGTCCGGGATCCAGCTGGCGATCATCCTGATCCTCGGCGTCGGCGCGTGGCGCGTGGAGCTCGGACTGTTCGAGGTCTCCACGTTGATCGCGTTCCTGCTCTACGCGTTCGGGCTGATGGAGCCGATCATGGAGCTCAGCCAGAACCTCACGGCGCTCCAGGCCGGCATCGCCGCGGCCAAGCGCATCCGGCAGGTCGAGGGGCTCGAGCAGGAGCCGGCCGGGGGAGCGGTGGCGAACGCCGAGCTCCGGCGGGCGGTCCCGGGGCCAGTGCTGGAGCTGCGCGGCGTCACGGCCGCCTACGGCCCGGGCCGCGTCCCCGCCGTGCAGGACGTCGACCTCGTGGTGCCGGCGCGCGGCCACACCGCGATCGTCGGCCCGTCGGGCGCGGGCAAGACCACACTGTTCGCCCTGTTCCTGCGGTTCCTCGAACCGCAGGCTGGCGAGATCCGGCTCGCCGGACGCCCGTACCGCGAGCAGACGCCCGACGAGGTGCGCGCCCGCCTCGCATACGTCGAGCAGGAGACGCCGGTCGTTCCCGGCACGATCGCCGACAACCTGCGCTTCACCCACCCCGACGCCACGGACGACGAGCTGTGGGCGGCGCTCGAGGGCGTGCGGCTGCGGGAGGCGGTGGAGCAGCTCGACGGCGGGCTCGACGCGCAGCTGACCGCGTCGTCACTCTCCGGGGGCCAGCGGCAGCGCATCGCGCTCGCCCGCGCGCTCGTGCGCACGCCGGAGGTGCTCCTGCTGGACGAGGCCACCGCGCAGGTCGACGGGCTCACCGAGGCCGCGGTGCACGACGCGATCCGGGAGCAGGCCCGCATCGGCGCTGTGGTCACCGTGGCGCACCGGCTCTCCACCGTGGTCGATGCCGACACGATCGTCGTGATGGAAGGTGCCCGCGTCCGGGCCCGCGGCACCCACGACGAGCTGCTGGCCTCCGACGACCTGTACTGCAACCTCGTCGCGGCCCTGCGCGTCGACCGGCAGCCGGTGTCAGTCGTGGGATGAGGGGTCAGCCGCTCTCGCTCGTGTCCCCGGGTGCCGAGCCGACCGGCTTCGACCCGGGCGAGCCGTGCTCGCGCAGGTAGGTCGCGAGCACGGTCATGGACCCCACGGCGAGCAGGGACGCCCTGGACACGTGCATGATCGGTGCCACCACGCGCGGGCCGTGGGAAACCGCGGCGCTCACCGGATCGGATGCCGTCTGGGACTCCTGAGGGTGAACCGCGCCGTGGCGAGCCGCCTCCCGCGCGGCCGTCCATGATCCCATCCGCAGCAACGGGATGGGGGGGTGACCTGCGGTGTTGGCAGCGGTTCTCGCCGCGGTGCTGGTCTTCAGCACCGGCATCGGCGAACCGCCGCCGCCCGGGAACGGTGCCGAGCGAGCACTCGCCGAGCTGGGCGCGCGGACCCAGCTCGCCCGCGGCGTCACGCACCGCGGGCTCAGCACGAGCGCGGCGGCCGGTGCGGTGCTGGGCGACGTCGTCGAGGTCGACCTCACCGATCCCACCGTGCGCGCCGGCCTGCTCATGCCGGAGGCGATCGCGGCCCGCAGGCCAGTTGCGGAGATGGCTGACCGCGCCGGAGCCACCGCGGCGATCAACGGTGACTTCTTCGACATCGGCCGCACCGACGCACCGGCCGGCCCCGCGGTGGCCGAGGGCCGCCCGCTGAAGGCCGCGGTGCCACCCGGGCGCCGGATGGGTCCCGTCGTACCCGGCGCCGAGATCGACTACGTCTTCACCGTCGGAACCGACCGGGTGGCCCGCATCGACCGCCTGCGGCTCGAGGCGCGGGCGAGCGGGCCGTCGGAGACGCACGAGATCGTCGCGCTCAACCAGTACGCCGTGCCGGAGAACGGGATCGGCATCTTCACGCCCGCCTGGGGCGACGTCGACCGGTCCCGCACGCTGTGCGGCACCGACGCCGACCGCAACGCGCCGTGCGCGGACGAGCAGGCCGAGGTGCTGGTGCGCGACGGCGTCGTCGCCGAGTCCGGGAAGCCCGGCGGCGGCCGGATCCCCGGCGGCGAGCTCACGCTGACCGGGCGGGACGACGGCGCCGCCGCGGTGCGGTCGCTGGAGGTCGGGGACCGCGTCGACGTCGAGTACGAGCTGGTCCCGCAGAGCGGGCACACACCGGAGTTCGCCGTCGGCGGCAGCCCGATCCTGCTCGACGGCACCCCGGTGGCCGGCCTCGACGACGGCGAGCGCGCGCCCCGCAGCGCGGCCGGAGCCAGCGAGGACGGGCGCCGGATGTGGCTGCTGACCCTCGACGGGCGCCAGTCGGACAGCATCGGCGCCACCCTGCACGAGCTCGCGAAGCTGCTGCGCGAGATGGGTGTGGACGACGCCGTCAACCTCGACGGCGGTGGCTCGTCGACGCTCGTGCTCCGCGACCCGGGTGCCACCGCGGTGACGGTCGTCAACGATCCGTCGGGCCCGTCCCCGCGCGACGTGCCCAACGGGATCGGGATCTACACCGGATCGAGCGAGCTGGCCTTCAGGCCTACCGGGTACATGTCGTTGACGAGGGGTGGAGGTGAACGAGGGTGTCCATGCGAGCGTCGAGTCGCACCGAACCGGTCCGGGCCGTGGGCATGACCTGGCAGCGCGCCCGGTCGCGTTCTGAGGACCGCGCGGCGCGGCTGCTGCAGGCCGCCGAGCGGGACGCCGAGGCGGCCGCCACCCGCTACCGCGCGCTGAAGGAGGCGGCTGCCGCCCCGACGTCCGGGGAGGGTGCATGGCGGCCGATGCCCAGCTGGCAGCAGATGCTGCTGCTCGTCGTCGGCGGTGGAATCCTGACGGGGCTGCTCATGATGTGGCTGCTCACGACGGCCTACCTCGGCCCTCTCGCGCTGCTCGCCCTTCCCGCCGGTGCGGGTCTGGTGGCCGGCCTCATCGCGCTGCGCCGGCGCAGGCTGCCGCCGGCGGCCCCGCGGCGTCGCCCCCTCGTGGTGGACCTGGTGCGTGCCGCCCAGGAGATGCACGAGGCCGAGGCCGCGCTGCAGCGGATGCGCCAGGAGTGCTCCTGACCGGTGGCACTGGACGGGGACTGGACACGATGAGTTAGATTCACCCCGCACGAATGCCCCGTTCGGGCCCTGACCATCACCCGGTCAGGCGTCTCCGCTCCCCGGGAGAGTGCAAGGGTGGACACGCACGGTAACGAATCGGCAACGCCGGGCGCCTCTCGGTCCCGGCGTTCGCGCCGCGACGGAGTCAGCGTCGAGTCGCTGACGAGCCGCGATCCGGGTGGCGACGCCGGCCGCCCCGCGGGCGCCCACCGGCGCGGGCCCACGCGAGGCATCGCACCGGCCCCGCTGCTCGCCGCCACCGCCGTGGCCGGTGCCGCCGCGGCCAGCGTCTCCTCCGTGGTCGTGCTGTCCACCGGCGGCGCACCCGTCGACCTCGTGCACGGCGACGTGCAGGAGGCCGGGAACGTCACCGACGACCGGTACCCGCGCCTGTTCGCCGCCGACGACGCCGACGCGGGCGCGGGCGCCGACCACGACGTGACGGACGGCAGCCGCATCGCCGCGCTCGCGCAGCTCGCCGCAGGCGCCCCCACCGTGCTCGCCTCCGCCGCGTTCCCGCAGGTCCTCCCCGGCGCCACGCAGCCGCTCGCGGCCGCGCCCGCGGCGGCCCCGCTGCCCGTCACGCCGCCCGCGCCCGTCAGCGACCCGACGATCGCGCCGACGAGCACGCCCGGCAACGACCACCACTCCTCGTCCGGGTCCGACCACGACTCCGGCGGGGACCACCACTCCGGCAACGATCACTCCGACGGCGATCACTCGGACAACGACCACTCCGACCACGACTCGCACCCGGATCCCACCCCGACGCCCGATCCGGACCCCAGCGACCCGCCGACCCAGGATCCTGACGACCCGCCCACGCAGGATCCCGACGACCCGCCCACGCAGGATCCCGACGACCCGCCGACCCAGGACCCCGATGACCCGAACCCGCCGGACGACGGCGGCGCGGGTGACGGCGGATCCGACGGTGGCGGCGGTTCCGATGACGGTGGTGGCTCGCACGACGGTGGTGGCGGTTCCGGCGACGGTGGCGGTTCCCACGACGGTGGTGGTTCCGGCGACGGTGGTGGTTCCGGCGATGGTGGTGGTTCCGGCGATGGTGGCGGTTCCCACGATGGTGGCGGCTCCGGTGATGGTGGTGGTTCGGGCGACGGCGGTTCCGGCGGAAGCGGCGGCTCGGACGGCGGAAAGCGCGGCTAGCAGGACCCGCAGGGGTTCAGGAATGTGGCTTTCCTGTCCTCCACGTTCAGGAATGTGGCTTTCCTGAACTTCTGGGTGCCTCAGCTCGCCGGCCGGATCCGGGGCGCGGCCGCTGTGGCCGCAGCGGTCGCCAGCGCGTCGAGACCGGCCGCGATGTGCGGCTGGGCCCGGCTGGCGCGGCGGGTGCAGGTGAGCAGGCGACGGTGTGGGGTCGCCGGGCCGGCGAGCGGCACCGCCATCACGGGCAGCTCGGCCGGGACGCGCACGAGCCGCGGCTTGAGACAGACCCCCAGCCCGCAGGCGACCATCGTGGCGACCGCCGGCCAGTCCATGGCCTCGTGCGCGACCTTCGGGGTGAAGCCCGCCGCGGCGCAGGCGGCCGCGCTGATCTCCTGGTGGTCGCACGTGCCGGGCCTCGGCAGGATCCACGCCTCGTGCGCGGCGTCCTCAAGCGCCACGGGGCCGGCGCCCGCCAGCGGGTGGTCGCGCCGCACGAGGAGGTCGAGGGGCTCGTCGAGCAGCGGCTCCTGCTCGAAGCGCGGGTCGTCGAGCGGGGGACCGCCCTGGTTCGGGAGCGTCACGGCGATGTCGATCTCGCCGGTCAGCAGCTGGCCGAACGCCGAGGCCGTCTCCACCTCCATGACCCGGACGGTGAGGCCGGGCTCCCGCCCGCGCAGGTGCTCCACGGCGGGGACGACCAGTGTCCGCAGGCTGGAGGTGAACCCCGCCAGCCGCAGGGTGGCGGGGACGCGGCCGGTCCCGGCCTGCAGGTCGGCGCGGGCGGCCTCCCACCTGGCGGCGATCTCGTCGGCATGGCCGAGCAGCCTGATCGCGGCCGGGGTGAGCCGGACGCGGCGGCCGTCGGGCTCGAGCAGCGGGACGTCCAGATCGTGGGCGAGCTGACGCAGCTGCTGCGAGACGGCCGACGGCGTGAGGTGCAGCGAGCCCGCGGCGGCCGTGATCGTGCCGAGCTGGTGCACGACGCGGAGGACGTGCAGGCGGCGCAGGTCGAACATGTAGCAGGATTGTACGGTCACCTGAAAGAACGTGAAATGGACCTGACGGGTCGGCTGGGCCACCCTGGACGGATGGAACGCCCAGCCCACGACGTCTGCCCGGTCTGCGGGTGGCCCACCACCGAGCCCTACCAGGTGGTCTCGCGGCACCGCACGTCCGAGGGAATGATCGTCTGGAGCAGGTGCGCGTGCGGGAGCCTGCAGGTTCACAGGGACGACACACTGGTGCTCCGCGCCGCCCGGCCCTGAAGCCGCGTTATGGCTCCATACTGCTGATCGTTACTACGCCTGCTGCTCCGTCCACCGTCAGCGTCTCGCCTGTTCTGATCCTCGTCGTTGCTCCTGGTACGCCTACCACCGCTGGGATGCCGTACTCGCGCGCCACCACCGCGCCGTGGGAGTTGGGGCCGCCCATCTCCATCACGAGCCCGCCCGCCGTGAGGAACAGCGGGGTCCAGCCGGGGTCGGTGGACGGGGCCACGAGGATCTCGCCGGGCTCCAGGCGGGCGCCGACCGGGTCGAGCACCACCCGGGCCGGGGCGGTGACGGTGCCGGCGGATGCGGCGGTTCCGACGAGCGCGCCCTCGTCCCCGGCGCCGGGGCGGGCGACCGCCTCCGGCTCCGTGCCGTCCGACAGCAGCACCCGTGGGACGTGCCGGCGGCGCAGCTCGCGGTCGTACTCCGCGCGGCGGGCAGCGACGAGACTCCGCTGGTCGGTGCCGGCGAGGGCGGCGCGGACTTCGGCGAGGTCGAGGAAGAACACGTCGTCCGGGTGCTCGAGCGGCCCGCGGGCGGCGAGTTCGGTGCCGACCGCCGTCAGCAGCGCCCTGGCGTGCGCGAAGATCCGGATGAGGTAGTCCTTGTGCTCCTCGCGCAGCCCGGCGAGGCGGCGCACCCGGTCCAGGGCGAATCCCAAGGCGGCGGCGCGCAGTCGCGAGCGGGTCCGCACCCGGGCGACCGCGGCGGTGACGGCCGCGCCGGCCGCCTCCGCGCCCCGGGCGAACACGGCGTCCGGGGCGAGCGAGGGGTCGTCGAGGCGCAGGTAGTTGGCCAGCACGCCGAGCACGTGCGTGGGGTCCTCCGACCAGCGCGGCATGCCGATGTCGATCTCGGCGACCGCGCGGTGGCCGTGCCGCAGGAGGAATGCGGCCAGGCCGCTCTGCAGCGCGGGCGGCAGCAGGCCGCCCCGGTAGCGGCGGGCCAGCTCGTCGGGTGGGGTGTCGCGCAGCGCGCGGGCGGCCGCCGGGTCGCCGCGCAGCTTGCGGGCGAGCGTCCAGAGCCGCAGGTCCATCTCGGTGGTGCTGTTGTGCGGCAACGACCGCAGCACCTCGTGCACCGCGGCGGTCTCCAGGTCGTGGCCCGCGATCTTCCGGGCGGCTCCGAGCATGACGAAGCCGGCGCCGGCGGCGGGCACCGTCAAGGGCAGTACCGGGAAGGCCTGGCGCAGCACGTGCATCGCGCGCTCGAGCCGCTCGTCGGCCGTGAGCCCCGGGGGCGCGGACGTGAGCGCGCGCACCTTGTCGCCGACGCGTTCGACGCGCCGCCGCGCGGCATCGGGCCGCAGCAGCGCCAGCCCCAACAGCACCGGCACCCGGAAGCGGGCCAGCGTGCGCAGCAGCCGGTGGACGAACGGCACCCAGGACGTGGTCGTGAGCGACAGCCGCGGGTCGTCGAGCAGCCCGCGCAGGACGACGGCGGAGCGTGACTCCATGACGTCGAGGATCCGCGGGAGGATCGCGCGCCCCGGCGCGCTGCGCAGGGCGGGTGTGACGTCGATGAACGCGCGCCCGCCGGCCGTCCGGAAGGCGGGCGGGCCGCCGACCGGGTCGGCGACCGGCGCGCCGAACGCGAGCGTGGACGCGGTGGAGGCGAGTACCCGGAACCCGGACAGGCCCATCGGCGTGACCGGCCGGGTGAGGCCCTGGGCCAGGCTCGCGCAGAACAGGACCCGCAACCCGTCGCCGGACGGGGGCGGCAGCGGGTGGAGCGTGGTGATCGGGCGCGCCTGGGTGAGCCACAGCTCGCCGCCGCCGTCGAGCGCCCACTCGATGTCCTGCGGTGCGCCGAAGTGGGCCTCCACCCGCCGCCCGACGTCGGCGAGCACGGTGGCCTGGGCCTCGGTGAGGCAGGGCCCGGCCGGGTCGGTGACCACCACCTGCTCGACGCCGCCGGCGTCGACGACGATGTGGTCGGGGTTCACGGCGCCGGACACCACGGCCTCGCCGAGGCCGGGGCTCGCGTCGATCACGGCCCGGTCGCGGGTGCCGGTGACCGGGTCGGCCGTGAACAGGACGCCGGCCACCTGCGCGTCGACCATCCGTTGCACGACCACCGCGATCTGGACGTCCCCGTGGTCGATGCCCTGCGTCTCCCGGTAGCTCACCGCGCGTTCGGACCACAGGGAGGCCCAGCACCGGCGCACGGCGTCCAGCACGGCGTCGGCGCCGACGACGTTCAGGTAGGTGTCCTGCTGACCGGCGAAGCTCGCCCACGGCAGGTCCTCGGCGGTGGCGGAGGAGCGCACGGCCACCGGGACGTCGACGCCCAGTCCCGTGTACGCCGCCCGGACGGCCTCGGCAACCGGTGTGGGCAGCTCCGCGGCGGCGAGTGCGCCCGCCGCGCGCTGCGGGTGGGAGAGGTCGAGGTCGAGGTCGGCCGCCACACCTGCGTACGCGGCGGTGGTGACGGCGAATCCCGGCGGCACCGGGAAGCCGGCGGCGATCAGCTCCCCGAGGTTCGCGGCCTTGCCGCCCACCGACGGGAGCGTTTGCGCGTCGAGGCTCTTCAGTGCGACGACGAGGTCCGCGCTGGCCATGAGCGCACGGTAGCCGGGTTCGGCGGATAACTCAACATCTGATGAATATCGACTGGACGATGCGAGCTGCTGCTCGTAATCTTGGAAATGCGAGAGCTTGCTCGTATTTGTCGGGCGACGTCGCCCGCTCCGTGCCGCTGGTCACGGCCGCGGCGCTCCTCCTCGCCGCGTCCTTCGCGGTGTACGCCACCAGCGAGGTGACGATCCTGCAGCAGCTGGGGATCGGCATGGCGCTCTCGGTGCTGGTGGACGCCACGGTGATCCGCGGCGTGCTCGTCCCGGCCGCGATGCGGCTCGCCGGGAGCGCCAACTGGTGGGCGCCCGCGCCGCTGCGCCGCCTGCACGAGCGGGTCGGACTGCGGGAGGACGCAACGCGGTTCCAGCCAGCAGGAATTCGCGCAGCGTGATCGGGCTTTCCACGGGTGGCCGCTGGTGACGAGGGGTCGATGGGTGTCAGATTGTGAGATGCTCCCACCGGCTCCCCTCGTCATCGGCCTCGTTCCGCTCACCCAGCGGGAGGTCGTCGCGGTCGCCCGGGACGGCGTACCGGTCGTCCTCTCGACGGATGCGCTCGCGGAGATCGCGGCGAGCCGCAAGGTGATCGAGTCGCTCGCCGACGACGTGGAACCGCACTACGGCGTCTCCACCGGGTTCGGGGCGCTCGCCGTGCGCCACATCCCGGCCGAGCGGCGGGTCCAGCTGCAGCGCAGCCTCGTCCGCTCCCACGCGGCCGGGAACGGTCCCGAGGTCGAGCGCGAGGTGATCCGGGCACTGATGGTGCTGCGGCTCGCGACGCTGGCCACCGGCCGCACCGGCGTGCGCACCGAGACCGCCGTGGCGTACGCGGAGATGCTGTCCGCCGGCATCACCCCGGTCGTGCACGAGTACGGCTCGCTCGGGTGCTCGGGTGACCTCGCCCCGCTGGCGCACTGCGCCCTCGCGCTCATGGGGGAGGGTGAGGTCCGCGACGCCGGCGGGGTGCTGCGACCGGCGTCCGATGCGCTCGCCGCCGCCGGGATCGCGCCGGTGGAGCTGGCCGAGAAGGAAGGGCTCGCGCTGATCAACGGCACGAGCGGGATGCTCGGCATGCTGCTCCTGGCCTCCGTGGACCTGCATCGGCTCCTCGCCACCGCCGACCTCGCCGCCGCGATGAGCGTCGAGGGGCTCCTCGGTACCGACGCGGTGTTCGCGGCGGACCTGCAGGCGCTGCGCCCGCACCCGGGACAGGCCGACAGCGCCGCCAACCTCCGCGCGCTCCTCGCGGGCTCGGCGATCATGGCCGGGCACCGCACGGACGCCACCACGCGCGTACAGGACGCCTACTCGCTGCGCTGCGCCCCGCAGGTGCACGGTGCCGCCCGCGACACGCTCGCCCACGCCGACGCGGTCGCCGGGCGGGAGCTGGCCGCCGCCGTCGACAACCCCGTCGTCACCCCGGACGGGCGGGTGGAGAGCAACGGCAACTTCCACGGCGCCCCGCTCGGCTACGTGCTGGACTTCCTCGCGATCGCCGTCGCGGACCTCGCCTCGATCAGCGAGCGGCGCACCGACCGGTTCCTCGACGTGGCCCGCAACCAGGGGCTGTCGCCGTTCCTCGCCGACGACCCTGGCGTCGACTCCGGGCACATGATCGCCCAGTACACGCAGGCGGGCATCGTGTCGGAGCTGAAGCGGCTCGCAGCGCCCTCGTCGGTCGACTCGATCCCGTCCAGCGCGATGCAGGAGGACCACGTCGCGATGGGCTGGGCGGCGGCCCGCAAGCTGCGCCGGGCCGTCGACGGGCTCACGCGGGTGGTCGCGATCGAGCTGCTCACCGGGGCCCGGGCCCTCGACCTGCGGGCCCCGTACGCGCCGGCTCCCGCCACCGGTGCGGCGCGCGACCGCCTGCGTGCGGCCGTCGCCGGCCCCGGCCCCGACCGCCGGCTCGCCCCGGAGATCGAGGAGGCCGTCCGGCTGGTGGCGTCGGGCGAGCTGCTCGCTGCGGCGGAGTCGGTCACGGGCCCGCTGCGCTGACTCACGACCGCCGGAGGCGGACCGTCACCACCGCTGCCGTGATCGCCAGCAGCGCCGCCATCACCGTCGCCGCCGTCGTGAAGCCCGAGGTGAAGGCGCGCTGCGCGTCGACGATCAGCGCGTCGGCGAGCGCGTCGGGGAGCGCCTCGGCTGCGGTGATCGCGCTGCTCAGGGTCTCGGTCGCGCCCGGCGGTAGCTCGCCGGGCGCGAACTCGCCGCGGTAGACCGCAGCCGCGATGCTGCCGAGGACGGCGATGCCCAGCGCGCCCCCGAGCTCGCTGCCCACCTCGCTCAACCCGGCCGCGGCGCCCGCGCGGTGCGGCGGGGCGGCGCCGACGATCAGGTCGATGGCCAGCGGCACGAGCATCCCGGTGCCGAGCGTCACCACGGAGTAGGCGGCCATCATCACCGCTGCCGCGGTGTCGACCTCGACCTGGGCGACGAGGAGGAAGCCGACCGCGGCGACGAGGAGCGCGGCGCCGGCGAGCACCGCGGGGCGCACCCACCCGACGAGCGTCGTGGTCAGGACGATGCCGACTCCGGTGGCGGCGACGGTCGGCAGCTGCCACAGCGCGGCGGTGAACGGCCGGATCCCCAGCACGACCTGCAGGTACTGGACGGCGAGGTAACCGAGCCCGGCGCTGCCGAGGATCATCACGACGTAGCCGCCGAACGCCGCGCTGAACCCGCCCTCGCGGAAGAGCCGGACGTCGACCATCGGGTCGGGCAGCCGCAGCTGCCGCCGGACGAACAGCGCGCCGACCGCGAGCCCCGCGAGGACCGCGGGCCATCCGCTGCCCCCCGAGTGCACGAGCTCCTTCACCCCGTGCACGACCAGCAGGACCGCCGCGATCGACAGCAGGGCGCTGACGAGGTCGAACCGGCCACCGTCCGGATCGCGCGACTCGGTCAGGAGGACCGGCCCGAGCGCCAGCAACATGGCCATGACCGGCAGGTTGATCAAGAAGACCGAGCCCCACCAGAAGTGTTCGAGCAGCAGCCCCCCGACGATCGGGCCGGCCGCGATCCCGCCGGTGAACGCCCCGGCCCAGATCCCGATCGCGACCCGGCGCTGCGCGGCGTCGCTGAACATGCCGCGCAGCAGCGCGAGGGTCGACGGGGCGAGCGTCGCGCCGCCGATGCCGAGCAGCGCCCGCGCCAGGATGAGGAGCTCGGCGGTGGGGGCGTAGGCGGCGAGCACGGAGGCGGCCCCGAACGCGGTGGCCCCGATGAGCAACAGCCTGCGGCGGCCGATCCGGTCACCGAGCGCGCCCATCGCCAGCAGCAGACCGGCCATGAGGAACCCGTAGGCATCCATGATCCACAACAGCTGGGGGCCGGTCGGGGCGAGGTCGGCGGCGAGCCACGGGGCCGCCATGAACAGCACGGAGAGGTCCATCGAGGCCAGCAGTGCCGGGAGCGTCAGCACGGCGAGGCCGAGCCACTCCCGGTGCCCGGCTCGGGGGTCGGTGCGAGTCACGGGGGCGAATGGTACGGACGTCAAGGACGTACGTCTATGACGGTCGTCAAGGACGTGTGTCCCATGAGTCGACTACCCTGCGCGCATGGGGAATCGCGAGGCGCTCCTGGCCGGGGCGAAGCGCTGCATCGTCGAGAAGGGGTACGCCCACACGACGGCGCGCGACATCGTGGCCGCATCCGGCACCAACCTGGCGTCCATCGGCTACCACTTCGGCTCCAAGGACAACCTGCTCGACGCGGCCATCCTCGACTCGTTCGACGACTGGGACGACGACATCGAGGCGGCGCTGCGCGACCACCCGGACGGTCCGGCCGCCGACCGCCTCGCCGCGTTCCTCGACGTCCTGGTCGACAAGGTGCGCACCGACCGCGCGGTCGTGGCGGCGAGCGTGCAGTGGGTGGCGCAGATCGAGTTCTCCACCACGGTGCGCGCGGAGCTGGCGCAGGCCTACACCCGAGCGCGGCGGGGGTTCGCGGCGATGCTGCTCGGCATCGCGGACGACGAGGTCGACGACGGCACGGCCCGCCGGGTCGGCTCCCTCGGGCTGGCCCTGGTCAACGGCCTGGTGCTGCAGGTCCTCGTCGACGCCGAGCGAGCGCCGTCGGGGCCGGACATCGCGGCCGCGCTACGTGCGCTCGTCCCGGCCGCCGCCCGGTGAGCCGCCGCGGCCGTGGCGAGTTCCCGCCATCGACCGGGTTATCGAGCCCCTTTCTGATCTGATTCGGCGCGCCGGGTGCGACCGGCCTGGATCGACGAGACCCGGAAGGTGGCCGTGAGACACATCTCGCTGCGCAGGTGGGCGGTGCTTGCCGCATCGACGCTGGCACTCGCGGGTGCGGGGGTCGGACTGGCCGGCCCCGCCGCCGCGGACGCGGACTGCTCGGCGGACCGCGTCAACGACCAGCTGATCGTCGCCGGCTGTCACAACATGTACGCGGGTCAGGAGGTCCGGGTCGTCGGCAGGTGCCGGGGCACGATCGTCTTCCCCTACCAGATCTCCGGACCGTGGAAGTCGCGCAACGGCAACCTGAGCAACGCGCGTTGCTCGTTCCCGACCGATCACGTCGAGGACTGGCGGTACGAGCTCCGCACGCACGTCTGAGCTAGCGGCCGGCCATCGAGCGCGCGATCACGAGCCGCTGGATCTGGTTGGTGCCCTCGAAGATCTGCATGACCTTGGCCTCGCGCATGTAGCGCTCCACCGGGAAGTCGCGGGTGTAGCCGTAGCCGCCGAGCACCTGCACGGCATCGGTGGTGACCTTCATCGCCGCGTCCGTGGCCACCAGCTTGGCCACGCTCGCGGCGCGCCCGTACCCGCGGCCGGCGTCGCGGCGGCGGGCGGCGTCGAGGTAGGTGGCCCGGGCGGAGTCGACGGCGGCGGCCATGTCGGCGAGCAGGAAGCCCAGGCCCTGGTGGTCGATGATCCGGCGGCCGAACGCGGTGCGCTCGTTCGCGTACGCGGTGGCGGTGTCGAGGGCGGCCTGCGCGACGCCGGTGGCGACGGCGGCGATGCCGAGGCGTCCGGAGTCGAGGGCGGCGAACGCGATCTGCAGGCCCTGGCCCTCGGCGCCGATCAGCCGGTCGGCGTCGAGCACGGCGCCGTCCCAGTGCGCGGCGGTGGTGGGGATCGCGTGCAGGCCCATCTTCTCCTCGGGCCGGCCGAAGGAGAGCCCGTCGACCTGCCCCGGGGCGAGGAAGCAGGAGACGCCACCGGTGCCCGGCGCGGTGCGCGCGAACAGCGCGTAGCAGCCGGCCCGGCCGCCGTGGGTGATCCAGGCCTTGGTGCCGGTGATCCGGTAGCCCGCGGGGACGCGTTCGGCCTTGCACGCGAGCGCCGCCGCGTCCGAGCCCGCCTGCGGCTCGGACAGGCTGTAGGCGCCCACCACCTCGCCGGCGAGCATGTCGGGCAGCCGGTGCTGCCGCTGCTCGGGTGTGCCGAACGTCGCGACCGGGAAGCAGGCGAGCCCGTGCACGCTCACGGCGACGGCCACGGCGGCCCAGCGCGCGGCGAGCTCCTCGAGGACCTGCAGGTAGACCTCGTACGGCTGGGCCCCGCCGCCGTGCTCCTCGGGGTAGGGGAGCCCGAGCAGGCCGGCCGCGCCGAGCGTGGCGAAGAGCCCTTCGGGGTAGGTCTCGGCCCGCTCGTGTTCCTCGACGCGCGGGCCGAGCTCCTTGTCGGCGATCTCGCGGGCGAGCGCGAGCAGGTCCTCGGCTTCGGTGGTGGGCAGCAGGCGCTCGACGGCCATGGCCGCTCCCTTATATCGGTACTGAGATAGACACGTCAGTACCGGATAGAATAACCGATATGGGCGTGGTGCGGCGTGGAGTCGTCCGTCGGGAGGAGCTCTTCGACGCCCTCCTCGCGTTGCTGCTGGCCGAGGGCTTCGCCCACCTGACCCTCGACGACGTCGCCGCCCGCCTGCACTGCTCGAAGCGCACGCTGTACGCGCTGGCGAGCAGCAAGGAACAGCTGGTCCGTGCCGCGGTGGTGCACTTCTTCCGCGGAGCCACCGAGCGGGTCGAGGCCGTCGTCACCGCACGCGCCGACGCCGCGGAGCGGGTGGGCGCGTACCTGCACGCCGTCGCCACCGAGCTCGCGCCCGCCTCCGCGCGGTTCTTCGACGACGTCGCCGCGTTTCCCCCGGCTGCCGAGGTGTACGAGCGCAACACCCGCGCCGCGGCGGCCCGCGTGCAGCAGCTCGTGGCCGACGGCGTCGCGGCGGGCGCCTTCTGCGACGTGCACACCGGCTTCGTCGCCGACGTCGTGACGTCGGTGATGGTGCGCATCCAGCAGCGGCAGGTCGCGGCGTCCACCGGCCTGGACGACGCGGAGGCCTACTCGCGCCTCGCCGAGCTGCTCCTGCACGGGCTGGCCACGCGCGGCTGACGCGGCACCCCGAGCCACGCCACGAGACCGCCCAGCACGAACATGCCCGCGCAGATCAGCACGGCCCCGTCGAAACCCGCGTCGAGCGCGGCCGGATCGTCCGCGACGTCCTGCGGCAGCCCGGCCAGCAGCGGCAACGCGGCCACGACGACGAGACCGGCGGCGCGGGCGACCCCGTTGTTGACGGCGCTGGCGATGCCGGCACGCGCGTCCGGAACGGCGCTGAGCACGGCGGTGGTGACGGGTGGGGTGATCAGCGGGATCCCGATGCCGAGCAGGGCGACGACCGGGAGCACGTCCGCCGCGTAGGACGACTGGGCGCCGATCCGGGCCGCCAGGAGCGTCGCCGCGGCACAACACAGGGAGCCGGCCGCCAACGGAACACGCGGACCGATCCGGGCCGTGATCGCGCCGGCCCGCGCCGACAACGCCAACGTCAGCCCGGTCAGCGGGAGCAGCGCCAGCCCGGCTGCCAGCGGGGTGTAGCCGACCGTGAGCTGCAACTGGATCGGCAGGAAGAAGATGAACCCGGCCAGCGCGCCGTACAGGAAGAAGCTGGCGAGGTTGGCGGCGCTGAACTGACGCGACGCGAACAGCCCCAGCGGGAGCATCGGGGCCGCGCTGCGCCGTTCGACCCCGACGAAGCCGGCGAAGGCGATCAACCCGACCGCCGCGGCGGCCCACCCCGCGGCCGCCGGCTGGATCAGCGCGTAGGTCACCCCACCGAGTCCCACCGCTGCCAGCAGCGCTCCCGCCACGTCGAACCGGTGCCCCGCCCGGCCGTCGCGGCTCTCCGGCACGTGGCGGGCCAGGAGCGCCGTGATCACGACCGCGATCGGGACGTTGACCAGGAACACCCACCGCCAGCCCGCCGCGTCCACCAGCGCACCACCGACCAGCGGGCCGGCCGCGCCGGCCATCCCGCTCATCCCGGCCCACCAGCCCACCGCCCGGGCCCGATCGGCGGGGTGGAACGACGCCTGGATCAGGGCCAGCGAACCCGGCACGATCAGCGCCCCGCCGATGCCCTGCAGGGCCCGCGCCGCGATCAGCGACTCCACGTCGGACGCGAGACCGCACAGCAGCGACGCGGCGGCGAACCACCCGACCCCGACCAGGTAGACCCGCCGCCGACCGAACCGGTCGCCCAACCCGCCGCCCAGCAGGATCAGCGCGGACAAGGTCAGCGTGAACGCGTTCACCGTCCACTGCAGCTCGGCCAGCGACGCGTCCAGGCCGTGCTGAAGCGCCGGCAGGGCCACGTTCACCACCGTCGTCTCCAGCAGCACCAACCCGGAGCCGAGCGCGGTGACGGCCAGCAACCACCTGCCGGCCGGGTCGGACAACCGGACGCCGGCCGGCACGGCACGAGCGTCGTCTGCCATGGACCGATCGTTCTGTGCCAGTTCGGCCCGATCAACGGAGGACGTCGCTACAGTCGATTCGCCAGACGAATCAATCAGGGCCGGTCATGGAGCTTGATCAGATACGCATCGCGCTGGTGCTCGGCGAGGAGTTGCACTTCGGGCGCACCGCGAGCCGGCTGCACATCTCCCAGCCCCGGGTCTCCCAGCGGCTGGTCGCGCTGGAACGCGAGCTCGGCGGAAGGCTGTTCGACCGGACCAGCCGCCGGGTCCGGCTGACCCCGCTGGGCGTGCGGTTCCGCGACGAGGTCGGCGCGGCGTACGAGCAGTTGCTCGCCGCCGGTCGATCCGTGCAGAACGCCGGCAGGCGGCTCGCGGGGGAGATCCGGATCGGGTTCACCCCCACGACCGGTGGCCGTGCGCTCGCCCGCTTCGTCCGTGCGTTCGAGCGCCGCCACCCCGACGTCTCCGTGATCCAGCGGGAAGTCTCCTTCGCGCGACCCTACGACGACCTGCGGACCGGTGAGCTCGACATCCTCCTGATGTGGCGCACGGGGGCCGCGGGCGGCGACCTCACCGAGGGGCCGGCGATCGACCGTCAGGAACGGGTGGCCGTGATGGCCGCCGACCACCCGCTGGCCGGGCGGCGGTCGATCTCGACCATGGAGGTCGACCGCTGGGTACAGATGATCAACTTCGCGCCGCCCCAGGTCCTCGACACGATCATGCCGCCGACGAACGTCGAAGGAACCCCCATCCCGCGAGTGCGGATCGAAACCCCGATCACCACGATCGCCGAGTACGTCGCCCACGTCGCGAAGGGCTCGTTCGTGCACCCCACCGTGCGCTCCCTGTCCGAGCTGGTGAACCGCGACGATCTGACGTACGTCCCGATCGACGACCTGCCGCCGGTGGACCTGTGCCTGGTCTGGTGCACGTCCCACGAGAACGCCACCGTCCGCGCTGCTGCTGCGGTCGCGGGGGCGCTGCCCTCCTAGGGTGGAGTCATCCTCGGGCATCGGCCGCGATGGGGTGTATCCGAGGCCGCGCGACGCGCTCGAAGTCCCGGGTGGCGAGGCTCATCGACCGATCGAGCCGGGCCGCGTTGAAGAAGAGACGGGGCTGGCCGAGCACGGTCGGGTCCACGACGAGTTCCACGGCCGGGTCGAGGGCGAACGGCAGGACGGTACCGGGGGCCGACCCGGCCAGGCGCTCGGTGGTCCCGGCGTCGCAGAACCCGGCGTAGCGGGCGCTGTACAGGGAAGCGACGGCCCCGAGGTCGACCTTCCGGTCGCCCGGCACCACGGCCAGGACGTACCGGCGGATCTTCCGGTCGACCCGCACCAGGAGCATCAGGCACTTCGCGGCCTGCTCCAGCGGGTGGCCCCGCAGGGCGCTCACCACGTCGGTGGTCCCGACCGCGGCGTGGTCGATGAGTTCGTAGTCGGCGCCGGCCGCATCGAGCATGGCGACGAGTCGCGAGTACGTGCCGGTCTCCGTCGGGGCGTCTGTCACGCGGCCAGTCTGCGCGCGACCAATTCTGTAGCCAAGGAGCATCATCTACATTCGCAATTCAGTTTCCCTACACTCCGTTCATGGACGCCCGCCAGCTGAGGATCTTGCGTGAGCTCGGCGAGCTGGGGAGCGTCAGCGCTGTCGCGGCCGCCCTCCACATCACCCCGTCGGCCGTCTCCCAGCAGCTGAAGGCGTTGCAGCGCAGCGCCGCGGTCCCCCTGACGCGACGAGCAGGCCGCTTCCTCCGCCTGACGGAGGCGGGTGAGCGGCTGTCACTCGCGGGCGCCGAGGTCGAGACGGCACTCGCCCGCGCCCGCGAGATCGCGCAGGCACTGGGGGAGGATCCACAGGGCACGGTGCACGTCTCGGCGTTCAACAGCGCGGCCATGGCGTTCTTCCCGCCACTCGTGGCGGCCTTCCCCGCCGGCGCCGCCGTCGAGGTCAGGATGGCCGACGAAGACGTCGCCCAGGCGGAGTTCCCCAAGCTCACCTCGACCTACGACGTCGTACTGGCGCACCGCTTCGCCCACACGCCACCGTGGCCGGCTTCGGTCCACGGGGTAGCGCTCGTCGAGGAACCACTCGACGTGGCGCTGCCCATCGACCACCCGCTCGCCGACGAGGCGCGGATCACCGCCCGCCGGGCCGCTGCCGAGCCGTGGATCACCACCCACGCCGGGTTCCCGGTCGGCGCGATCGTCGACGCCCTGTCGGCGGTCACCGGTCACCCGGTCGACGTGGTCCATCGCGTCAACGAGTTCACCGTGGCCGGCGAGCTGGTCCGGGCCGGGGCAGGCATCGCTCTGATGCCTCGCTGGACCTCGCCCGGACCTCCGGGGGTCGTGCTCCGGCCACTCGACGGCGTCCGGTCCGTCCGGCACATCGACGCGCTGGTACGGCCGGAGAACATCGCCCGGCCCGCCGTCCGCGCCGTCCTCGACACCCTGCGCGACACGGGCCACCGGCTCCGCGCAGGATCGGTCCGGACGCCCTAGTCACACCAGGAAGCGGTACGCCGTGGTCCCCGGGGCGACGTGCTGGATCTTCAGCGGGCTGGCCTCCATGCGCTTCCACAGCGGCTCGTAGCCGTCGCGGTGGGCCAGCTCGATGCCGACGAGCGCGGCGCCGGTCTCGCGGTTGTCCCGCTTGACGTACTCGAACAGCACGACGTCGTCGTCCGGGCCGAGGACCTCGTCGAGGAACCGCCGCAGCGCGCCCGGCTCCTGCGGGAACTCCACGAGGAAGTAGTGCTTCAGGCCGCGGTGCACGAGCGAGCGCTCGATCACCTCGGCGTAGCGGCTCACGTCGTTGTTGCCGCCCGAGAGCAGGCAGACGACGGTGGCGCCGGCTTCCAGCTCGATCCCGTCGAGCGCGGCGGCGGCGAGCGCCCCCGCGGGCTCCGCGATGATCCCGTCGACCTGGTAGAGGTCGAGCATCTCCGTGCAGACGCGGCCCTCGGCCACCGTCATGAGCTCGGCGCCGCTGTCGCGCACCAGCGGGTAGCTCACGTCGCCGACGCGGCGCACCGCGGCACCGTCGACGAACGAGTCGAGCTCGGGCAGCGCGACGGGCTCGCCCGCGGCCAGCGCGGCCGTCATGCTCGCGGCGCCCGCCGGTTCCACCCCGATGATCCGGACCTGCGGGTACCGCGCGGCGAGGAAACCCCCGACCCCGGCGAGCAGGCCGCCCCCGCCCACCGGCACCACGACGACGTCCGGCGGGCCGTCCAGCTGGGCGACGATCTCCGCGGCCACCGTGCCCTGCCCGGCGATCGTGCGCAGGTCGTCGAAGGCCGGGACGACGGTGGCCCCGGTGCGGTCCGCGTGCTCGGCGGCCGCCGCGGCGGCCTCGTCGTAGGTGTCGCCGCCGACCACCAGCTCCACAGCATCGCCGCCGAGCGCGGTGATCCGCTCCCGCTTCTGCCGCGGCGTGGTGCGCGGCACGTGCACGCGGCCGCGGATGCCCAGCCGGCGGCAGGCGTACGCGACGCCCTGGCCGTGGTTGCCCGCGCTCGCGCACACCGCTCCGGCCGCCCGCTCCTCCGCGTCGAGCTGGGCCAGCAGGTTGTACGCGCCCCGCAGCTTGTACGAGCGCCCGACCTGCAGGTCCTCCCGTTTCAGCCAGACCTGCGCACCGGTGCCGGCCGAGAGCCGGTCGCTCGGCCGCAGCGGGGTCGGGAGGGCAACGCCTTCGAGCCGTGCGGCGGCGGCGCCGACGGCGTCGGCGAGGGTGCGGGCGTGCGGAGCCGTGCGGGAGACCACCCATCGATACTGCACCCGCCGGGCGCCGCGGCCCGATCCGGGTCACCGGCGCTCGAGGATCTCCAGGATCCGGTCGAGCTTCGTGCCGTGCCCGGCGAGGGTGGCGGTGTGCCCATCCTGGGTGGCCGCGAGCTCGTCGAGCCGGTTGCCCTGGCGGTCGACGATCGCCGCCAGCCGGCGGACCTGGGTGCTGACCTCGTCGAGCCGGTCGCCCTGGTGTCGCTGGGTGTCCGTGATCGTGTCGAGCTTCTCGTAGATCGCCAGCACGTCGTCGGTCAGCCGGCGGATCTTCCGGTCCTCCGGCGCGGCGGTCACGGGGGAGAGCGTAGCGGGCCCCCGACCGCCGCGGACCGGGTTCAGGAAACCGGTGCGCTACGTGGCCGCACGTCGAATCCCGCGGCCCGGTAGCAGTCGTCGAGCAGCTCGGCGGTGGCCACGGCGTCGTCGGCGTCCGTCGGCACCGGCGCCCCGTCCCGGACGGCGGCGGCGAACGCCTCCAGCTGGTAGGCGTACGACGGGCGCAGGCCCGGCCGCTCCTCCCGCTCGACGCCGCCCGCCGTGACCCACACCCGGTCGTCGCGGTGGGGGAGCACGAAGTTCGCGGCGCGCACCTCGCCCGCGTCTGCGACGAGGCGGGCCGTCATCCGCAGCTCCTCGGCGGCCATCGAGCTGTGCAGCACACCGGTGGCCCCGCCGGGGAACGCGAGGTCGGCGCGCACCCACTCGTCCACACCCGGATGCCCGGCGCGCTCGCGGCCCTCGGCGCCGGTGACCCGCGGGGCGCCGCCCGCGAACCGGCCCAGCATCCGGTGCAGGTGGATGCCGTAGCAGCCGACGTCCATCAGCCCGCCGCCCGCGAGCGGGAGCGACCAGCGCGGGTCCCCGTCCGGCGGGGGAGCGATCTCCATGTGCACCTCGACGTGGCGCAGCTCGCCGATCTCGCCGGAGCCCACGACCTCCAGGAGCCGCTGGGCCACCGGGTGGTACAGGTAGTGGAAGGCCTCCATGAACACCAGGCCCGTCCCCGCGGCGGCATCGCGCACCTCCCGGGCCTCGCCCGCGTCGCTCGCCGAGGGCTTCTCCGTGAGCACGTGCTTGCCCGCGGCCAGCGCGGCGACGTTCCACGGGCCGTGCAGCCCGTTGGCGAGCGGGTTGTAGACCGCCTCCACCTCGGGGTCGGCGAGCACGTCGGCGTAGGAGCCGAGCACCCGCTCGACGCCGTGGTCGGCGGCGAAGGTCTCGGCCCGGCCGCGGTCGCGGGCCGCGACGGCGACGAGCCGGGCCCCGGTGAGCTGTGCGGGGGCGACGATGGCGTTGACGGCGATGCGCGAAGCGCCGAGCACTCCGATCCGAAGAGGTTCCACGGGGACGATCCTGCCCTGCCGGGGCCCCCGGATTGCACCATGGCCACCTTCCTGCAGCGAGGTTGCGTGAAGGTGGCCATGCTGCAATCGCGGGACGGCTCAGTGGATGTGGGCGCGCCAGTCCTCCGGGACCCGGCCCGCGGGGCCCGGGACCGGCTGGTCCTCCGGGCGGTGCTGGGGGCCCGCCAGGTCGGGTCCCTCCCGCAGCGTTCCGGCGCGGTAGTCCCAGAACCAGCTCTCGCCCGGCTCGAAGCTGCGGACGAGCGGGTGCCCGGTGGCGCGGAAGTGCGCGGTGGCGTGCTGGGCGGGTGAGCTGTCGCAGCAGCCGACGTGGCCGCACTGGGCGCACCGGCGCAGGTGCACCCACCAGCCGCCGTTCTGGTCGCACTCGCTGCAGCCGGCCCCGCTGGGCGCGGCCGTGGGGTCGATCCCGTCCGTCATGAGCCCATCATGGCGCTTCCGGTGCGCGCGGTGGCGATCCGCCAGCCCGCGAACGCCAGCGCGAGCAGCAGCACGCCGCCGAACGCGGACAGCGCGACCGTCACCGGGAGGCTCTGCGCGGCGAGGCCGAGCCCGACGACCGGCACGGTGAGCCCGACGTACGCGGCGAGGAAGAGTGCGGCCGCGCTCTCCCCGCGCCGGTTCGCTGCCGCGGTGGCGAGCACGGTGGACATGCTGCCCTTGAACGTGATGCCGGCGCCTGCGCCCGCGATGGCGCCCCCGGTGAGGAACAGCGCGAGGACTGCCAGGTGCACGGCGAGGACGAGGACGACCACCCCGGCCGCCGTGACGGTGAGGCCGATGCCCAGCTGCCGGCGGGCGGTCATCCGGTGCAGCGGGATCTGGGCCGCGGCGCCGGAGCCGAAGGCCAGCAGCGCGGCGAGGCCGCCCAGGATGGGGCTCCCGCGGTGGAAAAGCGTGCTCATCACGATGGCGGCCAGCGAGCTGAACAGCCCGAAGACCGCGAACGCGACGATCGAGGCGGCCGCGGCTCCGACGAACGTCTGCCGGTGTTCGGGCGCCACGGCGGTGCGCTGCGGCCGGTACGGGGGAAGCGGGTCGGGCCGCTGCACGGTCTCCGGGACCACCGCGAGCGCGGCCAGCCCGATCGCCAGCAGCAGGACCGAGACCATGAACGGGACGCGGAGCGGCGAGGTCGTGGACACGGCGAGCAGGCCGGAGATCAGCGGGCCGAGGCCGAGGCCGCCCATGTTGGCCGCCGTGGCGACCACTTCGGCGCGCCGCAGGCCCTGGCCGGGGCGGGCCCGCCCGTTGAGGTCGGCCAGGTGAGCGGTGGCGGTCGCGGTGACGAGCCCGACGCTCATCCCGGACAGCACGCGCCCGGCGACGAGCGCGGGCAGGGCGGCCGAGGCGGCGAAGGTCGTGCTCGACGCGATGCCGAGCACCAGGCCCAGCGCGAGCACCCGCCTGCGGCCGATCCAGTCCGAGACGTGGCCGCCGATGAACAGGGCGGCGACCACGCCGACCGCGTAGACGGCGAACACCATCGTGACGACCAGCGCTCCGAAGCCGTCCTCGCGCTGGTAGAGCGGGTACAGCGGGGTCGGGAGCGTCGACGAGGCCATCGTGACCGTGAACAGGTACGTGATCAGCCAGAAGCCGCGGTCGTGGCGGCGGCTCGGGAGCTGCGCCGCCGCCACGTGAGAGATCTGCACCCCGCTACCAACATGCGGCGAGAAGGCCAGCTTCCCTGGTCTGCGCGATGATAGGAGATCTCAGTTATCTCTTCTGGAGATGGATGCCGTGGAGCTCAGGCAGATGCAGGTGATCGTCGCCGTGGCCGAGGCGGGCGGGTTCTCGGCGGCGGGCAGGCGGCTGCGGCTCGTGCAGTCGGCGGTGTCGACGACGGTGCGCGCGGTCGAGCGGGAGCTCGACGTGCCGCTGTTCGACCGGTCGACGCACCGCGTCGTCCCGACCGCGGCCGGGGAGGCGTTCGTGGCGGCGGCCCGCACGGCCCTGTCCGCCGCCGACCAGGTGCACGCCGCCGTCGCCGCGGCGCGGGGGGTGCTGCGCGGCCGGGTCACGCTGGGCGTCATGCAGGGCCTGCTGGGCGGGCTCCCGCCGGCGATCGCCGCGCTGCGCCACGCGCATCCCGGGGTGGTGGTGCGGCTGCGCCAGGCGCCGCCGGACGAGATCGTCGACGCGGTCCGGGAGGGCGCCGTCGACCTGGCCGTCATCGCGCTGGCCAGGCGGCCGCGCGGCCTGGCCGGCGTCGAGCTGATGCGGGACCGGATGGTCGCGCTCGTCGGCCCGCACTCGGACCTGCCGGCCGCGCCGGTGACCCTGTCCGAGCTGTCGCGGCATCCGTTCGTCGACATCGCCGCGGGCTGGGCCATCCGGCAGGTGGTCGACCGCGCCTTCCGCGCCGCCGGGGTGGACCGGGCCGGCGTGTTCGAGACGAACGACATCCTGGCGGCCGCCGAGCTGGTCCGAACCGACCTCGGGGTCACGGTCTTCCCGGCCACGCTGGCCGCTGGGTTCCCCGACCTGCGCACCGTCGCCATCCGCAACGCCCCGACCTGGACCGTCCGGGTCGTGCACCGCCGGGGCCCGCTCGTGCCCGCCACGGCCGCGCTCCTCGAGCATCTCGAACGCGCCGCCTCACGCCGGTAGCGCGGCCCCGGGGATCGCGGCGAGCAGCGCGCGCGTGTACTCGTCCTGCGGGTCGTCGAAGACCTCGTCCGTCCTGCCGCGTTCGACGATCCGGCCGTGCCGCATCACCAGCACGTCGTGGGCGACGACGCGCACCACCGCGAGGTCGTGGGTGATGAACAGGTAGGACAGGCCGAGGTCGCGCTGCAGTTGGGTGAGCAGTTCGAGGATCTGGTCCTGGACGATGACGTCGAGCGCGGACACGGCCTCGTCGCAGATCACGAGCTTCGGCCGCAGCGCGAGCGCCCTGGCGATCGCCACGCGCTGCCGCTGCCCGCCCGAGAGCTCCACGGGGTGGCGCTGGGCGGCGGCGCGGGGGAGCGCGACGTGGTCGAGCAGCTCGGCCACCCGCTTCCGGCGGTCCGCGGTGTCACCGATGCCGAACACGCGCAGCGGCTCGTCGATCAGCCGTTCCACGGGCAGCACCGGGTCGAGGGAGCCGTAGGGGTCCTGGAACACCGGCTGCATGTCGCGCCGGATCGCCCGCCGGCCCGGCCGGTCGGCCCCGCGGAAGGTGCGCCCCGCGATGGCGACGTGCCCGGACGTCGGCTGCTCCAACCCCAGCGCCAGCCGCGCGATCGTCGTCTTGCCCGAGCCGGACTCGCCGACGAGCGCGGTGGTGGTGCCCTCGGGCACGGTGAACGACACCCGGTCGACCGCGCGCAACGGCTCCCGCTGACCGCGCACCCGGTAGGTCTTGACGAGGTCGGTGACCTCGAGCGCGGGCACCGGGTCGGCCGCGGGCGGCGGCGCCGGGGCGGCCCGGGACCGCGTGGTCACCGACGGGGCCGCCGCGACCAGCCGCCGGGTGTACTCGTGCTGCGGGTCGCGCAGGATCCGCGCCGCGGGGCCGGTCTCGACCACCCGGCCCTGCCACATCACCACGACGTCGTCGGCCCGTTCCGCGGCGAGGCCGAGGTCGTGCGTGATGAGCAGCATCGCCGTGTCGTGCGCGGTGGTGAGCCGCTGCAGGTGGTCGAGGATCTGCCGCTGCACGGTGACGTCCAGCGCGGACGTCGGCTCGTCGGCGATGAGCAGCTGCGGCTCGCAGGCCAGCGCGATGGCGATGAGCACGCGCTGGCGCATCCCGCCGGAGAACTCGTGCGGGTACTGCCGGGCCCGCCGGGCCGCGTCGGGGATGCCCGCCTCGGTCATCAGCCCGACGGCCCGCTCCCGCGCCGCGCGGCCGCGCGCGATGCCGTGCATCACGAGGGTCTCGGCGATCTGCCGCCCGACACGGGCCACCGGGTTGAGGTTCGACATCGGGTCCTGCGGAACCAGGCCGATCTGACGTCCGCGGAGGCGGCGCAGCCGCCGCTCGCCGGCCGTGGTGACGTCCTCGCCGCCGAACTCGATCGTCCCGGCCGTGACGCGCCCGGTGCCGGGCAGCAGACCGATCGCGGCGGCCGCGGTGGTCGACTTCCCCGACCCCGACTCGCCCACGACCGCCACCCGCTGCCCGCGCCGCACCGTGAGGTCCACGCCGTGCACCACGGTCGCGGAGCCGTAGGAGACCTCGAGACCGGAGATGCGCAGCAGCGGAGTGGTCATCGGCCTGCCGCGTAGCCCTGCGCGCCGCGCGGGTTGGCGGCCGCGGACAGCACGCCGGTCTCCGGGTCGCGCCCGACGCTGGACAGCCGACCGAGCTCCCAGTCACCGGCCCGGGTGATCTCGTGCCCGCGCCGTTCCAGCTCCGCGATGACGTCGTCGCCGAGCCGGTCCTCCACCACGGCGCCGGCGGGGGTCCAGGTGCGCGGCCAGAACGATCCGGGCATCGAGGTCGTGTGCATGGCCGGGGCGTCGATGGCCTGCTGCGGCGAGTACCCGCCCGCGAGCGTACGCAGGAGGTAGAGCAGCTGCCACTGGTCCTGCTGGTCGCCACCGGGGGAGCCCAGCGCGGCCACCGGCTTCCCGTCGCGCAGCAGCAGCGTGGGGGTGAGCGTGGTGCGTGGCCGCTCGCCCGGCGTGAGCGACGACGGCGCTCCCTCCTCGAGCCAGGTCATCTGCAGCCGGGAACCGAGGCAGAACCCGAGCTCGGGGATCGTCGGCGAGGACTGCAGCCAGCCCCCGGACGGCGTGACGGCGACGATGTTGCCCCAGCGGTCCACGACGTCGACGTGGCAGGTGTCGCCGCGGGTCTCCCCGGACAGCACGACGGTGGGCTCGCCGACGCCGGCCGCCGCCCTCTCGTCGGGTTCGGTGACGAGCGGGGGCAGGAACGGCTCGCGCCCGCCGGGGCGGCCGGGACGGAACTCGCGCGAGGCGTCCTTGCCGATCAGCTCGCGGCGCTCCCGCGCGTACTCCGGCGACAGCAGCACGTCGAGCACGCCGTCGGCGATGGCGTCGCCGTAGTGGGCGTCTCGGTCGGCGAGGGCGAGCTTGAGCGCTTCGAGGACGTTGTGCGCGCCGTCGGCGGTGGACGGGTCGATGGCCTCGTCGGGGAGGCCGTCGAGGATCGTGAGCGCCTGCAGCAGGACCGGGCCCTGGCCCCACGGGCCGGTCTTGGCCACGGTCGTGCCGCGGAACTCGGCGGTGACGGCGGGCTCGAACGACCCGGAGAACGCCGCGAAGTCGGCCACCTCGATGACGGCGGCGTGGTCGGTGCCGGACGAGTGCCGGTGCGGGTTCCGCAGGAACTCGACGGCCTCCCGGGCGACGAACCCCTCCTTCCACTCCCGGCGGGCCGCCTCGATCCGCCCCCGCCGGTCGGTGGCGCCGGAGCCGGCCTCGAGCAGCCGTTCCAGGGTGCGGGCGTAGGCCGGGAGCCGGATGATCTCGCCTGCGCGCGGCGGGCGGCCGTTCGGCATCCACAGCTGCGCCGACGTCTTCCAGTGCTCGGTGAAGAGCTCGGCGACCGTTTCGATCGTGGTGCCCACGCGGCCGACCACGGGGTGCCCGTCGCGGGCGTAGCCGATCGCGAAGGCGAGGACGTCGGCGAGCTCCCACGTGCCGCGCTCGGCGAGCAGGACGAGCCAGGCGTCCACCGAGCCGGGCACGGCGGCGGCGAGCCCACCGGCGCCGGGTACGAGGTCGAGTCCCTCGCCCTTGTAGTGCGCGATCGTGGCCCCGGCCGGCGCCGGGCCCTGCCCCATGAGGACCGTCGGGGCCGGGTCGTCGGCGGTGGCGAACACGCCGGTGAGGTCGCCGCCCGGGCCGTTGAGGTGCGGCTCGACGACGTGCAGCACGAACCCGGCCGCGGTGGCGGCGTCGAACGCGTTGCCGCCGCGCTCCAGGACGGCCTGGGCGGTGGCGGTGGCGAGCCAGTGCGTGGTGGCCGACATGCCGAACGTGCCCGCCAAGGTGGGGCGGGTGGTGAAGGCGGGGGGCGGGACGAAGCTCAAGGCGGGTCCTCTCATCTCACCGGCGTGAGCCGGGGCTCAGCACGTCGCGCAGCGCGTCGCCGAACAGGTTGAAGGCCAGGCAGATCACGACGATCGCGAGGCCGGGGAAGAACGCCGCGTACGGCGCGCGGACGATGTACTGCTGAGCATCCGACAGCATGATGCCCAGGCTGGGGCTCGGCGGCTGGATCCCGAGCCCGAGGAACGACAGCAGCGCCTCGCCGATCACGGCGACCGGCATGATCACCGTGGCCTGCACGATGATCGACGACATCGCGTTGGGCAGCACGTGCGTGGCGAGGATCCGCGCGCCCGAGGCGTCCATCGCGGCGGCGGCCAGCACGAACTCGTGGCCCTTGAGCCGCAGCGTCTCGGCCCGCACCACACGGATCATGGTCGGCACCTGCGCGAGGCCGAGCGCGATCGCCGCGTTCGTCAGGCTGGCGCCGTTGATCGCGGCGAGTCCGACCGCGACGATGAGGAACGGGAACGCGAGCAGCAGGTCGGTGAGCCGCGACACGAGCGCGTCGAGCCGGCGCCAGTACCCGGCGAGGAGCCCGAGCGGGGTGCCCACCACGATCGCGAGCGCCACGGCGAGCACGCCGACCTGGAGCGACGCCCGCGTGCCGTACAGGATGCGGGAGAGAATGTCGCGGCCGAGGTCGTCGGTGCCCAGCGGGAACCCGATCGTCCGCGGCAGCTGGAACGGCGTCTCGAAGTGCACCTCGTCGGGCGGGTACGGCGCGATCCACGGGGCGAGCAGCGCCGCGAGCACCACGACGAGCAGCAGTCCGCCACCCACGACCCCGAGCCGGTGGTGCAGCAGCCCGCTGAGGATGCGGCCGCGACGGCTGCCCAGCTCGTCGTCGGTGGCGATCTCCGGCGTGACCAGTGCCATCAGGCGTTCCCTCCCCCTGCGACCCGGATCCGCGGGTCGATCACCGAGTACAGGACGTCGACGGCGAGGTTGATGAGGATGTAGGCGAGCGTCACCACCAGCACGACCCCCTGGATCACGGGGTAGTCGCGCGTGAACACGCTGTCGAGGGTGAGCTTCCCGAAGCCCGGCAGGGCGAAGATCCGCTCCGTGACGACCGCGCCGGAGATCAGCCCGCCCAGCTGCAGCCCGACGATCGTCACGACGACGATCAGGCTGTTGCGCATGGCGTAGCGGACGAGCACGGTGCCGCGCGACGCGCCCTTCGCCCGTGCGGTGCGCACGTAGTCGGCGGCCAGCGCGTCGATCATCGAGGAGCGGGTCTGGCGCATCACGATCGCCGCGAGGCCGGTGCCGAGGATCAGCGCGGGCAGCGTCAGGTGCCACAGCGCGCGCAGCGGCTCCTCGGAGAAGGCCACGTAGCCCGACGCCGGGAACCAGCCCAGCCCGACCGCGAGGTAGAGGATCGCGAGCAGCCCGAGCCAGAAGTTCGGCACCGACAGCGACAGGAGCGACACGCCGCCGACGGCCAGGTCCGGCCAGCGGCCCCGGTACGCGGCCGCGAGCGCGCCCGCGGCCATCCCGAACACGACGGCGATCACGATCGCGTAGAGCGAGAGCCACGCCGTGACCGGCAGCGTCGTGGCGATCAGCTCGGTGACGGGCGTGCCGGTGCGCACCGAGTCGCCGAAGTCGCCGGTGAGCGCGTTGCCCAGGAACCGGAGGTACTGCATGACGATCGACTCGTCGAGCCCGAGCTCCGCGCGGATGGCGGCCAGGCGTTCGGGGGTGGCCTCCTCACCCGCCATCGCGAGCGCCGGGTCGCCGGGCAGCGCCCGCACGCCGGCGAACACCACGACCGAGGCCAGCACCAGGGTGATCAGCCCCTGGCCGAACCGGGTCAGCAGGTAGCGGGCCATCAGTCGCCCTCCCCGGCGAGGAAGGCGGCGCGGCCGAGACGCACGACGCCGTCGGCGAAGGTGGCGATGCCCGCGACGTCGGTGGTGTACGCGGTGAGGTTGCGCTCCCGGTAGAGGTAGAGGATCGGCAGGTCGCGCTGGACGATCTCCACCACCTGGCCGTAGATCCGGGCCCGCGCGGCCTGGTCGTTCACCTGGGTCGCCTCGCGGAGCAGCCGGTCCACTTCGGGGTTGCTGTAGCCGGCGACGTTGTTGCCGGCCCCCGTGGACAGGAAGGTCGACATGTTGCTGTGCGGGTCGATGCGGCCCGACCAGCCGAGCTGCAGGACCTCGAAGTCGCCGCGGTCCTGCGTGTCGAGCAGCGTCGAGTACTCCACCGGCTGGATCGTGATCTCGAAGCCGCCCGCGCGCACGCCGGCCTGCAGGGCCTGCACCAGCCGGAGCTGGTCCTGGCTGTTGCTCACCAGCATCGTGAGCGGGTACGGCGTGGGTGCGCCCGCCTCGGCGAGCAGCTGCCGCGCGCGGGCCGGGTCGTACGGCGGGCAGGCCTCGCTCTCCGGCGTCGAGTACGGGCTCGCGGGCGAGATCGGCGAGCACGCCGGCTCGAACCAGTTGTTGAACACGGCGTTGACCAGCGTGGTCCGGTCCACCGACAGCGCGAACGCCTGCCGCACCCGGGGGTCGGACGCGACCGGCGTGTCGATCCGCCCGGGCGGCTCTCCCACGCCGTCGGTGTTGCCGAGGTTGAACGTCACCCCCTGGTAGCCCAGCGAACCGATCTGGAGGATGCCGATCCCGCGCTCCTGCTGCAGCGCGTCGATGTCCTGCGGGGAGATCCGGTCGGCCACCTGGACGTCGCCGGAGCGGAGGTTGGCGGCGCGGATGTTCGCGTCCGTCATGATCCGGTAGGTGATCGAGTCGAGGTGGACCTGGTCGGCGTCGTAGTAGTTCGGGTCGCGCACCACCGTGATCGACGTCTGCGGCACGCGTTCGGCGAACCGGAACGGCCCGACGCACACCGGGCCGTCGCCGAAGTCGGGACCCAGCTCCGCGAGCGCCGCCGGCGACATGATCATTCCGGCCCGGTCGGCGAGCGAAGCGGTCAGCGGCGCGAACGGCCGCTCGTAGTGGACCACCACCGTGGCGGGATCCGCGACCTCGATGCCGGCGATCGGGCCCATCTCGCTCTTGCGGGCCGAGTCCTCCAGCGTCAGGTGCCGCTGCAGGGTCGTGGCCACCGCGGCCGCGTCGAACGGCGTGCCGTCGCCGAAGGAGATCCCCGTGCGCACCGGGATCGTGACCGTCAGGCCGTCGGCCGAGACCGTCGGCAGCGCCGTGGCCAGCTGCGGGACGAGCTCGCCCTCGGCGTCGATGTCGTAGAGCTTCTCGCAGATCGCGTTCATGACGTAGCGCGTGTAGAGCGACGACGACGTGGTCGGGTCGAGCCGGTCCGGCTCGTTGGACAGGGCCATCACCAGCTCGCCGCCCTCGCGGACCGGGCGGCCGTCGAACGTCACACCGGGGACGTCGGGCCGGGGCGGGGCGGGCACGACCGGCTGCACCGGGATGCAGGCGGCGAGCGCGATCGCCAGCACGCCGCCGACGGCAACGGCGGCCGCGCGCTGGAGGGTGTGGGGCACGGGCGGTCCCTTCAGCATGGTCTGTGGATATCAGATGTATACAGAATGGCGGCGGAGGGCAAGGGCTACGCCGAACGGTCCTGGTGTGACCGTCACTGCACCCCCGATGAGCGCCGGCGCCGGGAGCAGTCGTACCTGGTGTGAACCGCCAGCTCGTGCATCACCGACTACCTCGACCGCGTCCACAAGTACGTCGTGTCGTCCACGATGACCGACCCGCAGTGGGACAACTCCACGGTCCTCTCCGGCGACCCCCGTCACGGAGGTGCGGGCGCTCAAGGAAAGGCCCGGCCAGGACATCGTCGTGACCGGGAGCATCACCTTGTGCCACACCCTCGTCCGGGCCGGGCTCGTGGACGAGTACCGGCTCTTCGTCTACCCCTTCGTCCTGGGGCGCGGGCGCAGGCTCTCGACGGCTACGAGCAGCCTGCGCTCCGGCTGCTCGAGGCGAAGGCGTTCCGCGGTGGGGTCACGTAATCGCGCTACGCGGCGTGAAGATCGTCGAGCCCCTGTACTCAGATCCGGGACTCGCCGGGGCGGGGTGTGGGACTCGGCGTGTCGAGATGGGGGATTCGCTGCGCGGGCATCGGGAGGTCGGCGGGCGGCAGGTCGTCCAGCAGCCCGGCGCGGCCGGCGAGGGCGGCCGCCTCGGTCCGGCTCGCGACGCCGAGGGTCCGCAGCAGGCCCGCGGTGAGACGTTTCACCGTGCGCTCGGAGACGTGCAGCGCCCGCGCGATCTGGGCCGTGCTGGCGCCGCCCGCGATGAGCGTCCACAGGTGTCGTTCCTTGCCGGAGAGCTGCGGGCCGGACCGGGTCGCCGACGGCCGGTTCGTGGCGCCGGTGGCGGCGAGCAGCGACGGGACGAGCCCGCCGTGCGCGCGGGTCCGCAGCAGCACACCGCCTGCGCCCGCGCCGACGAGCTCGAGGACGGTCTGGAGGCTGGGGAGGTGCCGGGCGAGCGCGAGCACCGGCAGGCGGGGCTGCACGCGGCGGATCGCCGAGAGCGCGGCGAGCGGGCCCGGCGCGGCGAGCTCGAGGTCCACGAGCGCGACGTCCGGCCGGTAGCGCCGCACCAGCGTCCCGGCCGACGCGGCGCGGTCGGTGCCGGCCACGACGCGCACGCCGCCGTCGCTCGCCGCCGGCAGCGCCGCCTCCAGGCCGCGGCGGAGCTCCGGCTGCCGATCGACGATCAGCACGCGGACCACCATGTCGTCAGGATGCCCCGGCCACCGCGATTCTCATCGTGGTGCCGACCGATCGGAGGACGGAGCCCGCCCGCTCGTGGTACCGATCCGCAGCGCGACGGGCAGCATGACGTCCGCCGGGTCGCCGCCCTCGACGAGCTCCATCGCGGCGCGGGCCGCGGCCCGGCCCTTCTCCTCGCTCGGCTGCACGACGGTGGTGAGCCGGGTCGGGGCCAGCCAGTGCAGGTCGGCGCCGTCGAAGCCGCCGACGGACAGGTCGTCGGGCACCCGCAGGCCGAGCTCGGCCGCGGCCCGCAGCACCCCCGCGGCGAGCACGTCGCTCTGGGCGATGATCGCGGTCGGCCGCCGCGCCGGGGGGACGTCGAGCAGGAGGCGCGCGGCGGCGGCGCCCTCGTCGACCGCGTTGCTCGGGGTCTCGTAGATCGGGACCGGGCCGAAGACGTCCTCGACGCCCTCGATGCGGTGCCGCACGTCGCGGTAGTGCGCCTGCGCGCGCCGCCGCGGCGTGACCGGGCCGCGGGTGCCGTCCAGCCGCAGCGGCATCGCGACGACCTCCACGCTGCGGTGCCCGAGATCGTGCAGGTGGTGGGCGAGCTCGCGGGTGCCGCGGCGATCGTCGATGTCGATCATCGCGACGCCCTCGACCGCGGGCCCCTCCACCGCCACGACCGGCACGCCGCGGGCGCGCAGCTGCCCGAGCGCCGGGTCGTCCTCGAGCCCGCAGGTGGCGAAGATGGCGGCGTCGAGCGGGATGCGCGCGATCTGGCTCGTCGACGGCCGGCCGACGTCGCCCGCGAGCAGCAGCAACCCCACGTCGTGGGCGCTGAGCACCTCGCTGATGCCGTCGAGCAGCTGCAGCGCCACCGGGTCGCGGAACGCGTAGAGCAGCCGCTCGCCGATGAACGCGCCGACGACGCCGCTGCGGCCGCGGCGCAGCGAGGCGGCGAGGGGATCGGGGCCCGCGTAGCCGAGCTCGGCGGCCGCCGCGAGCACCCGCTCCCGGGTGGCCGGCGCGACGCGGGGGCTGTCGGCGAACGCGAGCGAGGCCGTCGACGGGGACACGCCGGCCCGCGCCGCGACGGCGGCGAGCGTCGGACGGCTGGACACGCCCGAACCCTAGTACGGCAGCGGTAGATCGTGATCATGTTGCTGGTCGGCTGCGGTAGTGGCTGGTTCGGCCACTGTGTCGGTGTCGGGTCGCCGGCCCGGCTGGGTGGCAGCTCATCCGAGCGGACCTGATCGGCTGGACGGGGCCCGCACACACGGCCTTGGGCCGATGCCCGTCGATCCGCGGGGCAAGATCCGAAGTATCGGTTGCCCATGGCTGTCCACACGACCATGAACACCCGACACCTCGGATCTTGACGGGGAAGACCGCAGGTATCGGGTGCCCATGGCTGTCGCCGCAGCCATGAACAACCGATACCGCGGATCATGAACGTGACCGGCGCCTCGCGGTCGGGGCTGTCTCGTCGCGGGATCGGCTGCCGGTGGGCGCGCCGTACCCGGCTCGCAGCCGACCGCCCCACCCTGTCGACCCGGTCCCGGGCGCGGCCACTCCCGTCCGGACCCGACCTCACCCCCGCCGGTGATCCGGTTGGCACCACCACCGTCCCCCCGGGGTCACCGGGGCGGCCGTCCCCGACCTGCCGGCACGCCAGTCCCGACGAGACCGCCACTGCCGACAGCCACTCGACCTGCGGTGGTCCCGCCCGCCCCTTCTGCACTCCCCAGACACCCGGGCGACCCCACGAACAACCCCGACATCGACACCCAGCGGGCCGTGATCGGCCGGATCGGGACATCACACTCACCTATGCACGCCCGGTCCCGTATCCGCTGATCACACCCCACCCTCGGATCGCACCAGGCCGGGCGTCGGCCGGCAGCACACTCGGCGCCGACACCACAGCCTGAGCGGCCCGGGCAACGGCACCACCACCGGTCGAGTCCCACCCAGCCGCAGGATCCCATCGCCAACCGGCGTGCCAGCAGGCCGGGGACGGCCACCCGGATGACCCCCGGGGGACAGCAGTGACGCCAACCCGACCACCCCGCAAAGATGGCGGGGACCAGGCAAACCGGAGGGAACGCACCCCGGACCGGATCGAGACGAGGGCCCCACACCACGAGCCGGGTACGGCGCGCCCACCGGCAGCGAACCCCCAGGCCCGCTCCACCCGACGACCGTCCCGCATTCCCCACCCACCAACGGGACACGAAGGCAGTGGGTGTCCGGTTGCTGGCGCAGTCACGGACCGCGCCCCACCAGCGACGCTGCGCCGGGCACCATCACGAACTCCGGCTGTAGTACCTGCGCCACGAGGCGCTCTGTCGCATCCCCCGCACAGCGGGGAGAGATTGGAGGTACATCTCTGGGTCCGATGGCTTACCTGGATCCGAAAGGCGAAGGGGACCATAGCATGCCAGGAAACCAGCGAACCGTGCCCAGGCGTACGGGGCGGCTCGCTGGGGGACCCGCGTGATACGGCGAAAGCTAGACTGCCTGCATCCCAATCTCCAGAAGGTGAAAAGCCGCACCCATCGGAAAGACGTCCGAAACCGATGCCGGCCCCTGCGGCGGAGTGAGTACTTCTCCGCGGCAACCTCCGGGGACGGAGCGATGCCCAATGAGGGCATTGAAGGAGATGAGTGGGGCGCCTACGTCACGCTAGAAACGTGCAGCAGAGACGAACGTGGGATCACCTGTCGGGCGCGAGCCCCATGGTGACACAGTGCCCGTAGTAGTCGCAGGAGTCACGACCTGCCAGGGAGACGGTAACGCCGATCGCAGGGCGAAGGGGCACAGGTGATCTGGACACGACAACCCGGAAGGTATGCGAAATGCAGAACGCCGACACGGTACTCGCTGTCCTCCGTGAGCGCGGCAGGAAAGGCCTGCCGTGCACCGAACTGTATCGACAACTGTTCAACCCGCAGCTGTACCTGCTGGCCTACGGTCGCATCTACTCCAACCACGGGGCGATGACACCGGGAGCCACGCCAGAAACCGCGGACGGCATGTCCATGGAGAAGATCGACACCATCATCGAAGCGATGCGCCACGAGCGCTACCGGTTCGCTCCAGTGCGGCGGATCCACATCCCGAAACCCAACGGGAAGCTGCGTCCGCTCGGGCTGCCCACGTGGTCGGACAAACTCGTCGGCGAGGTGGTGCGCCTGCTGCTCGAGGCCTACTACGAGCCGACCTTCTCCGACCACTCGCACGGGTTCCGCCCCGGCCGGGGCTGCCACACCGCGCTGCGCGAGGTGGCCATCGGCTGGACCGGGACCACGTGGTTCGTCGAGGGAGACATCTCCGACTGCTTCGGGTCCCTCGACCACGACGTCATGGTCGAGACCCTGGCGGAGAACATCCACGACAACCGGTTCCTGCGGCTGATCCGCAACATGCTGCAAGCCGGGTACCTGGAGGACTGGCGGTGGAACGCCACGCTCAGCGGCGCGCCGCAGGGCGGCGTCGTCTCACCCATCCTGTCCAACATCTATCTGCACCGGCTGGACACGTTCGTCGAGACAGTTCTCATCCCGCAACACACCCAGGGAGTGCGCAGGAAACCCAACCGTGCGCACGAGGCGATCAGGCAGGCGGCGCATCGAGCACGCCAGCGCGGCGACCGGGCGAAAGTCCGGCAACTGCGCCAACAGATGCGCACCCTGCCCAGCCAGGATCCGAACGATCCCGGCTACCGGCGGTTGCGCTACTCCCGCTACGCCGACGATCACCTCCTGGGCTTCATCGGACCGAAAGCCGAAGCCGAGCAGATCAAAGATCAGCTGGCGGCGTTCCTGCGTGACGAACTCAAGCTGGAGATGTCCGCCGACAAGACACTGATCACGCACGCCCGCACCCAGGCAGCGCGATACCTCGGCTACGAGATCATCACCCAGCACGCCGACGACCGGATCACCCGGGGCCGAAGAATGGTCAACGGGACGATCGGGTTGCGGGTGCCCCGTGATGTGATCAAGGCGAAATGCGTCCCCTACCTGCGCCGCGGCAAACCCGAGGCCAGGACGGCCCTGCACAACCTCGACGACTACGACATCGTCGCGACCTACGGGGCCGAATACCGGGGCATCGTCCAGTACTACCTGCTCGCCACCGATGTCTGGCGATTCACCCGGCTCCATTGGGTCGCCGAGACCTCACTGCTCAAAACGCTGGCCGCCAAGCACGAGTCCACCGTGTCCAAGATCGCGGCCAAACACAAGGCCACGATCGAGACTCCACACGGACCGCGGACCTGCTCCGAAGCCCGCATCGAGCGCCCCGGCAAGCAGCCACTGGTCGCACGGTTCGGCGGGATACCCCTCGCACGGGAACGCAACGCGGTCCTCACCGACCGCGACCCGGCCCGACCGGTCACCTACACCCGCAAGGAGCTCATCAACCGACTCCGCCGCGGCAGGTGCGAGCTCTGCCACGAACCGGACAAGGTGCAGGTGCACCAGGTCCGCAAGCTGGCCCAGCTCCCCACCGGTCCAGGCCAACCACCGTGGGCGGCCGTCATGGCCAGGATGCGGCGCAAGACCCTCATCGTCTGCCGCCCCTGCCACGACATCATCCACCACGGACCACCCGTCGCGAACGCGGCATAGATCACTGGAGAGCCTCGTGCATCGAAAGATGCCCGCGGGGTTCGGAGGGGAGCCGCGCGGCAAGGGACCTACACAGGCACCTCGCCGCGCGGCTTACCCGGTTAGACGCCCATCAGATCAGCACCGTGGCGCCGTACTGCTGTTCTGGACGTCCGAAAACAGCAGTACGGCGCCATGACGCGTACCGCCGCCGGCTCCCGCTCAGTGGTGCCGCGGTGTGAGCAGAACCCGGTTGAGCCTGTCGTGCGTGTCCCGTAACCTCGGATCGAATCGATTCGACAGACCGATGGGAGCCGATGTGTCCACGACAGGGGCGCTGCCCTCCGCCCGCCTGCTGAGGGCGCGCACGGCCGTGGTCATCGCCTTCATCGCCGCGGGCCTCGCGTTCTCGTCGTTCATCGCGCGCACGCCCGCGCTGCGCGACGCACTCGGCCTGTCCACCGCGCAGCTCGGGCTGCTCCTGCTCTGCATGTCGGGTGGGGCCGTCGCCGGGCTGCCGCTGTCCGGCCCGCTCGTGCACCGCCTCGGCCCCGGCCGCGCGGTGCTCGCGGGCGCGCTGTCGATGACGGTCGGGCTCGCGCTGCTCGCCGTCGGCATGTCCACCGCGCTCGTCCCGGTCGCCGCGCTCGGCCTGGTCGCGTCCGGCCTCGGCACCGGTGTGTGGGACGTCGCGATGAACGTCGAGGGCGCCGACGTCGAGCGCAGGCTCGGCCGCTCCCTCATGCCCCGGCTGCACGCCGGGTTCAGCCTCGGCACGGTGGCGGGCGCGGGGATCGGCGCGACCTGCTCGGCGCTGGGCATCCCGCTCGCCGCCCAGCTGGTCGGCGTCGTGGTGCTGCTCCCGCTCGTCGTCACGCCCGCGGTGCGGCAGTTCCTGCCGGTGCCGGAGGCGGCGCCCGACGAGCCCAGGTCGGGGTCGGGCGTACTCGCCGCATGGCGGGAGCCACGGACGCTCGTCGTCGGGCTCATGGTGCTCGCGTTCGCGTTCACCGAGGGCTCGGCCAACGACTGGGTCGCCATCGCGATGGTCGACGGCCACGGCACGAGCGAGACGCTCGGTGCGATCGCGTTCGGGTTCTTCGTGGCCGCCATGACCGCGGGCCGGATGGCGGGCGGCACGGCCCTGGACCGCTTCGGTCGGGTCGTCGTGGTGCGCGCCACCGCGGTCGTCGCGCTCGCCGGCCTCCTGCTGATGCTGCTCGGCGGGTCCGTGCCCGTCGCGCTCGCCGGCGCCCTCCTGTGGGGGATCGGGGCGTCGCTCGGCTTCCCCGTCGGCATGAGCGCCGCCGCCGACGACCCGGCCCGCGCCGCCGCCCGCGTCTCGGTGGTCAGCTCGATCGGCTACACCGCGTTCATCGCGGGCCCGCCGCTCATCGGCCTCCTCGGCGAGCACGCCGGCATCCTGCGGGCCTTGTTCGTCGTGCTCGGCGCGCTGCTGCTGGGGCTGCTGGCGGCGGGTGCATCCCGCCCGTTGACTGCAGATTCCCGGAACTGACCTGCGGGAAAGCCGCTTCCGCTTGACGCCGGGCCGTTCCCGAGGACGATCGGCGGGTGCCCAGCCTTTACATCGACGGGAACTGGACATCCGGGTCCGGCGGCCCCGCCGAGGTCGTCAACCCGTACGACGCCGGTGTGATCGAGATGGTCGACCAGGCCGGCCCGGACGACGTCGAGCGCGCGGTCGCCGCGGCGCGCGCGGCGTTCGACACCGGTCCGTGGCCGCACACGCCGGCCGCGGAGCGCGGTGCACTCCTGCGCCGCGTCGCGGACCTGCTGGTGCGCGACAAGGAGGAGATCGCCCGCACCGAGACCCTCGACACCGGCAAGACGCTGGTCGAGAGCCGTATCGACGTCGACGACGTCACGGCGGTCTTCCGCTACTACGCCGACCTCGCCGGCAAGGATGCGGGCCGGCTCGTCGACACCGGCAACCCGGCCGTCGTGAGCCGGGTCGTGCACGAGCCGGTGGGTGTCTGCGCGCTGATCACGCCGTGGAACTACCCGCTGCTGCAGCTGTCGTGGAAGGTCGCGCCCGCGCTGGCGGCCGGGAACACCGTGGTGATCAAGCCGAGCGAGGTCACCCCGCTCACGTCCGTGCAGCTCGTGCGGCTGGTGGAGGAGGCGGGCGCGCCGCCGGGCGTGGTCAACATCCTGCTCGGCGACGGCCGGTCGGTCGGCGCCCCGCTCACCGAGCACGCGGGCGTCGACATGGTCAGCTTCACCGGCGGTCTCGCCACCGGCCAGGCGATCGTGCGGGCGGGCGCGGGCACCGTGAAGCGGGTGGCGGTGGAGCTGGGCGGCAAGAACCCCAACATCGTCTTCGCGGACACGGACTTCGAGACCGTCGTCGACAACGCGCTCACCGCCGTCTTCCTGCACGCGGGCCAGGTCTGCTCGGCCGGCGCGCGGCTGATCGTCGAGGACGCGCTGCACGACGACCTGGTCGCCGAGCTCGGCAGGCGGGCCGACCGGATCCGGCTGGGCAACGGCATGGACGAGGGCACCGAGTCGGGCCCGATCGTGTCGGCCGCCCAGCGGGCGAAGATCGAGGACTTCGTGGCGTCGGCGCACGCCGAGGGCGCCCGGCTGGTGGCCGGCGGGCGCCGGCCGGAGGAACCGGACCTGCAGAAGGGCTTCTTCTACCGGCCCACCGTGTTCGCCGACTGCCGGCGCGACATGCGGGTGATCCGCGAGGAGACCTTCGGCCCGATCCTCACCGTCGAGCGCTTCCGCACCGAGGAGGAGGCGATCGCGCTCGGCAACGACACCGAGTACGGGCTGTCCGGTGGGGTCTGGACCGGGGACGCCGGGCGCGGCGAGCGGGTGGCCCGCGCGCTGCGGCACGGCACCGTGTGGATCAACGACTTCGGCCCGTACGTGCCCGGGGCGGAGTGGGGCGGCTTCAAGCGCTCGGGCAACGGGCGCGAGCTCGGACCGACCGGGCTGGCCGAGTACCAGGAGCACAAGCACATCTGGCACAACACCTCGCCGGGCCCGGCCGGGTGGTTCGGGCGCGGGGAGGCGCGGTGACCAGCGGGACGTTCGACTACGTCGTCGTCGGAGGTGGGTCCTCGGGCTGTGCGCTCGCCGCGCGGCTCTCCGAGGACCCGGACGTCACGGTGTGCCTGCTGGAGGCCGGCCCGTCCGACGTCGACGACCCGGCGATCCTGCGGCTCTCCGACTGGATGGCGCTGCTCGACTCCGGCTACGACTGGGACTACCTGGTGGAGCCGCAGGAGCGGGGCAACAGCTTCCTGCGCCACGCCCGCGGGAAGGTGCTCGGCGGGTGTTCGTCGCACAACTCGTGCATCGCGTTCTGGACCCCCCGCGAGGACCTCGACGAGTGGGCGGCGAGCGGCTGCGAGGGCTGGAGCGCCGACGAGTGCTGGCCGCTGATCGCACGCCTGGAGAACAACGACGGCCCCTGGGAGGGCCACGGCCGCACCGGGCCGGTCACGATCATGCAGGTCCCGCCGGACGACCCGTGCGGCGTCGCGCTGCTCGAGGCCGCGGCCGCGGTCGGGCTGCCGACCGTCCGCTTCAACGACGGCGCGACGGTCTGCGAGGGCGCCGGGTTCTTCCAGATCAACCGCGAGCCGGACGGCACGCGCGCCTCGGCGTCGCACGCCTACCTGCACCCGATCATGGGGAAGCGGCCGAACCTGGAGGTGCGCACCGGCGCGTGGTCCTCACGGGTGCTGTTCGACGGCAGGCGCGCCACCGTCGTCGAGTACCAGCAGGACATCGGGCCGGGCCGCCGGACGGTCGCGGCCCGCCGCGAGGTGGTGCTCAGCGCAGGTGCGATCGACACCCCGAAGCTGCTGATGCTCTCGGGCATCGGCCCCGCACAGCACCTGCGCGAGTTCGGGATCGAGGTGCGCGTCGACGCACCGGGGGTCGGGGCGAACCTGGACGACCACGTCGAGGGCCTGGTGATGTGGGAGTCGGCCCGGCCGATGGTCACCACGTCCACGCAGTGGTGGGAGATCGGGCTGTTCACCCGCACCCGCGCCGGCCTCGACCGGCCGGACCTGATGATGCACTACGGGTCGGTGCCGTTCGACCTGAACACCGTGCGCTGGGGCTACCCGACCACCGACAACGGGTTCTGCCTCACCCCGAACGTCACGCGCGGGCGGTCCCGGGGCACGGTGCGGCTGCGCAGCCGGGACTTCCGCGACCGGGCACGCGTCGACCCGCGCTACTTCACCGACCCGGAGGGCCACGACATGCGGGTCATGACCGAGGGGGTGCGGCTGGCGCGCCGCATCGCCGAGCAGGCGGCGCTGAAGGAGTGGGTGGCCCGCGAGCTCACGCCCGGCCCGGACGCGGTCACCGACGACGAACTGGCCGACTACATCGCGAAGACCCACAACACCGTCTACCACCCGGCCGGCACCGCGAAGATGGGCCCGGCAGGCGACCCGGCTGCGGTCGTGGACCCGCAACTGCGGGTGCGCGGCGTCGACGGGCTGCGTCTGGCGGACGCGTCGGTCCTCCCGTTCCTCCCGGCGATCAACCCGAACATCACCTGCATGATGGTCGGGGAGAAGGCGAGCGACCTGCTGCGTGCCACGCGCTGACCGGCGGACGGGACCGGGGAGACTCGCACCGTGAGCACGGAACAGGCACCGCCGACCAGCCCGTCCGTCGTGTTGCTCACCGTCGCGCACCGGATCGAGACCACGCTCGGTGCCGCGCTCGCCCCGCTCGGCCTGACCGTGAGCCGGCTCGGGCTGCTCGGGCACATCTCGGGCGTCCCCGGTGCGTCGTTCAGCGACCTCGCACGGATGTCGGGGATCAGCGTCCAGAGCGTGCACGCCGCGGTGAAGGCGCTGGTCGCCGCCGGTCTCGTCCGGGACAGCACGGCGCGGGCCGGCGCCGCGTCCACCATCGAGCTCACCCCGGAGGGCGCCCGCCTGCTGCGCGAGGCCATGAGCGCGGTGGACGTGGTCGACGCGCAGCTCTTCGGCCCGGACGCGGACCCGGCGCTCCGGAAGGTCGGCGAGGCGGTCCGAGCTGCCTTCAGGGATCCTGAAGGTGCCTGTTAGGCTTCAGGCAGGCTGAAGCTGGGGAGGCATTGTGGAGGGTCTGCTGCTGTCGGTGCACGTGCTCGCGGGCATCGTCTTCGTCGGGGGCTCGGCCGTGGCGGCCAGCCTGTTCCCGCGGTACGCGCCGGTCGCGGCGTCGGTCCCGGCCGGGGCGCCCGCCGCCGGGCCGGTGGGGGAGCGCAACCACGCCGTGGCCCTGGTGCTGCACCGCATCACGCGCGTGTACGGCCTCCTCGGCATCGTCGTTCCGGTCGTCGGGATCGCGCTCGCGATGACCCAGGGCCGCATGGCGGAGATCTGGCTCAACATCGCGATGCTCCTCACCGCGGCCGCCGGCCTGCTGCTGGCGCTGGTGATCTACCCGAGGCAGAAGGCCGCGCTGGCCGAGCCGGACGGCGGCGCGCGGCTGCGCTCGCTCGCCATGTACGCCGGGATCTACAACCTGCTGTGGGCGGTCGTCGTGGTGCTGATGATCGTGCGACCGGGGGCGGACTGACGCTCCCGTCGCCACGTATCTCGGTTCGATCGCGGCCGGGTCGAATCATCGTTCGTGAAACGAACGGCTGAGATGCTCTCAGAATATCCGTAACGCCGACTTCGAGCGTCACGATAGGCAGATACGCGCCATCCGCGGGGGGTGACGTGGTGAATACGGGGGAATTCATGCGCAAGATTGCGGTGCTGCTCGGCGTGCTCGCGACGATGTTTCTCGCCGCCGGAGTGGCAGCGGCGCAGCCGCGCACCAGCTACGAGGTCAGTGGCACCTGGACGCTCGAGGACGTGCACGGACGCAAGACCATCGTGCCGCGCATCGAGGACGATGTCGTCGAGGTCCGGTGCCAGGGGGACGACCAGGTGCGGGGATACCGGGTCAGCGACCCGGAGCGCGCCTCGTGGGAAGGCATCACCACCGACGGCAGCGCGGTCCAGGTCCAGCCGGACTTCCACGAGATCGGGCAGAACCTGACGCTGACGGTGAGCTGCCGGCTGCGCTGAAGTTCACGGTGAAATGCGCGGGCGGTGCCTTCCGCGAGAAGGCGTCGCCCGCGCGGTGCGTTCCCGGAAAATCGTGCTCACGCCGATCGTGAGGCTGCACCGGACGGCAATGCGGCGACGAGCTCGCCGGGATCCGTGACGGCGCCGCGGGCGAGCTCCTCGGCGAACGCGGCCTCGCCGAGCGTTTCCGTGGCCGCCGCCGCGATCCGGTCGACGTCGCCGCGCTCGGCCGGCGGCAGGGGTGCGCCGACGCCCTCCCGCGCCGCGGCGGCCGCCCCGAGCAGCCGGGCGGCGTGCCGGGGTGCCCCGGCGAGGGTGGCGGCCCCGGCGAGCCCTTCCAGCGCGAGGGCGAGCGCGCGGGGGTCGCCGCCGTCCCGGGCGATGGCGTACCCGGCGAGCTGGTGCCGCAGCGCGTCCCCGGCGTCGGTACGCAACTCCGCGACGAACCCCAGCTCCGCGTGGATCAGGGTGGTGGCGCGCTCGGCGCCGGCGCCGACGTGCCAGGCGAGCACCTCCCGCAGGTGTCGCTCGGCGGCGTCGAGCCGGCCGGTGCGTCGCTCGCCGAGGGCGAGACCGGTGAGGGCGTAGATCCGGCCGGGCGCGAAGCCGTGGGCGACCGCCGTCTCCACGGCGCGCCGGTGCAGGTCCTCGGCCTCGGTGAACCGCCGCTCCAGCAGGGCGACCCGGCCCAGCCAGGACAGCTGGTAGGAGACCTCCGCCCACAGGCCGAGCTCCTCGGCCATCCGCAGGCCGGCGCGATGCTGCTCGGCGGCGTCGGCGTAGTTGCCGGCGCGCTCGGCGAGGGCGCCGAGCGCGAACGTGGCCTGCACCTGGCCCCAGCGGTCGCCCACCTCGCGGAACAGCTCGGCGGCCCGTTGGGCCTGCTCGGCTGTGCCGGCGTAGAAGGTCTGACCGACGCGGTCGGCCAGCGCCGCCGCGGTGCCCCACCGGTCGCCCAGCGCCTCGAAGGTCTCGAGCGCGGCGCACGTGAGCGGCGCGGCCCGGTGGTCGGCCACGGTGGTGAGCGCGTAGCCGAGGAACCACTGGGCGCGGGCCCTGGCCACCGGGTCGGTGACGGCGGGGACGTCGAGCGCACCGTCGGTGGGCGGCTCGCCGTCGAGGACGCGCAGCGCGGTGAGCCAGGCCGCGGCCTGCGCCCGGAGCCCGGCCGGCGCCGCCCCGGGCCCGGCGAGTGCCGCGCGCAGCGACCGGACCGCCTCGCCGGTGCGCCCCCGAAGGAACCAGTACCAGCACAGGGCCTGCACGAGCCGCAACGCCTGCTCGGCGCCGTCGGCCTGCCGCACGAGGTGGTCGACGGCGGCACGCAGGTTGGCCGCCTCCGCGTCGAGCCGCTCCAGCCAGCTCCGCTGGTCGGCGCCGCGCAGCTCCGGCTCGGCCCGCTCCGCGAACGCGAGGAAGCGGGCGCTGTGGCGCTGCCGGACGCGTTCGAGCTCGCCGACCTCGGCCATGCGCTCGAGCCCGTACGCCGCCACCGTCTCCAGCAGCCGGAACCGCGGGGCCTGGGCGACCACCAGGGAACGGTCGACGAGCCGGGTGAGCAGGTCGAGGACCTCGCCGGGCCGCACGTCCTCGCCCGAGCAGACCGCCTCGGCCGCCTCCAGGTCGCAGCCCTCGGGGTGCACGGCGAGGCGCCGCAGCACGACCTGCTCGCCGGGGGTGAGCAGCTCCCAGCTCCAGTCGACCACCGCGCGCAGGGTGCGCTGCCGGTCGGGTGCGTCGCGCGGGCCGCCGGCCAGCAGCGCGAACCGGTCGTCGAGCCGCGCCAGCACCCCGTGCACGCCGAGCGCCCGCACCCGCCCCGCGGCGAGCTCGAGCGCGAGCGGCAGGCCGTCGAGCCGCCGGCAGATCGCCGCGACCGCGGGTGCGGTGCCGGCGTCGAGGACGAACCCGGGTGCTGCCGCCGCGGCGCGCGCCACGAACAGCCGCGCCGCGCTGGACGCGCGCACCGCGTCGAGGTCCCCGGTGGCCGCCGGCGGATCCAGCGGTGGGACCTCGTGGAGCACCTCGCCCGCCAACCCGAGCGGTTCGCGGCTGGTGGCGAGTACCCGCAGGCCGGGTACCGCCCGCAGCAACCTCGCGGCGACCGGGGCGACGGTGTCGACGACGTGCTCGCAGTTGTCGAGCACCAGGAGCACCGGCGAGCCGGGGAGCGCCTCCGCGATCCGCTCCTCGAGGTCGCCGGAGTCGCGGAGCCCGAGCGCGGCCGCAACGGCGGCGACGACCCGGTGCTCGGCCGGGCTCCCGCCCTCGGGGCACACCTGCCGGTCGAGCCCGGCGAGCTCGACGAGGCATGCGGCGGGCTGCTCGCGGGTGACCGCCACCGCCAGGCTCGTCTTGCCGACGCCGCCCGGCCCGGTGAGCGTGACGAGCCGGGCCGCGCGGAGCTGCTCGTGCACCCGGGCCACGGCGTCCTCGCGGCCGACCAGCTCGGTGAGCGGGGCCGCGATCGATGGCCGCGGGCGCGCGGGCGGCCCCTGCAGCGCGGGGTCCTGCGCGAGGATCGCGCGCTGCACGGCGGTGAGCTCGGGACCGGGTTCGAGGCCGAGTTCGGCGACGAGCGCGGCGCGCAGCTCGGTGAACCCGGCGAGGGCTTCACCCTGCCGCCCGGCGCGGTAGAGCGCACGCATGTGCAGGCCGCGCAGCCGCTCCCGCAGCGGGTGGCGGGCCACGAGCTGCCCCAGCTCGGCGACGAGCGGACCCAGCTCCGCACCGCCCAGCGCGAGCAGCGCGTCGGCGCGTTCCTCCTCGGCGGCCAGCCGCTCCTCGTCCAGGCGCGCCGCGGCCGCTACGGCGAACGGCTCGTCGCGGACGTCGGCAAGAGCCGGGCCGCGCCAGATCGCCAGCGCGTCGGAGAGGACGGCGGCCCGCTCGCCCGCGTCGGGGGTCTCCCGGGCCCGGGCGGTGAGCGCGCGGAACCGGTGGGCGTCGAGCGCGCCGGACCCGAGGCGGAGCAGGTACCCCGGTGGCTCGCGGACCACGAGGTCGCGCCCGCCGGCTCGTTCCAGCGTGCGCCGCAGCTGCGAGACCTTGGTCTGCAGCGTGTTCAGCGGGTTGCCGGGCTCCTGCCCGCCCCACAGGTGCTCCACCAGCCGATCGGAGGCCACCAGGCGGCCCTCGTGTACGAGGAGGTCGGCCAGCAGCGCGCGGACCTTCCGCTCCGGCACCCGCACCGGCGAGCCGTCGCCGGCCCACACGGCGACCGACCCGAGCACCCCGAAACGCACACCGGCCACGTTAGCCACTCCGGCATCGCCGTCACCTCAGGTGCCGACCTGCTGGATCCGGATGAACTCGAGATGCCGCTCGTACTGGTCGAGGACGTCGTCGGTCAGCTGCTCCTGCGTGTAGTCCATGACGTCGTAGCCCTGCCCGCCATCGCGCAGGTGGACCTCGAGCTGGCAATAGGTGTCCGTGCCCTTCGGGACGACCCGCCCGCCGTAGACCGGCATCGGAACCTCGCGTAGCCGGATCTGGTACCGGAACGGGCTCTCCTCTCCCATGTCGGCCACGAGCTCCACGAAGGTTCCGCCGTCCTCGTCGCGGTCCTGCCGCGCCCGCGCGTCCACCCCCCGCTCCTCGAGACACGTGGCCACTTCCGCCATGGCGGGCAGCGCCACGCCCGTCAGGAACTCCTCGGCGCGCTCCCGGCCGGGGAACGACAGCACGCGGTCGAGCCTGCGCCGCCAGCCCGGGACGTCGGCCCGGTGCCCGTCGGAGACCACCCGGCCGGACAGCGACGACAGCAGGCTGCGCTGGTGGCTCTCCACCTGCAGGGCTTCCATCCGAAGTGCCCGGAACAGGCCGAACATCACCAGCACCAACACGAACGCGAACGGCAGCCCCATGATGATGGTGGCGTTCTGCAGGGCGGGCACACCCCCGACGACGAGCATTCCGACGGTGAGCAGGCCGGTGGCCACCGCCCAGAAGATGCGAACCCACGGTGCGCCGTCCGACTTCGCGCTCGGCAGGTGGGAGGTCAGGTTGGCCATCACCAACGCGGCCGAGTCGGCGGAGGTCACGTAGAAGAGCAGGCCGACGAAGGTGGCGATGGAGGCGATGAACGCGACCGCCGGGTACCGGGCGAGGAGCTCGTAGAAGCCCTGTGCGTTGTTCTCCACCGTGTTCTCCCCGAACGCGGTGTCGCCGTCGCGGATGACGTCGATCGCACTGTTCCCGAAGATCGAGATCCACATCACGATGTAGGAGAACGGGATGATCAGCGTCCCGGTCACGAACTGGCGGATGGTGCGTCCGCGCGAGATCCGGGCCAGGAACAGCCCGACGAACGACGCCCACGCGATCCACCACGCCCAGAAGAACAGCGTCCACGTGTTGAGCCAGTCGACCGGCCGGTCGTAGGCGAACGTCTGCAGCGTCATCCCGGGGAACGAGCTGACGAAGTCGCCGACGTTCTGCACGAGCCCGTTCAGCAGGAACACGGTGTCACCCGCGACCAGGAGGTAGAGGGCCAGCCCGATCGCGAGCAGCACGTTGAGCTCGGACAGCAGCCTGATGCCCCGGTCGACACCGCTGACCGCCGATACCGTCGCCATCACGACCGCGACGGCCACCAGGCCGACCTGTGCCGCCGTGCCCTCGGGGATCCCGAAGAGGAAGTACAGCCCGTAGTTGAGCAGCACGACGCCGATGCCGAGCGATGCAGCGACCCCGAAGATGGTGCCGAGCACGGCGGCGAGGTCGACGGCGTTGCCGATTCCACCGTGGATCCGCTTCCCGAACACCGGGTACAGCGCGGACCGGATGGCGAGCGGCAGGTGCCTGCGATAAGCGAAGTAGCCCAGCGCCATGCCCATCAGCGCGTACATCCCCCAGCCGCTGATCCCGTAGTGGAACAGGGTCCATACGGTCGCCTCCTCGGCCGCTTGCAGGGTGCCGCCCTCACCTCGGGGCGGGGCGAGGTACTGCGTGACCGGCTCGACGACGGCGAAGAACATCAGGTCGGTACCGATACCGGCCGCGAAGAGCATCGACGCCCAGGCGAACGTGCTGAACTCCGGACGCGAATGCTCGGGCCCGAGCCTGGTCCTCCCGAACCGGGACGCGCCGACGAAGATCACGAAGATCAGGATGACCGTCGAGAGCAGGATGTAGAACCAGCCGAACCATTCCGAGATCCATGCCACCAGCACGCCGATCGTGTCGGCGGCGGCTGCCGGGGCGACGATCGCCCAGAGCGCCACGACGAGCGTCAGAGCGGCCGAGCCGTAGAAGACCACGGGCTTGATCCGGGTGCTGGCCTCCGGACCTGTCGATGTTTCAGCCTGGCTCCCGTTCATCGAGCCTCCCCGTTCCGCCAATGCCACAGCCGGCCGTCACGACGGGACGACCTCGATCGGCGCAGCTTCTCACGTCCGGCGTCGGCTGCGAAGAGTTCTCCTCGCGTCGCTTCCGGCTGCCGCGGATCCATGGTCATGTCGACACCACAGGTGCTCGACCAGGGGACGAACCCGCTGCCGACCGCGGCCGGCCTCGGGACCCCGCAGGCTCGAGCGGGTCGTGCCCGAGCGACATCAGCCGGTGCCACCATCCGGACTGCCCCGCCGAGGCCTCAGCAGCTGGTCTCGATCTCCTCGGCCGCCTGGCACGCGTCGGAGCGCTCGTCGCCGGTGGCGACGGCGAGGCGCTGCAGCAGCGTGCGGAGCGTGTCGCGCTCGGAGGGGTCCAGCGGCCCGAGGATGTGGTCCTCGACCCGGCGCAGCCTGCGTTCGACGTCGCACAGCCGGGCCCTGCCGTCCTCGGTGAGCACGACGCGCCGGGCGCGGCGGTCGGCGGGGTCGGGCTTGCGCTCGACCAGCCCGGCCTTCTCTAGGTCGTCGAGGAGGTAGGTCATCACCGTGCGGTCGACGCCGAGGCGCTGGGCCATCGCCAGCTGGCTGCCGGCGTCGCCGCGGGCCGCCGAGGAGAGGACCTGGTAGCCGCGGGGACCGCCGGGGACGTCGGCCACCGCCTCCGCGGCGATCCGCAGGTAGGAGCGGGTGACGGTGCCCAGCGCCCAGCCGAGGTCGGACTCGACGTTCGAGGGGCTGGTCACAGGGCGATGGTACCGGGAATGTGGCGTGGGAGACGCTCTGTTGACACGATCGTCTGCATCACAGACGATCTGAAGGACAGCTTGCGTTCCCCTGGAAGGACCCCGATGACCCTGTTCCGACTGGACAGCAGCATCCGCCGCGAGGGCTCGGTGACCCGCGAGGTCGCCGACAGCCTCGAGCGGTCCTGGATCGCGCACCACCCGGACGATTCCGTCGTCCGCCGCGACCTCGGGGCGAACCCGTTGCCGTCGGACGCCTGGCCCACCGCGGCCACGGCGCAGCACCTGCCGGAGGACCAGCAGACGCCGGAGCAACGCGCCGCGCTCGCCCTCGCCGGCGAGCTGGCCGACGAGCTCGTCTCCGCGGACGCCGCCGTGATCGGCGTTCCGCTCTACAACTTCGGCATCTCGCAGCACATCAAGACCTGGATCGACCTGCTGCTCACCTCCCCGCAGCTGCGGCCGGGCGGGGACACGAGCCCGCTGGCCGGCCGTCCGGTCACGCTGGTGATCGCCCGCGGCGGCGGGTACGGGGAAGGCACGCCGCGCGAGGGCTGGGACCACGCCACCCCCTACCTGCGACGCATCTTCGAGGACGTCTTCCACGCCGACCTCACCGTCGTCGAGTGCGAGCTGACCCTCGCCGACGTCAACCCGGCCATGGCCGAGCTGCGCGAGACGGCGGCGGCCCTGCGCGTCCGCGCCCACGAGCACGCCGTCGAGACCGGCCGCGCGATGGCGCAGCGCCTGAGCAGCGTCGCGTAGGAACCCCGTCCGCGGGTATCGCTCCTCCCACCACTCCCGAAGCGAGAGGACGGACGATGGTCGCCTTCGGCTACTCCCTGCTCTGCGAGCAGCGTGGACCGCGCGAGCTGGTGTCCGACGCCGTCGGGGCCGAGGACGCCGGGTTCGACTTCGCGGTGATCAGCGACCACTGCTTCCCCTGGCTCGACAGCCAGGGACACGCACCGCACGCATGGCCTGTGCTGGGGGCGGTGGCCGCCGCCACCGAGCGGATCCCGCTGATGACGTACGTGACGTGCCCGATCATGCGCTACCACCCCGTCGTGGTGGCGCAGAAGGCGGCGACGGTGGCGCTGCTCGCGGGCGAGGGGCGCTTCTGCCTCGGGTTGGGGTCGGGGGAGAACCTCAACGAACACGTGGTGGGAGCGGGCTGGCCGCCGGTGAACGTGCGCCACGAGATGCTCGGCGAGGCCGTCGAGATCATCGGAGAGCTGTTCACCGGCGGCTACGTCAACCGCAGCGGGACGCACTACCGCGTCGACTCGGCGAAGCTGTGGGACTGCCCCGAGGCCGGTGTGCCGATCGCCGTCGCGGTGTCGGGGGAGCAGTCCGTCGAGGCGTTCGCGCCGGTGGCCGACGCGATGATCGCCGTCGAGCCGCTCCCGGAGCTGGTGGGCGGCTTCGACGCCGCCGCGGGCACCACGCTGCCCAAGATCGGCCAGCAGCCGATCTGCTGGGGGCCGAGCCGCGACACGGCGGTCGCCCGCGCGCACGACCAGTTCCGCTGGTTCGCGGGCGGCTGGAAGGTCAACGCCGAGCTGCCAGGCACGGCGGGCTTCGCCGCGGCCACCCGGTTCGTGAAACCCGACGACGTCGCCGGTGCCATCCCCTGCGGGCCGGACGTCGCGGCGCACGTCGATGCGGTGCGCCCGTACGTCGATGCCGGGTTCACCCACGTCGCCCTCGTCCAGGTGGGCGGCGACACCCAGCCCGACTACCTGACCTTCGCCGAGCGCGCGCTGCTCCCGGCCCTCCGCGAGGAGTTCGGCAAGTCCGACGTCCCGCCGATCCGCGTCCGCTGACTGGAAAGGATTGCAGTTCGTTACACAGGTCGCTGACCGCTGAGATCGAGTCTCGTGCACGCTAGGGGTTGACGCCGTCCGCAAACGGTTTCAGACTTCCGCACGCAACGGCGGACCAACGACGGGGGACTCGTGGCAGCGACGATCCGCGACGTCGCCCTCGCGGCGGGCGTGTCGCAGGCGACGGTGTCGCGCGCGCTGTCGATGCCCGACCTGGTGCGCCCGGCCACGCGGGCCCGCGTGGAGGCGGCGGCGCGGGATCTGGGCTACCGGCCCAACCGGGCCGCCCGCGGCCTGATCACCGGCCGCACCGGCAACCTCGGCCTGATCGTCCCCGACCTGTCGAACCCGTTCTTCGCCGCGGTGGTGAAGGGCGTGCAGGCCGCGGCGCGGGCGGCGGACCACTCGGTGTTCATCGCGGACACCGACGAGGAGGCCGGCGTCGAGGCCGACCTGCTCCGGGCGCTGGCCAAGCAGGTCGACGGCCTGATCCTCTGCTCGCCGCGCGCCCCCGACGACGAGCTCGCCGCCGTCGACTCGGACACCACGGTCGTGCTGATGAACCGCATGGCGGGCGATCGGCCGAGCGTCACCGTCGACAACGCCGACGGCATGCGGCAGGCCCTCGATCACCTGGTGGCGCTGGGGCACCGCCGCGTCGCGTTCGTCGCGGGCCCCCGCACGTCGTGGTCCAACACGCAGCGGGAGAAGGGCCTGCACCGCACGGCCGAGCCGGGTGACGTCGACCTGGTGCACCTCGGCCACTTCCCGCCGCAGTTCGAGGGTGGCGTCGCGGCGGCCGACCTCGCGGTCGCGTCCGGGGCCACGGCCGTGATCGCCTACAACGACCTGGTGGCGCTCGGCCTGCTCAGCCGCCTCGGCGCCCGCGGCATCCCGGTGCCGGCGGCGATGAGCGTGGTCGGCTGTGACGACATCGGCATGTCGGCCATGAGCCACCCCGCGCTCACCACGGTCTCCGTCCCCAAACGCGCGGCAGGCCGGGCCACCGTCGGGTTGCTGCTGTCGCTGCTCGACGCGGGCGCGGACGGGAGCCCGATGCACCGCGAACTGCCCACCCAGCTCATCGTGCGCGGCACCACGGAGGTCGCGCCCCCGACGAAGGGAACCACCCGATGACCGTGCAATGGCGCAGGGCACTCATGGCGGGCGGGATCGGCGCGATCCTGCTGCTGTCCGGCTGCGGTGCCCCGGAGAAACCGGGCAGCACCGAGGTGCCGGCGGGCCAGGTGCCGGACAAGCCGTCCGCGCCGGTGACGCTCAACATCCTCGACGTGGCCGGCAACCTCCAGCTCACACAGGGGATGATCGACGACTTCGTGGCGAAGAACCCGGACATCGTCTCCCGGGTGACCACGGAGAAGGCGGCGGCTCCCGAGATGGCCGGCAAGGTCAAGGCGCAGCAGGACGCCGGCCGGCTCGGCATCGACATGGTGCTCACCGGCACCGACGGCCTCTCCGCCGGCACCGAGCAGGGGCTGTTCACCCCGCTGCTGCCGCAGTTCGCCGACCGGCTCTCGGGCATGGACTCCTACCTGGAGCCCGCGGCCGCGATGCAGGAGCTGGCCGCGGACCAGGGCGTGGTCGTCACCTACTACCCGTCCGGGCCGCTCATCGAGTACGCGCCGGACCGGGTGCCCACCCCGCCGAAGACCGCGCAGGAGCTGCTCGCCTACGCGCAGGCCAACCCCGGCAAGGTCGGCTACGCGCGCCCGTCCAACTCGGGGCCGGGTCGCACCTTCCTGATGGGCCTCCCGTACATCCTCGGTGACTCGGACCCGAAGGACCCGGTGAACGGGTGGGACAAGACCTGGGCCTACCTGGCCGAGCTCGACAAGACCATCACGTCCTACCCGTCGGGCACGTCGGACACGATGAAGAACCTGGCCAACGGCACGTACGACATCATCGTCAGCACCACCGGCTGGGACATCAACCCGCGGGCGCTGGGCACCGTGCCCGCCGAGTACCAGGTCGGCACGCTCGAGGGGTTCACCTGGGTCACCGACGCGCACTACGCCGCGATCCCGAAGGGCGTCTCCGCCGACAAGCAGGCCGCCCTGCTGGCGCTGATCCAGTTCATGCTCACCCCCGAGGAGCAGGCGAAGGCCTATGACACGGGCTACTTCTACCCGGGACCGGCCGTGGACGGCGTCACCCTGGACATGGCGCCGCCGGAGTCGCAGCAGGTGATCCGGCAGTTCGGGCGGCCCGAGTACGACGCGCTGATCGCGGACAACCCCAAGGCCACCCCGCTCGAGACGAAGGACATGGTCGCGGCGTTCGACCGCTGGGACCGGGAGATCGGTGGGGGCAACTCGTGACCGAGCTTGCGAGGTCACCATTCAACACAGCACACCATGTCGCGTCCACGACGAGCGTCTGCGAGGAGGGGACGTGACAGCTGAGTTCAAGGAGCTGCGGCTGGACGGGGTCGGGCGGCGGTTCTCCGGCAAGGACGCGCTCGCCGACCTCGACCTGACGATCCGGGCGGGCGAGTTCATCGCCCTGCTCGGGCCGTCGGGGTGCGGCAAGTCGACGGCGCTCAACTGCCTCGCCGGGCTGCTGCCGCTCACCTCGGGCAGCATCTGGCAGGACGACAGGCGGATCGACGTCCTGCCGCCCGAGAAGCGCGGGTTCGGGATGGTGTTCCAGAACTACGCCCTCTTCCCGCACATGTCGGTGCGCCGCAACATCGCTTTCGGGCTGCAGATGCGCCGCCTGCCGAAGGCGGAGGTCGCGCGCCGCACCGAGGAGGCGATCCGGCTCGTCCAGCTCGAGGAGCACGTCGCCAAGCTGCCCGGCCAGCTCTCGGGCGGGCAGCAGCAGCGGGTGGCGATCGCCCGGGCCGTCGTGCTGGAGCCGTCGCTGGTGCTGATGGACGAGCCCCTGTCCAACCTGGACGCCAAGCTGCGGCTGGAGATGCGCACCGAGATCCGCAGGCTCCACCAGTCGCTCGGGCTCACCACCGTCTACGTCACGCACGACCAGGAGGAGGCGCTGTCGCTGGCCGACCGGCTCGTCGTGTTGCGGGCGGGCCGGGTGCAGCAGGTCGGCACGCCCGAGGAGCTGCACGCCCGGCCGGCCAACTGGCACGTCGCCGACTTCATGGGTTTCCGCAACATGATCGAGATGACGGCGGTGCGGGCATCCGGGGACGAGGTGGTGCTCGAGGGTGAGGGCATGCGGCTCGTGGGCACCGCGATGTCGCCGGTCGAGGCCGGCGCGGAGGTCGTCGCGGCCGTGCGGCCGGAGGACGTGCGCGTGGTCGCGGCTGACGCGGAGAACCGGATCGCCGCCACCGTCGACGTGGTCGAGTACCAGGGCCGCGAGCTGGCGGTCGAGGCGCGCACCGACACCGGCCGCGCCCTCCACCTGCGCACCGACCAGCGCCTCGCCCCGGACGACGCGGTGACGCTGGGCGTGTCCCCGGATCGATTGCTGGTGTATCCGAGGGAGGCCGCGGAACCGGCCCCGCCGGAACTGGCGGAGGCGACGCGATGAGGCCGCCGCACTGCCCGAACCGCAGCAAGGTGGCTTTGCTCCGGTTCGACCGGAGTAAAGCCACCTTGCTGCAGACGGAGCCGGGGGGTGGCCTGTGACCGCCACCCTCGAGCGCGGCGAGCGCGCCGCGCAGGCGCCTGCCTTGCGGCACCGGCTCGCCGAGCGCGGGGTGGACCGGCAGCTGTGGCTGCTCGCCCCGGCCGTGCTGTTCGTCGTCCTGCTGTTCCTCTACCCGTTCCTCTACGGGCTGCAGCTCTCGTTCGCGCCGGAGGAGGGCGGGCCGCTCGCGAGTTACGCGGCGTTCTTCTCCGACCCGTACCAGCGCGGCACGATCTGGATCACGCTCGGGCTCTCGCTGCCGGCGGCCCTGCTCAACGTGCTGGCGTCGGTGCCGATCGCGTACCGGATGCGGGGGCGTTTCCGCGGCAAGCGGCTGCTCACCACCGTGCTCGTCGTGCCGATCACGCTGGGCACCGTGCTCACCGCACAGGGCCTGCTCAACTTCCTCGGGCCGGCCGGCTGGTTCAACAAGGTCTTCACGGGCCTCGGCGCGGACGAGCCGGCGCGGCTGGTCGGCAACTACTGGGGCGTGTTCTTCTCGCTGGTGATCACCGGGTTCCCGTTCGCGTTCCTGCTGATCCTGTCCTACCTGTCCGGCATCGACCCGACGCTGGAGCGGGCGGCGGCCACCCTCGGCGCCGACTGGAAGGCCCGCTTCCGCCACATCACGCTGCCGCTGCTCGCACCGGGGCTGGCCACCACCTTCTGCCTGGCGTTCGTGCTGGCGTTCAGCGTGTTCCCGTCGGCCGTGCTGGTCGGCAACCCGGCGGGCGAGACCCGTGTGCTCGCGCTCGCCGCGTACCAGGCCGCCTACGAGCAGTACGACTACTCGCTCGCCTCGGCGATCGCGATGGTGATGGGGGCGGTGGAGCTGATCGTCATCGCCGTGGTGCTGCTGTGGCGGTCGCGGCTCTACACCGGCACGACGGGAGGGAAGGGCTGATGGCCACCGTCGTTCCCGCGCGGCGCCGGATCGTCGCGAGCCCCGGGGCCTGGCTCATATGGGGTGTCGTCGCGTTCTTCCTGGTCAACCTGGCAGGCGTGGTCGGGTCGGTGCTGGTCAGCTCGTTCGGCACGCAGTGGTTCGGCACCTGGCTGCCGGAGGGCTTCACGACGAGCTGGTACGCCAGGGCGTGGCAGGAGTTCCACCTCTTCGACGTCGTCCTCGTCACGCTCCAGATCTCGCTGCTGGTCGTGGCGATCTCGGTGCTGATCGGGGTGCCCGCCTCCTACGTGCTGGCCCGGCGCTCCTTCCCCGGCAAGAACCTCGTGTACTTCGCGTTCCTGCTGCCGATCCTCATGCCGCCGATCACCTACGGCATCCCGCTCGCCACCGTGCTCTACAAGTACGGGTTCGCCGGGAACATGTCCGGTGTGGTGCTGGCGAACCTGGTGCCGTCGGTGCCGTTCGTGATCCTCACGATGACCCCGTTCATCGAGCAGATCAACCCGAGCATCGAGTCGGCGGCCCGGATGTGCGGTGCGGGCATGCGGGCGCTGTTCCTGCGTGTGCTCGGCCCCCTGCTCGTCCCGGGGATCCTGGCGGCGTCGATCCTGGTACTGGTCCGGACGGTCGGGATGTTCGAGCTGACGTTCCTGACGGCCGGCCCCGACTCCCAGACCCTGGTGGTGGCGCTGTACTACTCGATGTCGGCGGCCGGGATCAGGGCCCAGCAGTCGGTGGACGCCATGGCCGTGATCTACACGAGCACGATGCTCGTCCTCCTGGTGATCGCCCTGCGCTACGTGAACCCGACGCAGCTGGTGGCGAGGGTGAAGGAGGCGCCGGAGCCCTGAACGTGCGGTGTCGCGGAACGCAGGTCTGCTTGACGCGGATCGCATGGCCACCGAGCGCGGATCGCAGATCATACGGTCGCGGATTGCAGGATAGGAGACCGCGAATCGCAGAGCGGGCTGCTATCCTGAGGACGTGTACCGGCACCGTTCACTGATCGGGCCCCTCCGCGAGGCACTGGCCGACACCCCGGTCGTCGTGGTTGCCGGTCCGCGGCAGGCAGGCAAGAGCACCCTTGCCGAGCACGTCGTCGCCGATGCCGAGGGGGCCTGGCTCACCCTCGACGACGCGGCCGTTCTCGACGCCGCGCGCAAGGATCCCGTCGGGTTCATCAGCGGGCGAAGCGGGCTGGTCGGCATCGACGAGGCCCAGCGCGTACCGGAGCTGTTGCTCGCGGTGAAGGCGGAGGTCGACCGGGAGCGGCGGGCGGGCCGGTTCCTGCTCACCGGCTCCACCCGCCTTCTCGGCGCTCCCAAGCTCGCCGACTCCCTGGCCGGACGGATGGAAGCGCTCACGCTGTGGCCGTTCACCCAGGCAGAGCTCGATGACGGTGGACGGGTGGTGCCGGGCCTGATCGACCGAGCTTTCAGCGATGAGCTCGCCGGGGTGCGCCCGCCTGCCGTGACGAAGTCCGAGGTGCTGGAGCGGGCGACGGCAGGCGGCTTCATCCCGGCCCTGGAGCGAACCGGTCGACGGCGCACTGCGTGGTACGACAGCTACGTCGAGGGCGTCATCGACCGTGAGGTACGCACCGTCACGGACGCTACGTACCTGCGGGAGCTACCGAGGCTCCTGCGGCTGTGCGCGGCCCGGACGTCGGGTGAGCTCAACATCGCCGACCTGGCGCGCGACATCGGGCTGTCCCGTCCCACCACCGACAGCTACCTTGCGCACCTCGAAGGTGTCTTCCTCGTTCAAACCATCCCCGCGTGGTCCACCAACCTGACTTCGCGGGTCGTGCACCGGCCCAAGGTGACGGTCACGGACACCGGTCTCGCCGCGCGGCTGCTCGGCGGCCGCCTCCGTGCTGATGCGGAGCTCGCAGGGCGTCTTGTCGAGACGTTCGTCGTGGGCGAGTTGCGAGCCCAGGCCGAGTGGTCGTCCACCCGACCGAGCCTCTTCCACTTTCGAGACCGCGATGGCGCAGAGGTCGATCTCGTTCTGGAGTCCGGCGACGGTCGGGTGGTCGGAATCGAGGTCAAGGCCGGTGCCACCATCCGAGCGGACGACCTTCGTGGACTACGTCTTCTGGAACAGCGCATGGGCGGAGACTTCGCGGCAGGCCTGGTGCTGTGCACAGCGCCGGCGCCCAGCCATCTGGGCGGCCGTCAATGGATCATGCCTATTTCGGCACTATGGAGCCACAACGCTGGCTGAAGGGCCCCCAGAACAGCGCTATGGCTCCATAGTGCTGCGGAGCTCGGCTGCTACGGCGGCAATTGTGGGGTTGCCTCTGCTGCCTCTTCTGGTTATCAACGAGACCTTGCGGGTCAGTGGAGGGGTCGTCACCTCGCGTAGCTGGACGTCGGCCGACAGGGCCTCCGTGGCCAGCCTCGGGAGCAGCGCCACCCCGAGGCCGGCGGCCACCAGCGCGACGATCACCGTGTAGTCGTCGCTCGAGTAGTCGACGGTGGGCTCGAAGCCCGCAAGGCCGCACGCCCGGTCCAGCACGGCACGCAGGGCGGTGTCGCTGTGCGGGGCGATCCAGGCGTCGTCGCGCAGCATCGCGAGCGACACCTGCTCCGGTGCCTCGCGCCCGGCGGGGAGGGCCACGAGCAATGGCTCGGTGAACAGCGCGTCGACGTCGACGCCGGGGTCGGCCACGCGCGGGAGGAGCGAGTACTCGTAGACGAGCGCGAGGTCGATCCGGCCGGAGCGGACCGCCGCCACCGCCTCGTCGGTCTCCAGCTCGGAGAGGATCACCCGCAGGTCCGGGTGCTCGGCGCGGCAGCGCGCGATCGCGGCCGGGACGAACGCCGCCGCCGCGGTGGGGAACGCTGCGAGCCGCGCCGTGCCGCTCACCGAACCGGCGAGGCCCGCGAGCGCCGCCTCGGCGGCCTCCAGTGCGGCCAGCACAAGTCCCGCGTGCTCGACGAGCACGCGGGCGGCCGCGGTGAGCGCCACCCGCCGGCCCTCGCGCACCAGCAGCGGCATGCACACCTCGCGCTCGAGCAGGGCGAGCTGCTGCGACACCCCCGACGGCGTGTAGCCGCACGCCTCCGCGGTGGCGGCGATCGTCCCCCGGCCCGCGAGCTCCCGCAGCAGCCGCAGGCGGCGTGGTTCCAACATGAAGTGATGCTACCGATCATCGGAACAAACCTTCACTTGTTGTGAACGCCGCACCGGCCGCACCCTGCACTTGTGACGATCACGGCTCCACTGGTGACCCCGCCGCAGGACCCCGAGCGGCGGGCCCGCACCACCTCGCTGCGCGCCGCGATGGCGGCCCGCGGGCTCGTCGCCGTCGCGCTGACGAGCCCGGAGAACGTCTACTACCTGTTGGGCCTCGACCACCTCGGCTACTTCGCCTTCACGATGCTGGTGCTGCCGGCCGAGGGTGACCCGGTGCTCGTGACGCGGGAGATGGAGCGCGCGACGGTGCTGGCCCAGGTGCCCGACGTCCGGCACGTCACGTTCGCCGACGGCGAGGACCCCGCGGACGCGGCGGTCCGCGCGCTCGCGCACCTCGTGCCGGGCGGCGGGACCGTGGGCGTCGAGGGCCGCGGGTCGTTCCTGCCCCCCGCCGTGCTCGACGGGCTGCGGGCCGCGCTGCCTGGGCTGGCATGGACGGACTGCACCGGCCTCCTCGCGTCGGCCCGGGCCGTGCAGTCGGCGACCGAGACGGGGTGGGCGCGGCGGGCGGCGGGGGTGTCCGACGCCGCGATGCGTGCGGGGATCGCCGCCGCGCGGCCGGACGCGGTCGAGCGCGCCGTGGCCGCGGCGACGTACCACGCGATGATCTCGGCCGGGGGCGAGTCGCCCGGCTTCGTCCCGCTGATCCGCCCCGTCGCGATGCTCGGGCAGGAGCACGTCACCTGGGGGGATCGGGAGCTGCGGCCCGGTCAGGGGCTGTTCCTGGAGCTGTCGGGCTGCGTGCGGCGCTACCACGCGCCGCTGTCGCGCACGGTCTACCCCGGGTACGCGCCAGCGGAGGCGGTGGAGGCCGCCGGGTCCGCGCTCGCCGGGCTCGCCGCCGCCCGCACGGCGCTGGGGCCGGGGGTCCGCACCGGCGACGTCTTCGCCGCCTGGCAGCGTGCGGTGGGCGGGATGCCGCGGCGGCACCACTGCGGCTACCTGGTCGGGATCGGTTACCCGCCGAGCTGGGTGGGCGGCCCGGAGGTGCTCGGCATCCGGCCCGGCGGCGACGTCGAGGTGCTCGCAGGGATGGTCTTCCACCTCATGTCGTGGGTCGAGCGGCCGGTCGGGCACGTCGTGTCCGACACGGCCCTCGTGACCGATCACGGGTGCGAGCTGCTGACGACGGTCGCGCGCGAGCTCACGGTGGTGGCCTGATGCGGATCACCGGCCTGCGCACCACCCCGGTCGCCGTCCCGTTCCGCAGCGACGAGATCTGGGCGTTCGGCCGGCGCCGCGGGCAGGTCAGCGTCCTGCTCGAGCTGGAGACCGACGAGGGCGTCGTCGGGATCGGCGAGGCGGCGACCTACCCGTCGGCCGACATCGTGCTCGCCGTGTTCGAGAGCCTGGAGCCGCTGGTCGTCGGCGCCGACCCGCTGCGCATCGAGCAGCTCGTCCGGCGCATCGACGTGGTCGGCACGTGGCACCACGTCGGCGCGAGCAGCCCGGCGATCGCCGCGGTGGAGATGGCGTGCTGGGACATCGCGGGCAAGGTCTGCGGGCAGCCGCTGGTGAACCTCTTCGGCGGCCGGTTCCGCGACAGCGTCGAGTTCTTCTGGTACGTGGCCCGGGCCGACCCCGACGAGGTCGCCGAGGAGGGCCGCCGGGCCACGAAGGCCGGGTTCTCCACCTGCTACCTCAAGGTCGGCGCCGACGACCCGCGCCGGGACGTCGAGCGCGTCGCCGCCCTGCGCGACGGGGCCGGGCCGGGGGCGCGGATCCGGGTGGACGCCAACGAGGCGTGGTCGCCGGGCTCGGCCGTGCGGGTGATCCGGGAGCTCGCCCGCTACGACCTCGAGCTCGTCGAGCAGCCGGTCTCCGGGCGCAACCTCGACGAGATGGCCTACGTCCGCCGGCGGATCGACGTGCCGCTGCTCGCCAACGAGGCGTCCTGGACCCGGCACGCCCAGCTCGCCGTGATCCGCGCCGGGGCCGCCGACGTGATCTCGGTGGACAACCAGATGGACGGCGGTCTCGCGAACCTGCGCCGCTCCGCAGGGATGTGCGAGACGGCCGGGCTGCCGGTCGTCAAGCACAGCCTCGGCGAGCTGGGCGTGGCCCTCGCCGCGGCCGTGCACGCGCTCGCGGCCACGCCGAACGCCCGACCCGCGCACCAGGCCTACGGTGCCCTGCTCACCGACGACGTCGTCGCGGGGTTCGGCGGCGCGGCCACGAACTACACCGGCGGCCGGCTCACCGTGCCGTCCGGACCGGGGCTGGGCGTCGCGCTGGACCGCGACCGGGTGGAACGCTACGCGGAGCTGTACCGGCGCGAGGGCGCGGGCTTCGGCTTCCACGACCGGGAGGGCATCCACGCCGCGGCGGCGTTGCCGAAGTTCTGATGCGCGCTCGCACACCAACATGCGCGCTCGCACACCAACTGCAGTTGGTGTGCCAGCGCCGAAGTTGGTGTGTGACGGCCGTCTCGACCTGCGCACCTGCGTAGTCTCCCTGATCCGCCGCCGGGCCTGGCCCGGAAGCCTTGTCGCCATGACGAACGCACCGACGGCCCCCTCGACGCCGGCCCGGCTCGCCGCCGCCACCCCGCTCGACCGCGACCGGTACGCCGACCTGCTCCGGCTGTTCTCGATCGGCATGGTCGTGCTCGGGCACTGGGTGGTCGCCCTGCTCACGGTGCACGGCGCGGGCTCGGTCGGCACCTCGATGCCGCTCCAGCTGTCGACCTGGGTGTGGCAGGTGATGGCGCTGTTCTTCTTCGTCGGCGGGTTCGCGCACGCCCGGGCGCTGCGCCACCGGCCGAGCACCGGTCGGTTCGTCCGGGCGCGGGCGTCGCGGCTGCTGCCGCCTGCCCTGGTCATGCTGGCGGTCTGGACGCCGCTGGCGATGCTGATGCAGGTCACCGGGCTCACCACCGGCGAGTTCGCCGTCGGCCTGCAGCTGATCACGGTGCCGCTGTGGTTCCTCGGTGTGTACCTGGTGATCGTGCTGGCGGCGCCGGCGATGATGCGGCTGCACCTGCGGTTCGGGCTGTGGCCGGTCGTGGGAACGCTCGCGGTCGCCGTCGCGGCCGTCGACGCCCTCGCGCTGAGCACCGGCACACCGCTGGTCGGTTTCGCGAACTACGTGTTCGTCTGGCTGGCGGTGCACCAGCTGGGCTACGGCTACGCGGACGGGACGCTGCAGCGCGGCGGTCGCCGCCTGGCGGGTCGGCTCGCCTGCGGCGGGCTGGCCGGCGCGGCGCTGCTGGTCTTCGGCACCTCGGCGTACCCGGTGCTGATGGTCGGGCTGCCCGGCAACGACGCGTCGAACTCGGCGCCGCCCAACCTCGCGCTGCTGGCGCAGAGCCTCTTCCTGGTCGGCACCGCGCTGCTGCTGCGCCGGGCGGGCACCGCGCTGATGGATCGGCCGGGGGCGTGGTTCGTGGTGGCCACGGGCAACTCGGTGATCATGACGGTGTTCTGCTGGCACCTCACCGCCTGCTACCTGGTGCAGGGCGTGCTGCTGGTGGCCGGGGCGCGGCTGCCGGCCGCCGACACCCCGCTGTGGTTCGCGGGGCTGGCGGGCTGGCTGATCGCGTGCTCGGCGGCCTGCGTCGGCATCGTCGCGCTGTTCCGCCGGTTCGAGCGCCCGCCGGCGGCGCTGGTGCGCGGCTCGGTCGGGACGCCGGCTGTGGTCGCCGGCACGCTCGCCTCGGCGGTTGGCCTGTTCGTGGTGTCGAAGGTCGGGCTCGACGGGCTCGTGACCGGGCAGGGCTTCCCCGGCGCCGCGGCGCTGCCGCTCGTCATGGTCGTTGCCGGTGTGCTCGCCCTCCGCCGCACCCGGTGAGCGCGGCCGGGAGGGTGCGGGCCGCCTCCGCCAGGCTCGGGCCGTACCAGGTCAGGAGGCGGCCGCTGACCAGGGCCGCCGGCACGCCGGGGAAGGCCTCCGGGCCGTCGTCGGCGGTGAAGAGGTACGGCTCGTCGGGCAGCACCACGAGGTCGTGGGCGGGCAGGCGGTCCGGGTCGATCCGCGGGTAGCGCTCCTCGGCGTCGGCGAGCACGTTGTCGACGCCGAGGCGGGCGAGCACCGCGCCGGTGAACGTGTCGCGCCCCACCGCCATCCACGGCCGGCGCCAGATCGGCACGACCGCGCGGCGCCGCACGGCCGGCTCGGGCAGCGCCCGCCATGCCGCCTCGGCCTCGTCCAGCCAGCCCGGCCGGTCGAGGCCGCACGCGGCCACCATCCGGGCCAGGGAGCCGAACGCGCCGTCGAGCGTGCGGACGTCGGTGACCCACACGGCGAGGCCGGCGGCCCGCAGCGCGTCGAGATCGCCCGCCCGGTTCTCCTCCTGGTTGGCGACGACGAGGTCGGGCGCGAGCGCGACGATCGCGTCGACGTCCGGGTTCTTCGTGCCGCGCACCCGCGCGACGTCGAGGTCGGGCGGGTGGGTGCACCAGTCGGTGGCCCCGACGAGGAGCCCGGGCGCGGTGGCCGCGACGGCCTCGGTGAGCGAGGGCACGATCGAGACGACCCGCTCCACCCGAGGGGGGAGCGGGACGTCGAGTCCGAGGTCGTCGTGCATCGGGAAACCGTAGGCGTTCAGAACTCGCTCGCGAAGGTGCACGCCCGGTCGGCCTTGGGCGCGCTCAGCCCGGCCTTGACCAGCGACGGGAAGCACAGCTGCTGCACGGCGAACTCCTCGCTCGCCCCCTTGTTGCACGCGTCGACGACCTTCGGGCCGACGAGGACGCCCTCGCGGCGCAGGTAGTCGACGCAGTGCAGCTGGTCGGCGGAGGCCGGGGCGGCGGTGGCGAGGGGGATCGTCACGGCCGCCACGACCACGCCCAGTGCGGCGACGACGCTGCGCGCTCGGATGCGGATGGACCGGCGGGTCGTTGCGAACATGGGAGCAACGGTCGCAGGGCCGCACCCGGCGCCTGTAGTGCCGGGAATCACCGGCGGATGTGTCAGGTGTAGGGCACGGCGATGACAACCGTCACCGCGCCATGGCGAGCAGCGCCGGCCCGGAGCGGCGCAGGAAGTCGCGGAACACGCGCACGGCCGGGCCCGCCGGCCGGTCGGCCACCCAGACGAGCCCGACCGTGCGGCTGGTCCGCGGCTCGGTGACAGGCAGCTCGACCACCCCCGGCGTGACGTGCGACGAGGGGGCGAGCAGCGCCACCCCGAGCCCGGCACCGACGAGGCCGCGCAGCGTCTCGCCGTCCTCTCCCTCGAACGCCATCCGCGGGACGAAGCCGGCCTCCCGGCACCACGCCTCGGTGAGGCTGCGCAGCCCGAACCCCGGCCGGTAGCCCACGAACTGGGCACCGGCCGCGGCCGCGAGCGGTATCCCGTCCCGGTAGGTCGCGGCGAGCGGGTGGTCGGGCGGCACCACGAGCCGCAGCTCCTGCTCGTACATCGGCGCGCTCACGAGCGTGGGGTCGGTGGGCAGCGGCGAGATGACGCACACGTCCAGCTCGCCGGCCCGCAGCCGCTCCATGATCGCGTCGTTGCCGCCCTGCGCCAGGTCGAACCGCACGTCGGGGTGTGTTCGGCGGAACTCGCGCAGCATCCGTGGCACCGCCTCCGCGCCGAACGTGTGGAGGAAGCCGAGTGCCACCCGGCCGCGCACCGCGTCGGCGTCGGTGACGATCTCGCGGGCCGCGGCGTCGAGCTCGGCCACGGCCCGCTCGGTGTGCTTCAGCAGCGTGCGGCCCGCGCGGGTGAGCCGCACGGCGCGGCCGGCGCGGACGAACAGCGCCACCCCCAGGTCGTGTTCGAGGCGGGCGATACCGCGGCTGAGCGTGCTCTGGGGCACTCCGATCGCGTCGGCGGCCTGGGTCATGTGCTCGGTGCGGGCGACGGCGGTGAACTGCCGCAGCCGGGGTGCCAGGGCGGCCAGTAGCTCGGACTCATCCACTTCCTCATCGTATGGCGCGCAGAGATGCATTGGACGCATCGAAGGGCGGCTGCCTACGGTGATCGGCGATGACGACGACCGTGCCGGCGGCCACCGGCCACGAGCGGGGCACGCGCGCCTACCGGCGCCTCGGTGCCGCGATGTGGTGTGCGGGCCTGGCGACGTTCGTGCTGGTCTACTGCGTGCAGGCGCTCCTGCCGATCCTCGCGGCCGAGTTCGACGTGTCCTCGTCGGTGGCGAGCCTCGCGCTGTCGGCCACCACCGGGACGCTCGCGCTCGCGATCGTCCCGCTCTCCGCCGTGGCCGAGTCGTGGGGCCGGACCCGGGTGATGACGACCGCCCTCGCGGCGTCCGCCGTGCTGGGCGTGCTCGCCCCGCTCGCGCCGACGTTCGGCGCGCTCGTCGCGGTGCGGGCACTGCAGGGCGTCGCGCTCGCCGCCCTGCCCGCACTGGCGATGGCGCACGTGACGCGCGAGGTCGCGCCGCGCTGGCTCGGCGGTGCGCTGGGCCTGCTCATCGCGGGCAACACGATCGGCGGCCTGTCCGGGCGGATCATCTCCGGGGCCGTCGCCGACCTGGCCGGCTGGCGCCTCGCACTGGCCGTGATCGGCGGTCTCTCGCTGCTCTGCACGGTGGCGTTCCGGCTGCTGCTGCCGCCGGAGGCGGCCCCGGCGGCGCCGCGCGTACGCCTGCGGGAGCTGGGTGGACCGCTGCGCGCGCAGCTGGCCGATCCGGGCCTGCGATGCCTCTTCGGCATCTCGTTCCTGCTGATGGGCGCGTTCGTCACCGTGTACAACTACCTGGGCTTCCGGCTGCTGCTGCCGCCGTTCGGGCTGCCGTCGGCACTGGTCGGGCTGGTCTTCCTCGGCTACCTCGCGGGCACGTGGGCGTCCACGGCGGCGGGCCGCCTCGGTGACCGGTGGGGCCGGCGTCGCGTGCTCTGGGCCACGGTGCTCGTCGCCGTGGCCGGGGCCTGGGTGATGCTGCCCGACCTGCTGCCCACGGTGCTGGCGGGGCTGCTGGTGCTGACCGTCGGCTTCTTCGCCGCCCACTCGGTGGCCAGCGGCTGGGTGGGCAGGCGCGCCTCGACGCTGCCCGCCGGCTCGCCGGCCGTGGCGGCTTCGCTGTACCTGTTCGGCTACTACCTGGGCAACAGCGTGGGCGGCGCGGTGGGCGGGGTGGCGTACGACCACGGCGGCTGGCTGGGCGTGGTGCTGTACGTGACGGTGCTGCTGGCGGGGGCCCTGACCCTGTCGCTGCTGCTCCGCCGGCTGCCGCCCGAATGAGCCGTGGCTACCGGGACACCACCTCGTCGCGGGACAGGGAGATGCGCGGGGCGAGGGCGCCGGAGCCGGCCGTGATGAGCGCGATGACCACCAGCAGGAGCGCCGCCGACCAGGACCGGCCGTCGCTGACGGTCAGCAGCGCCGTGGCGAGCAGCGGGACGAACCCGCTCACCACGCCCGCGACGTTGGACGAGAGCGCCACCCCGCTGTAGCGCAGCCGCGCCGGGAAGAGGTCGGTGAGCAGCGCCCCGGACACCGCGTACGGGATCGAGAGGCAGGCGACGGCGAGCGTCACGCCGATGATCACGAGCGCCGGGTGGGTGGTGTCGATCATCCAGAACGTGGGGAACGCGACCAGCGCCGAGACGACCCCGCCGATCAGCGTGATGTGCCCCGCCCCGAAGCGTTCCGCCAACCGCCCGCCCACGACGAGCACGACGATCTCGACGGCGGCCGCGACGAGCGTGGCGGTGAGCAGCAGCGACCGCGGCATGCCGAGGCTCGCCGTGCCGTAGCTGATCACGAACGTGGTGATCAGGTAGAAGCCGCCGATCCCGAGGAACGCGGACCCGGCGCCCACCATCAGCTGCGGGAACGCGTTGCGGAACACCTGGGTGACGGGGGAGCTCGCGACCTCGTCCTCTTTCAGCAGCTGCTCGAAGAGCGGCGACTCCTCGACCCGCCGCCGGATCCACAGCGCGATGTAGAGCAGCGGGAACGCCAGCAGGAACGGCAACCTCCAGCCCCAGGAGTCGAAGCTCTCCGCAGGCAACAGCGAGACCAGCAGGAACGCGCCGGACGACAGCAGCGTGCCGATCGGCGAGCCGATCTGCGGCATCGCGGCGTAGCGGCCGCGGCGCTCCTTCGGGGCGTGCTCGACGGCGAGCGTGACCGCGCCGCCCCACTCCCCGCCGACGGCGACGCCCTGCAGCAGCCGCAGGAGCGTGAGCAGCACCGGCGCGGCGACGCCGATGGAGAAGTAGGTGGGCAGGAGCCCGATGGCGCCGGTGACGAACCCGATCATGGTGACGGTGACGAGCAGGCACTTGCGGCGGCCGATCCGGTCGCCGAGGTGGCCGAACAGCACGGCGCCGAGCGGGCGCGCGAGGAACCCGACCGCGAACGATGCGAACGCGCCTGCGGTCGCGACGATCACGTCGTCGCTCGCGAAGTACAGCCGGTTGAACACCAGCGATGCGGCGGTGCCGAAGAGGAAGAAGTCGTACCACTCCAGCGCGGTGCCCACGAACGCGCCGAACGCGACCTTGCGCGCCTCGGCTTCGGTGACGGTGACGGCCATGTCATCCCTCCTGGTCGAGCTTCTCGGCGCCGTGGACGCAGCGCCCTCCGACGAACGTCGCGACGACGCCGACGTCGCCGATCCGTTCCGGATCGACCGTCGTGACGTCGTCGGTGAGCAGCACGAAGTCGGCGAGCTTGCCCGGGGTGAGGCTCCCGCGCTCCCGTTCCTCGCCGGCGACCCAGGCCGTGTCGAGGGTGTACGCGCGCAGCGCGGTGGTGGCGTCGACGCGCTCCTCCGGGCCGATCACGGCGCCGGACGCGGTGCGGCGCAGCACCATCGACCGCATGCCCAGCAGCGGCGCCCCGGCCGCGACCGGGCGGTCGGAGCTGCCCGGCACCTGCAGCCCGGCGTGCAGGAAGCTCGCGTGCCGGTACAGCCCGGCGGCCCGGTCCGGCCCGACCGCCGCGGCCATCGTGTCGCCGATCTCGTGCAGGAACCGCGGCTGCGGCACCGGCGTGACGCCCAGCTCCGCCATGCGCGCGACCTGCTCGGGCGAGGTGACGGCGGCGTGCTCGATGCGCGGCCGGGCGTCCGGGCGCGGGTGCGCGCGCTGCATCTCGGCGAAGGCGTCGAGGGCCAGGTCGATCGCGCGGTCGCCGATCGCGTGCGCCGCGATCCGCCAGCCTGCCGCGTGGGCGCCGAGGATGCGGGAGCGCATGAGCGCGGGGTCGTCCTGGAAGTAGCCGTGCGAGTGCCGGTCGCAGAAGTTCTCGTGCATCGCCGCGGTGCGGGCGACGAGCGAACCGTCGAGGAAGATCTTCATCGGCCCGACGCGCAGCCGGTCGTCGCCGAAGCCGGTGCGGATACCGAGGTCCAGCCCGATCCCGTCCGGGTCGGTCGCGTGCCCGGCCACCGGGTGCAGCACGTCGGCGACCGGCATCAGCTGTACGCGCACGGTGAGCACGCCGGTGTCACGGGCCCGCTGGTAGGCGGCGAGCTCGCGCGGGGAGCGGCCGACCCAGCCGCCGCCGATGCCGCACTCGGTGACGTGGGTGAGCCCCTCCGTCGCGTACACGGCGGACGCGTTGCCGATCGCGCGGGCGAGGTCGTCGGTGGCGTAGGGGACGAGCAGCGCGCCCACCAGGTTCTGCGCCTGCTCCTCGAGGGTGCCCGTCGGGTCGCCGGACCCGTCGCGCACCACGACCCCGCCCTCGGGCACGACCGCGGTGCCGTCGAGCACGCCGATGCGGTCGAGCACGGGGCTGTTCACCGTGGTCACGTGGCCGGACCGGTGCTTGAGCACCACCGGTCGCCCGCCGGCGACCCGGTCCAGCCCCCGGCGGTGCGGGTGCCCGCCGATCGCGGTGTCGTCGTAGCCGGCGCCGACCACGAACGCGTCCGGGCCGAGGGTGGCCGCGCGCTCCGCGACGCGGTCGTAGAGGGTCGCGAGGTCGGACAGGCCCGTGAGGTCGACCTCGTCGAGCGACGAGCCGAACCACGCCATGTGGTTGTGCGCGTCGCCGAACCCGGGCACGAGCGCGGCGCCCTGCGCGTCGATCTCGGTCCTCCCGCGCAGGCCGTCGGCGTCGAGGGCGAGAACCCGGCCGTGGTGCACGGCGAGCGTGCGGGCGCGCGGCCGCGCGTCGTCCACCGTGACGACGGCGGCGTTGCGGACGAGCAGGTCGATCTCCATTCCTCACCCCAGGTGGTGGAGCCGCGTGAGCGGGAGCGTGGCGGACCGGTGCAGCGGGACCTCGCGGCCGTCGACGCGCACCGGGATCGGCTCGGGCGCCACCTCGACCTGCGGGGTGGCGGTGTTGTGGAGCATGTCGGCGCAGGTGAGCCCGCGGCTGTCGGCGACGGTGGAGTAGGTGCGCCCGGCCGGGAGCGCCGCGGTGTCGGCCTGCCCGGACACGAACACGTGGGCCAGCCGGGCGGGTGCGGCGCCGTGCCCGCCGTAGAACGCGCGCATCCGCCGCGGCTGCGTGAGCCGGGTGGAGCCGGAGCCCGAGCCGGCCGCGCCCCAGGCCACGAACCCGGACTTGATCACCAGCTCGGGCTGGGCGCCGAACCAGGCCGGGTTCCACAGCACGATGTCGGCGAGCCGGCCCGGCCGCAGCGAGCCGACGTGCGCCGCCATCCCGTGCGCCACGGCGGCGTTGTGCGTGAGCTTGGCCAGGTAGCGCAGCACGCGCGCGTTGTTCGCGACATCGGGGCCGGTCTCCCCGGCGAGCTCTGCCTGCACCGACGCGAGCTGCCACGTGCGGCGCGCGGTCTCCGCGATGCGGCCCATGCCGAGCGCGTCGGAGTTGACGATGCTGATCGCGCCCTGGTCGTGCAGCCGGTTCTCGGCCGAGATCGCGTGCTCGCGGATCCGGCTCGCGGCGATCGCGGCGTCGCTCGGCACGTGCGCGTGACCGCGGTGCACGGTGAGCGTCATCGGGTGCAGCTCCGCCACCGTGGACGGCGTGAGCGGCAGCGTCGGCGTCGTCGAGCTGGTCAGGACGTTGGGCCGGGAGACGATCGAGAGCAGGTCGGGGTGCCCGCCACCGCCCTCCACGTGGTAGGCGTGCACGGTGCGGCCGCCGACCGCGTCGAGGGTGTCGGCGAGGTAGCCGGACTCGTTCAGCGTGTCGGTGTGCAGGGCCACCGGCAGGTCGGCGGCCTCGGCCACGCCCAGGCAGGTGTCGATCACGTCCGGGGTGGCGCCCCAGTCCTCGTGCACCTTGAACCCGCCGCAGCCCGCCAGCACCGCCTCCTCCAGCAGCGCCGCCGAGGTGGACGACCCGCGCGCGAGGAACGCGGCGTTCACCGGCACGTCGGCCCAGCCCGCGATGAGCGAGTGCAGGTTGTGGCGGGGGTTCGCGCCGACGTCCCACACCCCGCCGATGCCCATCCCGACGATCGTCGTGACCCCCGCGGAGAGCGCGGCGGCGGCGAGGTCGGCGTTGGACAGGTGCACGTGCGAGTCGACGATGCCGGGCGTCGCGAGCATGCCCTCGCCGGTGATCATCGCGGTGTGCGCGTCGACCTCGAGGTCCACGCCGTCGAGGACGTCCGGGTTGCCGGCGCGCCCGACGCCCACGACCCGGCCGTCCTTGATCCCGATGTTCGTCTTGCGGATCCCGAGCACCGGGTCGAGCAGCACGACGCCGAGCACGATCATGTCCAGCGCCGACGACCGGTCGGCCGCGCTCTCCACGAGCGCACCGTGCCGCGCGGTCTTGCCGCAGCCGCCGAGCACCTCCTCGCCGGGTTCGGTGTCGTCGGCCTCCACCTCGACCCACAGCCCGGTGTCGGCGAGCCGGATCCGGTCGCCGGTGGTGGGGCCGTAGCGGCGCGCGTAGTCGGCGCGGTCGATCGCGGTCATGCCGTGCCCCCGATCCGCACGACGGCGACCTCCCGCTCGGCGCCGGGTTCCACCCGCAGCGCCGTGCCCGCCGGGACGTCGAGCCGGTAGCGGCCCTCCGGTGGGAGCGCGACTCGCAACGCGGGGTTGAGCCGGTCCAGCGGCACGTGCGAGGAGACCCAGATCGGCAGGTGCCCGGTGTTGCGCAGCACGGCGGTGGCCCGCTCCCGGCCGGGGGCGAGCTCGACGTCCCCGGCGGCCACGCGCACCGCGCCCGGACCGTCGGCGGGCGGCGGCCCGAACGGCGCGTCCACGTGCACCAGCACCGAGCCGTGCGGGAACAGCGCCTCCACCTGCAGGGCGGGCACCGCCGCCGGGACCCCGTCGACGAGCCGGCCGGGCCCGATCAGCTCGCGAGCCCTCGCGACGACCTCCTCGTAGGGCAGGCCGTCCCAGGCGAGCTCGCAGATCTCGTCGCAGACGAGCGCCACGGCCTCGGGCGCACCCAGGAGGGCGCCCCGGGCGAGGCGGCGCCGGGCGAGGTCGGCACCTGCGGCGAGCAGCAGTCGCTCGTGTTCGCGGGGAGTCAGGTGCATCGCCCCTCCGGGGTCGGCATCGGGACAGCATGGTGCCCGCTCCTGCGGCGGGAAAGCCGAATGCCCCACCAGATCCGCCCCGCAAACTGTGCAGATGCACAATCTTGTCGATCGTATGACTCAATCAATCGGATGAGTGATAACCTGGCGGCGTGACCCGGATCCTGATCAGTGGTGCCGGCATCGGTGGGTTGGCGCTCGCGCAGGCGCTGCGTCGGGGCGGCCTGGACGTGGCGGTGTACGAGCGGGATCCGTCGCCGCAGCCCCGCAACCAGGGCTACCGCATCCACATCGACGGCGACGGCAACGCCGCTCTGGCCGCGTGCCTGCCGCCGGAGGTCCTCCGGCTGGTGCGGCGGACGAGCGGCGTCAGCGGCGACCTGGTGGCGGGCTACACCGACCAGCTGGAACAGGTGATGGCGCAGACGTTCCCGATCGCCGGCGACGACCGGATCACCTGCGTCGACCGCTACACGTTCCGGCAGGGCCTGCTCACCGGGATGGCCGGCGCCGTCCACTTCGGCCGGACGGTGACCGGCTACGAGGTCCTGTCGTCGGGGCGGGTGCGCGTGCACTTCGCCGAGGGCGGCACCGCCGAGGGGGATGTCCTGGTCGGCGCGGACGGCATCGGTTCGGCGGTGCGCCGCCGCCTGCTCCCGCACGCCACGGTGCGCGACCTCGGGATCCGCTGCCTGTACGGGCGGATGGCGCTCGGCCCGGACACCGACCCGCTGGTGCCGGCCGACCTCGACCGCGGCTTCTCCTGGGTGGCGGACCGCACGGGCTACGGCGCCGGGTTCGCGCCGCTCCGGTTCCGCACCCCGCCGGGGAACGGCGCGTCCGACTACCTCATGACGGTCCTGACGGCCACCCCCGAACGCCTCGGCGTGCCGGACGAGAAGCTTCACCGGATGGCACCGGAGGAGATCTGGGGCCTGACCGTCGAGGCCACCGCCGCCTGGCACCCCGCGGTCCGGGGGCTCTTCGCGCACGCGGACCCCGCCACGTTCTTCCCGATCACGATCCGGGCCGGTGAGCGCGTCGACCCGTGGGAGCCCGGCCCGGTCACGCTGCTCGGCGACGCGATCCACACCATGCCGCCCACCGGTGGGGTGGGCGCGAACACCGCGCTGCGGGATGCGCAGACCCTCGCCGAGGAGCTGCTCGGGGGCGGGTCGCCCGTCGAGGCGGTGGCGGCGTACGAGCGGGTGATGCTCCCGCGCGGCTTCGAGGTGGTCGACAGCTCGCTGCAGATGGCCGCGCAGTTCTTCGGGACGCGCACCTGACGCGGCCCTGCGGCCCACTTCACACACCCAACACCGGCTTCACATAAGGCCGGCCTTATGTGAAGCCGGTCCGGGGTGTGTGAAGTCTCCGCCACCAAGGCCCGCGCGATCGCCGCGCACCTGCTCGAGGCGGCCGAGGTCGACACGCAGACCGGGCGCGTCGAGATCCGCCGCCACGTGGCCGTGGACGACTGCGGCCCGATCGTCAACCCGGCGATCGTCGAGGGCCAGCCGCACGGCGGCATCGCCCAGGGCGTGGCGCAGGCGCTCTACGAGGAGGCCGTCTACGACGCCGAGGGCAACCCGAGGACCGGCACGCTCGCCGAGTACCACCTCCCGAGCGCGGTGGACCTGCCGAGCTTCACCCTCGACCAGACCGTCACCCCGTCCCCGACCAACCCGATGGGGGTGAAGGGGATCGGCGAGTCGGGCACGATCGGCTCGTCACCCGCCGTGGTGAACGCGGTGATCGACGCCGTCGCCCACCTCGGGGTCACGCACCTCGACATGCCGGTCACCCCGGAGAAGGTCTGGCGGGCGATCGGGGGTGCGCGCAAGACTGCCGGGACGACCACGAAATGAACGGAGGGCCGGGCATGGTGGCGATCAACTGCGACATGGGCGAGGCCTTCGGCATCTACCGGTGCGGTGACGACGAGGGGCTGATGCCCTGGATCACCCTCGCCAACGTGGCCTGCGGCTTCCACGCATCCGATCCACGGGTGATGCGGCGGACGGTCGCGCTGGCCAAGGAGCGCGGCGTGCGGGTGGGCGCCCACCCGTCGCTGCCCGACCGCGAGGGCTTCGGGCGCCGCGAGATGAAGATGGACCGCGACGAGCTCACCGCGGCCGTGATCTACCAGGTCGGGGCGCTCGCCGGCTTCCTGCGCGAGCAGGGCATGGAGCTGAACCACATCAAGCCGCACGGTTCGCTGTACGGGATGGCCGCCCGGGACGAGGAGGTCGCCGCGGCCGTCGCCGACGCGGCCGCCGTGTTCGGCGTGCCGCTGATGGGCATGTCGGGCACGGTGCACGAACGGGTCTGGGGGCCGAGCCCCGGCGGGTTCCTGTCCGAGTACTACGCCGACCTCGACTACCGCCCGGACGGGTCGCTGATCATCACCCGGGAGCACGCCGCGTTCGACCCGGGGTCGTCGGCGCGGAAGGCGGTGCGCGCGGTCACCGACGGCGTCGCCACCGCCGTCGACGGCACCGAGATCCCGGTGCGCGCCGACTGCGTCTGCGTGCACTCCGACACCCCCAACGCCGTCGACCTCGCGAAGGCGGTCCACGAAGCCCTGCGTCCCCACCTCAACTGAGCCGTGAGTGGATACGAGTGCTCCAGCGCTCGTATCCACTCACGACCCCTTGTGATCTGAGAGGAGCCCGAGTGACCCGCCACGAGGTCGTCTCACCCATCCCCGGTGTCTTCTACCGCCGGCCCGACCCGGACAGCGACGTGTACGCGAAGGAGGGCCAGAGCATCGGGGCCGACGACACCGTCTGTCTGGTCGAGGTCATGAAGTCGTTCCACCCGGTGCCGGCCGGTGCCGCGGGCACGATCGTCGAGTTCCTCGTCGAGAACGAGGACGTCGTGGACGCGGGCCAGGCGGTCGCGGTGATCGAAGCGTGAAGCGCCTCCTCGTCGCGAACCGCGGTGAGATCGCGGTGCGGATCATCCGCGCCGCGCGCGACCTCGGGATCCCCACGGTGGCGGTGCACAGCACGGCCGACGCCGAGGCACGCCACGTCCGGCTCGCCGACGCGGCGGTGGAGATCGGGCCGCCGCAGGCGAACAAGAGCTACCTGGTGGTCGACGCGATCGTCGAGGCGGCGCGCTCGGCGGGCGCCGACGCGGTGCACCCCGGCTACGGGTTCCTGTCCGAGCGGGCCGCGTTCGCGGCGGCTGTGGCGGACGCCGGGCTCGCGTTCGTCGGGCCGGACGCCGCGGTGATCGACCAGATGGGCGACAAGGTCCGGGCCCGCCAGGTGGCCGCGGCCGCGGGGGTGCCGACGGTGCCGGGCACGCCCGGCGGGGTCGAGGACGTGGCCGCGGCCGTGGCGGCCGCCGCCGACATCGGCTATCCGATCATGCTCAAGGCGGCCGCCGGCGGTGGCGGGCGCGGCATCCGGGTCGTCGAGGACGAGGCCGGGCTGCGCGAGGCGTTCCCGGCCGCGTCGGGTGAGGCGGCGAGCGCGTTCGGCGACGGGCGGATGTACCTGGAGCGCTTCGTGCGCCGGGCCCGGCACGTCGAGGTGCAGGTGCTGGGCGACGGCACCGACGCCGTGCACCTGTTCGAGCGGGAGTGCTCGTTGCAGCGGCGGCGGCAGAAGGTGGTGGAGGAGGCGCTCTCGCCGGGCATCGACGCGGGGGTGCGCGAGGCGATGACGGCCGCGGCCGCGCGGCTCTCCCGCGAGGTCGGTTACCGCAGCGCCGGCACCGTCGAGTTCCTGGTGGACGACGAGACGCACGAGTTCTTCTTCATCGAGATGAACACCCGCATCCAGGTGGAGCACCCGACCACCGAGCTCGTCACCGGCGTCGACCTGGTCACCGAGCAGCTGCGGATCGCGGCGGGCGAGCGGCTTCGCCACGCGCAGGAGGACATCACCGCCCGCGGGTGGGCGATCGAGTTCCGGCTGAACGCCGAGGACCCGGCGCGCGGCTTCCTGCCCTCGCCGGGGAAGGTCGGGCGGGTGGAGCTGCCGGCCGGGCCGTGGGTGCGGGTCGACACCTGGCTGGAGCCCGACGTCACCGTCCCGCCGTTCTACGACTCGCTGCTCGCGAAGGTCGTCGTGTGGGGCGAGGACCGGGAGTCGGCCATCCGCCGCTCCCGCCGGGCGCTCGCGGAGTTCGCCGTCGAGGGCGTCGCGACGACGGCCGGGCTGCACACCGAGATCCTCGACCAGGAGTGGTTCGGTGCGGGGCAGTTCCACACCGGGACGCTGGAGCAGTGGTGGGAGGACGCATGACAGCGACGACCGGCGTGGCGCCGGCCCGCTACAGCTGGGGTGGCGACGAGTTCGTCTTCGTCGAGCTGGCCGAGGACATGAGCCTGCAGGCCAACTTCCGGGCGATGGCCATCACGAAGAAGCTCTCCGACGCGCGGCCGGGCGGCGTGCTGGAGATCTGCCCGGCGAACGCCTCCTACCAGGTGCGGTTCGACCCGGACGTGCTGGATCCGGCCGAGCTGCTCGCGCTGCTGCGGGACCTGGAGCAGCAGGTCGGCGACGCCCACGAGCTCGCGCTGTCCACCCGGGTGCTGGAGATCCCGGTGCTCTACCGCGACCCGTGGACCACCGAGACCCTCATGCGGTTCCGCGACCGCCACCAGGACCCGGACGCCACCGACATCGAGTACGCGACCCGGATCAACGGCTTCTCGTCGGTCGAGGACTTCATCGCCGCCCACTCCGGCTCGCCCTGGTTCACCTCGATGGTCGGCTTCGTCGCCGGGCTGCCGTTCAAGTACCAGATGGTGCCGAGGGAACGGCAGATCATCGTGCCGAAGTACCTGCGCCCGCGGACCGACACCCCGAAGCAGACCGTCGGCTACGGCGGCTGCTTCTCCTGCATCTACTCGGTGCGCGGTGCGGGCGGGTACCAGATGTTCGGCATCACGCCGGCCCCGATCTACGACCCGTCGCAGACCCTGCCGGACTTCACCGACTTCATGGTGCTGTTCCGCCCGGCCGACATCGTGAAGTTCACCCCCGTCGACCGGGAGCGCTACGACGAGCTCCTCGCGGACGTGGAGGCCGGCACGTTCCGCGTCACGGCGCGACCCGTCGACTTCCACCTGCAGTCGTTCCTCGACGACCCCGACGGCTACAACGCGCGGCTACTGGAGGTCCTGAAGTGATCGAGGTCGTCAAGCCGGGGCTGTCCACCACCGTGCAGGACGCCGGCCGCACCGGCTACTACCACCTGGGCATCCCGCCGTCGGGTGCGCTCGACCAGCACTCGCTGCGTGCGGCGAACCTGCTCGTCGGCAACCCCGCGGGCGCCGCGGCGCTCGAGGCCGTCTACATGGGCCCGGAGCTCGCGTTCACCGCCGACGCCGTGGTGGCCGTCGCGGGCGCGAGCATGGTGCCGAAGGTGAACGGGGAGGAGCGTCCGAACTGGGAGTCGTTCCCGGTGTCCGCGGGTGACGTGCTGAGCTTCGCCTACCTCACCGCGGGGGCGCGGGCGTACGTCGCGGTCGCGGGCGGGATCGACGTCCCCGAGGTGCTGGGCAGCCGCTCGACCTACGCCCTCGGCGCGCTCGGCGGCCTGTCCGGGAGGCCGATCGCGGTGGGCGACCGGCTGCCGGTGGGGCCCGCGCCCGGAGCGGCGCCCGGCCGGAGCGTGCCCGCCGACCTGCGGCCGAACCTGTCGAAGGACGTCGAGGTGCGGGTCGTGATGGGCCTCTACGACCACCGCCTCACCGCCGCGGGCCGCGCGACCTTCCTCGACACCACCTGGGACCTCACACCGGTGGCCGACCGCATCGGGTTCCGCTACGCGGGACCCGAGCTGGAGACGGTGCCGCGCGAGCCCCCGTTCGGGGCCGGGCAGGACCCGTCGAACATCGTGGACGCGCCGTACCCGATCGGCTCGATCCAGGTGCCCGGCAGCGTCGAGCCGATCATCCTGCACCGCGACGCCGTCTCCGGCGGCGGCTACATGATGATCGCGACCGTTGTCTCGGGCGACCTCGACGTCGTCGGCCAGTCGGCGCCGAAGACCCGCACGCGGTTCGTCGAGGTGGACCTGGACGGCGCCCTGGCCGCGAGGTCCGACCACCGCAAACGCACGCGCCGCCTGGCGGAGGCGCTGGCCGGCTGAGGGCCTGCTCGGTCGGGCCCTGTGGGGCCGCGGGTTGGTGGGGTTGGCGCGATTTCCAGGTGCGTCTCGCGTTGGCCTGTCGGAGATGTGATGCGGTCGGCCCCGCCGCGCTGTCGTGGACTCGCCCCGGGTACGCGCGTGGGCATGTGGCGCGTTGCGCGCTGCGGTGACGGGCGGGGCCGGCTGGAGGACTACCGATCGCGTGGGCGCTCTGCGAGATGCTCGTCGTGCCTCCCGGCCCTGGGTACGAGCACTCACCTCGGGTGCTCGTCGACCGCGTGTGGTCACCTAGCGATCGAGGTGCGACCCGAGCATGATCGTCGCGAGATCGCGTTCAGCGCCCTGGCCGGGGCGATCCGGCGCAGTTCGGAGCGATCATGCGGCCTTGATCGCTGCGAGACCACGGTTCGCGTCCTCGTGGGGGCGGTTCCCCGCATCTCGGATGGATCACCAGCCGCGGATCCGCGCGAGCCCCGGCCAGGAAGCGTTCCAGTTGGACGAGCGGCACTCTCGTCCCGCTCCGTCGCACGCCATGCTTGTCTGAGCTCAGTGGAATGAAAGCGCCATTCGTGCGGTGTGGCTCGCTGCGGAACGCGGCCCTAGCGTGTGCGGGTGCAGCAGCTGCGGGACGGCGCCCGGTGGACCACCCTCGTCGGGCGGCTGCGCGCGGATGCGGATGCACTCGTCGCCTCGTTCGTCGGCCGCGTGCGGGCGATCGGCCCGTACGGGCGCGGGGTCGTGCCCGACGAGGTCCTCGAGGCCGACGCCGACCGCACCTTCGACTACCTGCTGCGCCGGATCGCCGGGCAGCCCGTTCCGGAGCGGCTGCTGGACATCGGGCCGTCGATCGGCCGGGACCGGGCGCGGCGGGGAGTCCCGCTGAACGACCTGCTCACGGCGGTGCGGCTGGACTTCCGCGTGCTCTGGGCGGGCCTGCGCGAGCGGGCCGAGCCCGCGGACGAGGCGCTGCTCGTGTCCCGCGTCGAGGACGTCTGGGCGGCCGTCGAGGACTACTCGACGCAGATCCAGGTGAGCTACCAGGCCGAGGCGGCGCTGCTCGCGCGGGAGCGGCAGGGGGAGCGCACGATGCTGGTGGCCTCCCTGCTCGCCGGCGGTGATCCCGACCCGGAGGAGGTGGAGCGGCTGGCCGTGGCGCTCGACGTGGACGTCGACGCCGACCTGCTCGTCGCGGCGGCCTCGGCCGCGGCCGGGCCGGCGCTGCGCCGCGTCGCCGACCGGCTCGGCGCCGACGGCCGGATGGTGCACGTGCAGTCCACGGGCAGGCACGTCGTGCTGATCGCGCGCTGGGAGGGCGGGACGGGCGCCCCGGTGCGGGCCGCGCTCGCCGGGGTGCCGTGCGGGGTGGGCCCGGTCGCTCACGGTCTCGCCCGCGTGCCGCGCAGCGCCCGGATCGCCGGCGAGCTCGTCGAGGTATCCCCGGGGACGGACGGCCCGCGCGGGCTCGCCGACGCCTGGCTCCCCCTCGCGGCAGCCCGCCTGTCCGACACCGCCGCGGACCTCGTCGAGGTGGAGCTGGCCGGCCTCACCGACGTGCCGCCGAGGGAGCGGGAGCGGCTGCTGGCCGCGGTGCGCGCCTACGCCGCCACCGGGTCCGTGGCGCAGGTCGCGGCCCGGCTGTACTGCCACCGCAACACGGTGGTCAACCGCCTGCGCCGGTTCGCCGAGCTGACCGGGCGCGACGTCACCATGCCGGCCGACGCCGCCGTGGTGCTCCTCGCCCTGGAGTGCCTCCCGTGAGCGTGCCACCCTGGTGTCCCGGGTCGAAGATCCACCACATATCTCGACGGCCCAGCTTCCCGCTGAGCGCACCGGCGATCCGCCCGAGGATGCCCATACAACGCGGCGGCCCGCCGGCACACCCAGCAGAAACCTGGATCCGCCGATATATGCACCGGACCTCCGACCCGGGACACTAGCGCCATGGATCCCGAGAACCGCTCGGACGAGGACGACTCCGGAGTCCTCGAACCCGAGGACAGCCTGGACGACCGCGGCGTCGGCGACGTGCTCGACGAGGGCTGGTCGCCGGTCGAGAAGCCGCTGGCGAGCACCGGGTGGGGCACCACGGCCCGTGAAGAGGCCGACGGCGAGCCGCTCGACGGGCGGCTCGCCCGCGAGCTGCCCGACGCCGCGCAGTGGCTGGGCGACGATCTCGGCGATGCCTCCGACACCGACGGCGAGCTGCTCGACGACGAGGTCGGCGACGTGCGGGCCGGCCGCCTCGTCTCCGCGAACGGCGCGTTCGGCGACGACTTCGACGACGACGAGGAGCTGTACGCGGTCGACGCCGGGATCGACGGGGGCGCGGCGTCGGCGGAGGAGGCCGCGGTGCACGTCGTGTCGGAGGAGCGGAGGCTCGACTAGCCCCCGACGCGTAACGTCACCGCCATGAGTGACGCGACCGACACCGCTTTCTGGCATCCGTTCGCCGCGATGGGCACCGTCCGCCACGGCGAGTTCGTGGTCACGCGCGGCGAGGACGTCTGGCTCTGGGACGAGTCCGGGCGCCGCTACCTGGACGCCACCGCGAGCCTGTGGTGCGTCAACGTCGGCCACGGGCGCGCCGAGATCGCCGAGGCCGTGGCGGCGCAGATGCGCGAGCTCGCGACGTACCAGACGTTCGCCGACGTCGCGAACCGCCCGGCGCTGGAGCTCACCCGCAGGCTCGCCGGCCTGGCGCCCGTGCCCGGGGCGAAGATCTTCCTGGTGAACGGCGGCGGCGAGGCGGTCGACACCGCCGCGAAGATCGCCCGCGAGCACTTCGCCCGCACCGGGCAGCCCGAGCGCACGGTGCTGATCAGCCGGCGCAACGGCTACCACGGCACCCACGGCTTCGGCACCGCGCTCGCCGGCATCCCCGCCAACCGGCTCGCCGCCCCGTTCGTGCCCGACGTCGTGCAGGTGGAGTGGGACGACCCGGAGGCGCTCGAGGCCGAGATCGAGCGGACCGGGCCGGGGCGCGTGGCGGCGTTCTTCGTCGAGCCGGTGATCGGCGCCGGTGGCGTGCTTCCCCCGCCGCCCGGCTACATCGAGCGGGTGCGCGAGATCTGCACGCGGCACGGCGTGCTGCTCGTCATCGACAGCGTGATCTGCGGGTTCGGCCGGCTCGGTGACTGGTTCGGCGTCGACCGGTTCGGGATCGTGCCCGACCTCGTCACGTTCGCGAAGGGCGTCACCAGCGGGTACGTGCCGCTGGCCGGGGTGGTCGCGCACGAGCGGGTGGCCGAGCCGTTCTTCGCGGACGGGGCCGCCCCGTTCCGGCACGGCTCCACCTACTCCGGCCACCCGACGGCCTGCGCCGCCGCCCTCGCCAACCTCGACGTGATGGAGAACGAGGAGCTGCTCAAGCGGGCCGACGGGCTGGAGCTCCCGCTCCACGAGGCCGTGCAGTCCCTCACCGACCACCCCCTGGTCGTCGAGGCCCGCGGCGGCACCGGCGTGCTCGCCGCGGTCGAGCTCGACCCGGAGCGGCTGGCCGCGAACCCGGGGCTGCCGGCCGCGGTGGCCGCCGGGGCCCGCGAGCGCGGGGTGCTGGTGCGGCCGATGGTCTCCGCCGTCGCGGTGTCGCCGCCGCTCACCCTGGCCGAGGAGCACATCGACCTGATCACCGAAGCCCTGCGCGGCGGCCTGGACGACGCGGCGCGGTAGCCGAGGCGCTCACACACCAACAGTGGTGCCGGCACACGAACTGCAGTTGGTGTGTGAGCGCCGATGTTGGTGTGTGAGCCGTCAGGTGGACGGTTCGAGCCAGGCCGTCGTGTCGGCCGGGAGCGTCCCGTCCGGCAGCGGTGCGCTGGAGACGATCACCCGGCCCGCCGGCAGCGGCACCGGGGCCTCGCCGAAGTTCGTGATGCAGGTCCAGCCGCCCGGACGGCTGAACTCGACGACGTCGTCCGGGGCGTCCACCGCCCACTCCAGGCCCTCCTCCGTCTGCAGCCGGCGACGCTCCGCGAGCGCCCGGCGGTAGAGGGCGAGGGTTGAGGCCTCGTCCGCCTCCTCGCGCTCGACCGACAGCTCGGCGAAGCCCGCGGGCTGGGGGAGGTGGGCGGGGCCGGCGCCGAAGCCGAACGAGGGGCCCGTGGCGGTCCACGGGAGCGGCACGCGGCAGCCGTCGCGGCCCTTCTTGGTATGGCCGGACCGGATCCACGTGGGGTCCTGCAGGACCTCCGGCGGCAGATCGGCCACCTCGGGGAGCCCGAGCTCCTCGCCCTGGTAGAGGTAGGTGGAGCCGGGGAGCGCGAGGGCCAGGAGGGTGGCGGCGCGGGCCCGGCGCAGGCCGAGCCCGGCGTCCGCGGGCGGGTTCGTGCCGTTCCCGAGGAGCCACGCCTTGAGGTCGGTGCCCGTGGGCAGCGCGTACCGGGTGGCGTGCCGCACGACGTCGTGGTTGGAGAACACCCACGTCGACGACGTGCCCGCCGACCGGGAGAGCGCCAGGTTCTCTTCGATGATCTTCCGGAACTCGGTGGCGTCCCACGAGGCGAGCAGCAGGTCGAAGTTGAAGGCCTGGCCGAGGCCCTCCGGGGAGGCGTAGCGGGCCCGGCGGTGGGCCGAGCGCACCCACGCCTCGGCCACGGCCGTGCGCGGCGGGTCGTAGCGGTCGAAGAGCTCCCGCCACCCCTTGTAGATCTCGTGCACCGCGTCGCGGTCGAGCAGCCGGTGCACGCCGTCGGGGAGGTCATCGGCGTCCAGCTCGGCCTGGGTGGGGAGCGGCGGGGTGAGGTCCTTGGCGAGCGCGTTGGCCACGTCGACCCGGAAGCCGTCGACGCCGCGGTCGGCCCAGAACCGCAGGGTCTGCAGGAAGTCCTCGCGGACCTCCGGGTTGTCCCAGTTCAGGTCGGGCTGCTCGGGCGCGAACATGTGCAGGTACCACTGCCCGTCACCCACCGGCTCCCACGCCCGCCCGCCGAAGGAGGCCGTCCAGTCGCTCGGCGGGCGCTCGCCGAGCGGGCCCTCGCCACGGCGGAAGACGTAGCGGTCGCGCTCCGGCGAGCCGGGCGCGGCCGCGAGCGCGGCGCGGAACCATTCATGCCGGTCGGAGGTGTGGTTGGGGACGATGTCGACGATCAGCCGGATGCCGGCCGCCTTCAGCGCCCCGACCATCTCGTCGAACTGCGCGAGCGTGCCGATCTTGGGATCGACGGCGCGGTGGTCGTCCACGTCGTAGCCGCCGTCCGCGAGTGCGGAGGGGTAGAAGGGCGAGAGCCACACCGCGTCGACGCCGAGTTCCTGCAGGTACCCGGCGCGGCTCGTGATCCCCGGCAGGTCGCCGATGCCGTCACCGTTCGCGTCGGCGAAGCTGCGGGGATAGATCTGGTAGACGACGGCCTGCCGCCACCACGCCGCTGGTTCCGGCACGGGCACTCCTTTTGTTCAGGTGTTAAATCTAAGCTCGGTTCCGAAGATAGGCAGCTGTCCGCACGGGATCAAGCGCGCGTGAGTTCACCCGATCCGGGCGCTGCTCCGTCCGGTCGTATGGCGTACGGCCGAACAGTCGCACCGCCTGTGTGCGCCGGCCTCGACCGGGGTGACCGGACGTGACGAGTGAGGTACACGCCGCGTGACCTGCGCATACTTGGTGTGACCGACCTCACTTGGGGGTGTGGCGTGACGCGGGCGACCGCGCCTTACCCGTGACCCGCTCGTTGTACAGACACGGCAAGAACGTGATCTGGGGGACGGGAGCGTGCTATGGCCGGTGAGGCGGTGACTGGGCGATACAACGCAGCCAGGCATGCCGTGGCCGACGAGGGGGAGGCGCGGCGGCACCCAGCCTCCGACGACCGGTCCCTGGTCGACCGGTTGTTGGCGGGAGGCGGCGAGGACCAACCCTTCGACTGGGGGTGGGGCGACCCGGCGGCCGGCGACGCCGTCCCGGACCGGGAGCCGATGCATGACATCCCCGAGCTCTGGGACGAGCGCTCCGGCGACCCCGGCGAGAAGCACTTCCCGACACCGCGCCTGCACGGCGACAGCTCCCTCGGCGACGGCCCGGCCGACGACCGCGGCGCCGACGATCGGGACTGGTCCGACCGCGGCCGGGACGACCTGGGCAGCGACGACTGGGGTGCTCCCGCGCCGGAGCTCGGGGACCCGCGTCCCGCCGGTCCCCGTTCGGGTTCCGGCTTCTTCGAAGAGCCCGCACCCGGCGACCGTTCGCCCGAGGACCGCCGGTTCGACGATCAGCGGTTCGCCGGGAGGGGGCTCGACGGCGACCCGCTCGACGCCCTCTCGACCGGACGCGTCCGCGCCGCGCCGGGCCCGTTCGGCGACGACACGCCGGACCCGGACACGTCGGAGCGGGATCCGCTGCACGATGGGCCCATGGACGGTGATCATGCCGGGACCCGGCGGGTCCCGCTGGATCGCGAGCGGCTCGACCGGTCGCCGCTGGCGCCACCCCTCCCGGACCGCGTCGCGTTCGACGGGATCGGCCGTGAGGCGGAGGACGGCGGCCGCGCCGACCGCGACCCCGAACCGTCACACCACGTGCTGCTGGGCCGGGAACCACTGAACCACGGCGCGCCGGAGAGCGACCCGCAGGCCCCCGAACCCGGGGAGCGGAAGCTCGTTGACGCCGACCCGCGGCTGCGCCGCTGGGCCGATCGCAACCGGCCGAGCGGTCCGGCCCGCGACGGTGACGAGCGCCCGGCCGCGCCGGCCCCGTTCGCCGACGAACACGCGGGCCCCGACCCGTTCGCCGCGGATCCGGGCGGTTCCGACCGGGGCGGTGCGCCCGAGGGCGGTGCCGATGCGTTCGGCTGGGACCAGTCCGGCCAGGATCGGTTCGGCCAGGACCGGCTCGGTCCGGATCGGTTCGGCCAGGACCAGTCCGGGCAGGACCGGTTCGGCCAGGACCGGTTCGGCCACGACGGGTTCGGTCCGGATCGGTTCGGCCAGGACCAGTCCCGCCGGGACCAGTCTGGCCAGGACGGGTTCGGCCCGGATCGGTTCGGCTCGGACCAGTCCGGCCAGGACCGGTTCGGCCCGGACCAGTCCGGCCAGGACCGGTTCGGCCAGGACCAGTCCGGCCAGGACCGGTTCGGCCAGGACCAGTCCGGCCAGGACCGGTTCGGCCAGGACCAGTCCGGCCAGGACCGGTTCGGCCAGGACCAGTTCGGGGCCGACCTGGTCGGTCCCGATGGTCGCGACCGTCCGGATGCGGCAGCGGGCCAGGGTGCCGCGGACCTGTTCGACGACCCGCTCGCGGAGAGCGCCCGCACCGGGCGCATCGAGATCGCCGACGCGGAGGCTCCGCGTCCGCGGCAGGAACCGCCGAGCGATCCGGCCGGCCCGTTCGACCAGGGGCCGGCGCCGGAGCCCACCACCGTGTTCGGCGCGGTTGCCCCGGCCGGCCCGGCTCGGCGCGGTGCGCCGGAGGAACCTGCGGCTCCGGTGGAGGAGTACACGGCCCGTCGTCGCGCCGCCGAGCAGGCCGCCGCGTCCGCGGAGGAAGCGGCTGCGTCGGCGGCCGAACGCGCCTCCGCCGCAATCGCCGCCGCGGCCCGCGCGGCCGAGGAGGCGGAGGAGGCTGCGGAGACCGCGGCCACGGCCGCCGCGAAGGCCAACGAGGCGGCCGAGGCCGAGGTCCGCGCGATCGCCGACTCCGTCGCCCGCGGTGAGGCCGCCGGCAGGCAGAACGGGCGCGCGGAGGTGCCCGAACCGCCGACGCAGGCCGTGCCGCTGATCGCGCCGGCCCGCGCGCCCGGCAGGCGGCCGCCTCCGCGCCGCCCGGCGGGGCCCCCGCCGCGTGGTGCCCGGCCGGACGAGCCCGGCCGTTCCGGCGGGCCCCCGCCCCGCGCTGAGCACCGGAACGGCCCGGTGCGCGACAGCGCGGTTCCCGGCGGCACGGACGGGGAGGCCACCGCCGTGCTGACCGGGCTGGACGCGTTGCGCGACCCCGTGCGTCCCCGGGGCCCGGAACCGGGGCCCGCGGAGGTGACCACCGTCACCCGGCGTCGGCCGTCCGCCGAGCCCGTGCTCCCGGCGGACGAGGTCGACGCCTCCGACGACGCGGAGCACGACGACGAGCCCGAGGAGCAGGGGCTGGTCGATCGGCTCAGGTCACGGCCCGTCGTCGCCGCCGTCGGTGTGGGGGCGGTGCTCGTGCTGGCCGCGATCGTCGCGTTCTTCACGACCTCGGAGCCCGAGGCGGCGCCCGCCGCCGAGGCGGCCCCGGCGGCCCTGAGCGCCCCGGTGGTGCCGCAGCCCGAGCCGCCGGCACCGGCCATCGACCCGCACAGCCAGAACGCGGTCGCCTTCCTCACCGCGCTGCGCGACGGCGACATCCCCACGAGCAGCAGCGGCCAGGCCGAGACCGAGGCGGCCGCCGCGATCTGCACCCAGCTCGACCAGGGGGCCGACGAGGCCCAGCTCGCGCGGTCGGTGCCTGCGGTGCTGCCGGACGTCACCCGGAGCCAGGCGAGCGATGTCGTGGAGTTCGCCCAGAAGCTCTACTGCTGAGCGGCGATCAGGGCGGGCAGAGGGTGCCGGAGTCGGGCACCACGCCGTCGAGCAGCATGCCGTCCACGAGACCGGAGATGCACGGGGTGCGCGGGTAGGCCCCGGTGCCCGCGCCCTGCCAGCTGACGAAGCGGGCCGTGGCCAGGGAGTCGGCCGTGCGCCGGGAGCCGTCGAGCGCGCCGCGCGGGTCGGCGGCCGTGCCGATCACGAGGATCGGCGGTGCGGCCTCGGCCTGCCCGGCGAGCGGGGCCGCGCGCCCGGTGGGCCACGGTGCGCACGCCAGCAGCCGCAGCGCGAACGTCGAGCCGAACGTCGGGTACGCGACGGTCCAGCGCTGCGCGACCTCGCCGATCTCACCGGGGGCGAGGCGCCGCTGGGTGTCGTTGCAGCTGGTGGCGAGCATCCCGTCGAACAGGCCCCGCGGGCCGGTCAGCGGCGCGAGGATCGTCAGCAGCGGGACCGGGTCGCCCGCGTTCGCCGCGGCGAGGGCCGCCGCGAGCCTGGGCCAGTGGCGCGGCTCGCCCAGGTCGGACAGCAGTGCGGTGACGGTGGCGCCCGCGGTGAGCCGGGTGCCGTCGGTGGCGAGCAGCGGCCGGCGTTGAAGCTGCCCGAGGAGGGCGGCGATCGTGGCGCGCGGGTCGGCGCCAAGGGGGCAGTCGGGGCGCGCCGAGCAGAACACCCCGAACGCGCCGAGGGCGGCTTCGGCGGCGGCGGCGCGGCTGTCGGTGAGGTCGGGCTCGTCCTGCGTGGGGTGCGGCGGCCCGTCGAGGACCAGCCGGCCGACGGAGCGCGGCGCCGACCTGGCCCACATGGCGAGCGCGGCGGCGCCGTCGCCCACACCGACGGCGGAGAGCCGCTGCACGCCGAGGGCGGCGCGCAGCAGTTCGACGTCGGCGGCCGATGCGGCGGTGCGGTAGCTGGCGAGACCCCCGTCGAGCGTGAGGTTGCACTCCTGGACGACCGCCCGTGCGCGTTCGAGGAGCGTGGCGAGGTCCGACTCGCCGATGGAGTCGGCGTCGGCGTCGACGAGCGCCGCGCGGGCGTTCTCCGGCGCGCAGTGCAGGATGTCCTCGCCCGCGCCGCGGCGGTCGAGGCCGATGAGCGTGTAGCGGTGCAGCAGGGCGGGGTCGACCTGCCCGGAGAGGATCGCCGCGTGCCGCGTGGACGGCTCGCGGGTGCTGTCGCCGAGCACCAGCAGCGGTGGCCGGTCGGCGGGCGCCCCGGCCTCCCCGACGCGGGTGACCCCGAGCGTGACGGCGCCGAGTGACGGCTGGTCGGGGTCGGCGGGCACGGTGAGCTCGCCGCAGTCGACCTGGACCTGGCGGTCGGCGGGCAGCGGGTCCACGAGCGTGACGAGGGTGTCCTCGGTGCACTCGAAGAACGGGATGCTGGCTTCCTGCGGCTCCGGGTCCGGGAGCTCCGGCACCGCGCTGGGGGTGGGGGAACCGGGCGCCACCGGGACGTTCTCGCCGCGCACGGCCACCGGCGGACGTTGCGAGGGCCCCACCGTGCACGCGGCCAGCACGGCGACGAGCCCGAGCAGCGCCACCAGGCGGGGGAGAGCCGCCCCGACCGCGTGACGCGGTGGTCCTGCCAACGGTGCCCTCCCGGTCGTGCTGGATCCGGGAACATCGTGCCGCACGGTCGGTGTGAGGGAGGTGAACGGATCGAGCGTCAGGAGTGTGCCGCAGGCCCCGGCCGTAGCGAGCGGCGGCCAGGTGGAGCCCGCGCAAGGCGGAGTAGGAGGCCGATACCGGGTTGCATACCCAACGGACTTCCGGCGGGGGACACTAGGCGACCCGGGGTCCGGGTTGGAGGTGGTCGAGCTCGAGCCGCACGGCCGCGGGGAGGTCGGCGAGGCCGAGGGCGGAGCGGGCCGTGGTGAGCACTTCGGAGTCGAGCCGGGCGAGCACGTCGCGGACGTCGGCGTCGTCGGCGAGCCAGAGCGTGACGCGTACGGCGGGGGCGGCCTCGGTGCCCACCAGGCGGGCCCGGGCGCGGCCGACCCCGGGCAGGGCCGCGGCCTGCGCGGCGACGGCCTCCGCCGCGGCTGCGGCGCTCACGACGATGGAGGTGTCCGGGCCGCCGTCGTGCGGGCCGGCGTCGATCACGAGGTCGGGTCGGCGCTCCGGGCGGAGGGCGTGCGCCGCCCAGACGAGCCCGAGCACGGCGAGCAGCAGGCCCCCGACGATCGCGACGAAGCGGGCGACCATCGGCTGTGTGCGGAGCGCGTCGACGATCATCGGGTCGATGAGCGGCCGGCTCGCGCGGGCGGTGCCGAAGATCCCGTAACACAGGAGCGCGACGAGGCAGCCTGCGATGAGCAGTAGGAGCCCGACCAGCACGGCGAGCGTGCGCTCTCCTGCCGTGGAGCGTGCGATCGCCGCGGCGGCCCGGCGGCGCAGCACGGTCGCGCCTGCGGTCGTCTTCCGCGGGTCCGGGGCGGTCATCGCGGCCCCCTCCGGTCCTGCACCGTCACGGTCACCCGCGGACGGTGGTGCAGCGGTATCTCGTCGAGCAGGTTCTCCACGCGGGCGCGCACGCTGTCCGCGAGCTCGGGCCCGGCGTCGTTCCACGCCTGCGCGGCCACCGCCACCCGCCGCCGGGACGCGGTCACGGACGCGGCGGCCACGTCGTCCGCGGCGCGCACGCGGCGGCCGACGAGGCGTGCGAGCATCCGGGGCGAGGCGGTGACGGTGATCTCGGGGGCCGGCGCGTCGACCGCGATGTCGTGGCGCCGGGCCAGCAGCCCGATGAGCACGAGCAGCAGCCCGAGGACCGCGACACCGATCGCGATGCCCGGCACCGGGGCGTCGGTCCAGGCCGTCCGCCCGAGCGCCGCGTACCAGTCCGGCCACGGTACGACGAGCCCGCCGGTCCCGGCCGGCCGCACCGACGCCGCCACGACCTCGAGGAGCACCAGCACCCCGACCAGGGCGACGGCCAGGCCCAGCAGCGGGGCGAGCACCCGCAGCAGCACGCGCACGGCGTTCCTCCTCGTGATGGTCAGGGCATGTCTAGTGCAACCGGGCGGCCGCCGGGCGTGCCGAACGCAGCCCGGCGACCGTCACGGTCAGGGCGCGCACGCGGTGCCCGGCGATGCGTGCGAGCTCCTCGCCCACCTTGGCCCGCACGGCCGCGACGACGGTGCGCACGGGGGCGGGGTACTGGAGCGTGAGCTCGAGCCGGACGTCGACGGTGGGCGGATCGCCGGACCCGGTGGTGATGCGCGCGCTCGCCCCGGCCTCGCCGATGTCGATGCCGGCGAGGCGACGCTCGTGGCGCAGGGTGCCGGGCACCTGGTCCGCGGCGTGCTCGACGATCTTGCGCAGTACGGCGGGATGGATCTCCAGCCGGCCACGCTCCTCGACGGCCGGGAGCGTGGTCACCGGTCGCGGCCCCGTCCGAGCAGGGCGTTGAGGTCGAGCTGGCCGTCGAGGGCGCGCCCGACGAGCAGGCCGATCGCGCCGAGGACCAGCACGATCAGGAAAGCGCCGAGGCCGCCGAACGCCCCGGCCAGGCCGAGGGCGAGGCCTGCCAGCAGGCCGGTCTGGGTGGCATTCATCCGGTTCTCCTAAAGGACTCTCTGGTTGCGGCGGCGGCGCCAGGTGCGGATCAGCGCGACGCCCACCCGCACGGGGAACGGCAGCGGCCCCACCACCTCGACCGGTCGGTCGAAGCGGGGGTCGTCGACCGGCGGCTCCGCGTCGCGGAACCGGGCGAGCCCGGCGGCGAACACCTCCGGGTCGCCCCCGCGGTCCGGGTGGTTCTCGCGGACGAAGGCCCGGTAGGCGGCCCGCTCCTCCTCGTTCACGGCGGCTCGTCCGGCAGGGCCGTCTCGTCGGGCAGGACGATGTCGGCGATGGTGATGTCGACGGCCGCGCCGCCGCAGAGCCTGGACACCAGGCTGCGCAGCGACCGCACCACGTCGGGGATCGGCCGGTCGGCGTGGACCACGACGGCGACCTCGACGGGTTCGTCGCCCTCGCCGATGCGGACGCCGAGCAGCTTGCGACCCGGCAGGTAGGTGGTGACCGAGCCGTAGATGCCGCCGTGGAGGCCGGCCACCGCGGGGTGGGCGGCGACCGCGGCGGCCACCCGTTCGGCCGGCGCGACCGGGTCGGGTGGGCTCGGCACGACGGTCATCCTCCTGGTGGGAGCCGTCACTCGACCCGCGCGGACTGCACGGGCGGCATCGCGTCCTCTTCGATGGCCATGGGCAGGTGGATGTCGTTGACCGCGATGTTGACCTCGATCACCTCGAGCCCGGTCATCCGCTCGACCGCGGTGATCACGTTGCGGCGCACGGCCCGCGCCAGCTCGACGATCGACGCGCCGTACTCGACGACGATGTCGAGGTCGATCGCGGCCTGCTTCTCGCCGACCTCGACCTGCACGCCCGAGATGTTGGTGGCGCCGGTGCCCCCGCCCGGAATCCGCTCGCGGATCGCGCCGAAGGCCCGGGAGACACCGCCGCCCATCGAGTGCACGCCGGAGATCTCCCGGGCGGCGATGCCGGCGATCTTCTGGACGACCGAGGCGGCGATCGTGGTCTTGCCCTGCGAGGTGTCGTCGGCGAGCCGGGCCGGCGACGAGACGGTGGTGGTGGGTGTCGTCGTCGTGGGAGTCGCGGTGCTCTCGCTCATGGGGTAGATCCTTCTCCATCGGCTCTTCGCCCGCGCGCAGGATGGCGAGCGCGCCGGAAGAGTGTTCGCCAGTGGGACGCGGATTCCCGATCCACCCTCCCGCGAAGTCACTCGATCGGCGTAGCGCGACGGTAGCGGAGCAGGAGGGCGCCGTCCTCGTGCAGTGCATCGGCGAGCTCCAGCCGGTGCAGGTGCTCGCCCGCCGGACCGGCGGCGATCCGGCCGGCGCGACCGCCGACGAGCAGGGGTGCCACCGTGAGGCACAGCTCGTCGACCGCGTCGGCCGCCACGAGCTCGCCGAACAGGGTGGGCCCTCCCTCGCAGAGCACGCGGTGCAGGCCCCGCCGGGCGAGCTCACCGAGGACGACGCCCGGCGTGAGCCCGTCGAGCGCGACGACGTCGGCGCCCGCAGCGGCGAGCCGGTCCCGCCGCTCGGCCGGCGCGGCGGCGAGGGTGAGGACGATCGGCGGCACGCGGGTGTCGGTGAACAGCCTGCCCGCCGGATCGAGCCGGGCCGAGCCGGTGACGACCGCGATCGGTGGCGGCGTGTCCCGGCCGATGGTGGGCCTGCGGGCGCCGCGGTAGTCCTCGGCGCGGGCCGTGCCGGCGCCGACGAGGATCACGTCCGCGAGCCGGCGCAGCAGCCGGAACACCCGCCGGTCGGCGGGCGAGCTCAGCGCATCGGAGCGGCCGCCGGCCGACACCGCGCCGTCGGCGCTCGCCACGTAGACGGCGCGCACGTACGGCGCGCCCAGGTCGTCGGGGTAGGCGTAGCGCGCCGCGAGCCCGTCATCGTCGAGATCACCATCGGCCGGCAGCAGCGGTCGCACCAGGCGATCCCAGCACATGCGTGGCAAGACCCACTATTTAGTGAAGGCCAGCCTCACCTATGGTGTGACCGTGTTGACGACGCCGGCCGCCCCCGCGCCCGCGGTCGGGGGGTTGCGCAGGCGCCGGCTCGGCGGGCTCGTCCTGCTCGCGGTCGTCCTGGTGGCGGCCTGCCTCGCGAGCATCGCCGTCGGCGCCAAGGCGATCCCGCTGGACGGCGTGTTCCACGCCCTCTTCACGCCCACGGGCACCGAGGACGACATCGTCGTGCGCGCGCTGCGGATGCCGCGCACGCTGCTCGGCGTGCTCGCGGGCGGTGCGCTCGGCCTCGCCGGAGCGCTGATCCAGGGGCACACCCGCAACCCGCTCGCCGACCCGGGGCTCCTCGGTGTGAACAACGGGGCGGCGTTCTTCGTGGTCATCGGGATCTACGCGTTCGGCGTCACGAACCTCTTCGGCTACGTCTGGTTCGCCTTCGCCGGGGCGCTCGTCGCGAGCGTCGCCGTGTTCGTGCTCGGGTCGGTCTCCCGCGGCGGGCCCACCCCGGTCACGCTGGCGCTGGCGGGCGCGGCCGTGTCGGCGCTGCTCGCGGCGCTCACGTCGGCCGTGATCCTGATCGACGTCCAGACCCTCGACGCCTACCGCTTCTGGGCCGTGGGATCGCTCGCCGGGCGCGAGGTCGAGATCGCCGGGCAGGTGCAGTGGTTCCTGCTCACGGGCGCGCTCATCGGGTTCGCGAGCGCCCCCGCCTTGAACGCGCTGTCGCTCGGGGACGACGTCGCCCGCTCCCTCGGGCACTCCGTGCGCCGCACCCGCACGATGGGCATCGTCGCGATCACCCTGCTGGCCGGGTCGGCCACGGCGGCGTGCGGGCCGATCGCGTTCGTCGGCCTCGTCGTCCCGCACATCGTCCGGTCGTTCACCGGGCCGGACTACCGGTGGCTGCTGCCCGCGTCGGCGCTCGCCGGGTCCGCGCTGCTGCTCGTCGCCGACGTGATCGGCCGCGTGGTCGTGCGCCCGGGCGAGCTGCAGGTCGGGATCGTGCTGGCGCTGATCGGCGGCCCGTTCTTCATCTGGCTCGTCCGCCGCCGCAAGATGGTGTCGATCTGATGGCCGTCCTGGAGAAGGCGCCCGCGCGCGTGCCGGGCCGGCCCGCGCTGCGGCTGCGGCGCGTGTCGATCGTGTGGCGGCCGCGGTACCTGATCGTGCTCGCGGTCGGCATCGCCGCGCTCGTCCTCGGCATGGCCGCGAACATCGGCCGCGGCGAGTACCCGATCAGCATCCCCGAGGTGCTCGCGGTGCTGTTCGGCGGCGGTGACTCCGGGCAGCAGTTCATCATCCTGGAGCTGCGGCTGCCCCGGTCGCTCACCGGCGCGCTCGTCGGCGCGGCCCTCGCCGTGGCCGGGGCCATCACGCAGTCGATCGCGCGCAACCCGCTCGCCAGCCCGGACATGATCGGACTCACCGCCGGCGCCAGCGCCGCCGCGGTCTTCGTGATCGTGGTCGGAGGCGGCTTCGGCGCGGTCGGCGGGTTCCTCGCGTCCGCGGGCCTCCCGATGGCCGCCCTCATCGGCGGCCTGCTCACCGCCGCGTTGATCTACGGGCTGGCCTGGCGCCGTGGCGTGCACGGGTTCCGGCTGGTGCTGGTCGGCATCGGGTTGCAGGCGATGCTGCTGGCGATCGTGCACTGGCTGCTCGTCGTGGCCGAGGTGTTCGAGGCGGCCCGGGCCTACGTGTGGCTCAACGGCAGCCTCAACGCGCGCGGCTGGGAGCACGTCGTGCCCGTGTCGGTCGCGCTCGCCGTGCTGCTGCCGGCCGCGTTCCTGCTGGCGCACGTCCTCGGCGCGCTGCAGTACGGCGACGACACCGCCCGCGGCCTCGGCGTCCCCGTCAACCGCGCGCGCTCGCTGCTGCTCCTCGTCGCCGTCGGGCTGGCGTCGGTGGCCACGGCGAGCGCCGGGCCGATCGCGTTCGTGGCGCTCGTCTCGCCGCAGATCGCCCAGCGCCTCGTCGGGGGTGCGCGCCCGCCGATCGGGATGTCGCTCGTCGTCGGCGCGGCGCTCACCGTGATCTCCGACGTCGTCGCGCGCACCGCGTTCGGCGCCACCGAACTGCCGGTCGGCATCGTCACCGCCGTCCTCGGCGCGCCCTACCTGCTCTACCTGCTCGCCCGTTACGGCCGGGAGGCCCGTGCATGACGCCCCTCACCCAGACCGAAGAGTCCGACGCCGGCACCGTCACGTCCGCCGTCCGGCTGCGGGCCGAGCACGTCCGGCTGGCCTACGGCGACCGCACCGTCGTGGAAGGGCTGGACCTCGACGTCGTCGCCGGCACGATCACGGCCGTGATCGGGCCCAACGGGTGCGGCAAGTCCACCCTCCTGCGGGCGCTGGGGCGGCTGCTCCGGCCGACCGCCGGCCAGGTCCTGCTCGACGGCAGGCGCATCGACCGGATGCCCACCCGTGAGGTCGCCAGGATCCTCGGCCTGCTGCCGCAGGCACCCACGGCGCCGGAGGGGCTCACCGTCGCCGACCTGGTGGCGCGCGGCCGGCACCCGCACCAGGCCTGGTACCGGCAGTGGTCGGCCGACGACGAGGAGGCCGTGGCCCAGGCCCTCGAGTGGACGGGCATCGCCGACCTCGCCGAGCGTCCCGTCGACGAGCTGTCCGGCGGCCAGCGCCAGCGGGCGTGGATCTCGATGGCGCTCGCCCAGGGCACCGACCTGCTCCTGCTCGACGAGCCAACCACGTTCCTCGACCTCGCCCACCAGGTCGACGTGCTGGACCTGGTCCGGCGGCTGCACCAGGAGGCGGGCCGCACCGTCGTCATGGTGCTGCACGACCTCAACCTCGCGGCCCGCTACGCCGACCGGCTCATCGCCATGCGGGACGGCCGGATCGTCGCCGCGGGCGAGCCGGCCGAGGTCGTCACCGAGTCGATGCTCGCCGAGGTCTTCGGGCTCGCCGCCCGGGTGATCCCCGACCCGGTGGCCGGTACGCCGCTGGTCGTGCCGATCAGCGGTCACGCTCCGTCGTCCTGAGGTCTCCCTGTGTCACGTGTCACCATGTGACCTGCGCCGCGGGAACGAGCGATAGGAGGTCACGGTGGACAGCCAGTCGTTGACCGACTTTTCGGTGTTCGACCACGAGGGCCCCTGGACCGAGGCCGCCTACCTCGCCCTGAAGCACGACGGCCGCGTCGAGGTGGTCGACGGTACGCTGATCATCGGCCCGGGGCCGCATCCGCGGCGCATCCGGGCGATCGAGCACCTGCGGGAGGCCGTGGCGTCGGCGCTTCCGGACGGGCTGGTCGTGCGTGGTCCGGTGCCGCTGCGCCTCGGCCCGGACTGCCTGCTCGTGCCGGACCTGATCGTCACGTCGGCCCCGCCGTCGGCCGGCGCGGACGACGCCCAGGAGGCCGACGGCAGCGGCGCGGACCCGGCGGGCGAGGAGGCCGTGGCGGAGCAGGCGGATGACCTGGACACCGCGGTCCTCGAGACCACGGTTCTCGAACCCGCCGTCCTCGACGCCGCCGCGGCCCTGATGGTGATCGAGGTGGTCGGCAGCGACCACGGCGCCACCGACCGCAGCTTCAAGCTGCAGCTGTACTCCCGCAGCCGCATCCCGTACTCGGTGCTGGTCGACCACGACGGCCCGTTCGCCGTCGCCGACATGATCATCGGTGGCCGCTACCACGAGTACGCCCGCGCCGCAGGCGACGAGGACCTGCTGATCGAGGAGCCGTTCCGGCTCCAGCTCGACCTCGCGGAGATCGCCGCGCCGGAGCCCGCCGCGCCCGCGGAGGCGCCGGTGGATCCGGCAGAGGCGTCCGCGCCGACCCAGGCCATCCCCGTGGTGCCCAGCGAGGAGCCGGACGGGCCCACGCGGCCGGTCACCGCCTGAGGCCACCGCACCCCCCTTCCGGGCCGGTGCACCCGGCTGCGCCCACGCCGCCCGGCGACGGGTGGTAGGTCTATCACGCATATGGCCTAATGGGGCCTTGAGCAGGGCGTATGCCACGGGAAAGCCGTTTCCGCCCACGTGCGGAACGGCCCGCCCCGTGGGGAGGCGGGCCCCTTCTCACAAGACTCGTTCAGTCGGTGGGCAGCTCCCACGCGTGCGCGCCGTCCGGGCTGTCCAACCACACGCGGTGGGACCCGTCCGACGTGACCGTGAGCCCGAGCCGATCCCACCCGGGCCGCCCGAGTGCCTCCCACTCGGCATGGGTGGCTTCAAACGCGGTCCAGACGGCCGTGGAGCCCCCTTCGCGCACCTCGTGGTGTCCGTCCTCATCCGGCTGCATCCGCACCGCACACCACGATCCGTCGTCGCCGGTGAACACCGCCCACTCTGGCCCGCCGCCGGTGAACCCCATATAGCCGAACCCAAGTTGGCCCGGGAGCCGTGCGCTGGCCAGCAACCACGCAATCGGCGCAGTCCATGGGGTCGGGTCGAGCGGCGTGAACGACCGTGCCCCATCCTCGGGGTTCGCCGTCGCCACGCTGATCCCTCCGGTCGGAGCCCCGTCACGGTCCCTGATGCGCATGAACCCGGCCCAATGCGGGAGGAAGCGACCCTCCAACCGGTCCGACTCGCGACGCAGCAACACGAGGTTCCCGGCATGGCTGCCACGCTTGACGTCCACCAGCACAAGCCCGCCCTGGCGCACTTGTTCAGCCCATGCCCACGGCACCACGGACACAGAACAGGTGGCGATGACCCTGTCGTACGGGCCATGCTCCGGCAGCCCGTGGGCGCCGTCGAGCGCCGCCAGGGTCGGCACGTAGCCAAGTTGCGCGAGCCTCTCCCGTGCCAAGCCGACCAGATCGGCCCCGATGTCGACGCTGAACACGCGCTCATCGCCGAGCCGGTGAGAGATCAGCCCGGCGTTGTATCCGGTACCCGTCCCGATCTCCAGGACACGGTGCCCGTCGTGCACGTCGAGCACAGCGAGCATCTCCACCATGAGCGACGGCTGCGAGGAAGAAGACACCGTGACACGGGCACCATTCGCGGTCCGAGCCACCGCAGTCACCAACGGCTTGTTCTCGTACACCGCATCCAACCACCCGCCGTCATCGGCGGTGGTCTCCGACCATTCCCCGTCGGGCCGTTGCCGGTAGAAGCGGGGCACGAACACATGGCGGGGAACCGCCTCGACGGCGGCCCGCCACGCCGGATCATTCAGCACGCCACGATCGGCTAGCTGCTGCGCGAGCCCTCGGGCGCGCGTTCGCCACTCGACTTCGCTGATCGTCATTGCGTCGACTCCTCGGAAAGCAGGTCGGCGATCGTCTCGGTGATCGGCGCACCAACGGCGTCCTCGATCCACCCGTACTGTCCACCCGGATTGCACTCCAAAAACACCCACCGCCCGTCCGGTCGAATCACGAAATCGAACGCCCCGTAGGCGAGCCCGAGCGAGGCGCAGTAAGCCACGACACCGGCAGCAACATGGGCGGGCGGTACGATCGGCTCATACCGCAACGCGGCGTAGTCATTTCGCCAGTCCAGGTAGCTCGCCTCGTTGCCCGCGTGGATCGCGGCGGCGAACACCCGGTCACCGACCACGAACACCCGCGACTCGAACGCCTTCGGCACCCACCGCTGGAACTGGTGCGCGGTGTGCTCGACCCCGCGCAGATCGGTGAGGTCGGCGGCGTTCAGTCGGAGGGTGAACGTGGTCTTGCGGCCACCGGCCTCCACGATCGCCGGTGCCCCGAGCGCCTTCGTCACCGTCGCACCACCTCCGGCGAACCGGCGCACCGTCTCGGCCCGGTTCGTGACCAGTGTCTCCGGCACGTCCAACCCACACCGCGCGGCGACCGCCAGCTGCACCGGCTTGTACGAGGCATCGGCGTTGCGATTCGGGTGGTTCACCCATCGCACCGGCAGGGAAGCGAGCATCCCACCGAGCCCGAGTTTCGCTTCCCCCATGGCCCAATGCCGCTCCGTCGCCGACAACTCCGGCGGGAACTGGAACGCGGAAGGGCTGCGATACCAAATCGACCGCAGCCCCTCCAACGCGACGGCCCGATCCCCGACGTGCAATGCGCCATGCCACCGCCCACCACGAAACTCGGCGTCGACGCCTGCCCGCTGCGGGAACCACCCCGTGTCCATGCGCACGATCGAAACTCCGCGTTTTTCCAGTACCGTCACCATGTAGTCGGCGGTGATGTCAAGTTCCGGCGCGAGGACGAGGACCGTCATTTCTCAGTCGTTGTTCCAGTCCTCGGCCGACGGCGGATCCTCGCCGTCGGTGCTTTGCGTGGTGTTCGCGGTCGGCGGTTTCGCCGCGATCAGCGGCAGACCGGACTCAGCATCCACCGCGATTTGCTGATCCCCGTCGTACCGCCATGCCGGAATCACTGTTCCAGGTCCGACGGGACGAGCCCTGCGCAAACCCCACGGCCGCACCCCAACCGGCGACGGCCCATCCTCGCGCCGCTCGGTGAACGTCGACCCGCACAACGCGAACTGCGCGCTCGTCGGCGCGAACGGGTCACCCGTGAATTCTTCGACCGTTACTGACATTCGATCCCCTTCCCCTTCTCCTGCGCGAACACTGTTGTGCACGTTCCCTTTGGGTTGGTCGGGCGCCGTGCGGTGCGGTCACGACGACGCCCGACCTTGCGCATGTGCAGGTGGCCCGTGATCCGGGCACGCCACCACCGCAGCCACCACGCGGTATCCGAGCGGTCCCGCCACGGAACAGCACCGTGGTTCCCAAGGTCGCCCCACGAGTAGCTCACAGGCCGAGCACTCGGGGCGTAGTAGCCACCCGCTGCGCGGCGGAAGCGAGGCTGTAGACGTTGCACGGCCACCGGTCCGCCGACCTGGTCTGCCACCGGCATGCCAAGCACCGGCCGTCCCGGTCCGGGACATGCGCGGCAAGCAGGACCTGCCACACCTCCCGCATCGGGGCCAACGCGGCAGCGGTCTCGCTCGGGGCGGCACCTGCGCTGTCGGAACCGGTTCTGTTCATGGTCAACCCCGCTGCGGTGGTCCACCATCGAGTGATCATCGCGTGCGGGTCCCCTCCTCTGTGTCCTCGTGGACGCCTCGACCCCTGATTGATCTCGGGCCACACCGACCGGACCCGAGGTGATCGGCCGCCGGGCTCGCCCTACTCGGGTAGCGTGGAGTAGCCGGGCCATCACGGGAACCAGCCGGGCGTCTACCGTCGTCTACAGGTGGTGGGTCCTTGTCCGACCTCGGCGCGAAGCTCCGCACGGCCCGCGAGGCCGCCGGGGTGAGCCTCGCTGCCGTCGCCGCCCGCACCCACTACAGCAAGGCGCTCCTCGGGCACCTGGAGACCGGACACCGCGCGGTCAAACCGGAACACGTCACCGCCTACTCACGAGCCCTCGGGGTCTCGATCGAGCATCTCTACGGGCCGTCCGACGACCCGCTGAGGGTCGCCCACGAGTGGCTGGTTGCAGATACTCCCGTGACGATCCAGACCTCCGCCGGTCGGCGGGTCGGCGCGAGCCTCGCGGCCGACCTCGAACAGCGGGTAATCGAGCTTCGTCATCTCGATGACGTGATCGGCGGGAAAGATCTCTTCCCCCTCGTGCGGAAGGAACTCGCCGACGCTCGGTCCGTCGTGCAGGAGGCGAGCTACTCCGACGAGACGGGCCGCCGCCTGCTCATCGTCGTCGGTGAACTCGCGCAACTCGCGGGATGGGTCGCCAGCGATGCCGGACAGTACGTTGAAGCGGAGCGCATCTACCTGTCCGGCGTCATGGCGGCGCGGGCCGCCGGTGATCATGTGCTTGCCGGTCAGCTCCTGTCGTCGCTGAGTTACCAGGCTACGAACGTCGCCGATCCGGCCGATGCCGCGCTTCTCGCGCGTTCTGCCGTCGCCGGCGCCCGGAACGCGACTCCCACTGTGCGCGCGCTGCTCCTCGAACGCGTCGCATGGGCGAGTGCCCGCTCACGTGACCGGGACGGCGCCCGACGCGCGCTTGACGCGGTCGACGACTCGTACACGGCAAGATCTCCGGGCATCGAAGAACCCGAATGGGTCTACTGGCTCGATCGAAACGAGATCGACGTCATGGCCGGTCGGTGCCTCATCGAACTTGGCGACCCCGTGAGCGCCGAGCCCTTGCTGTCCAACGCGATTGCGGGATACGCAGCCGAGCATGCCCGAGAGGTTGCGCTGTACCGGACATGGCTCGCGGAGTCCTACGCCCGCGCCGGAATGCTCGACGCCGCCCAGAACACCATTAGTCGCGCTCGGACTTCAGCAAACAGGGTGCACTCCGCCAGGCTGGAACGCCGTGTCCTTGAGGTTGAGCGCCTGTTGCCGTAAACGGTCACGCCGACCCGACCCGACCCGACCCGACCCGACCCGGCCCACGCCCGCCGTGGAGGGAACAGCGGCGAAGGCCAGGCGGCGTCCGCTGGTTCAGCCGTCAACTCCTCTAGTCCTGTGCAGGGCGTTCTGATGCTTGTCGAGCATGCTCGACAGCCGGTTCATCGCCTGCACCTTGCTGCCGTCCTCTGCCGCCTGGTGGCGCAGCTCGCAGTACACCGCGAGCACCGCACGAACGAGCGGTTCGCTCAAGCCGTACCTTCTGGCGAACTCCTCGTGCTTCCTACCCGCATCGCGCCAGTTCGCCCCGTCCATCTGCATCGTCAATCCCTTCGACCGGCGGACCCTGTGACCCACCCGAGCCACGTCCTCGCCACCCTCAGCGCGCGCGTTACAGCCGGGAGCGCTGCGCCCTCACATCGACCGTGACACTGAACCCCACACCGCAGCGACTCAATGACCGGCGTGATATCGACCAGAATGCACGACATGAGCGCACTACTCGACAATGGGCCACACACCGTCGTGATCTATCCGGAAGAAACGGTCACCGACTCGCTCGGCAACCCGGTGAAGCGGCCCAGCAGCGTCGGCATCATCGTGGCCGACTGCCCACGATGCCGAATAGCAGCAGCCGCGACAACAACACCAACCATGTGCGCGCCGACTACCAGCTCATTGCTCGTGCGCTGCCGCTCGGACCATTCGCACGCATTGAATGGAACAACCGCAGCTTCTTCGTGCTCGACGGACCGCATCACCACAAAGCAAGCATCACGACCGAACACGTTTCAGTAGCGTTGCGTGAGGAACGATGAGAATCGTGACGACCGCCGAGACTCGCCGACCGACACCGTCACAGAGGGTGGCGGGTACCCCATGATCAACAACACCTCGACCGCCTCGTGATAGCGGCTCCGGCCGGGCGGCACCCTGAAATCTCCCCAATGGCATTTTTCGCGCCATTCAATGCGGAGTAATGGAGGCGGTCGTGAGTAATCAGGACTTGGGTCCCGATGCGGAAATTTGTTCTCGGCGTAGACGTGCGCCTCGCTCCACGCGCGCTGACGCACGATGGTGCGGCAGGCGGCGCACTGCCGGTCGACACCGAGCTTCTTACCGGTCTTGTCGTAGGACTGCCGCACGAAGATGCACGCGCGCAGCGTCGTGATCGCGTCGAACTCAGAGTCGACGTCGGTGGGGGCGAGTGTTGCTGTCATATGTGTCATGGCGCCACTACCCGGCGACGGGGTGCGCCGCGCGAAACGGGTCGCGTGAGCGGCGCGGGGCAGCCGTGCGCTGCGACGAGGTGCGCGGCCGGCGTCGGATCTTGACGGTCGGCGCCGGCCCGACATACCGTCAGGCGTCATATATGAGATACGAGGAGACGCCGATGTCGCTGAGCGCCGAGGAAACTCGAGACCCATCCGCTGCACGCCGGCGCAGCCGCTTCCGGTGGACGATCGTCGGCTTCTCCGCGCTCGGTCTGACGATCGCCTACCTCGACCGGTCCGCGTTGAGCGTGGCCCTCCCGTTCATGACCCGTGAGTTCGAGATCAGCCCGGCCGTGCAGGGCGTGGTGCTCTCGGCGTTCTTCTGGAGCTACGCGGTCTTCCAGGTGCCGTCGGGCTGGCTGCTCGACCGGGTCGGCCCGCGGGTCGTCTACCCGGTCGCGGTGGGCTGGTGGTCGATCTGGACGGCGCTCACCGCGTTCGCGGGCGGCGTCGGCAGCCTGATCGTCTTCCGGATCGGGCTCGGCATCGGCGAGGCCCCGGTGCAGCCGGCGAACGTCAAGGTCGTCTCCAAGTGGTTCCCGCGCAGCGAGCGGGCGTTCGCCTCCAGCCTGTTCGACATGGGGCAGCAGATCGGCGTGGCGCTCTCCGTCCCGGTGGTCACGCTTCTCGCGGTCTCGGTCGGCTGGCGGGCCGTCTTCATCGTCATCGGGGCGATCGGCCTGCTGTGGATCCTCGGGTGGCTGCGCGTCTACCGTTCCCCGGAGCACCACCCGCGGGTCGACGCGGCCGAGCTCGCGCACATCCGCGCGGACCAGGCCGAGATGGTGGCCGAGGAGTCGCGCGGGTCCCGCGAGTGGCTGCCGCTCCTGCGCAACGGGCAGATCTGGGCGCTCATGACCGGGTACGTGTTCCGCTCCCTCGCCGGCGCCTTCTTCCTCACCTGGTACCCGAGCTACCTCCTCGACGATCGGGGGTTCTCGGAGGCCGACTTCGGAATGGTCGGGGCGATCCCGGCGGTCATCGGCATCGGGTCGACCGTGCTCGGCGGGGTCGTGTCCGACCGCATGCTCGCCTCGGGGATCTCCACGAACATCGCGCGGAAGGCCCCGATCATCACGGGGCTCGGGATCAGCGCGTGCATCGCGTTCACGCCCTTCGTCGAGAGCAACGTCGTCGTCATGATCCTGCTGACGGTGAGCAGCGCGGCCCACTCGTTCGCAGGTGCCGCGATCCTCAGCCTGCCCGCGGAGGTGGCACCGTCGCCGGACGTGGTGGGCTCGATCGCCGGCTTCCAGAACCTCGGCTCGCAGCTGGGCAGCATCATCAGCCCGATCGCCATCGGGCTGTTCCTGGCGTTCAGCGGCGGCTCCTACCTCGGGCCGCTCGTGTTCGCCGGTGCGAGCTGCATCATCAGTGCCTTGATCTACGGGCTGTGGGTCCAGATCAAGCCCATCCACACCGTCGAGGAGAGCAAGTGACCGACCTGGTGGAGCGCCTGGCGACCGCGGTCGTCATCCCGGCCACACCGTTCGCCGCGGACGGCACCGTCGACGCGGGCTGCTACGCGGCGCTCGTCACGCGGCTGCTCGACGCCGGCGTCACCGCCGTCACACCGAACGGCAACACCGGCGAGTTCTACGCGCTGACCCCGCAGGAGCGGCGGCTCGTGCTCGAGACCTGCGCCGGCGTCGCCGCCGGCCGTGCGGTCGTGGTGGCCGGGGTCGGCTTCGACGTGCAGACCGCGGCGGCGGACGCGCGGGCGGCGCGAGACGCCGGTGCGCACGCGATCATGATCCACCAGCCGGTGCACCCGTACGTCTCCCCGGCGGGGTGGGTGGACTACAACGCCGCCGTCGCCGCGGCGGTCCCGGAGCTCGGGGTGCTGCCGTACCTCAAGAGCCGGGCGATCACCGGCGGGCACATCGCCGAGCTCGCCGAGCGTGCGCCGAACGTGATCGGGCTGAAGTACTCGGTGGACGACCCGGTGCACTTCGCCGCGGTCCGCGCCGACGCGGGCGGCGACCGGCTGCTCTGGATCGCCGGGCTCGCCGAGCCGTACGCGCCGGCGTACTGGCAGGCGGGTGCGCGCGGGTTCACCTCCGGGCTGGCGAACGTCGCGCCGCGGGTGACCCTGGACCTGCTGGCGGCCCTGCGGTCGGGGGACGGGGTGCAGGAGGCCTGGCTCCGGACGCGCCGGTTCGAGGAGCTGCGGGCCCGCGACGGCGCCGCCGACAACGTGGCCGTCGTCAAGGAGGCGCTGCACCAGCGCGGGCTCTGCCGGCGCGACGTGCGGCCGCCCGGTCACGTCCTCGGGCCGGAGAAGGCCCGCGAGGTGGCCGCCGCGATCGCGGGGTGGTCGGAATGATCATCTCACGCATGGAGACGTTCATGCAGCGGGTCGGCAACCGCCCCCGGCTGCTCGTCAAGATCACCACGGACGGCGGGGTCGTCGGCTGGGCCGAGGCGTACAACCACGGCCCGGACCGGGCGCTCGTACCGCTCCTGGAGTACCTGTTCGCGCAGATCGAGGGCATGGACGCGCGCCGGGTCTCCTACGTCAACCAGTACCTGCTGCAGTCGTCGCGCTTCCCGCCGGGGGCGCTCGGGCTCGCCGCGATCGCGGCGATCGACCACGCGCTGTGGGACATCGCAGGCAAGGCCGCGGGGCTGCCCGTGTACCAGCTGCTCGGCGGGGCGGTGCGCGACCGGGTGCGGGTCTACGCCGGGGTGTACTCCGCCCCCGACGTGCCGCAGCTGGCCGAGCGCACCGCCGAGCTGCACGAGCGGTACGGCTTCACCGCGTTCAAGCTCAGCCCGTACCGCGGTGACATCCACGCCACCCGCTGGGGCACGGTCTGCCGGGAGCTCGGCGACTGGTTCGCCCGGACCCGCGAGCGGCTGCCGGACGCCTGGGAGTTCGCCTTCGACGCGCACGCGTGCATCTGGGAGCCGTGGCAGGCCGTCCAGCTCGCCGCCGCCCTCGCCCCGAACGAGCCGCTGTTCCTCGAGGAACCGATCCGCCCCGAGCACGTGCCGGCCTGGGCACGGATCCGCAGCGAGATGCGGGTGCCGCTCGCGACGGGCGAGTCGCTCTACACCCCGGGCGAGTTCCTCGCGCTGCTCACGGCCCAGGGCGCGGACATCGTGCAGCCCGACATCTGCGTCGTCGGCGGCCTCACCCAGATGCGCAAGATCGCGGTGCTCGCCGAGGCGCACTACGTCGGCGTCGCCCCGCACAACCCGATGGGGCCGTTGGCGACGGCCGCGAACCTGCACTTCGCGGCGGCCACCACCAACTTCGACATCCTGGAGTACAAGCCCGACGACACGACCTGGTGCGTCGACCCCTACCTGCCGGTGGACGGGCACCTGCAGCTGCGCCCCGACCGGCCCGGGTGGGGGGTGGAGATCGACGAGTCGGCGCTCGCACACGACGACTACGTCCACTGGGAGCGGCGCGTGCCGCGGCGCCCGGACGGGTCGACGGCGTACATGTGAGCTGCGCGCATCGCATCCGGCTCCCCGCCGGGCGGATAGTCTCGGGGCATGGGGAAGACCGTGCGCGAGACGTTCCGGGTGCCCGCCGAGCTGGACCTCGCCGCCGTCGCCCCACGGGCCAAGCCGATCGGGCCGCGGGACAAGGCCGCGGCGGCCGAGGAGATGACCGACCTCGGTGAGCGTCTCGACCAGCTGCAGGAGGCGCTCTACGCCGAGGCCACCGGCGGGAGCCCGCGCGCCCTGCTGCTCGTGCTGCAGGGGATGGACACCTCCGGCAAGGGCGGCGTGATCGGCCACGTCGGCGGCCTGGTCAACCCGCAGGGCCTGCAGATCGCCATGTTCAAGAAGCCCACCGAGGAGGAGCTCGCCCACCACTTCCTGTGGCGCGTGCGCCGGCAGGTGCCCGTGCCCGGCCGCATCGGGATCTTCGACCGCTCGCACTACGAGGACGTCCTCATCGCCCGCGTCGACTCGCTCGTGCCCGAGGACGTCTGGCGGCGCCGCTACACCGAGATCACCGAGTTCGAGGCGGAGCTCGACGCGCAGGGCGTCAGGATCGTGAAGTGCATGCTGCACATCTCGGCGAAGGAGCAGGCCGAGCGGCTCGTCGCACGCCTGGACGACCCTCAGAAGCGGTGGAAGTACAACCCCGGCGACCTCGACGCCCGCGCGAAGTGGCCCGCCTACCAGGAGGCGTACACCGAGGCCCTGCGGCGCACCGACACCGACGCGGCCCCGTGGTACGTGATCCCGTCGGACCGCAAGTGGTACCGCAACTGGGCCATCGCGGCCCTGCTCGCCGAGACCCTCGCCGACCTCGACCCGCGGTTCCCGCGGCCGGACTTCGACGTGGACGCCGAACGCGCCAAGCTGGCGGCGAGCACCGTCTCCTGAGGCCTCCTCCGCCCGGTGGTCGCTCACACACCAACACCGGTGCCGGCACACCAACTGCAGTTCGTGTGTGAGCGCCGAAGTTGGTGTGTGACGCCCCGGGGATCGGCGATCGCCGCTAGGCCAGCAGCTTCCGTCCGATGATCTCCTTCATGATCTCGTTCGTGCCGCCGAAGATCGCCTGCACGCGGGAGTCGACGAAGGCCTTCGCGATGGGGTACTCGAGCATGTAGCCGTAGCCGCCGTGCAGCTGCACGCAGCGGTCGACCACCCGTTTGAGCACGTCGCTGGCCCACCACTTGGCCTTGGCGGCGTCGGCGGCGTCGAGCCGGCCCGCGACGAGCTCGGTGATGCAGCGGTCGACGAAGGCCTGGGTGACGTCCACCTCGGTGGCGATCTCCGCCAGCTCGAAGCGGGTGTTCTGGAAGTTCGCCACCGGCCGGCCGAAGGCGGTGCGCCCCTTCGTGTACTCCACGGTGACCTCGAGCGCCCGCGCCGCCCCCGCCACGCAGCCGACCGCGATCGAGAGGCGTTCCTGCGCCAGGTTCTGCATCAGCGCGATCAGCCCGCCGCCGGGTTCGCCGAGGACGTTGGTGTCCGGCACGTGGACGTCGGTGAACGACAGCTCCGCGGTGTCCTGCGCCTTCATCCCGACCTTCTGCAGGCGGCGGCCGCGCTCGAAGCCGGCCATCCCGCGCTCGACCGCGAGCAGCGTGAAGCCGCGGCTGCCCGCGTCCGGGTCGGTGCGCGCCACCACGACGACGAGGTCGGCCATGATCCCGTTGGTGATGAACGTCTTCGCGCCGTTCAGCACCCAGCCGTCGGCGTCCCGCCGCGCGTTCGTCTGGATGCCCTGCAGGTCGGAGCCGGTGCCGGGCTCCGTCATCGCGATCGCGGTGATGATCTCGCCCGAGCAGAACCCGGGCAGCCAGCGCCGCTTCTGCCCGTCGGTGGCCAGGCGCAGCAGGTAGGGCGCCACCACGTCGTTCTGCAGCGGGAAGCCGATGCCGCTGGCGCCGGCCCGCGTCAGCTCCTCGGTGACCACGGCGTTGTAGCGGAAGTCGGGCACCCCGCCACCGCCGTACTCCTCGGGCACGTCGGTGCCCAGCAGCCCGGCCTTCCCCGCCGCGAGCCAGACGTCGCGGCTGACCTGGCCGTCACGTTCCCACTGGTCGTGGAACGGCGTGACCTCCTTGGCGATGAACGTCCGTGCCAGGTCGCGGAACGCGTCGTGTTCGGCGTCGAAGATGTCGCGCTGCATCGCCGGAGTCTCACATACCGGTCGGTAACAAGGGAACGGTCCGCAGGGCGGGCGATCGGGGGTCGGTAGCGTGTGGACACGTGGACCTCCCCGCCGCCGCGGTCAACCTCGTCGGCATGGCGCGCGGCGGGGTCGCCGACCTGCGACGGATGCCGCGGGAGCTGGTGGACGACGGGCCGCGCGGCGCCCTCTACCGGTACCTCCCGGCGCCCGGGGTCGTGCCCGCCGGCGGCGAGCCGGTGCTGCTGGTGCCTCCGCTCGGCGCCCCCGACTTCGCCTACGACCTGCGACGTGGCTGCTCGCTCGTGGAGCACCTGCTGGCCGCGGGCCGGCTCGTGTACCTGATCGACCACGGCCCGAAGTCGTTCGCCGACCGCCGCCTCGGCATGGAGCACTGGGTCGACGACGTCGTGCCGTGGGCCGCTCGGCTCACCGCGGAGGACGCCGGCCCGGACGTCCACCTGGTCGGCTGGTCGCTCGCGGGCATCTTCTGCGCGCTGGCCGTCGCGGCGGGCGCGCAGGCGGGCGAGCCCCTCCCGGTGCGGACCCTCTCGATGATCGGCAGCCCCGTCGACGTGACGGCCGTGCCGTTCGTGGCGCCACTGCGGCCGCTGGCGGTGGTGACGGGCGGGCGGGGCCTGTCGGCGGTCTACCGCGCGATCGGCAGCTTCCCCGCACCGCTCGTGAGCGCCGCGTTCCACCTGACGGCCGTCGACAAGCTGGTCACCAAGCCCCTCACGGTGCTGTCGCAGCTCGATAACCGGGACGCGCTCGCGCAGATCGAGGCCGTCGAGCACCTGATGCGCAACATGCACGGCTACCCGGGCCGGGTGTTCGGCCAGATCTACCACCTGATGCTGCGCCGCAACGACCTCGCCGACGGCGAGCTCTCGCTCGGCGGCCGCTCGATCCGGCTCGCGGCCGTGCAGGTCCCGGTGCTCGTGGTGGGCGGCCGGGACGACGTGATCGCCCCGCTGCCGGCCGTGCAGAAGGTGGTGGGGCTGCTGACCGGGGCGCCCGAGGTGCGGTTCAGCACCGCACCCGGCGGGCACCTCGGCGTGCTGACCGGCCGTGGCGCGCGAACCACCACGTGGTCGGCACTGGACGAGTTCCTCGCCGATCACGGCTGAGCCCAAGTCCCCCACACCGGGACGATCCGGACGGTGTGAGAAACGGTGCAGGTCAAAGGTTTGAGTGAGGCGAGGAGAGCGGACTAGCGTCGCTTACATGACCTTGACGCCCAGCCGGCACGACGCAGCGGTGGCCGATCTGGTCGGCCGGTACCGGGCATTGTCCCCGGACACGAGGGTGCGACTGGCCAAGAAGACCTCCAACCTGTTCCGCTTCGGCGATGCCGAGCCCACCGGCACCCTCGACGCGTCGGCGCTGGCCGGCGTGATCTCCGTCGACGACGTGGCGCGCACCGCGGACGTGCAGGGCATGACCACCTACGAGGACCTGGTCGAGGCCACCCTGCCGCACCGGCTGATGCCGCTGGTGGTGCCGCAGCTCAAGACCATCACGCTCGGTGGTGCGGTCACGGGGCTGGGCATCGAGTCCACCTCGTTCCGGCACGGGCTGCCGCACGAGTCCGTGCTGGAGATGGACGTCCTCACGCCCGGCGGCGAGATCGTCACGGCCACGCCGGACGGCGAGCACGCGGACCTCTTCGCCGGCTTCCCCAACTCCTACGGCACGCTCGGCTACGCGCTGCGGCTGAAGATCGAGCTGCAGCGCGTCTCCCCGTACGTGCGGCTCGAGCACCGCCGGGTGACCACGGCCGACCTGGCCGCCACGATCACCGAGGTGTGCGGGCCGGGCGGCCCCGACTTCGTCGACGGCACGGTCTTCGAACCGGGGGAGCAGTACCTCACGCTCGGCACGTTCAGCGAGGACCCCGGCCCGGGGGTGAGCGACTACACCGGCCAGCAGGTGTTCTACCGCTCGGTCCGCGAGCGGCGGTCCGACGTGCTCACCGTGCACGACTACATCTGGCGCTGGGACACCGACTGGTTCTGGTGCTCCCGGGCGCTGGGCGTGCAGCACCCGCTGGTGCGCCCGTTCTGGCCGCGCCGCTACCGCCGCTCGGACGTCTACCGGCGGATCGTCGCCCTCGACCGGCGCTACGGCTTCTCGCACCTCGCCCACCGCGTCACCGGTACCCCGCAGGAGGAGCCGGTGATCCAGGACGTCGAGATCCCGGTCGAGCGGCTCGCCGAGTTCCTCGACGCGTTCCACCGCGACATCGGCATCCGGCCGGTGTGGCTGTGCCCGCTGCGACTGCGGGGTGAGCGGACGTGGCCGCTCTACCCGATGCAGGCCGGCGAGCTGTACGTCAACGTCGGGTTCTGGTCGAGCGTCCCGGAGGTACCGGGGAGACCGGACGCGCACAACCGCCGGATCGAGGAGCTCGTCGCCGACCTCGGCGGCCACAAGTCGCTGTATTCCACAGTGCACTACGACGAAGGTGAGTTCTGGAAGCACTACAACGGGTCCGCCTACCGGGCGCTCAAGGAGCGTTACGACCCGCACGGCAGGCAGCCCGATCTGTATTCCAAGGTCACCAGGTGAAAAGGGGGCTGTCATGCAGGTAGCGGAGATCATCTCGGACGTCCTCGGTGCGGACGTGCCGATCCGGGTGGTGGCCTACGACGGCAGCAAGGCCGGGCCCGACCACTCCGACGTCGCGTTGAAGATCCTGACGCCGCGGGCGCTCGCCCGGCTCGCGACGGCACCGGGCACCCTCGGGCTCGCACGCGCGTACGTCACCGGCGAGATCGAGGTCGACGGCGACGTCTACGACGTGCTGAACGCCATGGCCGACCTCACGCTGCACGACCTCACCCGCAAGGAGCAGCTGCACCTCGCGCGCAGGCTGTTCCCGGTGTGGCTGCGCCACCGCCAGCCGATCCCGGACCTCGAGTACCGCCCGCCGGGCCGGCTGCACTCGAAGTTCCGCGACAGCAAGGCGATCTCGCACCACTACGACGTCTCCAACCGCTTCTACGAGTGGGTGCTGGGCCCCTCGATGGCCTACACCTGCGCGGTCTTCCCCACGAAGGACGCCACGCTCGAGGAGGCGCAGGCGGCCAAGCACGAGCTGGTGGCGCAGAAGCTGGGGCTGGAGCCGGGCATGCGCCTGCTCGACGTCGGCTGCGGCTGGGGCGGCATGGTGATGCACGCCGCCGCCGAGCACGGCGTGCAGGCGCTGGGGGTCACGCTCTCCCGCAACCAGGCCGAGTGGGCGCAGGCCGAGATCGAGCGCCGGGGGCTGTCGGACCTCGCCGAGGTGCGCCACCTCGACTACCGCGACGCCCCGGAGGCCGAGTTCGACGCGATCAGCTCGATCGGGCTCACCGAGCACATCGGCAAGGACAACCTGCCGGACTACTTCTCCTCGCTGTGCGAGCGCCTGCGACCCGGCGGCCGGCTGCTCAACCACTGCATCACGCAGCCGCGCACGCCCACCCGCAAGCTCGACGCGTTCATCGCGCGCTACGTCTTCCCGGACGGGCAGCTGGAGCCGGTCGGGCACCTGATCTCCGTCATGAACGACAGCGGGTTCGAGGTCCGCCACGAGGAGAACCTGCGCGAGCACTACGCGCTCACGCTCACCGAGTGGTGCGCCAACCTGGAGGAGCACTGGGAGGAGGCCGTCGCCGACGTCGGGCTCGGCCGGGCGCGGGTGTGGCGGCTCTACATGGCGGCCAGCCGGCTCGGGTTCGAGCGCGACAACATCCAGCTGCACCAGGTGCTCGGGGTGAAGGTGGGTGAGCGGGGGAGCTCCGGTTTCCCCCTGCGCGGCTGGTAGCGACCCCGGAGCGGGAAGAATGGCGGGGTGGTCGACCGCCTCTCCCCGCTCGACGCGTCGTTCCTGTTCGCCGAGCACCGGACGGCCGCGATGCACGTCGGCGCCGTCATGACGTTCGCGCCACCGCAGGACGGCCCGTTCGACCCGGACGCCTTCACCGCGCTCATCGGGCACCGGCTGGCGCTCGTGCCGCGGTACCGGCAGAAGGTGCGCGAGGTGCCGGGCGGGCTGGGGCTCCCGGTGTGGGTGGACGACCCGGAGTTCGACCTGGCGTTCCACGTCCGGCGCTCGGCGCTGCCCGCGCCCGGCACGGAGGAGGAGCTGCTCGACCTCGTCGGGCGGCTGCTCGCCCGGCAGCTGGACCGGTCGCGGCCGCTGTGGGAGGTCTACCTGGTCGAGGGCCTCGCCGACGGCCGGTTCGGCGTGATCACCAAGACCCACCACGCGATGGTCGACGGGCTCGCGTCGATGGACATCGGGGCGGTGCTGCTCGACCTCACCCCGCAGCCGCGCGAGACCCCCGGCGACCACTGGGAGCCCGCGCCCGAGCCGTCCGGGCTGGAGCTCGCAGCCTCCGCGGCCGCACACGCGCTGCGCAGGCCCCGCGACGTGTTCGACGTCGCCGGGCGCGCCCTCACCGACGTCCGCGAGGCCGCGTCGGTGGTCGGGAAGGCCGTGGAGGGCGTGCTCGCCGCGGGCCGCAGCGCCGCCACCGTCCGGCCGGTGCAGCCGCTCAACGCGGCCACCGGCCAGCAGCGCCGCTACGGCATGTGCCGCGCCTCGCTGGCCGAGCACCGCACCGTCCGCAAGGCGCACGGCGGCACCGTCAACGATGTCGTGCTCGCCGTGGTCACGGGCGCCCTCCGCCGCTGGCTGATCAGCCGCGGGGAGCCGCTCACGGCCGACACCGCCGTCCGCGCGATGGTGCCGGTCAGCGTGCGGGCCCGGGCCCGGGGCGGCGCGCCGGGCGGCAACAGCATCTCCGCGTACCTCGTGGACCTGCCCGTCACCGAGGACGACCCGCTCGTGCGGCTCGGAGTGCTGCGCGATGCCATGGAGGTGCACAAGCGCAGCGGGCAGGCCGTGGGTGCGGCGGCCCTGATGCGCCTGGTCGGGCTCGCGCCGCCCATCGTGCACAGCCTCGGTGCGCGGCTGGCCAACCAGTACTCCAGCAACTTCTACAACGTGCTCGTCACCAACGTGCCCGGCCCGCCCCGCCCGCTCTACGCGATGGGCGCCCGGATGCTCGACATGTTCCCGGTGGTGCCGCTCGGCGGCGGCCAGGCCGTCGCCATCGGCATCACGTCCTACACCGACGGCGTCCACTACGGCTTCACCGCCGACCGCGACGCCCTCCCCGACGTCGACGTCCTCGCCGGCTTCGTCAGCGACTCGCTGGCCGAGCTCGTCTCCCTCTCCTGATGCCGCGTGGTCTACTGCCGGGTGTGAGCGAGGACCGGCTGGTCGCCCACCTGCGCAGGTGGCTCGGCCGATGGCCCGGTACGGGCACCGGGCTCACGGTGGTCGGGTCGCCCGCCCGCGACGAGCCGGGGTGGGACGGCGGGTTGCACCGGGTCGTCGGCGTCGTGGCGGCGGGCCGCGGGGTGCTCTCGGTGCCGCCGACGGCCGTGGCCGCGGTGGTGGAGTGGCTCGACGGCGGTGGCCTCCCGGTGCGGATCCCGGACGTCGCGGGGTTGTCGGGCGACTGGTTCGACGGGGTGTTCCGCTGGTCGGACCGGCCGGCGCCGCTGCCGGACGCGGGGGAGTGGGTCGCCGCCGACCAACCGTCGGTGCCGCCCTGGTTGCGCCGGTTCGGCGGGGAGGTGCTCGTGGCCGTCGACCACGGCACCGGCGAGCACCTCGCCGGCGTCGGTATCAAGGAGCACGACGCCCACGGCCGCGAGCTCGCCGTCGTGACCGTCGAGGCGGCACGTGGGCGTGGGCTGGCCCGGCGGCTCGTGGCGCAGGCCGCCCGCCGCGTGCTCGACGAGGGCGGGGTGCCCACGTACGTGCACGCCCGGGGGAACCTGGCGTCGGCGCGCGTCGCGGCGGCCGCGGGCTTCCCCGACCGCGATTGGTCCTTTCTCGCAGTCGACCCACGGTAGTTCTCCGTTCTGGAGTAACCCCGACATCCGTTCAGCCCAGCGACACGGCATCCTGCCCCCGTGGACATCGAGGTTCGGCCGCTCGAGGCGGCCGACGTGGACGCGGCGGACGACGTCTTCCGCGACGCCTTCTCCACCGTCCTCGGCGCGGGCGTGCACCGGGACACCGAGCTCATGCGCACCCGGTTCCGGGCGGAGCACACAACGGTGGTCGCGGCGTACGTGGACGGTGCGGTGGCAGGGTCGACGGTCGTCACCCGATGGGGCAGCGTCGCCTACTTCGGCCCGGTCTCGGTGACCCCGAAGCTGTGGGGCCAGGGGATCGGCACCCGGCTCGTCGGCGCGGCCGTCGACGTGCTCGACGGGTGGGGCGCGGGGCACCAGGGCCTCTTCACGTTCGCCCAGAGCCCGCAGCACCACGGCTTCTACCAGCGGTTCGGGTTCTGGCCCCGGTTCCTCACGGCGATCATGTCGAGGCCGCTGACCGGCTCCGAACCCGAGCTCGGCTGGCGGCTGTCCGCCGTGGAGCCGGCCGACCGGCAGCCGCTCGTGGCGGGCTGCGCCGCCGTCGCCGGCTCGGTCCACCCCGGGCTGGACGTGCGTGGCGAGATCGCGGCCGTGCTCGACCAGGGCCTCGGTGATGTCGTGCTGATCGGCGAGCCGGACGCGCCGCGCGGGTTCGCCGTGTGCCATGCCGGGGCGGGCACGGAGGCGGGCAGCGGGGTGGCGTACGCCAAGTTCGCCGCGGTGCGGCCGGGGCCGGGCGCGGCGCAGGCCTTCGAGTCGCTGGTGGCGGCGTGCCAGGGGTTCGCCGCGGATGCGGGGGCCGTCCGGCTCACGCTCGGGGTGAACACCGCCCGCCACGAGGCGTACCGGCAGCTGCTCGCGGCGGGCTTCCGCACCGACAGCCCCGGCGTCACCATGCACCGCCCCAACGAGCCCGGATACGACCGCGAGGACGTGCGGCTGCTGGACGACTGGCGCTGAGGTCAGCCCGCCCGCAGCGCCGCCCGGGCGGCCGACACCGCCTGGGCCGCGTAGCCGCCGCCGAACAGCACCACGTGCACCAGCAGCGGGAAGAGCTGGTGCAACGGCACGCGCTCGCGCCATCCGGCGGCGAGCGGCGCGGCCTGGTCGTACGCGGCGATGACGGTGTGCAGGTGCGGGCAACCGAACAGGGCGAGCATCGCGAGGTCGGTCTCCCGGTGCCCGCCGTGCGCCGCCGGGTCGATCAGCACCGCTCCGGCCGGTGACCACAGCACGTTCCCGGACCAGAGGTCCCCGTGCAGCCGGGCGGGTGGCTCGGCGGGCCCGGAGAGCTCGGTCAAGCGGTTGGTCGCCGCCTCGATCTGCCCCGTCGCGTCGGCGGTCAGGGTCCCGGCGTCGCGGGCCGTGCGGAGGTAGGGCAGGACGCGATCGGCCGCGTACCACTCCGCCCAGCTCGGCGCGGGCGCGTTGCGCATGGGGGCGGCGCCGATGCGGGCGTCGGCGGGACCGCCCGGCGGCGCGGCGCCGAACGCAGGCGCGCCGGCCGCGTGGGTCCGGGCCAGCGCGCGGCCCAGCTCGTCGGCCGCCCGGGCGCTCGGGGCGGCGCCGGCGACGAGCTCGGTGACCAGCCGGCCGCCGTCCACGTCGAGCACGGCGGGCACGCGCGCGGCGTCCGCGCCGCAGAGCCAGCGCAACCCCGCCGCCTCGGCCGCGACGGCCGCGGGGTCCCCGTCCTTGACGACGACGGTCCGCCCGTCGGCGAGCCCGACGCGGGCGGCGCCGCCACCGAGCGGCACGCGATCGAGGACCGCGACCCCGAGGACCGTCACCTGTTCTCGCGCACCCACTCGACCATCCCCGGCATCGCCGCCCTGATCATCTCCAGCACGGTAGTGAAGCCGTCGTCGCCGCCGTAGTACGGGTCGGGCACCTCGGCGCCGGGCGGAGCGTCCGGGTCGAACGAGCGCAGCAGCCGTACCCGGTCCGGTTCGGGCGCGAGCGATCGCAGCGCACGTTCGTGCGAGCGGTCCAGCGCCACGACCAGGTCCGCGTCGAGCTGCTCGGCGTCCACCTGGCGCGCGACGTGCTCGACCTCGTAACCCGCGGCCAGCAGCACGGCCGCCGCGCGCTCGTCGGCGGGCGAACCGACGTGCCAGTTGCCGGTGCCCGCGCTCGACACCTGTACCTCGTCGGCCAGTCCCGCCCGCTCCAGCTCGTGGACGAACACCTTCTCCGCGATCGGCGACCGGCAGATGTTGCCGGTGCAGACGAACACGACGGAGAGCCGGTGGCGCGGATCGGTCACCACGGCAGTCTCCCTCAGCTCGGTCGATCACTCGCGCCCGGAGGCTCGCGCCGCAGCCCGCTCGCACATGAACGGTGGTGCCGGCACATGAACTGCAGTTCGTGTGTGAGCGCGGATGTTGGTGTGCGAGCACCCGGCGCGGCTGCCGCGGGAAACCGCCGCCGTAGGCTTCCCAGCATGGATCTTGCGTCCTTGCGGCATCACGGGGACGTCGACGCCGCGCCCGGAATGCTCGACTTCGCCGTCAACGTCCGGGGGAGCTCGCCGCCGCCGTGGTTGCGGGACCGGCTGGTCGTCGCCCTGGACGGGATCGGCCGCTACCCGGCCGCCGCGCACGACCGGCAGGCCCGGGAGGCCGTGGCCGCGCGGCACGGCCGCCGCCCGGACGCGGTCCTGCCGCTCGCGGGGAGCGCCGAGGGGTTCGCGCTGCTCCCGGCGCTGCGGCCACGGCTGGCCGCCGTCGTGCACCCGGGGTTCACCGAGCCGGAGGCGGCCCTGCGGGCCGCCGGGGTGGACGTCGTCCACGTGCTCACCGACGAGGCCGACGGCCACGCGCTGCACCCGGACGCCGTGCCGGCCGCCGCCGACCTCGTCGTGATCGGCAACCCGACCAACCCCACCGGCGTGCTGCACCCGGCCGCGGCCGTCCGCGCCCTCGCCGCGCCGGGTCGCGTGCTGCTCGTCGACGAGGCCTTCGCCGACGCCGTGCCGGGTGAGGCCGAGAGCCTCGCCGGCGCGGCCGACGTGCCGGGCCTCCTGGTGTTCCGCAGCCTCACCAAGACCTGGGCGCTCGCCGGCCTGCGCGCGGGCTACGCGCTGGGCGACCCCGGCCTGCTCGCCCGGCTCGCGGCCCCGCGCCCGCCGTGGCCGGTCTCGACACTCGCGCTCGAGGCGGTGATCGGGTGCTCGGCGCCGTCCGCGGTGGAGGAGTCCCGGCGTGCGGCGGAGCGCCTGGTCGCGGAGCGGGCCGCGCAGGCGGAGCGGTTGGCGGCCGTCCCGGGCGTCACGGTGCTGCCCGGCACCGCCCCGTACCTGCTGCTGCGGTTGCCGGACGGGCAGGGTGAGCGGGTCCGTGCGGCGCTGCGCGCGGCCGGGATCGCGGTGCGCCGCGGCGACACCTTCCCCGGTCTCGGACCCGACCACATCCGGGTGGCCGTGCGACCCGCGGCGCAGGTGGAGCGCCTCGCCGAGGCGCTGGCCGATGCGCTCGAGGCGGTGGCGGCGTGACCGCGACCGTCGGGGACGTCATCGCCGCGCTGGAGGCCGCCTACCCGCCCGCGCTCGCCGCCGGCTGGGACGCGGTCGGCCTCGTCTGCGGCGACCCGGCCGAGGAGGTGTCCTCCGTGCTGGTCGCGGTGGACCCGGTGCCGGAGACCGTCGACGAGGCGGTCGGGCACCACCAGCTGCTCGTCACGCACCACCCGCTCCTGCTGCGCGGCGTGCACGGGGTCGGCGCCGACACGCCCAAGGGTGCCCTGCTGCACCGGCTCATCCGCGGCGGCACCGCGCTCTTCACCGCGCACACCAACGCCGACTCGGCCGACCCCGGCGTCTCCGACGCCCTCGCCGCCGCGATCGGGCTGGACGTCAGCGGCCCGCTGGTCGGTGAGCCGGCCGAGCCGCTCGACAAGATCGTGACGTTCATCCCGACCGGCCCGGTCATCACCTCCGTGCACGAGGCGATGTCGGCGGCGGGCGCGGGCCACATCGGCGACTACAGCCACTGCTCGTTCGCGACGGCCGGCACCGGCCAGTTCAAGCCCCTCGAGGGCGCGCACCCCACGATCGGGGCGGTCGGGAAGCTCGAACGCGTCGCCGAGACCAAGCTGGAGATGGTGCTGCCCCGCGGGCGCCGCGAGGCGGTGGTCGCCGCGCTCCGGGCCACCCACCCCTACGAGGAGCCCGCGTTCGACGTGTTCGAGTTCGCCGAGCTGGCGTCGTCGCGCGGGCTGGGCCGGATCGGCACGCTGCCGGCACCCGAACCCCTCTCGGCGTTCGCGGCGCGCGTGCGCGCGGCGCTCCCCGAGACGGCGTGGGGGGTGCGCGCCGCAGGCGACCCGGACCGGCCGATCCGGTCGGTCGCCGTCTGCGGCGGCGCGGGCGACTCCGCACTCGGGGCGGCCACCGCGGCGGGCGTCGACGCGTACGTCACCGCGGACCTGCGCCACCACCCCGCGTCGGAGCACCTGCTCGCCGGGACGGTCGGCCGCGGGACACCCGCGCTCGTCGACGTGGCGCACTGGGCGTCGGAGTGGCCGTGGTGCGCCCAGGCGGCGGACGTCGTGCGCGCGGCGCTGGGCGAGCGGGTCACCGTCGCCGTGTCCGCGAAGCGCACCGATCCGTGGAGCATCGGCGCCTCTCGCTGAGGCATCCCCGCCCGGCTCGCTGCGCAGGCGGTGGCGCTACGGCGAGCCGGCTGCCGCCTGAACTTCCGGACCCGGGGCGCCTGCCGGTGCCGGCGTGGCGCGGGGCTGTAGCGTCCGGGGTCCGCATTCGCCCGGAAGGACCTGCCTCGTGAAAGCCGACCCCGCCGTCCAGCGCCGGCTGCTCGACCTGGCCGAGGTCGACGCCGAGCTGTCGCGGCTCGCGCACCGCCGCCGCACCCTGCCCGAGCACGCCGAGCTCACCGCCGCCGAGAGCGCGGTGCGGGAGGCCAAGGACAAGCTGGTGGAGGTGGAGACGGCCGCGGGCGACCTCGACCGGGACGTCCGGCGCCTCGAACGCGACGTCGACGGGGTGCGCTCGCGCACCGAGCGCGACAACCAGCTGCTCACCGGCGCCGGGATCGGCGCGAAGCAGGCCGCGGACCTGCAGCACGAGCTGGAGACGCTCGCGCGCCGGCAGGCCGTCCTCGAGGACGAGCAGCTCGAGGTCATGGAGCAGCGCGAGGCGGTCGGCACGGACGTCGACCACTCCAAGGAGGTCCTGGCGACCGCGGAGCGCGAGCTCACCGCCGTCACCGAGCGCCGCGACACCGCCCTCGTCGACATCGACACGGCGGAGACCGGCCGCCGCCGGGCCCGCGAGGAGGTCCTCACCACGCTGCCGGCCGACCTCCTCGGCGGCTACGAGCGCCGTCGCGAGCAGCGCGGGGTGGGAGCGGCGGCACTGGTGGCCCGGCGCTGCCAGGCGTGCCGGCTGGAGCTCGACCGCACCGCGATCTCGGAGCTGAAGGCCGCGCCGGCCGACGAGGTGGTGTACTGCGAGGAGTGCGGCGTGATCCTGGTGCGCACGGAGGGTTCGGGCCTGTGAAGGTGATCGTCGAGGCCGATGGCGGCTCGCGGGGCAACCCGGGGCCCGCCGGTTACGGCGCGGTCGTGCTGGATCCCCACACCGAGCAGGTGCTCGCCGAGCGGGCCGAGGGCCTCGGCGTCACCACGAACAACGTGGCCGAGTACCAGGGGCTGATCGCCGGGCTGCGCGCTGCGATCGAGCTCGGCGCCACCGTCGTCGACGTGCGGATGGACTCGAAGCTGGTGGTCGAGCAGATGTGCGGGCGCTGGAAGGTCAAGCACCCCGCGATGCAGTCGCTCGCCCAGGAGGCGGGCCGGCTCGTCGGCGAGATCGGCTCGGTGCGGTTCGAGTGGATCCCCCGGTTGCGCAACTCCCGTGCCGACGCGCTCGCCAACGAGGCGATGGACGCCCAGGCTGCGGCGCAGTGACCCACGGCGGCGGCACGGCGTATTGGACCGGGCAGACCGGCACGCCGACCCGGCTGCTGCTGCTCCGCCACGGGCAGACCGAGCTGTCGGTGCAGCGGCGCTACTCCGGGCACGGCGATCCCGAGCTGACCCCGCTCGGCACCGCGCAGGCGGCCGGCGCGGCCACGCGGCTGGCGCGCGTCCCGGACATCGCGGCCGTGCTCACCTCACCGCTGCGGCGGGCCCGCCAGACGGCGGAGGCGGTGGCCGCCGCGACCGGCGCCCCGCTGACCGTCCGCCGCCGGTTGATCGAGACCGACTTCGGGAAGTGGGAGGGCCTGACCTTCCCCGAGGCGCGGACCCGGGACCCGCAGCTGCACGCCGAGTGGCTCGGCTCCGAGGAGGTCGCCCCGCCCGGCGGGGAGAGCTTCGCGGCGGTGGGGCACCGGGTGACCGAGGAGCTCGCCGACGTCCTGCGCGAGTACCCGGGGGCGACGGTCGTGCTGGTCACGCACGTGACACCCATCAAGATGCTGCTGCGCGACGCGCTGCAGGGCGGCGTCGGCGTGCTGTACCGGCTGCACCTCGACCTCGCCGCACTGTCGATCGTCGACTTCTATCCCGACGGCGGCGCGAGCGTGCGGCTGGTCAACGACACCAGCCATCACCCGACCTCGTAGTGCCGAGGAACGGCGTGCGGGCGAGCCGGGCGGCCTGCGCCTCGAGGTAGCGCTGTTCCGGCGCACTGAGCGTGCCGCGGGCGGCCAGCCGGAACTCCACGACCGCGGCGTCGACGTCGCCCACGGCCTCCAGCAGGTGGGCGCGCACGGCGTGCAGCCGGTGGTGGCCCTCCAGCGCCGGATCGGCGGCAGCGGCCCGGAGCTGCTCGAGCGCGGCGAGTGGGCCGTGCACCTCGGCGACGGCGACGATCCGGTTGAGCGTCACCATCGGCCCGGGGGAGAGCACCTGCAGGTGGTTGTAGAGGGCGAGGATCTGCGGCCAGTCGGTGTCCCCGGCCTTCGCGGCCTCGTCGTGCACGGCGGCGATCGCGGCCTGCAGCTGGTAGGGGCCGATCTGCGCGGTGACGAGGGCCTCGCTGATCAGCGCGGTGCCCTCCGCGATCGCGGCGGCGTCCCAGGTCCGCCGGTCCTGTTCGGCCAGGCGCACGAGGCCGCCGTCCGGCGCGGTGCGCGCGGCTCGGCGGGCGTCGGTGAGCAGCATGAGGGCCAGGAGCCCCGCGACCTCGCCGTCCGCGGGCAGCAGCGCGTGCAGCCGGCGCGCCAGCCGGATCGCCTCCGCCGTGAGCTCGACGCGACCCAGCTCGCCGCCGGAGCTCGCGGTGTAGCCCTCGTTGAAGACCAGGTAGAGGACGTGCAGCGCCGCGGCGACCCGCTCGGGCTGCTCGGCGGGCGGCGGCATCCGGAACTCCGCGCCCGCCGCCTTGATCCGCTGCTTCGCCCGGCTGATCCGCTGCGCCACCGTGGCCTCCGGCACCAGGAACGCGCGCGCGATCTCCGCCGTCGTCAGCCCGCCGACCGCGCGCAGCGTGAGCGCCACCTGCGACGGCCGGGTGAGCGCGGGATGGCAGCACAGCAGCAGGAGGGTGAGGGAGTCGTCGACAGCGGGCGCCGGGTCGGGCGGAGGTGGGGTCAGCGCGTAGGCGCTCTCCTCCCGGCGCTGCCGGGCCGACTCCGAACGCCACATCTCGATGCGCCGGCGGGAGGCAGTGGTGATCAGCCAGCCCTTGGGGTTGTCCGGCAGCCCCTCGGCCGGCCACTGCACGGCGGCCGCGAGGAGCGCCTCCTGCACGGCGTCCTCGCAGGCGCCGAACCCGCCGTGGCGCCGGACGACGGCGCCGAGCACCTGCGGGGCGAGCTCCCGCGCGAGCCGCCCGACGTCCGTGGGCGTCACCACTCGGCGAGATCCAGGCTCCGCGCCGGCCGCACCTCCACGAGACCCAGCGCCGCCTCCGGGACCTTCGCCGCGATCTCGATCGCCCGTTCCTCGCTCGCGACGTCGAGCAGGTAGAACCCGGCCAGGTGTTCCTTCGCCTCCGCGAACGGGCCGTCCGTCGTGAGCGTCCGGCCCTCGTCGACCCGCACCCGCTTCGCGGTGGTGTGGTCGGCCAGCGCCTGGGAGACCACCAGCTCGCCGGACGCCTCCAGCTCCGCGTCGAAACGGGCGTAGTAGGCGAGACCCTCGCCGCGTTCGGTCTCGGAGAACTGCTCCCACAGCTTCCGGGAACCGGCGTTGCTGTAGATCAGAACCAGGTACTTCACTGCGGAGCGACCTCCTTCTCGGCCACGGCGGTGATCGTGCGCAGTGTCTCCTGCATGCCGCGGTGCAGGTCGGACCGGCGGTCCTTCCCGCCGAACAACGTGCCGATGATGAACCACCCGACCGGTGTGATCGGCCGCGTGACCTCGTAGCTCTCGGTCAGCCGCGTCCCGCCGTCCTCCGGCTCCAGCCGGTAGCGCCACTCCAGGGTGCCGGCGAACGGCTCGGTGCGGCTGATCGCGAACTCGCGGCCCGGATCCGCCGCGATCACGATCGGCGTGTTGTTCCACGGCGGGCGGCGGGGGAGCTGGTTGGTGGCGCGGAACCGCGCACCGACGGCCGGCCCGTCGGCGCCGTCGAGCCACACACATCGGCGGATCTCCGGGCTGAACTCGGGCATCCGGGTCACGTCGGACACGAGCCGGTAGACCACGTCGGGCGGCGCCTGGACGTGCACGGTCAGCTCGTCACGGTCGAGGGTCTGCATGATCGGCTCCTTCCCGCACGGGACCGGAGCGTCGCGCCGTGCCCCCGGCACGTCAAGCGCTCACGCGCGGTCCGCGGCACGGGTGGTGCACATGACGACCGGGAGGGCGCAGGATGGACCCGTGTCCGATGGCGACGACGGCGGGGACGCGGTGTGCTGGCTCGGCATGCTGTGTCCGGAGTGCGGGGCGATGCCCGGCGAAGGGACCGACCGCTGCTGGCGGTGCGGCGCGGAGCTACGGCCCGACGAGGAGCGCGAAGCAACCTGAGAGCGCGGCGGAACGTCCTCAGGTCAGACGCCCGAGGAGGCCGCCATGTCCCGCACGCTCCGCCACCTGCTGACCGTCGTGCTCGCACTCACGGCCGTCGTGCTGCCCGTCGTGGCCGTCACGACCCCCGCATCCGTCCCCGTCGCCGCGACGTCCTGCTCCACCCCGTGGGGCAGCACGCCGGAGGAGGTCAGGCAGCTGGGCCGCGCCCCGTTGACCGCGGTGCGGACCGGCCGGCACGACTGCTACGACCGCGTCGTGTTCGACCTGTCCGGCCCGGCCTCCGGGTACCACGTGGAGTACGTGGACCGCGTGACCCAGGACGGTTCGGGCACGGTCCTCGACGTCCCCGGCGGCGCGCGGCTGCTCGTGAACGTCAACCACCCGGCCTACGACGACGCCGGCAACCCGACGATCGTCCCCGTACCGACCGCCGGCGGGCAGATCGCCGACGTGAACGGCTACGACACGCTCCGTTCCGTCGTCTACGGCGGCAGTTTCGAGGGCACAACGGTCTTCGGGGTCGGGGTGCGTGCCCAGCTCCCGTTCCGGGTGCTCACCGTCGACATCCCCGGCGCAGGCTCCCGGCTGGTCGTCGACGTGGCGCACCGCTGGTCCTGATCGGCCCCGGGTAAGCTGGCCGGGCGGACGAGCTGGCCGGGCGACCGCGTCGACGGAACCCCGTCGCCGAGGAAAGTCCGGACTCCGCAGGGCAGGGTGGTTGTCAACGGCAACCCGGGGCGACCCGCGGGAAAGTGCCACAGAGAACAGACCGCCCCGCGCAGCCAGCGCGGGGTAAGGGTGAAACGGTGGTGTAAGAGACCACCAGCACCCCGGGTGACCGGGGTGGCTCGGTAAACCCCACCCGGAGCAAGGTCAGGAGGCTCCCGCACGCGGGAGCTGCGCAGGCGTTCGAGGGCGGCCCGTCCGAGCCTGCGGGTAGACCGCTCGAGCCCGCCGGTGACGGCGGGCCTAGATGGATGGTCGCCGAACGGAGCGCCGCGAGGCGCCCGGGAACAGGATCCGGCTTACAGGCCAGCTCGTCCGCCCCAAGCCTGTGAGCTGGGCGAATGCGTTCATGATCCTCCTTCTGTCCGCAGGGAGTCCGCGGAACGATTCGGGGTGCCGCCGAGCACGGTGTCGATCGCGGCGCGGGTGGTGTCGTCGCTGTCGGGCCACAGGTGGCTGTAGGTGTCCAGCGTCTCGGCGGCCGTGGCGTGGCCGAGCCGGGCCTGGACGACCTTCACGGACTCGCCGTGGCGGATGAGCAGCGACGCGTAGAAGTGCCTCAAGTCGTGCATGCCGGTGCCGGTCGGCGCCGCCTTCACTGCGGCGACGGCGGGCCGCCACACCTCGCGGGAGAACCACGGGCGGCGCAGCGCCACGTCCTCGTCCCCGACGAAGAGCAGCCCCTCGGCACCGGTGCCGTGCACCCGGACGTGCTCGGCCAGCGCCTGCACAACGACGGTCGGCAGCGGCACCGTGCGCACGCTGGCCGCCGTCTTCGGCGGGCCGAACACCGGCTTGCCGCCGTCGCTGCCGATGAGCTGCCGGTCAACTTCGAGCGTCCGGCGCAGGAAGTCGATCCGGTCCACGGTGAGGCCGAAGCACTCGCCCTGCCGTAGCCCGGTGCCCGCGGCGAGCACGACGAGCGCCCGGTACCGGTCCGGCACCGCGTCGGCCAGCCCCCGCACAGGCGGTGCAGATCCGCGAGCACCAGGGTGGTCCGGCGATCCTCTTCCGGCACGGGGCGTCGGACCTGCGGCTGGACTCCTACCTCGCGGTGCACGAGGAGACGCTGACGTCCGAGGTCCGGCTGGACCTGGTCCGCCAGCTGGCCGAGGCCGTGCGCTACGCCCACAGCCGGTCGCTCTACCACCGCGCACTCGCGGCCCGGTCGGTGTACGTGACGCCGCAGAAGGACGGTTCGCCGCCCGTGCTGAGAGTCATCGACTGGCAGTACGCTGCGCGGGACTTCGACGCGACCGTCAGCACGTCGCTGCGGGCGAGTTCGTTGAACGGCGAGCAGATGGCCGACACGGCCGAGCTCTACCTCGCCCCGGAATTCGACGGCGCCTACCCCGACCCGGTCGATCTCGATGTCTTCGGGCTGGGCGCCGTCGCCTACCTGATCCTGACTGGCCAGCCACCCGCAACCACGCGGAGCGCGCTCATCGAGCGGCTGAGCACCGAGGGTGGTCTGCACCCCTACGCGGTCGACGACTCGATCGTCGACGTGCTCGATCAGCTCGTCTACGACGCCACGCGCAGCGACACGGCCGAGCGGCTCGACTCCGCCGAGGCGTTCCTGCTCGCCCTGGACACCTCGGAGCGCGACGTCGCGACGCCGGAGCCGACCCTGCCGGGCGCCGACCCACTCGCCGCGACCGCAGGTCAGCAGCTCGATGGTGGCTGGGAGGTCCGGCGCGTCCTCGGCACCGGGGCGACGGCGCGGGCGCTGCTCGTGGAGCGACTCGACGAGAACGACGACTGTGACCTCGTCTATGAACGGCGCGTCCTCAAGGTCGCACTCGACGAGGACAAGGCAGCGAGCCTGCGCGCAGAGGGACAGGCGCTCGACGAGGTGGGCGGCGGGGCGATCGTCCACAAGATCGGCGGCCCGCGCCTGCTGGGTGGGCGCACCGTCCTCGACCTGGAGTACGCGGGCGGTGAGGATCTCGACGGCGGCACGCTCGGGGCGCAGCTGCGCGCGGACGGCCGGCTGACCTATCACCAGCTCGAGCGGTTCGGCGCCGATCTGTTCCGTGCCCTCGACCAGCTCGCGGCCCGCGGTATCCGCCACCGTGACCTGAAACCGGACAACTTCGCCGTCTACCAGCGGGCCGACCGCTCCAAGCAGCTCATGTTGCTGGACTTCTCGCTCGCCGCGGCCTCGGAACGGGACGTCACCGCGGGAACTCGCGGGTACCTCGACCCGTTCCTGGGGACGGCGCGGCGGCCGGTCTTCGACGACCACGCAGAGCGGTACGCGGCGGCGGTCACCCTGTACGAGATGGCCTCGACCGCGCGCCCGGTGTGGGGTGACGGCACCACAGATCCACGGACGACTACCGACGAGGCGCCGGACATCGCGGCGGAGTTGTTCGAGCCGGCGCTGCGCGATGAGTTGACGGCGTTCTTCCAGCGGGCCCTGCACCGCGATACCGACCAGCGCTTCGAGTCCGTGCGCCAGATGGAAGAGGCCTGGCGCGGGGTGTTCGTCGCCGCCGACGCTGTATCCCCGGCCACGACGCCGGAGACCGTCGGGCTCACCCGGGAGTCACTGGAGGAAGAACGCGAGGCGTTCGCGCGGGCCGCGACACTCGACACCCCCTTGGAAGCGGCCGGGCTGTCCCCGCGTGCCGTGTCGGTGGCGCAGTCGTTCGACGCGACGACCGTCGGCGAGCTCCTCCAGGTCCGGCTCCACGAGATCGCGAAGGCCCGTGGCGCGGGCGCCGTGATCCGCAAGGAGCTCAACCGCCGGCACAAGCAGTGGACAGCGCGCCTGGGCTCGTCTCCGGTCGAGGTGCGCGCCGCCGCGGTATTCACCATCGAGGAGATGGCTCGGCTTCTGACGCCGGTCCAGTCGCGGAAGGCGTCGAAGAAGGCCGAGGTCGCCCGCCTGACCCTCGGACTGCCGAACGGGGAGACACCCACGCGCTCGTGGGCGACCCAGAGCGAGATCGCCCGCATCCTGGACGTCACCCAGGCATCGATCTCGCGCCACCAACGCAGCCATGCTCAGGCTTGGGCCGGCCAGACCTGGCTCGAACCGGTGCGTGACGAGCTGGTCGCGCTGATCCGGGGCGCCGGCAGGGTGATGGGGGCCGACGAGGTCGCCGCCGCGCTGCGCGCCGCGCACGGTGCGGGTGACGGTGAGCCGGCGCAGACGGCTGTTCGGGCCGCGGCCGTCGTCCGCGCGGCCGTAGAGGCGGAGACCTGGGCCGGCCACAACGCCGACGACCCCGAGATCGTTGACCGCGGTCCGCGGCTGGCCGTGCTGCGGCGCACCGATCAGGTCCTCGTCGCACTGGAATCGCTGCCCGGCACCGAGGACCCGAGTGCGGCGGAGCTGGCCGATTTCGCGCAGTCACTCGGTCGCCGCGCCGACGAGCTCGCCGTCGCCGATCCCATGCCGGCCCGAGGGGCGGTGGTGCGGGAGCTGCGGCGAATCGCACCGCCGGACGGGCTCGCTCCGCTGGCCGACACGCGCCTCGTCGCCCTCGCCGCCGCGGCTTCGCGGGATGCGCTCGTGTCGCCGCGGTTCGAGCTGTATCCGCGGGGCCTCGACCTGTTCACCGCGCTTAGGGTCTCCCAGGCGGCCGCCGGTGTCCGCGCCACCGGCATGAGCATGGACGACCTACTGACGCGGGTCCGTTCCCGGTTCCCCGAGGTCCGGGTGCCCGAGGGCCTCACACACGTCCAGATGACCGAGATGCTCGCGGCGGCCGGGTTCCCCCTGGAGTTCGACCTCGAGTCCCACCTGTTCCGCCCGATCGACCAGCCGCGACCGCGCAGGTCGACGACGGCGAGCAGCACGACGCTGGGCAGGCCGTTCGTCAGCGGGCAGGACCCGCACGAAGTGACGCGGGCCCGGCTCGCCGGAGCTGTCGACCGGGGTGGCTTCACCGCCCTCACCGTGCGGGGACGCAACCTCCCCGGCGCGGCGTCCGCGATCGCGAGCGGCTTCGCGGTCCGGCCGGTGGACGTCGGTGCGGTGTTCCTCGCCGAGTTCCGTGCGCTCGTGGCGGAACGTGGGCAGGACTGGGGGAAGGTGCTCAAGCAGGACGCACGGTTCGACGAGTCGGGACAGCTCGCCCGGGGCCTCACCTCCTACGTGCGGGCCGGCTGGCAGCGGGTGCAGGCGCACCTCGCGGAGCAGGCGGCGGATGGGGAGGTGCTCTTCCTGCACGATGCCGGCCTGATGGGGCGCTACGCCGACGCGGGCGGGCGGGAACTGCTCGTCGCGATCCAAGCGGCTGCGCGCAACCCGGAGCGCATGCCGCACGGCCTGTGGCTGCTGTGCCCGGGCGAGTCGGCGGCGGGCAGCCCGCATCTGGACCGGCTGCTGGTGGAGGTCGTGGAGCTGTCGGAGCAAGTGCGGCTCGACGGGGACTTCCTGGATGGGCTGCGGGGCGAGGCGACGGACGCGGCGTAGCGGTGGTGGCGGGTCGAAGGGCCTGGCCGTTCCTACGCCGGCAGCTCAAGGCAGGGTCTCGGGATAGGCCGGTGCCAGCAGGCAACATACCTATCTGGCGGAGTTTCCCATGCCGGGAAACCTGGGGTTGAGGAATGTCGGGCACGAGGGCGGGACTGGTGATCGACGATCTCGGGTCAGCTGCACGTCGGCGAGCAAGGCTCGCTTGGCCGGGCACGCGACTGCCACGGCGCGTCGCGTTGTGTGAAGGACTCTCTGGCGGTGTCCGAGGTAGGCCTTCCGGTCGCGCCTACCCAATGAGTCCCTGGCCGCGGGTCCACCTCTCGAAGCCGCCCTGCCCGAAGGGCATGCGCGCGCCGGCCGCTGTGACGGCGTCGAAGTATGCCGTCGCGTTTCGGGCGGTCAACGTCCCGGCATTGATGGCCTGGCACAGCAGCCAGATCGAGCCGTGCGCATCGAGGCCAAGTTGTTGTGCCACGAGTCGGGCGTCCTTGTCATCGAGGATCGCGATAGCGCTGTGGCTCTCGGCCCATGCGATGACCGCTGCCTCGCCTCGGTTGTGGGGCCCGGAGACGATCCGTTGTGACCAGGCGGCGAACGCGACGATCTCCGCGAGGCCGTCGACATGAACTTCCTCGGCCCACGCGGGCCGTGCAACTCCGTGTCCGGCCAGCTCCTGCACGACCGTTGCCGGAACGTAATGGCTCCACGGCGCTGCTGAGGTTCCTTTGACGCTGTCACCGAGCACGTCCATACGCTGTGCGAGGCCGGCATGAAGCAGGGCAGATGCGTCCCAAACCAAGGCGAGGCGAGGTGCACCGGGCTGACAAGCCTCAGGCATCAGCAAGTCGCGTCCACGTCGCGCTGGGGGAACTCTGAAAGATCGAGGCTCTCGTGCAGCAGGGCTCGTGCGCGGTCGGTCGAAATCCGGCCGGCCCGCCAGGCCCCGAGAACCGCCCGCTTCCACGCTGGGCCCGTTGCGCCGATGTCCAGGTCAGGCCTGGGCTCGGCCCCGACGACTTCCAGGAAGTCGCCGCGTGTAGGTGTCCGTGCGCGAAGGCGCTGCGCGTCGGATCGTTCAATGACTCGCGAAGCGGTGGCGGCAGCGACCGTCGCGGACCACGATATGCGATACGCGGCAGCGAGCTTGACCAGCTTGGGATACGGGTCAGCCAGCGGGTCGCTCTCCCATGCGGTTCGAACCTCATCGCGTGGGAGGAGGAACTCAGCCACGAAGGCGTCGATTACAGCTTCCTTCTCGTCCTCGCTCGCGGATACGCCGACATCGCTGTGGTAGGCGTCGCCGATGAGGTGATGACCGATCTCGTGGGCGGCGGTCCAGCGTCGCCGACCAGGCTGTGCGCGCCCCCCGACAACGGCAACACCGAAGCCTCGATCGAGTTGCAGGGACGCGCCGCTTGCGTCCCGGTCGACCACGAGGATGTAGAGGCCGAACTTCTCGGCAGCGTCGACGAGGCGAGGAACTGGGCCGGATTCAATGCCGGCGATGTTGCGGGCCTGCTTTGCCAGCCCGGTGGCGGCCGCAATGTCCGGGACAGGCCCGAATATTGGCAAACTGGTTGTACTGAGGAAGCCCTGTTGCTTGAGCCACTCCGCATCGCGGGCATGGCCCTCCAGGTCGATGTCGAGCAGTACTCGATCTCTAGCGTTCTTGTCCAGCTCATCGGCGATGGGCGTGCGATAGCTTGTGACGGAGGCTGGCGGCTTGGTGACGAAGTGCGCGATGGGCACATCGAAGATGTCGGCGAGTTGGCCGAGTTCGAGGGCGGAGACCTGCCTCTCGCCGGCCTCGACGCGAACGACTGCGGTGCGGTCGAGGTCGAGACGCCTGGCGAGCTCGGCCTGGCTGAGCTGGTGGGCAAGCCTCAGCTCGCGGACGCGCTCGCCCACCTCCGACCAACCTTGCACCCAGTCCATGTGTGCGATACTCGCACATTCGCGGCTGGTCTGGCAGGCGTGCAAGGAAGTTCAGCTGGTCAGGGCGTGATGTCCTCCTGCGCGTCGAGACGCCCTAGCCACTGTGGGCCCGCGCCGGTACCGGCTGTTGGTCGGGCAACTCCGTGGTCACGTTGCCCGGGTGCCATTGTGTGGGCGCTGCCCGGCCCCTGGCGGCGTTCGATGGCGAGCGTGGCGGCGGCGCGCAGGATGCACGTGCCGGAGGAGTAGCCGCGTTGCGCGCCGAGCGGGCAGCCGCGGCAGTGACCGGTCCCGTCGTCGACGTGTACGGCGAGCAGCCTCGCGATCCCGGCCGGGCTGTCCATCATGGCGTCGGCCATCGCCGACAGCAGCGCGCTCGGAGCGCCGGTCGCGCTCATCGCGGCAGTGCCGTTCTGGTCGTACGCGTCCGGTGCCGAAGAGTTGCACCTCGGATGTTGGCGGGGCGTGGCCGGTCGGCGGCGCGGTGGACGGCGATGCAGTCCGGGCAGTCCGCACCGACCGGCGCGATCAGCGCGAAGGTGGTGACCACGTATCCGCAGAGCACCGGGGCCAGCCCGGCCCGGAGTAGCTGCCCGGATGCCGGGCGCGGTGGTGGGTGCGCCCGTCGGGTCGGTCGACAACGCCGCGACCGTGCTCGCCGCATTGCACGCAGGCGCGAAGCGCCTCGTCTTCTGCGACAGCCGGGCACTGGTGGAGAAGCTCGGCGCCGCGTTGCGGGAGCGCGGTGTCACGACCTTCCTCTCGCACGCCTCGCTCTCCGTCGACGAGCGACGGCGCGCCGAGCACGCGTTCGCCGACGCCCGCGACTGCGTGATCGTCTCGACGTCCACCCTCGAGCTGGGCATCGACGTCGGCGACCTCGACCGAGTGGTGCAGATCAACGCGCCGACGACAGTGGCCTCGTTCCTCCAGCGGCTCGGACGCAGCGGCAGGCGTGCCGGTTCGTTGCGTAGCTGCCTGTTCCTGGCCCTGGACAAGAAGTCCCTGCTCTGGGCCGCCGGGCTGCTGCGGCTCTGGGGGACCGGCTACATGGAGCCGGTGGTGGCCCCGCCGGACCCGCGCCACATCATCGCGCAGCAGCTCCTTGCCCTGTGCCTGCAGGAGGGCGCAGTCGGCACGAACGTGTGGACCGAGGCCTGGAACGGGCTCGCGCCGTTCGACCGCAGCGCGGAGCCGATCATCGCCCATCTGCTCGCCGAGGGTTTCGTGGAGCCGGACGGGGAGCTGGTGACGATCGGTCCGCGAGCCGAGGAGCGCTTCGGTCGGCGTCATTTCGTGGGGATGACCGCGGTGTTCACCGCGCCGCCCCAGTTCACCGTGCTCGAGGGCCGGCGCGAGGTCGGGCTCGTCGATCCGTCGTTGCTGACCGACAAGGTGGAGGGTCCACGTCTGCTGCTGCTGGGCGGGCAGAGCTGGAGGGTCAACTGGGTCGACTGGACGAGACGCCGCTGCCACGTCGAGCTCGCCAAGAGCGGAGGTCGCGCACGCTGGAACAGCGGCGGTATCGGCGGGGCGGGGTTTGCACTCTCCCGGTCGGTGCGGGCGGTACTGCTCGGCGATGAGCCGCCAGTCAGGTTGACCTCGCGTGCCGAGAAGGTGCTGGCCGAGGTGCGCGACACCGAACTGTCGACGGTGCACCCCGGCGGCACCGTGATCGCTCGACACGGTGCGGATATGCGCTGGTGGACGTGGGCCGGGTACCGCGCCAATGCGACCCTGACCTCCACGCTCGCCGAGCTGACCGACGGAGTGCAGCCCTTCGACGACGCATCGATCCGACTGCGGGCCGACCTCACGCCGACGACCTGGCGTTCGGGGACGACGGACGCAGTACAGCGGCTGTGTTTGCCTGACGTGGACGACCGCGCGCTCGAGGGACTGAAGTTCTCGGAGGCACTCCCCGCGACGCTGGCGAGGCTGACTCTGGCTGCGCGGATGGCGGACCTGGGTCGTGCCGCCGAGGTTATCCAGGAGCAGGTGCGGTTCGTCCGTTCGTGAGGGGGTGTCACGCAGCTCAGCAGGTGGCGAACGTTGAAGTCGAGGGGTTGCCGGTGCTGCCTGGCCGGCGCCAGTTTGCGAACTCGCGGACGGCGCGAGAAAGCTTGCAGCACGGTCGAGGCGGGGCGAAGAGCGCTCCGACCTCCACCGCTGCCGCCAGTGTGCTCCTTGGCGTCGGTTGGACCGGGACTGCTCGGCAGCGGGATAGGGATCGTGGTCACCTTCGGCTACGAAGCATGATCGAGTTGTATTCGGGGACTAGCGAAGATCATTTGCCGCAGATCTGGCGCATGATCTTGAAAAGTGATGAGAGATGCTCCGGAGCGGAGCAAAGCGCGGTATTGACGCAGGTCACGGGGGTTCTTGGCAGCTGCTGGGAGGTGTCGAAAGGCCTCGATCTTGGTCCGCTTACAGGCCAGGTCGTCCCCCATGCCTGTGACCTGCGCGGACATCCGTGACGCGGGAGCCCGGTGGTCTATCGAGGAGTGCTTCCACGCCGCGAAGAACGAGGCCGGCCGCCAGTTGTGCATCAGCTGGCCACCGCCATCGAGGAGGGCCGGGGGCCCGTCCTCGATGAGCGGCAGTGGCCGACAGCTCCTATCGTCGGCTGCCGGCCGGACGGCCCGGCCTCACTTCAGGTGCCGGGCGAAGAACCTGTTCCCGTCCTCCCCCTCGAACTGCGGGACGCCGGTGTGCCCGCCCACGTTGGCGTGCAGCGTCTTCTCCTCGGCGCCGAAGGCGTCGAACAGGTCCAGGGCCATCTGCCGGTCGTTCCCTTCGTCGTCCCACTGCAGCAGGACCAGCAGCGGAATGGTGACCTTGCGGGCCTCCTCGAGGATGGTGCGCGGCACGAAGCTCCCGGCGAACAGGACGGCGGCCGAGATGCGTGGCTCGACCACCGCCAGCCGGGTGCCGATGGCGATCACCCCTCCCGCGTAACCGACCGGGCCGCCGATCTCGGGCAGCGAGAGGAGGGCGTCCAGGGTGGCCCGCCATTCCGGGACCCCCTTGTCGACCAGCGGGAGGATGAGCCGGTCGACGATCCCGTCGTCGACCGGCTCGCCGGCCTGCAGTGCCCGGCGCAGGTCGGCGCGGGCCTCCTCGGCGGCGGCGGAACGGGGCCGGTCACCGCTCCCGGGGAGCTCGATGGTGGCCGCGGCGTAGCCCTCCGCCGCGGAGTGCCGGGCCCGGGCGACCAGCCGGGGGTACATCCTGTGCAGCCCGCCGGGGTGGCCGAGCAGGATCAGCGGGGCCGGTGCGGATGCGGATCCGGGCGTCCACAGGATGCCGGGGATCTCGCCGAGGGTGAACCCGCGCTCGAGGACGCCGTCGTCGAGGACCTGTTCGGAAGTGAATCGCATGGTCGTGCCTTTCGGGAGTGCTCGTGAACGGCGCTCCCGGACGACCTATCGCCCGACCGTGACCCCGGAGGGAAGCACCCATGTCGATACGTTCACGGGTACCACCTCCTCGATCTCTCGCACGGCCTGCGGGAAGGTAGCAGTGGTCGTCGTGGTCCGCCAACGGGTTTCGCGCAGGCTCCCGAGGCGCCCCTACTCGGGCGACGTCTCCGTCCATTCGGCTTGGATCGTGGCGGTGTTGCCGTCCCGGAAGGACCGTACGACGCCATCGATGGTGACGAGCATCGTGGTCTCGTTCACCGTTCCAGTGGCTGGGTCGACCACCAATCTCTCGGAGTCGATCTGCAGCCCCTGCCCGCCCGGTACCGCGCCGAGGCTGGTGACGTGCGGATATGTGGCAATCGCCCGGAACGCCGCGGCTCTGACCGCCGGCGGGGCCGGCAGCCCGGAGACCAGCGAGATCAACGATTCGAACGCCGTCCTCGCCTTCTGCTCGGGGGTCAGCGGTCCTGCGGACGTCACGGCGGTGGTGTGCTCCGCGGCGCGTGCGATCCACGTCTTGAGTGCCTCCGGGTCCGTGGGCAGATTCCGTAGCTGCTCGACCGTCACGGCGTCGCCTGCCAGCGAGAAGGGTTCCTGGTTCAGCCGCGCGTGCTGCACGAGCTCGCCCTTCGCCTTGAACCATTGCCGGCCGTCCGGGGTGATCCACCGCTCGGTGTAGGACGGGCTGCCCGAGGCGCGATTGGTCCTGACGGTGACGTGCCAGTAGCTGCCGGAGCTCTCGGGGGTGCTCTCCGCCGCCGCGGCGGCGGCGAGAAGGACCTGGGGTGCGGACATGGTTGCCGCAGCAGGCACGGCCGGCGCGGGTGCTGCCACGACCGACGCGACGACCGCTGCGGCCGCGACGCCTGCCGTCAGCGCGAGCCCTGACACCCACCGGCCGACCTGCCCGCGCCGCTGCGCCGGTCGGCCGTCGATCCGGTCCAGAAGCCGGCTCCGGCTGCGGTCGACGCTCTCCCGAGATGGCTCGTCCGGGGTGAGAACGGTTCCGAGGATCTGCAGTTCATCCATCGACGGCCCCCTGGCTGATCACGGCGACGAGCTTCTTGCGGGCGCGGGTGAGGCGGGAACCGACGGTTCCCGTGGAAATGCCGAGGGCCTGGGCCACTTCGTCGTAGCTGAGCTGTCCGAGCGCTACGAGCAGCAGGACGTCCCGCTCTCCGGATGACAGTTCGGTGAGCGCCCTCGCCACCTGCGGGCTGATCTGGCGGGCGGACACCGAGGCGACCACGCGGCCCTCATGGCTGTCGGCCGCCAGTTCGATGCCGACCCGCGCCAGGGCGCGGTAGTGGCGTGTTTCCCTGCGTCGGTGTCGGGCCACCAGGTTCGTGGCGATCCCGAACAACCACGGTCGCAGCCCGCCGCGTCCGGGATCGAACCGGTCGCGGTGGTCGAAGGCGGTGAGGAATGTCTCGGCCGCGATGTCTTCCGCTGTCTGTGCATCCAGCCGGCCGGCGACGTACAGGTAGACGGGCCGGAAGTACCGGTCGTGGACCTCGGTGAACTCGTGCGGGTCCTGCCGGAACCGGGCGGTCAGCTGCGCGTCGCCGGCGCGCTCGCCCGTCCTTGCGGTCATGTCCGTACCTCTGTCATGCGGCGCCTCTCGGTGGGTACTGCGCGGCTCACACCCACACTTCGCCACAGAACCGAATCGTCTTCCCGAGGTCAGCCCATGCCGAGGACCATGGCGTGTGCGCCGCGACCCGAGGCCGTGCTGGCGGGGCCGCCTAGCGTCCGGCCCAGCGGGCGGGCCGCTTCTCCAGGAACGCGGCGACCCCTTCGACGGCGTCCGCCGAGGCGCGGGCGCGATCCCGGGCGAGCGTGGTCCCGGCCCACCCGTCCTCGTCGTCGGCGACGTACGCCGCCTCGATCGCGCGCAGCGTCTCCCACACGGCGATCGGGGCGCGGGAGGTGATGCGCTCGGCGAGTGCGAGTGCCTCCTCGAGGGCGTCGCCGGGAGCCGTCAGCCGGTTCACCAGCCCGAGCTCGTACGCGCGCCGGGCGGGAAGCGGGTCGCCGGTGAGGAGGAGCTCGCGGGCCACGTTGAGGGGCAGCGCGCGTGGGCCGCGGAACAGGCCACCGCACTCGGCGACGAGACCCAGCCCGACCTCGGGGAACGAGAACGTCGCCGAGCGCGATGCCACGATCATCGTGGCGGACAGCGCGATCTCGAACCCGCCGCCCGCCGCGGCACCCTCGACGGCGGCGATCAGGGGCTTGGGCATCCGCCGGCCCGCGATCCCGTACGGGCCGCCCCGCTCGGTCGGCTCGCCGGCCCACGCCCGGATGTCGGTGCCCGCCGAGAAGAAGTCCGGCCCGCCCGTGAGCACGGCGACGAATGCGCCGTCGTCGTCCTCGAAGTCGTTGAGCGCGGCGTCGAGCGCCGCGGTGGTGGTGCCGTCGAACGCGTTGCGCTTCGCAGGCCGGTCGATCGTGAGGAGGCGGACGGTGCCGCGTACCTCCACCCGGACCGTCACTCCTCGACCATAGCGACGAGCCCGATCACGCGGGAGTCAGAGGGCGGACCGGAGCCCGGCGCCGATCTCGAGCAGTCGGGCCGCGTGCTTGCGGGCGTGGTGGCCGCAGAAGCGCAGCTCCCCACCGGTGGGCAGCGTGACCTCGACCAGCGCCCCCGCGCCGCAACCGTCACAGCGTTCGAGCCCGGAGAGCGGGGCGGGGAGGACACGGTCACGGTTGCTCGCGGGCGTCGTGGTGTTCATTACTCGACCACCTTCCGGTGAGCTCGCCTGTCCGTTCCGTTGCCGCAAGGGTCCGCGCCGGGCGGACCCCGGACCATCCCGCTGGCACTACGACCGGTTGGGGCCAGCCCGCCTCTGCGGATGGGGGTTGGCACCCCCGAGCCTTCACCCGGTCGGCGCCCCGGCGCCCGGCGTTACCCCGCTCGCTCGGCGCGGTCCAGGCGGGCTCCGCCGTCCGGCGACGCCCCGTGCCGGTCACCCGACTCGCGGGAACCGGCCGGCCGCCGCCGTCGACAGGGGTCCTGTGACGATCGTGTCGGGCGGGTTGACCGTGGGCTACCTCGTGCACGTCGCCGGGTCGGGCCCACCGGCGCGGGTGTACCGCGAGACCGTCGAGCTCGCCGTCGCCGCGGAGGAGCTGGGGTTCGCCTCGTTCTGGGTGGCGCAGCACCGGAGCGCCGCGGCGGGCGGCATGCTGCCCGCACCGCTGGTGATGCTGGCCGCGGTCGCCGAACGGACGTCCACGATCCGGCTGGGAACGGCCGTGGTCGCGGCCGCGCTGGAAGACCACCGGCGGCTCGCCGAGGACGCCGCCGTCGTCGACACGCTGAGCGGCGGGCGGTTGGAGCTCGGGGTCGGTGCGGGCAACGATCCCGCCGCCTCGGCCGCGTTCGGGCGCGACCACGGGCGGCGGCACGAGGACTGCACCGCCGCCGTCGACGGGGTCCGTCGCGCGCTGGAGGATCCGGCGCTCGTCCCGGCCGCGCCGGGCCTGCGGGACCGGCTGTGGTGGGCGACGGGCTCGGACGAGGGGATCGACGTGGCCGCGGCCCGCGGGATCGGGGTCCTCTCCGGCCGCCCCGACGACCGGGCCGCCGCCGGCCTCGCCAGGTACTGGGCCCGTGCCGTGGGCTCGCCCCGGGTCACGGCCTGTCGCCTGCTGCCCGCGGGCCAACCGGCGGAGGCGTTCCAGGACCGCTGGGAGCACGATCCGGTCCGGGAATGGGCGACCCATCTCGTGGTGCAGACCCGTCCGCCGGACGCCCCCTTCGAGGCGCACCTGAGCGCGCTCCGTGGGCTGGCGTGCATCGAACGGGCGAATCCGGGTGTACGCCGGAACCAGGCGACCGTCGCAGGCGACCTGCTCGTCCGACCGCTCCGAACCAACCTGTGAGGACGCCATGCGCCACATCGCCACGTTCTGCGGCCAGTGCAACTGCGGATGCCCGGAGCTGTACCTCGACGACGCCGCGGCACCGGAGCGGCGCGTCGTGATCACCGACGACTTCGGCCAGCGCATCCAGATGAGCCTGGAGCAGCTCGCCGACCTCGTCGCCGACGTCCGCCGCGGCCGCCTCGACGACGTGCTCGCCGGCGCGGCCTAGGCCCCCGCCCCGGCACGCCTGCGGCGCGCGCCGATCAGGTGGTCGAGCCCGAACCGCCCGGAGCCGGTCACGGCGAGGACCAGGCTGAGCAGCCCGATCATGATGGCCAGCTCGGGGCCGTTGTGGTCCATCGCGAACAGTGCGCTGGTGTGCACGAGGACCCAGGCTCCCACCATGTTCAGCGCCATCACGACGCCGACGATCGGCATCGCGAGGCCGAGGATCATGGCGACCCCACCGACGAACTCGAAGAGGACGTTGGCCGGTCCGGAGATGGCGGGTAGTGGGACGCCGGACTGCGCGAAGAGGTCCCCCACGCCTGCGATGCTCCCGCCGGCGAAGTCGTACTCGAGCTTGGCGTGCGCGATCATGATGATGCCGAGGCCGATGCGGGCCAGGAGGAGCACGAGGTCCCGCAGGGTCCGGGTGCCGGTGGTCGTGGTGACGGTCGTCATGGCCATCCTGCTTTCTAGCGCGAGGGGCGCCTGATGTGGCCTTATGACCGTCGACCTGGCAAGAACTCATCGATCCGACGCGATCCGGTGGCCGAACCACGTGTCGAACGCGGTGTCGAGCGACCCGCGGTCGCCCGGCGCCCAGGCCACGACGCCGTCGGGGCGGATCAGCCGGGGCTCGGTGTTCGTCACCGGGACGACGGCGACCCGGCCGGGGGCGCGCGCCGCGAGCCCGCGCGTCCGCGGGGTGAGCAGGAGGAGCCCGCGGCCGGACCGGGCGTGCTCGTGCAGGCTGGACCGCCGGCCGTCGTCGTCGACGAGCTCGAGGTCGGGGCTGTGCCGGCCGACCGGTTCCGGGGCGGGGTAGGGGAACTCGTAGCGCGTGTTCACCGCGGACAGCAGCTCGGTGAAGTACCGGTTGGCCTCCGGGATGTCCATCAGCTCCGCGACGACGTCCCGCAGCGCGTCGACGTGCGGGCCCGGGGCCAGCAGCGCCGACTGCGCCCGGGTGTTGCGCAGCACCGCCGCGCCCGCGGGGTGGCGTTCGCGCGTGTAGGTGTCGAGGAGCTCGTCCGGCGCGTCCCCGCGCACGACGGCGGCCAGCTTCCACCCGAGGTTCGCCGCGTCCAGCAGCCCGAGGTTCAGGCCCTGCCCGCCGCTGGGTGAGTGCACGTGCGCGGCGTCCCCCGCCAGCAGCACCCGCCCGTTCCGGTAGGTGTCGGCCTGGCGGGCGTGGTCGCTGAACCGGCGTGCGTCGTGGAGGTCCTCGACGAGGACGTCGGCGCCGGTCACCCTGCGGATCGCGGCGGAGAGGTCGGCGGCGGTCACCGGGCCGGACGCTGCCCTGCCGACCGCGGGCTCCGAGACGCCGGCCAGGTCACCGCCGCACAGGAACGTCCCGGCCTCGTACCGCCCGCCGGGAGGCACCTCCCCGGCGAGCCGCACCCGTCCGAAGATCGTCCGCAGCAACGGCGGGGTGCCGGGGAAGCCGAACCCCGCGAGCGTGCGCACCGTGCTGCGACCGCCGTCGCAACCGGCGAGGTACCGCCCGCGCAGCCGGCGCTCGGTCCCCGTGACGACGGTGACCCCGCCGTCGTCGGGTTCGAGCGCGACGACCTCGTGCCCGCGCAGGATCCGGACCCCGAGCGCCCCGGCGTGCGCCGCCAGGACGCGTTCCAGCTCCGGCTGCCAGATGTAGGTGCCCGGCCGCTCCGGGTCCGGGACGAGCTTGTGGATGTTCGCGAAGTGGCCGAGCGTGGTCCGGTGGTCGCGGGCGAAGTCCCGCACGCCCGCGCGATGCGCCTCCGCGAGCCGGGGGCCGAGGCCACGGCGCCACAACGCCTCGGTGGCCAGTGCACCGATCCCGCGTGCCTTGCTCTCCGTGGCGGGAGCGTCCCGTTGCTCGACCACCACGACACGGGCGCCACCGAGCCGGAGCTCGGCGGCGAGGAACAGGCCGACCGGTCCCGCTCCGACGACGATCACATCAGCATCCACGTCCATCTCCTTAACTTGTTAAATGCTAGAGTGCCTTTAACTTGTTAAAGCGTCAAGGGAGGGTCGATGGCGATCGAGGTGCGGGCCGCGGTGCGCGTCGCGCTGGGGCTGCTGGAGGCCGACGGCCTCGACCGGCTCACCGTGCGCCGCCTCGCGTCCGAGCTGGGGGTGAAGGCGCCCGCGCTGTACTGGCACTTCACCGGCAAGCGGGCCCTGCTCGACCACATGGTGGACGCGATCGTGGCGCCGGTCGTCGCCGGGCTCCCGCCCGCCGACGCGCCGTGGCTCCGGTGGCTCGAGGAGGCCGCGACCGCCCTGCACGCCGCGTTGCTCGGCCGCCGTGACGGCGCGCGCGTGGCGATCGGCGCGGATCCCACGGTCGCGGTCGCGCTCGGGGAGTTCGCCGAGCGCGCGGTCGCCGTCCTCCACGGGGCGGGCTTCCCGCTCGCCGACGCCACCCGGGCGGCGGGCGTCCTCGTGCACTTCGTGCTCGGCCGGGCCGTCGAGGACCAGGCGCGGCCGGGCCCCACCGAGGAGGCCGCGGCGATCTCGGCGAGCCCGTTCCCGCTGATGGCCCAGGGGCTGCGCGAGCGGCACGCGAGCGGTGCGACGGTGGCCGACGACTTCCGCTACGCCCTCGGCATCCTGCTCGCCGGGCTGGAGGCGGCCCAGGCCGAGACGACCGAACGAGGTCGCGGGAAGTCATGATCGGCAGGAGTGGCCACGGGACTTCGCCTCGGAGCGACTCGCTCCCGCCTGATCAGGGTCAGGCGGCGACCGCCGGGGCGAGCCGGGTGTCCGGGACGTCGACGGTCCGCTCGCGATCGGCGAGCACGCGGCCCGCCGCGGTGATCGCCTGGTGCACCGCGATGCGGGCGTCGAGGAGCGCGGCGGCGGCCCGGCGGGCGCCGGTGTCGGTGGTGCCGAGCCGGCTCGCGTCCTCCGCGGCTGCGCCCAGGGCGCCGAGCAGGTGCTGGATCGCGGCGTCGACCTGCTGGTTGGCGCACATCGCATGGCTGCGTGGCTCGGACGCAGCTGGTGGGTCGCCTGGTGTGCACCGCATGGCGCCGACTCTGCTGGCCCGACCCGGTCCGGACCATGGGGAAAGCCCCCGATCCGACCCTGAACAACCCCCGGCTCACCCCTCGCTCGGGCGCCGGGCCGCCCGGAGGCGGTCGAGGTCACCGTCGGCGAGGGCCGACCAGAACCGCAGCGCCGCGTGCTCCATCTCCAGCCCGAGCTCCAGGGTGATCATCCGAGGCTGGGCGTGCGGGTCCTCGCCGAAGCGCTCGACCATTCCCTCGTAGACCGCGATCCGCTCCTCGTGCTGCTTGATCTGGTCGTGGGCGAGCGCCGCAACGTCCTCCGGGGCGCCGGCCTCGTTGAAGAAGAGCTTGAGCTCGGCGATGTCCCGCATCTGGAAGTGCTCGTTGGTGGGGGAGGCGAGCCAGTCCTGCAACGCCGCCCGCCCGGCGTCGGTGAGCGAGTAGGTCTTGCGCCGCCGCCCGCTCTCCTCGACGGCCAGCTCCAGGAGCCCGAGCCCGGCCAGCCGGTCCGGCTCCGAGTACAGCTGGGCGTGCGGGAAGTGCCAGAAGTAGCCCACGGAGTGCCCCACTGCGCGCTTGAGCTCGTACGGCGTGGACGGGCCGCGCAATGCGACCATCCCGAGTACGACGTAGGACGTCGCGGACAGCCGTACCTCGCTCACCGGCCTCTCCCCTCCCAACGCCGAGCCGCCGATCTTACCGGGTCGTACCGTCCGAGACGGATGGTCTGGGCTTGCCACCGGAAAGTCCGGACAGTACGGTCTGAAACAGAGCGTAGAGGAGGTCGCATGGATCTGGGAACGGTCATGCGCTGGACGGCCGAGCGCTTCCCGGAGCGGCCCGCGGTGCGCGGGCACGGGCGGCACCTGAGCTACCTCGAGTGGGACGCGCGCACCAACCGGCTGGCCCGGGCGATGGCCGCGGCCGGCGTGCGTCCCGGCGACCGGGTCGCGTTCGTCCTGACCGGCGGTGAACCCCTCGCCAGCCTCCACCTGGCGGCGCAGAAGCTGGGCGCGGTCTCGGTGCCGCTCTCCACGCGGTTCGGGCCCGGCGAGCTGCGCTACTGCGTCTCCGACGCCGCCGCCACGCTCGTCGTCGCCGACGCGGCCAACGCCGAGCGCGCGGCCGCGGCGGCGGGTGAGATCCCGCTGCGGGACGTCACCGAGATCGACGCCGCCGCCGAGCGCGAGCCCGACCACTCCCTCGGCCTCCAGCCCACCGAGACCGACGTCAGCGTCATGCTCTACACCTCCGGCACCACCGGCCGGCCCAAGGGCGTGCCGCGTACCCACGGCGCCGAGCACAGCGCCGCCGTCGCGCACGCCGTGCAGACCCAGCAGCGCGCCGGCGAGGTGGTGCTCGGCGTGATGCCGATGTTCCACACGATGGGGCTGCGCACGCTGCTGACCAGCATCATCGTCGGTGGCACCTGGGTGGGGCAGCCCGCGTTCGACGCGGACGAGTCGATCGCGCTGGTCACGTCCGAGAACGTGTCGTCGCTGTACCTGGTGCCCACGATCTTCTGGTCGCTGCTGCGCACCGGGCGCCTGCACGAGGCCCGTGCGCTGGACCGGCTCGCGTACGCCGGGGCGGCGATGACGCCCTCGCTCGCCGAGCGGCTGGTGGCCGAGGTGGCGCCGAAGGCGTTCGTCAACCACTTCGGCAGCACCGAGATCTACACGTTCACCATCGGGCCCGACGTCGCGGCCAAGCCCGGATCGGCGGGCCGGGCGGGCATCTTCTCCCGCGTGCGGCTCGTCGGTCCCGATCCGGGTACCCCGCCCGACGCGCTCGTCGCGCCGGGGGAGCAGGGGCAGGTGATCGTGTCGATGGCGAGCCCGGAGGCGTTCGGCGGGTACTGGAACCGGCCCGACGCGAACGAGAAGGCGATCCGCGACGGCTGGTACTACACCGGCGACCTCGCCGTCGCCGACGAGGAGGGCGACCTGTGGGTCTCCGGCCGCGTCGACGACATGATCAACTCGGGTGGGGAGAACATCTACCCGGACGAGATCGAGGCCGCGCTCGTGCGCTGCCCCGCCGTCGACGACGTCTGCGTCGTCGGGCTGCCCGACGAGCGGTGGGGCCATGCGGTCACGGCGTTCGTCGTGCCGGCGCGGGACACCGACCCCCTGGCCGCCGCGGAGAAGGTGATGGCCTACGCCCGGGACGTCCTGCCCTCGCTCAAGCGGCCCAAGCGGGTGATCGCCGTCGACGCCATCCCGCGCTCCGGGGTGGGCAAGACGCTGCGGCGCACGCTCGTGGCCGGCGACTTCACGGCTCTCGCGGAGCGAGACCGTGGCTGACTGGACGCCTGCCCGCACCGAGGACGGCCCGCTGGTCACCGGCCAGGGCCGGTTCCTCGACGATCTGGACCCGCTCCCCGGCACCCTCGTCGCGGCGGTCGTGCGGTCGACACAGCCGCACGCCCGGCTGCGCGGGGTGGACCTCTCCCGGGCGCGGGCGCACCCGGGCGTCGCCGCGGTGATCGGGCCGGACGAGGTGCTCGCCGCGCTGCGCCCGTTCCCGCTCTCCACCGGGGCGGCGATGCCGTACTACCCGACCGGCACCGACAAGGTCCGTTTCGTCGGCGAGCCGATCGCGGTCGTCGTGGCAACGGACCGGTACACGGCCGAGGACGCCGCCGAGCTGGTGACGGTCGACTACGAGCCGTTGCCGGCCGTCGTGCACCCGCGCGCGGCGCTGGAGCCGGACGTCCCCTTGCTGCACGCGGACGCCGGCTCGAACGTCGCCACGGACCGGACGTTCTCCTTCGGCCCGGTCGACGAGGAGTTCGCGAACGCCGCCCACGTCGTCGAGGGGGAGTACGACTTCCCGCGCTACTCGTCGGTGCCGATGGAGTGCTACTCGGTGATCGCCGACTGGCGCGAGGGCCCGTCGGTCGAGGCGTGGGCCAACTTCCACGGCCCGTTCACGATGGTGCCGGTGATGGCGGGCGCCCTGGGCCTGCCGACCTCGGCGATCAGGCTGCACGTGCCCGCCGACATCGGCGGCAGCTTCGGCATCAAGGCCGGGATCTACCCCTACGTCGTGCTCATGGCGCTCGCGTCGAAGCACTCCGGCACCCCGGTGCGCTGGACCGAGGACCGCATCGAGCACCTGCTCGCCAGCTCGGCGGGCGCGGACCGGGTGATGCGCTTCGCCGCGGCGGTCACCGCCGACGGCACGGTCACCGCGCTCAAGGCCGACCTCGTGGACAACGTCGGCGCGTACATGCGCCCGCCCGAGCCGTCCACGCTCTACCGCTGCTACGGCAACATCACCGGCCCGTACCGGATCGGGGCCGTGGAGATCAGGGCGCGGGCCGTCGTCACCAACCAGATGCCGGTGGGGCTCAACCGCGGCTTCGGCGGCCAGCAGCTCTACTTCGGGCTCGAACGCCTGATGGACGCGGTCGCCGACGCCACCGGGCAGGACGTGTTCGAGGTGCGCAGGCGCAACCTCGTCGGCTCATTCCCGTACGAGACGCCCACCGGCGGCGTGTACGACTCGGGCGACTACACCGCGGCCGTCGACCTCGCGGTGAAGAACGCCGACCTGGCCGAGCTGCGGGCCCGGCAGGACGAGGCGCGGGCGGCGGGCGGCTTCTACGGCGTCGGCGTCGGGCTGGTCGTCGACCCGTCCGGCACCAACATCGGCTACGTCGGCCTGGCGACGCCGAGCGAGCAGCGCAGGCCCGGCCGGGACAAGTCCGGTTCCACCGAGCACGTGCGGGTCTCCGTCGACATGCAGGGCCTGGTCACAGTGCTGCTGGGTAGCGTCCCGCAGGGCCAGGGGCACGCCACCGTCGCCCGCGCGGTGGCCGCGGAGCGGCTCGGCCTGCCCGTCGAGCAGGTGCGGGTCGTCGTCGACATGGACACCGCGACCACGCCGTGGACGGTCACCTCCGGCAGCTACTCGTCGCGGTTCGCGCCGCTCGTGACCAGCGCCGTCGTGCAGGCCGCCGACCGGATCGCCGCCACCGTCCGCGCCGCGGCCGGGGTGATGCTGGACCTCCCGGCCGAGGAGCTGGAGCTGGCCGCAGGCCTGGTCCGGCACCGGTCCGACCCGGATCGCGCCGTGCAGTTCCGGCACGCGGCCGGGCTCGTGCACTGGGATCCCGGCGCCCTGCCCGCGGGCACCCCCGCCCGCCTGTACGAGGAGGCCGCGTTCACGCCCGACGCCAAGGCGGCCACGCGCGACGACCGCATCAACTCCTCGCTGTGCTACGGCTTCGTCGCCGAGGTCGTCGCCGTGCGGATCGACCCGGACACCCTCGAGATCACCCTCGACCGGGTCTCGTCGGTGCACGACTCGGGCACCGTGCTCAACCAGCAGCTGCTCGACGGGCAGGTGCTCGGCGCACTCACCCACGGCCTCGGCGGGGCCATGTACGAGGAGTTCACCTACGCCGACTCCGGCCAGCCCACGTCGGCGACGTTCCTCGACTACCTCTGCCCGACGGCCGCCGAGACTGGCTACGACCTGCGCACCGACCACGTCGTCTCCCCGTCGCCGCTCACCCCGCTCGGGGCGAAGGGGTGCGGGGAGGGGTCGTCGATGAGCTTCCCGGTGGCGTTCGCGAACGCCGTCGCCGACGCGCTGCGACCGGCACGCGTCCCCATCACCCGTCTGCCCCTGCACGGCGAGGTGCTCCACCAGCTGCTCGACAAGAAGGAGTTGACCCATGGCGCTGACCGGCGGTGAGGTTCGCCTCGACCGTTCCCCGGACGGCCGGATCGCCTACCTGACGCTGTCCCACGGCAAGTACACCGTGATCACGTGGGAGATGCGCGGGCTCGTGGCGGAGCGGTTCGCGGAGATCGACCGCGACGACGACGTGCGCGTCGTGGTGATCCGCTCCGACGGCGAGCACTTCTCGTCCGGCGGGGACATCGCGGGGTTCATGGAGGTCGACCCGATCGACTTCACCGACCTCGGCCACAACGTCACGGCAGCGGCGCGCAGCCCCAAGCCGGTGATCGCGGCCATCGACGGCTACGCGTTCGGCGTGGGCCTGGAGCTGGTGCTGTCCTGCGACATCCGGCTGGCCACCCCGCGCAGCCAGTTCGCGCTGCCGGAGATGAACCTCGGGATGATCCCCGGCTCCGGCGGCACCCAGCGGCTCGGCCGGCTGATCGGGCTCTCGCGGGCGAAGTTCCACGTCCTGACCGCCACGCGGATCCAGGCGCAGCAGGCGCTCGACTGGGGCCTGGTGGCCGGCCTGCACGACGACCGCGCCGCGCTCGACACCGCCGTGGAGGCGCTGGCCACCAAGATGGCCGGCTTCTCGCCGTCGGCCCAGCGCACCGCCAAGGAGGTGCTCGACAAGGGCCTCGACGGGCCGCTGTACACGGGCATCGAGCTGGAGCGGAAGGCCTACGCGATGCTGCGGGCCACCGAGGACTTCGCCGAGGGCGTCAAGGCGTTCGGCGAGAAGCGCAAGCCGGAGTTCCGGGGACGTTAAGGTGCCCCCCACCGGACGTCCCGCACATGTCTCGACGGCCCAGCTTCCCGCTGGGCGCACCGGCGAACCGGCCGAGTATGTCCAATACGAGTCCGGCCCGCCGGCACACCCAGCGGAAACCTGGATCCGCCGATACGCGCACTGGACGTCCGGCGGGGGGCACCCGTGAAGGCCCCGCCGTTCGCCTACGTGCGCCCCGCGGAGCTCGACGACGTCCTCGCCGAGCTGTCCGCGGGCGACGCAAAGGTGCTCGCGGGCGGGCAGTCGCTGGTGCCGGTGCTGGCGATGCGGCTGGGCCGGCCCGCCACGCTCGTCGACATCAACTCCGTCGCCGAGCTGCACGGGTTCCACGCCGCAACCGGCGCGCTGCGGATCGGTGCGGCCGTGCGGCAGCGCACCGTCGAACGGGCCGCCGAGACCCGCTCCGTGCCGCTGATCGGGATGGCGATGCCCTTCGTCGGGCACCGCGAGCTGCGCAGCCGCGGCACCGTGGTCGGCAGCCTCGCGCACGCCGACCCGGCGGCCGAGCTGCCCGCGGTGGCGTCGTGCCTGGACGCGACGGTCGAGGTCGCCGGCCCCGCCGGGCGGCGCCGGGTGCCGGCGGGCGAGTTCTTCGCCGGGGCCATGACCACCGGCGCCGGGCCCGCGGACGTGGTCGTCTCCGTCGAGTTCCCGGCCGCCCGGCCCGGGGAGGGCTTCGGGTTCGCGGAGATCGCGCGGCGGCACGGCGACTTCGCCCTCGCAGGCGTCGCGACGATGGTCCGGGTCGACGAGGACGGCGCCGTCGCGCAGGCCCGGCTCACCGGGTTCGGGATCTCCGACCGCCCGGTGACCAGGGACGTCACCCACCTAGTGGGCGAGCCGGATCTCCGGGGCCCGATGGCGGAGCTGGCCGCCGAGGTCGTGGACACCGCGGGGGACGGGCACGGCTCCACCGGCTACCGCAGGCGCCTCTTCGCCGTGCTGGCCGCGCGCGAGTTGGGCCGGGCCCTGCGCGGAGCCCGTGCCCAGAGGGAGGAGGTATCGCGATGAGTGCTCCCCAACGCCGCGCCGAATCGCAGCAAGGTGGCTTTACTGCGGTTGAACCGGAGCAAAGCCACCTTGCTGCAGGACCGGTGGCCCCGCGGCCGATCAAGGTCGCTGCTTTCGAGCGCGTCGAGGTCGCTATGGCCGTCAACGGGGCCGCGGTCACCGTGCGCGTGCCACCCCGCATGCACCTCGCCGACGCGCTGCGCGAGCAGCTCGGCCTCACCGGCACGCACCTGGGCTGCGAGCACGGTGTCTGCGGCATGTGCACCGTGCTCGTCGACGGCGCGGCGGCCCGCGCGTGCCTGCTGTTCGCGGTGCAGTGCGAGGGCGCGGAGATCGTCACCGTGGAGGGGCTGGGCAGCCAGGAGGACCAGCACCCGCTGCAGCGGGCGTTCTCCGCGCACCACGGCCTGCAGTGCGGCTTCTGCACCCCCGGCATGCTCATGAGCAGCTACGACCTGCTCGCCGACGGCACCCCGGTCCCGCCCGAGGAGCTGCCGGTGGAGATGTCGGGCGTGCTGTGCCGGTGCACCGGGTACCGCGGGATCCTCGCGGCCGTCGCCGACGTCGCCGCCGAGCACCCGGACGGGCTGCCGGCCCCGCGCAACTGCCGGCCGCGCACGATCATCAGTCGCGGGACGGACCATGCCGTGGGTGAGTACGAGGCCCCCAGCACCCGTATCCCGGCACGACCGATCGAGCTGCCCACGGGTGCGCCGTCGGCCACGGTGCAGGTGCGCGCGGAGCTCGACGTGCCGGTGGAGAAGGTGTGGGAGGTGCTCGACGACTTCCACCGGCTGGCGGCCTGCCTGCCCGGCGCCGAGCTCCTCGAGGTCCTGGGCGCCGACCGCTACCGCGGCCGCGCGACGGTGGCGCTCGGCCCGGTGAAGCTGGCGTTCGACGGGATGGCGCAGGTGGTCGAGCGCGAGGGGTACCGGATGCGGGTGGCGGCGCAGGGCGCCGACACCGGCGGGAGCACCACGCAGGCCGACATCCGGCTGCGCACCGAACCGGGTCCGTCGGGCGGCACGGTCCTCGAGGCCGACGCGGCGCTGCACCTCTCGGGCCGGATCGCGCAGTTCGGCCGGGCGCTCGCGGGCGACGTGAGCAGGCGCATGTTCGAACAGTTCGCCGCGGCCGTCGAGGAGAACGCGCGCACCGGGAAGGCGCCCGCCACGCCCGCGAAGCCGCCGAGCGTGCTGGCGCTGCTCGCCGCCACCGCCGCCGCCCGCCTGCGTTCCGCGCTGCGCCGGATCCGCGGGTCGCGTTAGCTCACGCCATGGAGCTGCATCAGCTGCGCTACTTCGTCGCCGTGGCGAAGGAGGGCAGCATGACGCAGGCCGCGGCCTCGCTGTTCCTGGCCCAGCCGACGCTGTCGATCCAGATCCGCAAGCTGGAGCAGGAGATCGGCGCGAAGCTCTTCGAACGGCTCGCCCGCAGGGTCGTGCTCACGGAGGCCGGCACGGCGTTCCTCGACCACGCCGAGCGCGCGCTCGCCGAGCTGGCGCAGGGCCGCGATCGCGTGGCGGACGTCGTCGGGCTCCGCCACGGGCGGGTGGCCGTCGGCGTGCTGCCGAGCGTCGCCGCGCACCTGCTGCCCCCAGTGCTCGCCGGGTTCCGGGCCGAGCACCCCGGCGTCACGGTGCACCTGGTCGAGCACGACGTCTCGCGCGACTTCGAGCAGCTCGTGCAGGCCGGCGAGCTCGACATGGCGGTCACGCGCATGCCGGTGACGCTCGCCGGCCTCGGCGCCCGCACCCTCGTCCGCGAGCCGTTCGTCGTGCTCGTGCCGCCCGGCCATCCCCTGGCGGACCGGCGGGAGGTCGCCCTCCGCGAGCTCGCGGACGAGGAGTTCGTCAGCATGCGCAGCGGCTACGGCCTGCGGGAGCTGGCCGACCGGCTGTGCGCGGAGGCCGGGTTCGCGCCCCGCGCCGTGATCGAGACGGGGCAGCTCTCGATCGTGCACGGCATGGTGCGCAGCGGCGTGGGCGTCGCCCTGCTGCCCCGGCTCGCGGCGTCCGGCGCCGAGCACCTCGTGCGGGTGTCGGACCCGCAGGCCCACCGGGAGCTGGGCGTGGTCTGGCGGCGCACCGCGGTCGAGTCGCCCCCGGTGGCCGCGTTCCTCGACCGGCTGCTCGCCATCTGCGACCGTGCCTCGCCTCGCGACGAGGGCTTCACGCCCGCGGGATCGGGTGCGGCTGGCGGGCGGTGACGGCGATCGCCGCCCCCGCGGCGCAGAGCACGGCCGTCCACGCCACCGTGGCAGCGGTCGAGGTGTGGTCGGCGATGACGCCCGCGATCCACGGCCCCGCGGTCTGGCCGGCCGCGAAGACGGTGGTGAAGGCCGCGAGCGTTGCCGTCCAGTCGGCCGGTGGGGTGTCCCTCTTGATCAGCGTGGTGACGGCGGCGGGCACGCCGAGGAACGTCGCCCCGTAGACGATCGCCGAGGCGAGGACGACCGGCGGCGCCGGGGAGACCAGCGCGAGCGCCGATCCGCCGGCCAGGAGGGCCAGTATCGCGGCGAGTGCGGTGTTGCCGGGCCAGCGGGAGAGGGGGCGGCTCCACAGCGTGGGCACCGCGACCACAGCCGCGCCCAGCGCGGTCCAGGTCAGCGCCACCTGCACGGCCGGGGCGTCCTGCTCGGCGAGATACGCGGACAGGAACGTGATGTAGGTGATGTACCCGGCCGCGAACAGCAGGTAGGCCACGGCCGTCCGCCACAGCGGGAGCACCCGCGCCCGCCCGGTGGTGGTGGTCGGGGCGTCCCCGTCCCCACGGGCGGCGCCCCAGCTCAGCCACGCCGCGAGCCCGGCGGCGACGCCCAGCCCGACCCAGCCCGCGCGCCAGTGGGGGCCCAGCGCGGGGATGGCGGCGCCGCTGACGGCGATGCCCAGCCCACTGCCCGCGAAGTAGACGGGGATCGCGGCGGCGGTCGGGGAGCGGGCCGCGATCACCCCGCCGGTGATGAAGACGACCGCGCCGGTGACTCCGGCCGCCGTCCTGGCGATCAGCAGAACCAGGTAGTCGCCGGTGATCGCGGTGGCCGCCAGCGCCACGGCCGTGAGGACCATGCCCCAGCGGAAGGCGGCCGCGGTGCCGAGCCGGCGGACGTCGGCGGCGGTGATCAGGGCGCCGATCAGGTAACCGAGCCCGTTGGCGGTGTTCATCGCGCCGGCCTCACCGAGGCTCCAGTGCAGGTCGTCGCGCATGCCCGGCAGCAGGAGCCCGTACGCGAACCGCGCGAACCCGAGCGCCGACGCCGTGCCGAGCGCCAGCCGCAGTGCCTGGGTCACGGGTGCCGCGCCAGGAAGGCGAGGATCGTGCGCGCCAGCGCCACGCGGTGGTCCGAGAGGGCGTGGTCGGTGGGGAAGAGGTGGTGCTCGAGCCGCTCGACGGGCTCCGCCCGGAACGCCTCCACCAACGGCTCGTGGTGCACGTCGTACGGCGCGACGGTGTCCCGGCCCCCGGCGACCAGCAGGACCGGGCGGTCGGCGAGTGGTCGCGCGAGCCGGGTGAGCCCCCACGACTCCCCGGCGGCTTCCAGCTCGGCGACCAACGCCTCCCCGCTGGTGCCGCGAAGCGGGCCCAGCTCCGCGGCGTACGCCTCGACCAGGTCTGCCCTGGCGGCCGCGTCGGCGCTGCAGAGCGCGGCGACGGCACCGAAGTCGACCCCGGCCACCGAGGCGACAGTGGTGACGGACGGCTCCGCCGCCGCGGTCATCAGCGCGGCGAACCCGCCGAGGCTGTGCCCGATCAGCGTCAGGCGGCGCGGATCGAGCCGGTGCGTGCTCACGAGGTCGTGGCCGCGCACGGCGGCCACGGCCGCGGCCGAGTCCTCGAGCACGTGGCCCCACGACCACGTGCCGCCCACGCCCCACGAGCCGCGGTAGTGGAAGACGAGCGCCGCGTAACCGGCCCGGCGCAGCACCTGCGCGAGGTCGAAGTTGCGCTCGTTGCCGGGGAACCCGTGCAGGAGCACGACGACGGGATGCGGGCCGGGACCCGCGGGTACGTGCAGCACGCCCAGCAGCTCTTCGCCGCCGCTGCGAAACGTCAGCGCCGGTGTGGTGGCCGGGAGGTCCGGGTCCGGTGGGGGATCGGCGGCCAGCGGGTCCGTCATGCGGCCTCCTAGATCGAACCGATCGGTACCGCCAGGACGGTACCAGCTCATCGAACCGAGCGGTACGATGTGTGGCATGCCAGTGGCCAAGGGCTCGACGATCGACCCGGCCCGCACCCGGGTCGCCATCGTCGAGGCGGCCACCCCGCTGCTGTACGAGCGTGGGCTCGACGGCGTCGGCGTGGCCGAGCTGTGTACCCGGCTCGGCGTCTCCAAGGAGACGCTCTACCGCCACTTCGGCGCCAAGGACGGCCTGGTCCAGGCCGTGCTGGAGGCGCGGAGCGAGCGGGTGCACGGCTGGATGGCCGCGGCCGTCGCGGCGGCCGGCGACGATCCCGCCGACCAGCTCGCCGCCGTCTTCGACGCGCTCGGCCGGTGGTACCGGGAGCCGCCGTTCCGCGGCTGCGCGATGGTGAACGCCGCCGCCCAGCACCACGACGACCCGGTCCGTGCCATCACCGGCCGGCACCTCGGCCGCTACCTGGACCTCCTCACCGGCATCGCCGCCTCCGCCGGGGTCGCCGACCCGGAGGGCCTCGGCCGTCAGCTCCTGATGCTGGTCGAGGGGGCGACGGTGGTGGCCGCCCACCACGGCGTCGCCGACACCGCATCCCAGGCGCGCGAGGCCGCCCTCACCCTGCTCGCCGCCGGGAGTGAGAGGGGTGCGTGACCGACCCCCGGTCGGGCCCGTTGCCGTCCCCGGGCATACGTCTTGCTCGCATTGCCTCTCCATGATCAGCTGCGGCTGAACGCCCTCGGGTGGGCGCTGCGGCCGATCTCGGACCGATCATGACGCGTTGATCGTTGCCAGATCCCGCTCAGCGCCCTCCCGAGGACGGTCGCAAGCATGTGATCAATGGGTAGCGCTATCCGCGGCACGCGGATGCCCGCTTCGCAGGGCGTCGCTCAGCAGTCGAACACCGACCAGCAGATGTCGTTCCGCAACCGCTGGTCGTCGAGCACGAGCTCGCGGATCGCGTCCGGGAGCCGGTCGCGCTGCCACCGGCATTCGAGTCGGCCGGCGGCCTCTTCCTCGCCTTCCGGTGCGGCGGCACGCGCTGCCTTGATCGCGTAGGCGGCCGCACCGAGCTCGTGCGCGGCGACGTGCGCGACGGCCCCGGCCTGCCCGGCGGCGTATGCGGCGTGCCGCGCGGCCCCGCGCAGGTCTCGGGCCGCGCCCATCGCGTGGCCACCGGCGGCGCGAGCCCGCATCATCCCGACCTCGCCACGCACCCAGGCGCGGGCGTGCTCGATCGCCTGCCGCGGCCGTGGGTCCTCGGGCCGGGCCGCCTCGAAGAAGGGGAGGACGTGCTCCGCGCAGGATGCCGCCCACAGGGCGAGGAGGTGGTGATCCGGATCGGTGAGGGTGCCGCCGCGGCGGATCGTCACGAAGCGGGGGTCGCGGACCTTCGGCAGGATCATGGTGGGTCAGGCGTTCGGCCAGGGGCTGAAGACCTTCTCCGCCGTGACCCGCACGGTGACCCAGTCCGGGTTCGGCCCGGCGAAGCCGGGGTAGGGCCCGCCCGTGTACTTGTGCGACAGCCGGTCGATCAGCCTTCCGTCCGGGTCGTCCTCGATGGACGAGGTGCCCTGCACCTGGACGCTCTCGTAGGGGCTGGTCGGATCGAAGATCACGACGCTGGCCCGGGGGTCGCGGTACAGGTTGGCGGTCTTGCGGCGGCTCCTCGGCAGCGCGAACAGGAGCTCGTCTCCGTCGCGCATGACCCAGACCACCGTGGAGTGCGGCGCTCCGTCCGGTTCGAGCGTGGACAGAACGGCGAAGTTCTTGTCGTCGAACAGCGTGCGTACCTCGTCGGTGAGCTGCGCCATCGGGTTCTCCTTCCGGGTGCTCGGCACGCTACGTCGACCCTCCGACATTCCGAGTGGCCCTGGCTATGCCTCCCATTGCGCATCAGACGTACCTTCCAGACGGTCCGGATCGTACTGTCAGAGGAGGAGTCCGAGGAGGTGAGCCGCCGTGGCCGGCAGCCCCAGCAGGCTCGCGATCTTCCTGGCAGCCTGCGTGGTGCTGTTCCTCGCCGGCGCGGGGATCACCCGCGGCGCGCCGGAACGCGAGCCCGCGGCCGGCGCCGCACCCCGACCGGAACGGAGTCCGGCATGAGCCTCGACGGGAAGACCGTGATCGTCACCGGGGCGACCGGCGGGATCGGCGAGCGCTACGTCCACGCCTTCGCCGAGGCCGGCGCGAACGTGGTCGCCACGGACGTCCCGGCCGCGGCCGGGGCCGGCGCCGACCTCGCGGCGAAGGCGGGCGACCGCGCCGTCTTCGTGGCGGGCGACATCACCTCCGACGACGACTGGGCCGCGCTCGTGGCCCGGGCGAACGCCGAGTTCGGCGGCGTCGACGCACTCGTGAACAACGCCGCGATCTACCAGGGCCTCGGGGCCAAGCGCCCGCTCACGGAGCTCTCCGCCGACGACTGGGACACCGTGCTGCGCGTCAACGTGCGGGGAACGTGGCAGGGGATCAAGGCGGTCGTTCCGGCGATGCGCGCGGCGGGCGGTGGCCGGATCGTCAACATCTCCTCGTCGACCGCCCGGATGGGGGTGCCCGGCTTCGCCCACTACGTCGCCTCCAAGGGCGCCGTGGATGCGCTGACCCGTGCGGCGGCCCGCGAGCTCGGGCCGGACGGCATCACCGTCAACGCGGTCGCACCCGGCCTGGTCACCGACGAGGCCACCCGGTCGATGAACTCGGACGCCTACATCGCCGCCGCCGCCGGCGGCCGGGCGCTCGCCCGCGAGATGGTGCCCGATGACCTGGTCGGGGCCGTGTTGTTCCTCGCCTCCGATTCCGGGGGATTCCTGACCGGGCAGACCCTGGTCGTCGACGGTGGAGTGGTGTTCACATGATGGAACGGGTGTGGATCGTCCTGCTCATCGTCGTGGTCTACATGGTGGTGCTGGCCGGGATCAGCCTCGTCGTGCGCCGCTCGTCCCGGACGTCGGAGGGGTTCGCGAGCGGCGGCCGCGTGTTCCCGGCGATCATGATCGGGTTCCTGCTGATGTCGGAGTTCATCGGGACGTCGGCGACGCTGGGCACGGCGCAGGAGGCGTACAGCACCGGGATCTCGGCGGCCTGGAACGTGATCGCGCTGGCGATCGGGTTCGTCCTGTTCTCGCTGTTCGTGGCGAAGAAGTACAAAGCGCTCGGGGAGAACACGATCTCCGGCGCGATGGCCCGCATCTACGGCGAGGGCGTGCGCACGGCCACCTCGGTGGTGATGACCTGCGCGCTGCTGATCGTGGCCGTCGCCATCTACGCCAGCGGCGGGGCGATCCTGGCCACGCTGCTGGGCATCGACCACACCTGGGCGACGATCATCGTCGGGGTGCTCGCGTCGGTCTACGTGGTCATCGGCGGCATGCGCTCCGTCGTCTACACGAACCTGCTCCACGCGATCATGAAGCTGGCGGCGGTGGCGCTGCTGGCCGGGATCGGCCTGTCGCGCATCGGGGGCATCGACGACCTGCGGGCCGCGCTGCCCGAGGCGAGCTTCTCGGTGGACGGCGTCGGGTGGGCGCAGATCTTCGCCTGGCTGATCGCGGGGATCGGCGCGATCTTCGCCACGCAGTACGTCGTGCAGGCGGTCACCACGGTCCGGGACCCCGAGCGCGCGCAGCGGGCCGGCTTCTACGCGGCGCTGATGCTCGTGCCGTTCGGCATCCTCGCCGCCGTCGTCGGCATGGCGAGCGCGGTGCTCTACCCGGGCATCAAGTCGATCGACGCGCTGCCCGCGCTGGCCGTCGACATCGACCCGGTGCTGACCGGGCTCGTCATGTGCGGGCTCGTCGGCGCGATCCTCGGCAGCATCGCGGCGCTGATCATCGGCGCGTCGACGCTGATGCTCAAGGACTTCTACCGGCCGTACTTCAACCGGGAGGGCGACGACCGCAAGGACGTCGTCTTCCTCCGGGTGGCCACGTTCGTGGCGGGCGTCCTGCCGATCGTGCTCGCGCTCCTCGCCAAGGACGTGCTCGCGGTGACGTTCCTGGCCAAGTCGCTGCGCGCGGCGCTGGCGGTACTGATCGTCCTGATGTTCTACAAGCCCGGGTACGGCAGCAGCAAGGCCGCCTTCTGGTCCATCGTCGCCGCGCTCGTCGCGACCACGGGGTGGTTCCTCGCAGGCGACCCGTTCGGCATCGACAACGCGTACATCGCCGTCGCCACGCCGATCGTGATCATGACGGTGGCGCACCTGCTGAACCGCGGCCAGGCCCCGGCCGAACCGACCAGCACGGGGCCGACCAGTACCGAACCGACCAGCAGGGAGGCGACATGACCCCGCCCGGAGCGAGCCTCAGGGGCTGGCTCGACCACCTGCGCTCGCGCGACCGGCTCGCCGTGGCGCGGCCCGGCGCCGACCTGAGGTTCGGCGTCGCGGGCATCGCCAACCGCCTCGACGGGCGCAGCGCCACCCTGTTCCCGCGACCGGGCGGGCACCCCGTCCCGATCGTGTCCGGGCTGCTCTCGGACCGAGCCTGGATGGCCGAGGCGGTGGGTGTGCCGCAGGACCGGCTGGTCGAGCGCTACCGCGACGCGTGCCTGGAGCCGGTCCCGAGCCGGGACGTCGAGGACGCCGCCTGCCAGCAGGTGGTCCGCAAGGACGTCGACCTCACCACGATGCTGCCGATCCCCACGCACAACGAGCACGACCACGGTGCCTACATCACCGCGGGCCTGCTGATCGCGCGCCGGCCGGACACGGGCGTGCAGAACGTCTCGATCCACCGGCTGCAGGTCAGCGGGCCGGACCGGCTCGGCGCGCTGCTGCTGCCCCGGCACACGCTCGCCTTCTTCCAGGCTCAGGAGTCGGCGGGGGCGGACCTGGAGATCGCCATCGTGATCGGGGTGGACCCGCTCACGCTGATGGCCTCGCAGGCCATCGTCCCGATCGACCACGACGAGCTGGAGATCTCCGGCGCCCTGCGCGGCGAGCCGCTGCCGGTCACCCGCTGCGTCACCAACGAGGTGCGCGTGCCCGCCGACGCCGAGATCGTCCTGGAGGGACGGCTGCTCGCGAAGGTGCGCGAGCCCGAGGGCCCGTTCGGCGAGTTCCCGCAGTACTACGGGGAGCGGGCCGAGCGGCACGTCATCGAGATCGACGCGCTCACCCACCGGGAGTCGCCGATCTACCACACGATCGTCGGTGGCGGGCTGGAGCACCTGTTGCTCGGCGGGATCCCCCGGGAGGCGTCCTTCCTGGCGAGCCTGCGGCGCAGCTTCCCCTGCGTGCGCGACGTGCACCTGTCCCGCGGCGGCACCTGCCGGTACCACCTGTACGTGCAGGTGGAGCGGCCGGCGCCGGGCGAGGCGAAGAACGTCGTACTCGGCGCGCTGGGCACGCACTACGACATCAAGCACGTCACCGTCGTCGACTCGGACGTGGACGTGCACGACCCCACCGAGGTGGAGTGGGCCGTCGCCACCCGCTTCCAGGCCGACCGCGACCTCGTCGTGGTCGGCGGCGGCCAGGGCTCCAAGCTCGACCCGTCCGCGACCGAGGGCATCAGCGCCAAGATGGGCTTCGACGCCACGGTCCCGGTCGACGCGCCGCCCATGAAGTTCACGCGGATCGCGGTGCCCGGCGAACGCGACCTCGACATCGACGCGCTCACCGCGCCCGCCCCGGCCGACTGGCTGCAGGCCTGCCATGGCTGAACCCCGGCTGGTCGTGGGCATCTCCGGCGCCTCCGGGATCACCTACGGCGTGCGGCTGCTCGAGCTGTTGCGGCCCACCCCGGTGCAGACGCACCTCGTCGTCACGAAGTCGGCGCGCATGACGCTCGCCTACGAGACCGACATGTCCGTCGGCGACCTCACCGCACTCGCCGACATCACCTACTCCAACACCGACCTCGGCGCCGCGATCTCCAGTGGTTCGTTCCGGACGCTGGGGATGGTGGTGGCGCCGTGCTCGGTGAAGTCGATGTCGGAGATCGCCTCGGGCGTGACGACGAGCCTGCTCGCCCGCGCGGCCGACGTGGTGCTGAAGGAGCGGCGCAGGCTGGTGCTGATGGTCCGGGAGACCCCCCTGCACCGCAACCACCTGCGGACCATGGCGGAGCTGACCGAGCTGGGCGCGGTCATCGCCCCGCCGGTGCCCGCCTTCTACGCCCGCCCGGCGAGCCTGGAGGAGATGGTGGACCACACCGTCGGGCGCGTGCTCGACCTCTTCGACCTCGACCTCGGGGTCGTCCGCCGCTGGGGCGAGCCGGTGGCGCCGTGATCGAGCCGCGGATGGACCACCTCGTGTACGCGACACCCGACCTGGACGCGCTCGTCGCCGAGTTCACCGAGCGCACCGGGGTGGCGCCGGTGCTCGGCGGCCGGCACGTCGGCCGCGGCACCCGCAACCACCTCGTCGGCCTCGGCGGGGCGGCGTACCTGGAGCTGATCGGCCCCGACGACCCGGCCGAGACGCCGCTGCCGGACGTCTTCGGCATCGACCGGTTGACCGGTCCGCGGCTGGCTGCCTGGGTGGTCCGGCCCGCCGATCTCGAGGCGACCGTGCGGCACGCCCGTGAGCGCGGCTACGACCCGGGGGACATCGCGCCGCTCTCGCGCCGGACCCCCGACGGCCATCTCCTGGAGTGGCGGCTCACGCCCAACCGCGGCGACCGCTTCGACGGGCTCGCCCCCGCGCTCATCGACTGGCGCGACGCCCGGCACCCCACGGCGGCCGGCCTGCCGCAGCTGCGGCTCGTCTCGCTCGCCGGCCGCCACCCCGACCCGCCCGCCGTACGGGCCGCGCTCGCGGCCCTGGGCGTCACCCTCGACGTCACGGAGGGACCGGCCGCGCTGCAGGCGGTGCTCGACACCCCTCGCGGTGAGATCACGATCAGCTGACCAGGAGGAGATCCGATGACCCGGAAGATCGGGCTGACACTTCCGCAGCGAGGCACGTTCTTCGACGTGCTGAGCCTCTCCGAGCTCGTCGAGACCGGGCACTGGGCCGACGAGACCGGCCTGTTCGAGTCGCTCTGGATCGGCGACAGCCTGCTCGCCAAGCCGCGGCCGGAGTCGATCGCCCTGTTCGGCTCGCTCGCCGCGGTCACCCGCAACGTCCGGCTCGCCGTGGGCTGCATGGCGAGCTTCCCGGTGCGGGACCCGATCCTGTTCGCCGACCAGTGGGCCACGCTCGACCAGCTGTCCGCCGGACGGATGCTGCTCGCGGTCTGCACCGGGATCGTCAAGCCCAAGGACGCCTCCGCGCGGGAGGGCGCGCCCTACGGCGTCAGCGACGCCTCGCGGGCGAACCGGATGGAGGAGAACACCGACATCGTCCGGCGCCTCTGGACGGAGGAGGACGTCACCTACAACGGGCGGTACACGTCGTTCGAGAACGTGACCGTGCTGCCGAAGCCGGTGCAGTCGCCGCCGCCGATCTACATCGCGTCCAACCCGGCGCCCGAGCCGATCGCCACCCGCGCGCTGCGCCGCGTCGCGCGCATCGCCGACGGGTGGATGACCACGCGCAAGAGCCCCGAGCACCTGACGGTCAACCTCCCGGCGATCAAGGAGTTCCTGGTGGAGGAGGGGCGCGACCCGGACACCTTCCCCGTCTCGGCCTACCACAACCTCAACCTCTCGCCGGACCGCGAGGAGGCGTACGAGGAGAGCTACCGCTTCCTCGGCGAGTACTACGGCCCCGTCTTCGACCGGGAGGCGACGAGGCACTGGACCGCCACCGGCACCCCGGAACAGGCGGCCGCCGACATCGAGCGGCTCTACGCCGACGGCGCCACCGAGGTGACGCTGCGGATCACGTCGTGGGACTGGCGGCGCCAGCTCGACCTGCTCGTCAAGGAGGTCATCCCGCGGCTGCAGGGCAGCTGACCGCTTAACCTTGCCGTGCCCCCGGCCCGATCCGGGAGCCCGAGGGAGGCGACATGGCAGAGCAGCCGGCTGTTCGCAAGTTCGTGCAGTTCGAGGAGCAGGTGCACGTGGAGTCCGGGCGCCCGGTCTCCCCACCCCTGACCCGCATCGTGGTGGGTGCGGTCGCGGCGAACCCGCTGGCGGGCAGGCCCGCGTCGACGGACATCTCGCCCCTGGTCGAGCTGTCGGAGGTGCTGGGCGAGCAGCTCACCACCCGGGCGCTGGACCGGATCGGCGACGCGGCGGGGATCCGCGCCTACGGCAAGGCGGCGCTCATCGGCCTGGCCGGCGATCCGGAACACGGCGCCGCGCTGATCCACCCGAGGCTGGGCATGGCCATGCGGGCGACCCTGCGGCGGGGACGGGTGCTCATCCCCGGCAACGCGCGGATCGGGCCCGCCGGCACCTCGATCGACGTCATCTTCGGGCCGCTCGACGAGGGCTGGGACCTGGACGCGATGGACACGCTGACCGTCGCGGTCGCGGACGCCCCACGCCCGGACGAGCTGCTCCTGCTCGTCGGCTACACGACGGGTCCGCGGCCGAACGCGCGCTCGAAGGGACCCACCCAGGACGAGGTGGACGCCCTGTTGGAGTCGTTCGACTGATCGGTCAGGGCCGCCCGGTCGGCGTCGCCACGGACGCCGCGGCGTAGCTCTTGACGATCGCCTCCAGCTCGGCGGGGTCCATCACGTCGTCGAGGCGGTCGAAGCCGTCCGGGGCGCGGCGCTCGACCTCGTCGATCACCATCTCCGGCCCGCCGACCCGGTTGCGCAGCACGATCTCGCGCGTGGCCGGCAGCCGCTCGTCCTGGTAGGCGGTCAGCGCGGCCTCCGGGTCGGCGCCGGACGTCAGGTTGCGGGTGAGGGCCACGGCGTCCAGCACGGCCTGGCCCGCGCCGTTCGAGCCCATCGGGTACATCGGGTGGGCGGCGTCGCCGAGGAGTGTGACGCGGCCGTGGCTCCACCGCGGCAGCGGGTCGCGGTCGCACATCGGGTACTCGTAGAACTCCGAGGTGGCCGCGACCAGGCCCGGCAGGTCGAGGTGCGGGGTGTGGAAGCGCTCGACGTGCGGTGCGAGCTCGGCCCGGTCTCCCGGGCGGGACCAGTCCTCCCGGCGGGGTGCCGGGTCGCCGGGCTCGCCCGTGCGGATGCAGATCGCCCAGTTCGTGAGCACGGTGTCGGGTGAGCTGCCCCGGCCGATCGGGTACAGCACCAGCTTCGCCGCGTTCCCGCCGGAGACGATCATCGACTGGCCGGTCAGGAACGGCGGCCAGTCGGTGGCGCCGCGCCACATCACGACACCGTTCCAGCGCGGCGGGCCCTCGTCCGGGTAGAAGGTGGCGCGCACGGTGGAGTGGATGCCGTCGGCGCCGAGCAGCACGTCGCCCACCTGCTCACCGAGCGGGCCGCCCGCCGGGTCGGTGAACGTGGCGCGGACGCCGTCGCCGTCCTGCTCGAACCCGGCCAGCCGGTACCCGGTGTGCACGGCGTCCGGGCCGAGGCGCTCCTGGACCGCGCGCACCAGCGCGCCCTGCAGCCGGCCGCGGTGCACCGACAGCTGCGGCACGTCGAAACCTGCGTCGAGCCCGCACGCCCGGTGCATGATCACCTGCCCGAGGCGGTGGCTGTAGAACAGCTCCTTCGTGCGGACCGCCACCTCGTCCAGCTGGTCGAGCAGGCCCAGCCCGGCCAGCGGTGCGACGGCCAGCGGCAGGGCGTTGATCCCGACCCCGAGCTCGCGGATGACGGGGCTGCGCTCGTAGACCTCGGACTCGATCCCGGCATCGTGCAGGAACAGGGCGGTGGCCAGCCCGCCGATCCCGGCCCCGACGATCAGCACCTTCATGGGTGCCGAAACTAGCGACGTCCCGTTGCCTGCGGAAGCCGAAGGATGGACAACTGTCGGCCGGGCGGCTCACACACCAACTTCGGTACTCACACACGAACTGCAGTTGGTGTGCGAGCGCGCATGTTGGTGTGTGAGCTGTCGCGGTGGGGTCATCTACGGCGGGGGGCCGTCCAGGGGGCCGGGTGCGGGAGGGCCGGGGGCAGCCGGGTGGCGGCATCGCCGCGGGCCGCCGCGACCTGCGCGGCGGTGAGGAAGAGCGTGTCGCGCAGGTCGGCCCCGGCGAGGTCGGCTCCGCGCAGGTCGGCACCGAGGAGATCGGCCCCGCGCAGGTCGGCCCCGCGCAGGTCCGCGCCGACGAGCAGGGCGCCGCGGAAGCTCGCCCGGCGCAGGTCGGCTCCCCGCAGCCGGGCCCCCAGCAGCTGCGCCCCCCGGTGGTCCCGGCCCGGGCTGCCGGCCCGGGCCCGGTCGCTCACCCGTCCCAGCAGGTCGGCGACCGACCGCCGGTGGGCCTCGACGTCGAGCGCGGCGAGCTCCTCCGGCGTGCCCGCGGCGAGCCGGTCGGTCTCCGCGAGCGCCGCGTCGAGCGCCTCGGCGAGCGGTGCCGCCGCGGGAAGCGCCCGCGCCTCGGCGAGGTACCACAGCAGCTCGTGCAGCACCCGGACCACCGGGAACACCGCGAACATCGCGTCGGCGAGCTCCGGGTGGCCGTGCCAGTCCCGCCCGCCGAACGTCACCTGGACGACCTGCTGCCCGGCCCCGAAGCAGTCGTAGACCGTGCAGCCGGAGTAGCCGGCCTCGCGCAGCCCGGCGTGGATGCCGCAGCGGAAGTCGGGCTCCAGGTGCCGGCACGGCGTCCCGGCCGCCTTGTCGACGGCGAAGTCGGCCGACGCGGCGAACGGGAGGGCGACGCAGCACAGCCCGGCGCAGCGGGAGCAGTCGGCGGTGAGGCGGTCGGGGACGGACATCGCCCCCATTGTCCTACCCGTGGCCGGGGCGGCCACCGGCCCACGGGTTCAGGAAAGCCACATTCATGAACCTGCAGTACAGGAATGTGGCTTTCCTGACCTCTCGGCCGGCGGCCTCAGTGGCCGCAGGCGGGGAGCGCCGGGCCCGTCGGGCCGCCGACGCCCAGCGGGTCGGCCTCGCGCGGGTCGGGCACCGGGCTCCAACGGCCGTCGACCACGGCGTAGTCCCAGCCTGGCCCGTCGCTGACGAGCCACTCGACGGCGTCGACGAGCCGGTCCACGTCGTCGACGGTGGTGCCGAGGCCGAGGCTGGCGCGCACCGCGCAGCCGTCCGCGGTGCCGGCAAGGCGCTGCAGCAGCGGGTGGGCGCAGAACTTCCCGTCCCGCACCCCGATCCCGTGCTCCGCCGACAGGTATGCGGCCACCCGCCCCGCCGGGTGGCCGGCCACCACGAACGTGCAGACGGCGACGCGGTCGGTGCTGTCCGGCCAGATCCGCAGCGTCCGGACCCCCGGCAGCGCGTCCAGTCCGGTCTCGAGCCGGTCGAGGAGCGCCGCCTCGTGGGCCGGGTCGAGCACGCCGGGGAGCACCCGGCAGGCCTCGGCGAGCGCGGCGGCGCCGAGGACGTTCGGGGTGCCGGCCTCGTGCCGGTGCGGGGCGGGCGCCCACGACACCTCGGTGGCGCCGCCCTCGGCGGGCGCGGTGACCGCGTGCACGGCACCTCCGCCCGCCAGGTACGGCGCGGCGACGTCGAGCCAGTCGCGGCGCCCGACGAGCGCCCCGGCGCCGTACGGGGCGTAGAGCTTGTGCCCGGACAACGCGAGGTAGTCGACGCCGGTGGCCGCGATGTCGACGCTGCGGTGCGGGGCGAGCTGGGCGGCGTCGACGACCACGCGGGCGCCCGCGGCGTGGGCGAGCGCGGTGATCTCGCCGAGGGGCAGCACCTCGCCGGTGACGTTGGACGCCCCGGTGACGGCGAGCAGCGTGGGCCGGTCGGCGGGGAGGGCGTAGCGCAGGTCGGCGAGGGTCTGCTCGACGGTGCCGGCGGCCCGCAGCACCCGGCCCGGGCCCCAGGCCAGCAGGTTGGCGTGGTGCTCGACGTCCAGCCGGAGCACCGGGCCCGGCACGCACCGGGCCAGCAGGTTCAGGGCGTCCGTGGTGTTGCGGGTGAACACGACGACGTCGTCGGCGCGGGCGCCCACGAACCGCCCCACCGTCTCCCGGGCTCGTTCGAGAACAGCGGTGCAGACCTGCGAGGCGTAGCCGGCGCCGCGGTGGACGCTCGCGTAGTAGGGCAGCAGCGCGGCGACGTGGTCGGCCACCGCGGTGAGCGCGGGGGCGCTGGCGGCGAGGTCGAGGTTGGCGTAGCGCACGCCCTCGCCCGTGACGAGCGGGACGTGCAGGTCGGCGCCCGTGACGGACGCCGCCGGCGCACGGACGCCGGGGCGGGCGGACAGCACAGCGGTCATGAAGGTCCTCCGGACCCACTGGGGACCCGGACGGATGTCGGGTCCGCGCTTGCCGGCCGTGGTTGCACGGCGGCCTGGTCGTCACCCGGAGCACCCCACCGCGGAGGAGGGTTGCCGGCCAGCGAGCCGGGGCTTGACGCTGGCGCTCTTGACCTGACGAGGACGTTACGGGCGGGGGACGCGATCGGTCAAGCGGATCAGATCTTGCGGAGCACCCCGCCGTACTCGTAGATCGAGGGGTCGGAGAGGGACGCCCCGTCGTACTGCGCGATCTCCGCAGGCACGGGCGCGAGCGGTGGTTGGACGGCCACGGGGCGCCAGTCGGCGAGGTTCACCAGCCCCGGCTCGACCGGCTGCAACCCGGAGAGCAGCTCGTCGACCTCGGCCTCGGTGCGGTTGCGCCAGGGGATGCCGTACTCGTTGATCGACTTCTCGAACCGGGCCCCGCGTTCGGGGTCGTCGCAGACCACCTGGGAGAAGGCCAGGTAGCTGCCCGGAACGGCGCGGTCGATCACCCCGTGCAGGACGGCGCGGGGGTCGAACGCGTCGAGGATGTGGTGGCCGACCGAGAGGAACAGCACCGCGAGCGGCTCGTCGAGGTCGATCATGCGCAGCACGTCCGGGTGCTCGAGGATCGCCTCGTGGTCGCGCATGTCCGCGCCGATCACGACGGTCGAGTCGTCGCGGGCCAGCAACGCGCGTGCGTGGGCCAGCACGATCGGGTCGATGTCGACGTACACGACGTGCGCGTCGTCGGTGAACTGCCGGGCCACCTGGTGCACGTTGTTGTCCGTGGGCAGCCCGCAGCCCATGTCGAGGAACTGCCGGATCCCCACCTCCTCGGTGAGGTGGCGGACCGCGCGGTACAGGAATCGCCGGTTCTGGCGGGCGATGTCCAGACAGGTGGGGAAGACCTCGAGCGTGGCCTTCATGAAGGTCTCATCGATCTCGAAGTGTTCCTTGCCGCCGAGCAGCCAGCCATACGCGCGGGCAGAAGTCGGGATGTCGGTCGGAATGTCGGCGATCTCGATCCGGTCCTCTGCCACGCTTCCCCGCTCCGGTCGTCGGTGATCGATCGGGCCCACCGTATCGACCCGAGGACCGTGGTAGTAGACCGCGGTACCGGCAAGCCGGACCGGCCCGCGTTCCTCGACAGCCCGTCATCGGCAGAGCAAGAGGACGGTGCGCGCGAGAAGCCTCTCGACATGGGTCTCGACATGCGTACCGGCTCGAATCCGGATAAGGCCGCACATCCGGGTCGCGACTGCGTTTCCGGGAACCCGGGGTGTGATCCGTCAGCGGGTGAGCACGGGAATCGCGAATGAACCCCGGCCGGGTACGGCGGCGACCGGCGCGTCCGGGGCGGCGGCGAGCGGGCCGGTACCGGCGAGCACCACCCGGGCGGCCCACACGGTGGCGGATCGGGTGCGCACCAGCGCTCCGCCGTCGGCGGCGTCGATCGAGGTGACCTCGTCGCAGTGGCGCAACTGCGCGCCCCACGCCGTGGCCGCGGCCGTCAGCGCGGCCGTCGCCTGGTCGGCCCGCACCTGCCACATCCCGTGCTCGACGTGCAGCAGCTCCGCCCCGGTGGCCTTTTCGACCTCCCGCCAGAGCCGGGTCGCCTCGGCGGCGAGCCGCGCGGCCAGCCCCGCGTCGGTCCACGGCGCCGGGCCTGCCGCCCGCCAGACCTCGCCCGCGGCCCGCCGTTCCAGCAGCGCGACGCGCAGTCCGCGGCGGGCGAGGTGCCACGCGGTGGCGGCGCCCGCCGGGCCCGCGCCGACCACGGCGACGTCGACGGTGAGGGACGGGGCGTCGGTGGGTGTCGGGTCCAGCAGGCTCGGTGGACAGGGCACGGCGGCCTCCAGCTCTCCCGGTCAGCAGGTCATCACGGTAGGTGGCCGGGCCGGTGCGATGTCAACGAACGGACATTTGCCGGTCATTCTGTCCGGTCATTTCGTGATTTCCGATGGTGCTCGACACACCGCTTGAAAAACGATGCGATCGCTACGTAAGTTCGAAGCACCATCCAGAGCGGCCGAGATACCTGGAGCGGATCGAGATGCGTACGACGTGGCATGCGTGGCGCCACCACGTCGATCTGTGCCGCACTTGTGCGGCGCTCTGTCGAGGCTGACGAGCCGACCCGACCCTCCCACATCGCCGCCGTGCCGCGGCGGTGCCGACGCCTGCGCGTACTCCCGGATGAAGGACCACTCATGCCCCGACCCCGTGCCCCGTGGCTCGCCGCAGCCCTGCTGCTCGCCGCGTGCGGCTCCTCGCCATCGGCGGGCACCGCCGACCCCGGCGTCCCGCAGCCGGGCGGCACGCTGCGGTTCGCGGTGAGCAGCGACCAGGGGTGCGTCGACCCCCAACAGGTCGGCAGCAACGACACGATCTTCTCGCTGCGCCAGGTGGTCGACTCGCTCACCGACCAGGACCCGGCCACCGGCGCGCTGCGGCCGTGGCTGGCCACGAGCTGGGAGAGCAACGCCGACGCCAGCGCCTACACGTTCACGCTGCGCGAGGGCGTGACGTTCAGCGACGGCACGCCGCTGGACGCCACGGCCGTGCGGGCCAACTTCGACGCCGTCCAGGACCTCGGCGCCCGCGGCACGCTGCCGAAGGGCTACCTGGCCGGCTACGCGGGCACCACGGTGGAGAGCCCGACGCGGTTCACGGTGGCGTTCGACCGGCCCAACGTGCAGTTCCTGCAGGGCACGTCGACGCACAGCCTGGGCATCCTGTCCCCGGCGACGGTGGCGAAGAGCGACGACGAGCGCTGCGCCTCGGTGATCGCGTCCGGCCCGTTCGTGATCGAGTCCTACACCCGCGACGACTCGATCGTGCTCGCCAAGCGAGCCGGGTACGCCTGGGGTTCGTCGTTGTGGCAGTCGCCGGGTGAGGCCCGGCTGGACCGGGTCGAGTTCCGGATCGTGCCGGAGTCCGGGGTGCGCGTCGGGAGCCTGATGTCCGGCGAGGTGGACGCCGTCAGCAACCTCGCGCAGCAGGACGAGGTGCCGTTGACCGGCGCGGGCGCGCAGCTGCAGGGCCGGTCCAACCCCGGCATCCCGTTCGGGATCTCGTTCAACCAGGCCACCCCGGTCGGCGGGGATCCCGCGGTGCGGGAGGCGGTGTCGCTCGCGATCGACCGCGCCGAGGTCGTCGCCACCGTCTACAACTCGCAGACGAAGCCGGCCGCCAGCGCCCTCGCCTCGACGACGCCCGGGTACTCCGACCAGTCCGCCCTGCTCGCGTTCGACCCGGCGCAAGCGGGGTCGGTGCTCGACGCCGCAGGCTGGCTGCCCGGCCCGGACGGTGTCCGGGCGAGGAACGGCACGCCCTTGGCGGTGGAGCTGACCTGGTACTCCAACTCGCCCGCCAACCGCGCCGCCGTCGAGCTGATCCAGCAGCAGGTGCGCAAGGTCGGGATCGACGTGGCGCTGCGGGAGAAGCCGATCTCGGAGAACACCCCGACGCTGCAGTCCGGCGAGTTCACCGCGACGTGGGGCAACACCACCCGCGCCGACCCCGACATCCTGCGCAGCACCTACGCGACGGCCGGCAACAACTACTACCGGCTGCCACCCGGCCCGCTCGACGCCCTGCTCGCCGAGCAGGCGGCCCAGCCCGACGAGGCGGCCCGCGCCGCCACCGTCGCGCAGGCCCAGCAGCTGCTCGTGCAGGAGCACCACGCGATCCCGGTCGTCGAGCTGACGACGGTGCTGGGCGTCGCGGCCGACGTCCACGGGATCCTGTTCGACTCCGGCTCGCGGATCCAGCTGCACGACGCCTGGAAGGCGCAGCCGTGACCGGTCGGTACCTGGCCCGGCGGCTGCTGGCCGCGGTCGGGGTGCTCTGGGCGGCGTTCACGGTGTCGTTCGTCGTGCTCTACCTCCTGCCGGGCGACCCGGTGGCGACGATGGCGAGCGGCGGGCTGGACGGCGAGCCGCTGCCCCCCGAGCAGCTGGCCGCGCTGCGCGCCCGTTACGGGCTCGACCAGCCGCTGCTCGTGCAGTACGGGCAGCGGCTGCTCGCGGCGCTCACCGGGGACTTCGGGACCTCGATCCAGAACGGCCAGGACGTGCGCGGGGCGATCCTCGAGGCGCTGCCGCCCACGGTGGCGATCTCGGCGGCCGGGCTCGTGGTCGCGGTGCTCTTCGGCGGCACGGTGGCGCTCGCCGCCACCTACACCCGAGCGTTGTGGCTGCGGCAGCTGCTGATGGGGCTGCCCTCCCTCGCGGTGTCGCTCCCCGTCTTCTGGGTGGGTCTGATGCTCGTGCAGGTCTTCGCCTTCGGCCTCCACCTCCTGCCATCCCTCGGTGCGAACGGGGCAGCGGCGCTGGTGCTCCCGGCGGTGACGCTCGGCCTGCCGACCGGCGCGCTCGTGGCGCAGGTGCTCGCGAAGAGCCTCTCGCAGGCCCTCGGCGAGCCCTACGTCACCACCGCGCGCGCCAAGGGCGTCGGCCGCGCCGGCATCCACCTGCGGCACGCGCTGCGCAACGCCGCGCTGCCCGCGCTCACCGTGCTCGGCTACGTCGTGGGCAACCTCCTCGCCGGGTCGGTCGTGACGGAGACGGTGTTCACCCGGCCCGGGCTGGGCCGGCTCACGGTCGCCGCGGTCGGGGTGCAGGACATCCCGGTCGTGCAGGGGATCGTGGTGTTCGCGGCGGCGGTGTTCGTGCTGGTCAACCTGGCGGTCGACCTGATCTACCCGTTGCTCGACCCGCGGATCGGGGCGACCGCATGACGGAGCTTCTTGTTCGGGAGCAGGCGGTCGAGACCGAGGGGGCACCACCGAGCCGGGAGGGCCGTGTCCGGTTCCTGCTGCGCCGGCCCGGGCTCGTGGTCTCCGTGGTCTACGTGGCGCTGGTCGTGCTCGCGGCGTTCGCGCCGCAGGTGCTGGCGCCCGGCGACCCGGCCGCGGGCGTACCCGCGCTGCGGCTGCAGCCCCCCGGGGCGGCCGGTCTGTTCGGCACCGACTACCTCGGCCGTGACGTCTACACCCGGGTCGTGCACGGTGCGGCGCTCTCGCTGCAGGCCACGTTGATCGCGGTGGCGGTGGCGCTCGTCGTCGGCGGGCTGGTGGGCGTGCTCGCCGGCTTCGTCCGCGGCTGGCTCGACGAGGTGCTCATGCGCGGCGTCGACGTGCTGCTCGCGGTGCCCGCGGTGCTGCTGTCGCTCGCCCTGATCACGGCGCTGGGCTACGGCACGGTGAAGGTGGCGATCGCCGTGGGCATCGCGAGCGTCGCGAGCTTCGCCCGCGTGATGCGCGCGGAGACGTTGCGCGTGCGGCAGTCCACCTACGTCGAGGCCGCGCGTTCCGTCGGCACCCGGTGGCACGTCACGCTGCTGCGGCACGTGCTGCCGAACGCGGCCGGGCCGGTGCTCGTGCTCGCCGTGCTGGAGTTCGGCCTCGCGATCCTCGCGGTCTCGTCGCTGTCGTTCCTCGGTTACGGCGCTCCGCCGCCCGCCCCGGAGTGGGGCTCGCTGGTGGCCGAGGGGCGCAACTACATGGCGGTGGCGTGGTGGCTGTGCGCGGTGCCGGGGGCCGCGATCGCGGCCGCCGTGCTCGCGGTGAACCGGATCTCGCGTGCCCTGGACCGGGAGCGGGCCCGATGACTACGCCGCTCCTGCAGGTCGAGGACCTGCACGTCTCGTACGCCACCGCGGGTGGCCCCGTCGCGGCCGTGCGCGGCATCTCGCTGGCCGTCGCGCCGGGGGAGATCGTCGCGATCGTCGGGGAGTCCGGTTCGGGGAAGTCGACGCTCGCGCACGCCGTGGCCGGGCTGCTCCCCGGCACCGGGCGGATCGACGCGGGCAGCGTCGCCCTCGGCGGGCGGGAGCTCACCGGCCTGTCCGACCGGGCGTGGCGCACCGTGCGCGGCCGGCGGATCGGCCTCGTGCCGCAGGACCCCGGCGTCGCGCTCAACCCCGTGCAACGGGTCGGGGCGCAGGTCGCCGAGGCGCTCAAGGTGCACGGGCCGGCCGACCGGCGCAGCGCCCCCACCCGGGCCGTCGAGCTGCTGGCCGAGGCCGGGCTGCCCGACGCCGAGGCACGGGCGCGGCAGTACCCGCACGAGCTGTCGGGCGGGATGCGCCAGCGCGTGCTCATCGCCATCGGGATCGCGGCCCGCCCGCAGCTGCTCGTGGCCGACGAGCCGACCAGCGCCCTCGACGCCACCGTGCAGCGGCACATCCTCGATCGGCTCGACGAGCTCGTCCGCGCGTCCGGCACGGCCGTCCTGCTGATCACCCACGACCTCGGGGTGGCGGCCGACCGCGCCGACCGGCTCGTCGTGATGCAGGCCGGACGGGTCGTGGAGGAGGGGCCGGTGCGGGAGGTGCTCGCCGCGCCGCGGGACCCGTACACGCGGCGGCTGCTCGCGAGCGCGCCGGGGTTGCACCGGGACGCCGTGCGCGAACGCCCGGCGCCCGGGGCCGAGATGCTGGTGGAGGTCCGGGACCTGGTGAAGGAGTTCCCGCTGGGGCGGGGGCGCATCCGGGCCGTGGACGGCGTGAGCTTCGCGATCGCGCGGGGCGAGACGCTCGCCCTGGTCGGCGAGTCGGGTTCGGGCAAGTCGACGACCGCCCGGCTGGTGCTGCGGCTCGCCGACCCGACATCGGGCACGGTGGCGTTCGACGGTGCCGACATCACGCGCGTCCGTGGGCGGGCGTGGCGGGAGCTGCGGCGGCGCGCGCAGCTCGTCTACCAGAACCCGTACGCGTCGCTGGACCCCCGCTTCCCGATCGCCGAGGTGATCGCCGAGCCGCTGCGGGCGTTCCGGGTGGGGGACGCGCGGTCGCGCCGCGGCAGGGCCGCCGAGCTGCTGGACCGGGTCGCGCTGCCGGAGTCGGTGCTCGACCGGCGGCCCGCGGAGCTGTCGGGCGGCCAGCGCCAGCGCGTGGCGATCGCCCGTGCGCTCGCCCTCTCGCCCGACCTCGTGGTGTGCGACGAGCCGGTGTCCGCGCTCGACGTCAGCGTGTCGGCGCAGGTGCTCGACCTGCTCGCGGAGCTGCAGGCCGACGCCGGGCTCGCGTACCTGTTCATCTCCCACGACCTCGCCGTGGTGCGCCGGATCGCGCACCGCGTCGGCGTGCTGCGCGACGGAAGGCTGCTCGAGCTCGCGCCCACCGAGCAGCTCTTCGCCGACCCGCAGCACGAGTACACCCGCGAGCTGCTCGCCGCGATCGCGGGACGCCGGTTGGAGGAAACGGCATGAAGATCCTCGTCCTGACCCTGATCACCAACGGGCCCGACCCCGGCACCGGCCGGACGCCGACGCCGAACGCCCGCCTGCACCGGGTGGTCGAGAACGCCGTGCTGGCCGAGGAGCTGGGCTTCGACGGCTACGCGGTGGGGGAGCGGCACGAGCGGCCGTTCCTGTCCTCGGCGCCGCCGGTGGTGCTGTCCCACATCGCGGCGCGCACGTCGCGGATCACGCTGTTCACCGGGGTCACGACGCTCGCGCTGCTCGACCCGGTGCGCGCCTACGAGGACTACGCCACCCTCGACCAGCTCGCCGACGGCCGCCTCGAGCTGATCATCGGAAAGGGCAACGGGGCAGCGCAGGCGCAGCTGTTCCACGTGACCACCGACGACCAGTGGGACGCCGAGGGCTACGAGCTCTTCCGCCGGCTGTGGCGCGAGCAGCGCACCACCTGGAGCGGCCGGTTCCGCCCGCCGCTCGCCGCCGCGGAGACGTGGCCGCCACCGCGGCAGACGGTCGTGCCGATCCGGGTCTGGCACGGCAGCGCCACGAGCAAGGAGTCGGTGGAGGTGGCCGCCCGGTACGGGGATCCCTTGTTCTCGGCCAACGTCACCCACCCCATCGAGCCCTACGCCGAGCTGATCGCCCACTACCGCGAGCGGTGGGTGGCGCACGGCCACGACCCGGCCGCCGCGCTCGTCGGAGCGGGCACGGCGGGCTTCCACATCGCGAAGACCTCGCAGCAGGCGATCGAGGAGTTCCGGCCCGCCTTCGCCGCGCGGCGCGCGGCGGCCGAGCGGCTCGGGCTGCCGGTCGTGTTCGGAGACGTCGAGGACTTCGTCGAGCGCTCGTCCGCCCTGGTCGGCAGCGCGGCGCAGGTGGTGGACAAGGTGCTGCGCTACCACTCGGTGTTCGGGCACGAGGTGCTGCACCTCAACCTGGACGGCGACGGGCTCACCCCACGCCGGCACCGCGCGATGCTGGAGACCCTCCAGTCCGAGGTGGCACCCGCGCTGCGGGCCGCCGTGCCGAGCCGCCCCCTCGCCGGTGCCGTGCCCCGCGACCCGGACGACGCCCGGCCGACCGACGCACCCGTGGGCGTGGCCCGATGACGAGCGCAGTGACGGCCCGGCTGTCGATCCTCGACCTCGCACCGGTCCCGGCCGGTGGCGTCGCGGCCGACGCGCTGCGCAACTCCGTCGACCTCGCCCGGGTCGCGGAGCGGGCGGGCTACCGGCGGTACTGGGTGGCCGAGCACCACCTCGCGTCCGGGGTGGCCTCGTCGTCCACCCCGGTGCTGGTCGCCCTGATCGCCGCGGCGACGTCCCGGATCCGGGTCGGCTCCGGCGCGGTGCAGCTCCCGGTCACCTCACCGCTGCAGGCGGCCGAGCAGTTCGGCACGGTCGCGGCGCTGCACCCCGGCCGGGTGGACCTCGGCCTCGGCCGGTTCGACATCCACAAGATCCTGCGGCTGGCCGGCACGGCCCCGCAGCGCGACGCCGAACCGCCGCCCGCGCCCCCGTCCCGGGTGGTGGACGGGCTGCTGGTCCCGCCGGCCGCCCGCTTCCGCGGCGACCTCTCGACCTACGTCCACCTCGCGCGGCTGCTCGGGATCCGCCCGGAGGACCCGACCCCGGACTACGCGACGCAGGTCGGCGCGATCCTCGACTACCTAGCGCCGCCCGCCGCCCGGACGGGGCCACCGTCACCGTGCCGGCCGCCGAGGGGGCCGACCTCGACGTGTGGATCCTCGGCTCGAGCCCCGGCGAGAGCGCGCGGGTGGCGGGGGAGCGGGGTCTGCCGTTCGCGGCGAGCTACCACACCTCCCCGAGCTCGGTGCTGGAGACCGTCGACGCCTACCGGCGCGCGTTCCGGCCGTCGGACCGCCGGCCGGCACCGTACGTCGTGGTCTCGGCCGACGTCGTGGTCGCGGACACCGACGAGCGCGCGCGGGAGCTGGCCGCCCCGTACGCGCAGTGGGTGCTCGACATCCGCACCGGCGTCGGCGCCCGGCCCTACGTCACCCCGGAGCAGGCCGCGGCGCGGGAGTGGGCGGCCGCCGAGCGGGCGATCGTCGCCGACCGGACCGCCACCCAGTTCTCCGGGGCACCGGCGACCGTGGTGGAGGGGCTGGCCACGCTCGCGCGCGTCACCGGCGCCGACGAGCTGCTGGTCACCACGATCACCACCGACCACGCCGACCGCGTGCGCAGCACCGAGCTGCTGGCGGCGGCGTGGGCGGAACACACGGGCGCGCGAGCTGGTTGCACCCAGGAAGCGAACCGGGCGGGGGCGAGCGTCGGGCGATGAGTGAGCTTGCGAACGAATCAATGTCACAGCGTCCGCGCGAAGCGTCGGCCGAGCGCAGCGAGGCCGAACGATGAGTGAGCTTGCGAGCGAATCGATGTCACAGCGTCCGCGCGAAGCGTCGGCCGAGCGCAGCGAGGCCCACCGATGAGTCCTTTTACCGAGGCACGGATGCATCTCGCGGTCGAGCTCACCGCGGGCGGCCGGCACCCGGCGGCGGCGCTGTGGGCGGGGCTCGACCCGGCCGTGCTGCTCTCCGCGGCCCACCACGCCGGGCTGGCGCGCACGGCCGCCGGCCGTGGGCTCGACCTGGTACTGCTCCCGCACACGTTCCACCCCGACGGCGGGCCGTTGCTGGACGCCGTCGCGGTCGCCGCGCGGATCGCGCCGGTCGTGCCCGGGATCGGCCTGGTGCCGACGGCCACCGTCACCCACTCCGAGCCGTTCCACGTCTCCAAGTCGATCGCGACGCTCGACATCGTGTCGGCCGGGCGCGCGGGCTGGGAGCCGGCCGTGTCGCGCACGCAGGCCGAGGCGGACCTGTTCGGCCGCAAGGCCGCCGCGCCCGCCGGTGAGCTGTGGCGAGAGGCCGCCGACGCCATCGAGGTGGTGGTGCGGCTGTGGGACTCCTGGGAGGACGGCGCGGTGATCCGCGACGCCGCCACCGGCCGCTACGTCGACCGCGACAAGCTGCACCCCATCGACTTCCAGGGCGAGTTCTTCTCCGTGAAGGGCCCGTCGATCACGCCGCGTCCGCCGCAGGGACACCCCCTCGTCGTGCTGCGGGCCGACGAGGAGGAGGCGCTCCCGGTCGCGGCCCGCTGGGCGGACGTCGTGCGCATCGCCGCCCCGGACCTGCCGGAGGCCGTGCTCGCCCGCGAGCGGATCCGGTCCGCCGCCGCCGACGCGGGCCGCGACCCCGACGCCGTCACCGTGCTGCTCGACGTGGAGGTGCACCTGGCCGCCGACCGGCACCGGGCCCGCCGCGAGCTCGCCGAGCTGGACGCGCTCACCGGTGCCGAGCTGCCGGCGTCCTCGGTGCGGGTGCTCGGCCCGCCCACGGACCTCGCCGACCTCGTCGGCAGCGCCGTGCGGCTCGGTGCCGCCGACGGCGTCACGCTGGTGCCTCTCGTGCTGCCGGCCGACCTCGACGCGGTCGCCGCCCAGGCGGTGCCGCTGCTGGCCGGCCGCGGTCTCCTGCGCACGGGCCGGGCCGGCGGCTCGCTGCGAGCCCGGTTCGGGTTGTCCCGGCCGGCCAACCACTTCGCGGGAGCGGGAGCGGGATCGTGAGCGTCCAGAAGAAGCAGATCCACCTCGGCGCGCACTTCCCCGGCGTCAACAACACCACCGTCTGGAGCGACCCGGCGGCCGGCAGCCAGACCGACTTCGCCTCGTTCGTGCACTTCGCGCAGAACGCCGAGCGCGGCCTCATGGACTTCGTGTTCCTCGCCGAGGGCCTGCGGCTGCGCGAGCACCGCGGCCGCATCCACGACCTGGACGTGGTGGGCCGGCCCGACACGTTCACCGTGCTGAACGCGCTCGCCGCCGTCACGTCCCGGATCGGGTTGGCGGGCACGATCAACACGACCTACAACGAGCCGTACGAGCTGGCCGTGCAGTTCGCCTCGCTCGACCACCTGTCCGCGGGCCGGGCGGCGTGGAACATGGTCACCACGTCCGACGCGTTCACCGGGGAGAACTTCCGCCGCGGCGGTTTCCTGCCGCGCGAGCAACGCTACGAGCGGGCGGCGGAGGTCGTCGCGGTCACCCGGGCCCTCTGGGACTCCCACGGCGCCGAGATCGAGTACCTCGGCCCGCAGTTCGACGTGCGCGCCCGGTTCCCACTGCCGCCGGGCCCGCAGGGCCACCCGGTGCTGATCCAGGCGGGCGACTCCGCGCAGGGCCGCGACTTCGCCGCCGCCGCCGCCGACGCGATCTTCACGCTGCACGGCACGCTGGAGGCCGGGCAGGCGTTCTACGCCGACGTCAAGTCCCGGCTCCCGCAGCACGGCCGCAGCGCAGGCGACCTCAAGGTGCTGCCGGGCGTCACGTTCGTGCTCGGCGACACCGACGCCGACGCGCGGGAGGAGGCCGTCCGGATCCGCCGCCAGCAGGTGCCCCCGAAGACGGCGATCGCGTTCCTCGAACAGGTGTGGGGCCGTGAGCTGTCGCAGTACGACCCGGACGGCCCGCTGCCCGACGTCGACCCCGACGTCGACAACGTCTCGATCACGCGCGGCCGGGTGCGACACGCGCGCGACCCGCGGGCCGTCGCGCAGGAGTGGCGCGACTTCGCCGCAGCGCACGGCGGCCTCTCGATCCGCGAGGTCGTGATCGAGAAGACCGGCCGCCAGTCGTTCATCGGCTCGGCCCGCACCGTCGCCGCCGGGATGGACGAGTTCGTGCAGCACGACGCCTGCGACGGCTTCATCCTGGTGCCGCACCTGACACCCGGCGGCCTCGACCGGTTCGTCGCCGAGGTCGTCCCCGAGCTGCAGGACCGCGGCAGCTACCGCACCGCCTACCCCGGCCCCACCCTCCGCGACCACCTCGGACTGCGCCACCCGCACGCACCGCAGAACGCCCGGAAGGAGAGCGCTTGATGACCACCTTCGCGTCCACGCTCCAGCAGGAGTGGACGGCCTGGCACGCCGAGCGGGAGGCGGAGCTCTCCACCCCGCACGGCTGGCTCAGCCTCACCGCCCTGATCTGGCTCGACGGCACGGTTCGCGCCTTCGACGGTCTTCCCGGCACCTGGCGTGCCACCGGCGACGGCGGCGTCGAGCTCACCGCCGCAGGTGAGGCCGCGCTCGACGGCGCGCCGGTGACCGGCACCGTCCGGCTGGAGCCGGTCGACGGGCAGCCCGGTGTGCTCGTCGAGATCGGGGAGCGGCGGGTCGAGGTCATCCGCCGCACCGACGACTACGCGCTGCGGGTCCGCGACCCGCAGGCGATCACCCGCACGGCGTTCACCGGCGCGCCCGCGTTCGACGTGGACGAGCGCTGGGTGGTCGCGGCCCGCTTCGCGGCCTACCCCGAGCCACGCCGGCTCACAGTCGGTGCCGTGGTGGACGGGTTGCAGCACTTCCCGACGGCGGTCGGCGTCGTCCGCTTCGCCCTCCACGGCGCGGAGCACGAGCTCGTCGCGTTCCCCGGGAAGACCGGCGGGCTGTCCCTGCACTTCCGCGACGCCACGTCGGGCGGGAGCACCTACGGCGGCGGGCGCTCGGTGCTGCTCCCCGACCCCGACGCGGACGGCCGCGTCACGATCGACTTCAACCGCACCGTCAACCTGCCGTGCGCGTTCACGGCCCACGCCACCTGTCCGTTGCCACCGGCCGAGAACCGGCTGTCGGTGGCGGTGGAGGCGGGGGAGAGCACCCCGCCGCGGCCCGACCTGCCGGCGTGACGGTCGTCGTCGAGCCCGCGACGATGCGGGAGGTACTGGGTCACTTCGCGTCCGGCATCGTCGTGGTCACGGCGGCCGGGTCCGGCGGGCCGCTGGGGTTCACGTGCCAGTCGTTCGCGTCGCTGTCGCTGGACCCGGCGCTGATCAGCTTCTCGCCGTCGCGCACGTCGTCGACGTGGCCGCGGATCCGCGCGGCGGGCGCGTTCTGCGTCAACGTGCTGGCCGGCGACCAGCAGCACCTGTCCGGCGGGTTCGCGCGCTCCGGCACGGACAAGTTCGCCGGCGTGACCTGGTGGCCGGGGCCCTTCGGCGCACCGGTGCTGGAGGGCGCGTGCGCGTGGATCGGCTGCACGCTCTGGCGGGAGTACGACGGGGGAGACCACACGATCGTCGCCGGCCGGGTGCACGACCTCGGCGCCGACGCCACCCGCTCGCCGCTGCTGTTCCACCGGGGCCGCTACGGTCTTGCCGCGCACATCGAGGAGGACCGATGACACACGTGCTCGGGGTGGTCGCCGGGCCGGAGCCGGGCGGCCGCACCGCCACGGCCGTGGCCGGGGTGCTCGCCGGCGCCGAGAAGGCGGGTGCCACCACGTCCCTGCTGGAGCTGTCCGAGGCGGGCGCGGACGCGGTGATCGCCGCGTTCACCGGCGCCGACGGTGTGGTGTTCGGCAGCCCGGTGTACCGGGCCACCTACAGCGCCCTGCTCAAGGACCTGCTCGAGCGCACCGAGCGGGGGAAGTGGGGCGAGGCCACGGCGCCCCTGCAGGGCACGGTCGCCGCCACGGTGCTCACCGGGGCGAGCGGGCACCACTATCTGGCCCTCGGCGACCTGCGCGACGTCCTCGCGGGCTTCTTCGCGGTGCAGGTGCTCTCCCCGGGCCTGTACCTCGACCACGCCGGCTACGAGGACCGCACCACCCTCACCGGCGGGAGCGCGGAGCTCGCCGCGGCGCACGGGGCGGCCCTGGCCGACCTGGCAGGGGCGGTTCGTGCGTCGGCGGCGCTCCAGGCGATCACGCCGCAGATCTGAGTGTCCGTTCTCGGGCTCTGGTGAGCTGGGCGACGATCAAGCCGGGCCGGTGGAGGATCTCCAGTTTCGTGTAGCGGTAGATCCGCCGGCCCTTGTCGACGAGCGCGGTGTACCGGCCGACATCGCGCAGGACCCGGCCGGGCTCGGTGTGATCCCGCCCCTCGTACTCGATGTCGATCAGCAGATCGGGCCACGCGAGGTCGAGCCAGACCGCGGTGCGGGTGTGCGCGTCCTGCACCACCCACTGGACCTGGGGTTTCGGCAGGCGCGCTTGCACGACGAGCATGCGGAGCCGGGTCTCCATCGGAGAGCCGGCCCGGGGGTCGGCGTGCGCGAGCACGTACGGCACCAGCTCGTTGCCGCGCGAGCGGTGGAAACGGGCACTGAAATGCAACAGCAGGTCCGGCGGCCGAGAACCCCGACAGCACCCCCTTCCCCTCGACGTACCGGTAGGCCGCGTGCGAGCGCAGCGACAGGTCGGGTGGCCCCTCGTCGGGTGCCGCGATGTACGTGTCGGGGAAGATCCGCTGGAAGCGTGGACCGCGCAGCACGTCGGGTGTGACGAGGCCGGCGGCAAGTGCCGCGGAGCCGCGGAATGCGACCGGCCAACCCCCGACGTCCTGCACCCGCGAAGCATCGCCCACACGGCTGCATTCCGGGCCCGATTCGGAAATCCCGCTCGATGTAGACATGAGCGGGGTTCGCGGCGCCCGAGATCCGGCTCATGTCTACCTCGTCCGTGCGAAACGCTGCGCACACCCGCCGTCCACGCGCGACACAAGATCTGATGGGATGACGTGCTCGGAGCACGGGGGGACGGATGGCGGGTCGGCGACGCGACACGCGCACGGCCTACCTGCTGCTCGCGCCCAGCCTGTTCGGGATCAGCGCGTTCCTGGTGCTGCCGATCCTGGTGGTCGCGGCGCTCGCGATGCAGCGGTGGGACCTGATCGGCCCGCGCACGTTCGTCGGGTTCGACAACTTCGTGGCGGTGGCGGTCGACGGCCGGTTCGCCCGCTCCTTGCTGATCACCGCCGTGTTCGTGGCGATCGTGATCCCGGCGCAGACGGTGCTCGGGCTGGGTGCGGCCCTGCTGCTGAACCGCGGGCTGCGGGGGTCGGCCGCGTTCCGGGTGCTGTACGTGCTGCCGTGGATCTGCGCGCCGCTCGTGCTCGGCGTGGTGTGGCGCTGGATCCTCGCCCCCACCGACGGCGCCCTCAACGCGCTGATCGGCCGGCGCGTCGAGTGGCTCGCCGACCCCGCGCTCGCGCTGCCGTCCGTGGCGGCCGTGACGGTCTGGACGCAGATCGGCTACGTCGCCCTCTTCTTCTCGGCCGGGCTGCGTGCGATCCCCGACACCGTGCACGAGGCCGCGATGCTCGACGGGGCGGGCCCGTGGCAACGCTTCTGGCGGATCACGCTGCCCCTGCTGCGGCCCACCACGTTCTTCGTGCTGGTCACCGGCGTGATCGCGAGCTTCCAGGTGTTCGACTCCGTCTACGCGCTCACGCCGAACGGGGGGCCGCAGGGCGTCACCGACGTCGTGGCGGGCCGGATCTACTACGAGGCGTTCGAGCAGCGCGCGGTCGGGCAGGCCGCGGTGATGGCGCTGGTGCTGTTCGTGCTCCTCGTGGCGGTGACCCTCGTCCAGCAGCGGTGGTTCGCCCGCCGCACGACCTACGACCTGTCGACATGAGGACCGCCGGGACGTACGCGCTGCTGGTGCTCGGCGCGGTCGCGACGCTCGCCCCGTTCCTGTTGAGCGTGGCGACGGCGCTGAAGTCGCCGCAGCAGTTCGCGTCCGAGCCCGCGCTGACCCTGCCCGCCCCGCCGACCCTCGTGAACTTCGCCGAGCTGTTCGGGGAGCGCTACGACTTCGTGGCGCCGGTCGTGGTCACCGCACAGGTCGTGGCCGTGATCCTGGTGGGCCAGCTGGTGTTCTCCGTGTTCGCCGCGTACGCCTTCGCCCGCCTGCGCTTCCCCGGCCGGGACGCCCTCTTCTGGCTGTACGTGGCCACGCTGATGGTGCCCCAGGTCGTCACGATCATCCCGCTCTACGCGGTGTTCGCCGACCTCGGCATCCGCAACACGTTCTGGGCGCTCGTGCTCCCGTACCTCTTCGGGCACCCGTACGGGATCTTCCTGCTCCGCGAGTACTTCAAGGGCATCCCCGGCGACCTGCTCGACGCCGCGAAGCTCGACGGCGCGGGCACCCTGCGCATCCTGTGGCACGTCGTCGTGCCGGTGAGCCGGCCGATCCTCGCGACGCTCGCGATCATCACCGTCGTCACGCACTGGAACAACTTCCTGTGGCCCCTGGTGATCACCACCGGGCGGCAGTGGCAGGTCCTGACGGTCGCGACCTCGGCCCTGCAGTCGCAGTACAACTCCAACTGGACGATCGTCATGGCGGCCACCACGATCGCCGTCCTGCCGCTCACGATCCTGTTCCTGGCGTTCCAGCGCCACGTCGTCCGCTCGATCACGATCACCGGGTTCCGGTAGGGAGTCCAGACATGAGATTGCGCCCCCTCGTCACGGCGTTGGCCGCGGCGCTCGCCCTGGCCGCCTGCTCGCCGGCCGCCCCGGACGCCGGCCCGTCCGACGAGGGCGGCACGACCGTCACCGTGCGGATCTGGGACGAGCAGGTCGCCACGGCGTACGAGGAGTCGTTCGACGAGTTCACCCGCCAGAACCCGGACGTGCGGGTGCAGCTGGACGTCGTGCCGTGGAGCGACTACTTCACCGGCCTCACCCTGGACGTCGCGAGCGGCACCGCGGAGGACGTCTACTGGCTCAACAGCTCCAACTTCGGGGCGCTCGCCGACGGCGGCAAGCTGATCGACGTCGGCGCCGAGATGGCGGGCGACGCCGCGGGCTGGGTGCCGGCGGCGGTGGAGCAGTACACGCGGAACGGCACGCTCTGGGGCGTCCCGGCGCTCACGGACGGGCGCATCGCCGTCTACTACAACAAGGCGATGGTCGATGCCGCGGGCGTCGACCCGGACGACCTGACCTGGAACCCGGCCGACCCGGCCGCCGACACGTTCCTGCCCGCTGCGCGCAAGCTCACCCTCGACAGCGCGGGCCGCACCGCCGACCAGCCCGGCTTCGACCCGGGCGCGATCACCCAGTACGGCTTCAACGCCGCCCGCGACCTGAACGCCATCTACTGGAACTTCGCCGGCTCCAACGGCGGCCGCATCCAGGCCCCGGACGAGACCCTCACCTTCACCGACCCCAGGACCACCGAGGCGTTCTCCTACCTGGTCAAGCTGATCAACACCGACCACGTGGCGCCGTCGGCGGCCGACACCAACGACAACCCCGACTTCAGCCGCGACCAGTTCCTGCAGGGCAAGATGGCGCTCTTCCAGTCCGGCACCTACAACCTCAAGAACGTCGGCGACGGCGCGACGTTCGAGTGGGGCATCGCGCCCCTGCCCGCCGGGCCCGCGGGCCGCGTCAGCGTCGCCAACGGGGTGATCGCCGCCGGCAACGCCGACAGCCCGCGCCGCGACGCCATCCTGAAGGTGCTGCGCTGGCTCGGCTCGCCGGAGGGCGCCTCCTACGTCGGCGCGGAGGGTGCGGGGCTGCCCGCCGTGACCGCCGCCCAGCAGCAGTACTACGACTACTGGGAGGGCCAGGGCGTCGACACCCGGTTCTTCGGCGACGCCGGCGGCACCGCGACGATCCCGGCGCCCTCCGGCCCGAAGTTCGAGGCCGCGTCGACGGCGTTCAACCCGATCCTGAACGAGGTGTTCGCCGGCCGCACCCCGGTGGCGGAGGGGATGCAACAGGCGCAGGACGCTGGCAACGCGGCGATGCGCTGACGCGCGGCGGGTTAAAGACTTCAATTAGTGCTTGCTGATATCTCAGCTGGCTCATACTCTGATCTCAGGCCCCCGAGCCAAGGAGATCCCTGTGCCGGCCAGTCGTGAAACCCGCTCCGCGCTGGTCATCGGCGACGTCCAGCGGGGCATCACGGGCGACTACCCGTTCGCCCGGCAGGTCGTGCCGCCGCTCACCGCGCTGCTTCCGCGCGCTCGCGCGGCCGGTGCCCTCGTCGTGTTCGTGCACTTCGGACTCCGCGGCAACGGGGCCGATCTGCCGCCGGGCAACGGGATGGTCCGGTCGTTCCACGAAGCCGGGGACGCCTTCCACGAGGGATCGGCCGGAACGGAGATCGATCTGCCGGTCGCCGAGGAGGACGTCGTCGTCCTGAAGCGCCGTGCGAGCGCGTTCGCCGGCACGGACCTCGACCTCGTGCTCCGGGCACAGGGCGTCGGCACGCTCGCGGTCGCCGGCGTCGCGACCAGTGCCATGGTCGCCGCGACGTGCTACGACGCCGCAGATCGTGGGTACGGGGTGACCGTTCTCCGTGACGGCTGCGCCGACGGCGACCCGGCGATGCACGACTTCTTCATGGACGCGGTGTTCCCCAGCCGCGGGTTCGAGGTCGTGACCTGCGCGCACTGGGACGGTGGACATGATGCTCCTCCGACGTGAGACGCGGGCGGCTCACCCCGGCATCTCGATGTTCGCCCTGCTCACCGACGTGCTCCTGGCCAGCACCAGTAGCACGTCGCGCCGCACGCGCTCGCACCGCTCGTGCATGGCCAGGTGGGCGCCGTCGACGTCCCGCGCACGAATCCGTTCGGCGATGGCCTGCAGCTCCCCGGGCGGGCTCGCGGCGCCGGGGGCGATCAACGAGGCCATCCGCAGCACCCGTTCCAGCTCGTCGACGACGTCGACGACCGCCTTGGCGAGGCGTGCGTTGCCGCTGGAGTTGGCGATGACGGCCTCGAACTCGATCCCGGCCCGCAGCGACTCCTCCTGCTCCACCTCGCCCGCGGCGAGCGCGACCGGCACCTGGGCCAGCTCGTCGAGCCGGTCGAGCGCCGGCGCCTCGACGCCCCGGCGCGCGGCAGCGGCCGCGGCGTCGCCGGACAGCAACGTCCGCATGCCACAGAGGTCGTCGGTGTCCTGGAGGGTGATCGGGCTGACGACGTAACCCGCTCGCGGGAGCGCGGTCACGAGCCCGTCGCTCCGCAGCTGCGCGAGCGCCTCGCGCACCGGGGTCTTGCTGATGTGCCACTGCTGCGCGAGCGACGTCTCGGTGAAGCTGCTGCCGGGTGGCAGCTTCAGGTCGATGATCTGGCGCCTGATCGCCCGGTAGGCCCGGTCGGCGCGGCCGAGGCCGGCGTCCTCACGGCCGACCAGCAACAGGGCCGGGATGTGAGGGGTGATGTCACCCACCTGCTGAGCGTACCAGGGACGTAGATAGAAATACTCGAGCACATGGTTGATATCTCAAGACGTGAGGAGTGCCCGATGACGGCGGTACCGCCGCAACGCACGTCCCTCGGCGACGCGGCCGAACTGCGGCCGCTGCAGCCCGAGCACGCCGAGGAGTTCCTGGCCCACATGGATCGAGGACGCGAGTTCGTGGGCCGGTTCATCCGGCTGCCGGACCTCGTGCCGGACCTGGCCTCCGCCCGCGAGTTCCTGAGTGGCTACGCGCAGCGCGCCGCCGCCGACACCGGCCGGCTCGACGGCATCTGGTGGGAGGGTCGGCTGGTCGGCGGCGTCATGCTGCGCTCGATGGACGTGGCCGAGGGGATCGCCGAGGTCGGCTGCTGGCTGGAGCCGTCCGCGGTCGGGCACGGCCTCGTCGTCCGCGCCGCCCGGGTGCTGATCGGGTGGGCGATCGAGGAGCGCGGCATCCACCGGGTCGAGTGGCGGGTCGCGCCCCAGAACGTCGCGAGCATCGCGGTGGCCCGCCGGCTCGGGATGCGTCGCGACGGGGTGCTGCGGGAGCGGTACCTGCACCGCGGCTCCCGCTACGACTCGGAGGTGTGGTCCCTGCTGGCCCCCGAGTGGCGTGCCGCGCAGGCGGGATGACCGGTGTTCACCGAGGAGACGCGTGATCGGCTGCGGGAGGCGCTGCTCGACCGGGCGCGCCGCGACGGCCGGATCGCCGCCGCTGCGCTGGTCGGCTCGGCCGCGTCCGGTCGCCTGGACCGGTGGTCGGACATCGACCTGGCCCTGCGGGTCGGCCCGGACGCCGACCGGGACGTGGTCGTCGCGGACTGGACCGATTCCCTGCGTCGCGAGCACGACGCGGTCGACCACCTCGACGTCGACCGCGGGGGCACGCTCTACCGCGTCTTCCTGCGCGCCGACACGTTGCAGGTCGACCTCTCCTTCTGGGCCTTCGACGAGTTCCGGCCGACCGGACCGCACTTCGCGCTGGTGTTCGGCGAGGCCATGGACGGCGGTGCGGCGACGTCCGCTCCGGAGACGCACCTCGTGGGCCGGGCCTGGCTCTACGCGCTGCACGCGCGGTCGGCGATCGCGCGCGGGCGGATCTGGCAGGCCGAGTACATGGTCGGTGGGATGCGGGAGCACGTGATCGCCCTGGCCTGCCGACGCCACGGCCTGCCGGCGGTCCAGGGCCGCGGCGTCGACGACCTTCCGCCCGCGGTGACCGCCCCGCTCGCCGCGACCCTGGTCCGGTCGCCCGGCGCCGCGGACGTCCACGAGGCCTTCGCGGCGGCGTGCGCGCTGCTCGCCGACGAGGTCGCCCTCCTCGACGGGGCGCTGGCCGCGCGGATCGGTCCCGTGCTGGGCGAGCTGGTGGGCAGCGCCGTTCCCGGCGGGCACCCCGAACCGGACTGAACGCCGGCGGGGAGTCAGGGTGCCCGGGCCGCCGGGACCTGGCGGGCCAGCGCGCGCCCGATCACGCGGGCTCCGTCGGGGAAGCGCGCGGGGTCGGGCCCGGAGAAGTTGAGCCGGACGTAGGGGGCCGACGGTTCGGCGGGGAACCATTCGGTGCCCGGCGCGATCAGCACGCCGTCGGTCTCGCAGTCGCTGGCGAGCCGGTCCAGATCGGTCCCGTCGGGCAGGCGGGCCCACAGGTGCAGCCCGCCGCGCGGCACGTGGTCGGGCCGTGCGTCCGGGACGTGCTCGGCGAGGCTGTCGATCAGCAGGTCGCGCCGGGTCCGCAGCTGGTGGCCGAGGTTGCGCAGGTGGGTGCGCCATCCGGGCTGCGTGACGACGTCGAGCGCGGCGGCCTGGAGGAGGTCGCTGACGTACATCGACTCGGCGCCGCGGTCGGCGAGGATGCGGTCGCGAACGGGGCCCCGGGCGATCACGCCGGCGACGCGCACGGCCGGCGACACGCTCTTGGTCAATGAACGCACGTACACGACGTGGCCGGCGTCGTCGTGCGCGGCGAGGGGTCGCACGGTGGTGTCGATGCCGAAGTCGTGGGCCCAGTCGTCCTCCACGAGGAACGCGCCGTGCGCACGGACGGCGTCGAGCACCCGCTCCGCGCGTTCCCGGGACCACTGCGCGCCCGTCGGGTTGGCGTAGTTGGGCTGGGCGTAGAGCAGGCGTGCCCCGGTCTCGTCGAACGCGCGCGCGAGCTCGTCCGGGTCGGGGCCGTCCGGCCCGCTGGGCACGGGGACGGCGCGCACCCCGGCCTGGGCCGCGGCGAGGATGGCACCCCAGTACGTCGGGGACTCGAGGAGCACCGGCCGGCCGGGGCCCACGATGGCCCGGAAGATCGAGCTCAGCCCGCTCTGGCTGCCGGGCACGATCAGCACGTCCCGCGCGGCGGGTGGGGTGCCGCCCACCGGTTTGGCCTCGGCGAGCTCGGTGGCGAACCAGGCCCGCAGGTCCGGCGACCCGGCCGCGTCCGACCGCACGAGCGCGGCGGTGCCCCGCGCGGCGCGGGTGAGCGCGGCGCGCACCAGGCGCCCCGGGAGGAGTGCGGGGTCGGGGTAGCCGGCGTGCAGGCCGATCGCGTCGGGGGAGGCGCTGCGCAGGGGCGTCGACAGGGTCGGGATGCGCGCCCGCGGCGCCCCGAGCGCGCCGGTCTGCCAGCCGTAGTCGAGCGCACGGGCGGTCCGGACGTCGCGGACGAACGTGCCGACGCCGGGGCGGCTCTCGACGAGCCCGAGCGCCCCGAGCGTCCGCATCGCCTTCTGGACGGTCACCGGGCTCGCCCCGTACTGCGCCACCAGCGCCCGGTTGGACGGCACGCGTGCACCCGGCGGCGCCTGACCGATCCACGTGCGCAGGCCGGTCACGATCCGCGCGCTGCTATCGTCGGGCATGTCAGTAGACAGTAGCGCTACTTCAGCTGGAACCCCTGCGTTATCGTCCGGACTCTGGTGGGGCCTGCTGGGCGTGGCGTCGTTCTCCCTCACCGTGCCCTTCACCCGCGTCGCCGTCGGCGGACTCGCGCCGCTCCTCATCGGCTCGGGGCGCGCGGTCGGCGCCGCGGTGCTCGCCGCCGCCGCGCTCCTCCTGACCGGGCAACGCCTGCCGACGCGCGTCCAGTGGATGCGGCTGGCCGTGGTGGCCACCGGCATCGTCGCCGGCTTCCCGCTCCTGACCTCGTACGCGTTGACGACGGTGCCGGCGATCCACGGCGCAGTGGTGATCGCGCTCCTGCCCGTCGCGACCGCGGTCGTCGCCGTTCTGCGGGAGCGCGAGCGCCTTCCCCGGTCGTTCTGGATCATGGCGGTGGTCGGCGCCCTCGCGGCGCTGCTGTTCGCGTCGCTACAGGGCGGCGGGTTCGGACGGCTCCACCTCGCGGACCTGCTGCTGTTCGGGGCCGTCGTCGCGGCCGCGATCGGGTACGCCGAGGGCGGGCTGCTCGCCCGCGAGCTCGGCTCCTGGCAGACCGTGTCCTGGGCGCTCGTGCTGTCCGCCCCGGTGATGATCGCCCTGGCCGCCGCGTCGGCGCTCCACCAGCCGCCGGCCGCGACGCCGGTCGAGTGGGCCGCGTTCGCCTACCTCGCGGTGGTGAGCATGTTCCTCGGCTTCTTCGCCTGGTACCGCGGCCTGGCCATCGGACCGATGGCGCAGGTCAGCCAGGTGCAGCTCGTGCAGCCGGTGCTGACGATCATCTGGGCGGCGGTGCTGCTGGGCGAGGAGCTGACCTGGCCGACCGTGCTCGGCGGCGTCGCCGTGGTCGTCTGCGCCGGCATCGCCGTGCGGATCCGCCTCGACCGCACCACGGCGTCCCGACGCGTGGCGACCGTGATCGTCGAGTGCGGTCACAGAGCCGCACCGGTGCGGCTGGAGAACCGCATGCGCTGATCAACCCCGGGCAGAGGGCCCCCAGTTCGGCAACACCCTCCATGCGAGCGCGGGGTCCCGATCCTGCCGATCATGGTCACCATTTCGCGTTGATCGGCGAGCCGGTGCGCGTGTCACCACCCCGGGAATCAACCGGCTAGGCCGCGGCTAGGCCACCCACGGCGCCGGCAGCTCCGAGAAGAGCGCGAGCCGTTCCGCGCACCGGCGCATCGTGTCGTCGGCGCCGGTCACCACCGGGCGGCCGGCGGTCTCCGGCACCGCGCCGGGCGGGAACGGCCGGGCCGGCCCGTCGCGCCGCACCGCGTCCAGCAGGTGCATGAACGGCGCGCACGCGGCGAGCGGGGCGACCAGCGGAACGGCCGGGTCGGCGAGGTGGGCCACGAGGTTGTCCAGCAGCACGGTGCGGCCCGGCGGCCCGGTGACCTCGGCACCGTCGGCGGTGCGGCCCGTCAGCGTGTCGGTGGTGTACTCGAGCTCCAACCGCCCCTCCTCGCCGTGCACGACGATCAGCGGGAGGCGGTGCTCGGCGGCGCACAGCGTGACGGCAACGACGATCGGCACGCCGTTCGCGGTGAGCCGGGCCGATGCGGTGTCGTCGCCCTCGGGGGAGGCGGCGCGGTAGCGCTCCAGCTCCACGGTGACATCGGCGTCGTCGGGCACGCCCGCCACCCGCAGCGCCGACGCCGTGGCGTGCGCGAACGCGTTGGTGAGCGCGCCGTCGGTGACCGGCACGCCGTCGACGGCCATCCGCCCGGCCCACGGCGCGCGCGTGAAGTAGGACCGCTCGCGCACCCACGCCCCGTGCACGCCGATCCCGCGCACCGCCCCCACGGCGCCGTCGGCGACGAGCCGGGCCGCGTGGGCGAGGGCGTGCGAGCCGAAGGACTGGAAGCCGACCTGGCACACCCGCCCGCCCACCTCGACCTCGGCCGCCAGCTCCCGGAACTGCGCCATCGACGCGGTCGGCGGCTTCTCCAGCAGCAGGTGCGACCCGGCCGCCAGCGCGAGCCGCGCCAGCGGCAGGTGCGTGTGGATCGGGGTGGAGACGATCGTGACGTCCGGCTGTACCCGTTCCAGCAGCGCGGCGGCGTCGGCGAGCACCGGCACGTCCGCGCCGCCGGGGAGTGCGCGCACCCGTTCGAGGGCCTCGGCCTCGGGTGGCCGCGGATCGGCGAGCCCGGCCACGCGCACCGCGCCCGTGGCGGCGAGGCGCAGCAGCCCGTCGAGGTGTACCCGCCCGTAGCCGTGCAGGCCGAGCAGCGCGACGCGCGGGGTCATGATCCTCCTAGGAAAGCGGTTGCCAGCTTACGTCGGAGGCTCGCAACCCTCAGCCGCCGTAGCGCCAGAAGGTGACCTCCCAGTCGTCCGCGTCGGGGTCGGCGCACGTGACGTACTTCTCGACCCACACGCACGTGTCCCGGTCGACTTCCCGCCCCAGCTCGGGCCCGAGGTCGGCGGGCGCCCGCCGGGCCGCGTCGTAGGCGACCGGCCCGTCGGGCGTGGTGAGCACGAGCAGCCCCGCGCCGGCATAGGTGTAGTCCGGGGCGGCGAAGGTCTCGAGCACCGCGCCGGATCCGCGGTCCAGCAGCATCGTCGAGTCGCGCGTGGTGACGGCGATCGGCCCGCCCACCGACCGGATGTCGTACGGAGCGGTCAGCGGGTGCTCGCCGGTCTCCCACCGGGTCGTGCCGGTCGCGGTGTCGATCGCGCGCAGCGTCCGCGTCGCGCCCTGGACGAGGGTCAGGCACAGCGTGGTCTCGTCGCAGGCGACGAGCGCGCTGCCGTCCTGCGCCGCCGGCAGCGACTGCGTCCACAGCGGTGTGTCCAGGTCCGTGACCGCGTAGGCCTTCAGGTCGCGCGGGGTCTGCCGGTAGACGTAGAGGACGTCGTCGAGCAGCACGTAGCTCATGACCTTCTCGCCGAGCACGCCCTCGCCGACGATCCGGCCGGACGCGGTGTCGATGATCTTCGTGGTGCCGGTGGCCTTCTGCCCGTGCCCGACCCGGCGCTGGGGGTGGTCCTGCGGGTCGCCGGGCGCGGCGAGCGACTCGGCGGTCTCCTGCGGGATCCAGGTGAACGAGGGCTCGTCGGTGCGTTCCGGGACCGACCAGACCTGCCGGCCGGTCCGCACGTCGAACGCGTTCTGCTGGTTCGCGTCGTGGTCGTAGGCGATCAGGCGGTCGCCGTAGTGGCAGCCGCTCTCGCAGCCGACGCGCTGCGGGAGCGTCCACATCGTCTCGCCGGTGTCCCGGTTCAGCCCCAGCGTGATGACGAACCCGTCGGGGTACTGGGTCTCGAGCACGAGCGCACCGTCGACGACCTCGAACCGGATCGACGCGATCGAGTTCTCCGGCACGCGCAGGGTGCGCTCCCAGACGACGGCCGCGGCGTCGAGGCCGTACGCGGTGAAGGAGATCGACCTGGCGGTGTGGAACGCGGTGTAGGCCACGCCGTCATGGATCCTCGTGAGCTCCGGGCCCGGGGCCGTCGGGTAGCCCTCGTCCTTCGGCGGCCGGGCCGGGGTGAGGTGGCCGACCCGCTCGAGCCCCTGCGTCGCGGGCGCCGCGGCCGGCGTCGGGCCGGGCGGCGCACCGCCTCGTCGAAGGGGTCGAGCACGACGAGCCCGACCGCCACGAGCGCGATCACGGCGGTGCCGGCGACGAGCCCGGCGACGAGCGGGCGCCGGCGGTCTCGTCGTGGCCCCTGCGGCGGCGGCCCGCCCGATCCCCGCGGCGGCGGACCGGTGCCCGGGTGGCCACCGGGCGGGCCGGGCCGGGGACCGCCGGGCGGCGGTCCGGGCGGCATCGGCGGTGGCCGGTTCGGATCGTCCGGAAGCGTCATCGGTTCCCCCCAGTCTCCGCGACCGCCGTGCATCGGGATCCGCCGGAGAGGAGGCGCCGGCGGCCGCGATGACCGTGGCCGCGGCGCGAAGCCGGTCACTGTACGCGACGATCACCGGTGCGTTCACGGCGTTGGTGTGCGACGGGCAAGCGGCGCCACAATCGTCGTGCGACCGTCGAGCTGCCACGTCCCGCACCGAGAGGACCCGCATGACCACGATGCCTCCGCCCGAACTGGTCGAGCTCGTCCCCGGGGTGTTCGCCTACGTCCAACCCGACGGCAGCTGGATGATCAACAACACCGGCGCGGTCGCCGGGGAGACCGGGCACCTGCTCGTGGACACCACGTCCACGGAGACCCGCAACCGGGCCCTGCTCGCGGCCGTTGCGACCGTCTGCCCCGGGTCACCGCGGGCGCTGGTCAACACCCACCACCACGGCGACCACACGTTCGGCAACTGGCTCATGCCGCCGGAGACACCGATCATCGGCCACGTCACCTGCCGGGAGGACGTGCTCGCTTCCGGGCTCGTCGCCGCGCACGTGCTCACCGGGCCCGAGTACGGCCACCTGGAGGTCCGCCCGCCGGACGTCACGTTCACCGCTGCCATGACCCTGCACCTCGGTGACCGGCCGGTGGAGCTGATCCACGTCGGGCCCGCCCACACGCGCAGCGACGTGCTGGTCTGGCTGCCGCAGGAGCGCGTGCTGTTCGCCGGCGACCTCGCTTTCGCCGGCGGCCAGCCGTTCCTCGTCGAGGGGAGCGTCGCCGGTTACCCGCCGGCGATCGCGCGGATCCGCGAGCTGGAGCCGGCCATCCTCGTGCCCGGGCACGGCCCGGTGTGCCGTGGCGACGAGATCCCGGCTCTGCTCGACGACCTCGCGGAGTACGGCGCGTTCGTCGACGCAGTGGCCCGCGAGCACCACGCGGCGGGTCGCCCGCCGATGGAGGCGGCCACCGCGGAGAAGGACAACCGGTTCGCCTCGTGGCAGGAGAGCGAGCGGTTCGTCGGGAACCTGCACCGCGCCTACAACGAGCTCGACGGGAACCCGCTCGGCACCCGGATCCCGCTCGAGTCGGTCTGGCCGGACATGATCGCCTTCCACGGCGGCCCGATCGGGTGCTTCGCCTGATGCGCTGGGTCACCTACCGCGCGCCGGACGGCACCGAACGTCCCGGGCTGGTGCAGGACGGACGCGTGCACGGGCTGGACGGAACGCTGCTCGCACTGATCGAGGAGGGCCTCGCGGCCGCGGCCGAGCGCGCCGCGGCGAACCCGGCCGAGGTGGTCGATCTCGCCGGCGTGCGGCTGTGCGCGCCGATCCCGCGGCCGCCGTCCGTGCGCGACTTCCTGTCGTTCGAGGAACACCTGCGCAACGCCGTCCGCGCGCTCGGCCGCAGCGAACCGCCGCCCGTGTGGTTCGAGCAGCCGGTCTTCTACTTCTCCAACCCGGCCGCGATCGTGGGGCCCGACGAGGAGATCCCGATCTCGCCCGGGTGCGCGGCGTTCGACTACGAGGTGGAGGTGGCCGCCGTCGTCGGCCGGGCCGGCAGCGACCTCACGCCGGCCGAGGCCGAGGGCCACATCGCCGGCTACACGATCTTCTGCGACTGGTCCGCGCGGGACGTGCAGAAGCGCGAGTCGACGGTCGGGCTCGGCCCGGCCAAGGGCAAGGACGGCGCCACCAGCGTCGGCCCCGCCCTCGTCACGCCGGACGAGCTGGAGCCGTACCGCAGCGGCCAGGGCTTCCGGCTCGCGATGCGGGGGTCGGTCAACGGCCGCGAGCTGGGCGGTGGCAGCTGGGCCGACATCCGTTGGTCGTTCGGGCAGATGCTCGCCTACGCGTCGCGCGGCACGCGGCTGTGCCCCGGCGACGTGATCGGTAGCGGCACGGTCGGCACCGGGTGCCTGTTGGAACTCTCGGACCTGCACGGGCCGGAGCGTTACCCCTGGCTGCAGCCCGGCGACGTCGTCACGGTCGAGGTGGAGCAGCTGGGCGGACTGTCGGGCCGGATCGTCCCCGGGCCCACCCCGGTGCCGTTGTCCTGACACCCGGCGTTGACGCAACCGGTCGGCTGCTATAGCTTGAATAGCAATCTATCGGTTGCTATGTGTCGAGGTGATCGTCACCATGAACGGCCCGACCCTGGTGCTGGTGCCGGCGTTCACGGCGGTCTTCGCGGTCACGGGCCTGTGCTCGCTGGTCCGGCTGCGCGGAGGCGGTGACCGGACTGCGCAGCTGTCGCACCTGCTGATGAGCGTCGCGATGCTCGGGATGGCATGGGGATGGCCGGCCGGGCCGGACACGGCGGGCGGCACCGCGCAGCTCGTCCTGTTCGGGGTGCTCGCCGTCGTGTTCGTCGTGCGCGTACTGGACCCGGCCGAGCCCCCGTCGGCCGGCAGCGCCCACCACCTGCTCGCGCTGGCGGCGATGGTCTGGATGGTCCTCTCGACGCCCGGCTCGCACGGGCACGACGGGCACTCCGCGGCCCCCGCGGTGACGCAGCTGATCACCATCTCCTTCGTGGTGCTGCTCTGCGCGATGCCGTTCGCCCGTGCGGTCGGGGCGTCGCGGAGCCTCGGCCACGTCCTGATGAGCGGCGGCATGGCCGCGATGCTCCTGGCGATGCTCTGAACCGGCTCAGGAGTCGGGGGCGTCCCGGCGCTCCGCGAAGCTGCGCTCGCCGTGCACGGCCAGCTCGGCCAGCACCGCCTGGGGGTTGCCCGCCTCGATGAGCTCCAGCAGGTAGCGGTGCCGGGCCACGTGCTCGACGAGGCTCTCGTAGTAGCGCTCGCGGGCGTCCAGGTTGCGGGACATGCAGAGCAGCATCTGCTGCTGCACGGAGCGGTAGATGTCCGAGAGCCTCCGGTGCCCGGCGAGCGCGACGATCGAGGCGTGGAAGGCGTAGCCGTTCTCGACGAGCGAGCCGCGGTCCTCGTCGCGGGCGTTGCGCTCCATCCGCTCGAGTGCCGCGTGGCAGGCGGTCAGCCGGGCCCGGTCCTGCACCGGGACGCCCAGCTCCACGGCCATCTTCTCCAGGCCGGTGCGCAGGGTGAGGATCTCGAAGACGTCCTGGTCGGTGAGGGTGGCGACGGTGGATCCGTAGCGTGGACGCGTGACGACCAGCCCGTCGTTCTGCAGGAGGCGCAACGCCTCCCGCAGGGGAGGGCGGCTGATCCCGAGGTGCTCGGTGAGCCGCTCCTCGATCAGTCGCTCTCCGGGTGCGAAGCCCCCGGAGAGGATCATCTTCCGGATCGACTCGGCGGCCAGCGCCACCAGGCTCGGCGGGTTGATCTGCTCGCCCGTGCCCGCATCGACGCTGGTCATCTCGCCCTCCCGTGCTCCTGTCATCCCAAGCATCCCGCACCCGATGCCGGTGACGGATGCCCGGCGCCTTGCGCGCGTCTTTTGACTGTTGTAGACAATAGCCGACTTCCTCGAAAGGTGCCCGATGACCGTCGCGCAGGACCGGAGAGTGGCGCCCGGATCGACATCCGTGGGGCTCGCGGGCCTCGGGAACCTCGGACTCCCGCTGGCCACCACCCTCGCGCGCGCGGGCTGGGACCTCGCCGTCCTCGACACCGTGCCCGAGCGTGCCGGACCCGTCGTCGCGCTCGGTGCGACGCCGGCGCCGGACGTGGGTGCGCTCGCGGAGCGGGACGTGCTGGTGCTCGCCGTCCCCGACGACGCGGCGGTCGAGCAGGTCCTCGGCGCCTACCTCGCCGTCGAGCGACCCGGGCGGGCGGTCGTCGTGCACAGCACGGTGCTCCCGCAGACGGCGACCCGCCTGGCCGAGGCCGCGGCGGGTCGCGGCGTTGACCTGCTCGACGCCCCGGTCAGCGGCGGTGCCGAGCGTGCCGCGAACGGCACGCTGACGGTGCTGGCAGGCGGCACGGACGCGGCGGTGGAGCGGCTGCGGCCCCTGCTCGACGCCGTCGGCGACCCGGTGCTGCACGTCGGCCCGGTGGGCGCGGGGGCGGCGGCGAAGCTCGCGAACCAGCTCACGATGTTCGCGAACCTCGCGGGCGTCTACGAGGCGATCGACTTCGCCACCGCCCACGGCGTCGCGACCGACGTGCTGCTCACCGCGCTGGAGACGAGCCTCGGCGACTCCTGGATCGCGCGGAACCTCGGCTTCTGGGACCGCACGGCCGCCGCCTACGACGAGAGCGGCACCCCGGTCGCCGACCGCCCGTGGAGCAAGGATCTGGCCGAGGTCGTGCAGGCCGCCCGGGCCGCGGGCGTGCCGGTGCCGCTGGCCGGCTGGCTCGCCCAGACCGTGGCCGGACGGGTCGAGGACCACGCCGCGGCGACGGTTCCGGGAACCGACGCTGCCCGCACGACGCGAGCCCGACCAGCGGATCGTGGCGCAGAATCCGATGAGCATCCGCTACCCGCCCAGCTTCGGGGGCGCGCGTGTCCATGACCGAGGTCGACGCCGCCCTCGCCAGCAGCTGAGGAAGGACCACGTATGGCGACCCACGAGGGCGCACTCGCCGGTATGACCGTGCTCGACCTGACCCAGGTGATGGCCGGGCCGTTCTGCACGATGATCCTGGCGGATCTCGGTGCCGACGTCGTGAAGGTGGAGAACCCCGAGTCGGGGGACCAGACCCGCTCGGCGTTCGCGCACCCGGGCGCGTTCCGCGCGCTCAACCGCAACAAGCGCAGCGTGACCCTCGACCTGAAGTCCGATGCGGGCCGCGCGACGTTCCACGAGCTGGTGCGCTCCGCCGACGTCGTGGTGGAGAACTGGCGCCCCGGCGTCGCGGCGAAGCTCGGGGTCGACTACGAGACCCTCCGGCCGCTCAACCCGGGCCTGATCTACGCGAGCGTGTCCGGCTTCGGGCAGACCGGCCCGTACGCCGACCGGCCCGGCTACGACCTGATCGCGCAGGCCATGGCCGGGGTCATGAGCGTGACCGGCGAACCGGGGGACCGGCCGGTGAAGTCGGGCATCCCGGTGGCCGACCTGGGGGCGGGACTGTTCACGGCCGTCGGCGTCCTCGCCGCGTGGGCGTCCCGGCAGCGCACCGGGCAGGGCCAGTACGTCGAGACGTCGCTGTTCGAGGCGGCGGTGGCGCTGTCGGTGTGGGAGTCCACGGAGTTCTGGGCCACCGGGAAGGCCCCGCAGGCCCTCGGCTCCGCGCACCGGATGTCCGCGCCGTACCAGGCGCTCGCCACGCGCGACGGGTTCGTCACGGTCGGGGCCAACAACGAGCGGCTCTGGGAGCGGCTGTGCCGGGCCCTCGACGCGCCGGACCTGGCCGACGACCCGCGGTTCGCCCACAACGACGACCGGATGGCCCACCGCGCGGAGCTGGTGGTCGAGCTGGAGCGCCGCCTCGCCACCGACGACACGGACGCCTGGGTGGAACGGCTGCTCGCCGCGGGCGTGCCCGCCGGGCCGATCCAGGACTACCAGCAGGTCCTCGAGGACGACCCGCACGTGCGGGCGCGCGGGATGGTGGCCACCGTGGAGCACCCGGTGGACGGCCCGGTCCCGGTGCTGTCCTCGCCGCTGCACCTGTCGGGCACCCCCGCCTCGGTCCGACTGCCGCCGCCACTACTGGGCGAGCACACGGAGGAAGTCCTCGCCGCCGCCGCGCCGCAGCAAGGTGGCCTTCCTCCGGCTCAACCGGAGCAAAGCCACCTTGCTGCGGGAGGGAGTGGGGGGACCGCCGCCGCGCCCCGGCCGAGCGTGCGCAGCAGGCGCGACGGGGCCGTGTTGCACGTCGAGCTCTCCAACCCCGCCCGACGCAACGCCCTGACCTGGGAGATGTACGACGAGCTCCAGACGCTCTGCGTCGCGGCGCGCACCGATGCCGACCTGCGTGTCGTGGTGCTGCGCGGGGCCGGCGAGGCGTTCGCCGCCGGTACGGACATCGCCCAGTTCACCGAGTTCGCCCGTGCCGCCGACGGCCTCGACTACGAGCGCCGGATCGGTGCCGTGATCGAGGACCTGCTCGCCGTGCCGGTGCCCGTGCTGGGCGTCGTGGACGGGCCCGCCGTCGGCGGTGGGCTGGCGCTCGCCGCGTGCTGCGACGTGCTGGTGGCCACCGACCGGGCCGTGTTCGGCGCGCCCATCGCGCGGACGCTGGGCAACATCCTCGCGCCGGCCGGCGTGGCCCGGCTGCAACGCCGCCTCGGCGTCTCCCGGACGATGGGCATGTTGATGACGTCCCGCACGATCGACGCGCACGAGGCCGCCGCAGCCGGGTTCGTGCACGCCGTGGTGCCGCCCGCGGAACTGGACGCGACGGCTGCGAAGCTCACCGAGCGGATCGCCGCCGGGGCGCCGCGCACCCTGGCCGGGTTGAAGGAGATCGACCGGCGGCTCGCCGCCGCGGACGGCTCGGGCGACGTGGACGCCGACGACGTCATGGCCGACTGCTACGGCAGCGCGGACTTCCGGGAAGGCGTGGCCGCGTTCGTCGGCCGCCGGGCACCGCGCTGGAGCGGCTCGTGAACGTCATCGACACGCACCACCACTTCTGGCGGACCGCCCTGCAGGAGCAGCCGTGGCGCCACCCCGCGCACACCGAGCTGGCCGCCGACTTCGAACCCGCCGACCTCGCCCCGCTGATGGCCGCGGCCGGCGTGGACGCCACCGTGCTCGTCGAGTCCGTCGACACCCCCGACGAGAACGACCGGCTCGCCGCGTACGCCGCGGCCTTCCCGCAGGTGGCGGGCGTGGTCGGGTGGCTGCCGCTCACCGATCCGGCGATGGCCCGCGCCGAGCTCGGCCGCGTCGACCGGTCCCGCTGGTGCGGCGTGCGCTGCCTCGTCGCGCGGGAGCCCCTCGACTGGCTGGATCCCGGGCTGATGGCGACCCTGGCCGCCGCCGACCTCGCGTGGGACGTCGTGCCGGTGACCGACGCGCAGGTCGAGGCGATCGTCGCGCTCGCGCGCCGGGTGCCCGACCTGCGCATCGTCGCCGACCACCTGGCGCGCCCACCCCTGGAGACGGGCGACCTCGACGGCTGGGTCGCCCGGCTCGCCGCCCTCGCCGCCTGCCCGAACGTGGCGCTGAAGGTGTCGATCGGGGTGGACCTGCTGACGACCTGGACGCGCTGGGACCCGGCGGCGATCGCCCCCGCCGTCGCCCACGCGGTGGCGGCCTTCGGCCCCGACCGGCTGATGCTGGCCAGCAACTGGCCGGTCGTCACCGTGCGCGCCGACTACGGCACGGCCGTGCGCGACCTCGACGCCGCCGTGGCCGCCGCGGGCGTCGACGAGGCCGGGCTGGCCGAGGTGCGCGGCGGCACGGCGACCCGCTGGTACCGCCTGCCCCGCTCCTGACGTCCGGCACCACCGGTCGATCTCAGACGACAACGACGTCGACGGTGCCCTCGAGGTGGCTGAAGTCGTTCGCGTTGCGCGTGTACAGGGGCAAGCCACGCGACGACGCGATGGCCGCGATCATCAGGTCGAGACGGCGTGGCCGAGGATCGCGGTTCGCACCGACCGTCATCGCCACCAGGGTCCCGTAACGGGATGCCGCTTCCCGGTCGAACGGCAGCGGATCGAATTCGACGATCGCCATTCCGAGTAGCTCTGTGCGGACGGCCCTTGCCGCGATGTCCTTGGCCATCGCAACCCCCTGGTGGAGCTCGGCCATCGTGATGGCGGTGAGTTCGGGGACAGCCGGTAGCGCGCTCGGATCGAGTAGGTCGAGATCGATGTAGACGCAGGTGTCGAGCACACCTGACTGTGGCCGGTCAGCCACGCCGGCGGTCGGAAAGGTCATCGACGTCGAGCCGGTCCTCGCCGAAGTACTCGTCGGCGTCGCGGCGCAGTGCGACGCTGTCGACGTGCGGGCGTCGGCGGTGCCGGGCGACCAGCTCGTCGGCGCTGAGATGTCGCTGACGCGGCACCGGGCGCACCTCCGCGACCGGGACGCCGTTGCGGGTCACGTGGTAGGTCTCACCTGCCTCGACGGAGTCCATGACAGCGGCGGAGTTGTTGCGGAACTCCCGCTGCGTGATGACCTTCATGCAGGCATTGTAGCCCGTTGTAGCCCGCAGTAGCGCTCCCGCGAGGGGTGCGTCATCGCGCGTGCTGCGTGGCCGGAGTGCGGCGCAGGAGGAGCCAGGCGCCGGTGAGGGCGGCGACCGCGGCGGCGGCGATCGTCGTCGCGGTCACGCCGACGAGCACGGCCGCTGTGCCGGCCACGAGCGGGGCGACGGCGAGCCCGGCGGTGTAGGCCAGGTTGTAGAGCGCGTACGCGGCACCGTAGGCGGGCGGCTGGATGTGCTCCGCGAGCGCGCCGATCAGCACGAGGGTGGGCGCGAGCACGAGTTGCGCGCCGATCCCGACCACGAGCACGCCGGCGATCGACGGCCCGGCCGCCGGCACGCCGCACAGGACGAAACCGGCCGCCGCCACCAACGTGCCGAGCGCGGCCACGCGGGCCGCGCCGAGCCGGTCGGTCACGATCCCGGCGAGCGGCGCCGTCAGCCCGCCCAGCAGGGCGGCCGCGCCGAAGGCCAGGCCGATGCCGGTGGCGCCGAGCCCGAGCGCGGACAGGTGCAGCGGTAGGACCGGCTCGGCGAACGCGATCGCGGCCGCGCCGAGGGCGGTGAGCCCGATCAGCAGGCCGGCGCGCGGTCCGCGCGCGACCACCCGCAACGGGGCCGACGCCGGCGCGGTTGCGGTGGGACCCACCCAGACGATCCGGGCCACGGCGTCCGCCGCTGCCAGCCCGGCGACCAGCAGGAACGGGGCGCGCGGACCGAAAGCGTCGGCGAGGAGCCCCGAGACGGCCGGCCCGAGCAGCACCCCGAACCCGACCGCGGAGAGCGCCAGCCCCATCACGGTGCCGCGTCGCTCGGGCGGGTGCGTGCTCGCGATCAGCGCCAGCCCGGCCGCCCAGCTCGCGGCCGCGGCGACGCCCTGCGCCGCCCGCGCGAGCGAGAGCACGGCGAGCCCGAGGCCACCCGGGACGTCGACCACGGCAGCGAACAGCGCCGTCGCGGCGGCGAGGGCGATCAGACCGGCGAGCAGTGGCGCCCGCGGGCCGCTCCGGTCGACCCAGCGGCCCACCACCGGCGTCGCGACCAGCATCGCCACCGCGTACGCGGCGAAGAGCAGCCCGGCGGCGCCCGACGAGCCGGCGACCGCGGGGAGCACAGGGAGCAGCGGGACGAGGCTGCCGTACAGGAACATGTCGACGGCGAGCGCCAGCGTGACGACCGCGACTGCGGCGCGGGGGCGGGTGGGTCCGCGGGACATCAGGGGAGGATCCCTTCGAGTACGGGCCGCACGCTCGTGGCGTCGGCCGGGGGAACGAGAGCCGGGTCGTGGCCGGCGAGCAGCGCGGTGCCGCTCAGCCAGGCCAGCAGGTGTGCGGCGCCCGGGCTCGGACCGGCCTGCTCGTCCAAGGCGGCCCGCAACCGGTCGCGCCATGCGTGGAAGCCTTCGGCCTTCTCCTCGGTGGGTGCGCCGGCCGCCCGCATGCTCACCGTCATCAGGGCGGCGAACCGGCGGTCGGAGTGCAGGGCCCGGAGCCAGGCGAGCGCGAACGCCTCGAGGCGGTCGGCGAGCGGGACCCCCGGGGTGTCGAGCGCGGTCCAGACCGGCGCGGCGACCACGTCCCACGTCTCGCCGAGCACGGCGCCGAGCAGCGCGTCCTTGTCGGCGAAGTGGTGGTAGACCGCGCCGCGCGTGACGCCTGCGGCCTCGGCGATCCCGGCGAGCGTCGCGCGGTCGATCCCGTCGCGGGCGAAGGCGTGAAGCGCCGCGTCGACGAGGGTGGCGCGCGTCGCCGCGGTGTCCTCGGCGGTCCGGCGCACCCGACTTTCATACATGCATGCATGTATGAAAGGCAAGCATTACGGTAGCCCTGTGACGGAGCAGGTCGTACTCCTGGACGACGACGGGCGCGCCATCGGCGTCGCCGACAAGGCCAGCGTCCACGGACCGGTCACACCGCTGCACCTGGCCTTCTCCTGCTACGGCTTCGACCGGGCCGGCCGGCTGCTCGTCACCCGGCGGGCCCGGCAGAAGGTGACCTTCCCGGGCGTGCGCACCAACACCTGCTGCGGCCACCCGGCGCCCGGCGAGTCCGTGGAGGACGCCGTCCGGCGGCGGCTGGCCGACGAGCTCGGTGTCGGCGCCGTCGACCTGAAGCTCGTGCTGCCCGACTTCGCCTACCGCGCCGCGGCGGGGGGCATCGAGGAGAACGAGCTCTGCCCCGTGTACGTGTGCCGGCTCGTCGGCGAGCCGCGGGCCCGGCCCGACGAGGTCGAGTCGGCGGAGTGGTGGACCTGGGAGGAGTTCCTCGCAGCGGCCGGTGCGGGGGAGCTCTCCCCGTGGGCGCAGCTGCAGGCCCCGCTGCTCGACGCCCACCGAGACGATTGGAATGTGCGGTGAAGGAGATCACGATCTTCAGCGGCTCGGCCCACCGGGAGCTCGCCGCCGCGATCTGCCACCACCTGGAGGTGCCGCTCGCGCCCAGCCGGCTCACCCGGTTCTCGAACGACTGCCTCGAGGTCCAGCTCCTGGCCAACTGCCGCGAGCGCGATGTGTTCATCGTGCAGCCGCTGGCGCCGCCCGTGCAGGAGAACCTCGTCGAGCTGCTCCTCATGCTCGACGCGGCCCGCGGGGCGTCGGCCGCCCGGATCACGGTCGTGATGCCGCACTTCGCCTACGCGCGCTCGGACAAGAAGGGCGCCCCGCGGATCTCCATCGGGGCCCGCCTGATGGCCGACCTCATGCAGACCGCCGGCGCCGACCGCGTGCTGACCATGACGCTGCACTCCCCGCAGGTCCACGGCTTCTTCGGTGTGCCGGTCGACCACCTGCACGCGCTGCACGAACTGGCCGGGCACTTCCGCGGCGGCGACCTGTCCAACACCGTGGTGGTGTCCCCGGACCTGGGCAACGCCAAGGAGGCCTCGCGCTTCGCGCAGCTGCTCGGTACTCCGGTCGCGGCCGGGGCGAAAGAGCGGATCTCCGACGACAAGGTCGTGATCACCTCGATCATCGGCGACGTCCGCGGCAAGGACGTCGTGGTGCTCGACGACGAGATCGCCCGCGGCAGCACGATCGTCGAGCTGCTCGACCGCCTCGTCGAGCAGGGCGTCGCCTCCGTGCGGGTCGCCTGCACCCACGGCCTCTTCAGCGACGGCGCGCTCGTGCGGATCGGGAAGCGCGACGACGTCGCGGAGATCGTGTGCACCAACACCGTGCCGGTGCCGGACGCCGAGCACGCCCCGAAGCTCACCGTGATCTCGGTCGCCCCCGCGCTCGCCGAGGCGATGCGCCGGATCCACAACGGCGAGTCGGTGAGCGTGTTGTTCGACGAGCACTGATGCCGGCCGGTCCGGCCCGGGCGGCAGCGCGGGACTGGGTGGAGCGGCACGCCGCACCCGAGCCCTGGTTCCGCGGGGCCTACCTCGCCGGCTCCGCGGTGGACCGGCCCGCGGAGGCGGAGCAGCCACCGTGGTCGGACGTGGACGTCACGGTCGTCGCCGGCCCGGCGGCTCCACCGAAGCCGGGCAAGATCCGCCACGCCGGCGCGCTCCTCGACGTCTCGTACCTGCCGGAGGAGCTCCTCGCCGACCCGGACCGTGTTGCGGCCACCCACTACCTGGCCCCGTCGTTCGCCGGCCCGGACGGCATCCTGCTCGACCCCACCGGGCTGCTCGCGCGGTTACGGGCCGCGATCGCGCCCGCCTACGGCTCGCCGGCCGCCGTGCGCAGGCGGGTCGGCGACGTGGTCACCGCGATCCGCATGCGGCTCTCGGCCCTCGACGACACCGCGTCGTGGGCCCAACAGGTGCAGGCCTGGCTGTTCCCCAGCACCCTCGTCACGGTCGCGGTGCTCGTCGCGGCCGCGCAGCGACCCACCGTCCGGCTGCGTTTCCTGCGCGCCCGCGACGTGCTGCACGACCGCCCGGCCGGCTACGCGCGGATGCTCGACCTGCTCGGCTGCGCCGGCGTCGACGCCGCGGTGGTGGTGCGCCACCTCGACCGGCTCGGCGAGGTCTTCGACGAGGCCGCCGCGGTGGGCCGCACCCCGTTCTTCTTCTCGTCGGACATCAGCGCGGAGGCCCGGCCGATCGCGATCGACGGCAGCCGCGCGCTCGTCGACGCCGGGGATCATCGCGAGGCCGTCTTCTGGGTCGTCGCCACGTTCGCCCGCTGCCAGCAGATCCTCGACGCCGACGCGCCGCCGGAGCGCGCCCGGGCCGGGGAGGGCGCCTTCCGGGCGGCGCTGGCGGAGCTCACGGGCGTGCGCGGCCCGGACGACCTGCGTGCCCGCTCCGCCGCCACCATCGCACTGCTGCCGGAGCTGGAGGACGTGGCGGCGACGATCGCCTGCTCCCGTCAGACGAAGTAGCTGTCGTGGTGCGTGAAGAACTCGGCGCGTTGCTCGTCGTTCATGCCGGCCAGCTCGGTGATCCCTTCGAAGTAGGCCTCGCGGGGCGCCCCGGGCGTGAAGAGCATCAGCATGGACACGGGCTCGCCGGACTCGTTGCGGAACGCGTGCAGGCCGCCCGGCGGGACGTACAGGAAGTCGCCCGCGGTGCCGTCGATCCACCGCTCGCCGTCGAACAGCCGCAACGTCCCGGACAGGACGAAGAACGACTCCGACATCGCCCGGTGGAAGTGCGTCGACGGTCCACCGGGCTCCGGGCCCATGTCGACGCGGTAGAGCCCGAAGTCGCCGTCGCTGGATGCCGTGGTGGCCAGGTAGTGGTAGGAGGTGCCGGAGCCGAACGTCGGGCCGGAGGTGGCCACCGGCGTGGACACGAAGTCGGGTGCCGTACTCGCGGAACGGAACGTCGCGTTGATCTCCCCGGCCGCGCCGTGGTAGCGGGGATGCGGATAGGACACGAGACCTCCTGCGAGTGAGCGGCGGGCCGCCGGCCCGGTGCGGTGGAGCACGTCGCCAGTGTTCGACGTGAACCCGGGTTGAGGTCAACTCCTGGGGCGTACCCCATCCGGCTACCGGCGAGGGCCGGTCACGGGGTGTAGGGCGGCGCCTCTCCCCATCCCCAGCGCGGGGTCGGGTAGTCCGTGGGCGGGTCGGCGCCCGGCACGGCGTTGGCCTTCGCGATGCGGGTGCCCCACTCGATGTAGGCGACGAACGCGGAGCGGAACTCGGGATCGTCGGGCAGGCCCGCCTCGTCGGCGCTCTCGGCGATCAACTGCGCCCACCGCGCCCGCTGCTCCTCGGTGATCCCGAGGCCGATGTGGTGCGAGAGCATGGCCGGGTAGCCGCCCAGCTCGTCGGTGTACTCGGTCGGCCCGCGGAACACCTCGCCCAGCCAGCGGGCCACGTGGTCCTGGTGGTCGGGGCTCATGTGGCGGAAGATCGGCTCGAGCAGCGGGTCCTCGAGCACGTGCTTGTAGAAGACGTCGGTGAGGCGGTGCAGGGCGGCGGAGCCGCCGCACCACTCGTACAGGGTGGGAACGGTGTCGGTCACGGAACCCCCTCCAAGAATTACGTGATTACACCCTATGCCTACACCGCCGCGCGCGGGGTCTCGAGGTGGTCGGGCCCATTGCAGCAAGGCCACTTTCACGCAATGACGTATGACGTTGCAGGAAAGGCTTTGCTGCAATCCGTGCCGGCGCGCCTACTGCTCCCCCGGGCGACGGGCGGCTGTGGGCGACGCGGCCAGGCCTCCCCCGAACCGGCTCGGGCGGAACGCCTCCAACAGGGGCGACTCCGTGCCGTGCAGTTCGCCGGACACCAGGTCGCCCAGGAGCGGGCCGAGGGTGATGCCGCTGTGCGTCGCCACCGCGTAGAAGCGGCGGTCGGGGTCGGCGAACCCGGCGATCGTCAGGCCGTCCGCGGGCAGCGGCCGCTGCCCGACGCGGATCTTCTCCAGCCGGGTGCCCGCGGTGAGGGCGAGCACCTCGGGCAGCCGTCCCGTGATCTCGGCGGCGAGCGGGCCGTCGGCGGGCGGCGGGGCGGCCGGGTCGGCGGCGCCGTCGAGGTCGAGGGCCTGCAGCAGCAGCCGCCCGCCGCCGTCGGGCCGCACGTTGAGCCGGGAGTGGGTGAGGAGCCGCGACAGCCGGGCGGGCACCGGTTCGGTGGCTGCCAGGAAGCCGACGGTGGCAGAACCGGCCAGGTCGGGGTCGAGCAGCGGCACGTCGAGGCCGGCGAGCGCCGCGACCGGTGTGCTCCACCGGCCTGCGCAGCTCACGATGACGTCGGCCGCGTGCTTGTCGCCGTTCGCGGTCGTGACGGCGGGCGCCCCGAGGTCGATGCCGGTCACCTCGGTGTGCGGCAGGACCGTGGCCCCGCGGTCGCGGGACTCGCCGAGCAGCCGGGCGTGCAGCAGCCCGGGCAGGGTGTGCGCCTCCTCGGGGTAGAACACGAACTCCGCGCCGGCGGGTGCCACGAGGTCGGGCTCCAGGGAGAGGGCCTCGGCGCGCGTGAGCCGCCGCACCGGGTAGCCGCGGCCCTCCAGCTTCGCCACCCGCGCGGCGAGCAGCGCGGCGTGCTCGTCGGTCGTGGCCCACTCCAGGTGCCCGGTGGGGAAGAACCAGGAGGTGGGCCCGCCGGCCAGCGCGTGGTGGGCGGCGACGCCCGCGCTGTTGAGCTCGAAGTAGGGCTGCGGGTCCTTGTTGTTCGCGTTGACCCACGCGAACGACGTCGCGGTCGTGCCGGCGCCCGGGCGGCCGGCGTCGAGCACGGTGACCTCGGTGCCGCGCCGGGTCAGGGCCGCCGCGACGGCCGCGCCCACCACCCCGGCTCCGATGACGATGACGTGCACGGGAACTGCTCCGTTCTTTCAGCGACTGGTGCCGAACAGGCGGGCGACGCCGACCACGCGTTCGATGACGAGTGCGGCCACCACGGCCAGCAGCACCATCAGCGTGCCGACGGCGGTGACCGTGGGGTCGTAGTTGTACTGGAGGTAGTTGAAGATCCGGACGGGGAGCGTCTGCATGTCGGTGGTCACGACGAACAGGGCGACCGTGAGGTCGTCGAACGAGGTGATCAGCGCGAAGAACGCCCCCGCGATCAGGGAGCCCCGCACCGCGGGCAGCGTGACGTGCCAGAACACCTGCAGCGCGCTCGCGCCGAGCCCGGCGGCCGCGCGCTCGGCCGACCGGTCCAGTCCGTGCAGGCCGGCCAGCACGAGCCGCACCGTGTAGGGCACGGTCAGCACCAGGTGCGCGAGCAGCAGGGTGAACGGGCTGGAGGCCATGCCCAGCTGCGCGTACCACTGCAGGAGCCCGATGCCGAGGACGATGGTCGGTACCGCGAACGCGCTGGAGAACATCGTGTCGAGCGCCGCGCGGCCGGGGAACGGGTACCGGTGGATCGCGAGGCCCGCGGCGAGCCCGAGCACGGTGGACACGAGGGCCGCGCCGATCGCGACGCCGAAGCTGAGCGCGAACGACGTCAGGAACTCCGGCCTGCCGGCCAGCTCGATGTACCAGTGCAGCGTGATGCCCTGCGGTGGGAACGCGACGTAGCTGGTGGTCGTGAGCGAGGACGCGATCGTCACCAGCACGGGCGCGAGCAGGAAGAGCGCGACGAGCGTGGCGAACACCGCGCCGGCGACCCGGCCGATCACGACAGCCCTCCCGCGCGCTTGCGCAGCAGGGCCGCGTAACCGGCCATGAGCGCCGTGGTGACCACGACGAGGATGAACCCGATCGCGGCGGCGTAGGGCCAGTCGAGGTTCACGGTGGCCTCGGTGTAGACGAAGTAGGGCATCAGCTTGACCGTCGGCCCGCCGAGGATGGCGGGAGTGACGAAGCTGGACACCGTCAGGCTGAACACGATCAGCGACCCGGCCACCATCCCGGCCACCGACATCGGCGCGGTGATCCGCCAGAAGCAGCTCCAGCCCGACGCGCCGAGCCCGCGGGCGGCCGGCACGAGCGTCGGGTCGATCCGGTCGAGCGCGGCCACGAGCGGCAGCACCATGTAGGCGAGCATCACGTGCACCATCCCGATGACCACGGCGGTGTCGTTGTAGAGCAGCGTGGGCGGCTCGAGCCCGACCGCGCGGAACGCCGCGGCCACCGGCCCGTTCGGCCCCAGCACGACGAGCCACCCGTACGCCCGGATCACCATGCTGATCAGCAGCGGGGAGAGCAGGATCAGCGAGAGGTAGTTGCGCACCCGCGGGGAGCGCCCGCGCAGGTAGAGCGCGAACGGGTAGCCGATGAGCAGGCAGCCGAGCGTGGTGACGGCGCCGATCAGCAGGGTGTGCACGAGGACGTCCCGGTAGAACGGGTCGCCGAGGAACCGCACGTAGTTGGCGAGGGTGAAGCCGCCCTGCGCGGTGCGGAAGCTGTTCAGCACCAGCGTGAAGAGCGGCGCGACGAAGAGCAGGGCGAACACCGCCATCGCGGGCAGCGCGAGCAGCAGCCCGGTCCGGCGGGTCGAGCTCACCCGGAGCGGGCGACCAGCGAGGCGTGCTGCGACGGCCACGTGCACCTCACCTCCTCCCCGGTGGCGGGTACGGCGCCGGCGAACGGCACGGTGACCTCCAGCTGCCCGGCGGCGGTTTCGACGTGACAGCGGACCCGGGTACCGAGGAACCGGGTGGACGTGACGCGGCCGGCGAGGCCGTCGATCCCGAACTGCACCGCTTCGGGGCGGACGTAGACCCGTACCGGCGCGCCCTCGGCCGGCGGCGACCCGACCGCTGTGGCGGCGATCGCCTGACCGTCCGGCAGCCGGCACCCGTCGGCTTCGGCGACCCCGTCGAGGACGTTGACCTCGCCGACGAAGGTGGCGACGAAGTCGGTGGCCGGGCGCAGGTACACGGTCTGCGGGTCGGCGACCTGGTGGATCGTGCCCTCGTTCATCACGGCGATGCGGTCGGAGACGGCGAGGGCCTCCTCCTGGTCGTGGGTGACGAGGATCGCGGTGGTCCCGATCCGGCGCTGGAGCGCGACGACCTCCTCCCGCAGCCGCACGCGCAGCTGGGCGTCGAGGTTGGAGAACGGCTCGTCGAGCAGCAGCAGGTCCGGCTCCACGACGAGCGCCCTGGCCAGCGCGGCGCGCTGCTGCTGGCCGCCGGAGAGCTGGCGGGGATGGCGCTCGGCCATGCCGTCGAGCCCGACCATCTCCAGGGCCTCGGCGACCTTCCGCCTGCGCTCCGCGGCCGGGGTGCGGCGCATCCGCAGCCCGAACCCGACGTTGTCGGCCACGGTCATGTGCGGGAAGAGGGCGTAGGACTGGAACACCATGCCCATCGCGCGCCGGTTCGCCGGCACGGTCGTGAGCTCCCGGCCGTCGACCTGCACGCTGCCGGCGTCCGGCAGGAGGTGGCCGGCCACGATGTTGAGGGTGGTGGTCTTGCCGCAGCCCGACGGGCCGAGCAGCGTGAGGAACTCGCCGGGCTCGGTCTGCAGGTCGATGCCGCGCACGACCTCCCGGCCGCCGAGCGACTTGCGGATCCCCTCGAGGATCAACCGGCCGCGGGCCGGCGCCGCGACGGGCGCCCCGGTGATGGACCCGGCCGCGGCCGTCACCGGACCTCCACCTCGCGGTTCCAGCGCTCCGTCCATGCGGCGCGGTCGCGGTTGATCGTGGGCCAGTCCAGCTTGCGCAGCTGCCCGACCTCGTCGAGCCCGACGACCTTCGACTCCAGGTCCGGTTCGAGGGTCACGCCCTGCACGACGGAGCCGTCATAGGTCGCCTCGGCCAGCTCGGCCTGCACGGCCGGGTCGAGCAGGTGCGCGACGAACTTCTGGGCGAGGTCGGCGTGCGGCGCCCCGGCGACCACGTTCGCGGTGGTCACGAGCGCCATCGCGCCGCCCTCCGGGTAGACGAACTGCACGGGGAAGTCCTTCTCCGCGAGCGATGACACCCGCGAGACGCCCCACACCGACGCGGCTGCCTGGCCCTGGAGGAAGTAGTTGGAGACGTCGGCGGTGGTGTCGAACGTGACGGCGTTGCGCGCGATCTGCTGGACGGCGCCGAACCCGGGCTCGATGTTCTGCTCGGAGCCGCCGTTCTGGGACGCCGCGCCGACGAGCAGGCCGAGGCCGTAGGTGTTGGTGATCGACGGGAGCACGAGTGCGCCCTGCAACCGCGGGTCGGCCAGGTCGCTCCACTTGGTGGGGGCGGGGACACCGTGCTCGGCGAACCAGGTCGGGTTGTAGGCGATGCCGGTGGCGGTCAGCCCGAACCCGACGCCGACGTCGTCGGGGAGCCGCCCGATCTCGACGACCTTGTCCACGGGGACGACGGCGGTGTCCAGCGGCCCGACCAGCCCGGCGTCGCGCGCCTGCGCCTGCGGGCCGTCGTCGAGCAGGGCCACGTCGATCTGCGGGCTCGCCTGCTGCGCCTTCAGCTTCGCGATGCTGTCGGTGGAGGCGCCCGGGATGTAGGTCACCGTGCAGCCGCAGGTCTGCTCGAAGCCGGGGATGATCGACTCCCGGAACGCGGTCTCGAACGAGCCGCCGTACCCGGCCACGACGAGTGCGTTCGCGTTGCCGGTCGGGGTCGGAGGCGCGCAGCCGGTGACGGCGAGCGCGAGGGCTCCCGCCAACGTGCCCAGTGCGAGTCGGAGAGTGCGTCTCATGGATACCTCCTAGAGGGGCCGGGCGGGGGAGAGGTGGGAGACCGGCCGCGGGGTGGAGCCGGTGAGCACGAGGTCGGCGACGGCGTCGCCGAACACGGGCGCGAGCTTGAACCCGTGGCCGGAGAAGCCGGTGGCGACGTGCACCCGCCCGCCGTGGCCGGGTAGCGGCCCGAGCAGGCCGTGCTCGTCCGGGGTGAAGCCGTCGCAGTAGGTCGCGATCCGGATCGGGTCGGGCACGAGCCCCGGGAGGACGGCGGTGACCGTCGCCCGCAGCCGGGCGACCAGGTCGACGGCCGCGCTGCGTGGCAGGTCCTCCGGGGACTCGACCGGTGGGAACCCGCCGTGCAGGTTGACCTTCACGCCGGTGCCGTCGAGGGCGGGGAAGCACGAGAAGGCGTGTGGGCCGACCCGGACCGCGATCGGGCACCGCTGCGGGTCGAAGAGCTCCGGCGCGCGGCGGGCGAACCAGGTGGACGTGACCATCCGCGGGCGGACCGGGAGGTCGGCGAGCAGCGTGCGGGCCCACGGCCCGGGGGCCAGGACGACGGCGTCGAACCGGTCGGTCGTCCCGGCGGTGCGGATCGTGACCCCGTCGCCGTCCGGCACGACGTCGAGCACCCGCTCGTAGCGGCGGATCGTCGCGCCGGCCCGCTCCGCCGCGGCTGCGGCGGCCTGCACCGCGGGCTCGGGCGTGAGGAACCCGGCGTTCGGGTCGAGGACGAGGACCTCGCCGTCGCCGAGGGGGTGCTCGGGTACCCGCCGCCGGGCCTCCTCCCCGGTGAGGACCTCGACCGGCAGCCCGTACTGCGTCGCGCAGTCGAGCACGGCGCGCACCGTGGGGTGGTCGGCCGGGCCGACGGTGGCGCCCCCGACGAGGTGCAGCAGGCGGCGCCCGGCCGCCGCCTCGAGCTCGGTCCACAGCTCACGAGCCGCGTGCAGCAGCGGGACGTACTCGGCGCCCTCCTTGTAGGCGGTGCGGAAGATGCGGGACTCCCCGCCCGCGGCGCCGCGGTCGTGACCGGGCGCGTAGGTGTCGAAGCCGGTGGCCGGCACACCGCGGGCGGCCAGCCGCCAGAGCGTCATCGCGCCCACGGTTCCCGTGCCGACGACCGCGATCCGAGGATGGTTCACCGGGTGCTCCCGAGCGAGGTCTCGACGTAGAACCGGGAGTCGGCGGCCGGGAGGATCGCCTGCATGTGCTCGACGACCTCGTCGCGCACCGTCCAGGTGACCCGCAGCCAGCGGAACACCGCCGTGCCCTCCGGCAGGCCGAAGAGCCCGGCATGCGTGGCGTCGAGGGTGTGCGGCTCCACGTAGAGCCGGGACCGTTCGAGCACGACGCCGCTCCGGCGCAGGTACGGGTGCGTCGTCGCGTGGACCAGATCCTGGTCGAGCAGGTCGGGCGCGTACCGGAACGGCAGCACGGCCAGCTCGGTGGCCGCCACCCGGTTCCCGTCGGCGGTGAGCTTGTGCCGCTCGACCTGCACGACGGCCTCGTCGGCGGCCACGCCGGGCAGCTGCAGCGCGGCCTTCGCGCCGGGGAGCACCCGGGCGTCGACGACGCGGTGGTCGCCCGGCAGCTCCGGGCCCTCCAGGAGCAGGCCGGCCGAACGGAGCAGGTTGTGCTCACCGGCCGTCTGCGCGACGAACGTGCCGCGGCGCCGGTAGCGCACCACGAGGCCGGCGTCGGCCATGTCCCGCAGCGCCCGCTGCACGGTGATGCGGGAGACGCCGAACTGCTCGCCGAGCTCGGCCTCCGTCGGCACGCGCGTGCCGGGCGGCCAGGTGCCCGCCCGGATGCGCGACTCCAGCTCCTTGCGGATCTGCGCGTGGAGCGGGTCGCTGGTCATACCCGGGGATCCTGGGGCGCCTGATTTGATATGTCAATACAAAAATAGAGATGTCATATGGCCGTGACGGGCTCGAGTTGCAGCAAGGCCACCTTGCTGCCGTCTCGTGGCGGAAAGGTGGCCTTGCTGCAATCCCTCAGCTCGCCGGCTGCACGTCCGGGATGCCGTCGGCCGGGGGAGCGGCCGGCTCGCCGGTGGCCTCCGTGATCGGGGCGTCGCCGTTGTCGGTGACGAGCACCGGGGTGAGGTTCTCCGTCCCGCCCCCGCTGATCCGGGTGACCTGGACGCCGGAGATGCCGGCGTGCCGGTCGGCGGAGAACCGGAACGGGGCCGCCCACGGCCCTTCGAACGTGGCGCCGGAGCGCTCGACCGCGTCGACGATTCCCTGGCGCGTCGGGTTCGGGCCCGCGGCCTGCAGGGCCTGCACGAACGTGTAGGCCTCGGCCATCCCGTAGACGCGGTAGTTCGTGAGCTCGCCGTCACCGCCGTTCGCGTCCCAGACCCGCTGGAAGAGCTGCACCCACGGGTTGTCCGGGGTGTCCACGCCGGGCAGGTACTCGGTGGTCAGCACGCCCTCGAGGAGCCCGGCGTCGGTGACGGCGCCCTCGGAGAAGCGGGCGAGCAGCGAGCCGACGAGCGTCGGGTCGGAGCCGACGTTCGAGTAGATCCACTGCGGCTGGTAGTTCAGGCGCAGTGACTGGAGCTGCGACAGCGCCGTGTAGGACGGGACGTTGAAGCCGATCACCAGGTCGGCGCCCGCCGCCTGCAGGGCCGCGATCTGCGGGGCGACGTCGGTGTTGCCCGGCGTGTAGCGCTCGGCGGCCACGATCTGGTTCTCCAGGTAGTGGCGGGCGCCCTTCTCGCCGTCGCGGCCGAAGTCGTCGTCCTGGACGAACAGGCCGACCTTGGCGTCCGGGAAGTTCTGCGCCACGTACTGGGCGATGATCTTCCCCTCGATCTCGTAGTCGGGCTGCCAGCCGAACGTCATGGGGTTGTCGGCGGGGTTGTCCCACAGCAGCGAGCCCGAGGAGACGAACAGGTCGGGCACGCCCTCGCTGTTGAGGTAGTCGACCACCGCCGAGTGGGTGGGTGTGCCGAGCCCGCCCATGATCGCGAAGACCTGGTCCTGGAGCACCAGTTCGTTGACGACCTGGCTGGTCTGCGTCGGGTTGTAGGCGTCGTCGCGGAAGACGTACTCGATCTGGCGGCCGTTCACCCCACCCGCGGCGTTGACGAAGTCGAAGTAGGCCTTCGTCCCGGTGGGGATCTCGCTGTAGCCGGGTGCGGCCACGCCGGTGAGCGGGAAGTGGGCGCCCACCTTCACCGCGGTCGGGGTGATGCCGACCTCGGCCTCCGCTCCCCCTCCACCGCCGCCCTCCGGGCGGCCGCCGGCACCGCACCCGCTGAGCAGCAGCACCGCCGCCGCCAGCGCGGCGCACAGACCCCTTGCCTTCATCGTGTCCTCCTCCGGCGACCCCATACGTTCTTCAGCACGCCCACCGCGCCCGTGGGGGCGAGCAGCATCACGAGGATCAGCACCGCGCCGTAGACGAACGGTGCGAGCTGCGCGGCCTGCGTGCCGTCCAGCCCGGCGGCGGTGCCGAGATTGGTGACGGCGGGCGGCAGGAACACCAGCAACGCGCTGCCGAGCAGCGCGCCGACCAGGCTGCCGAGCCCGCCGACGACCACGGCCGTGAGCAGCCCGAGCGAGAGCACGATCGTGAACCCGCTGGGCGCGGCCAGCCGGACGACGACGCCCAGCACCGCGCCGGCGAGCCCCGCGCACGCGGCGCTGACCACGAACGCCAGCACCCGGACCTGCCCCAGCCGGATCCCGGCCAGTTCGGCGGCGACCTCGTCGTCCCGCACGGCGCGCCACACCCGCCCGACCCGCCCGGCCATGAGGTTGGCGAGGAGCAGCAGGACCAGCAGCAGCGTGCCCCAGCCGAGGTAGGCGAGGTACTTCGCGCTGGGCGTCTCGTGCGCGAACAGGAAGTAGACGCCTGCGTCGAACCAGCCGGGCACGTCGGGCGACGCGATGCGCAGGCCCTGCTCGCCGCCGAGCGTGTGGTCGAAGTAGATCGCGAGACCCGGCACGGCGACGGCCAGCGCGAGCGTGGCGCCGGCGAGGTAGGGCCCGTGCAGCCGGGCGGCCGCGGCCCCGACCACCGCCCCGACGAGCGCCGTCACGGCCGCGGCGACGAGCATGATCAGCGGGAGCGGCAGTGCCCCGTCGCCCTCGGGCCCGAGGAGCAGGCCGGTCGTGTACGCGCCGACGGCCATCAGCGCGCCGTGACCGAGTGAGATCTGGCCGTTCAGCCCGGTGAGCACGGTCAGCCCGGCCGCCGCGATCGCGTAGTAGGACATCGTGGCGAGCTGCGAGTTGCGGAACGGGCTGGTGAACTCGAGTACGAGCACGACGGCGACCAGCGCGACCAGCACCGTGAGCCCGTGCCGCCCGAACGTCGAACGCGGGCGCCACCGGAATCGATGTTTCGGCACCGGAGCGGGGCGGGTGGTGGGCCGGTCGGTCTGCTGCACCATCAGACCCTCCGTGCCGCGGTGCGGGCGAAGAGCCCCTGTGGCCGTACGAGCAGCACCGCAACGAGGATCACCAGCGCCGCCAGCGCGACGAGCTCGCTACCCAGGTAGCCGCTCACGTAGGACAGCAGCAGCCCGATCGCGAGGCCGCCGACCACGGCACCACCGGGGGAGTCGAGCCCGCCCAGCACCGCGGCCACGAACCCGTAGACGATCACGGCGTCCATGTAGGCGGGGAACACCAGGCTGCCGCCGGCGATGAGGAGCCCCGAGAGCGACCCGACGACGGCCGCGAGGGCCCAGCCCAGCGTCAGCATCCGGCCCACGCGCACGCCGAGCAGCCGCGAGACCTCCTGGGAGAACGCGGCGGCGCGCATCTTGAGGCCGAGGTCGGTGAAGCGGAAGAGCGCGACCAGCGCGAGCATCACGACCACCACCGCGACGATCACGTAGATGCTGTTCGCGGTGAACGCGATGTTGACCCCGCCGACGGTGAACCCGCGCAGGTCGAACGGCGCGGGGAAGGACCGGAACGTCGAGCCGAACAGGATCGCGGCGAGCGCTTGCAGCGCCACGAACAGCCCGAGCGTGACGATCACCGCGTTCAGCTCCGGCCCGCCCTCGACCGGCCGGATGACCAGCCGCTCGACCAGCGCGCCGAGCACGAGCCCGGAGCCCAGCGCGACGACGAGCCCGACCCAGTAGGACTGCCCGCCCTCGATCAGCGTGAGCGCGAGGTAGGTGGTGAACATGCCCATCGCGCCCTGGGCGAAGTTCACGACCCGGGTGGAGCGCCAGATCAGCACCAGGGCCAGCGCGAACGCGGCGTAGACGGCGCCCTGGCCGAGCCCGGTCAGCGTGACGTTGAGGAACTGCTGCATCCGGCTCCCTAGAACCCGAGGTAGGCGTGGCGGAGGGCGTCGTCGGCCGCGAGATCGGCGGCGGCCTCGCGGGCCACCACGCGGCCGAGGTTCAGCACGATCCCGGTGTCGGCGATGGACAGGGCGCTGCGCGCGTTCTGCTCGACGAGCAGCACGGTCGTGCCGTCCTCGTCGACGAGCCCGCGCAGCAGCTCGAAGATCTGCGCGACGATCCGCGGCGCCAGCCCGAGCGACGGCTCGTCCAGCAGCAGCACCGACGGCCCGGTGAGCAGCGCGCGCCCGATCACCAGCATCTGCCGCTCACCGCCGGAGAGCACGTGCGCGTCCCGGCGACGGCGCTCGGCCAGCGGCGGGAACATCTCGTACACCTGCGCGAGCCCGCGGGCGGTCCTCCGGCGGGACGCCCCGAGCATCGCCCCGAGCCGCAGGTTCTCCTCCACCGTCAGCTCGGTGATCACGCCCCGGCCCTCGGGCACGTGCGCGATGCCGGCGCGGGCGATCGCCTCGGCAGGGGCGCGGGTGAGGTCGGCGCCGTCGAGCAGCACCTGCCCCGCCTGCGGCCGCACCAGCCCGGAGATCGTGCGCAGCAGCGTGGTCTTGCCCGCCCCGTTCGCCCCGAGCACCGCGGTGATCTGCCCCGGCTCCGCGACGAGATCCACCTCGTCGACGGCGACGACGGCCCCGTAGGAGGTGGTGAGCCCCCGCACCTCGAGGCTGCCGGTGCTCATGCGCGGTCCCCGGGGAAGTTCAGGAAAGCCACATTCATGAACCTGCAGTACATGAATGTGGCTTTCCTGAACTTCGGAGGTAGCACGTCGATCACTTCCGCGCCTCCTCGCCCAGGTAGGCGTCGATGACCGCCTGGTCGTCCCGCACCTCGTCCGGCGTGCCGTCGGCCACCACCCGGCCGAAGTCCAGCACCGTGATGCGGTCGCAGACGTCCATCACCAGGTCCATGTGGTGCTCCACCAGCACCACCGACATCCGGGTCGTGAGGCCGCGGATCAGCTCCCCGAGCTCGGCCATCTCGCCGGCGCCGAGGCCGCTCGCGGGCTCGTCGAGCAGCAGCAGGTCCGGCTCGGTGGCGAGCGCCCGGGCCAGCGCCACGCGCTTCTGCACGGCGTAGGGGAGGCTCCCGGGCAGGCGGTCGGCGTAGTCGTCGGCGCCCAGCTCGGTGAGGGCGGCCATGGCGCGCTCGCGGAGCGCCCGTTCGTCGCGGTCGGAGCGGGAGAGCGCGAAGAGGGTGGACGCGAACCCGGCGCGGCGGTGCCGGTCGGCGCCGACCATCACGTTCTCGGCCACCGTGAGCCCGCGGAACAGCCCGACGCCCTGCAACGTGCGGGCGACGCCCATCGCGGCGAGCCGGTGCGGGCGCAGGTCGTGCACCGGCCGGCCGTGGCGCAGCACCTCGCCCGCGTCGGGGCGCACGAAGCCGCAGCAGACGTTGAACAGCGTGGTCTTGCCCGCGCCGTTCGGCCCGATCACGCCGTGGACGGCGGCCGGGGCGACGTCGAGCGAGACGTCGTCCAGCGCGACGAGGCCGCCGAACCGGACACCGACCCCGGCCACCGCGAACACCGGGCTCGCTTCGGGCGGGTTCACGGTGTGCGTCCTCCCGGTGGGTAGGTGGCGGCGGTGCCCCGGGTCACACTTTGGGCGCAGCGCCCAAGCAGCGCCATGGGCGCGGCGCCCAGCATCGGGGCTGTGAATGTGGGCGGTGCGCCCGTAGGTCTGGACTCCGATGTGCGCGCTGCTGCACAGTGCCGGGATGCTGCCCACCGGGCGCCCCGGTCGCCGGTTGCCGCCGGCCGCCGACGAGGCGCTGCGGGTACTCGGTTCGGCGCTGCTGGACGACGTCGACGGTCTCGCCGATCGCCTCACCGTGCTCGTGCTGCAGCGGGAGCCGGTCTACGCCGAGCTGGACATGATCGACGAGCTGCGGGTGGCCTGCCGGGCCAACCTCGAGCGCGGGGTCCAGGTGATCGCCGACCAGGTGCCGGACGGCGTCGACCCCGAGGACACGTCCTACGACACCGGCCGGCGCCGGGCCCGCGAGGGGGTGCCCCTGGAGGTCGTGCTGCGCGCCTACCGGTTGGGCGGGCGCGTGCTGTGGGACGCGCTGCTGGAGGTGTCGCGGCGCCGGTTCGCCGGCGGTTACGACGAGGCCCTGCTGGACGCGGCGAGCTACGTCTGGCGGGTCAACGACAGCAGCTCGTCGGCTCTGGTCCACGCCTATCGGCAGGAGGAGCTGCGCCTGCACAGCCACGACCTGGGGCGCCGGCACGCGGTCCTCGACGGGCTGATCGAGGGGCGTGGCAGCGATCCCGCCTTCCTGCGCGACGCCGCCACCGTGCTCGGCCTTCCCGAGCGCGGGCCGGTGCTGTGCGTCGTCGCCCCGGTCGACCCGTCGGGGGAGGAGGTGCTGCGCGGCGCGCAGGAGGCGCTCGCGGCCGTCGGCGTCGCGTCGGCGTGGTTCCTGCGCCCACGGGACGAGGTCGGCGTCGCGGCGCTCGGGCACCGCCCGCCGCAGATCGCCCTGGACGCCCTGCGCCCGTGCGCGGCCGGCCGGGTGGGCGTCTCGCCGGTGGTCGACGGGCTGGGGGCGCTCGACACCGGCTACCGGCTGGCCCGGACCGCCGCCCGCACGCTCGACGCCCCCGGTCTCGCCGTCCTGGAGGAGCGGCTGCCCGAGGCGCTGCTCGCCGACAGCCCCGAGCTCGCCCCGCGCGTGGTCCGCGCCGGCCTCGGCGGCCTCCTCGACCTCCCGCCCGGCGACCGGGACACGCTCCTGCAGACGCTGGAGGAGCTGCTCGCCGCGGGCGGGTCTCCCACGCACGCGGCCACCGCGCTCTTCTGCCACCGCAACACCGTGATCTACCGCATGCGCCGCATCGAGGCCGCCACCGGCCGCTCGGTCGGCGATCCCCGGGACCGCCTGCTCCTCACGCTCGGCCTGCTGGCTGCCCGGACCCCCGGTGTGCTCAGCGCTGGTACGCGAACCGGGGCGGCAGCTCGAACAGCCACCTCGCGCCCAGACCCACCAGCACGCGATGGGTGAGGAGGGAGAGCACGGTGAGCAGCGCGACCATGACCAGCGGGAGCGCGTATCCGGCGCCGGGCGGCAGGTCGAGGTGCCGCACCCCGATCATGATCGCGGCCAGCCACAGCATGTGGACGAGGTAGATCGGCAGCGTCTGCCGCCCGAGCACGACCAGCGGCCTGCCGATGCGGTACCGCGCGATCCACGCTGCGAACAGGATCCCGAAGCCGACCGCGAGGCACTGCAGGGCGAACGCGACGCCCAGGACCGCCCGGAGCCCGAACACCACCGCCACGCCCGCGGCCGCGACGCAGAGCACGGCCGCGGCCCCGGCCCGCAGGAGGCTGGTGAGCCCGGCCAGCCGCTCGACGAGCGGGCGGGCGTAGCAGCCGAGGAGGAAGAAGAACAGGAACCGCGACATGTACGTCCAGCGCGTGTCGCCGAACTCGACCATGCCGGCCCCGATGAGCGCCGAGAGCAGGCCGGCGGCCCCGAGCTGCAGCCACACCGGCAGCGGCCGCATCAGCTTCGCGGCCACGGCGAACACGGCGAGCGCGTAGAGGAACCACATGCTGGGCCCGGGCAGGAGCAGCGACAACGCGAACTCGACCGGGTTCGCCGAGTCGTCGGGATCCACCTCCGGCGGCACGACCGTGGCGAAGAACGTGAACCGGATGACCGTCCAGATCGCGAACAGGTAGAGGAAGAACGCGACCCGCTTGTGCAGGACCATCCGCCACGACGCGGCCAGCGGTGCCGCGGCGAACAGCCCGGACGCGACGAAGAACAGCGGCATCCGGAGCGAGGCGAGCGCCTCGTTGGCCGCGACGACCGCTGCCGGGGCCTGGCCGGATCGCTGCATGTACCAGACGGTGTGGTGGAGGACGACGAGGAGGATCGACATCCCCTTGGCGGCGTCGACCCACCCGAGGCGATGCCTCGCGGTCGATCGCTCGGTCGTCTCCGGGGCTGCCGCCGCCATCCCACCCACTCCGCTGGTCGCCTGCCTTTCGCGCGATCGGCGAACAGGGTGGCAGTCGATCACTGTGACGAAGCTGAGACCCGGTAGAGGGCGTCGACGGCGTCCAGGACCTGGCGGCGGGCCACGTCGGCGGGGTGGGTGCCGATCAGGACGTGGTAGGCGAGGCCCTCCGCGAGCGCGACGAGCCGGACCGCGGCGTGCTCCGGCCGCTCGCTGCTCGTGATCGCCCCCGCGGCGACCTCGCCGGCGACGATCCCGCCGATCCGGGCCCGCAGCTCCTCGTAGGCGTGGCGCAGGCGGGCGGCCACCCGCTCGTCGGCGAGGGCCTGGGCGGTGAAGGACTGCCGGATCCGCATGTGCGTGCGGGTGCCGGCGTCGTGGGGAACCAGCTCGGTCAGCACGGCAGTGAGTACCGCGCGCGGCCGCGCGTCGCGGGCCGTGAGCGCGGCGATCCGGTCGACGGCCAGCTCGTTCGCCCGGTCGAACGCCGCTTCCAGCATCTCGTCCCGCGACGGGAAGTAGTGCTGCACCCGGCCCGCGGACACTCCCGCCGTCGCGGCCACCGCGGTCAGCGACACGGCCGCGATGCCGGCGTCACCCACCACGGCCAGCACCGCGTCGCAGATCTCCCGGCGCCGCACGTCCCGCTGGGCGCCCGGGCCCCGGGTCCGCGCCACCCGCACCTTTTCCATGCGGTCACATCGTAGTACTCTCCGAGTAAATCAATGTGATCGCATTGGAAAGGTGAACGGCGGTGCCGGCACGCCCCCCGGTCGGATTCCTGTCCTGCGCGGCCCAGTTCATGGTCGTGCTCGACGTGTCGGTCGTGAACGTCGCGCTGCCCTCGATCCGCGCCGCCCTCGGGTTCGACGCGGCGGGTGCGCAGTGGGTCGTCAACGGGTACGGGCTCGCCTTCGCCTGCTTCCTCCTGCTCGGCGGCCGCCTCGCGGACCTCTACGGGCTGCGGAGGGTGGTGGTGGGCGGTCTCGCGGTGTTCGGGGCCGCGAGCCTGGTCGGCGGGCTCGCCGCCACCCCGGCCGTGCTCGTCGGAGCGCGGGTCGTCCAGGGGCTCGGTGCCGCGGCGCTGGCCCCCGCCACCCTGACGCTGCTCACCACGACGTTCCCGGAGGGGCCGCGGCGGGTCCGGGCCATCGCCTGGTGGACCGCCGTCGGCCTGGCGGGCGGAACCGGCGGGAACCTGCTCGGCGGCGCGATCACCGAGTTCGCGTCCTGGCGGTGGACCCTCCTGATCAACGTGCCCCTCTGCGCAGCGGCCGGCGCCGTCGCACTGGCGCGCCTGCGCGACGAGCCGGCTCGACCGGCCGGGCCGGGCCTCGCCGCCCCGCTGTTCCCGCTGCGGCTGCTGGTGCTCCGGGCGGTGTCGACCGGCAACGCCCTCGCCGTCCTGGTCGCGGCCTGTCTCGTGCCGATGTGGTTCTTCCTGGCCTTCCTGATGCAGGACGGGCTGGGCTACGCGCCGTTGCAGACCGGGCTGGGCTTCCTCCCGCACACCCTGATCACCATGGTCGCCGGCACGTGGGTCGCCCCGAGGCTGATGCGGCGCTGGGACGCCCGCGTCGTCATCGCCGCCGGGGCGGCCGTGGCGGCACTCGGGTTCGGGTGGCAGGCGCTGAACGCGGTTCACCTCGACGGCGGGTACGTCGAGGAGATCCTGGGGCCGGCGGTCCTCATCTCCGCGGGCGGCGGGCTGCTCAACACCCCGATCACGTCCACCGTGACCTCCGGCGTTCCCCGCGCGGACGCCGGCGCCGCGTCCGGGCTGATGAACACCGCCAAGCAGTTCGGCGGCGCGGTCGGACTCGCGGTCCTGGTCGCCTTGGCGTCCGGCGGGGCCACGCTCGCCTACGCCCTGGCCTTCACGATGATGGCGCTCATCCTGGTGGCGGTCGGTCTCGGTGCCTGGCTGCTGCCGCGGCGGGACGGCTGGCACCATGCGGGGCGGGGGTTGGAACCGGCCGCCCGCCGCACTCGTTGACCCGATGCCCGCCGACGCGACTGCCGGGCCACCAACCGAGAGAGGAACCGGCATCGATGGCCCTGGTACCGCTGGTCACCGCGCTGGTGCGCCCGTTCGTCCCGCGGAGCGTGCGGCCCCACGTCGCGGCGAAGGTGTACACGGCCCACGCGCTCGCGCGGGGCGGCCTGCCCACGTTCGCCGCGGTCGTGCAGGCATGGCGTCCGCACATGGCGGCGTCCGCGGTGGCCGGTGCCGCGTTGCTGGCCACCCGCCGCCGCACCGCCCCGCTCGCCGCGGGCGTCGCGGCCGCCGGGCTGGCCGCGGGCGCGCCGGTGCTGCGGCGAGCCGCCCGGAAGCCGGCGGCTGCGCCGGGGCCGGCCGACGTCACCGTCCTCACCGCCAACGTGTGGCACGGGCGGGCCGACACCGGCGAGCTCGCCGCGCTGGTCGCCGCCGAACGCCCGCACTTCGTGGTGCTGCCCGAGGCGGGCGCCGACTTCCGCGACAAGCTCATGCCGCTCCTCGCCGGGCTCGGCTACCGCGCCTGGGTGGCGTCGGGCGGCGGTCACCGCGACGGCTACGACGTGCTCCTGCTGGTCGATGAGCGCGCGGGCGACGTGCGGGTGCGCGCCGCCCGCCGGATGCGGGTGCCGCACCTCGAGGCCACCGGCGGCGTCCTCGGTGCCCGCACCCTCTACGCCGTGCACCCCACGGCGCCGATGTCCCGGCGCAGCACCGCCCGCTGGCACGACGAGCTGGCCCTCATCGGGAGCTGGTGCGCCGGCCCGGTGGCACCGCTGGTGGCCGGTGACTTCAACGCCACATTCGACCACCCCGCCCTGCGCGCCGCCCTCGGCGGCTGCCGCAGCGCCGCCGAGGGCACGGGGAGCGCCCTGACCGGCACGTTCCCGGCCGGTGCGCCGCGATGGCTCGGCATCCAGATCGACCACGTTCTCGTGCCCGCGGACGCCGCGACCACCCGGTTCGAGGTGCTCGACCTCGCCGGCGCCGATCACCGCGCGGTGCTCGCCGGGGTCCGGTTGGAGGAGCCGTCTCGAGACGCCGGCTTCTGATTGGACGAACGGCACTCTCGTCCCGCCCTATCGGACGAGCGTGCCGTTCGTCCGGCAGGTGGCCTCCGCCCCTACCGGGCTGACGACGCCATTCGCCGCGCGGGCTTCGGTGTGAACCGGTACTTGGCCGCCAGCTTGCGCGCGGCGAGGGCCGAGGGCACGAGGCGTAGCAGCACGTCCCGCAGCCGGCCCCGCCACCCGGTGAGCCCGAGCAGCCGCTGCATCCGCCGGCTCTCCCGCTGCACCGCGTCGGTGCGGGGTCGCCGGCGGGCGTCGTAGTCCCGGAACGCGGCCGGCACGTCCGCCGCGGTGGCGCCGTCGAGGACGGCGCCCAGCGTGGCCGCGTCCTCGAACGCCTGGCAGGCGCCCTGGCCGAGGTCCGGCGTCATCGCGTGGCCCGCGTCGCCGATCAGGACGACGCGGCCGATCGCGAGGGTGGGCAGCGGCATGACCAGCTGCTGGGTCTCCGCGACGTGCACCGACTCCGCGGGCGTGACGTCGATCAGCGCGGTGACCGACGGGTGCCAGCCGTCCCGGCGGTCGCGCAGCCAGCCGTGGCGCTCGCCCGGATCGGCGGGCGACGAGCCGTGCCACGTGGCGTACCAGTAGACGCCGCCGTCGGCGAGCGGCAGGCAGCCGAAGCGGTCGCCGGTGTGGTGGTCGACGAACTCGCCGACCACCATCTCGACGCCGGCCGGTGCGGCCGGTGCGATCGCGCGCGCCGCGTACTCGCCGGAACCCGCGAGGCCCGGGTGGTCGGGCAGCAGCGCGGCCCGCAACGTGCTGTGGGCACCGTCGGCGACGATCACGGCGTCGGCGTGCACCGGGCCGCCACCCGTGCGCAGCTCGATGTGGTCGCCGGCGTTGTACAGCGTGATGACGGGTGTGTCGGTGAGGACGGTGCCGGGTGCGAGCGCGTCGACGAGCAGGCCGTACAGCCAGGAGCGGCGGACGACGACGAGCGGTGCCCCGGCCTGCTTGCGGACAGCGGCGAGGTCCGCGGTGAGCAGCGGCTTGCCGTGCCGGTCCAGCATGCAGCCCCCGGTGTGCAGCGGCCCGGTCTGCGCGCGCACGGGTTCCCCCAACCCGAGCGCGTCGAGCGCCAGCACCCCGTTGGGCATGATCCCGATGCCGGCGCCCGCATCGCGCAGCTCCGGTGTCCGTTCCAGCACGGTGACGGTGTGTCCGGCGCGATCCGCGGCCACCGCCGCTGCCAGACCACCGAGCCCCGCCCCGATGACCACGACGTGCATGATTCCCCCTCTACAACTGTAGAGTGGAGAGTAGACCACCTGTTCACGGATGTAGAGGGGATATGGGCGACCGCAGAACCGAGATCCTCGACGGCGCGCTGCGCGTGCTGGCCGAGCAGGGCATGCGGGGGCTCACCCACCGCGCGGTGGACGCGATCGCCGGCATCCCCCAGGGCAGCACCTCGTACTACTTCCGCAGCCGGTCCGCGCTCGTCATGGGCTGTGTCGAGCGGATAGTGGAGCTCGATCTGGCCATCGAGGCGCCGGCCGTCCGGGCCGTCCGGGACGATCACTCCGCGCTGGTGGACGTCCTCGTCGACACCGTTGTCTCGTTGGTCACAACACAGCGGTACCGCACGCTCGCGCGCTACGAGCTGAGCCTCGCCGCCATGCGGGATCCGGAGCTGCGCGACGCCATGGTGCGCGCCGGGAACACCGTCCGGGCCTTCGGCGCCCAGATGCTGCGGAAGCTCGGCGCCGCCGACGCCACCCGCTCGTCGGAGGAGCTCCTCGCGATGCTGGACGGCCTGCTGTTCACCATGCTCGTCCGCGGGCCGCACGAGCCTGCCGCGATCGCCGCCGCCCTCGGCCCGTCGGTGGAACGGGCGGTGCGGGCCCAGCTGAGTGTCTCGGGCACCAGGACCGTGGCGCAGGACACAAAGGAGTCGTAGGGTCCGCGAGATCGTCCCATCGTCGCGGAGGGCCGGGCGTGAAGAAGCTGATCAACGATCCTGCAGACGTTGTCACGGAGGCATTGAGCGGCATCGCCGCGGCCCACCCCGATCTGCGGGTCGACCTGGATCACAAGATCGTGTACCGGGCGGACGCGCCCGTACAGGGGAAGGTCGGGCTGCTGTCCGGCGGCGGCTCGGGGCACGAGCCGCTGCACGGCGGGTTCGTCGGGCCCGGCATGCTCGACGCCGCCTGCGCGGGCGAGGTGTTCACCTCACCGGTGCCCGACCAGATGCTCGAGGCCACGCGCGGCATCGACGGCGGCGCCGGCGTGCTGCACATCGTGAAGAACTACACCGGTGACGTCATGAACTTCGAGATGGCGGCCGAGCTCGCCGCCGCCGACACCGGCGTCGAGGTCGTCTCGGTCGTCACGAACGACGACGTCGCGGTGCAGGACAGCCTCTACACGGCCGGCCGGCGGGGGGTGGGCGTCACCGTGCTGGTCGAGAAGCTGGCCGGCGCCGCGGCCGACGAGGGACGCGACCTGGCCGGTGTGGCCGCGGTCGCCCGGCGGGTCAACGATGCCGGCCGCAGCATGGGCATGGCGCTCACGTCGTGCACGGTGCCGGCGGCCGGCCGGCCGACGTTCGACCTGCCCGAGGACGAGATGGAGATCGGCATCGGCATCCACGGCGAGCCGGGGAGGCGGCGGGTGCCGCTCGCACCGGCGCGTGAGGTCGCGGAGATGCTGGTGGAGCCGATCCTCGCCGACCGGGACTTCACCGGCGACGGCGGCGCGCTCCTGTTCGTCAACGGGATGGGCGGCACGCCGCTCCTGGAGCTGTACGTGATGTACCGCGAGGTCTCGCGGATCCTCGCGAAGGCCGGTGTGGAGGTCGCGCGGTCACTGGTCGGGCCGTACATCACGAGCCTGGAGATGGCCGGCTGCTCGGTCACCCTGCTGCAGATGGACGGCGAGCTGCTCCGGCTGTGGGACGCGCCGGTCCGCACCCCTGGCCTGCGCTGGGGCGCCTGATGGCCGACGGCTTCGCCGCGATCGACGCCGCCGCGCTCGGCCGCTGGGTCCGCGCGTTCGCGGCCGCCGTCGCCGAGAACGAGCACGAGCTCACCCGGCTCGACTCGGCGATCGGCGACGCCGACCACGGCGCGAACATGAACCGCGGCCTCAAGGCAGTGGTGGCGAAGCTCGACGAGGCCGCACCGACCGGCCCGGGCGCGCTGCTGAAGCAGACCGGCATGACGCTGGTCAGCACGGTCGGCGGTGCGAGCGGACCGCTCTACGGCACGTTCTTCCTGCGGATGGCCACCGCGATCGGCGACGCCGACCCGGTCGACCAGAAGCTGTTCGCCGGGGCCCTGCGGGCGGGCGTCGACGGTGTGGTCGCCCGCGGCAAGGCCGAGGCGGGCGACAAGACGATGTACGACGCGCTCGCCCCCGCCGTCGACGCCCTCGACGCCGCGCTGGGTGGCGAGGACACCTCGGGCGCGCTGCAGGCCGCGGCCGCCGCGGCGGCGCAGGGCCGGGACGCCACCACACCGATGCTGGCCCGCAAGGGCCGTGCCAGCTACCTGGGCGAGCGCAGCGTGGGCCACCAGGACCCCGGGGCGACCTCGGCGACGCTGCTCCTGCAGGCAGCGGTGGACACGCTGGGATGAAGCGGTCCCCCCACCCCTTCCGCCACCGCAGCAAGGTGGCTTTGCTCCGGTTCAACCGGAGCAAAGCCACCTTGCTGCAGGACGGGGCGGGCGGGTGAGTCCCCTCGTCGGGCTCGTCGTCGTCTCGCACAGTCGCGTGCTCGGCGAGGCCGCGGTGGCGCTCGCTCGGGAGATGGCGCCGGGGGAGCTTGCGATCGAGGTGGCCGCCGGGCTCGACGGGACCACGTTCGGCACCGACGCCGTCGCCATCGCCGCGGCGCTCGGGGCCGCCGACTCCGGGGCCGGCGTCGTCGTGCTGATGGACCTCGGCAGCGCCGTGCTGTCGGCGGAGCTGGCGCTCGACCTGCTCGACGACCCGGATGCGCGGGACCGCGTCGTGCTGTGCCCGGCGCCGCTGGTGGAGGGGCTCGTCGTCGCGGCCGTCACGGCGGCGGGCGGGGCGGACCGGGAGGAGGTGGCCGCCGAGGCCGCTGCCGCGCTCGGGGGGAAGCGGACGCAGCTGGGCGCGCCGGCGGAGGCGGGCCCGGCCCCGGTGGCGGACGCCGAGGTCACCGCCGGGTTCACCGTCGCCAACGCCCACGGGCTGCACGCGCGCCCCGCCGCGCGGCTGGCCACCCTCGTCCGGGGCCTGGACGGGGCCGAGGTGCGCGTGCGCAACGCCACCACGGGCTCGGGCTGGATCCCGGCAGCGAGCCTGGCCGGCCTGACCGCGCTGGGGGCGCTGGCCGGGCACCGCGTCGAGGTCGGTGCGGCGGGGCCGGGCGCCGCCGCGGCCGTGGAGGCGGTCCTGGCGCTCGCGGACCGGCAGTTCGACGAGGCGCCCGGGGCGGCGCCGGCTCCGTCCCCACCTCCGTCCGCCGCGGGCCCGCTCGCGGCGTCGCCCGGGATCGGGATCGGACCCAAGCGCACGGCCGAGCCGCCGGCACCGGTGGTGCCGGACGAGCCCGCGGGCGAGCCGGCCGCCGAGCGCACGCGGCTGGACGCGGCGCTGGCGGTGGCCGCGGCGGAGATCCGCACCGGCCGCGACACCGCCGCGCGGGAGCTGGGTGAGGCGGAGGCGGCGATCTTCGACGCCCACCTCCTGCTCCTCGACGACCCCGCCCTGCTCGCCGACGCCCGCTCCGGCATCGACGGCGGGGCGTCCGCGCCGCGGGCCTGGTCGGACGCGGCGGAGCGCGTCGCGGCCGCGTGGGCGGCCGTGCCCGACCCGTATCTCGCGGCGCGGGCGGCCGACGTGCGCGCCGTCTCCGCGCAGGTGCTGCAGGCGCTCGTCGGCGGCCCCGCCCTCGTCCCGGCGGACGGGGCCGGCCCGGCGGCCGTGCTCGTTGCGAGGGACCTCACGCCGGCGCAGGCCGCTGCGCTCGACCCCGAGCGGGTGGCCGGCGTCGTGCTCGCCGCGGGGAGCCCCACCGCGCACAGCGCGATCCTGCTCCGGGCCCGCGGGGTGCCCTCGGTCGTCGCGGCCGGCCCGGCCGTGCTCGGCGTACCGGACGGCACCCCGGTCGCCCTCGACGGCGGCGCGGGCGAGCTGGCCGTCGACCCGGCGCCGGACGTGCTCGCCGCTTTCCGGGAGCGGGCCGCCGCGCGAGCGGAGCGGGAGGCCCGGGCGCGCCGGCGGGCGGCGGCCCCGGCCGTGACGCGTGACGGCGTCGGCGTGCTCGTCGGCGCGAACGTCGGCTCGCCCGCGGACGCCACCGCGGCCGCGGCGTCCGGGGCGGACCTGGTGGGGCTCCTGCGCACCGAGTTCCTGTTCCTCGGCCGCACCGCGGCGCCGGACGTCGACGAGCAGGAGGTGGCCTACCGCGAGGTCGCGGCCGCGCTCGGCGGCCACCGGGTCACGATCCGCACGCTCGACGTCGGCGGCGACAAGCCGCTGCCCTACCTGCCGCTCCCGGCCGAGGCCAACCCGTTCCTCGGCCTGCGCGGCATCCGGCTCGCCGCCGACCACCCCGGCCTGCTCGCCGACCAGCTCCTCGCCGCCGTGCGGGTGGCGCACGAGACGCCGGTGAGCCTGATGTTCCCGATGGTCGCCACGCTCGACGAGCTGGTGGTGGCACGCCGTGCCCTGGACGCCGCGATCGCCGCGGACGGCCGGGGCACGCCGCCCGGCCTGCAGGTCGGGATCATGGTGGAGGTGCCCGCCACGGCGCTCAAGGCGGCCGCGTTCGTGCCCCACGTCGATTTCTTCAGCATCGGCACCAACGACCTCACCCAGTACGCGCTGGCCGCCGAGCGGGGCAACCCGGGCGTCGCGGCGCTGGCCGACCCCCTCGACCCCGGCGTGCTCCGCCTCGTCGACGCCGTGTGCCGGGCGGCGGGGGAGCGGGCGCTCGTCGCGGTGTGCGGCGAGGCCGCGGCCGACCCGCTCGCCGCGCAGCTGCTCGTGGGGCTCGGGGTGCGCGAGCTCAGCACCGCGCCTCCCGCCGTGCCGGGCACGAAGCAGGTGGTGCGGGAGCTCGACGCGGCCCTTGCCGCCCAGCGCGCCGCCGCTGCCCTGACGGCCGACGGCCCCGCCGCAGTCCGCGAGGTCCATGAGCCGTGATCAGCGGCGGACCTGGACCTCGTCACCGGGCTGCAGGGCCTCGTAGAACTCCGCTGCCGCGCCCGCCGAGAGGCGGACGCAGCCGTGCGAGCGCGAGTCGCGGTCGCCCTCGTGGAAGGCCACGCCGCCGCGCGTGAAGAACACCGCGTGGGGCATGGGGGCGTTGTCGTAGACGCGGCTGCGGTGGTCGTCGTCCTTGTAGGTCACGACGAACCGCCCGGCCGGGGTGCGGTGCCCCTGGCCGCCCGCGGTCACCTGGACCGGCCCGTACGCCACGTCACCACGGTCCATCAGCCAGGCCGTGCCCTCGGACAGGTCCACGCACGCCCGGGCCGTGGCGTCGCAGGGGGCCGGTTCGGCCGCGGCGGGCGCCGTGGCGAACAGCACGCCGGCGGCCGTGGCCGTGGTCAGGGTCGCGCCGGCGAGGGGCCGTGCGAGCCGCATGGGAGGCGTCCTCCTCGGAGGTCGGGGAAGGGGGACGGTGGGAGCCTTCCCCAGCCCGGCCCGCCCCATGCGTGGAGAACGAGCCCGGATTCGCCTGCGACACTTCCGACATGCTGCGCAGTGCACCGGCCCGCTACCGACACCTCGCCGAGCTCGTGCGGTCGGGGCGCCTGTGATCACCGGAGTCTGCCCGGTCCTCGAGGTCCCCTTCACCGCCGCCGGCGAGGTGGACGACAACGGCTTCGTCCGCGTCACCGAGCACGTCATGGGCACCGGGGTCGGGGGAGTGATGTTCCCCGGGTTCGCCTCCGAGTTCCCGAAGCTGGACGACGCCGAGCGCGCCCGCCTGACCGGGCTGGTCCTGCGGGCGGGCCACGCGCACGGGGTGCCGGTGGTCGTCTCGGTGCCCGACCACGCAACGGTGGTGGCGATCCGGCGCGCCCGGGAGGCGGTGGACGCGGGTGCGGCGGCGATCAACATCCTGCCGCCGCACCTGTTCGCCCCGTCCCCGCCGCAGGTGCGCCGCCACGTCGAGGCCGTGCTGGACGCCGTCGCCGGCACGCCCGTCGTGCTCCAGTACGCCCCGGCGCAGACCGGCACCGCGCTGGACCCGGAGATCATCCGCACGCTCGCCGGACGCCACGGCGCCGGCCTGCAGGTGAAGGTCGAGGCGGTGCCGCCCGGCCCGGTCATGAGCGCGCTGGCCGCCGGGTCGTCGCCGATCGGGTGCCTGATCGGGTACGCCGGGGTCCAGCTGCCGGACGGCCTGCGTCGCGGGGCGGTGGGCGTGCAGCCGGGGTGCTCGTTCACGGAGATCTACGTCGAGATCTGGCGGCTGTGGCACGCGGGCCGCGCCGCCGACGCGGAGGCACTGCACCGCAGGTTGCTGCCCTACATCGCGTACTGGATGCAGCAGGTCGAGCTGATCGTGCAGGCCGAGAAGACGATCTCCCGGCGGCGCGGCCTGATCGCGGACGACCACTGCCGCGTACCGGGGCGACCGCTGGACGGCCCGGAGTCGGCCGACGTGGACCGGTTCCTGGCGGAGTTCGCCGACCTCCTCCCCACCCCGTGAGCGGGATGCCGGCGTTCGACGCCTACGTCTTCGACCTGGACGGCACCGTCTACCTCGGCGACGCGCTGCTGCCCGGCGTGGCGGACCTGATGGCCGCGATCGAACGGTCGGGGCGACGGCGGGTGTTCCTGACCAACAACCCGACCCGGTCCCGGCAGGACTACGCGGCCAAGCTCGACCGGCTCGGCGTGCGTGCCCGACCGGACGAGGTGATCACGAGCGCGACGATCACGGCGACCTGGATCGCCCGGCACGAGCCGGACGCCGGGTGCTTCCTGCTCGGTGAGCAGGTGCTGGCCGACACCCTGCTGGCCGCGGGGATCCGGCTCACCGACCGCGCCGAGGACACGACGCTCGTCGTCGCGAGCTACGACCGCGGCCTGACCTACGACAAGCTGCGGACCGCCTTCACGGCCCTGTGGCGACGCCCGCAGACGCGACTGATCGCCACGCACCCGGACGCGTTCTGCCCGCTCGGCCCGGGCCTCGGAGAACCGGACGCGGGGGCCGTCATCGCCGCCGTGGAGGCGAGTACCGGCCGCAGGTGCGAGGCCGTGCTCGGCAAGCCGAACCCGGACGCCCTGCGCACCGCGCTGGCGCTGGTCGGCGTCCGCCCCGAGCGGGCGGTGATGGTCGGCGACCGGCTCGCGACCGACATCGCGATGGGCCGGGCGGCGGGCACCGCCACCGCCCTGGTCCTCAGCGGCGACAGCACGCGCGAGGACGTCGCCGGGGTGGCGCGCGACCGCCGGCCCACCTACGTCCTGGACCGCATCGACGCCCTCGTCGCTGGCGATCAGGCCGTCGGTGGCACGGCGGTGACGCCGTAGCGGCCGCGGTAGTACAGGAGCGGGTGGCGCTCGGGGGTGGCGCCGAGGTCCAGGACGCGCCCGACGGCGATGGTGTGGTCGCCGCCGTCGTACTCGTTCCAGAGGGTGCAGTCGATCCAGGCGCTGACGCCGTCCAGCACGGGCGAGCCGGACGGGCTCGCCCGCCAGGGAACACCCGCGAACTTGTCGAGGCCCGCACCGCCGGAGCGGGCGAAACCGGCGGAGAGCTCCTGGTGGTCGGCGGCCAGCACGTTCACGCAGAACGTCTCGGCCTCGCGGATCTGCGGCCAGGTGGACGACGTGCGCGAGGCGGCGAAGCTGACCAGCGGCGGGTCCAGCGACAGCGAGGCGAACGACTGGCAGGTGAAGCCGATCGGGCCACCCGGGGTGGCCGCGGTGACCACGACGATGCCGGACACGAAGTGCCCGAGCACCTCGCGCATCACCGCGGGGGAGACGGGTCCGGCGGGAGCACCCATGACCGTGAGCCTAGGCGACTCGATCGTGTGAAGCTGGGCTCTCGCCGGTGCGCCACGGGTGGGGCGATCCGGCCGAGCAGGTACACAGTGCGCTGGCCGGCGCCACCCGGCTCACGGGGAGCCCATTCGGGTGGCGCCGGTCAGGTACCTCGGGGTCAGCTCGCGTAGGCGCGCAGCCGGTCGGCGCGCTCGCCGATCCGCAGCTTCGCCATGACCTCGCGCTCGATCTGGCGCACGCGCTCGCGGGAGAGCCCGAAGCGGCGGCCGATCTGGTCGAGCGTGCGCGGCTGGCCGTCGTCGAGGCCGTAGCGCATCCGGATGACCTGCTGCTCGCGGTCCTCCAGGGTGGCGAGCACCCGGCGGAGGTCGTCGTGCAGGAGGTGCGAGATCACGGTGGTCTCGGCGTCGGTGGCCTCGCCGTCCTCGATGAAGTCGCCGAGCGGCGCCTCCTCCTCGGACCCGACGGGCATGTCGAGGCTCACCGGGTCGCGGGCGTGGTCGAGCAGGTCGGCGATCTTCTCCTCGGCGATGCCCGACTCCGTGGCCAGCTCCTCGTGGGTGGCGTCGCGGCCGAGCTTCTGGTGCAGGTCGCGCTTGATCCGTGCCAGCTTGTTGACCTGCTCGACGAGGTGGACGGGCAGGCGGATGGTGCGGGCCTGGTCGGCCATGCCACGCGTGATGGCCTGGCGGATCCACCACGTGGCGTAGGTCGAGAACTTGAAGCCCTTGGTGTAGTCGAACTTCTCGACCGCGCGGATCAGGCCGAGGTTGCCCTCCTGGATCAGGTCCAGCAGCGGCATGCCGCGACCCGTGTAGCGCTTGGCCAGCGAGACGACGAGGCGCAGGTTGGCCTCGAGCAGGTGGTTGCGGGCCCGTCGCCCGTCGCGGACGATCGCCCGCAGGTCGGCGGCGTACTGCTTGTCGAGCTCGCCGGGAGCGGACTCGTCGAGCACGTGCTGCGCGAACACGCCGGCCTCGATCCGCCTGGCCAGCTCGACCTCCTGCGCCGCCGTCAGCAGCGCGGTCTTGCCGATCCCGTTCAGGTAGACACGCACCAGGTCGGCCGCGGGGCTCTGGGCGTCGAGGTCCTCGGCGGAGATCTCCGGGGCGATCTCATCGGTACGCTCGCCAAGACTGGAACCCAGGGCGGCGGAGTCGGTACGCTGGCCCGGGATGGCGGGCCGTGCAGTCCTCGCGGGCCCGTTGATGGTGGGCGCTGTCATGTGGTCCTCCCCTTGCGCGACCCGGACGGGGCGTTGGGCTACAGCCGTCCGCCCGGGGCTCTCACTGGGGGTCAACGCCCCCTGAGTTCATATCGTTCCCAGAGTGAGCGCATGCACTCATGTACTCTCAGCGCGCCCTCAGCCGGCCCGGAGTCACACCTCCACGAGCACCGTGAACGGCCCGTCGTTGACCGATTCCACGGCCATCATCGCGCCGAACACTCCGGTGGCCACCGGTGCACCGCGCTCCCGCAACGCCGCCACCACGGCTTCCACCAGCGGTTCTGCGTGCCCCGGTGGGGCGGCGGCCGACCAGGACGGGCGCCTGCCCTTGCGGGTCTCGCCGTAGAGCGTGAACTGGCTCACCACCAGCAGCGGCGCGCCCGCGTCGGCGCAGGACACCTCGCCGGGGAGGATCCGCAGCTCGTGCAGTTTCCGGGCCATCACGGGAACGGCGGCCGCGGTGTCGTCGCGGTGCACGCCGAGCAGTACCAGCAGACCGGGGCCGTCGATCTCGCCGACGACCGCACCGTCCACCCGCACCGCCGCCCGGGTGACGCGCGCCACGACCGCCTTCATGTGGCGTCTCTCACGCCGGAACCAGGACGCCGTGCCGGACGAACTCGCGCACGGCCGGGAGCGCCGCCGCCACCAGCTCATCGGCCGGACGGTCGTGTGCGACGGCCAGCAGCTCCACGAGCTCGCCGAGCGCGAGCGCGCCCTGGCAACCGGCCAGCAGCGCGGCGGCGGGCCCGTCGACCTCGTGCCGCCAGCGCGGCCCGTCCAGCCGCGCGACGGCGGCGCCGACCTCGGTCCACCCCTCGGCGCCGGGTTCCGCGTACGTCTCCAGCACCACGGACGGGGCCACCGCCAGCGGCGCGGCGAGGAGCGCGTCGTCGCGGGCGTGGGCGCGCAGCCAGTCGATGCGGTCCAGCCAGCCCGCCGTCTCGGGGCCGAGCGGGTCGGCGACCTCCCCGAGGAGGTCCTCGAACACCACGGTCGGCTCCTCGCCCGTGCGCCGGACGGTGAGGAACCCGAACCCGACGGCCTCGACGCGCTCGCGCTCCATCCAGTCCAGCCACGCACCCGCCTGCCGGCGGGCCTCCGGTGAGGTCAGGTCGAGCCCGGCGTCGCGCTGCCACGTCCCGACGTGCAGCGCGGGGTCGGACACCTCCCGCTGCACGATCCACGCGTCGACGCCGTCCGGCAGCCAGGACCGCACCCGGTCGGGCCAGTCCTCGCCCCGCACGTGCAGCCACGAGCCGAGCAGCTGTGCCACACCGCCCGGTTCCAGGTGCCCGGGAAGGGCGTGCAGCAACGCCGCCAGCGCGGCGTCGCCGTCCTGGCCCGAGTCGCGGTAGACGTAGTCGACGCGCGCCGGACCCGGCACGAACGGCGGGTTCGACACGATCTGGTCGAACCGGCGGCCCGCCACCGGCTCCAGCCACGGTCCCTCCACGAGCTCGACGTCGACCCCGCTCAGCGCGAACGTCGCCCCGGCCATCGCGAGCGCCCGCGGCGCCACGTCGGTGGCCGTCACCGCCCGCGCGTGCCGTCCCGCGTGCAGCGCCTGCACGCCGCAGCCGGTGCCGAGATCGAGCAGCGCGCCCACCGGACGCCGGACCGTGGCGGCGGCGAGCGTCAGCGACGCGGCCCCCACGCCGGTGACGTGGTCGCGCTCCTGGCGGCGGGCGTCGAGGTCGGAGAGCACCCACCAGTCGCCCTCGTCGTCACCGTGCGGGCGCAGGTCGAGCACGGCCCGCCAGCCCCGCGCGTCCTCCACGAGGAGGCCCGCGGCCGCCGCGTCGGCGGGTGCCAGGGGCGCGAGCGCGGCCGCGACGGCGGCGTCCGGCTCGGTCGAGCCCAGCAGCAGGAGCCGGACGAGCACCCCCAGCTCACCGCCGTCCCGGCTCGCGCGGAAGGCCGGCTCGACCTCGCCGCGCCCGAGCGCCGCATGCGCGGACGGGCCGAGCAGCTCCCGCACGCCGTCGGTGGTGTAGCGGTCGCGCAGCAGCGCGGTGCGCAGCGCCTCGGCGGCGCCGGGGGAGAGATGGGGAAGCACGGCGACAGTCTCGCGCGCCGCGCGCGCGTGCCCGGCACGGCCCGGACCGTCGCACACCAAGTGTGGTGCTCGCACAGCAACTGCAGTTGGTGTGCCGGCGTCGATGTTGGTGTGTGAGCGCTCGGACGGCGCATGCGGCGCTACCCTCCGGTCGTGGCCCTCTGTCTCGCCCAGGACGTCGACGCCGACGCGCTGCTCGACCGCGACCCGCTGGCCCTGCTGATCGGCATGCTGCTGGACCAGCAGTTCCCGATGGAGCGGGCGTTCGCCGGTCCGGCGCTGATCGCCCAGCGGCTCGGCGTCACCGTGCTCGACGCCCGCGAGCTCGCGGTGCACGACCCGGAGGCGCTCGTCCAGGTCTTCCGCGGCCCGCCCGCCGTCCACCGCTACCCGGGGTCGATGGCCGGTCGCGTGCAGGCGCTCGCCGCCGCGGTCGTCGAGCAGTACGACGGCGACGCGTCCCGGCTCTGGAGCGGCGTCGACGACGGGCGCGAGCTCTTCCGCCGGCTGAACGAGCTCCCCGGCTTCGGCACGCAGAAGGCGCAGATCTTCACCGCGCTGCTGGGCAAGCAGCGCGGCGTCGCCCCGCCCGGCTGGCGGGAGGCGGCGGGCGGCTACGGCGAGGAGGGCGTGCACCGTTCGGTGGCCGACGTCGTCGACGCGGCATCCCTCGCCCAGGTCCGCGCGTACAAGCAGGCCAAGAAGGCGGCCGCGAAGGCGGGAGGCTGAGTGCACCGGGTGCCCGCAGCCCGCCGGGACACGCGGGTCATCGATCCCGACCAGGTGTGCGACGCCGCGGCCGTGCTGGCCGACGCCGCGCAGCTGCAGAACTCGGCCGCCGTGCTCGACGCGCTGGGCGACGTCAACCGGCTCAGCATCCTGCTCGCGTTGCACCACGCGGGCGACCTGTGCGTCTCCGACCTCGCCTTCGCCGTGGGGATGAGCGACAGCGCCGTGTCGCACGCGCTGCGGCTGCTGCGCGCGCACGGGATGGTGAGCGCCCACCGGCAGGGGAGGTTGGTCCGCTACCGGGTCATCGGGGAGCTCACCACCCGGCTGCTGGACGTGGTGTCCGAGGGGGTCGTCGGGGATGTCGTGCTGCACGCTCACGACCGCGATCACCGCTGAACGATTGAACGGCTGTTCATACTTGATGGCGGTCGCCGCCGCGGCTTAGATTCCGCCGGTGCACATCGCCGAGGGGTACCTGCCGCCGCTGCACGCCGTCGCCTGGACGGCGGTGGCCGCGCCGTTCGTCGTGCACGGGGCGCGTGCCGTGGTCCGGCAGGTCCGCGAGGAGCCCGAGACCCGGCTCTTGCTCGGGGCGGCCGGCGCATTCACGTTCGTGCTCTCGGCGCTCAAGCTCCCGTCCGTCACCGGTTCCAGCTCGCACCCGACGGGCACCGGCCTCGGCGCGATCCTGTTCCGACCACCCGTGATGGCCCTGCTCGGCACGATCGTGCTGACGTTCCAGGCGCTGCTGCTCGCCCACGGCGGGATCACCACGCTCGGCGCCAACGCCTTCTCGATGGCGGTGGTCGGGCCGTGGGTCGCCTACGGGGTGTACGCGCTGGTCCGGCGGCTCGGCGGCGGGCTCGCGGCCGCGGTGTTCCTCGCCGCCGCGCTGGCCGACCTCTCGACCTACTGCACGACCGCCGTCCAGCTCGCCCTCGCCCACCCGGATCCGGCGTCCGGTGTCTCGGGGGCGCTCGGCGAGTTCATCGCGATCTTCGCCGTGACGCAGATCCCCCTGGCCGTGAGCGAGGGCCTGCTCACCGTGCTGGTCGTGCGCCTGCTCACCCGCGTCAGCCCGGCCGAGCTCGCCCGGCTCGGTATCCGTCCCGCCCGCCAGGAGGCATGAGTGTCGCGCTTCAGCCTGACCAACTGGCTGCTCGTCCTGGGCGTCGTGCTGCTCGCGGCCGTTCCGCTGCTGTTCATCGGCAGCGACACCGAGTTCGGCGGCGCCGACGGCGTGGCCGTGGAACGCATCGACGAGAGCGGCTACCAGCCGTGGTTCGCGCCGCTGTTCGAGCCGGCGCCGGAGACGGCGTCCGGGCTGTTCGCGCTGCAGGCGGCGATCGGTGGGGGCGTGCTCGGGTACGTGTTCGGGGTGGTCCGCACCCGCCGCCGCAACGCTCCGCCGCACGCGGACCCGCCGGCCTGATGCCCGCCCTCGATGCCGTGGCCTGCACCGGGCCGTGGCGCCACCGGCACCCGGGGGAGAAGGCCGCGCTCGCGTTCGGCCTGCTCTGCTGCGCCGTCGTACTGCCGCCGTGGCCGGGTGCCCTGGTGGTCGGGGTGGTGGCCGCGGCGCTGCTGCTCGGCCCGGCCGGGCTCGGGGCCCGCAGGCTGCTGCGGGCCGCGCGCGGCCCGCTGGCGTTCGTCGTGGTCGGTGCGCTGCCGCTGCTGTTCTCGGTGGGCGGCCCGACGTTCGTCCGGCTCGATCCCGCGGGGGTGGGTGCCGCGCTCGCGCTGGCCGGGCGGGCCACCGCGGCCGTGCTGTGCCTGCTGCTGTTCGCGGCCACCACGCCGCTCGCCGACACCCTGCCGCGGCTGCACCGGCTCGGGGTGCCGCCGGCCGTGGTCGACGTCGCCGGGCTCGTCTACCGGATGCTGTTCCTGCTGCTCGACCGCATCGCCGCGGTGCGGGCCGCGCAGGCGGGCCGCCTCGGGTTCCGCTCCTCCCGCACCGCGTTCCGGTCGGTGGCCGGCCAGGCAGGCGCGGTGTTCGTGAGCGCCTTCGACCGGGCCCGGCGGATGGAGCAGGGCCTCGCCCTGCGCGGCGAGCCCGGGGCGTTGCGGGTGCAGCTGCCCGAGCAGCGGCTCTCACGACGGTTCCTGGCGGGAACCGCCGTGTTGCTCGCGGCGGTCGTCACCCTGTCGTCGGTGCTCGCCGCGTGACGGCCCCGGTGCTCGAGGCCCGCGGCCTGCACTTCGGCTACGAGCCCGGCCGGCCCGTCCTCACCGGCGCCGACCTCGCGCTGCACGCCGGGCGCCGCACCGCCGTCCTCGGGCCGAACGGCGGCGGCAAGACCACGCTCTTCCGGCTGCTGGCCGGGGCGCTCGCCCCGGATGCGGGGGAGGTGCTGCTCGACGGCGTCCCCGTGCGCCGCACCCGCGCCGGCCGGACCGCGTTGCGCACCCAGGTGCAGCTCGTGCTCCAGGACCCCGACGACCAGCTCTTCGCCGCCACCGTCGCCCAGGACGTGTCGTTCGGGCCGGTCAACATGGGGCTGGACGAGTCCGCGGTGCACGCCCGCGTGGCCGCCGCCCTCGCCGCGCTCGACCTCGCCGCGGTCGCGGACCGGCCCCCGCACCTGCTCTCGTTCGGTCAGAAGAAGCGGGTGGCCATCGCGGGTGCCGTCGCGATGGCGCCCCGGCTCCTGGTGCTCGACGAGCCGACGGCGGGCCTCGACCCGGCCGGGGTCGAAGCGCTGCTGGTGACCCTCGCCGAACTGGAGACCGGTGGCACGACGCCGGTGCTGTCCACCCACGACGTCGACCTCGCCCACCGGTGGGCCGCCGACGTCGCGGTGGTCGTCGACGGGCGGGTGCGGACGGGCCCTGCCGACGACGTGCTCGGTGACCCCGATCTGCTGCGGACGGCGCGGCTCGGCCCGGCCTGGGCACCGGCCGTGCACCGGCTGCTGCGGGCCGCGGGATCCGATGCCCGACCCTGCAGCGCGGCCGAGCTGCATGCCCTGCTGGACGGTCGGACGGAACCCGACGGGTCGCGAGTGCCGACGCGGTGAAATGGGCACCCGGGTGGGGCAGACGCCGCAGCACCCGAGTGGCACGATGGGTGTAGGTGCGAAAGGCGCCAGAGGGAGTGCATGCAGTGGCAGCAGATCCGCAGCGCGCAACCGACCCGGTGCTCATCACCGACGCGGCCCGCTCCTACGAGGAGGAGCTCGCCGTCCGGAAGCGACGTTACAAGATCATGATGGGGATGCGGATCCCCTTCATGGTCCTCGCCGCCGCCTTCTACCAGATCCCGTGGCTCGCGGTCTCCTTGCTGGTGCTGTCGATCCCGCTCCCGTGGGTGGCCGTGCTCATCGCCAACGACCGGTTGCCCAAGAAGGCGGAGAAGAACAACCGCTACCGGCCGGACCGCCGCCAGATCGAGCAGCGCGAGCACCCGACCATCGACGGCTAGCTACTACAGCCGGAGTTCGTGATGGTGCCCGGCGCAGCGTCGCTGGTGGGGCGCGGTCCGTGGCTGCGTCAGCAACCGGCACCGGACACCCACTGCTTTCGTGTCCTGTTGGTGGGTGGGGAATGCGGGACGGTCGTCGGGTGGAGCTGGCCTGGGGGTTCGCTGCCGGTGGGCGCGCCGTACCCGGCTCGTGGTGTGGGGCCCTCGTCTCGATCCGGTCTGGGGTGCGTTCCCTCCGGTTTGCCTGGTCCCCGCCATCTTTGCGGGGTGGTCGGGTTGGCGTCACTGCCGTCGCCCCGGGGTCATCCGGGTGGCCGTCCCCGGCCTGCTGGCACGCCGGTTGGCGACGGGATCCTGCGGCTGGGTGGGACTCGACCGGCGGTGGTGCCGTTGCCCGGGCCGCTCAGGCTGTGGTGTCGGCGCCGAATGTCCGGCCGCCCGACCGCCCGGCCTGGAGTGACCCGAGGATGGGGTGTGATCAGCGGATACGGGACCTGGCGTGCATAGGTGAGTGTGATGTCCCGATCCCGCCGATCACGGCCCGCTGGGTGTCGATGTCGGGGTTGTTCGTGGGGTCGCCCGGGTGTCTGGGGAGTGCAGAAGGGGCGGGCGGGACCACCGCAGGTCGAGTGGCTGTCGGCAGCGGCGGTCTCGTCGGGACTGGCGTGCCGGCAGGTCGGGGACGGCCGCCCCGGTGACCCCGGGGGGACGGTGGTGGTGCCAACCGGATCACCGGCGGGGTGAGGTCGGGTCCGGACGGGAGTGGTCGCGCCCGGGGCCGGGTCGACGGGGTGGGTCGTTCGGGCTGCGAGCCGGGTACGGCGCGCCCACCGGCAGCCGATCCCGCGACGAGGCAGCCCTGACCGCGAGGCGGCGGTCACGTTCATGATCCGCGGTATCGGTTGTTCATGGCTGCGGCCACAGCCATGAACAACCGATCAGGGCCGCTCGGATGAGCTGCCGCGCAGCCGGGCCGGCGACCCGACACCGACACAGTGGCCGAACCGGCCACTACCGCAGCCGACCAGCAACATGATCACGATCTACCGCTGCCGTACTAGGCGCCAGCACACTTCAACCGCTGTTGAAGCGTTCGGCGGTTACGTTCGATCCGTGACCGGAGAGGCGGACCTCGCGCGGATCGGGGCACTCCTCGCCGACCGCAACCGCGTCGCGATGCTGCTCGCGCTGCTCGCCGGCCGGCCGATGTCGGCCTCCGCGCTGGCCGACGTCGCGGGGGTGTCCCCGTCGCTGGCGAGCGCGCACCTGCGCAAGCTCGTGGAGGGCGGGCTGCTCGTCGTCGAGTCGGAGGGCGGGCCGTCACCGGCTCTTCCGGCTGGCCACGGCGGTGGCGGACGCCCTCGAAGGCCTGCTGCTGCTCGCGCCACCGGACCGGGTCACGTCGCTGCGCGCGTCGGTCCGCGGGCAGAACCTGCGGCGGGCGCGGATGTGCTACGACCACCTGGCGGGCACGTTCGGCGTCGCGCTCACGGAGGCGCTCACCGAGCGCGGGGTGCTCGTCGAGCAGGACGGCGGCTACGCCGTCACCGCGCAGGCCCCGGCGGTGCTCGCGCGGATAGGGGTGCAGGTCGAGGGGCTCGACCGCCTGCGCCGCCCGCTGGCCCGCCGGTGCATGGACTGGAGCGAGCGCCGCCACCACCTGGCGGGGAGCCTCGGCGCCGCCGTCACGAGCCGGCTGATCGAGCTGGGTTGGGTGCGCCTGACCGAGGCGAGCCGGGTGGTGCGGCTGACGGCGGCGGGGCAGCAGGGGCTCGGCGAGTGGTTGCAGGTCGATCTGGGGAGCGCATCGTGAGAGCGGACGAGGTGGACGTGCTGGCGTTCGACGTCTTCGGTACGAGCGTCGACTGGTGGACCGGGATCACCCGCCAGGTCGCCGGGATCGCGGCCACCCGCGGGATCGACGTCGACGCCGCGGCGCTCACCGGCGCGTGGCGCGACCGGTACCTCCCGTCGATGGCCCGCGTGCGGGACGGCGAGCGGCCGTGGACGCCCCTCGACACGCTCCACCGGGAGTCCCTCGACGACCTGCTGGACGAGTTCGGGCTCGCCGACCGCGTCGACGACGAGGTACGCGAGCGGCTCGTGCGCTGCTGGTACCGCCTGCCCGCATGGGACGACGTGGCGGCCGGCCTGGAGCGGCTGCGCGGGCGCCACCTCGTGGTCGCCCTGTCGAACGGCGGGTTCGCGCTGCTCACGCACCTCGCCAAGGACGCGGGCCTGCGGTTCGACGCGATCCTCTCGGCCGAGCTCGCTCGGACGTACAAGCCCGACCCGGCCGTCTACCGCACCGCGGCCGGCCTGCTCGGTGTGGAACCGGAACGCATGCTGCTGGTCGCCTGCCACGGGTGGGACATCACCGGGGCGGCGAACGCCGGGCTGCGCACCGCGTTCCTCGAGCGCCCGGCGGAGAAGGGCCCCGGCCGCGCTGCCGACCGCGCCGCCGACACCCCGGCCGACCTGGCCGTCCGCGGCGTCGACGAGCTGGCGGCTGCACTGGGCTGCTAGTGTCCCGAACCGAAAGTCCACCACATAACTCGACGGCCCAGCTTCCCGCTGGCCGCACCGGCGAACCGTCCGAGTACGCCCGGTACGAGGCCGGCCCGCCGGAAACCTGGATCCGCCGATTTATGCACCGGACTTCCGGTTCGGGACACCAGAGAGCGGGGCTCAGCCGGGCCGCGCCCCCAGCCGACCCACCGCCGCCGCGCCCGCGGCGCAGCCCGCCTCCAGGGCGGCCGCGGGCCCCGCCCCGGTGAGCCACGCGACGAGCACGCCGGCGTCGAAGGCGTCGCCCGCGCCGGTCGGGTCCACCACCTCGGTGGGAGGGGGCTGCGCCGTCCACGTGCCGTGCCCGTCTGTCCAGCCTGCCGGTGCCGGGCCGGCCGTCGCCGCGACGGCCCCCACCACCTCGCGCAGCGCGTCGGCGCCCCCGAGCGCGGCCAGCTCGGCGGCGTTCGGCAGCAGCAGGTCGGCGCCGCGCACGTCGTCGACGAACCCGGGGTCCAGGGCGGGTGCGACCTGCGGGTCCACCGACGTGCTCAGCCCGGCCGCGCGGGCTCGGCTGAGCGCTGCCCGTCCCGCGGCCCGCGACGCCGGGCCGAGCAGGACGTAGCCCGAGAGGTGCAGGTGGTCGGCCCCGTCGAGGTAGGGCAGGTCGGAGGGCGCCAGTCGGGCGGCAGCGCCGCGGTCGGACAACATCGTGCGGTCGCCGTCGGCGAGGAGCACGACCACCGTGCACGTCGGGAGCCCCGGATCGACCGCGAGCGCGGGGCGCACCCCGGCCGCCCGCAGGTCGTCGGCGGCCGCGCGGCCGGCGGGGTCGTCCCCGACCCGCGCGACGAGCGTCACATCGGCGCCGAGGTGGGCGAGCCACGCGGCGGTGTTCGCCCCGGCCCCGCCGGCGCGCATGCGGATCCGGGCGGGCACGTCCGCCCCGCCCACGGTGGGCGAGCACGGCTCGACGAGGACGTCCACCGCGACGTCGCCCACCACCACGACCCGGGGTGGCCTCATGTGCCGAGCGCGGCCGCCACCTGCGCGGCCAGCGCGGCGTTGGCCAGCACGAGGGCGAGGTTCGTCCGCAGGCTCGCGCCGCCGCTCTCGGAGTGGAAGTGCGCCAGCAGCAGCGGCGTGACGTCCTTGCCGGTGATCCCGCGCGACGCGACCAGCGCGAGGCCCTCGTCCAGGAGCCGATCGTGCAGCACACCGTCGAGCTCCGCGTCCGGTGGCACCGGCTGCGCGAGCACGGCGCCCGACGCCGCACCCAGCGCCCGGTGCGCCTGCCACACGGCGGCGGCCTCGGCGGGCGTGTCCACCCGCCACGGCACCGGGTGGCCGGAGTCGCGCCGGTAGAACCCGGGGAAGGCGTCGGTGCGGTAGCCGACGACGGGCACCGACTCGGTCTCCAGCACCTCGAGCGTGGCCGGCACGTCGAGGATCGACTTCACCCCCGAGCACACGACGAGCACCGGCGTGGCGGCCAGCGCGGCCAGGTCGGCGGACACGTCCCAGCTCTCCCGGGCGCCGCGGTGCACGCCGCCCAGACCGCCGGTGGCGAACACCTGCACGCCTGCGGCGTGGGCGAGGGCGGCCGTCGCCGCCACCGTCGTGGCGCCGTCGCGGCGCAGGCCGACCGCGGCGCCGAGGTCGCGGGCCGACAGCTTCGCGAGCCCGCCCGCGCACACGCGGTCCAGCTCGGCCGCGGTGAGCCCGACCCGGGCGACCCCGTCGAGGACGGCGGCGGTGGCGGGTACGGCGCCGTGGGCGCGGACGGTGGTCTCGAGCTCCTCGGCGGCGGCCCGGTTCTGCGGCGCGGGCAGGCCGTGGGCGAGCAAGGTGCTCTCCAACGCGACCACCGGGCGGCGGGTGGCGACGGCGTCGGCGACCTCGGGTGAGGTCAGTAACGGATCACGTGGGGAGACGGGAACGGGCACGTGGGGCATCATGGACGACATGGCCACGCAGGTTCTGCCCGACGTCGACACGCGTCCGGAGGGCACCGACACCACCGGCGACGACACGCCGAAGATGTTCCACTACGTGAAGAAGGCCAAGATCGCCGAGAGTGCGGTGCTGGGCAACATGGTGGTGGCGCTGTGCGGCGAGACGTTCCCGGTCACCCGCTCGCCGAAGCCCGGCTCGCCGGTGTGCCCGGAGTGCAAGAAGATCTTCGACACCTACCGCAGGGACGACGGCAATGACGGTGGCGGAGACTGAGCGGCCGCGCTGTTGAGTGACCACTCTGCCGGGGTGCCCGGCAGCATGCCGTCCCCGGCCCGGGTTCCCCTGCGCAGCGCACTCCGCGCGTGGGTGTACGACCGGGTCATCGCCGGGATGACGTCCGCGTGGTACCGGCACGTGCTCGCGCGGCTGCCCGACGGGGCGCGCATGCTCGACGTCGGGATCGGCACGGGCGCGGCGCTGGCGCGGTGCGCCGACGTCGTGCGAGCCAAGGAGCTCGCCGTGGTCGGCCTCGACATCGACCGGGACTACCTGGCGTGCTGCCAGGCCGCCCTCGGCCGCGCCGACCTCACCGGCCACGTCAACCCGGTGCTGGGCTCGGTCTACGACCACCGTGGCGGCCCGTACGACGCCGTGTACTTCAGCGCCAGCCTGATGCTGCTCCCCGACCCCGCCGCCGCCATCGCGCACGTCGCGTCCCTGCTCTCCCCGGAGGGGCGCCTGTACAGCACGCAGACGTTCCACCACCGCCGGTCCGCGCTGCTGGAGTGGGCGAAGCCGCTGGCCCAGCACGTCACCACGATCCACTTCGGGCGGGTCACCTACGAGCACGAGTTCCGCAAGGCCTTCGCCGACGCGGGGGTGGAGCTCGAGGAGCTCAGCACGATGCGCAGCACCCGCCACTCGTCCTACCGGCTCGCCGTCGCCCGCGTCCCCGACGCCGCCTGAAGGAAGGGGTCCTGGACGACTCCGGCCGTGGCGAGCGGCGTCCAGGTGGCCTCACGCTCACCGCCACCAGCCGATGCACGGGGCCACGGCCCGATCGGGCAGCAGGCCCGAGTCGTTCGGCGCTCCCAGCGCCCCGCTAACGCCCCAGGACGTACGCCCCGGGCGCGGGTGCCAGCGCGTGCATCCCGCGCCCGCCGAGCTTCGGTGGGGCGTCCTGCACGGCGCCGCTGCGGGCGACGAGCCAGTCGAGGTGGTCGGTCCACCACGAGCCGGCCTGGTCCTCGGCGTCGGCGAGCCAGCGGCCGGGTTCGCCGGGTACGGCGACGGCCGCCCGGAAACCGTCCCCGATGCCGCCCGGCGGGCTCACCAGGGAGGCGGCGTGCCCGCCCGTCGCGAGCACGAACCGGCAGGCGCCGCCGAGCAGGCCCGCGGCCGCGTACGCGTCGCGCCACGCGGTGACGGGGTCGGCCGCGCCGGCCACCAGGTAGCAGTCGCGGTCGACCTTGGCCAGGTCCAGCGGGGTGTCGAGCAGGCTCGCCGCGCCCGGCACGGCGAGCGGCGCCCGCAGGGCGACGTCGACGAGGTCGCGGTGCAGGCCCGCGGGCGCCCGGGTGGTGTCGGTGAGCCAGAACAGCACCTCGGACGTCGGGGGTTCGGCTCCGCAGAGGTAGGAGCTCACGGCCTGCGGCCACAGCAGGGTGTCCGGCGCCCGCCAGGCCAGCTCGGCGAGCAGCGGGCGGCCGTCGAGGTGGCCGGCGCGCTCCGACTCCGCCACGGCCGCCCATGCGGCGGCCGGGTCCGGTGGCACGGAGCGGGCGTCGAGCACGGTGCCGGCGAGCGTGACGGCGGCGACGCGGTGTTGGGTGCCGGTGGCGGCGAGGTGCGCGAGCAGCATCGCGGTGATCGTGCCGCCCGCGCCGAACGCCATCAGGGACGAGCGGTGGGTGCGGGCGACGTGCTCGGCGGCGTCCATCGCGTCGAGCACGGCCCGCCCGTACGTGTCGAGGTCCCAGTGCGCGTGTGCCGGGTCGTGGGCGGGGTCCGGGTTGCGCCAGGACACGGCGAACACCTGCACGCCCGCCCGGACGAGGTGCTCGACGATGCTGCGGCCGGGCGCGAGGTCGGCCAGGTAGTAGCGGTTGAGCACCGGCGGCACGACGAGCAGCGGCACCTCGTGCACGAGCTCGGTCTGGGGCAGGTACTGGATGAGCTCGAAGACGGGGGTGCGCAGCACCACCGCGCCCGGTGTGGTCCCGACGTCGGTGCCCACCTCGAGCGTGCCGGCCGCGGCGGGGGAGGGGGTGCGCGGCGGCGCGGCCATGTCGTCCACGAACCTGCGCATGCCGCGCACGGCGCTCGCCCCGCCGGTGCCGAGGGCCGCTCGCCACACCACCGGGTTCAGCGGCGTGGTGCTCGGGGACAGCGCGCCGGAGAGCACGGCGACCGTGGCGCGCAGCCGCGCCTCGTCCGGGGCGCCGAGCCCGGCGTCGGAGACGAGCGCGTCGGCGGTGGCGCTCGTGGCGAGGTGGGCCTGGGCGAGGCGGCGCAGGAGGGGGTTGCGCATCCACGCCGGGTCGGCGTAGCGCTCGCCGTCCGGTTCCGGCGTCACCCGGGAGCGGCCGGCGCCGATCCGGGCCAGCTCGGCCGCGAGCCCCACGCTCCGGCGGGCGAGGGCGCCGGGCCGGGCCGCGAGGGCGGCGGCCATCCGCAGCGCCGAACCCCCGGACAGCAGGCCCAGGGGGCCCGGATGCCCGTCGGCGATCAACGCGTCCAGCCCGGTGGCGGCGGCCTCCGCGGCATCCGCCGCGGGCGGGCGCTGGTCGGTCATCGCGGGCTCCTCGGTGCCGGCAGGGTGCTGCCGGAGCATCGCCCCTGCCGGGCCGCGGGGGCAAGTCGTCGCCACCCGGTCAGGGGGACACCGGCGTTCGTTCCCAGCATGCACCATCGGCGGGTCCCACCCGTCCCACGGGCGGCGCCCGTTAACCTGATCGACGCCCCGCAGCCGCCCCGCGCCATCAACGGTGACGCCGCGGGCACCGAGTGCCGGGCCATTCCCGAGAAGTCGAGATGTCAGGGAGATGTGTGTCCGCGCCGACCCCTCAGGCCCAGCAGATCGCTCCCTCCGCACGACCGTTGCGCGCCTGGCAGCGCAGCGCCCTCGCCCGCTACCTCGCGGCCGCGCCCACGGACTTCCTCGCCGTGGCCACGCCGGGCGCGGGCAAGACCGCGTTCGCGCTGCGCGTTGCCTCCGAGCTGATCGCCGACCGGCTGATCGACGCGATCACCGTCGTCACGCCCACCGAGCACCTCAAGCACCAGTGGGCGGTGTCGGCCGCGCAGGTGGGCATCGCCCTCGACCCGGACTTCCGCAACTCCACCGGGGCCACCTCGTCGGACTACCGGGGCATCGCCGTCACCTATGCGGGGGTGGCCTCCCACCCGCTGCTGCACCGCGCCCGCACCGACAACCGGCGCACCCTGGTGATCCTCGACGAGGTGCACCACGCGGGCGACGCCCGCTCGTGGGGCGACGGCGTCCGGGAGGCCTTCGACGGTGCCACGCGGCGGCTCACCCTGACCGGGACCCCGTTCCGCAGCGACGACAACCCGATCCCGTTCATCGACTACCTCCCGGACTCCGACGGCAGCCTGCGCAGCCGGGCCGACCACTCCTACGGCTACGCCGAGGCCCTCGCCGACGGCGTCGTGCGGCCCGTCATGTTCCTCGCCTACTCCGGCACGTCCAGCTGGCGCACGAGCGCCGGCGAGGAGATGACGGCCCGGCTCGGCGAGCCGATGACGGCCGAGCAGACCGCCCGCGCCTGGCGCACCGCGCTCGATCCGGCCGGTGAGTGGATCCCGGCGGTGCTGTCGGCCGCCGACCGGCGGCTCACCGCCCACCGCAACGGCGGGATGCCCGACGCGGGCGGCCTCGTGATCGCCTCGGACCAGACCACCGCGCGCGCCTACGCGGAGATCCTCACGCGGGTGACGGGCACCGCCCCGGTCGTCGTGCTGTCCGACGAGCCGGGCGCCTCGGCGCGGATCGCGAAGTTCGGCGAGTCCGAGGATCGCTGGATGGTGGCGGTCCGGATGGTGTCGGAGGGCGTCGACGTGCCGCGGCTCGCGGTCGGCGTGTACGCCACGAGCGCGTCCACCCCGCTGTTCTTCGCCCAGGCCATCGGCCGGTTCGTGCGGTCGAGGAGGGCGGGGGAGACGGCGTCGGTCTTCGTGCCGAGCGTGCCGGTGCTGCTGGGGCTCGCGAGCGAGCTGGAGGCCCAGCGCGACCACGTGCTCGGCCAGCCGCACCGGGCCGACGAGCAGTGGGACGACGAGCTGCTCGCCCGTGCCCAGCGCCAGGAGGACGAGCCGGGGGAGGACGAGAAGTCGTTCACCGCCCTCGGCGCGGAGGCCGAGCTGGACCAGCTGATCTACGAGGGCACGTCGTTCTCCGCCGACGAGGAGGACTACCTGGGCCTGCCCGGTCTGCTCGAGCCCGAGCAGGTGCGCACCCTGCTCAACCAGCGGCAGAAGGAGTGGATGACCCGCTCCCAGAAGAAGGCGCCCGCGGTGCAGCCGCCACCCGCCGAACGGCCGCAGCTGACGGTCCGCGAGCAGCTGAACAAGCTCCGCAAGGAGCTCAACACCCTGGTGGCCCTGTACCACCACCGCACCAACAAGCCGCACGGGATGATCCACAGCGAGCTGCGCAAGACCTGTGGCGGCCCGCCCACCGCCATGGCCAACATCGAGCAGCTCGAGGAGCGCGTCGCCACCCTCCGCTCCTGGCGCTGACCCGCGAGTCGCGCTCCGGTGCAGACGACGACGGGGCGGGGACCGAGTGGTCCCCGCCCCGTCGAGGCGTCGGATCGGGCCGGCCGGAGCCGGCCTCGTCAACTGCCTGACTGCACGTCGATCTCCAGCTCGCGGAGCTTGTCGGCGTGGGCCCGTGCGTGGTGACCGCAGAACAGCAGTTCGCCGCCCTTCGGCAACACGGCCCGGACCTTCGCAGCCGCCCCGCAACGGTCACAGCGGTCAGCGGCGGTCAACTCGGGCCGGGTCAGGGTTCCTGGCTGCATAGCGGTCTCCCTCCGTCTCGACCCCGGGCCGTGGACCCGAGATCGCTTGCTGTGACGACCGCTTGCGCGGTGCGCCCACTCTCCCAGACGTTCAGCACCCCTGCACGTGTTCCCGTGGCGCGTCGCGACGGACGTCACGCTCGACCGGGTGGCCGAGCCGTCCTCGCGGTGACATCACGGTGACTCCTGCAGATCCAGTTGACTACGAGTGAATGATGCGTTCCCGCAAGGGATGTCGCAACACGACCCATGTAAACACTTCTGACGGGCTGACTACGCTGGGCACACGTGCGCAGTGGTGTGGCAACGCGGGTTCCGGCGCCCGTCCTGTTCGTCGTGGGCGCCATCTCGATGTACGTCGGCGCGGCGCTGGCCGTCGCGCTGTTCGACCGGTTGCCGCCCAGCGCCGTCGCGGTGCTGCGCCTGCTCGGGGCCGCGTTGGTGCTGCTCGCATGGCGCCGACCTGCGCGATCGGCGTGGCGGGGCGCCCGGTTCTGGCGGGCTTCCGCGTTCGGGCTGGCCACCGCGCTGATGAACATCGCGTTCTACGAGGCCATCGCCCGGCTGCCGCTCGGCACGGCGGTGGCGATCGAGTTCTGCGGCCCGGTAGCGGTCGCGGCGGCGGCGTCGCGCCGCCCGCGGGACGTCGCCGCGGTGCTGTTCGCCGCGGTCGGTGTGCTCCTCATCGCGGATGTGCGCTGGTCAGGGAGCCCGTCCGGGGTGCTGTGGGCGCTCGGGGCGGCCACGATGTGGGCCGCGTACATCGTGCTCGGCAAGCGCGTGGCGTCCGGCGGCAACGGCCTGGACGACATGACGGTCGGGTTCGCGGTGGCGGCCGTCGTGCTCTCGCCGCTGCTCCTCGTCGACGGCCCGGGGGCGCTCGGCGCGCTGGCGGACCCCCTCGTGCTCGTGCTCGCGGTGGGCGTCGGGGTGCTGTCGAGCGTGGTCCCCTACGTGCTGGACCAGGTCGTCCTGCGCCGCCTGGGGCAGGCGCGGTTCGCCGTCCTGCTCGCGTTGCTGCCCGCCACGGCCACGGTCGTCGGCCTGATCGGGCTGGCGCAGGTCCCGACCGTGCTGGAGTTCCTCGGCATCGTCGCCGTCGTGGCCGCCGTGGCGCTCCGCTCCCGGGACGGGGACCCTCCGGCGACGGTGGGCCGAACGGGAGGATGACCACGCTCCGTAGCGGTCGGGGCTCTCACGATCCGTCATGCGGTTCCGCCCGATGGGGTGAGTGCGAGACGGTCGGGTGAATCTCGATCGCGGGTGCGGCTCGCCCGTGGCCGGGCGGGTGTGGGGAGCGTCCGGAAGTGTGCCCGCGGCAACAAATACGGGTCTGCGAGACCGAAATGTGACCGTCCGTCGAGAACTGTAACGATCCAGTGTGCTTGGCGCCACCCACGTCGGCGACATACGTTGTCGGTCACAACATTCCCCGCAGCTGTGGAGGGACCTTCATGCGCACCAGGAGAACCGCGCTCGCGGCCGCAGGGCTGGGAGCTGTCCTCGTACTCGCCGCCTGCGGCCAGAACGCCGCCGCGCCCTCCGCGCCCGCCGAGAGCGACGCGCCGGCCGGTGGGGTCAAGGTCGGCGTGATCCTCCCCGAGACCGAGAGCTCCGCCCGCTGGGAGGGCTTCGACAAGCCGCTCCTGGAGGAGGCGATGCAGGCCGAAGGTCTCGACGCGGACATCCAGAACGCCCTGGGCGACGAGCAGAAGTTCTCCACGCTGGCCGACAGCATGCTCGCCAGCGGCGTCAAGGTGCTCGTGATCGCGTCGATCAGCAGCGAGTCCGGGTCGGCCGTCGCGGCGAAGGCCAAGGCGCAGGGCATCCCGACCATCGACTACGACCGCCTCAACCTCGGCGGGTCGAGCGACTACTACGTCTCGTTCGACAACGAGAAGGTCGGCCAGCTGCAGGGCGAGGGCCTCGTGCAGGGCCTCGACGCGGCCGGTGTGGCCAACCCGCAGATCATCGAGATCGAGGGCGCGCCCACCGACAACAACGCCACGCTCTTCTACAACGGCCAGCAGCGCGTGCTCGGGCCGAAGTACCAGTCCGGCGAGTACAAGATCGTGCAGAGCCAGCAGATCGAGGACTGGGACGCCCAGATCGGGAGCACCACGTTCGAGCAGATCCTCACCGGCAACCAGGGCCACGTGGACGGCGTCGTGGCGGCCAACGACGAGCTCGCGGGCGGGATCATCACCGTCCTCACTAAGTACGGCCTCAACGGCAAGGTCGTGGTCACCGGCCAGGACGCCACCCCGGACGGCCTGCAGGCGATCCTGCGCGGTGACCAGTACATGACGGTCTACAAGCCGATCAAGCAGGAGGCCGAGGCAGCCGCGAAGCTCGCCGCCGCGCTCGCGAAGGGCGACACCGCCGCCGCCGACGCCCTCGCCACCCAGTCGGTGAACGACCCGAAGGCGGGCCGCGACGTGAAGTCGGTCCTGCGCGAGCCGCAGCTGATCACGCGGGAGAACGTCAAGACCGTGGTCGACGACGGCGCCGTGCCGGCGTCCGACATCTGCGTCGCGGAGACCACCGCGGCGTGCGACGAGCTGGGGATCAGCACCAGCTGAGCGTCGACCCGTCGTGAGCGGATACGAGTGCCACCGCGCTCGTATCCGCTCACGGATATACCGGAGGAGCACCCATGTCCGAACCCATCCTGCAGCTGCGCGGGGTGAACAAGAGCTTCGGCGCCGTGCAGGTCCTGCACGACGTCGACTTCGACGTGCGGGCCGGTGAGGTCACCGCGCTCGTCGGGGACAACGGCGCGGGCAAGTCCACGCTGGTCAAGTCCGTGGCCGGCATCCACCCCATCGACAGCGGGGAGATCCGCTTCGCCGGCGAGCCGGTGGCGATCCACGGACCCACCGACGCCTCACATCTGGGGATCGAGGTCGTCTACCAGGACCTCGCGCTGGCCGACAACCTCGACATCGTGCAGAACATGTTCCTCGGGCGGGAGCGGGGCAAGCCCTGGCTGCTCGACGAGGCCGACATGGAGCAGGCGGCCCGCCGCACCCTGGCGTCGCTGTCGGTGCGCACCGTCACGTCCGTGCGGATGCCGGTCGCGGCGCTGTCCGGTGGGCAGCGCCAGACCGTCGCCATCGCCAAGGCGGTGCTGTGGGACTCGAAGGTCGTGCTGCTGGACGAGCCCACGGCCGCGCTCGGCGTCGCGCAGACCCGCCAGGTGCTCGACCTGGTCCGCCGGCTCGCCGAGCAGGGCCTCGGGGTGGTGCTGATCAGCCACAACATGGCCGACGTGTTCGAGGTCGCCGATCGCATCGCCACGCTCTACCTCGGCCGGATGGTCGCCCAGGTGCCGACCAAGGACGTCACGCACGGCCAGGTCGTCGAGCTGATCACCGCCGGCCGGTCGGGCGACCTCGGCCTGCAGCGTCCCGAGAGCGTGGCCGTCTGATGTCAGCCGAGAAGATGCAGACGGAAGAGGCCCAGGCGGAGAAGGTGGCCGCCGCCGCAGGTGCGGCCGAGCGTGCCGCGCCCGCGTCCGCGCGTGCGGCCGACTTCGGCATCGACACCACTGCCCGCAGCACCGACGAGGCCATCCGCGCCTACCTGCGCAACCTGCGCAACGGGGATCTGGGCGCGCTGCCCGCCCTGCTCGGCCTCGCGGCCCTGTTCGTGCTGTTCACCGTGCTCGACTCGGGCGGCACGTTCCCGAGCCTGCTCAACCTGGCCAACCTGCTCCAGCAGGGCGCAGGCCAGACGATCATCGCGATGGGCCTGGTGTTCGTGCTGCTGACCGGCGAGATCGACCTCGCCGCCGGCACGGCGTCGGGGCTCGCGGCCGCGGTGATGGCGCTGCACCTCGTGAGCGGTGGCAACCTGCTCGGGGGCATGGGCACCACGGTGTTCGTGCTGTTCCTGCTGGTGGTCGTCGTCGCGATCGTGATCGCGCTGATGCTGCGCATCTGGTTCGGCGCCGCGTTCTCCGCCGTGGCGCTCGTACTGATGCTGGTCGGGTTCCCGCCGAACCCGTGGCTGGAGATGCTGCTCGCGGTGTGCGTGGGCGTCGTCATCGGCTGCCTCACCGGGTTCGCCGTCGCGAAGCTCGGGATGCCCTCGTTCGTGGTGACGTTGGCCCTGTTCATCGCGTGGCAGGGCGTGATCCTGCAGCTGATCGGCGACGGCGGCACGCTCGGCCTGCGCGACGATGTGATCTTCGCGGTGGCCAACGGCAACCTGTCGACGTTCGGCAGCTGGCTGCTGTTCGTGATCGGCGCGGGCGGCTACGCGGCCGTGCTGCTGAACCGGCAGCGGTCGCGGCGCAAGCTCGGGCTGGTGGCGCAGCCCACCGGCCTCGTGCTGCTGAAGGTCGGCGCCGTGGTGGTGCTCGCCGCCGTGGCGACGTTCCTGCTCACGCTCGACCGCTCGCCAGGCACGTCGCCGATCGCGGGCGTGCCGTACGTGGTGCCCGTCGTGCTCATCCTGCTCGTCGCGGGCACGTACGTGCTCGACCGCACCCGCTTCGGCCGGCACGTCTACGCGGTCGGCGGCAACCGCGAGGCCGCCCGCCGGGCGGGCATCGACGTCACGCGCGTGCGGGCCACCGTGTTCGTGATCGGCTCGGCCTGCGCGGCGATCGGCGCGATCATCTACTCCTCGAAGGTGGGCTCGGTGTCCCCGGCCGCGGGCGGCGGCAACACGCTGCTGTTCGCCGTGGGGGCCGCGGTCATCGGCGGCACGTCCCTGTTCGGCGGGCGCGGGCGCGTCAGCAACGCCGTGATCGGCGGCGCGGTGCTCGCCACCGTGAACAACGGGCTCGGCCTGCTCGGCCAGCCCGCGTCGGTGGTGTTCCTCGTCAACGGCATCGTCCTCCTGCTCGCCGCGGGGGTCGACGTGCTGTCGCGGCGGCGGTCGGCGGTCGCCGGCAGGTGAGTCGCACGTGGGGCGGTGACGGCGGCGGCGGGGCATCCGCCGTCACCGCAGGTGCCCGGCCCGACGAGGCTCGCCGGCACAACCGGGCCGCCCTGCTCCGGCGCCTGCACGTCGCCGGGCCCTGCACGCGTGCCACGCTCGCCTCCGAGCTGGGGCTCAACCGCAGCACGATCAAGGCGGTGGTCGACGGCCTCGCCGAGGCCGGGGTCGTCACCGAGGCGGTGCCCGCGCAACGCAACGGGGCGGGCCGCCCGTCGCTGATGGTGCTGCCCGAGCCGGAGGCCGCCGTCGTGCTCGCGATCGACGTGCGCGTCGAGCAGGTCGCGATGGCCATGGTCGGCATCGGCGGCCAGGTGCTCGGCCGGCACAGCTGGAACCTGCACCACCGCACCCGCACCCCGGGTGAGGTGATCACGCACATCGCGGAGTCGGCGCAGCTGCTCGCCGACGAGCTCGCCGTGGCCGCCCGCGGCGCGGCGGTGTCGGTGCCGGGCGTCGTGCGGCGCGACGACGGGTTCGTGCACGAGGCGCCCAACCTCGGGTGGCGCGACGTCGCGCTCGGCACCCGGCTGGGGGCGGTGCTGCGGATCCCCGTGCAGGTGGCCAACGACGCCGAGCTGGGTGCCCTCGCCGAGCACGTCCGGGGCGAGGCGCACGACGTCGACGACCTCGTCTACATCTCCGCCGACCGCGGTGTCGGCGGCGGGGTGATCGCCGCCGGGCGGCCCCTGCGCGGCACGCGCGGCTACGTCGGCGAGATCGGCCACCTCGTGGTCCGGCCCGGCGGGCGCGCCTGCTACTGCGGGAACAAGGGCTGCTGGGAGACCGAGGTGGGGGAGTCGGCGCTGTGCCGGGCGCTCGGGCTGCCCGAGGACACGCCGCGCGGCGTCGTCGTGGCCGAGCTGCGCTCGCTCGAGACGGCCCCGCTGCCCGGCCCGCTCGACGAGTTCGCCGAATGGCTGGCGATCGGCCTCGTCACGATCGTCAACGTGACGGCCCCGGACCTGGTGGTGCTCGGCGACCTGTTCACCGCGCTCCCGCCCGCGGTCGTCGACCACGTCCGGGCGCAGGTGCACGTACGGAGCCTCGTGAGCCGAGCGGTCGGCGGCACCCGCATCGAGACGAGCCCGCTCGGCCGTGACGCCAAGCTAGTCGGCGCCGCCGAGCTGGCGTTCGAGCCAGTACTGGGCGCGGTCTGAGCCGCCGCATCGTGCAGCTCCTCCGCGACCGGGTGCCGAGGGTCGTAGGCGGGCCAGCCCGGGTCGCCGGGCCAGTCGCTGGTCGTCTGCACGACCCCGGCCGGGTCCCCGTCCGAGGAGGCCCTCACCCTGCTCCGGGTCACCGGCGCCACGTACGCGGGCCGGACGGCCCGGGTGGCCGAGCCGCGCTGAGGGCCCGGCTCGACGCGGATGGGCGCGCGGCGTAACCGGAGGCGGTCTCGCGGGCATGATCGAGGCTTCGGCGCGAAAGCGGGCGGATCTGGCCCGGGAACGCGCCGAGTCGCTGATCATGAGCCCGACACGCGCCGAGGGCCTAGCCCCTGTCGGCCACCACGTCGGACTCGGTGTTGCCGCTGACCTCGTTCGCGTTCTCCGGGGCCACCGGGTCGCCGGTGCTCATGATGCCCGCGCGGTTCTCGGTGACCGTGTTCCCGGTGAGGTCGAGGGAGCCGCTGGTGTCGACGTACACGCCGTACCGGGCGTTCTCCGCGATGACGTTGTCGTGCACGGCGGTGCCGGTCGACTCGCTGACGATGCGCAGGCCGTCCTGCTGGTTGCCGCGCAGCTGGTTGCCCTCGACGACGTTGCCCTCGGCCAGCTGGGTGACCCCGATGCCGGTCTCGCCGTTGTCGTACACCTCGTTGCCGCGCAGGGTGTTGGCACCGGACTCGTTGATGTTGATGCCCTGGGCGTTGTTGCCGAACGACTCGTTGCCCTCGACGATGTTCCGGTCCGAGCGCAGGTACAGCACGATCCCGTGGTGGGCGTTGCGGTAGACGATGTTGTCGCGGATCACGCTGTCCACGCAGTCCTCGGCGAGGATGATCCCGTGCTTGCCGTTGTCGTGCACGACGTTGCGCTCGATGGAAAGCTTGGCCGACTCGGTGTGCGGGTCGATCCCGTAGAGGACGTTGTCGCGGAACTCGTTGTCGAGCACGGCCAGGCCGCTCACCTCGTAGGTGTAGAGGCCGTAGTAGAGGTGCGACACGATGCTGTCGGTGATCGACCCGCCGGTGCCGGCGGTGCGCCACGACAGCCCGTAGGCCTCCACGTCGCCGTGGCCGAGGTAGTGCAGCTCGGCGTGGGAGATCGACATCTGGGAGCCGTCGCGGGCGAGCAGGAAGCTGCGGCCGTCGTCGTAGCCGGTGTCCACCGTGCCCGCGCCGTCGTCCCAGGACGTGACGCAGGAGCCGGTGATGTCGAGCTTCCCGCCGAGCGCCTCGACCGACACGAACCGGCCGGGGTCGCTGCTGAGCTTGAGCCACCGGACCTGCGGCGCGCTGATCTGCAGCTCGGCCCCGCTGCGCACGGCGAGGTCGGCGCCGAGCTGCCACTCGCCGGGGGCGACCTCGCGGAGTGCGGCGGGGTCGTCCACGGCGGCGGCGATCGCCGGGAGCGTGACGCCGGTGCCGGCGACGACGTCGATCAGGTTCGTGGCGCGGTCGAACCGGACGTCGAGCCCGGTGGGTGCCGCCGGAGCCGGGGCGTCGGCGGCGGGGGCCTCCCGCACGCACGGCTGTGCCGGGTCGGTGGCGGCCGGCGGCGCGACGTCCCGGCGTTCCAGCGGCGCCGGTGCGGGCGCGCCGCACCCCGCGACGAGGACGGCCGCGACCGCGCCGGTGACGATCATCTGGACGGTTCGGCGCCAGATCGGCATCGCGCTCACAACGCCTCCATCGGAAGGGGCGGGCGGCGGCGCCGGGTGGTGCCGCCGAGGCGGCGCTGGCGGAACGTGTGCAGCTCCTCCAGCACCACGGCCAGCAGGATCAGCGGGACGCCGACGGCGCCCAGCAGGTTCAACGGCGGCAGGCTCAGGTCGTTGGTGCCCTGCTGGCTGATCACGCCGCGCACGGACTCCAGGGCGTGCACGTTGGAGTCGACGAGCGTGAACGGGCTGCCCTCGGCGCTGTTGACGCCGAGCTCGGTGGTGTCGACCGTGACCCCGGACGCGTAGACCAGCTCCGGGGAACGGGAACGGATCCCCTCCCGGGCGGCGGTGATCGTCGAGTTCGTGATCGTGGCGCCCGCCGCGATGTCCAACCCGGTGCCGCCGCCGGTGATCTGGGCGCCGGTGATGCGGGCGTCCGGGGTGAAGCTGCGCACGGCGTCGGACTCGACCCCGTTGACGGAGATGTCGGTGACGACGAGCCCGGACGTGCCGGCCGCGGTGACGAGACCGTCGCGCCCGCCCTCGACGGTGAGCCCGGTGAGGCGGATGTCGTGCGCCCCGCGGTCGACCCGCACGGCGGACCGGGAGTCGTACACCTGGACGCCGTCCAGCGCGATGTCGTTGCCGTTGACGGCCACGCCGGCGACGCGGGCACCGCTGAACGTCGAGTTCTTCGCCTCGAGGTTGCTGGTGCTCTTCTCGACGACCAGCCCGCGGGCACCGCCGGTGGTCTGGATGCCGTCGAGCACGATCCCGGAGCTGTGGACGTGGGTGAACACGCCCATGCGCTGGTCGGTGGCGGTGTAGCCGGAGACCGTGATGTCGGTGGAGCGGGAGATCCGCAGCCCGCCGGCCTCGTCGGCCGTGGTGTCGATCGCGGAGATCTGCGTTCCGGCCTCCCCGACGACGGCCACACCGAAGGCCCCGTTGGCGTTCGTGCTGATGCCGTTGATCGGGCGGCCGGCGCTCGCCCCGGACACCAGCACCCCGTTCTCGCCGTTGCCGGTGGCCCGGATGCCGCTCAGCGTGGTGCCCTCGTCGCCGGCCAGCACGAGGCCGTCCTCGGCCGAGTCGGACACCGTGAGCTGCTCGATGTCCACGCCCTCCGAGTGCGACAGCTCCACCCCGGTGCTGCCGCGCGCCACGGTGCTGCGCACGACCGAGCCGGTGCTGCCTCGGTGGAACTCCACGGCGGCGGTGCCGTCGTCGTCGGCGCCGGGGGTGCCGTCGGACACGGCGCCGAGGTCGTTGATCGTGGTGTCGGTGATGTCCAGCCGGCCGCCGCCGGAGGCGACGATCGTCGGCCGCCCCTTCGCGCTGGCGGGCAGCGGCTGCCCGGTGGCCGGGTCGACCGAGGTGACGGTGATCCCGCCCAGGGCCAGCCGGCCGCTTCCCGTGTGGATCGAGGCGGCGTCGGCCGGAGTGGCGCCACCCGCGAGCGCCAAAGTGTGGACAGAGCTGCCGGAGCCGCCCAGTTGCAGCGCGACGCGCGGGGTGAGGACGAGGGTGGCGTCGAGGGTCGCGGTGCCGTCGGCGATCTTCAGCCAGTCCGACGGCAGGGCGCGGTTGAGGTCGGAGATGGTGACCGTGCCCCCGGCCCGGCCGACCTGGCGGGTGACCCGGCCGTCCGTGGCGAGGTCGATGCGGTAGTCGCGCAGGATCGCCAGGTGGTGCGGGCGGCCCCGGGACTCCCAGGCCCGGCGCACGGATGCGGCGGTGTCCGGGGTGACCACCTGCGCCGGCCGGACCAGCGCCTGGGCGGCGGTGGGGGCCGCCGGGGCGGCCGCCGCCGTGCCCGCCGTGAGCCCGAGACCGATGGCGGTGGTCATACCCGCCGCGAGGATCCGGCCGACCCACCGCCTGCTGGTGGTGCCGGTGTTCATGCAGCTGCCCTCCGCAGGGGGATGACGTTGTCGTGGTGGTCGTCGTCGCGGTGGTCGTCCGTGTGGTCGTCGTCGGCGTGCTGCTCGACCGTGGTGCGCACGACCTCGCCGTTCTCCACCGCGACCTCGCGGGTGAGCCAGGCCTGCTTGCGGATGGTGACCAGCGCGGTGATCTTGATGATCGCCATCAGCCAGGAGACGACGACGTAGCCCAGCACGAAGAAGAAGCTGGACGGCCGCCGCCGGATGTGCGGGGCGAGCTTGGCCGCGCGGCTGATCTGCCACCACAGCAGCAGCACACCCGCGAGGATCCAGTTCTGCGTGACGAGGGCGAACCCCATCGCGAGCGGCCCGAGCAGCAGCGTGAAGCCGCTGACACCCTTGTCGATCATCGTGTAGGCGAGGAACGGGTGGCGCCACACCCAGGGCTTCGACAGGGCCCGCAGGTCCGAGCGCCAGGTGTTGCGGGCCCAGCGCAGCCGCTGGCGGAAGAACGTGCGCCAGCGGTCCGGGAACGTGGACCACACCTCCGCGGTGCGCTGCATGTAGGTGCGGTGGCCCCGCTCCAGGATCAGCGTGGTGAGGCGCTTGTCGTCGCCGGAGAGGGACCGGACACCCCAGAACGTCTCGTCCATGAAGTCGTCCTCGATCTCCAGCAGGAGCTCGCGCCGGTACACCGCGGTGCGCCCGGACAGGCACGAGACGGCCTGGCCCAGCAGGGACTGGGAGGCGTTCTCGTCGAAGTAGCGGTGGTCGAGGAACATGTCGGTGATCCGGGCCAGGAAGCCCTTCGACCCGTACACGGACTGCCGGGTGCCCACGCCGCCGATGCGCGGGTCGGCGAACGGCTTGGCCACCTCGATGGCGACGTCGTCGGCCCAGATCGTGTCGGAGTCGACGAGGGCGACCAGTTCCGTGCGGGCGGCGCGCCAGCCGCGCCGGAGCGCGTCGCGTTTGCCCGGGACGTCGGTGATGACGACGGTGACCGGGTAGCGGCTCGCGACGTCCTGACAGGTCGTGTCGGACTCGTCGATGACGAGGATGACCTCCTCGACCTCGTTGGCGAGCCACGACTCGATCGCCGCCGCGAAGATCTTCGGGTCTTCCTGGTAGACCGGCACCACGACCGACAGCGGCATCCGGTGCTCGCCCGTGATCGGCTTGTACAGCACCGCGGGGATGCGGCGGATGAGCCAGGTGCCCCACCGGATCAGCCCGAGCACCCCGAGCGGGGTGCCGAGCAGGTAGTAGTAGGCGGGCAGGTTCATGCCGACTCGCGCTCCGTGGCCGGGATCGAGCTCTGGCCGCGCAGCTCGCCGGCGTCGGCGTGCGCCATCGTGTCGATCTCGTGGTTGACGAGGGCGGCGAGGCGGTCGTTGGTCTCGACCACGGCCGAGAGCAGCGGCATGTCCACCCCGAGGGTGTCGGCGAAGCCGAGGAAGCCCTGGGTGTCCTTGGGCAGGCAGACGCCGCCGTAGGGGGCGCCGCCGCGGATGCCGTACTCGGGGTTGATGGAGCCTTCGGCGGAGCGGGCGACGGTGGCGGCGATCGGGTCGAGGTCCAGGCCGAGCTTCTGGGCCACCAGCCACATCTCGTTCCAGAAGCTGATCTTGGTGGCGTTGTAGATGTTGTGCGCGGCCTTGATGAACTCGGCCTCGGCGGGGTTGGTGAAGGTGCGCAGCTCACCGCCGAAGGGAGCGAGCACGGCCCGCAGGCGCTCGACGTTCTGCGGGTCGCGGCTGGCGATGATCGTCATCCACGGGTTGGCGAAGTCCTCGGCGGCCGAGACGGCCCGCAGGAACTCGGGGTTGGACGCGAGCCCGAAGCCCTCGTTGGCCACCATCCCGGAGTTCTCCTCCAGGGCGGTCTTGACCAGGCCCTCGGTGGTGCCCGGGGGCACGGTGGAACGCACGACCACGACGTGCTCGGCCGAGGCGCCGGCGAGCGCGCGGCCCACCGAGGCGGTGCCGGCGCTGAACGCCGACAGATCCCACCGGTGCCCGTCGTTCGGCGTCGGCAGGGTCAGGAAGATCAACGACTCCGGCTCGTCGGCGAGGTCGATCCCGGTGCGTGCATCCCAGCCGCGGTCGCGCAGCTCCTGGACCCGCACCTCGTTGATGTCGACGAACGTGACATCGTGGCCGGCCTTCAGGAAACCCTCACCGGTCGCGGCGCCCACGACACCGGAACCCATGATGAAAATCCTGGTCTTCACGAAATTGTCCCCCTCTTGACGGGCGATCCGGGGACAGGCAAGGTTCTGCCTCGGATCCGTTGGGCATGGCGGATGACGGACGGCGTCGTCCGCAGAGGTCGGTTCGACCCGCCGGTCATCGAGGACCGGACACGCGGGCATGCTCGAGCACCTCGTGGACGATGGGTGCTCGAGCACATCGGTGCAGGTCAAGCCGATCCTCGGTGCGGCCGGTAACAGCCCCCGATGAAGTCGTCCGGTGTTGCGCCCCCGCCGGACGGCTCCCGTTGCCGGGAGTCGAGATCGGTCGTAACTCCTACCGCTGACCGGCTGATCGCCGGTGGAACCCCTACGCGATAAACACTATCTCAACGGTCCCTGAGATCGTCTCAGATTACTGGTCACGCTGTGTCCTACGCGAGTGTGCGGTCCGTTATTCCCGGGCGTGTTCCCGCGGTTCCGGTGCCCCCGAGGAGCACGAACGCGCCGAGGGCCCGGAGAGCGAGTGCGGTGCTGCGCGGAAATGTGATCCGCCGCACGTGATGCGGCACACCGATCTCGCCTCGCGCCGGCAACAGCGTATCCTCATCCGAAACCCACGGGAGCCTCGCGTGCCGAGGCTGAGAGGGCGGCAGGACCGGCCGCTGACCGTTCGAACCTGACCCGGTTAGCACCGGCGTAGGGAGGAACTCGTGACGCCCGTTCGCGCCCCCCGAGTACTGGCGGCCCTGTCGGCCGTACTGGCCCTGGTGCTGGCCGGCTGTGGAAGCGGGGGCGGGCCGGAGACGATCCGCGTGGCCCTCGACTGGACGCCGAACACCAACCACACCGGCCTGTTCGTGGCCCAGCAGGAGGGCTGGTTCCGCGAGGCCGGCCTGGACGTGCAGTTCCTGCCGTACAACAGCACGTCGCCGGACACGCTCGTGTCCTCCGGCGTCGCGGAGTTCGGCGTGAGCTTCCAGGACTCCTTCACGTTCTCGAAGGCGGCAGGTGCCGACATCACGTCCGTGATGGCCGTGCTGCAGCACTGGGCCACGCAGATCGCGGTGCGGGCCGACCGGGCCGACATCACGTCCCCGAAGGACCTCGACGGCAAGACCTACGGCGGGTTCGGCGCGGCGTACGAGGAGCCCAAGATGCGCGCCGTCATCCGGGACGCGGGCGGGACGGGCACGTTCCGGACGGTCGTGCTGGGCACGGCCGCGTACGAGGCGCTCTACGCGGGCCAGGTGGACTTCACCGAGCCGTTCGTCGCCTGGGAGGGCATCGAGGCGGAGATGCGCGGGCAGCCGCTGAAGACGTTCTCCTACACCGACTACGGCTTCCCGGACGCGTACAACGTGCTGCTCATCGGCAACTCGCCGTGGCTCTCGGCCCACCCCGACCTCGCGGCCAGGTTCGTGCAGGCCGCGCAGCGCGGCTACCAGCTCGCGGCCGACGACCCCGACCGCGCGGCCCAGCTCCTGATCGACGCCAACCCCGGCACGTTCACCGAGCCGGAGCTCGTGACGCGCAGCCAGCACATGCTCGCCGACCGGTTCCTGCGCGACGAGAACGGCCGCGTGGGCACCCAGACGCTCGAGAAGTGGACGGGGTACTCGGGGTGGGTGTTCGACACGGGGGTGTTGACCGGCCCCGACGGGGCGCCGCTGACCGAACGCCCGGACTTCGCCACCTGGTTCAGCAATGACTACGTCGCGCCGCCCGCCTGACTCGCGGGTGTGGGCGCGGGTGGTGCCGCCGCTGGTGCTCGTCGCGGCGGGGCTCGCGGCCTGGCAGTGGTACGTCACCGCGGCGGGGGTGCGGCCGCAGGTGCTGCCCTCGCCGCTGCGGGTCCTGGAGCAGGGCTGGGCGTTCCGCGACCAGATCTGGGCGAACACGCTGCCGACCGTGCAGGTCACCGCGGTCGGGTTCGGGGTGTCGCTCGCCCTGGGCTGGGCGATCGCGACCGCCGTGGACTTCTCGCCGTGGCTGCGCCGCGCCCTCACGCCGCTGCTGGTCGCCTCGCAGACGTTGCCGATCATCGCGATCGCCCCGCTGCTGATCATCTGGTTCGGGTTCGGGCTGTTCCCGAAGGTCGTGGTGATCGCGCTCGTGACGTTCTTCCCGATCACGGTCGGGCTCGTCGAGGGGTTCGCCGCCACCGACCGCCAGGCCACCAGCCTGCTGCGGAGCATGGGCGCCTCACGCTGGCAGCAGTTCCGCTACGTGCGGCTGCCCGGCGCCATGCCCCGGTTCTTCACGGCGCTGCGCATCGGCATCACCTACGCCGTCACCGGCGCGATCTTCGCCGAGTACGTCGGCGCGACGGCAGGGCTGGGCATCTTCATGAGCCTGCAGAAGAACTCCTTCCGCACCGACCTCGTGCTCGCCGCCGTGCTGGTCACGGCCCTGCTGTCGGTGACGCTGTTCCTGCTGACCTACGCCGTGGAGCGGCTCGTGATCCCCTGGTGGCGCCGTGCATGACGGGAAGCTCATGATGGAGGGCCTGTACAAGGCGTTCCCCGGCCCGCTCCCCGTGCTGGACGGGGTGGAGTTCGACGTGGCGCCGGGGGAGTTCGTCTCGGTGATCGGGCCGAGCGGCTGCGGCAAGTCCACGCTGTTCAACGTGATCGCCGGGCTGGAGCCGCCGGACGCCGGGCGCGTGTTCGTGGACGGCGAGGACGCCACCGGACGCGTCGACCACGTCGCCTACATGCCGCAGCGGGACCTGCTGTTCCCGTGGCGCACGGTGCTGGACAACACGACCCTCGGCCTCGAGGTGGCCGGGATGCGCCGGCGCGCGGCGCGGGAGCGGGCCCGCCCGCTGTTCGCGCCGTTCGGCCTGGAGGGGTTCGAGTCGGCGCGGCCCCACGAGCTGTCGGGCGGGATGCGCCAGCGGGCCGCGCTGCTGCGCACCGTCGTGCAGGACCGGGCGGTGCTGCTGCTCGACGAGCCGTTCGGCGCGCTGGACTCCCTCACCCGCACCGACATGCAGACCTGGCTGGAGGAGGTCCGCGCCCGCTTCGGCTGGACCGTCCTGCTGATCACCCACGACATCCGCGAGGCGGCGTTCCTGTCCGACCGGGTCGTGGTGCTCGGGCCGCGGCCCACCCGGGTGCGGCGGGAGGTGGTGGTGGACCTGCCGCGCCCCCGTCAGGTCGAGCTGATCACCTCGACGCGGTTCGCGGAGGTCGAGTCCGAGCTGCTCGCGGCGCTGCGCGGCGCGTCCTGAACCAGGCTCGACAGCTCGTCGTGCAGCGCGACGGTGTCGGGGTGGTTCGCGCCGAGCAGCGCGGCCGAGTCCTCGAACGCCTGCCGGAACAGCGCGACGGCCTCGCTGCCGCGACCGAGCGCGGCGAGGCAGCCCGCGGCGTTCGCGCGCATCGCGATCGTGTGCGGGTTGCGGGAACCGTGGGCCTGCTCCGAGTCGTGCAGCGTGACCTCGAGCAGGGTGAGGGCCGCCACGACGTCCCCGGCGGCCGCCCGCGCGAGGGCCATCCCCATCCGGGACACGAGCGTGTCGGTGTGGGTGGGCCCGAGGATCCGGCGGCGATCGGCGGTGACGCGAGTGGACAGCTCGACCGCCTCGTCCGCCACCCCGGCCAGGCGGTACGCGGACGCGAGGGCGTCGGCGGCCGCGAGCGTGCGGGGGTCGTCGGCGCCGAACATGCGCACCCGGTCGGCCAGGTTCGTGATCATCAGCTCCAGCCCGCGGCGCTGGCCGGCGGCCACGAGCGCCGCGGCGAGGTTGCCGGCGACCGTGAGCGTGTGCGGGTGGTCGCCGCCGAGCGTCTCGATGCACCCCTCGTAGGCGTCCTCGAACCGCGGGACCGCCTCGGACACCCGGCCCGCCGCGAAGTAGCTGACCCCGTCGGCGTTGCGCGCGGCGAGCGCGGAAACGTCCTCCGGGCCGCGGGCGGGGCCGCGCTCGCGTGCCTCGCGCGACCACCACGCCATCGTCGACCCCTTCCCCCGATCGGTGGAGCCAGACGCTACCGATAGGCGCTGAGCCCCTCGACGCGGGTCCCGGGAAAGTGATCACTTCTGCCGGGCGGGCCCGATCCTCACGCGGGCCTGCTCGCCGGGCGCAGGCGGGTGGAGGCGCGCACCACGAGCTCGGGGGCGAACACCACCTGCTGGTGCTGGTGCTCCCCCGGCGTGCGGGCTTCCTCGAGCAGCAGCCCGGCCGCGGTGCGTCCCAGGAGCTGCCGGGGCTGGCTCACCGACGTCAGCGGCACCGCGGCGGCCTCGGCGAACTCGATGTCGTCGTAGCCGACGATCGCGAGGTCGTCGGGCACCCGCAGCCCGAGGCGCACCATCTGCTGCAGCAGCCCGAGCGCGACCAGGTCGTTGGCGCAGAACGCGGCCGTCGGCCGGCGGGCCGCCGGCATGCCGGCGATCCGCTCGCCCGCCCGCCGGCCCTCGGCCACGTTGAGTGCCGCGGTCTCCATGACGATGAGGTCGGCGCCCGGTGAGCGGGCGGCCGCCTTCTCGGCGCCGGTGATCCGGTCGGCGACCTGGCCGATCGCGCGCGGACCGCCGACGAACGCGATCCGCCGGTGGCCCGTCTCCAGGAGGTGCGTGACGGCGAGGTCGCCGCCGAGCACGTCGTCGACGGTCACCGAGCAGCCGTCCGGACCGGCGCCGCGGTCCACGATCACCACCGGCGTGCCACGACCCGCGAGGGCGCTGATGCGCGGATCGGCCGAGTCGACCGGCGTGATCAGCACGCCCTCCACTCGCTGCTGCTCGAGCAGGTCGAGGAAGCCCGCCTGGCGGGAGCTGCTCTCGGCGCTGTTGCAGAGGAAGAGCGCGAGCCCCGCGTCGTCGGCGGCCTCCTGCACACCCTCGGCCACGTCGGTGAAGAACGGGTTGGACGTGTCCAGCACCACGTACGCGAGCGTGCGGCTGCCCCCGCCGCGCAGCTGGCGGGCCGACTCGTTGCGCACGAACCCCAGCTCGGCGATCGCGGTCAGCACCCGCTGCCGGGTGCGCTCGCTGACCAGCTCCGGCCGGTTGAGGACGTTGGACACGGTGCCGAGCGAGACGCCGGCGCGCAGCGCCACGTCCTTCATGCTCGGGGCGCCCCGTGAGCCAGTCCCCGCCGTCACGACCGTCGCCTCCCGAGAGCGCTGGAACGGATCGAGTCTAGTGCTCCCCAGGTCATGGCCCCGCCAGACGCGGCCGATCGGTCATCGAGATCCCCCGTACCGGTGCAGCGCCACCGGACCGAGCAGGCCGGTGCGCACCTGGCCCGCGTAGACACCGGCCGTGGGAGAGGCGTCGTCGAGGTACCCGGCCAGGGTGCCGCGCACGACCACCTCGATCTCGTTCTCGCCACGCCGCAGGTGTTCGGTGAGCTCGGCGCGCCACGGCCCCCACACGAGGCGCGCGGCGAGCACACCGTTCACGTGGACGTCGGCGGTGCCGCGCACCTCGCCGAGGTCGAGCACGCTGCGCCCACCCCCGCTGAGCCCGCCCTCGGCGACGACGACGGTCCGCCGGTAGGTGACGTGCCCGCCGAGCGCCCGCAGGCCCAGCTCCTCCCAGGGGACGAGCGGCACCTCGGCCTCGGCGACCTCCAGCTCGACCGGGCCGGAAAGCAGCGCGCCGCCGCGGCGGCCGTCCCGGGCGGTGACGCGGAGGAGCACGTCGCAGCCGTGGCGCGCGGGGAACCGGAGGGTGCCGCCGACCGGGGTGATCTCCGTGCCGTCCACCTCCGCCACCACCGGCAGCGGCGTCGGGACCCGCATCGCCACCGTTCCCGGCGGGACTCGCAACCGTAGCCACTCGGTGCGCTCCGGGCCGGGTGCCGTGTCCGGTACGACCGGGAGCACCACGTCCCGCCCGGCCGTGGCCGGATCGAGCCAGGCCGCCCCGGGCAGCGGGTGGGGCCGCGGCTGCGCGCACACGAACGCGGGGTCGCCGGGATGCCGGCGGCGCAGCACCACCGGCGCCGCGGCGCCGCCCCGCCGGGCGGTCCAACCGGGCCCGCTGCACACGCCGAGGTCCGGGGAGTCCAGGGCGGCGGCGGTCGGCTCACCGCCCTGGTCGGTCACGCGAAGAACCACCTCGTTGGCGCCGGCGCGCAGGTGCGGGCCGACGTCGTAGGCGTGGACGCGGACCTCGCGGTGGTCGGGATACGGCTGGAAGTCGCCCTGGCGGCCGACCTCGACGCCGTTCACGAGCACGCGGCACGCCCCGTCCGAGCCCACGTGCACCCGAGCGTCGGCGGGGACCGCGTCGAGGGGGAGGTCGAGGACGAGGTCGGCGGACTCGCCGACCACCAGGTCCGCGGCCGGCAGCATCCACTCGGGGCGCCGGTACCCGGCCGCGTCGGCCACCACCGCGAACGCCGCGCGCAGCGGGCCGTCGCGCTCGGCGGTCAGCTCGATCTCGACGGCCACCGTGCGGCCGGCCGGGAGCGGGCTGAACGACAGGTGGCCGCTTCCGTCGACCGGCACCTCGGCGCCGTCGACGCGCACGCGCCGGGGCGCACCGGCACCGACGGCGAGCAGCAGGCCGGGCCGGTCGGGGAGCGGCAGGTGGGTGCGCACGGCCACCCGCTCGCCCGCGCGGACCCGCCGCCAGTCCAGGAACTCCTCCGGCACGTGCCCCTTGGGGCCGAGGGTCTCGGCGTGCGCGGGGTCGTTGCGGATGCCGCGCGAGAGCGACCACTCGACCGGCCGCCACTGCGACCCCGGGTCCCGGACCTCGGCGAACGGCCCGAAGCCCGCCGTGACCGGCGCCCACTCCCCGCCGTCGGCCGCGTGCTCCAGGCGCCAGGCCTCGATCGGGAGGGTCCCGGCGCGGTCGGCGGCGGCGAGGTCCCCCCACCGGTTGTCCAGCGTGGACTCCGGGCGGGCGCGCCACGGCCCGTCGAGCCGGATCGTGTCCACCACGGGGCCGAGCGGCCGCGCGGTCGCGGCCGGGAGGTCCGGGCCGAGGACGACGAGGGCCACCGCGCCGTCGTCGAAGGGCACGGTGAGCTCCCACGCACCGCCCGGCGCGGCCGTGACCTCCAGCTCGGTGCGCCGGCCCGTGCCCGGCGCCCAGCTCTGCGCCCGCGGCCGCCCGATCCCCGTCACCCGCACCCGCGCGACCCGGTCGCCGGGCGGGCGGAACCGGTAGCCGGTGGTGCGGAGGGCGTCGTTGTAGCCCTGCCAGGTGAAGCCGCTCTCCAGCCACGACCCGTGCAGGTCCAGGATCGGTGCGGCGGTGCCGGAGCGGTCGTCGTGGGCGGTGAGCGCGAGGACGTGCGCGGTGCCGTGCCGGCGGAGCAGGAACGGGGCGTCGGCCCGTACCCGGACCGGGCCGTGCCGCACGGCGTCCGGCACGGCTTCGGCCGTCGGGACCAGCGCGATCGTGCCGTCGGCCACCGCCGCCGCGAACCGCTCGCCGACGTCCGCGTCGCCGCCGACGAAGAGCTCCGGCGCCCGCTCCACGCAGAGCACCCGCCCACCCGCGGCGGCGAACTCGAGCAGCCGCTCCGCCGCGTCGGCGTGCAGCGCGGACACCGCGGGGAGCACGACCGTGGAGAAGGTCTCCCCGCCGACCCGCAGCCCGTCGGCGAGCACATCACCCGCGGCGAAGGTCTCCTCGTCGAGGGCGTCGTGGTCGATGCCCGCGCGCTCCAGCACACCGCGGCGTTCGGAGAGCCACGAGTTGACGCCGTTCAGCTCGCGGAACACCCGGTTCACGCGCTCGGCGTCCGGGAGCGCCCCGGCGAGCGTGACGTGGGCCTGCGCGGTGGTGGTGGGGGAGAGCAGCAGCACGTCGGCGACGTGCGTACCGGCCGTCAGCACCGAGCAGAGCCGGGCCACCGCGGTGGCGAACACCGGGTAGGACGGCCAGTAGGGCTGGCGCCAGCAGGTGGACGGCGGTGCCCACTCCCACCAGCCGCCCACGGTGGAGTAGTAGACGGCGTGCGGGTCGTAGAGGGTGGCGCCGCGGCGCAGGAACGCCGAGAGCCAGTCGTAGGTCTCCTCGAGGGTGCCGCCCCATCCGGAGGAGTGGAACGCCTCGACCCAGGTGCGCTCGTGCCCGCCCGCGTGCGCGAGGGAGCTGTGGACCTTGGCGTCACCCCAGTGGTCGCTGCCGGGGGCACCGTAGCCGCGGTGCAGGCCGAGGTAGTCGCCGTAGGTGTGCACGCCGCCGACCGGGTCGCCCTCCCGGGCCGGCGAGGCCTGGTCGAAGCCGCAGACGAGCCCGCGCTCGGCGAACCAGGCGTCGTGCTGGTCGAAGAAGCCGCGGCGGGCGAGCGTCGCGCGGTGGGCGTGGTAGTCGCGGCGCACCCGGGCCGCCTCCGGGGAGGCGTCCGGCTCCCACAGCGCCCACAGCCGGGGGAGCAGGTCGTAGCCGTGCGCCTCGGCGAACGTGGCGGCGAAGTCGCTGCCCCAGGTCGGCATCGGCGGCAGCTCGTCCTGGAAGAAGCCGCCGATGCTGCGGCCGAACCGGTGGCCGACGGTCTTCTCCATGGTGCCGTGGACCCGGTCCAGCAGCGCCGCGCAGGCCCGGGTGGAGAAGTAGTCGAAGCCGCTGGTGCCGGCGTGGACGAGCGTGACGCGGGCCGGTGCGCCCACCCAGCGCACGCCACCGCCCTCCAGCGGGACGGCGACCCGCTCGCCGTCCCGCAGTACCGCGAAGGCGGCGAGCGGCTCGTGCCCCGCCGGCGGGGTGACGGACAGGTCCGTGCCCTCGCGCTCCGTCCGGTGCAGCGCCTGCCCGGCGAACGCCGGCTCGGCCGCGACCAGCTCCCCCTGGAAGTTCGCCCCGGAGAACCCGATCTGGTCGTACAGCCAGAGCGTGAAGCCCAGCTCCTCGGCGTCGGCGCAGGCGGCGTCGAACAGGTCCAGCCACTCCGGTGACAGGAACGGCGGGTCGTCGGCCACCGAACCGAACATCGGCCCGGTCGGCGCCAGGCAGAGCACCACGGCCTGCCGGACGCCGCCCGCCACGAGCCGCTCCATCTGCCAGCGCAGCCGCTCCCGGGTGACGGTCGCGCCGCTCCACCACCAGATGGGCAGCGGGCCGTACTGCGGGCCGGGGTCGGTGAACCGGGCGAGCAGGTCCTCGACCCCGCCCGTCATGCGGCCGCCCGCTCGGCCTCGATCTGCTCGAGCGACTTGCCGACGGTGTCGGGCATCCAGAAGAACCCGATGACGCCGCTGATCAGCAGGAACACCGTGAGCAGCAGCGCGACCGGCCCGATCTCCACCGCCGCGAGGATCGGTACGAAGAACGACCAGATGCCCAGCAGCGTGCGGGCCACGCCGAACGTGAAGCCCTGCGCGGTGCCGCGCAGCATCGTCGGGAACAGCTCCTGGCTGAACACCTTGTAGGTCGGCTCGCCCGCGAGCGAGGCACCGATGCCGAACAGCACGATGTTGGCGATCACGACCGGCACCGTGAACGGCAGGAAGAGGTAGATCGCGTACGAGGCGACCTGCAGCAACGCGCCGATGCCCCACATCATCCGGCGGGTGCGGTAGCTGCGGTCGTTGTAGGGCATGAACACGAAGACGGTCGAGAGGATCGTGATGATGAACCCGGCGGAGGACAGCGCCACGCCCGCCGCCTGCGTGCCCGCCCCGAGCGTCTCGACCACGTAGGGCGTGAAGATGCCGGCCGTGCCGGCGGCGAGGCCCCAGAACGTGTAGATGGAGGCCGTCCAGACGAGAGCGCGCAGGTTCGGGCCGCGGAACAGCGCCGCCACCTGGTCGCCCATCGCGCGGGCCCGGCCCGCGGCGGCCGTCCAGCGCGCGGACTCGACCATGCCGCGGCGCAGCGCCCAGGTCACGAGCGCCACGATCGCGAGGTGGATGAACACGATCCGCGTGCCCAGCAGGCCGATCGGGCTCAGCACGAGCGCCAGCACCAGCACCACGACCGGGCCGAGGCTCCAGGCCACCTGTGTGAGCCCGATGAGGCGCCCGCGGCCCTTGGCCGGCGCGAACTCGCCCACCAGCGCGAGCGACGTGGGCACGTCCGCGCCGACGGCGACGCCGACGATGAACGTGCCGGCGAACAGCATCGCCGGGTTCACCGCGAACGCGATCAGCAGGATGCCGAGCGCGTAGATGAGCAGGTCCCACTTGTAGATGCGCTTGCGGCCGAGCGTGTCGCCGAGCCGCCCGCCGATGAACGCGCCGATCGCGCATCCGATGGCGTTCGGCCCGATCGCGGCGAGCGCTCCGACCCCGAAGCTGGAGAGGCCCAGCTCGGACTGGAACAGCGTGAGCCCGGCGCCCAGCGCCACGATCGAGCCGGCGTCGAGGTAGGACGCCATCGCGGCGAGCACGGACCACTTCCACTGCTGCCTGCTGATCGTCGTGTCGTCCCCGCCGGGCTGGACCCCGACGGAATCGGGTGCGGCCATGGGCTCTCCTCGTCCTCGTCGACGCAGTGCGGGTTGAAACGTATTAAGCGGGGAGGCTAGCGCCGGCGCCGACCGGCAACAAGCCCCAATTTTCACGCTCAAAGTTGGGATCATCCCAACCCAATGCGCGATCGAGGAGGGTGTCTCGCGCGTGCCGCGCCGCGTCGATGGAGCGAACGGCGCATTCGCTCGCGCCTAGCGGGCGGGCGTGCCGCTCGCTCCGTGCGGCGGGTGTGGCGGCGACCCCGTTGACGCCCCAGCCGGCGACCCCTACAGTGAATTGAAAGGTTTCATTCCGTCGTCGACGTCGTCGCATGGAGGGCCGAGCGCCGATGCGCTACTGCTTCCTGCTCCAGGTCCGGCCCGACCGCCTGGACGAGTACAAGGAACGCCACAGCGCGGTGTGGCCGGAGATGCTCGCGGCGTTGCGCGACACGGGCTGGCGGAACTACTCGCTGCACGCCCGCGAGGACGGCCTGCTGGTGGGGTACGTCGAGTGCGACGACCTGGCCGCCGCGCAGCGCGCGATGGCCGACACCGCCGTGAACGCCCGCTGGCAGGCCGAGATGGCGCACTACTTCACCGGCCTCGACGGCCGGGCCCCGGACGAGGGATTCCTCGTCCTCGAGGAGGTCTTCCACCTGGAGGACCAGTTGTCCCGAACGGAGAACGACAGGTGAGAGACGTCCGGACCGCCTTGGCGCAGCAGCGGATCGAGACCCCGTCGTGGGCCTACGCCAACTCCGGCACCCGGTTCAAGGTGTTCGCGCAGGCCGGGGTGCCGCGCAACCCGGAGGAGAAGCTCGCCGACGCCGCCGTCGTGCACCGGCTCACCGGCGTCGCACCCACCGTTGCGCTGCACATCCCGTGGGACCGGGTGGACGACTACGCGGCGCTCGCCAAGTACGCCGCCGACCAGGGCGTCGCCATCGGGGCCATCAACTCCAACGTCTTCCAGGACGACGACTACAAGCTCGGCTCCGTCACCAACCCCGACCCCGCCGTGCGCCGCAAGGCCACCGACCACCTGCTCGAATGCGTCGACATCATGGACGCCACCGGCAGCCGCGACCTCAAGCTCTGGTTCTCCGACGGCACCAACTACCCGGGGCAGGACTCGATCCGCGCCCGGCAGGACCGGCTCGCCGAAGCCCTGCGCGAGGTGTACGACCGGCTCGGCGACCACCAGCGGATGCTGCTGGAGTACAAGCTGTTCGAGCCGGCCTTCTACTCCACCGACGTCCCGGACTGGGGCACCTCGTACGCCCACTGCCTCGAGCTGGGGCCCAAGGCCACCGTCTGCATCGACACCGGCCACCACGCGCCCGGCACCAACATCGAGTTCATCGTGGCGTTCCTGCTGCGCGCCGGGAGGCTCGGCGCCTTCGACTTCAACTCCCGCTTCTACGCCGACGACGACCTCATGGTCGGCGCGGCCGACCCGTTCCAGCTGTTCCGGATCATGCACGAGATCGTCTCCGCCGACGCGCTCGGCGCCGACGCCGGCATCGCGTTCATGCTGGACCAGTGCCACAACATCGAGCCGAAGATCCCCGCGATCATCCGGTCCGTGCTGAACGTCCAGGAGGCCACGGCCAAGGCCCTGCTCGTCGACGCCGAGGCGCTCGCCGCCGCGCAGCAGGCCGGTGACGTGCTCGGCGCCAACGCGGCGATGATGGACGCCTACAACACCGACGTGCGGCCGCTGCTGCGGGAGGTCCGCGAGGAGATGGGCCTGGCTGCCGACCCGATGGCCGCCTACCGGAGCTCCGGCTACGCGGAGAAGATCGTGGCGGAACGGGTGGGTGGCGAGCAGGCGGGCTGGGGCGCGTAGGCCCGGCCCGAAGTTCAGGAAAGCCACATTCCTGAACTGCAGGTACATGAATGTGGCTTTCCTGAACTTCAGAGACTCTCGGAAGGGACCATGACCAACCCCGTCGTCCAGGAGCTCATCAGCCGGAGCAACCGGCTCGGGGCCGACCCGACCACCACCAACTACGCGGGCGGCAACACGTCCGCGAAGGGCTCCGAGACGGACCCGGTGACCGGTCAGCCGGTCGACCTGATCTGGGTGAAGGGCTCCGGCGGCGACCTGGGCACGCTCACCGAGAAGGGCCTCGCGGCGCTGCGGCTGGACCGGATGCGCGCGCTCGTCGACGTCTACCCGGGGGTCGAGCGCGAGGACGAGATGGTCGCCGCGTTCGACTTCTGCCTGCACGGGAAGGGCGGCGCGGCGCCGTCGATCGACACGGCGATGCACGGGCTCGTCGAGGCCGAACACGTCGACCACCTGCACCCCGATGCCGGCATCGCGATCGCCGCGGCCGCCGACGGTGAGGCGCTCACCAAGGAGATCTTCGGCGAGCGGGTGCTGTGGGTGCCGTGGCGGCGCCCCGGCTTCCAGCTGGGGCTCGACATCGCGGCGGTGAAGGCGGCCAACCCACAGGCCATCGGCGTGATCCTGGGTGGCCACGGCATCACGGCGTGGGGCGCCACCAGCGAGGAGTGCGAGCGCAACTCGCTCGAGATCATCCGCACCGCCCAGGCCTACCTCGACTCGCGGGCCACGTCAGAGCCGTTCGGCCCGCTGCGCCCCGGTTTCGAGCCGCTCCCGGCGGACGAGCGGCGGGCCCGTGCGGCCGCGCTCGCGCCCGTCGTCCGCGGGCTGGCGTCCACCGACCGTCGCCAGGTCGGGCACTTCACCGACCCGGACGTCGTGCTCGACTTCCTGTCCCGGGAGAAGCTCGCGCCGCTCGCCGCGCTGGGCACCTCCTGCCCCGACCACTTCCTGCGCACGAAGGTCGCGCCGCTCGTGCTCGACCTTCCGGCCACCGCGCCCCTCGACGAGGTGATCGCGCGGCTGAAGGAGCTGCACGCGGCCTACCGCGAGGACTACCGCGCCTACTACGAGCGGCATGCCGTCCCGGACAGCCCGGCGATGCGCGGCGCCGACCCGGCGATCGTGCTGGTCCCCGGCGTGGGCATGTTCAGCTTCGGCGCCAACAAGCAGACCGCGCGCGTGGCAGGCGAGTTCTACGTCAACGCGATCAACGTGATGCGCGGCGCCGAGGCCGTCTCGACCTACGCACCGATCCCGGAGTCGGAGAAGTTCCGCATCGAGTACTGGGCGCTCGAGGAGGCCAAGCTCCAGCGGATGCCCAAGCCCAAGCCCCTGGCCACCCGGATCGCGTTCGTCACCGGCGGCGGGTCGGGCATCGGCAAGGCCATCGCCCGGCGGCTGGCCGCCGAGGGCGCCTGCGTGGTCGTGGCCGACCGGGACGGCGAGTCGGCGGCCGCGGTCGCCGCGGAGCTGGGCTCGACCGACGTGGCGGTGCCGGTCACCGTCGACGTCACCGACCCGGCGGCGGTCGCCGCGGCCGTAGACGCCGCGGCGCTGACGTTCGGCGGCGTGGACCTCGTGGTCAACAACGCCGGCCTGTCGATCTCCAAGCCGTTGCTGGAGACCACCGACGCCGACTGGGACCTGCAGCACGACGTCATGGCGAAGGGTTCGTTCCTCGTCTCCCGGAGTGCCGCCAAGATGATGGTGGGCCAGGGCCTCGGCGGCGACATCGTCTACATCTCCAGCAAGAACGGCGTGTTCGCCGGCCCGAACAACGTGGCCTACGGCGCGGCGAAGGCCGACCAGGCCCACCAGGTGCGGCTGCTCGCGGCCGAGCTGGGCGAGCACGGCATCCGCGTCAACGGCGTGAACCCGGACGGCGTCGTGCGCGGCTCGGGGATCTTCGCGGGCGGCTGGGGCGCCCAGCGCGCCGCCGTCTACGGCGTGCCGGAGGAGGAGCTGGGCGCCTTCTACGCCCAGCGGACGCTGCTGAAGCGGGAGGTGCTGCCCGAGCACGTGGCGGCGGCGGTCTTCGCGCTCACCGGCGGCGACCTCACCCACACCACGGGCCTGCACATCCCGGTGGACGCCGGCGTGGCGGCGGCCTTCCTGCGCTGACGCGCCCGTGAGTGGATACGAGTGCTCCAGCACCCGTATCCACTCACGACCCCGCATCTCGACCGACTCGAGGAGGAGCCGATGACCACCGTCGCCGAGGCGCGCGGGTCCGCCCTGCGCCGCGTCACGCCACGCCGGACCACCGTGGGGCTCGTCGCCGGTGGGCTCGGCGCCTACTGGCCGCAGTTCCCCGACCTGCTCCCGCAGCTGCAGCGCTCCGCGGCGCGGGTGTCGGAGCGGCTGCGCCAGGTCGGCGACATCGACGTGGTCGACGTCGGGTTCATCTCCGACGCCCCGGAGGGTGCCGTCGCGGCGGAGAAGCTGCGCGGCGCGGGCTGCGACCTGATCGTCGGCTTCCTCACGACGTACATGACGGCGTCGATGCTGCTGCCGGTGGCGCAGCGCAGCGGGGCGCCGGTGCTGCTGATCAACCTGCAACCCACCGAGAAGATGGACCACGAGAACTTCGACACCGGGGCCTGGCTCGCGTACTGCGGCGCCTGCCCGCTGCCGGAGATGGCCAACGCGTTCGAGCGCGCGGGCGTCGACTTCCGGTCGGTGTCGGGGTACCTGGAGGACGAGCGCGTGTGGGCCCGGATCGAGCGCTGGGTGAAGGCCGCGGGCGTGCGCGGGGCCCTGCGGCACGGCCGGCACGGGCTGATGGGCCACCTCTACCCGGGCATGCTCGATGTCTCCACCGACCTCACGTCGGTGTCGACCCAGCTCGGCGGGCACGTCGAGGTGCTGGAGTTCGACGACCTGCGGGTGCGCGTGGAGGACGTCACCGACGTGCAGGTGCGCGAGCGCGTGGCGCAGGCCGGGGAGGTGTTCGAGCTCGACGGCACCGTGAACCCGGACGACCTCGCCTGGGGCGCGCGCGTCTCGGTGGGGCTGGACCGGCTCGTCGACGACTTCGCGCTGGACTCGCTCGCCTACTACCACCGCGGCCTGAACGGCGAGCAGCACGAGAAGCTCGGCGCCGGCATGATCCTCGGCGCCTCGCTGCTCACCGGCCGCGGCGTGCCGGCGGCGGGGGAGTACGAGCTGCGCAACTCCATCGCCATGCTGGTGATGGACCGGCTCGGCGGCGGCGGTTCGTTCACCGAGCTGCAGGCGCTGAACTTCGTCGACGACGTGGTGGAGATGGGCCACGACGGGCCCGCGCACCTGGCGATCAGCTCGCGCAAGCCGCTCCTGCGCGGCCTGGGCGTCTACCACGGCAAGCGCGGCTGGGGCGTGTCCGTCGAGTTCGTCGTGACGCAGGGCCCGGTCACGACGTTCGGGATCGGGCAGCGCCGCGACGGCCGCTACGTGATGGTCGCCTCGGAGGGCACGGTGGTGCCCGGCCCGGTGCTCAAGATCGGCAACACCACGTCCCGCGTCGACTTCGGTTGTGACCCCGGCGAGTGGACCGACGCCTGGAGCGCCTCCGGTGTCGACCACCACTGGGCGCTCGGCACCGGGCACCGCGCCGCTGAGCTCGAGGCCGTGGCCGAGCTGCTCGGGCTCGAGTTCGTCCAGGTGCGGGTGTGAGGGTCGCGGCGGTCGACCTGGGCGCTTCCAGCGGCCGGGTGATGGCCGCCGAGGTCGGTCCCGACCGGCTCGAGCTCACCGAGGTCGCGCGGTTCCCCAACGGGCCCGTCCGGTTGGGCGACACGCTGCACTGGGACGTGCTGGCGCTGTACCGCGGCCTGCTCGACGGGCTGCGCGCCGCGGGGCCGGAGCTGGACTCGGTGGGCATCGACTCGTGGGGCGTCGACTTCGGCCTGCTCGACGCCACCGGCGCCCTGCTCGGCAACCCGGTGCACCACCGCGACGCCCGCACCGACGGCGTGGCCGAGCGGGTGAACGGGGTCGTCCCGCCCGCCGACCTGTACGCGGCCACCGGCGTGCAGGTGATGCCGATCAACACGATCTACCAGCTGGTGGCGGCGCTCGGCACGCCGCAGCTGGCCACGGCGCGGGACCTGCTCCTGCTGCCCGACCTGCTCGCCTACTGGCTCACCGGCACCCGCCGCGCCGAGGTGACCAACGCGTCCACCACCGGGCTGCTCGACGTCGGCGCTCGGGCCTGGTCGGACGACGTCGCCCGCCGCGTGGGCATCGACCCGCGCCTGTTCGCGCCGCTCGTCGAGGCGGGGGAGCGGATCGGGCACGTCGCGCCGCACGTGCTCGCCGACACCGGCCTCACCGGCCCGCTCCCCGTGATCGCGGTGGGTTCGCACGACACGGCGTCCGCGGTGGTGGGCGTGCCGGCCGAGGGGGAGCGGTTCGCGTTCATCTCCTGCGGCACGTGGTCGCTGGTCGGGGTGGAGCTGGCTGAGCCGGTGCTCACCGAGCCGAGCCGGGTCGCCAACTTCTCCAACGAGCTGGGCGTCGACGGCACGGTGCGCTACCTCCGCAACGTGATGGGGTTGTGGCTGCTGCAGGAGTGCCTGCGCGGGTGGCCGGACACCGACCTGCTCACCGTTCTCGACGAGGCCGCCGCCGCTCCGGCCTTCGCCGCGGTCGTCGACGCCGGCGCCCCCGAGTTCCTCGCACCCGACCGCATGCCCGAACGCATCGCCGACGCCTGCCGGCGGCTCGACCAGGACCCGCCCGCCACCCGGGCCGCCACCGTCCGCTGCGTGCTGGAGAGCCTCGCGCTCGCCCACCGCCGCGTGGTGCGCCAGGCCGCGGCGCTGTCCGGCCGGGACGTCGACGTCGTGCACGTCGTGGGCGGCGGGTCCCGCAACGCCCTGCTCTGCCAGCTCACGGCCGACGCCTGCGGCCTCCCCGTCGTCGCGGGCCCGGTGGAGGCCACGGCGATGGGGAACGTCCTGGTGCAGGCCCGCGCCCTCGGGGCGCTGCACGGCGACCTCGCATCCCTGCGTGCCCTCCTGCGCGCCACGCAGCCGCTGAAGCGTTACGAGCCGCAGGGCGACGAGCGCGCGTGGGTGGAGGCCGAGCAGCGGCTGGAGCGGGCCCCCGCCCGGGCCTGAGCCGCTCCCGGTCCGCGGCGCAGCCGCGCGGGCCTTGTGGTCGCACACCAACATGCGCGCTCACGCATGAACTGCAGTTGGTGTGTGGGCGCCGAAGTCCGTGTGTGACCTCGCAGTCGTAGCGTGAGCCGCGTGGCATCCGACCTGCGGATCGAGGCCGTCCCGTTCGACCACCCCGACGCCGTCGCGTTGTGCGTCGCGCAGCGGGCCGAGCTGACCGAGCGCTACGGCACCCCGGACAGCGAGCCCGGCCCTGCCCCGACCGCCGCAGACACGACGGTGTTCCTGCTCGCCCGCGACGCGGACGGCACGGCGGTGGGCTGCGGCGCGCTGCGCGCGCTGGGGGAGGGGACGGGTGAGGTGAAGCGCATGTACGTGGTGCCGGAGCGGCGGCGCGCCGGGGTGGCCGGGGCCGTGCTCGCGGCCCTCCAGGCGGAGGCGGCACGCCGCGGCTGGACGATCCTGAAGCTGGAGACGGGCACCGAGCAGCCCGACGCGATGACCTTCTACGAGCGCCACGGCTACCGCCGGATCCCCAACTTCGGGCACTACGCGGGCTCCGAGCTCTCGGTCTGCTACGAGCGCGCCCTCGCCGTCCGGGGCTGAGCCTGGATGTACGAGCGGCCCGTTCGTCCAGCCCTATCGGACGAGCGGGCCGCTCGTCGCATTGCGATCAGTCGGGCACGAAGATGCTGCGCGCGATGTGGCGGACGCCACCGCCCGCCTCCGACGCGCCGTTGAAGTAGTACAGCGCCCCGATCTTGCCCGGCTCGGCCTCGAAGGCGTTCGGGTACCCGAGGTCCCAGCTGCCGCCGTCGTCCCGGACGACGATCTCGGGGCTCCACGTGTGCCCCTCGTCCTCGCTCACGACAGCGCGGATGCCGTGCGGCTTCAGGCGGTACCCGTAGACGACGACCAGCCGCCCGTCCGCCATCACGACCAGGCTGCCGGGCGCCCCGAAGTCGTTGACGCGGGACCGGAACGCCCAGGTGAGCCCGCCGTCGTCGCTGTGGTGCAGCTCGGTCCACATCACGCCCCGCGGATCGCGCTGGCAGCGCAGCGTGCACAGGATGCGGCCGCTGGGCAGCATGGTGCCCCGCGGGTAGAACCAGCGGTGCCCGCCGAAGCGGTACGTGGTGTTCCAGGTGCCCGCGGCGGCCGCGAAGGGGTCGCGCTCCGGGGTGACGAAGGACAGGAACCGGAACTCCGTGCCGTCGTCGGTGCTGGCGTACACGAGCGGCCGCCGGTTCCAGCCGCTCTCGTCGATCGAGGTCAGGAACAGCAGGCATCGACCGTCCGGGCGCACCATCGCGGAGTTCATCGCCGACAGCGAATGCAGGCCCTCCAGCGGCAGCTCGGCGGGCGGGGTCCAGCTGTGACCGGCGTCCGTGGAGATGCGCACGAACGATCGGCCTTCCGGGGTGCCGAAATCGATGCTGCTGTTCCCCACCAGGACGCTGCCGTCGCAGAAGTCGAACGGCCCGAACTCGCAGAGGTCCGGGGGAGCCTCGCCCGCCGGGGCCGTGACCCGCGGGTAGACGTCGAGCTCGGGGTCGCCCCAGGTGCGCCCGCGGTCGAGCGACCGGACGGTGACCATCCGACCCCCGTCGCCGCCGGACCTGCGCTCGCCGAGCCGGTCGTGGCTGATCGCGGAGGCGTCGCTGTAGTCGGCGTCCACCGACAGGAAGTTGGCGACCAGCTCGCCGGCACCGGTCTGCCAGAAGCCCATGACGTAGGGCCACCCGGAGAACTCGCCCTCGCGGCGGTAGACCACCGCGTGGTCGGCGTCCTTCGCCGCTCGCGGCGGACCGAACGTTCGGATCATCGCCTATCCCTCCAGGTACGCGCGTGCGGCGTTGTCGCACAGGAAGCGTCGGGCCTCGTCGGGGGTCAGGAAGTCGGCAGCGGAACGGGCCATCGCCGTCTTCTCGGTGTAGTTCCAGAGCGTGCTCTGGCCGACGTCGGAGCCCCACATGACGCGGTCGGGGCCGAATCCGTCGACGAGCCGCCGGACGATGTGCGCCGGCCGCACGCCCTCCGCGACGAGCCGTTCCATGTTGATCTCGGTGATCTTGAAGTGGACGTTCGGCACATCCTCGAAGATCGCGATCGTCCGGTCGATCCCGAAGTGCGGTGCCGTGGGCAGGACGACGTCCTCCCCGGCCTCCTTCGCGAGCCTGACCTCGTACTGGGACATGCCGTAGGGCATGGCGCCGTGGTCGAGCAGGATCGGCAGGTCGGGGAACCGGCGGGCGATGATCTCGATGAGGGGCAGCGTGTAGGGCAGTTGCTTCATGAACAGGCCGAGCGTCATCGGGGTGCCGAGCTCGGCGCAGGTCCTCCAGACCTCCAGCGCGCGGTCCGAGCACATCCACGCCGGGTCGAGCAGCCACGGCCGTTCACCCTGCATCCGGAACCCGCGGACGTGGTCGTGCCGGACCATGTCGCGGTAGCGGTCCGGTGTCGCCGGGTCCTGGGGGTCGAGGATCACCACCGGGTGCAGACGTCCGGGGTGCTCGTGGGCGGAGTCAATGATGTAGCTGTTGTCGAAACCGTAGAGCCGGCCGCGCTGGACGAGGCACGCGGCGGTGACGTCGTGGGCGTCCATCATCGCGATCAGCGAGTCGACCGTCACCGTGTACTCGGTCCGGGCCGGTGGCGGCGCTCCGGCGTTCTTCGATGCCGGCGGGTAGGCGTCCCAGTCGTCGCCGATCACGTGCGCGTGCGCATCGAACAAGGATGCTGTCATCCGGCTGCCTCCGGTCCGATCGTCAGCATGGGCGCCGCGGCCAGCAGCGTCCGCGTGTAGTCGTGCGACGGAGCGGAGAAGATGTCGTTCTTGGGGCCCTCCTCGACGATCCGTCCCGACCGCATGACGTAGACGTGGTCCGCGACCTTCTGCACGACCGGGAGGTCGTGGGTGATGAAGACGTAGCCGACGCCGAGCCGCTCCTTGAGGTCCGCCATCACCCGCAGGACGCCGGCCTTCACCGAGGCGTCCAGCGCGGACACGGCCTCGTCGGCCACGATGATGCGGGGGCTCAGGGCGATCGCACGGGCGATGAGCACGCGCTGCCGCTGCCCGCCGCTCAGCTCGTGCGGGTAGCGGTCGAGGAACCGTTCCGCGGGCGTCATGCCCACCAGCCGGAGCACGTCGACGACCTTCTCGCGGGTCTCGGGCCGGGTCGTCGTGATGCCGTGCAGCCGGATCACCTCGCCGACGGTGCGTTCCACCGTCTTGCGCGGGTTCAGTGACCCGGCCGGGTCCTGGAGGACGGCCTGCACGTTCCGGCGGTAGCCCGTCCGCTGTGGTCCGGTCATGGCCGTGACCGGCACGCCGTCCAGCTCCACGGTGCCCGCCGAGGGTGGGATGAGGTCGAGGAGGATGCGCGCGAGGGTGCTCTTGCCGCTGCCGCTCTCCCCGACGATCGCGACGAACTCACCGGGGCGCGCGCGGATCGACGCGTCGTCGACCGCGCGGACCGGTTCCGCGGAGCGCCGTCCGCGGAAGACCTTGGACACGCTTCTGGCCTCAAGGAGCACCGGTCACCTCCGCGGTGAGCTCGCGCCGGAGTGCCGGCGGGATGGAGTACAGCTCCGTGTCCTCGTCGGTGAGGCTGCGCACGCTCCGCAGGAGCGCCCGGGTGTACGTGTGCCGCGGCTCCCGGAGCACGCGCTCCGTCGGGCCTTCCTCGACGACGTGACCCGCGTACATGACGTAGATCCGATCGGTCATCCCGGCCACGACGGCGAGGTCGTGGGAGATCAGGATGAGCGAGGTCCGCAGTTCGGAGACGGCCCGGTCGAGGGTGCGGAGCACGCGTTGCTGGACGGTGGCGTCGAGCGCGGTCGTGGGCTCGTCGGCGACGATGAGCGAGGGCCGCTTCGCGATCGCGATGGCGATCAGCACGCGCTGCCGCATCCCGCCGCTCAGCTCGTGCGGGAAGGCGGTGGCGATCCGTTCCGCGTTCTCCAGCCCGGCCTGGCGGAGGAACTCGTGCACCGCCCGCATCCGGGTCGCGCGGTCCGCGCCCTCCCGCTCCCGCGGGATCGACTCGGCGACCTGCCTGCCGATCCGCATCGTCGGGTTCAGCGAGGTCAGGGGATCCTGGAAGATCATGGAGACGCGCTCGCGCCGGATCGGGTGCCAGTCCTCGGGCGCGGCGCCGACCATTTCCTGGCCGGTGAACCGGATCGACCCGGTCACCCGCACCCGCGGCGAGGTCGGCAACAGCCCGGCGATGGCGCGGGCCGTCACGGACTTCCCGGAGCCGGACTCGCCGACGACGCCGACGCGCTCCCCGTCGTGGACGACGAGGTCGACCTCGCGCACGGCCTCGACCTCGGTGCGGTGGCCCGTCGGCAGCAGCACGCGGAGGTTCTCCACGGCGACCAGGGGCTCGCTCATTGCTCGACCTCGCTGCGCTCGGCCGGCGCTTCGCGCAGGCGCTGTGACACTGATTCGCTCGCAAGCTCGCTCATTTCACCCTCCCCACGGTCGGGTTGAAGGCGTCGTTGAGGGAGTCGCCGAGCACGTTGACCGCCAGGACGACGAGGAAGATGCAGCAGCCGGGGAACAGCGCCAGCCACCAGCCGTCGCGGATGTAGGACTGGGCCGAGTTCAGCAGGGCTCCCCAGCTGGGGTTGCCGGGGTCTCCGATGCCGAGGTAGGCCAGGCCCGACTCGATGAGGATCGCTCGTCCCACGGTCATGCTGGTGGCGACGAGCACCGGCGGCATCGCGTTGGGGAGCACGTCGGACCACAGGATGCGCAGGCCGCGGAACCCGGCGGCGCGGGCGGACTCGACGTAGCCGAGTTGGGCGATTCGCATCGACTCGGCACGGACGATGCGCGCGACGCCGGGCCACATCGTGACGGCCAGGATCGCGACGATGATGAGCACGTTCGACCCGAGCAGTGCGGCCGCGACCAGCGCGAGGACGATCCCCGGCAGTACCTGGAAGAACTCCGCCACCTTCACCAGGACGGCGTCGAGGGTTCCGCCGTAGTAGCCGGCCAGCCCGCCGACCACCAGCGCGATCGTCATGCAGAGCAGGGCGACGCTGAACCCGACCAGGAGCGAGACCTGCCCGCCGTACACGACCCGGGCGAGGTAGTCCCGACCGAGCATGTCGGTTCCGAGCAGGTGCTCCCCGCCGGGCGGCAGCAGCTTCGCGTAGGCGGTCGCCACCGGGTCGGCGACGAGGAACGGCCCGATCACGGCGACGAGGGCCAACACGACCAGCAGGAGGACGAACGCGATGGTCGAAGGCTTGCTGAAGAACGAGCGCCACGCGGAGTGCGCGTGGTCCGGCCCGGACGCCGAGGCCGATTCCGGCGCCGGGGTGCCCGGCGGTGGCATTCCAGTGGCCGTCTCCTCCCGCGTCGTCATGCGACCATTTCCTTCTTCTTCGGCGCGAACCGGTCGCGCAGCCGTGGATCGACCAGCCCGTAGACCACGTCGGTGACGATGTTCACGATGATGATCGTGAACGTCAGCACGATCACGATGCCGAGGACCACCATGTTGTTCTTCCGGTCGATGGCCTCGACGAAGAGCAGCCCCATTCCCGGCCACCCGTACACCCGCTCGGTCAGGACGGATCCCGCGAGGACGAATCCCAGGCTGTACCCGGAGACGGTGACCATGGGCAACAATGCGTTCGGCAATGCGTGGCCCCAGAGGATCCGCGACGAGGACAGCCCTTTCGACCGCGCGGTGTCGATGAAGTCCTGCCCCAGCGACTCGATCATCGACGACCGCATGATGCGGATCTTGTACGCCAGCTCGCTCGTCGCCATCGTGATCACCGGCAGCACCATGTACTCCAGCGCGATCCCGGACTGGCCGTACGGGCTCTTCCCCTGGGGCGGCAGCCAGTCCAGCGTGACGGCGAAGACCAGGATCAGCAGCATCCCGAGCCAGAAGTTCGGAACGGAGAACAGCCCGACGGCGCTGCCCGAGATGCCGCTGTCGAGCCAGCGCCTGCGGGTGCGCGCCGCGATCGAACCCAGTGCGATACCGCCCAGGGTGGAGAGCATGAAGGAGGGAACGGCCAGTGCGAGCGTGTTGCCCACCCGGCTCATGATGAGGTCGAGTACCGGCTCCCGGTTCGTCGCGAAGGAATAGCCGAGGTCTCCGGTCAGCACGTTTCCGAGGTAGATGGCGTACCGCTCCCACACGGGCTTGTCCAGCCCGTAGGACGCGATGATGCGATCGCGGAACTCGTCGGACAGCGGAACGTCACCGACGAGGGCCTGAACCGGGTCGCCGGGGGCGAGCTCCAGCAGGAAGAAGAGCACCGTGATGACGGCGACGAAGAGGATGAAGGACGAGAGAAGCAATCTGCCGTAGTAGAGAAAGCGTGCCTTCATCGGCACCTCCTCGTCGGGTCAATGCTGGGGACGGACTCCGCCCATGGCCTTGCTCAACGCGCGGGCGGCGTCGCGGAGCTGGGTGGCGACGTCGCCCTGCGGGTCGAGCGGGAGCACGTCGTTGGTGGCGATCAGGGCGAGGCTCGCGCAGATGCTGAACTCGTCGAAGACGGGGGCGGCCATGGCGTGCACGCCCTGGTCGTCGGCGCCCATGGCGATGTGGTCGGTGCCGGACAGCTCGCGGATCTCGCGGACCACGCCGGACCGGGTGTCGTCGGGCAGGCTGCCCAGCAGGCGGTCGACGCGGAGCTGGTCGACCATGTGGGCCAGGAAGATCTTCGCCTGCGCGGTCACGAGGGACAGCTGGGTGCCGACGCGGACGGTCACCAGGACCGTCCGGGTCGGGTCCTCCTCGACGCGGGAGACGATCGGCCCGGTGGAGCCCCACAGGCTGAGCACCGTCGTCAGCCCCGTCACCGAGCAGAGCTCCCGCATGTACCCGGGTGCGAGGTCGACGACCTTGCGCCGGCCGATCGCGAACGCCCCGAGCTGCAGCAACAACGCGCCGGGGACGAAGGTTCCCGGCGCGGTGCCCCGCTCCAGGAGACCCGCCGACACGAGTGAGGTGCAGTACCGGTAGGTCGTCGTCCGGTTGAGCTCGAGCCGCTCGGCGGCCTCTCCGGCCGTCAGCTCCGGGGTCTCCGGGCCGAACAGCCGCAGGATCTGTGCTGCCCGGTCGACGGCCTGGATCTCGGTGCCGCCGGACCGCGCGTCGTCGTACATGTCGGGCATCGGGTCTCCGTTCGGGGCGAGAACTGTCGGTTCACACCGTGCACTGCGCGCCCCAGTTCTCCGACGGCGCCGACCGTACAACCGCTATGTGAACATTGCAATAGCGATCCGAACGGCCTGGAGTCAGGTCGCCCGACCTTCAGCGAGATGACCGCGACAATTGTCCCGGATCCGGGTGAGTCACTCATCGACGATGTTCACATTGCGGATTGACAGTACGCATTGTGGTCGGCCAAGGTCGGAGCGCCATCGATGTCACGGAGGTCGTCCATGGAGCCCAGCCCCACCGTCGCCCGGATCCTCGACGGGCTGGTGGACCTGCACTGCCACTCCGGGCCGGGCCCGTTCCCGCGGGAGTTCGACCACGTCGACGGCGCCCGGGACGGCCAGCGGATCAACATGCGGGCGTTCGTCGCCAAGTCCCACCACCACAACACGGTGATGGACCTGCACGCGGCGCACCGGTCGTTCGAGGGGATCAGCACCAGGGTGTTCGGCGGCATCGTGCTGAACAACCAGGTGGGCGGGATCAACCCGTACGCGGTGGAGATGTGCCTGCGGATGGGCGGCAAGATCGTCTGGTTTCCGACGTTCTCCTCCCGGCGGCACATCGAGCACCAGGAGGCCGCGCTCGCGGCGGGATTCCCGCGCAGCGCCGTGCAGCTCACGACCGTGCCGGTGCTCATCCACGACGACGAGGGCCGGCTGCGCGGCGAGGTCGTCCAGGTCGCCGACGTCGTGGCCGAGACCGGGGCCGTCCTGAACGGGGGGCACCTGCATCCCGACGACATGGCCGAGCTGTTCGCGGTGGGCGCCCAGCGCGGCGTGCAGCGGATGGTGGCCAGCCATCCCAACTTCATCAGCGATCTGACGCTCGCGCAGGCGGTCGACCTCGCCGAGCGGGGCGTGTTCATGGAGCACGAGGTCGGCATGTACCTGCCCGACGATCACCAGCACTTCGGGATCGAGGTGCTGCTGGAGTGGATCGAGGCGGTCGGCGTCGAGCGCACAGTGCTCGCCTCCGACCTGGGACAGGTGGGGCGCACCCGCCCGGTCGACGCGTTCATCGAGGTCACGACGGCGCTGCTGGACCACGGCGTCGACGAGAAGCACCTGCGCCGGATGCTCGTCGACAACCCCACGTACCTGCTGAACCTCGACTGAATCCGCTGGTCCCGGACGGATCTCTGCAGAGAGGCAGGAGACATGCGATGACGAGAACTCGACGGGGGCGGCTGCTCGCGGCCGTGGTGGCCGGTGCGCTCGCGCTGGCCGCCTGCAGCGGCAGCGGTGGCGGCGACGGCGACCGGATCTGGGTCCGGGCCATCAACGGCGACCCCATGACCATGGGGCTGAACGCGCAGCTGGTGACCGGTTCGATCCCGAAGACGTTCAGCGCGCAGATCATGGACCCGCTGATCTTCGTGGCGAGCGACTCGACGCTCTCGCCCGCGCTGGCGCAGAGCTGGGAGGTCAGCCCGGACGGGCTGGACCTGACGCTGCGGCTCCGCGAGGGCGTCAGGTGGCACGACGGGCGGCCGTTCACGGCCGAGGACGTGAAGTTCAACTTCGAAGAGATCGTGCCGTTGTCGACCTACGGTGCCGCGCTCGCCGACCGGATCGAGTCGGTCGAGATCACCGACCCGAGCACCGTGGTCGTGCACCTCGACCAGCCCTACGGCCCGCTGCTGGAGGCGGTCGCGGAGCAGTTCATGGTGCCGAAGCACGTCTACGAGGGCACCGACTACGTCACCAACCAGGCGAACAAGGAACCGATCGGCACCGGCCCGATGAAGTTCGGCCACTACACGCCGGGACAGGAGGTCGTGCTCGAGAAGAACCCCGACTTCTGGGGAGGCGAGGTCCAGGTCGACCGCGCCGTCTTCACGATCATCCCGGACCCCAACAGCCGCGCCGAGGCGCTGTTCTCCGGCGAGATCGACGAGGCGATCCTGGACGTGTCGCAGCAGGACCGGGTGGAGGCCGACGAGAACACGCGGCTGATGGAGGCCGGCACCTTCCCCGAGTACATCCCGATGATGTTCAACGCGCGCGGCGAGCACCTCGCCGATCCGGCGGTCCGGGCCGCGGTGTTCGCGGCGGCCGACCGCACCGCGGTCGCGCAGACCGCGCTGGCGGGGGTGGGGGTCCCCGCGAAGCGGCTGTTCCCGGACCGGCCGGAGTGGGCGCTCAACACCGACATCGACTTCGACCGCGACTTCCCGCACGACCTCGCCGCGATCAACGCCACCCTCGACCGGGCCGGGTTCCCACGCGGCCCGGACGGCCTCCGGTTCACCCTCACACTGCGCTACATCAGTTCCCTCACGGCGACGGCCGCCACGGCGGAGATGGTGAAGTCGATGCTGGCCGAGGTCGGGATCGGGGCGGAGCTCGTCGGCACGTCGGGCGCGGTGTTCACGGAGAAGGTCTACAAGGACAACGAGTTCGACCTGGCCTTCCTGCGGACGAGCCTCGGCGCCGAACCCAGCATCGGGATCACCCGGTGGTACACCTGCAACGAGCGCAAGGCCGCGGCGTCCAACCCGTCGGGCATCTGCGACCCGCAGATCGACGCCGCCGCGGCGGCCGCCCTCGCCGCCACCGACCAGACCGAGCGCGGCGAGGCCTACAAGACGCTGCAGGCCCGCGCCGCGGAGCTGATGATCCAGGCGCCGCTGGCCTGGTTCAACGGCGGGTTCCCCACGGTCAGCACCGCGCGCTGGCACGGCCTGGACGAGCCGCAGGCGCTCGCCGAGCGCAAGGCCTGGCTGACGATGACGCCGACGCTCTAGTGCCCCGAACCGAAAGTCCACCACATAACTCGACGGCCCAGCTTCCCGCTGGCCGCACCGATGAACCGTCCGAGTACGCCCGGTACGAGGCCGGCCCCCCGGCGCACCCGGCGGAAACCTGGATCCGCCGATTCATGCACCGGACTTCCGGTTCGGGACACCAACGAGGACAGGAACCGGTATGACATCCCTGCCGCTCTTCGACACCCACGCGCACCTGGTCTCCGACGACTGGGACGCCTACCCGCCCCAGCCGTTGCGGCCCGACCTGCCGACCCCGGCCCGAACCGCGTACACCGTGACGGTTGACTCGCTGATCGGGATGATGGACGAACACGACGTCACCGCCGCGTGCCTCGTCCAGCGCGGTCACCTCTACGGGTACGACAACAGCTACATCATCGAGTCGGCCCGCAAGCACCCCGGGCGGCTGCACCCGGTGGTGATGCTCGACGCGCAGGACCCGGCGACGCCGGACCGCTACCGCCACATGGTCCGCGACGACCACGTGCGCGGCTTCCGCCTGGCGCACACCCGGCCCTGGATCCTGGACACCGCCTGGATGAGCTCGCCGCAGGCGATGGAGGTCTGGAAGGCCTGCGCCGAGCTCGGGACCCCGATCACCCTGATCCTGTTCACGAAGCAGCTGCCCTACCTGCTGCCGCTGATCAAGATCATCGCCCGCCGGTTCCCCGACCTGCCGATCCTGCTCGACCACGGCGCCATGCCCTACGGGATGACCCAGTACGAGGTGAAGCTGGCGGGTGAAGCGGGGGAGGAGGTGGTGCTGCCCGGACCGCCGGACTTCGGGATCGACGCGACGATCGCGATCTTCGAGGACGTGCCGAACGTCCACTTCAAGATCACCGAGATCAACATGGAACGGCTCGTCGCGGAGGGCGTGCGGCCGGCGCACATCGTCCGGCGGCTCGTCGACGGATTCGGCCCCGACCGCGTCATGTGGGGCTCCGACGTCGGCCAGAGCACGCTCTGGAACTACACCGAGAAGACGGCGATGGCCCGTTCCGCTGCCGACTTCCTGACCCCCGACGAGGCCCGACGCTTCCTCCACGACAACGCCGCCCGCGTGTACTCGGTGACCGGATGAGCAGGCAGGTCGACGAGCTCGCGCGTGACGTCGAACGGGTCGAGTCGGTGCGCGAGGTCAAGGACGTGCAGCGCGCCTACACGCACCTGGCCCAGTTCGGACTCTGGGGCGCCGTGGCGGCGCTGTTCGCCGAGGGCGGCACCGTGCGCTGGGCCGGCCACACCGTGGTCGGGCGGGAGGCGATCGCGCGGTGGCTCGCGGCCCGCGGCGCCGCGGCGGGCCGACCCGGGGCGCTGCACACCGAGGTCGTCGAGCAGCCGCTGGTGAACCTCTCGGTCGACGGCCGCACGGCCGCGTGCCGGTGGAACGGCATGCTCTTCCTCGGCGACGGAGCGGGCGAGGCGCGGATCGAAGCCGGGATCCACGAGAACACCTACGTCCGCGAGGACGGCCGGTGGCGGATCGCCACCCTGCACTTCCACCCGCTGTACGAAGGCGACTACGCGACGGGATGGACCAACGTCGGGGGCGCCGAGCTGCCGATCGTCCCGCCGCACTTCACGCTCGACGAGGTCGGGGTCCCGATCCCGGCCCCGGCCGGTCCGGCCCCGCGTACCGGGGCGAGCGCGGCGCAGCTCGCGGAGCGGATCGACCGGCTGAACGACGAGGATGCCGTCCGCAACCTCCAGAACGCCTACGGCTACTACGTCGACCGCGGGATGTGGAGCGACGTCGTCGACCTGTTCGCGCCCGATCCCGTCGTCCGGATAGACGGGGTGGGCGAGTTCCGGGGAGCCGACGGCGTGCGGCGGGCGATGGAGCGGATGGGCCCGGAGGGCATCTCCCACGGCCGGCTCAACGACCACCCGGTCTTCGACCTGATCGTCGACGTCCGGCCGGGCGGGCGGGAGGCGGTCGCCCGCGGGATCGAGATCGGCATGCTGGGCGACACCCACCGGCGCGAGGGCTCCTGGGAGTTCTCGGTGTTCCGCAACCGTTTCGTCGAGGACGGCGGGCTGTGGAGGCTGCAGGAGGTGCACGTCACCCCGCTGCTCGCCGCGGACTACGCCGAGGGGTGGGGGAAGGGCGGCACGCTCGGCCGGGCGGAGCGCGGCGCCCCGCCCTTCCTCGAGGTGTCCGGGCGCGCGGACCGGCCGCCGGTGGCCGGCGGGCCCGAGCAGCCGGGTGCGGACGTCGCCGAGCTGCGGCGCCGCCTGGCCCGCTCGCACGCCTACGACGGTGTGGAGAACGTCTCGGCGGCCTACGGCTACTACCTCGACGACTTCCAGTGGCCGCAGATGGCGGGGCTCTTCGCGACCCACGGCAACAAGCAGAGCCCGTTCGCCGGCTACTACGTCGGTCGCGACCGCATCGCGGGAGCGGCCACCGCCTTCTACGGCGGCCCCCGGGCGGCGGACTCGCTCCGCGTCCGGATCTCCTTCCACTGGCGCACCCAACCCGTGGTCCTGGTGTCCCACGACGGCAGGTCGGCGACCCTGCGCACGCGGCTGTTCCAGCCCCGCACCTCGATGACCGTCACCCCGGGCTTCACCGGGTTCGCCGGCGGCATGTACCCCAACGACCAGGCGGTGCTGGAGGACGGCAGCTGGAAGCTGTGGAGCCTGACCATCGACGAGCACTACTTCTCGTCGCCGGACTGGCACGGCGGGTGGGCCTGCGCGGAGGACCCGCTCGAGGGGACGCCCAACCCGCCGGGGAGCCGGCTGCTGACCGAGTACCCGCCGGACATCACGCTGACCGAGCTCGGCGTGCGCGAAGAGGGGTTCCGCGGCGGCGCCGGGCGGACCGTGGTGTGGCCCGACGTGCTGCCGATGTGGTTCCACTACCGCAACCCGGTGAGCGGGCGCGTGCCCGAGCGCTACTGGCCCGACTGCGTCCCGAGCGAGCTGCGGCCGGACACCCGGATGACCGCCCACGGCTACCAGATGCCCCCGAGCGGACCGTCGGCCGACGGGGTGGAGGTGCACCGGTGATGCGGCCGGCCCCGGATACGACGAACGGCGCGCTCGTCGGCCGGGTGCCGACGAGCGCGCCGTTCGTCAGGATCGTCAGGCGGCCGGCTGCTCGCCGGACTCGATCGCCGTCCCGGTGGTCACCGGGATCTGCCTCGCACCGTTGCCGGTGTGGGCGCCCGCCACGCGCACGGTCAGCACGCCGGCGTCGTACGACGCGGTGACGGCGTCGCCGGTCACGTGGGCCGGCAGGCCGAAGCTGCGGCGGAACGAGCCGTACCGCACCTCGCGCAGGCTGCGGCCGTCCCGCTCCTCGGTGCGCTCGTCACGCCGCGCGCCGTGCACCACGAGGCGACCGCCGTCGATCTCGACGGTGATGTCGCGCTCGGCGTCGAGGCCGGGCAGCTCCAGCCGGACGACGGCGTCGTCGCCGTCACGCTCGACCTCGGCGGCCGGCACGAAACCGCGCGGCTCGCGGGCCGCCCGGAACAGGGCGTCGAAATCGGCGAACGGGTCGCGCCTGGTCCACAGGGAAAGGGTGCTCATGATGATCTCCTCGGGGGTATGAGGGTCGGCTCCGCTCCGGCCCAGCACTCCCCTCAACATGAGTCGACCCGACTCAATTCCCAAGATGTGGGAATCCGGGAGTGCGCTGGAGGACCCGACCTACTGCGACGCCCAGGCGGCCACCTCGCAGCGCCTTGATCGCCACGATCGGTGCACCGATCTGCTGATCAAGCCCGGGGACCGACGACCGTGATCGGCCGCCTGGTGCGGGAGCGGCCACATGCGGCCGGCGATGCACCCATCAGCGGTCCTGTCGTGAGCTCGGTGCGGGAGCAGCTGTCGCGTCGAGCGCTGTGATCTCGAGTGCCTGTGTCCGTTGCTGTGCCGACAGCAACGCTACGGCCGGAGCCCTTCAGCGTGCTCCCGGCTGCCTGCGCTTGATCGCCCGGAAGATGTGGGCCCGGAGGTGGGCGAACTCGGGGAGCTCCTTGGTCTCGACCTGGTCGCGCGGAACGGGCAGGTCGACCTTCAGGACCTCCTGCACCTCGGTGGGCGCCGAGGTCAGCACGACCACCCGGTCGCTGAGGTAGGCGGCCTCGTCGATGTCGTGCGTGACGAACAGGACCGTGATGCCGTACTCGGTGCGCACCTGGAGGACCAGGTCCTCCAGGTCGGCGCGGGTCTGCGCGTCGACCGACGCGAACGGCTCGTCCATCAGCAGGATCTCCGGCTGGTACGCGAGCGCGCGGGCGATCGCCACCCGTTGCTGCATCCCGCCGGACAGCTCCCAGGGGAAGTGGTCGATGAAACCGGTCAACCCCACCGATCGCACCGCCTCCTCGACGAGCCGCGCCCGCTCGTCCTTGGCCAGGCGCTTGTGGCGGAGCGGGAGGGCGATGTTGTCGCGCACGGACATCCACGGCATCAGCGAGCGGCTGTACTCCTGGAAGACGAAGCCCACCTCCTCCGGCGGGCCGTCGATCGGGCGTCCTCCCAGCAGCACCTGCCCCGAGCTCGGCCGCAGCAGCCCGGACATGCACCTCAGCAGCGTGGTCTTGCCGCACCCGGACGGACCGACCACGCAGACGAACTCGCCCGCCTCGACGGTGAAGCTGACGTCCCCGATCGCGCGGGTGGCGCGTTCCCCCTCTCCGTAGGTCTTGCTGAGGCCGACGACTTCGAGCATGAACCGTCCTCTCACTGCAGGGCGCTCGCACGTGCACCGCGGTGCCACCTGAGCACCTTCCGCTCCACCAGGCCGAACGCCGCGTTGAGCAGGTAGCCGAGCAGGCCGAGCAGCACGATCCCGGACCACATCTCGGGAATGTCGAACGAGCGCTCCGACTGGAGGATGAAGTAGCCGATCCCGCTGGTGCTGGCCACCATCTCGCTGATCACCATCAGGATGAGCGCCAGCGACAGGCTGGTGCGCATCCCCGCGAAGATCTGGGGCAGCGCGGCAGGCCAGATCACCCGGCGCAGCCGCTCCACCCCGCGCACCCCGTAGACGCGCGCCGTCTCGAGCATGGTGTGGTCCACGCCGCGGACCCCGTCGATGGTGTTGAGCAGGATCGGCCACAGCCCGACCAGCGCGATGATGAAGACCTTCATCGCGTCGCCCACGCCGAGCACCAGGATGGCGAACGGCAGCAGGGCGGGCGGCGGGATGGCCCGGACGAACTCCACGATCGGCTCGGTGACCCGCCGTGCGGCGGTGGACAGGCCGAGGACGGTGCCGAGCGGGATGCTGACCACCACCGCGATGCCGAACCCGGCGCCGAGCCGCGCCAGGCTCGGCAGGACATCGCTGCCCACCCGCTCGAACACCCAGGTGTCGCCGAACGTCCGCAGGATCTCGGAGAGCGCCGGGAAGTAGAAGTTGTCGGCGTTCGCGGACCAGACCCACCAGGCTGCGACGACGACGACCGGTACGGCCAGCTCCAGCAGGATCAGCCGGACCCGCCGCCAGGTGCTCGTCACGACACGCTCCCCTCGACCGTCCGGTGCGACGGGTGCCAGCGCAGCACCCGCCGCTCGACCCGGGAGAAGATCCCGTTGAGCCCCCAGCCGACGAGGCCGGTGACGATGATCAGCGCGTACATGAGGTCGGTGGCGGCCCCGGCCCTGGCCGCGTTGATCTCCCGGCCCAGCCCCTCGGAACCGATCACGAGCTCCGCCGTGACCGCCAGGATGAGCGCGACGGTGGACGAGATCCGCAGCCCGGTGGCCACGTACGGGATCGCGCTCGGCAGCACGACCCGGGTGAGCCGCTCGCTGCGGCGGAGCCCGAAGACCCGCGCGGTGTCGAGCGCCACCGGGTCGACGTCCTGCATGCCGTACACGGTCTGGATGAGAAGCGGCCAGAGAGCGGCGAACGCGGCCAGGAAGACCTTGCTCTCCAGGCCGATCCCGTAGACGAGGATGGCCAGGGGGATCAGCGCGACCGAGGGGATCGGCCGCAGGAACTCGATCAGCATCCGGCACGCCCGGTAGCGCACGGCGCTCGTGCCGATCGCTACCCCGATCGGGATCGCCAGGAGGATCGCGAGGCCCAGCCCGAGCGCCCAGCCCTGCAGGGTGTGCCCGATGGCCGCCCAGAAGCCGCCCTGACCGAGCTCACCGACGAGCCGGACGAGAATCTGCGACACCGGCGGGAAGTAGTTGCTGGGCAGCACCTCGGCCCGGGACGCGAGCTCGGCGAGGAGGAGCGCCGCGGCGATGCCCGCGGCCGGCGGCCCCCAGGCGCGAACATCAGCTCGCACCGGGCTGCCAGATCAGGTCGGCGAGGTTCGGCTCCTCCTCGATCAGCCCGTACTGCTTGCTCAGCCGGCCCATGAGCTCGATGGACGGCTGGTTGAGGTCGGTGCCCCAGTGCGGGAGGCGGACCTGGCCGATGAGATCGGCGGGGATCTTGGTGTAGCTGCCCAGCGTGGCGCGCACGTCGTCGGGATGGTCGGCGGCGTAGGTCAGCGACTTGTTCATCGCGCGGACGAACCGCTCCACCGCGTCCTGGTTCTGCTGGATGTAGGGCTCCATGGCGAAGTACGTGGCCACGGTCAGGCCGGGGTCGACGTCGTAGATGGTGGGCATGATGTCGCGCAGGCCGTTCTTCTCGGCGATCGTGCGGAACGGCTCCACCACGACGATCGCGTCCACGTCGCCGCCCTCGAGCGCCTGGTTCATCTCCGGGAACGGCACCTCGGCGAACTGCAGCGTGGAGACGTCGACCCCCTGCTTCTCCAGCGCCGCCTTCGTCAGCACGTCGTTGATGTTCTGCAGGGTGTTGATCGCGATCGTCTTACCCGCGAGGTCCTTCGGCGACTGGATGTCGCTGTCGCTGCGCACGAAGAGGTGCGTCCACGACTCGGGTTCCGTCGCGCCCTCCTGCACGCCCTGCGCGACGATCCGCACCGGCAGGCCCTTGCTCGCCGCGATGAGCATGGACGTCGTGTTGGAGAACCCGATCTGCAGGTCGCCGCTCTGCACGGCGGGCAGGATCTCGGCGCCGCCCGCGAACTGCTGGGGCTCGATCGTGAGCTTCTCCTGCTCGAAGAAGCCCATCTTCATCCCGAGGTAGAGCGGGGCGACGTCGGCGATCGGTATGACGCCCACCTTCAGCGTCACCGGCTCGTTGTCGGCCGTTGCCCCACCACCACTTCCGCCGCACGCGGTGAGAAGGCCGAGGGCTGCCGCGACCGCCACCACGAGGAAGCGCCGAGCCTTCGGTGGCCTCGTCGACCGGCCTACCTGCGAAGGTACCTGCGCCATTGCGGACCCCTCTCGACCTTGCGTCACGCCTGTCGCGCCGAGTATCACGGGACGGACGGGGAGGGTAAAGCGATGAGTCCAGGACGTTACCCATACGCCGGAATCATCGGCATCTGGGCGATTCGCAAATAGAAATCGCCGCATCGCGGAACGTCATCGAGATGGGTCGGCCCGATCGGACCCCCCACCATCCGGGAACTGCAGCGCGGGGCCGGAGCGCCAATGCTCCACCGCCGCGAAGCCGGCGGCGTCGGTGAGGGGCCGCCGCACCGCCCACTCCGCGCGAGGCCGTAGAACCCGCCGCCGGCCACCGGCTCCGTGGGCACCCGCGGGCAGGGCGGGATGACGGGGGCCGGGTGCAGGTGCACGAGAGAAGTCGCATGACAACTGTCGGGGACGGTGCTTACCGTCCTTTGACGTGGACACTGCTACCGGCCTCGTCGACGTCACGGTCACCTACGGCGACGTGCCCGCGCTCCGCGGTGTCACGCTGCTGGCCGGCGCCGGTGAGGTGCTCGCGGTCGTCGGGCCGTCCGGGAGCGGCAAGACCACCGCCCTGCGCACCGTCGCCGGGCTCCAGCGGCCGCGGAGCGGGCGCGTGCTGGTCGCCGGCCGCGACGTCACCGCGGTCCCGGTGTCCCAGCGCGACGTCTCGATGGTCTTCCGCTCCACCACGCTCGTCCCGTTCCTCGACGTGGCCGCCAACCTCGCGCGTTCGGCCGGTGCGTTCGGCGTGCCGGAACCGGAGGCGGCGCAGCGGGTGGCCGCCCGGAGCAGGCTGCTCGGGCTGGTCCGGCTGCTGCCGCGGCTGCCGCACACGCTCTCCGCGGGGGAGTCCGGGCTCACCGGGATCGGGCGCACGCTCGTGCGCACGCCCCGGGCGTTCCTGTTCGACGAGCCGCTCGCCCATCTCGACGCCGCCGAACGCGCCCGCACCCGCCGCACCATCGTCGACGCCGTCCGGAAGGCGGGTGCAGGCGCCATCTACGTCACCCACGACCAGGCCGAGGCGATGGCCGTCGGCGACCGCCTCGCCGTGCTGCACGAGGGCCGCATCCGGCAGGTCGACCGGCCGCGCCGGGTGTACGAGGCACCGGTCGACACGTTCGTCGCCGACTTCGTCGGTGACGCCGGGATCGGGCTGCTCCCGGCCCGCCTGGTCACGTCCGGCGGTGCGGCCGGCTTCCGGGTCGGTGAGCGCACCATCCCGCTGTGGGGGCCGGTGCCGGACGAGCTCGCCGCCCGCGTCGACTGCCGGGTGCTGCTCGGGTTGCGGGCCGAGGACGTCACCGAGGCCGGCCCCGACGCCGACCCCGCGTCGGTGGCGGTGCCGGTGTCGGTGCGGAGCGTGGAGCGCCCCGGGCGCGACGCGGTGGTGAGCGCCGAGGTCGGGCTGCCGGGGGAGGCCGACGGCGCGCGGCTGGTCGCGCGCGTCCGCGGCGGCACGTCGCTGCGGAAGGGGGCACGCGCCCAGCTGCTCCTCGACGCCCGGCGGGCCCACGTCTTCGACCCGGCCACCGGCCGGGCGCTCATGCACCCGAACTGACGGTCGAGGTCGGTGGGGGCGCCCGCCCGAGCCCCAGGACAGAGGGTGTCGAACCGGATCTCGTGACGATCAGCGGGTCGTGATCGATCCGGGATTCGCGACACCGCCCGGCCGGAGGCATCGGGCCGCACCTCGCAACGATCGCTCGCCCCCGGGCCTCGACCCACACGCACCTCGTGCCGACTCGCCCAACCGCAGGGTCAGCGGCCCGTCGACCCGTCGATCAGCTCGCGGAGGATGTCGGCGTGCCCGGCGTGGCGGCCGGTCTCCTCGATCATGTGGGCCAGCGCCCAGCGCATCGAGGGCGAGCCGCCGCTGCGGGTGGGCCGGGCCACCGGCGCGGTCAGGTCGGTGCAGCTGTCGATCACCGCGTTCACCCGGTCGACGGCCTCCCGGTAGTCGGCGAGGACGGATGTGACGGTCTCCTCGGGCCGGGGCCGGAACGTGCCCGGCCAGTCGGCCACCTCCTCGCCGAGGAAGGTGAACCGCTCGACGTGCGCGAGGTGTCGGACCAACCCCAGCAGCGACGTGCCCGACGGGACGCCCGGGGTGCGGACCTGCGGCTCCGGGACGTCCTCGGCCTTGGCGGCCACCGCGTTGCGCAGGTGGTCGAGGAAGCCGCGCAGCACGTCCTTCTCGCCGGGTCCGGTGCGCGGGGGTGGGGTGTCGCGCCGGCGGCGGGTACGCGTGGAGGGCATGCCCGAGAGCGTGCCCCGAACGCCCGGGTGGGGCACGAAAATGTGCGACTTCGGCAAACGTGGCCGTGCTGGTCACGGCATGGCGCCTAACCTCTGCCTGTGCGGATCGCCTCGCTGCTCCCGGCGGCCACGGAGATCGTTGTCGCGCTCGGGCGCGCGGACGACCTGGTCGCCGTGACGTACGAGTGCGACCCGGCGATCCGCGGACGCATCCCGGTCGTCGTCGACACCGCCCTGCCGCCCGGCCTGGAGCCCGGCGAGATCGACGCGGTCGTCCGGGATCGGACCGCCCGCGGCCTGCCGATGTACGAGCTGGCGCGGGCGGCGCTGGCCGCCCTGGAACCGGACCTCATCCTCACCCAGGACCTGTGCCGGGTGTGCGCGCTGCCGGCCGGCACCGTGGCCGACGCGCTGGACGCGATCGGCTGCCGGGCCGACGTGCTGTCGCTCGACCCCCGGTCGGTGGAGGACGTGCTCGCGTCGATCGCGGCGGTCGGCGACCGGATCGGTGCCCGGCACCGGCTCGTCGGTGTCCTGCGGGAACGGCTGGACGCCGTGGAGGCGGCGGTCGGTGCTCGCCCGCGGCCGCGGGTGCTCGTCCTGGAGTGGGTCGACCCGCCGTTCCTCGCCGGGCACTGGGTGCCGGAGCTGGTGCGCCGCGCGGGCGGGGAGCCGGTGGGCGCGGTGGCGGGCGGTCGCAGCACGGCGGCCGGCTGGGCCGACCTGGTCGCGCTGACCCCCGATGTCGTGCTCGTCGCGCCGTGCGGCTACGGCCTCGACGCCGCCGCGGCGCAGTCGGTGCCGGTGTGCGAGCGGTTCCCGGACGCGGGCGTGCTGGCGATCGATGCCGACGGTTACGTGGTGCGGGCCGGCCCCCGGCTCGTCGACGGGATCGAGGCGATGGCGTGGGCGCTGCACCCGGACGCCGTGCCGGCGCCCCCGCCCGGGCGGATCACGTGGTGCGCGCCGGTGCCCTGAACCAGCCCGCGTACGCCAGCACCAGGCCGAGCGCGCCGAGCGCCGCGAAGAACACGCGGGCCACGATCGTCGCCGTGGGGGAGAGCATGGTGGCGTCGACGCCCGCCTGGATCGTCGATGGGCTGGCGATCAGCAGGAACCCCCGCACCGCGACGAACCAGCCGAAGAGCGACACCGTCACGGCGAGCGGGCCGCGCCAGTTGCGGTGCAGGCCGATGATGACCAGCCCTCCGGCGAGCATCATGGCGCCGAGCATCAGCAGGTTGAACGTCTGCGCGAACAGGTCGCCGACCAGGTCGTTCAGGTCGGGCAGGCGGATCGCGTAGACGATCCCGAAGGTCGCGACGTAGGGGCCGATGACCCGGGCGAAGGCCCGGGTGCGCAGTTGCGCCGCTCCATCGGTGCGGGCGCTATCGATCTGCATCTCGTTCTCCTTCCGGCCGGTAGCCGGCCTGGTGCAGGACGGCCCGCAGGTACCGCTCGACCTCGGCGGGCGGGGTCGTGTCCGGGCGGGTGACCAGGTGCTGCCAGACCGCGCCGGTGAGGAGGTCCAGCAGGACGTCGGGATCGGTGTCGGGTGGCAGCTGCCCGCGGTCGCGGGCCCGCTCCATGACCCGCCTGCGGGCCTGGTCGCGGTGGGCCCCGAAGCGCGTCTCGTAGGCCCGGACGAGCTCGGGGAAGTCGTCGATGGCGCCGTAGAGGCGGCGCAGCAGGCGGCGCTGGCGCGGGTCGGCGAGCACGTGGGCCCAGCCGGGGAGCAGGTGCTCGACGTCGCCGATCTCCGGTGCCGCGGGCGGGTTGCCGTATGCGGCCTCCACGGTGGCGATCAGCAGCCGGGTCTTGTCCGGGTACCGCCGGTAGACGGTGGCCCGGGTGACACCGGCGCGCCGGGCCACCTGCTCGATGCTGGTCGCCCCGACGCCGCGCTCGAGCAGGAGGTCGAGCGCGGCGGCCAGGATCGCGGCATCAGCTTCCTGGCTGCGGGGACGACCGGGCACCTCATTTACAATACAGATCTGATCTGTATTGAGTCAACGGGTGGGGCGGACCGGCGCGGTCATCGGCCGGTCGAAGATCAGGTGCGTCTGGGCGTGGCCGACCTCGGGGCGGGTGGTGAGGTGGTCGACGATCAGGCGGTGCAGGTGGGCGCTGTCGGCGACGGCGACGTGGAGGAAGAAGTCGTCCGGGCCCGACACCGTGTAGAGCGCGAGGGTCTCCGGCAGCGCGAGCACCGCCGCCGTGAACGCCTCGACGAACTCCCTGCGGTGCGGGCGCAGCTGGACGGCGACGAACGCCTGCAGCGCGCGGCCGATCGCCGCCGGGTCCACCACCGCGCGCACGGCCGCGATCACGCCGAGCGCGCGCAGCCGCCGCACCCGCTCGTGACAGGAGGAGGTGGGCAGGCCGACCCGCGCGGCCAGCTCCTTGTTGGTGATCGACGCGTCGTCCTGCAGCTGTCGCAGGATGCGCCAGTCGACCGGATCCAGATCGATATCACGGGCCATGAGCCGGATGATATCCGGACTTGTTTGCTGGAACCCGGATGATGCCCGAGATTGGGGGAGTGCCTCCCCGCTGTGTCCTCGTCCTCGATCCCGCCGCCCCCCGGTGGTTGATCGCCAACGCCGCCGCCGTGCTCGGCGCGACCGCGGGCGCCGCGGGTGCCGCCGCGCTCGGACCCGAACTGACCGACGCCTCCGGCGGCCACTGGGCCGGGATCGCGGAGATCGTCGTGCCCGTGCTCGCCGCATCCCCCGCCGAGCTCGTCGCCCTGCGTGCGGCCGCGCCGGACGCCGGTGTCACCGCGCTGGCCTTCCCCGACCTCGCACAGGCCGCACCCACCTACGCCGACTACGCCGCCGCGGTGGCCCGCACCCCGACCGCCGACATCGGCGTGCACGCCCTCGCGCTGCTCGGGTCGGGCACCGCCGTCCGCAGGCTGACCAGGCACCTGCCCGCCCTGACCGACCCCGTCCCGGTCCCGTGACGCTCGAGCGCTGGACCGCGTTCGTCGGCGTCCTGCTGGTCGTCCTGTGCACGCCGGGCCCCGACTTCGCCGTGGTGCTGCGGCACGCGCTCGCGGGCCCGCGCCGGGGCGCGCGGGCCGCCGCCGGGATCGTGACCGGGCTCGCCGGGCACACGGCCGCGGCCGCGCTCGGGCTCTCCGCCGTGTTGGCGGCCCGCCCGGACGTGCTCACCGCGATCCGCCTCGCCGGCGCCGCCTACCTGGTGTGGCTGGGCGTGCACGCGTTGCGCGCCGCGCTGGTCCGGGGTCCCGCGGCGACGCCGGCCCGCGTGCACGGCCCGCACCCCTACCTCGACGGCCTCGCCGGCAACCTGCTCAACCCGAAGGCGCTGCTGTTCTTCCTCGGCCTGATCCCGCAGTTCGTCGTGCCGGGACCCACGGTCACGGCCCAACTGCTCCTGCTGGCCGGCACCACCGTGCTGGCGTCCACGCTGTGGTGGGCGATCGTCATCCCGGTCGCGGCCCGGGGCCGGGCGGCGCTCGCCCGCACCCGGGTGCGGCGCACGGTCGACGCCGCGACGGGAGGCGCGCTGCTGGCCGTGGCGGTCGGCGTCGTCGGTGGTTAGGCCCGGCCAGGCGGCACGCGAGGCGTAACATCACGGCGTGACCGGCTCTGCCCAGCTCCCGGTTGTCGGTCCGGTTCGCGGCCACACCGTTCTCGCCGACGCCGACGGCACGCCCTACTCGTCGTTGCGTCAGCGTCCCGTGGAGCGGGCGGAGCGGTACGCGCTCGGCAAGGCGCTGCGCAAGCGGGTGCCGCGTGCCTCGCTCGGCGAGTGGAGCCCGCCCGCGGACCGCCGCGACCCGATCCAGCTGATCATGGAGAGCCACGCCGGCCGGGTGGACCGGCTGGTGCCCGTGCGGGTCGGCCGGATGATCGAGTCGCCGTACGGCTTCCTGCGCGGCACCGCGACCGTCATGGCCGAGGACGTGGCGCGACTGCCCGCCACCGGGATCATGCCCGTCGTCTGCGGCGACTCGCACCTGGGCAACTTCGGCTTCTACGCCTCCCCGGAACGCGACCTCGTCATCGACCTCAACGACTTCGACGAGGCCCACCCCGGGTGCTGGGAGTGGGACCTGCGCCGGCTCGTCGCGAGCATCTGGGTGGCCGGGCGGCAGAACGGCTCGAGCGAGGACGGCTGCGAGACCGCCGTGAGAGCCTGCGTCGCGGCGTACCGGGACGAGGTGCGCCACCTCGCCGACCAGCCGCTGCTCTCGCGCTCCTACCAGCGGCTCGACGTCGACCGGCTCGCGCAGGAGAGCGGGAAGCCACTGCGGGCGGAGGTCGAACGGGCCGCCAGACGCGCCCGGCACCGCACGAGCGACCGTGCCCTCCCGCGGTTCACGAGGGAGATCGAGGGCAGCCGCCGGATCGTCGAGGAGGCGCCGCTCATCACCCGCGTGCCGGACGCCGAGGCCGAGGAGCTCGCCCTGGCCCTGGACGAGTACCTCCTCACCCTCGCCCCGCACTGGCGGCGGGTGCTGGGTGGCTACACGCTCGTCGACATCGCGCACAAGGTGGTGGGCGTCGGCAGCGTCGGGCTGCGCGCCTACGTGGCGCTGCTGGAGGGCTCCTCGCCGGACGACGTGGTGTTCCTGCAGCTCAAGCAGGCCCGCCGCTCGGTGCTCGCGCGGCACGTGCACGGCGAGTCGGCCTGGCACGCCCACCAGGGCCAGCGGGTGGTGGAGTACCAGCAGGCACTCCAGACGGTGAGCGACCCGCTGCTGGGCTGGACCACGGTGAACGAGCGCCAGTACTACGTGCGGCAGTTCCGGAACATGAAGGGCACGGTGGCGCTCGACGCCATCGACGCGCGTGCCCTCGCCGACTACGCCGGTGTGCTCGGGCACCTGCTCGCCAAGGGCCACGCACGCACCAGCGGAGCGTCGATGATCGCCGGTTACGTCGGTGGCTCCGACAACGTGGAGAAGGCCATGCGCCGGTTCGCCCGCGCCTACGCCGACCAGACCGAAGCCGATCACGCCGCCCTGGTCAAGGCCGTCGATCGAGGGCTGCTGCCCGTCGAGCGGGGGGTGTGAGCCGGTGACGGTGGACCTGCCCGCGGCGCCGTGGCACCGGGTGCGTCGCGTCGCGCGACACCTCGGGCGTTCGCTCGGGCCCGCGCTGGGCCTGACGACCCCCGCCCTGGTGCGCCACGCCGTCTGGCAGGCGGGCGTCCCCGACGGCGGCGGCACGGGCGTGGTCGTGGCGCCCGGGTTCGCCGGTGCCGACGCGTCCATGGGGATGCTGCGCCGGTGGCTCGCCCGCCGCGGCTACAGCCCCACCGGGGCCGGGCTGGGGATCAACATCGGCTGCACCGAGGAGCTCGTCCACCGGCTCGAGCGGCGCGTCGGGGAGCACGCCGAGCGCACCGGGGGCCCGGTCGTGCTGGTCGGGCACAGCCGGGGCGGGATGCTGGCGCGCATCGTCGCCGTCCGCAGGCCCGACCTGGTGCGCGGGCTCGCGATGCTGGGCAGCCCCGTGCTCGACCCGCTCGACGCGGCCGGCCTCGCCGGCATGGTGCTGCCGGCCGTGGTCCGGTTGTCCGAACTGGGCGTGCGCGGCCTGGTCGACGGCGACTGCCTGACCGGGCCGTGCAGCGCGGCCACCGCCCACGGCCTGGCGGCGCCGCTTCCCGTGCCGGCCGTCTCGATCTACTCCCGCGACGACGGCGTCGTCGGCTGGCGGTCCTGCCGGGACCCGGAGGCCGAGTGGGTGGAGGTCGGGAGCAGCCACACCGGCATGGGCACCGACCCCGCCGTCTACGCCGCCCTCGCCCCGCGCCTCGCGGCCTGGGCGGCGCCCGCCCCCGACCCCGCCTGACGGGTCACGCCTCCAGGTCCTCGACCGTCCCGGCTCGGGAGGCGTCATAGCCGCCGAGGGCGGTGATCGCCGCCCGGTTGGCCGGGTCGAGGAGGGCGGCGACGAGCGGGGCCGCGGCGTCGAGGGCCTCGCCGCGCAGCACGACGTCGTACTCCTCGGACACCAACGGCACGAACTCGAGGTCGAGGTCGTGGGCCACCGAGCGGACGCCGAGGCCCGCGTCGACCACGCCGGACGCCACCGCCAACGCGGTCTCCAGGTGAGAGCCGGTCTCCGGGCCGGTCACGGCGTCCGGGTCGCGGCCGGCCTCGAGCAGCAGCCGGTCGAGCAGCACGCGGGTACCGGTGCCGAACCGGCGCTTGGCGACGCGCACCTTGGCCAGGTCGCCCGCCGTGGTGAGGCCCCGGGGGTTGCCCGGCGGCACGAGCAGGCCCTGCTCGCGGCTCCACAGGTGGACGAGGTGGGGTCGCAGCCCGCGCAGCAGCCCGCGCGCGAACGGGGCGTTGAAGCGGCCGCTGTGGTGCAGCAGGTGCACGGCGGCGCCGTCGGCCAGGCCCTGGCGCACCGCCCGCAGCCCGCCGAAGCTCCCCTCCGTGCCGATCGACCGGACGGCGCGGCCGAGGCCGTGGAGCACGACGTCGAGGGCCGGGTCGTCGCTGCCGGCCAGCCGGAAGACCTGCTCGCCGTGCAGGAAGCGGCGGGCGGCGATGGCCCCGCCCGCGGCGATGCGGCTGCGGCGCCGATCGGCGGTGACGATCACACCCGCGTCCGCGAGGGTGCGGACGGCCCGGCCGATCGTCGACGCCGTGGTGTCGAACCGGTGCGCCATCTCGCGCACACCGGGCAGCTCGGCGCCCTCGTCGAGGTCGCCCGTGCCGATCCGGCCGGCCAGCTCGGCGCAGATCTCGCGGTACCGGGTCACGCCTGGCGACCCTATAGTCCCGGTCTGTGCGAGCACAGATGCGAGCATCGGTTGCGGGTGTCGTCCTGCTGGTGCTCGCGGCGTGCGGGTCGCCCGCGGCCGGGCCGTCCGCCGAGCGCTCGCTCATCCTCGCCACGACCACGAGCACCCAGGACTCCGGCCTGCTCGACGACCTGCTCCCGGCGTTCACCGCCGCCACGGGCTGGGCCGTGAAGCCGGTCGCGGTGGGCAGCGGGCAGGCGATCGAGATGGGCCGCCGCGGCGAGGCCGACGTGCTGCTGGTGCACTCGCCCGCCGCCGAGGAGGAGTACGTCGCCGAGGGCACGGCGGGGCGCCGCCTGCTCGTCATGCACAACGACTTCGTGCTGCTCGGACCGGAGGCCGACCCGGCAGGCGTCCGGGGCACCGCCGTCGACGACGCCATGAGGCGGATCGCATCCACGGGAGCGGCGCCGTTCGTCTCCCGCGGTGACGACTCCGGCACCCACGCACGGGAGAAGTCGCTGTGGGAGGAGGCGGGAGTCGCCCCGGGTGGGTCCTGGTACCAGGAGACCGGCCAGGGCATGGGGGCCACGCTGCGGGTGGCCGCGGAGAAGGCCGGCTACACCCTGTCGGACCGCGCGACGTACCTGTCCCAGCCCGGCGGGCTGGGGGTGCTCGTCGAGGGCGATCCGGGGCTGCTGAACGTCTACCACGTCATCGAGGTGACGAGGCGCGCCGGCGAGCGGGTGCAGCCCGACGCGGGCGCCGCGTTCGCCGACTGGATCACGGGGCCGGAGGCGCAGCAGCGCATCGGGGAGTTCGGCGGCGCCGAGTACGGGCAGCCGCTGTTCGTCCCCGATGCGGGCAAGCCGGATCCCACCGGCGACTGACGCCTGATGGACGTCCTGCTCGACGGGGTGGCGCAGGCGCTGTCGCTGCTGTTCTCGGGTGACGCCGAGACCTGGGAGATCACCCTCCTCACGCTGCGCGTCTCGCTCGGCGCCACGCTGATCGCGGCGCTGGTCGGGGTGCCGCTCGGCGCCGCGATCGCGCTCGGCTCGTTCCCCGGCCGGCGGCTGTTGCACGCCGCGGCGAACACCGGGATGGGGCTGCCACCGGTGGTCGTCGGGCTCGTGGTCACCGTCCTGCTGTGGCGTAGCGGGCCGCTCGGCGGCCTGGGGCTGCTGTACACGCCCACCGCGATGGTCGTGGCCCAGGCCGTGATCGCGACGCCGGTGGTGGTCGCGTTGGTGGCGGCCGCGTTGCAGCAGGTCGACCCGGAGTTCCTGGTGCAGATGCAGGGGCTCGGTGCCACCCGGGTGCGGGCGCTCTGCGCGCTCGGGGCCGAGTCGCGGCTGCCGCTGCTCGCCGCGGCGATGGCGGCGTTCGGCGCCGTGGTGAGCGAGGTCGGCGCGGCGCAGATGGTGGGGGGCAACATCGCCGGGCAGACCCGGGTGCTCACCACGGCGGCCGTGCTCGCCACCAGCCGCGGCGAGTTCGGGCTCGCCATCGCGTTCGGGCTGGTCCTGCTGCTGCTCGCCTTCGCCGTGAACCTGGTCGTGACGTTCGCCGGGCAGCGCGGGCAATGAGCGAGCTTGCGAGCGAATCAATGTCACAGCGCCCGCGCGAAGCGCCGGCCGAGCGCCAGCGAGGCCGTGCGATTCGCTCCCGGATCGGCTGCCGCGACCTGCGGGTGAGCGCGCGCGGCCGGGAGCTGCTGCACGTCCCGACGCTCGACGTCGGCGCGGGCGAGGCGCTCGCCGTGCTGGGGCCGAACGGGGCGGGGAAGTCGACGCTGCTGCGGGCGCTCGGACGCCTGGGCCGCCTGCACCGCACCGGCGAGGTGCTCCTCGACGGCCGGCCGGCCGGGTCACGCGAGCTGCGGGGCGCGGTGGCGGCCGTCCTGCAGCGGCCGATCCTGCGGCACGGGACGGCGGCGGCGAACGCGGCGGCGGGCCTGCGGCTGCGCGGCGTCGGGAGGGCGGAGGCGCGGCGCCGGTCGGCTCCGTGGCTGGACGCGCTGGGCATCGGGCACCTCGCGTCCTGCCCCGCCCGTACGCTGTCCGGCGGCGAGGCGCAGCGGGTGGCGATCGCCCGCGCCCTCGCCGTGGCGCCGCGGGTGCTGCTGCTCGACGAGCCGTTCGCCGGCCTGGACGCCGCCACCCGCGCCGACCTGCTCGCCGACCTTCGTGCGGTGCTCGGCGGGCTGGACACCGCGACCGTGCTCGTCACGCACGACCGGCACGAGGCCGTCGCGCTGGCCGGGCGGACCGCGCTGCTCGTCGCGGGCCGGATCCGGCAGCTCGGCCCGACCGGGCGGGTGCTGGACGAGCCGGTCGACGTCGACTGCGCCCGGCTCGTCGGGTTCACGAACCTGCTGCCGCCCGCCGTCACCGGACGTACGGACCTCTGCGTCGCCCGGCCGGAGGACTGCTCGGTGGGGGAGGCCGCCGGGCTGCGGGTCCCCGGAACCGTGCGCCGGGTCGTCCCGCTCGGCGGGGTCACCCGGGTGGACGTGGACACGGCGGCCGGCACCCTCGTCTGCCTCGCGCCGGGCGAGGACGGCCTGGTGCCCGGCGACTGCGCGGTCGTGACGGTGGCGGAGCAGCACCTGCGCCCCCTCCGGGGGTCGTGAGTGGATACGAGTGTTCCAGCACTCGTATCCACTCACGGGGCAGTCAGTCGGCCAGGGAGTTGCGGCAGCGGTTGAGGTAGTCGCGCAGCTCGGTGCGCTCGCCCGGCGTCAGGTCGCCGAGCATCCGCTCCTCCAGGGCCCGCACCTGCGACGACATGCGCGCGAGCAGGTCCTCCCCGGCGGGGGTGAGGCTGATCAGGAGGCGCCGGGCGTGGCGCGGGTCGGTATGGCGCGTCACGAGATCGCGACGCTCGAGCGCGGTGATCAGGTCGCCCATCGACTGCGGCGTGACGAACGCGTTGCGGGCGAGCTCGGCGCTCGTCAGGTCGTCGCGCCGGGCGAGGGCGGTGAGCGCGGTGTACTGCACCACCGTGATGCCGGACGGGCGCAGCAGCTCGTCGAGGTGGGACCGGACGGCCAGCTCGACCTGCTTGACGGCGTAGAGCAGCGACGGTCCCGCCGGCTGATCAGCCGTCATGTGCCCCATCCCCTCCGTCCCCTCCCGCCTGCCGGACAGCGTATGAGCAGGCGGCGCGGGTCCGTGCGCCGCCTCTCATGATCGGCTGTGTCGGCCGTCGGGGGGTAGGGTCAGCGGCGTCAGGTCGGGCGGGCACTGAAGTGTGCCGCCTCGTGCAGATCGCCGCCTGACGTATGGTCGCGCCGGACGGACCGCCCCTGCGACATGCGGCCCTCGGCGGACGGCTGAGGGAGCACGGACACATGAGATGGGCCGGACACCCTTCCCGCACCGAGGACCAGAGCAGGTTCGCCATGGCGCAGGCCGCCGCGGAGGCCGAGAGCGTCGACCAGCACCGGCGCGCCGCCCGGGTGGTCGCCGGTCGGGCCGTTGACGCCGCCGAATGCGCGGAGATGCTGGCGATGCTCGGCCTGGACGGCACCCGGGATCGGGCCGGCCGCTGACCCCTCGCCGGTCGTGCGGTCGGGGGCGCCCGGCAGCACGTGGCCCTACTGCGGTCCCGGGCGCCCCTCGGACAGCGAGCGGTGCAGCCGTGCGCTCGCCGCCTCCATGTGCGAGCCCATCGCTGCCGCGGCGGCGTCCGGGTCCCGCAGCCGTACGGCTTCGAACACTGCCACGTGCTCGGCGAGGGTGGCCGCGGTGTCGCCGTCGGCCCCGACCGCCCGCTGGATCCAGACCCGCAGCAGGGCGCGCACGCTGTGCAGGATGTCGCGGAGCACGGTGTTCCCGGCGATCCGGGCGACCTCCAGGTGGAAGTCGACGTCCGCCTCCGTGAACGCCGCGAAGGAGTCCGCGGTCTCCCGCATCCGCTCGAGCCGGTCGTGCAGCAGGTCCACGTCCTCGTCGGTGGCCCGGGCCGCCGCGAGCCGGGCCGTCACTATCTCGAGGTGCTGGCGGGTCTCGACGAGGTCGTGGGTCTGGCGCTCGCCCAGCAGGAGGCCCCAGTCGATCGCCTGCGGGAGCAGGTCGGAGATCGTCCCGCGCACGTAGGTGCCCGAGCCGACCCGCACCTCGACGATCCCGAGCACCTCGAGCACCGCGATCGCCTCCCGGATGGCCGACCGCCCCACGCCCAGCCCCTCGGCGAGCCGCCGCTCCGACGGCAGGCGGGAGCCCGGGTGGTGGCCGCCCCCCATCACCTCGTCGAGCAGCCGCCGCGCGACCTGGCTCACCGGCGAGTCCCGCTGGATCGGGGCCGGGCCTGCGGCGTCGGGGGGCACTGGTGGGGGCATTTCAGCCCTTCGTGGCCGACCGGATCGCCGTCAGCCCCGCCGCGAGTGCCTGCTGGTAGAGCCACAGGTCGCCGTTGTAGGCGAGCAGGGAGTAGCCGCGGCCGACGAGGTCGGTGGCCTGCTCGACGGACGTCGGCATGAACCCGGCGAGCGTGCCGGTGTCGGCGGCCGCCTTCGCGACGCGGTCGAGCGCGGCGAGGTAGTCGGGGTGGTCGAACCGCCCCGGGATGCCCATGGAGTTGGTGAGGTCGAAGTGCCCGACCCACACGACGTCGACGCCGGGTACCGCGGCGATCTCCTCGACGGCCTCGAGGCCCGCGACCGTCTCGATCTGGCAGATCACGACGTTGTCGCTGTTGGCCCTGCGCATCGTGGCCACGTTGTCGCCGCTGCGGTAGTCGTCGTGCGCCACGCCGAACGCGGCGCCGCGGCTCCCGTCGGGCGGGTACTTCGACCACTCCACGAGCCGCGCGGCGACCTCGGCCGAGCCGACCATCGGCGCCATGATCCCGCTCGCGCCCACGTCGAGGGCGCGGCTCACCGTGGTGCGGTCGAAGGCGGACGGGATCCGGATCCAGGCCGGCGCCCCGGTGGGCCGGGTGGTGGCCACGAGCCCACCGAGCGTCTCCCAGCCCCAGCCGGTGTGCTCGGCGTCGTAGAGCACGAACTCGGCGCCCGCGTGCGCGGCGAGCCGGCCGATGCCGTTCGTGGCGAACTCGAACACGAACGTCCCGAGCGCGAGCTCACCCGACCTGGCCTTCTCGATCACGGGGAGGGTCACGTCTCCGCCTTCCTCTCGTCGATGAGTGCCGGTCCAACCTAGCAACCGGTTGACCAATTTCCGAGGGCGTCGTTACGGTCAGCCGGTGGCGAGCACCTTCCGGATCGGTCTCACCGGCGACTTCCTCACCCCGGACGGGCGGATCGGCTGGGGTGACATCGGGTTGTCGCTGCTCGCGGACGCGCCGGGCGTCGAGCACCGGTTCCTGGACGTCACGGCCGGTGAGATCCCGCCCGAGCAGCTGGCCGGCCTCGACGCGCTGGTCGGGCTCCTGCCCCGGATCACGCGGCGGTCCCTCGGCGAGGCCGACCGGCTCCGGGTCGTCGCCCGGTTCGGCGTGGGCTACGACAACGTGGACGTCGCCGCGCTCACCGCGCACGGCACGCTGCTCACGATCACGAGGGACGCGGTGGCACGCCCGGTCGCGCAGGCCGCACTCGCCCTGATGCTCGGCATCTCCCACCGCCTGCTCGACAAGGACCGGCTCGTCCGCGAGGACCGCTGGCCGGACCGCCTCGACCACATGGGCACCGGCCTCACCGGACGCACCGTCGGGTTCGTGGGCTGGGGCAACATCGGGCGCACGATCAGCGGGCTCCTGGCGCCGCTCGGCATGCGCCAGACCGCCCACGACCCCTACGCCGATCCCGCCGCGGCCGCCGCGGCGGGCGTCGAGCTCGGGGACCTGCACACCGTGCTCGCCGGCGCCGACTTCGTGGTCGTCACCGCGGCGCTCACGGACGAGACCCGCGACCTCGTCGACGCGGCCGCGCTGGCCCGGATGAAGCCGTCGGCCTTCCTCGTCAACGTCGCCCGCGGGCCCATCGTCGACCAGGACGCCGTGGCCGCCGCGTTGGCCGGGGGCCGCATCGCCGGCGCGGCGCTCGACGTATTCCGCGACGAGCCGCCCGCGCCGGACGCCCCGATCCTCTCGGCACCGAACACGCTGTACAGCCCGCACGCCACCTGCTGGACCGACGAGCTCGCGCTGGCGAGCGGCACCAGCGCGCTGCGGTCCGTGCTCGACGTGCGGGACGGGCGCCGCCCGGCGCACGTGGTGAACCCGGAGGCCTACGCCCACCCGGCCCTGCGCGGCCTCCGGTAGCTCACGGGTGGGTCAGCGCAATGCGAAACCGCCGTCGATCAGCAGCTCCGTGCCGCAGCAGAACGCGGAGTCCTCGCTGAGGAAGTACTCCACGGCCTTCGCGACCTCCCACGGCTGCGCGAACCGGCCGAGCGGGGTCTCGCGCATCCACTGCGGGTGGAGGTCGGTCTTGGCCATGGTGAGCGGGGTCTGCACGTACCCGGGGGAGACGGCGTTGACCCGTACCCCGCGCGGCCCCCACTCGACGGCGAGCGAGCGGGTGAGCGCGCTGACGCCCGCCTTCGACGTGTTGTAGGCGCACTGCTGCTGCGGGTGGTTGACGATCGCGTTGCCGGACATCGAGGCGATGTTGACGATCGCGCCGCCGCCGCGCGCGAGCAGCTCGCGGCCGAACTCGCGGCAGGTGAGGAACACGCCGCGCAGGTTCACCGAGAGGATCCGGTCGAACTCGGCCAGCGGCATGTCCTCGGCCGCGACGTTCTCCACGATGCCGGCGCCGTTCACCAGGTCGACCGGGCGCTCGTCGGCGGCGTAGAGCGCACGGACGGCGGCGGCCACGGACTCCTCGGAGGTGACGTCCACCGCGTGGCCCGCGACGCCGGACGGGAGCGCGTCGAGGCCCTTCAGGTCGAGCCCGTGGACCTGGGCGCCCTGTCCGGCGAGGCTCTCGCAGATCGCGAGCCCGATCCCGCCTGCTGCTCCCGTGACGGCGACGCGTCGCCCCTCGAAGCGGTTGGTCACGCTGGCTTCCCCCTCCTGGCCGGTGATGTGCCGGGCGATGGCCCGGTCCCGATGCTCTCACCACGGTGGTGGTCAGGCCGTGCGGGCGGTGTCCTCGGCGTACATCCGGCCGTCCGTGGACAGGGGTGGGATCGAGTCCGGACCGAGCCGGGGCAGGTAGTGCCGGGTGAAGATCGTGGACATGAGCTCGCGGCAGCTGCCGACGCCGACCTTGCGGAAGATCGCCTGGAGGTGGTCCTGCACCGTGTAGGGGGACAGGCCGAGGGCTCGGGCGATCTGGCCGGTGGTCCGGCCGCGGAGGACGTGCTGGGTGACGTCCCGTTCCCGCGCGGTGAGGTTGTAGGCGGCCAGGATGACGGCCATGAGCTCCTTGACGCCTGCCGGGCCGATGGCCACCGCGGTGAGCGGGCCCTCCATGGCCCAGCCGTGCAGGGACACCCACCGGCCGCCGCGGGTCCGGGCGAGCGACCGGGCGGGGCTGCCGGCCAGCGCCGAGGACGCGTGGTTGGCCAGCGCGTGGACGGCGTTCGGGAGCCGGCGTCGCTCGGGATGGTGCTCCTGGAGCTCGTCGAGCCACCGCTGCGCGGTCGGCGTGCAGGAGACCACCCCGTGGTCCGCGTCGAGGACGAGGAGCCCCGGCGCGTCGGGGAGCTCGCCGTCGTCGTCGCCGCCGAGGAGCAACGAGCCGCGCAGGGCGTTGGCGGCGGGCTTGCACAGGGCCTCGGCGAGACGCACGTCCCGGTCGGCGAAACCGGCGCCGCGCGCCCACACGAGGAGCCCCCACGCGTTGGTGCCCTGCCGGAGGAGGATCCGCATCTCGTCGACCATCCCGAGCGGATGCAGGATGTCGCGGTAGTAGACGTCGCCCGCGAGATCACCGCGGGTGGCCGCGCTCAGCACGCTGACGGCGGCCCTCCTGCGGCCGAGTGCGCGCAGGTTGTTCGCGCCGACGTGCTCGACGTGCTCGATCTCGAACAGCCGGGGCATGACGCTCTCGGGGAACGACTGCTCGTAGGTCCCGCCGGTGTCGAGGAAGGTCGAGGGATCGAGGAGGACGCCGCACCAGTAGTCCGCGGGCACGGCCGCGGCCAGTGTCCGCGCGGCGTGCCGCAGCACCTCGACGGCCGGCGCGTTGGCGTCGACGCTGTGGGTGAAGTCCCTGACGAGCTGGTCGGGACGCACGATGCGCCTCACCCCGGTGAACTCGTCACACGGCGCCCGCGGCATTACCCCCCAGACATCAGGGATGGGACGAATCACCCGCGCGCCCTAGCGTCGGGGGTGGCGGCGGGGCGCCGATCGCCGTTCGGCGGTCAGGCTCTCGAGGGGGGTGGTCCCCGTGCCGTTCGTGCCCGTCGTCCTCGGAGGGGCCGCTGTCGTGGCCGTTCTGACCAGCCTCGCCGCCGCCCTCTTCGGGGTGGCTCCGGCGTCGTCGCTCCTCGTGGTGGCGGCCGGCGGGTTGGCCGGGTTCGTCGCCGGACGCGCGACGGCCGTGGCCGTTCCGGCACCCGGCGTCGGCGAACGTCTCCGGGCGCGGGCGGCCGAACGCGACCGAACGATCGACGACGGGTACTCGGAAGGTGAGATCCGGTGGCGGTGGCGCAAGGCGGCCGAAGGTGCCGGCCTCAGCCGGCTCGTGTGGACGCCGACCGGCCCGACCGACTCCGTACCCCTCGTACTGAACGTCCGGTTGCACCCGTTCCCGGTGCTGACGGTGCGGCTGCGGCCAGGTCAGCTCGTCCGCGACGTCGTCGCCGTCCAGGAACGGCTCCGCGAGCTGATGGCCGCGAGGATGATCCGCATAACGCCGGTCGCGCTCGACGTGGTGACCATCGAGCTGTGGTGACGCTCACGCCAGGTGCGCTGTGCCCATGATGCGCTCGCAAGCTCGCTCATGCCCTGAGGCTCATCGCCTCCAGCAGCGCGGGGAAGACCTGCGTGTTCGCCATCGGGCCGTTGAACCCCTCCGCGCCGGGCCCGCCCGCCGTGATCGGGACGGGGGCGTTCGTCAGGCCCGTGCGGGTCCACCGCAGCCACAGCTCCTGGCCGGAGTCGGTGGCCGGGAACGGGCCGTTCGAGCCGGGACGCTCGGCGCCCGGATCGGCGAGGGTGACGTTCATGCCGCCGGTCTCGTGGTCGCCGGCCACGACGATCAGGGTGCCGGGGTTGACGGCCTGGAAGTCGAGCGCGGCCTGCACGCTGGCGTCCAGCGCCCGGCCCGCCTCCAGCACGAGCGCGCCGTTGCCTTCGCGGGCCATGGCGTCGATGCCCGCCTCGTCGACGACGAGGAAGAACCCGGCCTCGCGGCGGTCGAGGGCGGCGAGCGCCGCGCGCGTCATGTCGGGGAGCGGCACGGTGGGCGCGTAGCGGCCGTCGCCCGGCGGGCCCGGCTCGAACATCGGCCCGTCGGCGAAGAGCCCGAGCAGCCGGTCGGCCGACGCGCCCTGCATCTCGGCGGCGTCGGCCACGGTGGAGTAGCCGAGTGACCGCGCCTGCCCGACGAGACCATCCGACCACCGCGCCGCCCCGCCGCCCAGAACCACGTCGACCCGGGAGTCCTCCAGGTACTGCCGCGCGATCGTCCGCTCGGCGGAGGCCTCCTCCTCGTCCTCTCCCGGGTCCTCGAGAGGGGGCCGGGGGGCGACGTGCGCGGCGAACGCGGCGGGCACCGGGTCGGTGACCTCCGCCGTCGTCACGAGGCCGGTGGCCTTGCCCGCGTTCCGGGCGTGCTCCAGCACGGTGGTGAGCCGTTCGCCGTCGGCGTCGACCCCGATCGCGCCGGGAGCGGTGGGTGTGCCGGTGGCCAGGGTCGTGGCTCCCGCCGCGGAGTCGGACACCGGGTCCACCGGGGTCACCGACCCGCCGGCGTCGAGCCGGTCCATCGCGAGCTGCCCCGACGGTCCGGCGATCGCCAGCTGCAGGAAGTCGTGCTGCGCCTGCCCCATCCCGCTGCCCATGATCAGGATGACGCTGCGCGCGATCTCCTCGCGGGCCCCCTCCGCCGGCGCGTCGGCCGGGACCGCGCTGCACGCGCCCAACGCGCAGGCCAGTACAACGGTCGTCAGGCTCCGGGCCACGCGGGTGCGGACGTACGGCGCAGCCACCGGTGGGAGACCTCCTGGCGTCGGGAACCCCGGCAGCCTAGGGAGTGTTCGGGACGGGCTTGCGTTGCGGTGCCGGTAGCGGAACCTCAGACGCCGTCTCGCTCCGGGAGCCCCTCCTCATGAACGCCGGTTCACCACGTCGGGGCTTTCCTCGCGAGACGACGCCTGAGAATTCGGCAGCAGGGTGCCGGCTGCGTGCTCGCAAGTACGAGCGGTTCCGCCGCTCGAACACGGCTACGCCGTGCCGGGCGTGGGTCGGAGGTCAGCCGCCCCGGCCCTCCCCGGCGCGGGTGACCGCCGTGACGAGCTCGGTGGCGACGTGCCGCAGCTTGGTGTTGCGCTGCTGCGACACCCGGCGCAGCACGTCGAACGCCTCGTCGGGCGAGCACCGCTCGCGGCCCATCACGATGCCGATCGCCTGGTCGATCACGGAGCGGGACGACAGCGCGATGCGCAGGTTGTCGGTGAGGCTCACCTGGTCGTACGTGCGCAGTGCCGCGGTCAGCGCGACGGCGGCGTGAGCGGCGAGCACCTGGGCCAGCCGCTGGTCGCGCTCGTCGAAGCCGGCGCCGGCGGTGGCGTAGAGGTTGAGCACGCCCACCGGGCTGTCGCGACCCATCAGCGGGACGCCGAGCGCGCCCGTCACACCGTGGCTCAGCGTTCTCGAGCCGAAGTCGCCCCAGCGCGCCTCCCCGCGCACGTCGGGGACGTGCACGACCGAGCCGGAGCGCATGGCGTCCAGGCACGGGCCGGTGCCCCGCTCGTACTGGTACTCGTCGATCTGGGTGGCGAGCCCGTCGGCGGCCGCCACGGTGATCACCCGGCCCCGCTCGGCCAGGGTGATGCTCGCCGTCGTGGCGCCCGCGATGAGCCGGACCGACAGGTCCGCCACCCCGTGCAGCAGATCGTCGAACGACTCGGTGGACAGCAGCAGCGCCGCGAGCTCCGCCGCGGTGTCGTCCTGGTGTCGGCCACCTGTCATGTACATGCCCGTCCTGCTGCCCCGAGAACGTGCCGGTCAGCGCGCCGCGGCCGCTTCACAGCCTGGCACGGCGGGGCGCCCTCCGCAGGGGCCGACAGGCCGTATCGGCCTGCGCCGACCGTCCGGCGCGTGCAGATGCACGTACGGTGGGCGGGCCACAACGACCTGTTGCCGTTCCGGCCGGGCCTCTCGTAGAGTCCCCGACGGTTGGACCGACAGCCGCTGCGTGAGCGCACGCGCGGGCATCGGCACGGTCCAGAACCCTCGGCCCTCTGATCCCCGGGCAGCGCTCCGCGAGTCGGGTCACGGCAGCAGAGGGGAAAGCATGCACGACGTCGTGCAGCCGGAGCAGCACGTCGCTCCTGAGCGGTCGGGCCTTCGGATCATGTCCGTGCAGCCCGATCGGGAGCACGCCTTCGTCGAGGTGATCGGCACCTGCGGCCACGAAGGCGGCGCGGAGCTGAGACAGAGGGTGGACGGGTTGCTGATCGCGGGCGCGCGCTTCGTGCTGGTGGACCTGACTCGGGCGGGCGAGGTCGTGCCGGCGACGAGCGCCGCGCTCGCCGCAGCCGGGCGGCAGCTGCACCGGCGCAAGGGATGGCTCCGGACGGTCGGGCACGACTCGTCGTCCGCGGCGCGGTACGAGGCCTCGCTGCTGGACCTGTTCACGATGTACCAGGCGGCCCTGTGGAGGGGCGCGGTCCGAGGTGGAACAGCACGGTGAGCACAGCACGATGAGCATCGAACGGACTTCCGGATCGGGCAGCGCCCTCCTCCATCGGGCCGCCGTGCCGATGGACCTGTCGGCGCTGGTTCCCACCCCGCGGCGGGAGAGTCGTCCCGCGGTCCCGGACCGGGACGAGCCGCTCGACGTGCGGCTGCACGCGCCGACCCCCGACACCGTCATCGTGCGGGTCATCGGCCCGCTGCACCTGCGGAGCTCCGCGATGCTGGTGATCCGGGTGCGGCAGCAGCTGCACCGGGCGCCGCACGTGATCCTCGACCTGTCCTCGGTGACGCGGATGGACGTGCAGGTGGCGGGCGAGCTGCGGGCCCTGTACGCGAGGGCGGCCGGCTGCGGCACCCACCTGCACATCGCCGCCGAGGACGAGCGCGTCGTCGACGTGCTGCGGCGGATCGACCCGGGCGAGCCGGTCGTGTCCGGCACCGCCGCCGCGGTCCTCGCCTGCATCGCACCCCGTAACGGATGAGGCACGCTCGGCGACCGCTTGCCTGTCGGGGTGAACGGCCGAGGGGGCGTCGGTGGGGCGGGCAGCTGCGGGGGAGGAGGTCGGCATCCAACTGGCCGCGCTGGTGGCGGCGACGTCGTCGGTCGACGAGCTCCTCGTCGGGGTCGCCGAGCTCACGGCGGCGGCGGTGCCCGCGGCCGCGTCGGCGAGCGTGGCGCTCACGGCGCCGGCGTGGAGCGGGCACGCGATCGCGGTCGACGAACGCGCCGCCCGGCTGGAGGCTCTGCAGCGGCGGGACGCGGTGGGCCCCGGAGCGGACGCCCTGCGGGCCGCGCACCCGGTCGAGGCGGGCGACCTGAGCACCGAACGGCGCTGGCCCGCATTCGCCCGCGCTGCCACCGGTGCCGGGGTGCTGGCGATCCGGTCCGTGCCGATGCTCGTGCGCGACGGTGCCCCGATCGGTGTGCTCACCGTCTACGGGGACACGGCGGCCGCGTTCGGCAGGCCGGACCGCTGCCTCGCCGACCTGATCGCGGGCCTCGCCACGGTGGCCGTGGCCGGCAGCATGCGCAGCTACGACGACACCACGCTCTCCGCCCGCCTGCGCCAGGCGCTGGTCTCCCGGTCAGCGATCGACCAGGCGATCGGGATCGTCATGGCGGAACGGGCCTGCTCGGCCGAGCGCGCCCTCACCGACCTGCGCACCGCGGCGCGGCACCGCCGCACGACGCTGCAGGACGTCGCCGCGCACGTCGTCGCGGGGGTGGACGAGGCCGCGGTCGGCGGCTGAGCTGATGGGGTGTCCACACGACGGCGCGGCCAAGCATGATCGTTGCGAAATCGCGCTCAGCGCCCGGGGCAGGGCGATCCACCGCAGCTCGGACCGATCACGCAGCCTTGATCGTTGCGAGACCCCGGGTGTGCGTCCTCGTGGGGCGGTTTCCCGCATCTCGGGTCGATCATCGGGCGCCGATCGCGCGACGCCCGGCCCCGACGCTCCAGCCGGGCCCGGCGAACGTCTGCGGCCACCGCACTAATCGGCCCGGCCGGGCTCGAGCGCGTCGATCCAGTACTCGCGGGCCAGGGCGTCCACGCCGGCGGGGGAGACCCCGCGCAGGTGCACGACGGTGCCGTCGGTGCCGGCGATGCGCCCGTGCTTCTGCAGCTCCAGCACGTGGTAGCGCTCCGGCGGGAAGCCCAGCACGACGTCGACGGGGAAGCGGCCGCGCTCGTCGGGGTGGGCGCCCACGTCGGGGCCGGCCTTGCCGATCGCCTGGACGCCGAGCCAGCCCTGGTAGAGCAGCACGAGCAGGACGACGACCGCGATGCGTCGCAGTGTCGGGCTGCGGGCAGCCCTATGCAGGATCGGCGGCGGCATGGGCCTCAACCGGATCACCGTCCCCGGCGAGGAGGTCGGTGATCCGGTTGCGGAGGGTGCGGAACCGCGGCAGTTCGCCGGTGCTGCGCCAGTCCCGGGGGCGCGGGAGGTCGACCGTGACGATCTCGCGCACCGTGCTGGGCCGCCCGGTGAGGACGACGACCCGGTCGGACAGGAACACCGCCTCGTCCACGTCGTGGGTCACGAAGAAGACGGTGGGCCTGCGCTCCTGGAAGATCCGGGTGAGGTCCTCCTGCAGCTTGCGGCGGGTCTGGGCGTCAATGCTCGCGAACGGCTCGTCCATGAGCATCACGGCGGGCTCGTTGGCGAGCACGCGGGCCACCCCGAGCCGCTGCTGCATCCCGCCGGACAGCTCGTGCGGGTACCGGTGCTCGAATCCGGCGAGCCCGACGAGCTGCAGGTACTCCGCCGCCGTCGCCTCCCGTTCCGCCTTCGCGACGCCGCGCATGCGCAGCCCGAACGTGACGTTGCCCTGCACGGTCTTCCAGGGGAAGAGCGCGTGGTTCTGGAAGACGACCCCGCGGTCGGGCCCGGGCCCGCTCACCGGCTTTCCCGCGACGCTGACCGTGCCGCCGGTCTGGTCCACGAACCCGGCCACGATGTTGAGCACCGTGGTCTTGCCGCACCCGCTCGGCCCGAGGACGGAGACGAACTCGCCCTCGGCCACGTCGAACGAGACGTCCCCGATCGCGACGACCTCGTCGTCGCCGTAGCGGTCGGCGTAGGTCTTGTGCAGGTTCTCCACCTGGAGCGCTCTCACCCGGCTGCTGCCTCCTCACGGACCAGACCCCAGCGTTCCACCGTGGCGCGCTCGAACGGTGCGAGCAGCAGCGCGTCGAGCGCGTACCACAGGATGCCCAGCACGATCATCCCGAGGAAGACCTCGGCGACGTCCCCGACGCGGCGGGCGTCGAACATCATGAACCCGATCCCGCTGGTCCCGACGATGATCTCGGCGGCGACGAGCGCGCGCCACCCGTAGCCGAGCCCGGTGCGGACGCCACCCGCCACCGACGGCAGCGAGCCCGGCACGATCACCTCGACGAACACCTGGAGCCGCCCCGCGCCGAGGCTGCGGGCCGCGCGCACCAGCTCCGGCGGCACCTGCTCGACCCCGGCCACGATGCTGAGCACGAGCGGGAAGACGATCGTGTAGACGATCACGAACGTCACGGCGGTGAGGCTGAAGCCGAACCAGACGATGACGATCGGCAGCCACGCGATGTCGGCGATGGCCTGGAAGAACAGCAGCAGCGGCCACGCCAGCCGCCGCGCCGTCGCCGACATCCCGACCAGGAACCCGAGCGGCAGCCCGATCAGCAGGCCGAACAGCACCCCGTACCAGAGCCGGGTGAGCGAGTCGGACAGGTAGCCGGGCAGGATGCCGCGCTCCAGGAGCCCGCCCAGCTCGGCGAGCACGACGTCCGGTCCGACGAAGAACGCGGGCGGGAAGATCTTCAGCTGTGCGAGCAGCCACCACAGCGCCACCACGGGAACGAACGGCCCGAGCGTCCGCACGATCGGGCGGCGCACCAGCCGGCGCCAGACCGCCGTCACGACGCGCCCGCCGTCATGCCCCACCGCTGCACCGTGCGCCGTTCCAGCGGTGCCAGCAGCAGCCGGTCCATCGCCAGCCACAGCACGCCGATGATCACCATCGAGGCGATGATGACGTCGGTCGAGAACGTCTTCTGGGCGAGGAACAGTGCGTAGCCGAGGCCCGCGCTGGTGGCGATGATCTCGGCGGCCACCAGGCCGCGCCAGCCGTAGCCGAGCCCGACGCGCAGGCCGGTCACCACGCTCGGCAGCGCACCGGGCAGCAGGACCTCCCAGAACATCCGCACCCGGCCGGTGCCCATGCTGCGGGCCGCGCGCAGCAGCGGGAGCGGGATGCGGCGCACGCCGAGCAGCGTGTTGTAGGCGAGCGCGAAGAACATCGAGTTCCACACGATGAAGATCACCGCGCCGTCCCCGTAGCCGAGCCAGAGCGTCGCGATCGGGATCCACGCGATGCCGGCGAGGGCCACGGAGAACCGCAGCAGCGGCGCGAAGAACGCCGACAGCCGCGGGCTCGCGCCGAGCGCCACCCCGAACGGGAGCGCCGTGACGACGGCCAGCGCCGCGCCGATCAGCACCCGGCGCAGGCTCGCCGCCAGGTGGACGAACAGCTCACCGCTCGCCGTCATCGCCACGAGGGCCGCCACCACGTCGGTGACCTGCGGGAAGATCCGCATCGGCACGCCGGTGGCCGCCACCACCACGGCCCAGACGACGAGCAGCGCGGCGAACGGAGCGAGGAACCAGAGCACCGACCGCGTCCGCGTTGCCCGGGGAGTCGCCCGGGGTGCGCTCACGTGGCCGGGCATGCCGCCAGCGCGGCGGCGCGGTCGTAGGCGAAGCCGTCGTCGACGCGGGCGGCGTCCGGGATCGGCGGGAGGTCGTCGAACAGCTCGGGGCGCTCGGCCATCACGGTGGCGATCGGGCCGGGCAGGAACCGGTCGCCGACGGTGAACCCGGGCTGCGTGACGCCCTGCTCGGCGAGCATCTGCGCCACCGTGTCGAGCGCGACGTAGTTGCAGGCGGAGAACCGCGGGTCGAGCTGCGCCACGTTGTACTGCATGGCCTCCTTCGCCACGGCGAGCTCGGTGCCCGGCAGCCACCGGGTCGCCGCCTCCGCCGCCTCGTCGGGGTTGTCGCGCATCCACTTGTCGGCCGCGGCGCGCCCGGTGAGGAACCGGTGGACGACGTCCGGGTTCTGCTCCACGAACTCCCGCATCGCGACGATGTACCCGACGTAGGGGATGTAGCCGCCGCCGCGCACGACCTCCTCGCTGCCCTGCACCTGCTGCCGGATGGTGATCGGCCAGGGGTCCCAGACGATCGCGGCGTCGATGCCGGACGTCTGCAGCGCCACCGGCATGTCCGGCGGCGCGGTGTTGACGACCTCCACGTCGCCGACCGGGATCTGCAGCTCCTGCAGCAGCCCGATCAGGTAGAGGTGGTTGATCGAGCCGACCGAGACGCCGATCCGCTTGCCCCGCAGCGTCGTGAGGTCGTCGCCGCTGATTCCCGAGCCGGGCCGCGCGACGACCGCCATCGTGTCGTCGATCGCCCGCTCGCTCGCCGAGCCGGAGTAGTTGCCGAGCAGCACGACGTCGAGCCCGCGCTGGGCCGCGCCGATCGCGGGCGTGCCGACCTGGACGAAGTCGACCTCACCCGCCTGCAGCGCGTTGAGCGAGTCGACCCCGGTCGGGAACGGCTGGGCGAGCTGGACGTCGAGGCGCTGCTCCTCGAACGCGCCGGTCTCCAGCGCGATCGGCAGGCCGAGCTGGTCGACGGCCGAGACGTAGCCCGCGTCGACCGTGACGAACTGCGGGGCCGCACCGCCGCTCGCGTCGTCGTCGACCGTGGAACCGCCGCCGCACGCGGCAAGCAGGGCAACGACGGCGCCGCCGGCCAGTACGGCGATGCTGCGCGTGCTCGGGTGGTTCATCGTTGAACCCCTCCTATCTGCTCAGCGGGAGAGCCAGCCCCCGTCGACGGCGAGGACGTGTCCGTGCACGTAGTCGGCGGCGCGGGAGGCGAGGAAGACCGCGGCGCCCGCGACGTCCTCCGGCTCGGCCCAGCGTCCCGCCGGGATGCGGCCGAGGATCTCGTCGCTCCGCGCCGGGTCGCTGCGCAGGGCCGCCGTGGTGGCGGTGGCGACGTAGCCGGGGGCGATCGCGTTGACGTTCACGCCATGGGCGGCCCACTCGTTGGCGAGGGCGCGGGTGAGACCGGCGAGGGCGTGCTTGCTCGCCGCGTACGAGGGCACGAGGAACCCGCCTTGAAAGCTCAGCATCGAGGCGACGTTGACGATCTTCCCGGAGCCCCGGGCGACCATCCTGCGCCCCGCCGCGCGGCACAGCTCGAACGCGGCGTGCAGGTTGACCTCGATGACCTCGTACCAGTCCGCGTCGCTGAACTCCGTGGCCGGGGCCCGGCGGATGAGGCCGGCGTTGTTGACCAGGACGTCGACGGCGTGCGCATCGAGGAGGCGCTCGACCGCGGCCCGCCGGGCGTCCCGGTCGGCGAGGTCCAGCAGCTCCGTGGTGACCGCCGCGCCCGCGGCGCTCGCCTCCTCGGCCACCGGGCCCAGGTTGTCGCGATCGGACAGCAGGATCAGGTCCGCGCCCGCCGCGGCGAGGCCGAGCGCGACCCCGCGGCCGATCCCCGATCCGGCGCCGGTGACCATGGCCAGCCGGCCGTCGAGTGCGAAGGGGGAGGTACGGGCCACGGGCCGACCGTAGGAGCGGCCGTGCGCGGCGGTGAAGAGCGAGTTCCGGATGGCGCTATTCGGATCTCGGATCCGACGCGGGCTCCGTGCCTTCGGGGCGGGGCTGCCGGATGATCTGCTGCAGCAGGGTGCGGGCGGCGGCGGTGTGGTGGCGGGCGGAGTCCCAGTGGACGGCCACGTGGCGGCCCGCACCACCCTCGAGCCTGCGCACGCAGACGCCCTCGGTGTCGGTCACCCGTGCGGCGAGCGCGTTGGTGATGCCGACCCCGAAGCCGTGGCGCACCAGCGACATGAGCGTCTGGGGCTGGTTGGTGGCCTGCACCGGCTCCAGCTCGTACCCGCACTCCCGGAAGCGCTGGTAGGACTCGAACTCGCCGGTCTCGGGCGCGTCGAGGCGCCCGATGGACAGCAGCGGGTGCGCGGCGACCTCCGCCACCGGCAACGGCTCGGGAAGCTCGGACAGGGGGTGCCCGGGCGGGTGCAGCGCGACGAGCGGCTCCCCCCACAGCACGTGCCGGCGCACGCTCGCCCGCACCGGCGGGGGGCTCACCGGTCGGATGCACAGGTCCAGCTCGCCGGCGGCGAGCGCATCGTCGAGCTCGAGCGTGGAGCGTTCGACCAGCACCACGCGCACGTCCGGGCTGCAGCGCGCGGCCTCGCGGAGGACGTCGGGCACGAACGCCGCGCTGGCGCTGGGGTGGCTCCCGAGGGTTACGACGCCGCGGGCGCCGCCGCGCCACGCCGCCATGGCCGCCTCGGTGGTCTCGACCTCGTGCAGGATCGAGCGGGCGTGGTCGGCGAGCGCCGTGCCCGCCTCGGTGAGCTCGACGGGCCGCTTGCGCCGGTTGAACAGCGGGATGCCCACCGCCCGCTCCAGCGCGGCGACGTGCATGCTGATGCGCGGCTGGGACCGGTGGGTGGCCTCGGCGGCGGCCACGAAGCTGCCCGTGTCGACGACAGCGAGGAACGACACCAGCCACTCGAGCCGCATGTCCGATCTCAGCATCGCGGCCAGACCCTACAGGGGACGTAGCGCGTCCAGGACGAGGTCGAGCAGCCGTCCCGTCTGTTCCGGGCTGTCGCCCGCTCCCGTGGACAGCAGAACCCCGACGAGCATCGCGGTGACGTCGTCGGCTGGCACGTCCGCGCGGAGCGACCCGTCCCGTGCACCGGCAGTGAGGATCGTCGAGATCGCGCCGGTGATGCGCTCCCTCGTGGTCGGTGCGGCGATCCGTCCGGAGGCCCAGGCGGTGCGGAGCGTGTCGACCATCCCGCGCTTCGTCGCGACGAACGCCGCGTAGCGGTCCATCCACGCGCGGAGCGCGACGGCGGGCGGGTGCTCGTCGAGCAGCTTCGTGGCGCTGGTGCCGACGTCGTCGAGCTCGGCGGCGTAGACGGCCTCGACGAGTGCCTCCCGGGTGGGGAAGTGGCGGTAGAGCGTGCCGATCCCGACCTCGGCCTGCCGGGCGATGCCCTCGAGCGAGACGGTGCCGTCGGCGGTGGCGAAGGCGGCCCGCGCGACGGCGAGCAGCTTCTCGCGGTTGCGCCGGGCATGGGCGCGGACGGGACGGTCGGACGCCAAAACGGAGGCACCTCCGATAGTGCTACGCTGACTTCAGCGGAGGGTCCTCCGCTTTTGCCATCATCCCACGAGGACGGGAACTTCTCGATGTCATCCTCCACCGTCACGCGCCCCGGTGGCTCCGGCCGCCTCGCCGGTCGCACTGTGTCCCGCATCGGCTACGGCGCGATGCGGCTCGAACGCCTGCACGGCGACCGCGGTGCGGCCGTCGGGCTGCTCCGCCGCGCCGTCGAGCTCGGCGTCGACCACGTCGACACCGCGGAGTTCTACGGGAACGGCTTCGTCAACGGGGTCATCCGCGACGCGCTCCGGCCCGGGGACGGCGTGATCGTCGTGAGCAAGGTCGGGGCCGACCCCGACCCCGGCGCCCCCCGCCCGATCCGTCCCGCGCAACGGCCCGAGCAGCTCCGGGCGAGCGTCGAGGACAACCTCAGGAGCCTCGGTGCGGACCGGGTCCCGGTCGTGAACCTCCGGCGGCTCGACGCCGGCCCGGGGCTCCGGGCCGAGGGCGACCAGGTGGTCGACCTCGACGACCAGCTCGCGGTGCTGACGGCCATGCGCGACGAGGGCAAGATCGGTGCGATCGGGCTGAGCGGCGTGGCGCTCGACGGGCTGCGCCGGGCGATCCCGGCGGGCATCGTCTGCGTGCAGAACGCCTACAGCCTCGTGGCGCGCGACGACGAGGACGTGCTCGCGCTGTGCGTCGCCGAGGGGATCGCGTGGGTGCCGTTCTTCCCGCTGGGCGGCGCGTTCCCGGGCATGCCGCAGGTCGCCGACGAGCCCGCGGTGCAGGACGCCGCACGATCCATGGGCTGCACCCCGGCGCAGGTCGGCCTCGCCTGGCTGCTCCGGCACGCCCCGAACGTGCTGCTCATCCCCGGCACCGCGGACGCGGGCCACCTCGACGCGAACCTCGCTGCCGGCGCGATCACGTTCGACGACGCCGTGCTCGCCGTGCTCGACGCCGTCCCGTCGCGCTCGTCGGACGTGCCGCTGGGCTGACCGCACCATCAGCGACGCGGATGCCGGCATCCGCGAAGCGCGATTCACGCTGCGCCCGTCCGGAGGTACAACGGGGCGATGAGTGACCTCGCGAGCGAGCACGCGGCGGACTTCCTGGTCCAGTCGGCCGACCTGCCCTGGGTGCCGCAGGGCTCGAACAACGTCTGGTTCAAGCCGATCCGGATCAATCTCGAGAAGGGCAGCTGGGTCAACCTGCTGAAGGTGGCCAGGAGCGGCGTCGTGAACCGGCACCGCCACCTCGCCGAGGTGGAGGGCTGGGTGCTGCAGGGCAGGTGGCACTACATCGAGCACGACTGGCAGGCCGCGCCCGGCGCCTATGTCTTCGAGCCGCCCGGGGACGTCCACACCCTGGTGGCCGACGTCGAGGACGAGTCGCACCCGATGCTCACGCTGTTCTCCATCCACGGCCCGATCGAGTACATGGACGCCGACGGGAACCTGGCCTACGTCGAGACGGCCGAGACGAAGCTGAAGCGCTACACGGACTACTGCAAGGAGGCCGGGATCGAGCCGGCGGAGATCGTCTTCTGACGTCGTCGCTTGCGTAGTGAGGACTCACTACGTATCGTGGGGTCATGCCTTCCGATGACACCCCACGCCGGCGCGCACCCCGGCAGAGCCTCGACGAGCGCCGCGCGATGATCGTCCAGGCCACGATCCCGCTGCTGGTCGAGATCGGGCCGACCGTCACGACCCTGCAGGTCGCCCGCGCGGCCGGGATCAGCGAGCCGACGATCTTCCGCGCGTTCGCGGACAAGAACGAGCTGCTGGCCGCCTGCCTGACCGAGATCACCGATCCCCGGCACGTGATCGACGAGCTCGACGCGATCGATCCCGGCTCGCCGTTGCGGGACCGCCTGGTCGCGCTCATCGAGGTCATCCGGGCGCAGGGGGAGCGCACCGGTGCGGTCGTCAACGCGGTCAGCCTGGCGGGCACGGCGCGGCCGCGAAGGGAGGACATGCCCGACGAGGAGCGGGCCCGCCTGTCCGAGCGCCGGACCGCGTCCTGGACGCAGTTGCGGGCCGCCGTGGCCGCCGTGCTCGAACCCGACGCGGCCGAGCTGCGCATGCCCGCGCCGGACATCGCCGCGCTGGTGCTCTCGATCGTGATGTCCCTCGGGCGGGGTGGCGGCTGGGGCGCGGGCGACGCGGGCGTCACGACGGACGGTCTCGTCGACCTCCTGCTCCATGGCATCACGGCATAGCGTGTCGCGGGCATGATCGGGACTTCGATGCGGCGCCACCGGAGGCGGTCTCTCCGTGATCAGGTGTGGCTGGGCGCCCTCGGGTGGGCGCTGCGGCGAATCTCGGTCCGATCATGACGCGTTGATCGTTGCGAGATCCCACCCGGCGCCCTCCCGAGGCGGCGAACCAGAACAAGCTGCGTGAACGCGCGCGAGACCACGGCGAGACGGGGGAAGCAGACTGCGACCGGCCGGGCCCGGCGCGCCCACCGCAGCGGCAACACCCTCCATACGCCGTGGATGCACCGATGGGCTGATGCTCAGGGAGATCGCCTGGAACCTGATCCGAAGGATGCCGGCGTCAGGTGGCGTCGAACGCCCGTGCCACGGCGAGGCTGTCCTCGTAGACGTGGTAGCGGGTGACCCGCCCGGCCACCACCGTCACGTGGAGCGCGAACGCGGCGACGTAGCTGCGGCCGGTCGGTTTCGCGGTGTGGGCGATCTCGCCCAGCACCACCGCGTCCGCGCCGTCGACGAGCACCACGTGGACGCGCGCGTCGCTCTCCCCCGGCACGTGGTGCTCGCCGATCTCCCGGAAGTTGTCGGCGGCGTCGGCCCTCGTGCTGCGGTGGCGGATCCACGGCACGGTCCGCGTGTAGTCGCCGTCGGGCCAGTCGAGCTTCCAGTCCACCTCGTCGGCGAACAGCGGCGCGATCCGTTCCGGGTCGCCCGCCGCGATGCGGCGCAGGAGCTCGTCGACGGTCTGTCGGGTGTTCACTCCGACGAGCCTGGCGGCCGGTTGCGGCACGATCCATGACCTCCCGGGTAAAAGGGGCACATGGAGATCGTCGACGCGGTCGTGATCGGCGGCGGGCACCACGGCCTCGTCGCCGCCGCGGTGCTCGCGGACGCCGGCTGGGACGTGTGCCTGCTCGAGGGCGCCGACGTGCTCGGCGGCGCCGTCCGCTCCGCCGAGCTGCACCCGGGGTTCACGGCCGACCTGTTCAGCGCGTTCTACCCGCTCACGGCGGGGTCGCCGGTGCTGCGCGCCCTCGAGCTCGCCGGGCACGGGCTGGCGTGGTCGCACGCCCCCGCCGTCCTCGCCCACCCGGCGCGCCCGGACGGCGCCCCCGCGGCGGTCATGCACCGGGACCGCGAGCGCACCGCCGCCGCGCTCCAGGCGCGTGACGGCGAGGCGTGGCTGCGGCTGTGCGCGCAGTGGGACGCGGTCGGTGACGGGGTGCTCCGGTCGGTCTTCACCGCGTTCCCGCCGGTGCGCGGGCCGTGGGGGCTGCTGCGCCGCATCGGAACGGCGGACGCCCTGCGGCTCGCCCGCTTCCTCGCCCTGCCGGTCCGGCGGATGGGGGAGGAGCTCTTCGCCGGGGAGCCCGCGCGGCTGCTGCTCGCCGGCAACGGCGGGCACGCCGACATCCCGCCGGACGCGCCCGGCAGCGGCGTGTTCGGGTGGCTGCTCGCGATGCTGGGCCAGCAGCACGGCTTCCCCGTGCCGGTGGGTGGGGCGGGGGAGCTCGCCGCGGCGCTCGCCCGGCGGGCCACCGCGGCGGGGGCCGCGCTGCACACGGGGGAGCGGGTCGAGCGGATCGACGTGCGCGGCGGCCGGGCCGTGGCCGTGCACTGCGCCACCGGCCGCACCGTGCGGGCCCGCCGTGCCGTGATCGCCGACGTCTCGGCGCCCGCGCTGTACCGCGACCTGCTGCCGGCCGCCGCGGTGCCGCCCCGGCTGCGCTCCGACCTCGACCGCTTCGCCTGGGACACCCCGACCGTCAAGGTCAACTGGGCGCTGCGCGCGCCGATCCCGTGGGGCAACCCGGGCGTGGCCGGCGCCGGCACGGTGCACCTGGGCGCCGACGAGCGGGGCCTCGCACGGTGGGCGGGCGACATCGAGTCGGGCACCCTCCCGGCCACGCCGTTCATGCTCCTCGGGCAGATGACCACGGCCGACTCCTCCCGATCCCCGGCCGGCACCGAGAGCGCCTGGGCCTACACCCACCTGCCCCGCGGGGTCGCCGACGACGGCCGCGCGGACGAGCTGGCCGACCGGGTCGACGAGGTCGTCGAGGAGTTCGCTCCCGGCTTCGGGGACCAGGTGCTGCACCGGATGGTCCAGCGGCCGCGGGACCTTCACGCGGCCGACGCGAACCTCGCGCACGGCGCGGTCGGCGGCGGCACCGCCCAGCTGTTCCAGCAGCTCGTGTTCCGCCCGGTGCCGGGGCTCGGCCGGTCGGAGACGGTGGTCGAGGGCCTGTACCTCGGTAGCGCGGCGGCGCATCCCGGCGGCGGCGTGCACGGGGTGTGCGGCTGGCTCGCCGCCCGGGCCGCGCTCGCCGACCACGGGCTGCTCGGCGGGCTCCGCCGCCGCGTGACCTCGGCGGCGCTGGAGCTGATCTACCGGGACTGAGGCGAACTCATCCCTGCCCGGCCGAGGTGCCCGCAACGCCCATCCGGCCGAAGAACTCGACCATCCCCCGGGGGGAGTCGTCGGCGAAGCACAGGTCGAGCCCGCGGGCGGACCGCCGGGCCGCGTCGGCGGCGCGCGGGAACATCGCCGTCTCGTACCGGTGCAGCGCTGCCTCGACGTCGGTGCCGTGCTCGATCAGCGCCAGCGCCAGTTCGCAGCCGTCGAGCATCGCGGCGTTCGCGCCCTCGCCCGCGAACGGCGACATCAGGTGCGCGGCGTCGCCGATCAGGGTCACGCCCGGGGTGCGCGGCCACGAGTGGCCGGTGGGCAGGGCGTAGATCCGGCGGGGAGTGATGTCGTCGTCGCAGTGGCGGACCAGGTCGGTCAGCGCGGGGGTCCAGTCGGCGAACTCCGCCAGCACGGCGGCGCGGCCCGCGGCCGCGTCCGACCAGTCGATGCCGCGGGTGTCGAGCCAGTCCTCGGCGGCCCGCAGCATGGCTCCCAGATGCAGGTCGTGGCCCCCGTGCCCGCCGAGGTTCTTGTTGTCCGACAGGGCGAACAGGCTTCCGGCGCCGACCAGGGCGGCCGAGGCGGGCACCCTCGTCGGCGCATCGGTGACGTGGAACTCGACGTAGCTGATCCCGGCGTACTCCGGGGAGGCGCCGGAGAGCAGGGGGCGGACCCGGGACCAGGCGCCATCGGCCCCGATCAGCAGATCGGCGGTCCGGCGCGAGCCGTTGGCGAAACCCAGCTCGTAGCGTCCGTCGTCCAGGCGGCGGGCCCGGCTGAGCTTGTGGTCCCAGACGACCCGTCCCGGGTGGAGCGAATCCAGCAGCAGGGTGCGCAGCTCCGTCCGGTCGATCTCCGGTCTGCCCGAACCGCCCTCGGCGTCCTGGTCGATGAAGACGGTGCCCGCCTTGTCCATCACGCGCATGGCCTCCGCCTGCGGCCGGGTGAGCCGGCGGAACTGCTCGTGCAGTCCCGCTTCGCGCAGTGCCAGCTGGCCGGACTCGGCGTGCAGGTCGAGCAGGCCGCCCTGCCTCCGCGCGTCGGCGGTGGCGTCGAGTTCGTAGACGGTGCAGGCGATGTCGTGCTGCTGCAGGATCCGGGCCAGCACCAGCCCGCTGAGGCCGCCGCCGACGACGGCGATGGACCGGGGGAGCGAAGCGGGCATGCCGACACCTCGAATGCGGTCGATGGGACGCGTACAGTGTATGCGTCTAGACGTGTACACCGTATGTGTCCCATAGGATGCGCGCAACCCACGCGAGGAGCGCCGTCGTGACCGACGAACCACCGCCCGTCATCTGGGCACGTCTTTCCGGCCAGGGCCGTGGGCCGGTGCGCACCCTCGACCACGTGGCCATCACCGCGGCCGCGATCGCCCTGGCCGACGAGGACGGGGTCGACGCCGTCTCGATGCGCAAGATCGCGGAGCGGATGGACCACAGCCCGATGGCGCTCTACCGGCACGTCGGCAGCAAGGACGACCTGACCGAGCTGATGTACGACGCCGTGCTGGGCGAGCTGGACCTGGCCGGGATCCCGTCCGGGGACTGGCGGGCCGACATCGCCCGGCTGGCCCGGCAGATGCGCCGGCTCCACCACGCCCACCCCTGGATCGCCCGGTTCGGGCACCGGCCGTCACTCGGGCCGAACTCCCGACGATTCCTCGAAGCCGGCCTGGCCTGCGTGGACGGGCTCGGCCTCGACATCGACGCGATGATGGACCTCCTGTCCACCGCCGTGGCGTTCACCCGGGGATTCGTCGCGCAGGAACTGGGGGAGGTCGAAGCGCAGCGGCGCACCGGCCTGGACTTCGCCGCCTACCAGCGCCAGACCGGGCCGTACATCACGCAGTTGCTGCAGGACGGCCGGCTCCCCTACCTGCGGCGGGTGATCCTCGAAGCCGAGGACGCCCCCGATCCGGACGAGGTGTTCGAACGTCGCCTGGCGATGGTGCTGGACGGGCTGGCCGCCGGTCCCGGTATGCCCGCACGACCCGGGTAGCTCCGCGACGGAGGCGCCTGCGATGAGGAGGGTGCCCCTGCGGGGATCAGCTGTCGTCGTCGCCGGCGCCGCTCTCGCTCTCGCCGGCGCCGCTCTCGCTCTCGGCGTTGCCGCTGCCTTCCTCGCTCTTGCTGTCGCTGCTCTCGCTCTCGCTGCTGGCGTCGTCGCTGTCACTGCTGGCGTCGCTAGTGCTGGTGTCGTCGTCGCTGTCGTCGCTGTCGTCGCTGCGGTGCCGGCCGGGCTGCTCGGTGCCGTTGTCGTCGGTCTCGGCGGAGGTGTCGTCGCTGCGGTCGGTGTCTCCGTCGGAGGAGCCGTCGGTCGCCTCGCCGGTGTCGGCCGTGTCGGCGGTGTCGTCCTCGTCCGACCGGTCGCCGCCGAGCAGAGCGGAGCTCACGTCGTCGACGGTGTCGGTGACCGTGTCGGTGGCTTTCGAACCGAGTTCGGCGACCGGGTCCGTGGGGTCGTCGGCGTCCTTGCTGTCCGGATCGCCGAGCTCCACGGACGGCACGGCGACGGCCGGGAGCGCCACGCCGGGGAGGTCGATCTCGGCGGGGCCGAGGTCGACGTCGGGTGGGTCGATCTCGGTGGCGGAGATCTGGACTCCGGGGAGGGCGACCTCGGGCGGCGCGTCGGCGGAGAGCGCGAGGCGGGCCCCGGAGAGCTCGACGTCGGGCGTGGTGACGGCCGCCCCGGACGTCGCGACCGGGCCGACGCGGGCGCCGGAGGCGGCGACGTCGGGCGTCCGGACCTCGGCGGGTGTGGTGGACACCGCCACCTTCCCCGGTGCGGCGGCCACGTGCGCCGATGGTGGGAGGACCGCGCCCGGCCCGGCCGTCACCGCGGGCGTGCGGAGCGGGCCCACGGCGGGCAGTTCGGCGCCTGTCGCCGGGAGGTGCACGGGCGGCGTCGCCGCCGCGAGGGCGGTACCGCCGGCCGGCGCGGGTCCGGCCCCGCCGGGCGCGTAGGCGGACGGACCGTTGCCGGCCTGCCCGCCAGGGGGGAGGCCGGAGCCGGGAGCGGCGCTCCCGCCGGGGGAGGCGCCCGGCGGGAGCGTCCACGACCATGTCCCGCCCGGTGGGGTGCCGGCTCCACCGGGCGGGACGGTCCCGGGCTCGGGCTCGACGGCGGGGCCGGTGGGCCGCCCCGTCGGTGCCCTGCCCGGAGTCAGGGGGCGCTGAGGGGTGTAGTTGCGGTCGACCGCGGCCGGCTGCGTGGTGTTGCCGCCGAGGGCGGCGCCGTCCATCTCGGACGGGATCCCCTCGGCGAACAGCTGCTGCACGGCGGCGAACACCGGCTGCTCCGGACCCGTGCCGGCGGGGAGCTCCGGCGTGCCCGCGAAGGGCAGTGGGATGCCGCGGTCCGGTCCCGGCGTCGAGCGGCTCGCGGCGTCCTCGACCACCGACGGTCCGAGCACGGCCGTGGCCGCGAACAGGGCGCCGGCCGCGACCGCCACCTTGCGGACGTTCCGCCGGGGCGGCTCGGGCGGCGGCTGCGCGACCCGGGCGTGCCCGCGCGGCAGCAGCGGCCGGTCGGCCACGTGGGGGCCGCGGCCCTCGCGGCGCCGCAGCGCCGCGACCGACACCGCCCCTGCCGGCCCCGTCGGGCGCGGGGGAGGCGCGGGCACGCCCGTGTGCCGGGCGAGCAGCTCGGCCACGCTGATCGTCTCGGCTCTTCTGGAGCGCGGGCGGTGTGAGCTGGTGGGTCGTTCCACAGGTCACGTCTTCCGGGTGGTGTTCGTGCGGGTCCTGATCGAGGGGGGCGTTTCGTTCCTACCCGGGACCCGCCGCGGACGGCCAGACGCTGTTCGCCCGCTCATCGTTCGTCACCTGAACAGCCGTGACGGCCCGTCTCCCGCCACCGAACGTCCGGGACCTACCACCCACCGATGTGGACGCCGGGACCTCGTGCTGATCGACGGTCCTGATCAGGCCGAACGGAGCAGCGTCGGTGACGCTCACGAGCAGCGACCGCGCTGCTACCCGCTGCACCGGTGTGACCGTGGGTAACGGTTCTCACCCGGACGGCGCTGCCCGGTCGGCCCACCCGCGTTCGGGCAGGTGGCCGACGCGTGGGGTCGCGGGTACCGGCCGTCCGAACGTCGCGGCCACCCCGTCGCTGAAGACGACGTGGTCCGGTGGGCGCCGCGCGAGGTCGCCGAGGCCGGCCGCGGCGATCAGCTCGTCGTCCAGCTCCCGCACCTCCGCCCGCTGCAGCGGCCAGGCGACGTGCGTGGTGGGCAGGTACCAGGTGCGGCCGAGGCGGGCGACGTGCAGGCCCCAGCGGGCGGTGAGGAACCGCTCCAGCGGACCGTCGACCGCGGGCCCGACCGGTGCGACGGTGACCCGGCTGCGGACCGGCGGACCCGGCCGGCGCAGCCGGGCGGAGTAGCCGCGCAGCGCGCCGGCACGGCCGAACCGCATGCCGGCCCACCGGTACGGCAGCCCGAACACGGCGCGGCCCGCGGCCACGGCCGGCCGGCTCTCCGCGGCCATGCACCCGAAGACGACGCCCCGCCGGCCTGCGGGGTCCACGGAGTACAGCCGCACGTTCGTCTCGAGGAACGTGCCCCACGGCACCGGCGGCCCGCCCGCGACGGCCGTTCCGACCAGTCGGAACGGGATCAGCCCGACGTACGTGCGCCCTTCGAGCACGTCCGGTTCCAGCCCGGCCGGGAGCAGGTGCCGCACCGCGTCCGGGGGGACCGCCCAGTGCAGGAAGGCCACGTCGAGCCAGCGTTGCGAGAGCAGGTGCGGCCGTGGCAGCGGTGGCGGGTCCGGCTCGATCGGTGCTTCCACGCCCCCATCGTCCCGCGCACCGACCGGATCTCGTTCAGGCGCTGACGGGAGGGGCGGTTGTCGCCCCGGCGCGCAGGGGCAGGCCGAGCGCGCCGGCGACCGCCCGCTCGCGCAGCCCGGCCGGCAGGCCGGCGAGCAGCGCGACGCCGCGCGCGTCGGCCCCGGTGTAGTACCGGCGTCGCGGCCGCGCTGCGTCGACGGCCCGCACCACGACCTGCGCGGCCTTGGTGACCGACCCGAGCCGTTGCCGTGCCGCGGCGGACTCGACCGCGTCGAGCTGGCTGCGGTAGAGCGCCAGCGCGTGCGGGTCGGCGCCGTGCAGGGCGGCGCGCGCCGCGGTGGCGGCCTTGGTGAAGATCTCGGTCTCCAGCGCGCCGGGCTCCACGACGACGACCCGGATGCCCCACGGCGCGAGCTCGATCCGCGCCGCGTCGGACAGCGATTCGAGCGCGGCCTTGCTGGCCGACAGCGGGCCGAGGAAGGGGAACGCCACCTGCGCGCTGGGGGCGCCGATGTTGACGACTCGGCCCCGCGCCGTGCGCAACAGCGGCAGGAACGCCCTGGTGACGCGCGCGGGACCGATGACGTTGACGTCGAACTGCCGCCGCCACTCCTCGGCGGGAAGCAGCTCCTGCGGGCCCTGCACGATCAGGCCGGCGTTGTTGATCACGGCGTGCAGGCCCGCGGGCTCGGCGGCGGCCACTGTTTCGGCGGCGGCGGCCACGCCGGCCTCGTCGGTGACGTCGAGCGTCACGGTGTGCACGCCGGGGGTGTCGAGCTGCGGCGGTGGCGCGTGGCGGACGCCCGCATGGACGCGGTAGCCCTTCGCCGCGAGCGCCTGCGTCGTGGCCAGTCCGAGGCCGGCGCCCGCCCCGGTGATGAGCACTGCCTTGCCCGCCATCCCGTCACCCCTCCATGTACACATGTAACTTTGAACATGTCGGACGGTACAGCTCGCGGTGGACCTGTCAAGGTCCGACCGTCCCGTAGGCTCGCCGCCATGTCGCTCCGCTACGGCGTGCTCGGGTTGCTCGCCGGCGAGCCCGCCAGCGGCTACGACCTGGCCCGGCGCTTCGAGGAGGCGCTCGGCAGCATCTGGCCCGCGAAGCACCCGCAGATCTACGGCGAGCTCACCCGGCTCGCGGACGAGGGCATGATCGAGGTCGCGGCGGAGGGGCCGCGGCGGCGGAAGGTCTACCGCGTCACCGAGGCCGGTCTCGCCGACATCCGGCAGTGGCTGGCCACGGCCGACGTCGACCACACCGTGCGCCTGGAACCCCTGCTGAGGTCGTTCTTCTTCTGGTTGCTCCCGCCCGAGGACCTGCAGCGGCACCTCGCGCGCGAAGCGGAGTACTACCGCGAGACGGCGCTGCGCTACCGCGGCTACGCCGCCGCGAAGGACCGGGGCGAGTTCGGCGACAGCCCGCAGACGATGTCGCTGCGGGTCGCGATCGAGGCTGGTGTCCGGCTGTACGAGGCGCTCGCCGACTGGGCGGAATGGGCGCAGGACGTCCCGCCCGCCGGGCCGCGCTCGTGAACCGGCAGGTGCTGCTCGTCTCCGGAGGCACCCGGGGGATCGGAGCCGCCGTCGCGCGGGCGGCGCACGCGCGCGGGCACGCCCTGTGCGCCGCGTACGCGAGCGACGATGTGGCCGCCGGGCGGCTGCGCGCCGAACTCCCCGGGCTCGTGGCGGTCCGCGCGGACGTCGCCGATCCCGATTCCGTCGAGGCGCTCTTCGCCGCCGCGGAGGACGCGCTCGGCCCGGTCACCGCGCTGGTCAACAACGCCGGCGTGACCGGGCCGCTGGGCCCGTTCGTGGACGCGCCGGTCCCGACGCTGCGGCGGGTGCTCGACGTCAACGTCCTCGGCACGATGCTCTGCGCGCGGGAGGCGGTGCGCCGCTGGGCGGCGCGGGAGGTGGCGGGCCGGATGGTCAACGTGTCCTCGCGGGCGGCCACGTCCGGCTCGCCGGGCGAGTACGTGCACTACGCGGCCGCCAAGGCCGCCGTCGAGACGTTCACGGTCGGGCTGGCCAAGGAGGTCGCGGGGCAGGGGATCCGGGTCAACGGGGTGGCGCCCGGCACGACCCGCACCGGGATCCACGCGGCCGCGGGGGACCCCGGGCGTCCGGAGCGCGTGGCGCTCCGCGTGCCGATGGGGCGGGTCGGGGAGCCCGGGGAGATCGCCGCGGCGGTGCTGTGGCTGCTCTCCGACGAGGCCTCTTACGTCACGGGCGCGGTGCTGCGCGTCGACGGCGGGCTCTGAGCCGGGCGCCCGGGGGGCCGGTGGCCGACGACACACGAAATTCAGTTGTAGAGACCAACTAACCGCGTATATTTGTTGGTAGCAACCAACTTGGAGGCTCCCGTGATCAGCTCGGCCACCGCCGACGACCTGCTGGAGCTCCTGCGCACCATCATGCGGGTGGGCCGCCCGGCGCGGCTTCCCGAGTCGGAGGACATGCCCGGCTGGAAGTTCGCCGTGCTCGGCCTGCTCGCCAGGGAAGGGGAGCAGCGCCTCGGCCAGGTCGCCGCGCACCTCGAGGTCGACCCGTCGGTGGCCAGCCGCCAGGTGGCCGCGCTGGAGCAGCTCGGCCTCGTGACGCGCCGCCCCGACCCCGCGGACGGCCGGGCGCAGCTGCTCGCCGTCTCCCCGTCCGGGCTCGCCGCCCGCGCCGGGTACGTCGCCGAGCGGGCCCGGTGGGTGGCCGAGGCGCTCGACGGATGGGACGACACCGAGGTCGCCCAGCTGGTGACGCGGATGGACCAGCTGGTTGCCGACCTGCATTGCGCGGTGGCCGCCCACCACCGCCCGCCCGCGCGGGTGCCGGCCCGGCCGGCCTCCTGACCAGTACCACTTCACATCAGACGTGCCCGAGCAGAGACCCGAGCATCGGCCCGAGGAGAAGGATTGACCACCACAGCAGAGGAGACGCTGCCTGCCCAGGCCGCCGTCGCCCGGCAGCCGGCCGCAGCCGACAGCGGCCGGATGTCGCGCCGGCAGGTCCTGGAGGCGCTCTCCGGGATGCTGCTCGCGATGTTCACGGCGTTCCTGTCGTCGACGATCGTGTCGAACGCCCTGCCGACGATCATCACCGACCTGCACGGCACGCAGAGCCAGTACACCTGGGTGATCACGGCCACCCTGCTCGCCTCCACGGCCACCACGCCGATCTGGGGCAAGCTCGCCGACCTGTTCAGCAAGAAGCTGCTGGTGCAGCTGGCCACCACGATCTTCACCGTCGGTTCGGTCCTGGCGGGTTTCTCGTCGTCGGTCGGCGTCCTGATCGGCTGGCGGGTGCTGCAGGGCGTCGGCCTCGGTGGGCTGCAGGCCCTGATCATGATCGTGATGGCGGCGATGATCAGCCCCCGAGAGCGGGGCCGCTACACCGGCGTGATCTCCACCGTCATGTCGGTGGCTCCGGTCGCCGGGCCGCTGATCGGTGGCCTCATCGTCGACTCTGCGCTGGGCTGGCGCTGGTGCTTCTGGGTGGGCGCGCCGCTCGCCGTGGTCGCGCTGGTGGTGGTGCAGCGCACCCTCAACCTGCCGGTCGTCAAGCGCAAGGTCAGCATCGACTACATGGGCGCCGCGCTCGTCGCGGCCGGCGTGTCGACCCTGCTGATCTGGGTGACGCTCGCCGGCAACCAGTTCGCGTGGGACTCGACCACCTCGTTCGCACTCGCCGGGCTCGGCGCCGTGCTGATCGTGCTCTTCCTGATCGTGGAGTCGCGGGCCAAGGAGCCGATCATCCCGCTGCGCCTGTTCCGCGACCGCACCACCACGCTCGCCATCCTCGCGAGCATCGCGGTCGGCGTGGCCATGTTCGGCGGCGCGGTGTTCCTCGGCCAGTACTTCCAGATCGCGCGCGGCTACTCGCCGACCGTGGCCGGCCTGCTCACGTTGCCGATGATCCTCGGATCCATGATCGCGGCGACCGTCTCCGGCTCGCTCATCACCCGCTACGGCAAGTGGAAGATCTTCCTGGTCCTCGGCGCGAGCTCCCTGCTCGTCGGGTTCGGCCTGCTCTCCACGATCGACCACAGCACGAACCTCGTGCTGGTCGGGGTGTTCCTGTTCCTCCTCGGCTGCGGCATGGGCATGTCGATGCAGAACCTCGTGCTGGCCGTGCAGAACTCCGTGGCCGCGAGCGACCTCGGAGCCGCCAGCTCCACGGTCACGTTCTTCCGCTCCATGGGCGGCACGATCGGCGTGTCTGTGCTGGGCGCCGTGCTCGCGTCGCGAGTCGCCGAGCTGACCACCGAGGGCCTCGCCACCGCAGGCGTGCCCGCCCCCACGGGCGGCGCAGGCATCGGCAATCTCAACGAGCTGCCCGACGCCATCGCCACGATCGTCCGCGCGGCCTACGGCGACGGCACGGCGATGATCTTCATGGTCGCCGGCGTCCTCGCGATCGTCACCCTCATCGCCGTGCTGGCCATCCACGAGATCCCGCTGCGCACCGAGACCGGCATGGAGCGGGAGCGGGCCGAGGCCGGTGCCACCGCCGAGCACGCCGTCCCGAACGGCAGCGTCTCCCAGAACGGCAGCGTCTCCCAGAACGGCGCCTCCCCGAACGGCAACGGCGCGCGGGTGAACGGCAGCGCGTACGACTGGGAACGGACCGCCGCGACCAACGGCAACGGCCACCGGCCGCCGGAGGGCAAGCATGCCGCCGTCCCGGGCGTGGCCGCCCCGGACCCGGTGCCCGCCACCGAACGGCCGTCCCCCCGGCCGCGCCAGGTGCCGACCGGCCCGGGCGTCCACGGCACCGTCTCCCGCGGTGACGGCGCGGCCCTGAACGGGGCGGTCGTCACAGTCACCGACCAGAACGGGCGGCAGGAGGGCAACACGACCACCGGCCGCGACGGGACCTACCGCGTCACGCTGCCGGCCGGCGGCACGTACCTCGTCGTCGCCGCCTCCGGCGCGCTGGAGCCGCGCGCGGCGCTGGTGCCGGTGGCCGAGCAGCCCGTCCGCCACGACGTCGTGCTCTCGGGCAGCAGCGGCGTGCACGGCCTCGTCATCAGCACCGCCACCAGCGCCGACGGCCTCCCGGTCCCCGTGCCCACCGCGTCCGTCACGTTGATCGACGTGCAGGGCGCCGTCGCGGGTGCCACCTGCAGCGACGGTGGTGGCCGGTACCGCCTCCCCGGCGTGCCGGAGGGCCAGTACACGCTGGCCGCCACCGCGCCCGGGCACCCGCCGGTGGCGCTGAGCGTGCGGCTCACCGCGGGCCGGCACACCGAGCGCGACATCGCCCTGCCCGCTCGCGCCGTCCTGCGGGGCACCGTCCTCGCGACGGGCGCCGTCGTCGACCACGCCGTCGCCTCCCTCGTGGCCGCCGACGGCACCGTGGTCGCGTCCGCGATCACCGGGCCCGACGGCACGTTCGAGTTCGACGACCTGCCCGCCGGCACCTACACGCTCACCGCCCGCAGCTACGACCCCGTGGCGCAGGTGGTGCACGTGTCGGCCGGGACGGCGGCCACGGCGCTGGTCGAGCTGGTCCCGCCGGCCGTCGACGTCGACGTCGACGTCGAGCAGGTGCATCGGTGAGCGAGCTTGCGAGCGAATCAGTGTCACGGCGCCCGCGCGAAGCGCCGGCCGAGCCCCGGGGGACGGTAGCCGGCGGAGCCGGCGGGGCGGGTAAGCACAGCGAGGCCGAGCGATGAGCGGCGGGGCGGTGGCCGGCCGGTTGGCGACCCCCGACGGCCGGCCGATCGGTGGCGGCATGCTCACCGCGGTCGACGCCGTCGGCCGGCAGGCCGCCCGCACCGCGAGCGGCGACGACGGGCACTTCCTCGTCGACGGCCTGCCCGCGGGCGGCTACACGCTGGTGGTGGCCGCGCCCGGGCGGCAGCCGCGGGCCAGCACGGTGACGGTGGCCGACGACCGGATCACCCCGCTCGGCGTGCTGGAGCTGGCCCCGGAAGGCGGGATCGCGCTCCCGGCGCCGGGGACCTGGACGATCGATCCGCAGCACTCGAGCATCCGCGTGAGCGCGCTGCACCTGGGGATGAGCCGCATCCACGTCCGGCTGCGGCGCTTCGGTGGGCACATCGAGGTGGCCGACCCGTTCGAGGGCAGCTCGGTGGAGGCCACGATCGACCCGGCCGCCCTGGACTCCGACGAGCCGGACCGCGACGCGCACCTGCGCAGCGCCGACTTCCTCGACGTCGGCCGCTACCCGGAGATCCGCTACAAGAGCGAGGGGCTGCGGCGCATCGACGCCGAGCGCTTCACGCTCGACGGCGTGCTCACGCTGAAGGAGGTGAGCGCCGCCGTGCCGCTGCACGTCGTCTACGCCGGCACCGGCCCCGACCTCACCGGCGGCACGCGCGCGGCGTTCTCCGCCTCCACCGAGCTCACCCGCGACGACTTCGCGATCAGCTGGAACCAGCCGCTGCTGGCCGGCACGCTGGCCGTCGGCAGGACCCTGCGTGTGGAGATCGACATCCAGGCCTGGCGCGCTTAGCGCTCCAGCCGGAGCGGTCGAGACAAGTCCATGATCGCCGCAAATGGTGTGAGGACGACAAATCTGTCGCCCTCACACCACTCCTGGCGATCACCACACCGCACACCCAAGACCCCGAGTCGTCCGTGTAGGTCGTCGTCGCCGATGTCGATCTGCGCGTGGGCGGCCGCTGACGGTACGTCATGGTCGCGGACGGCAACGAGGTCGCGTTCCACGGCGAGTACCGCGAGGTCGTCCCCGGCGAGCGGTTCGTGTGCACCGAGGTCTACGAGGGCGCCCCGGAGGGGGAGCCGGCGCTCTGCACCTACACGCTCACCGAGGAGGGCGGGCGCACCACGCTCGCCCTGCTCACCGAGATGGCTTCCAAGGAGGACCGGGACGCGTTGCTGGCGTCGGGCATGGAGGCCGGCGTGCAGGCCGGCTACGACCTCCTCGAGCAGCTCGCGGTCTCGCTGTCCGGGTAGCGGGCCCACGGACGCGTGCCGGTGGCCACCTTCAGCGTGGCTGAGCTGTCGGCCGGCACGGTCCGGCGTCGTCGACCAGGCCCGAACCCGCTCGAATGGCGGCGCGCGGATCCTGATCGGAATCCGCATGTGCGTGTCACGCCGCTGATCTCGGGTAGCCCCTGGGTACGACCCGTGAGCGAGAGCGGCGGGAGCGAGTTGCACGTGGCCGACACGGTGGTGGCGTCGCTCGGGAAGGCGGAGGACCGGCCGCGGTTCGTCCGGTCCCGGCACGAGGAGATGGCGACGTCCGGCCGCGGGAGGTGAGGGCACATGACAGCCGAGGAACTCGCCGTCGGGGTCGACGGCACGCCCGAGGGCGTCGCGGCACTGCGCTGGGCCGTGAACCAGGCGCGGGCGACGGGGGCGCGGGTGCGGGCGATCGCGGTGATCGAGCCGCCGCTGCCGGTTGCGGGGGGCCCGGAGGTCGGCGCGGCGTTCATCGCGCAGCCCGTGCTCGACGACGAGCAGCTCGACGCCGCCGCCCGGGCCTGGCTGGCCGAGGCGATCGAGGCGCTGCCGGCCGACGTCCGGCAGATGGTGGACCAGCAGGTGCGGCGCGGCGACGCGGCCACCGAACTGCTGGAGGCGGCGCGCGCCGCCGACCTGCTGGTGCTGGGCAACCACGGACGGGGCGGCCTCGCGGGCGTGATCGCCGGATCGGTCGCTCAGCGTTGCGCCCACCACGTCACCTGTCCCCTCGTTCTCGTCCCCGTGTGAGGTCCGTATGAGGTGTGTGCCGCGATCGGGTGCGCAGGGCCGCAGGCCGATCACGAATATCGCAGAAGTCGTGCACCAATGGCTGACGGCGGGCACACTCGTGGGCATCAACGAGGACATGAACGACGGGGCGAGCAGCTCCCGGCGCCGGGTGTGGACGAAGGTTCGCCGGGGGGTGGACGCCGCCGATCGAAGGCCGGGGAGCGCTCGTCCCACCATGTACGAGCCCATGGGGGGAACTGAAGCGTGAGATCCGTTCCGAGGGTGTCCACGGGGGCACTGGCCAGACGACTGTCGGGACTGGCCGTGGCGCTGGCCGTCGTCACGGTGTCGCTGGTCGGCGGGGCCACCGCGGCACGGGCCGACGAGCCGGCGCCGCCGCCGCCGTTGAACGGCCTCATCGACCCGGGCATGCTGGAGTCGGTCCAGCAGTCGATCGTCGGCCTGGTCATCACCTGGGAGGAGCCGCAGGACCCGTTCGCGCTCGCCCCCGCGCCCGCACCGGCGGCGCCCGGTGACGACCTGCCGGTCATGACGATCTGCACCGGCTGGTTCGACTCCCCGACCACGATCGTCACCGCGGGTCACTGCGTCGACCCGGAGGAGGGGCGGCGCGCGCTCGACAACCGCGCCGGGCCGGCGATCGACCCGACCACGGGCCTGCCCCAGCCCAGCCAGCCCTCGTCCCAGGAGCCGAAGCGCACGGTGTGGGCCTTCCAGCCGCGAGAGCTGGAGGGCGCCGTCATCACGGCGCCGGTCATCGTCCGGGTCGACAGCTTCCGCAAGGCGGACGAGGGCGACACCGCCAAGCTCGAGATGTACGGCATGCCGTCGGCGAAGCCGCTGCCGGTCGCCCCGGCGGAGCCGCAGCTCGGGGAGACCGTGACGTCGATCGGCTTCCCGGGGATCAACATCGACGAGACCGACGGCGTCGACATCAACGGGCTGACGAGCGGTGGCAAGACACCCGCCGAGGTGCTGCAGGACTCCCGGCTCCAGCCGGTGAACACCAGCGGCACGATCACGGCCCGGCAGTTCCGCCAGGGCGTCGCCGTCTACCAGATCAACGCCGACCTCGCGGAGGGCATCTCCGGCGGGCCCACGATCAACGCCCGCGGCGAGGTCCTCGGCATCAACAGCCAGATGACCGTGCCGTTCATCGGGCAGAACTTCAACGTCATCACCGACACCGGGATGCTGCGGGACTTCCTGGGGCAGGGCGGTGCCCAACCGGTTGCCGCCCCGCAGGGTGAGCCCAGCCAGGTCGCGATCGAGAACACCGCGGGCGGGAGCGGGCAGGCCGCGCCGTGGACGGTCGCCGTGGCGCTGATCGGCGGGGCGATCGTGGGCGCGATCCTGATGTGGCTCTTCGTCCGCCCGAGGAGCGCGTCGGCGCGATCCGGTCCGGCGGGAGAGCCCGAGGAGTAGTTCCGACCTCGGCGCGCGGCATTTCCCCTTGCAGCAAAGCCACTTTCACGCAACCACGTTGCATGAGAGTGGCTTTGCGGCAATCGGCGCCTTCGTCTTCCCGGCGGCTCCGCGTACCGCGGGGCAGGCTCTGCTACCAGCGGCCGCGCTGGTTCGGTATCCGTGCTGCCAGGGCGCCGGCGCCTCCCATCACCACCGCGAGGGCGAAGAAGGCGACGGTGTTGGCCGCCGCCGGGTCGGCGGCCGCGGAGCTCGCCGCGGTGACCACCGAGACCGCGATGATCGCGCCGGCCTGCCGGAACAGCACCCGCAGGCCCGAGACGGCCGCCGCCTGCTCCGGCACGAGGTGCATGCCGGCGTTGGCGGAGGACGGGGAGGCGAAGCCCATGCCGAGCCCCATCACCCCGGCGCCGAGGGAGAGCCAGAGCGCGGGGCCGCTGTGCAGGGGCGGCAGCGCGATGAGCACCAGCGCGACGGTGATCGCGGCCATCCCGGCGAGCAGGAGCGGCCGGTGCCCGAGCCTGCGGAGCAGGCTGACCGCCACGGCGGACACCACGATCATGAAGACGGCGCGGACCGTCAGCAGGCCGCCGGAGGCGATGGGGGACATGTCGTAGCGGATCTGCGCGTAGTGCGGCAGCAGCGCCGAGAACCCGATCACGGCGGCACCGAACAGGACGTTCATCAGGTTCATGACGCCCAGGGAGTGACCGGTCAGCAGCCGCGGCGGGATGATCGGGTCGGGGTGGCGGTGCAGGTGGCGCAGCAGGAACCGGCCGGCCACGAGCGCGATGGCGCCGGCGACGACGACCGAGGCCGGTCCGGTCCAGCCCTCGCCGAACGACCCGACCCGGGTGATCGCGACCATCCCGGACAGCAGGAGCGCGGTGAGCCATCCGACGCCGACGAGGTCGACGCCGCTCATGGACGTGCGCGGGGTCTCCCGGATCAGGGCGCGCCCGAGGCAGACCAGCAGGATCCCGACCGGCACGTTGAGGAAGAAGATCTCCCGCCAGGACGCGAACGTGAGGATGAGCCCGCCGGCGAGCGGGCCGAGGACCGCGCCGATGGGGAAGGCGGTGCTGAAGAGCGCGATGGCGCGGTCGCGGTCCTTGCCGAACTCGGCCGAGACGATCGAGGTGGCCACCGGGAGCAGGACGCCGCCGGCGAGGCCTTGCAGGAACCGGCCGATGATCAGTTCCACCGTGCCGGACGAGAGCCCGCACAGCACGGACATCACCGTGAAGGCGGCGACGGCCACGAGGTACACGCGCCGGGCGCCGAACCGGTCGCCCAGCGGCCCCGCGAAGGGCAGGATCAGGATCTGGCCGACCGAGTAGATCGTGATCGTCCAGCCCATCCAGGCCAGGCTCGCCCCGAGGTCGCTCTGCATCGCCGAGAGCGCCGTGGCCACCGAGGTCTGGTCGATGGCGTGCATCAGCATGGCGAGCACGACGGTGCCGAACACCAGCCAGCGGACGAGGGGTCTGCGCGGCGCGGCATCGACGGTGGTGGACACCGGGCCCCTTCCCCCTAGTTGCCTATCGGCAAGCAATTTAACCACGGGTGGTGACCACATGGCATCGCCCGTCCTGGTTTCATGGGCGGATGCAGGGCGCAGATGCTGCCGCGGGCTTCGACACCGACGCCGCCACGCGGCTGCGTCGCGTGATCAGCAAGCTGGCCCGTTCGATGAACGAGTCCGCGTCGAGCGAGGAGCTCACCCCCACCCAGGCGTCGGTGCTCGGCGTGGTCGTCGCGCGCGGCCCCATCCGGATCTCCGCGGTGGCCGAGCTGGAGGGCGTCAACCCGACGATGCTCTCCCGCGTGATGGGCGTGCTCGAGCAGAAGGGCCTGATCGAGCGCTCCTCGGCCACGTCGGACCAGCGCGGTGTGGTGGCCGAGGCCACCGTCGAGGGACGCGACAAGAGCAAACGGATCCTCGAACGCCGCACCGCGATCCTGCTCGCGGTCGTCGAGCGGCTCCCCGAGGAGACCGCGGCCGCGCTGCTGGGCGCCCTGCCGGCGCTGGAGGAGCTGACGGCTGCCTTCTCGGAGCTCAGGCCCACCCTCGCCCGGGGCGGCTGACCGGCCGCGTGGTGATCGGTCGGATCAGAACACATGAGCTGCACCCGTGCAGCTCATGTCCCTCATCCGCTGATCAGGGCATGTGGGCGACGGCCGCGTGGCGGCGCTGTCTTGAGGGCCTCCGGTGGCGCCGCGCATCGTGCGGGGCCGCCCCTCGTCCGTCAAGGGCGCTGCGCGTCGCTGCGCGATCGCTTCGCGACCCTTGACAGACGAGCCTCTGCGGCCCCTCCGGGCGGCTTCGCGGGCAGGCCGGGGCCTGCCCGGTGGGCGCGCGGCGCCACCGGAGGCTGGTCTGGCGAGCATGATCGAGGCGCACGCGCGCCGGGGTCGCCGATCAAGGGGAAATGGTGGTCGAAAGATCTTTGGGAGCAACCATGTGCCCTTGATCACCGCTGCGCGGCCGCCGTTCGACCAGGTTCGGTGTCCAGGTCGACCCGGAAGATCTCGAACGTCGCCACCGGGTGCGGGCCGCCCATCTCCGAGAAGTGGGCGTTCAGGGCGTACACGGCGCCGTCGCGCAGCGCCGCCGTCGTCGTGGTCGCCTCCGGCGTGGTGGGGTGGCGCCGGGTCACCCGGGCCGACGCCCAGCCGTCGTCGCTGCGCAGCTCCAGCACGGCGGGGTGGAACGGCGCGGGGGTCACGACGGCGCCGTCGGGGAGGAGCAGGAGCCCATCGGCCGCCAGGGGTTCGGACAGGCGCACCTCCGTCGGCCGCTGCGGCGCGTCGAGCGGCACGCGGTAGAGCGTGCGGGCGCTCGCCATCGAGACGAGCAGGTGGTTGCTCGGCAGGTACTCGATCCCGTTCAGCCCGATCCCCTCGCCGACCAGGCGCGGGTCCTCGACGAAGACGCTCGCCCGCCCCTCCGGCGTGACCTTGTAGATCACCGGGGAGAGGCTGTCGGTGACGTAGGCGTTCCCGGCCGGGTCGACGGCGACGTCGTTCGCGAGGTGCCGGCCCCGCGGGTGCACCGCCGCCAGGTCGACGAGGTGGAGCCGGCGTCCGCCGGCGAGGTCGTGGATCGCCAGCTTCGCCTCGCCCGTCGCCTCCGGGTCCCCGACGGCGGCGAAGTCCGCGCCCGCCACGAGGAGCCGGTCGCGGGCGGTGTCGATGTGGAGGCCGAGGGAGCTGGTGATCCCGTCCGCCGCGGCGAACGGCTCGAGGGAACCGTCGTCGTGCACGGCCGTGACCGTTCCGCGGGTGGCCGAGCTCACGAGGAACCGGCCGCGTGCCGCGTCCCACTCGATGCCCTCCGGGTGGAGGCCGGGATCGTGGACGAGCACCTCCTCGGGCAGGCACTCCGGTGGCTCCCACCCGGGAGCCCCGCAGGCGGCCAGGACGTGCGCGTTGTGGCGCAGGGTCGCCAGCGGGTCCCGTTCGGTGCTGAGGTCCTCCAGCGACACCCAGCCCGCGTAGCCGATCTCCTCCAGGTGCCCGAGGACCCCCGCGACGTCGACCGCGCCGTCGTCGAGCGGGCTCCACCGGGGCCCGCCGCCGGGGGAGACCCGCGCGTTCTTGAGGTGGACGTGGTGCAGGTACGGCCCGAGGAGCTCGGTGGCGATCCGCCGGTCCTCGTAGCCCTCGACGACCAGGTTCCCCACGTCGTAGATCACGCCGACGTGCGCGGGGTCGAAGTGCACGACCGCACGGTGGGCGAGCGACGCGCTGGGGAAGATCGTGTTCTGGTGGAGCTCGACGACGATGCGCACGCCGCGGCGGGCGGCCCGGGCCTGCGCCTCGTCGAGGAAGCCGAGGGCCTGCGCGAACAGCGAGCGATAGCCCGGCCCGCCCGGGCGGAGGCGCGGGCCCTGCAACCGGACCTGCGGTGCCCCGGCGGCCACGGCGACGTCCAGCACCCGGTCGAGCGTCGTGACGTCGCCGGTCTGCACGTAGGGCGTGAGCCCGACGACCGCGAGCCCGGCGTCGGCGCACAGCCGGGCGGCGCGGGCGCCGTCGGCGGGGTCGAGCGCCAGCGTGCAGCGGTTGCCGAGCAGGAACGTCTCGGCCGTGCTTCCCCGGGCGTGCGGCGCCTCACCGACCTTCCATTCCAGCCCCCGGTAGCCGGCGGTCGCGGCGTGCGCGACGGCCTCCTCGGGGGTGAGGGTGGGCAGGGCGACCGTCGCGTACGAGTAGCGGATCACCAGCGCTCCCAGTGCAGGACGTCGGCGACGGGCACGCGGGGGCCGGGCCGGAACCCGGTGCCGACGGTGTGCGCGACGGGGGTGAGCGCCACCTGCATCACGCGCTCGTGGTCGATGCCGAGGAGCTCCGCGGCCTCGCGTTCGTGGTGCAGGTGTGAGGTGGTCCAGCAGGTGCCCAGGCCGTGCAGGCGGGCCGCGAGCATGAAGCTCCACGTCGCCGGGAGGATCGACCCCCACGTCCCAGCCTGCTCGACGACCGGCGTGCCCTCGGTCCGGCCGGAGACGCACGGGACGACGAGCGCCGGCATGCGGTGCAGGTTGCGGTAGAGGTGGTCGACGCCGTCGAAGACCTTGTCCATGGTGCCGGGTTTCGCGTACGCGCGGCGGGCGTCCTCCTCGGGGATCGGGGTGCTGCCGACCCGCGTGCCCCGCCGCCAGATGTCCGCGAGCGCGGCCTTGCGGTCGGGCTCGGTCACCACGACGAAGCTCCAGCGTTGCCGGTTGCGCCCGGTCGGGGCCTGCACGGCGATCTCGACGCAGGCCTCGATGAGAGCGGGGTCGACGGGCCGGTCGAGGTCGAGGCGCCTGCGCACGGCGCGGGTCGTGGTGAGGAGCTCGGGCGCGGTGAGGTCGAGCGTCATCGGGCCACCACCGCGTCGCGCTCGGGGTCGGCGACGGTGCTGAACAGCAGCCCGGCGACGACGAGCAGCCCGCCGCACATGAGGAAGGCGGTCGTGTAGCCGGCGCCGGGCGACGAGGTCGAGTCGAGGATCATGCCGGTGACCAGCGGGCTCACGATGCCGGCGCAGCTGCCGGCCGCGATCAGCGCGGCGAGCGCCCCGGCCCGCTTCGCGGCGGGCGCGATCTCGGCGATCATCGGCAGCGTCACGGTGTTGACGGTGACGGAGAACCCGTAGCCGAGCACCAGCACCGCTATGGCGACCACGGTGGACGATACCCACGGCAGCACGCAGAGCAGCGCGCCGGACGCGGCCAGCACGAGCCCGCCGACCACGCCCCGGACCGTGCGGGAACCGACCCCGCGGCGCAGCATCCGGTCCCCGATCGCCCCCATCCCGAGCAGCGCGACGATCCCCATGGCGCTCGGCAGCGCGTACAGCAGCCCCGACTCGGTGGCCGTGAAGCCGAGGCCGTTCTCGAAGTACGACGGCAGCCAGGTGAACACGACGGCGGCCAGCGCTCCCTGGGCGAAGTAGGCGAACGCGGCGACGAGGAACGTGCGGCTGCGCAGCAGGCGGGTCCAGCGCGTGGGCGCCGGCGCGTCGACGGGCGTGGACCCGGCGGCGAACGGCCCCATCCGGCCCACGGCGTACCAGATCACCGTCCACACCAGCGCGAGCACGCCGACCGTCAGGAACCCGCTGCGCCAGCCGTGGGCGACGACGACCACGGTCAGCACCGGCAGTAGCGCGACCTTCGCGACCGAGGACCCGGCCGTGATCAGCGATGCCGGGAGCCCGCGCCGCTCGTTCGGGAACCACGAGTACGCGACCGTGTGCAGCAGCGGCACGACCGGGCCCTCGGCCGCGCCGACGACGAGCCTGCTCGCGACGAGCGCCACGGCGGTGGTGGCGAGAACGGCGGGCGCCTGGCCTGCGGCCCAGAGCACGCCCGAGACCAGCAGGAGCAGGCGGGGCGAGACGCGGTTGGCGAGCGTCCCGAGCCCGAGGCAGGCGATGAGCTGCAGGACATTCGACGCGCTGCCGAGCGCCCCGAACGCGGTGGACGACAGGCCGAGCTCGTCCCGGACCGGGTTGGCCACGATGCCGATCAGCGCCTTGTCGAGGAAGACCACCACGACGGCGCCGACGACGGCGGCCGTGACCGTCCACGCCCGCGCGCTGCTGTGGACCGGTGGTGCGAGGGTGCGATCACCGTTGACCGTCATTCGGGTCCTCCTTCGAGGTCGGCGAGCCACTGGCCGGCCTCGTCGCCGACCAGCTGCGGGTGTTCCTGGTGGATCCAGTGGCCGGCGCCGGGGACGTCGACCACGCGGGACGCGGGGTGCCGCAGGAGCGACCGTTCGAGCGCGGCGCGCGCCGGGTCGCGGTGGAACGCGAGCACCGGCCGGCGCCTGCGGGCGAGCAGCTCGTCGGCGGCGGGGCGGAACCGGATGGAGCTCGGTGCGGAGAGGTTCGCGCGCATGCTGCGGGCCACGACGAACGGCGGCACCCGCGCGAGCGTCCGCTGGTGCCATTCGCGCAGGTGCGGGGCGGCCGTGCGCGCGTCCGGGCCGGTGGCGACGAGCCGGGCGACGTCGCGGACGACGGCCTCCGGGTCGTCCTGCTCGGCGATCGGGCGCAGCCGTTCCCGTTCCTGCGGGTCGCCGCCGTAGTCGGGGTCGACGAGGACGAGGGCGTGCACGAGGTCCGGGTGCTCGACGGCCAGCCGGGACGCGAGCGACGCGCCCATCGAGTGGGCGACGACGACAGCGGGCCCCAGGTCGAGTGCGGTGATCACCGAGGCGAGGTCGGCGGCGAGCTCCGCCGCGTCGTACCGGGAGTCCGGGGCGGAGCTGTTCCCGTGGCCGCGCAGGTCGGGCGCCACCACGCGGCGGGCCCGGCGCAGGGCGGGGAGCAGGTGGATCCACGTGTCGGAGCTGTCGAGCCAGCCGTGCACGAGCAGCGCCGGCCGGCCGGGTCCGCCCGGTTCGTCGGTGTGGTGGAGCCGCGCGTCGGGCAGCTGCAGGAAGGCCATCGCCGGTTCCCTCAGGGCCTCGGCGCGAGCTGCGCGCCGCCGGACACGTGCAGCACCTCGCCGGTGATGAACCGGGCCTGGTCGGACGCGAGGAACGCCACCGCGTTCGCGACGTCCTCGGGGGTCGCCAGGCGCGGGATCGCGGCCATCGCCCGGTGGCGTTCCACGATCGCGTCGAACTCGGCGTCGCTGCGGCCGCTGCGCGTGAACGGGGTGACGACCATGCTGGGTGCGACCGCGTTCACCGTGATGTCGTGGGGGCCGAGCTCGACGGCGAGCGCCCGGGTGAGCCCCACCAGGCCCGCCTTCGACGCCGCGTACGCCGCGGGGCCGCCGGAGAGCCAGGTCCGGGAGCCGATGTTGACGATCGCGCCGCCGCCCACGGCCAGCAGGTCCGCGCTCGCGTGGCACAGCAGCGCGGGCGCCCAGAGGTTGACGGCGACGACCTGGTCCCAGTCGGCGCGCATCCCGGCGAAACCGCCGCGGGCGTTGCGCCCCGCCGCGTTGACGAGCTGGTCGAGGCGGCCGAACCGGGAGCCGATCTCGTCGACCAGCTGCTCGACGTCGTTCTCGTCGGTGACGTCCACCTCGCGGCCGACGGCGGGACGGCCGGTCCCGGTCCGGATCCGCTCGGCCTGCCGCTCGGCCTCGTCGCCGTCGGTGTCGACCAGGACGACGGTCGCGCCGTCGCGGGCGAGCCGCAGGCCGCACGCGGCGCCGAGCGCACCGGCGCCGCCCGTGACCACGGCGACCCGCTCGTTAGAACAACCAGGCATAGACGAAGTACAGGTCGTGCCGACTGTGCTGTCCAGGTCCTGCTCGCTACCGCAAGTTCTGCCTCAAAGGCATAAGGTGGGCGGGTGGAGCTGCGGCACCTGCGCTACTTCCTCGCGGTCGCGGAGTTCGGCTCGCTCAACCGGGCCGCGACCCACCTGCTGGTGGCCCAGCCGTCGCTGAGCCGCCAGATCAGGTCGCTCGAGCACGAGCTCGGACGGCCGTTGCTGGAACGCAGCGCGCGCGGCGTCGCCCTGACGCCGGCCGGCACCGCGCTCGCCGGCCACGCCCGCCAACTGCTGGCACTCGAAGCGGCGACGGCCGACGTCGTCGCCGGCAGCGACCGGGCGCGGGAGACCGTGTCGGTCGGGGTACCGCCCGGCATCCCGCCGGACTGGCTGGTGGAGACCGTGCGGGCCATCGGCGCGGGCGTGCCGGACTGCACGCTCGCGCTCGTGGAGGCCAACACGTCCGAGCAGCTCCGGTCGCTGCAGAAGGGTGAGCTCGACGTCGGGCTCGTCCACCAGGCGCCGCCGTCGGGGCACATCGGCAAGCTGCTGTGGACCGAGCCCTTCGGCATCGCGCTGCGCCCCGGTCACGAGCTTGCCACCGCCCGGCTGGCCGACCTCGACGGGCTGCGCATCCTGATCCACTCGCGGGGACAGGTGCCCGACCAGCAGGACCGCCTCCTGGCCGCCACCACCACCGCGGGCGTGCACCCGACCTGGCTCTTCGCCCGGTTCGTCGAGCACGCCCTCGCGGCGGCCGAGGCCCACCGGGCCGACGCCGTGGTCGTCGGGGCGCGCACGGCGCGCAGGCAGCTGCCCGGCTGGCGCTGGACGCCGCTGCGCGACCTGCCGCTCTCGTTGACGACGTGGGTGGTGCGCCGCAGCGAGACGAGGCGGGTGGTCAAGTCGGTGGCCGACGAACTGGGCGATCGCCCCGAGCCGGCGGACCACGGCCACTTCACAGACCCAGCCCGGGCTGCACACAGGGCGGACAGGGCGGGCCTTGTGTGAAGGGCCTACTCGGTCTGTGAAGTCGGGTCAGGGACGGTCGAACTCGCCCGATCGCACGGCCGCCAGGAACTCCGTCCAGCTCGACGCCGGGTGGCGGTGTGCGGCCAGCGCCCGGTCCTTCGTGTCCCGCACGGCCACCTCGCGGGGGAGGAACGCCACCTCGACGCAGGAGTCACCATTGCCGCCGCTGAAGGTGCTCGTGAACCAGCGGAGCTCGTCGTCGTGCACGGCCTTTCCCCTTCGGACGGGCTCACCCACCGCCCAGCCGGCGGATCAGCGCCAGCGACTCGGGCGGGTCGAGCGCATCGGACACCACATGCTCGAACGCCAGCCTAGCCCGCGCGACGTCGCCGTCCTTGTCGAGCATCAGCGCACCGACGGTGTGCTCGATGTAGGTCATGTCCGGCTCTTCGAGGTCGCCGAAATGGAGGATGCTGAACCCGGAGGCCAGTGCTGCGTGGGCGCCGACCGCGGTCGGCAGCACCTGCAGGGTGACGGCGTCGAGCCCGGCGAGGGCGACCAGGTGGTCGAGCTGCTCACGAAGCCCGTCCGGCCCGCCCACCGGACGGTGGAGCGCGGCCTCGTCGATCACCGCCACCAGCTCCAGCGGACTCTCCGTGGAGGACAAGCGCTGCTGGCGATGCACGCGAGCGGCGACCTCGTTGTCGAGCTGCTCCTCCGAGCGCCGCACCGGCACCGCGCGCATCAGGGCCCGGGCGTAGTCCGCCGTCTGGAGCAGGCCGGGCACGTACCCGAGGGTGAAGACCTGGACCCGGCTCGCCTCGGTCTCGAAGGCGATGTAGCTGTTGTTGCCCAGCCCGTAGGCCCGCCACCAGCCGGGCTGCTGGGCTTCCCTGGCCAGGTCCAGCAGCTCGTTCCACCGGGCGCCGCCCACGTCGTAGACGTCGAGCATGCTCTTCACCCAGTGCACGTCGATGCCGACCTGGGCGTTCTCGATGCGGCTGAGCTTGCTCACCGAGAAGTCCAGCTTCGGGGCCGCGTGCTCCAGGGTGAGGCCGGACTGCTCGCGCAGGAGCTTCAGCTGTCGGGCCAGCACCCGCCGCCGGATCATCGATCCCTCGTGCCGCGTCACGTGACCCCCCGTTCTGTCCTGCTCACGGATCGTGGCACAGAGGATCCCGGGCGCGGGATTCCCGAATCCGCTGTTCCCGCGCCTTCAGGCCGAGAACGGCGGCGGCCGACACGAGGGTGCCGGCGGTGATCGCGAGGAGGTAGCCGAACGGGTTGCCGACCAGCAGGAGCACGAAGATCCCGCCGTGCGGGGTGGCCGCCGCGGCGCCGAAGGCGGCCGACAACCCGCCGGTCACGGCGGATCCGGCCAGGAGTGACGGCAGCACCCGCAGCGGGTCCGCGGCGGCGAACGGGATGGCGCCCTCCGTGACGTAGACGGCGCCGAGCAGCCAGGCCGCGCGCCCGTTCTCCCGCTCGGCGGGGGTGAACCAGTGGCCGCGCAGCGTGGTGGCGAGCGCCATCGCGAGCGGCGGCGTCATGCCCGCGGCCATGACGGCGGCCATCGTCGTCAGCGCCGCAGGCGCGCCCGTGGCCAGCCCGGCGACGGCGAACGTGTAAGCCGTCTTGTTGATCGGCCCGCCCAGGTCGGCGGCCACCATCAGCCCGAGCAGCGCGCCGGCCAGCGCGAGGCTGCCGGTGGACAGGTCGGCGAGGCCGCTCGTCAGCGCGGCGGTCAGGGCGGCCAGCGGTGCGCCGACGACGAGCCACATCACGGCGCCGGTGACCAGCGTGCCGGCCAGCGGCAGGACCAGCACGGGACGCAGGCCCGCGACGGCGCGGGGTGGGTGCCAGCGCGCGAGCCGGTCGACGAGCACCCCGGCGAGCACCCCGGCGACGAGCCCGCCGAGGAAACCGGCTCCGGTCTGGGCGGCGACGGTGCCGCCGACGAAACCGGGCACGAGCGCCGGGCGGTCGGCGATGGCGTGCGCGATGTACCCGCCGACCACGGGCACGAGCAGCCCGAAGGTGAGGGTGCCGAGCTGGTGCAGCAGCGCGGCCCAGCTCGTGCCGGCGAGCCAGTCGAAGCCGTCGGTCACCGGGGGTGCAGTGCCGATCGCCGCGCCGCCGAGCGCGTAGCCGAGCGCGAGCAGCACGCCACCGGTGACGACGAACGGGATCGCGTAGCTCACGCCCTGCATGAGCTTGCCCTGGACCGCGGCGACGGTCGGGATGGAGGTGGGGTGGGTCAGGGTGGGAGCGTCCATCTCGGGCCTCCTGTCGTCAGGTGGCTAGGAGCGTGCTGAAGGGCTTCGGCCGTAGCGAGCGGCGGCCAGGTGGCCGCATCGCAAGGCGGAGGAGGAAGGCCGATACCGGGTTGTATCTGCGACGACGACAACGCAGCGAGGTGGCCGCCTGGGCGTCGCGCAGTAGGTCGGGGTCCTTCAGCACGCTCCTAGGTGGCTGGTGTCTTTCGCGTGGCGGTCGCCCGGTTGGGTGACCGGCTGGGAGAGGATCTCGGGGTGACGCTGGGGCGTGCCGATCGCCAGGTCGACCTGTTCGACGACGCTGCCGGGTTCTGTGAGCAGTCGTTGCCGGAGAACTCGATTTACCGGTTCCTCGCGCGTGAGCGGGACCGGTTGTTCCCGGACGAGCTGTTCGCGGACCTGTTCACTGATCGGGGTCGGCGGTCGGTGCCGCCGTCGGTGGTGGCCACGGTGATGGTGTTGCAGCGCCTGGATGGGCTGTCGGATCGGGAGGCGGTCGACCGGTACGCCTTCGACGTGCGGTGGCGTTACGCGGCCGGGGCCGGCGGCTACGGCGCCGGTGGGTGGGCTCGGTTCGCGCACACGGTGCTGGTCGACATGCGCGAGCGGCTGCGCGGCTCGCAGCGCCCGAACCGGATCTTCGAGGTGGGTCTGGAAGCGGCGCACGAGGCCGGTTTGGTCGGCCGACGCCGGGTGCTGGACTCCACGCCGCTGTATGACGCGGTGGCCACGATGGACACCGTCACGTTGATCCGCTCGGCGCTGCGTGGGCTGCTCGCAGCCACCGACACCGCGGCCAACACCGACCTGAACGCGGAGCTGCGGGCGGTGCTGAGCAGTGGGGATGACTACGCGTCGGCCGGTAAACCACAGATCGACTGGGATGACCGGGCTGCTCGTGAGGAGTTGATCGACTCCCGGGCGCGGGACGGGTTCGCTGCCTTGGCCGTGCTGGATGGGCGCGTGCTCGACGATGCGGTGGGTCAGGCTGCGACGCTGCTGGCCACGGTGCTGGGCCAGGATCTGGAATCCGGCCCTGACGGGGTGTTGCAGATCGCGCGCCGGGTCGCCAAGGACCGGGTGATCTCCACGGTGGACCCGGACACTCGGCACGGGCACAAGACCTCGGCGCGCGGGTTCGACGGCTACAAGGGCCACGCCGCGGTGGACCCGGACTCGGAGATCATCACCGCCACCAAGGCCACCCCGGGCAACGCCGGTGACGCTAGCGCCGCGCAGGACCTGATCGCCGACCTTCTCCACGACCAGCAGGACGACCAGCAGGACGACCAGCAGGACGACCAGCAGGACGACCAGCCCGGCCCCGCCGGGTCACAACCAGCCGGCCCGGCCACCGAGCCCGAGACCACCGAGCCGCACGCGCACGGCGGCGAGGACGGCGGCGAGGACGGCGGCGAGGCGGCGACGGTCTATGGCGACAACGCCTACGGCACCGGCGAGTTCCACGACCGGCTGCTCGATGCCGGGATCGAGTCGCGCTGCAAGACCCAGACACCCACCGCGGCGGGCGGCCGGTTCAGCAAGGACCGGTTCGACATCAACCTCGGTACCGACCTCGACCCCGGCTTCGGTGCCGGCACGGTCAGCTGCCCGGGCGGGGTCACTGCCTCGATCCGGCCGGCCCGTGCCGGCGGCGGCATGGCCTACTTCGGGACGGCTTGCCAGGCGTGTCCGCTGCGCGCGCAGTGCACCACCGCCGCCGGCGGGCGCACGATCAACATCGGCCTGCACGAGCAGACCCTCACCGACGCCCGGTCACGCCAGACCGACCCCGCCTGGATCGCCGACTACCGTGCCACCCGCCCCAAGGTCGAACGCAAGCTCGCCCACCTGATGCGCCGCCGCCACGGCGGGCGACGCGCCCGGGTCCGCGGCACCCGCCGCGTCGACGCCGACTTCCGGCTACTGGCCGCCGCGGTCAACTACGCCCGGCTAGCCGTGCTCGGCGTCCGCACAACCGCCCAGGGATGGGCAACGGCAGGCTGACCAGCAGCGATACACCAGCACCGAGGCCTGTCCTCGCCAGCCTGTCGGCCAGCACAACCGCGAAGCGCGTTCCGCGGAACACGCGGAACCACCCCGGCAACTCGATCACAGAGAAGCTCGCAGCCCGCATGACCCGCCAGCCAAGCGGGTCACACTCCCGAACACCCCGTTCGACACCAGCCACCTAGGGCTTCGAGCCCGGGGTACGGGCGCCGGTCGGCGGCGGGTCCGGAGAGCTGCGCGTGGAGCACGCCGAGCTCCGAGGTGTGCCGCGCGACGGCGGTGCTGATGGCCTGGAGCACGCGTTCGCCGCCACCCAGCGCGGGCACGGCCAGCGCCGCGGCCACCGCGGCCAGCGCGGCGACGGTCGCGAAGGCGACGGGCAGCCCGACCGCCTCGGCGACGATGCCCAGGAGCGGCGGGCCGCCGAGCAGCCCGGTGTAGCCGACCGTCGAGGCGAGCGCGACCCCGCCGGCGCCGGCGTGGGCGCCGGACCGCGCGATCGCGATCGGGAAGACGTTGGCCAGGCCGAGCCCGATCAGCACGAAGCCGGCGAGCACGATCGCGACGTCCGGCACGGTGGCCACCACCAGCGCCCCCGCGGTCGCTAGCAGCGCCCCGGCGGTCACCACGCGGGTCGGTCCGAGGGCGTGGACGAGGCCGTTCCCGGCCAGCCGGCCGCAGGCCATGGCGAGCGAGAAACCGGAGTAGCCGGCGGCCGCGAGCACCGGCGTCGCGCCGATCTCCTGCAGGTGCAGCGCACCCCAGTCGGTGACGGCGCCCTCGCCGAACGCCGTGCACCCTGCGATGACGCCCAGCACGACGACGATGCCGCGGGTGGTGCCGCGCGGCGCCGGTCGTTCGTCGCCGTCCCGGGCTCGCGCACCGTCGGCGGCGAGCAGGGCGGGCGCCACGACCGCCGTCGCGAGTGCTCCGAGCGCGGCGACGACGAGCAGGTGCACGGCCGGCGAGACGGATGCGGCGACGGCCCCACCGGCGGCAGCCCCGGCGAGCCCGCCGAAGCTGAACCCGGCGTGCAGGGACGGCAGCACCGGCCGGTGCAGCGCGGCTTCGACCTGCACGCCGATGGCGTTGGCGGCCACGTTCAACGTTCCGGTCGCGGCGCCGAACACCAGCAGCGCGGCCGCGAGCCCGGGGACCGAGCCGGTGAGGCCGGGGAGGGCGATCGCGGCGCTGGTGGCGATCGCGGCGGCCACCCCGGCGAGCCCCGGGCCGAACCGGGCGCAGAGCGCGCCGGTGAGCTGCATGCTGGCGAGCGCGCCGAGCGACACGCACAGGAGGGCGAGCCCGAGGGTCGTCGGACCTGCGCCGACGCCCGTCGCGACGTCGGGGATGCGCGCGGCCCAGGAGCCGAAGACGGCGCCGTCCACGGTGAACAGCACGGTCGCGGCGATGCGGTGCCGGCGCACGGAGTGAGGTGTCGGCCTGCGGCGGCGGGCCGTTCGCAGGCGTGCGGGATCGAGCGGGAAAGGCATGGCGGGTCCGTGATCGTCGACTTCTGCGGGCGGGTGGCGCGGCGACGGCGGGCACCGGTCTCCAGCATCCCGGGAGGCGGGCCCGGAATCGATCCAGATCGCGGTGAGACCGCTCACCGGGCCGGAACTGTCGTGCCCCCGGAGGAAGCTGGGCCCATGGTCACGGTCGACTCCGTGCGGCGGCTCGCCCTGTCGCTGCCCCGCACCACCGAGCACCTCATCCGCGACCGCGTGAAGTTCCGCGTCGGCCAGATCGTCTACGTCGCGTTCTCCCGCGACGAGACGGAGATGGGCTTCGCGTTCCCCAAGGAGGAACGCGACGCGCTCATCGCGTCCGACCCCGCGAAGTTCCACCTGCCCGGGCTCTCCGACCAGCGCTTCAACTGGGTGCACACCTGGACGGCCGCTCTCCCCGAGGACGAGATGCGCGAGTTCGTGGTGGACGCCTGGCGCATGGTCGTCCCGAAGAGCGTGGCCGCCGCTCACCTGTCGCGGTAGCGCAACACGCGCGCCCGGCCCGGTGTTCCTGCGCGCCGCCATGCCGCCGCTCGCAGGAGGCGCAGGCCGCCCAGCGCCACCGCGGCCGTGGAACCCTCGTGGCCGGCCACGCCCAGCGGGAGGGGGAGGGTGGCGACGAGGTCCCACGTCACGAGCACGGCGATCACGGTGGCCGCGATCGCGACGTTGGCCCGGACCACCCGGCGAGCGCGGCGGGAGAGGCCGAGCAGGTTCGGCAGGGTGGCGAGGTCGTCGCGGACGATCACGGCGTCCGCCGTCTCCACCGCCAGCGCGACGCCCCGCCCGCCCAGTGCCACCCCGACGTCGGCGGTCGCGAGGGCGGGGGCGTCGTTCACGCCGTCGCCGACGAGCAGCACCCGATGCCCGGCGGCCTGCAGGTCGCGCACCGCCGCGGCCTTGGCGTCCGGGAGGAGACCGGCCCGGACGTCGCCGATCCCGACCGCTGCGGCCACCCGGTGCGCGGCGGCCTCGTTGTCGCCGGTGAGCAGGACGGGCGGGTGGCCGGTCAGCTCCGCGAGCCGCGCCACCGTGTCGGCCGCGCCCGGGCGGATCCGGTCGACCAGCGCGAGCAACCCGGCCGGGCGGCCGTCGGCGGTCACGGCGACCACGGTGGCGCCCACGCCGCGACCGGGCAGGGAGTCGAAGTCGTCGGCGTCGGCGACGGTCAGACCGCGTTCCCGGGCGGCCTGCACGATCGCGGCTGCGAGCGGGTGCTCGCTGGGGGCCTGCTCGTCGCGGCCCTCGGCGCCCGCCCCGCCGCCCGCTGATCAGCGGAATCGGGACCTCCCGCTCACATACGAGCGCCAGGTCCCGCAGTCGGCGATCAACGGGCCCAATTCTCCCGAACGGCCACGGGGCGGACGGGGCTTCGCCGATGCTGGCGCGGTGTCCTTCGAAGCACTGGTGGAGCAGCAGGCCGGGGTCGTGTCCCTCGGGCAGGCCGAGGCTTGCGGGATATCCGGGTCCACGGTCCGGCGATGGGTCGCGGAAGGACGCTGGCAGAGGGTGCGACCCGCCATCTTCCTGGTGGGTGGGCACCGCTACACCGACGAGGCGCGCATCTGGGCGGCCGCGCTCTGGGCTGGACCGCACGGCGTGATCACGGGGCCTGCGGCCGCGTACTGGCACCGGATGCTGGATCGGGCCCCGATTCTCATCGACCTGACCGTGCCGGCGGGCAACAAACCGAAGTCGCAGCCGGGCATCCTGATCCACCGGCGTGACCTCGCTGTCGAGGACGTGCGGCAGCGATCCGGCGTGCGGGTCGCCGCCAAGCCGTTCGCCGCGCTCGAGACGGCGGTGGCCCTGCCGGACGGCTCGGTGTTCCTCGACCGAGCGCTGCAGAAGCACGTCCCGTTCGCCGAGGTCTACCGCGCCTACTGCCGCAACATGGGACGGCCGGGGTCGGCTGCGGCCGGTCAGCTCCTGACAGCCGCGGCCGACCGCGCCGCCTCCGCCGCGGAGCGGGTGCTCGTTCAGTTGCTGCGCGACGCGGGGATCGCCGGTTGGGTGCTGGGTCACCCGCTCGGCCCGTACTTGATCGACCTGGCCTTCCCCGCGCAGCGCGTGGCCGTCGAGGTGGACGGCTGGGCGTATCACGTCGACCCGGAGAGGTTCCGCAACGACCGGCGAAAGGGCAACTTCATCACCCGCAGCGGCTGGGACCTGCTCCGCTTCACCTGGCACGGACTCCACACCCAGCCCTCGGAATCGATCCGAGAGATCACGGAGACCCTTGCCCGCGCGCCGTGATCGTCAGACCCGGGACCTGGCGCCCATATACGGGCGGCAGGTCCCCGTGGTGCCGATCATGGCGGGCGCCCGGCTGGTGGGCCCGCCGTTCTTCCTGCTGGAACGGGCCCTTGGACCCTGTCCGGACACCTCCAGCCGAGCGATGCTCGTGCACGCCGGAGGGACGGACGGCCTGCGGCCGCCGAGGTGCCTGACGGGGCACGTCGGCCGGCGCGGCGTCGGCACCTCCGGCTGGTCCGGGGACCGCCCAACCGTGCTGGGGAGCGACGGCCGAGCGGTCCCCGGACCCCTCCGGGCCGTTGTGGGGCCGTTCGGTCCTATCCTTCCGACCTGCTCGGGGTCGACGGTGGTGGCATGGCGACGAGCGAACCGAACGGCCGGCCGGTGGCCGGGTTGCGCCGGAGTCGGCGGGATCGTGTCCTCGGCGGGGTGTGTGCCGGGATCGCCCGCGCAATCGGGGTGGCCCCCGTCATCGTCCGGATCGCGGCGGTGCTGCTGGTCCTGATCTCCGGCGGGATGGCGGTGGTGGCCTACCTGGTGGCGTGGGTGCTGATCCCGCAGGCCGTCGACGAGCCGGGGGACACCGGCGAAGCCCGCGCGGTCGAGCCTCCGCCGGGCAGCGCCAGGGAGGCGTGGACGGCGGTCGGCGGTGAGTTGAAGGCGTTGGCCGGGCACGTCCGCAGGCCCGCGCGACCGGCGGGGGGTGAGGACGGCGACGCGAATCCGAAGGCGCGCCCGTCCCTCCGGTCCGTGGACGCGGCGATGACGGAGCTGGGCGACCGGCTGCGCACCCCTGAGGTGCGGGAGGGCACGCGGCGCACGCTCGCCGGCCTGTCGACCGCCGTCGAGGCGAGCGTCGGGCAGGCCGGCGACCGGGAGCGGCGGAGCCGGCCTGCGGACGAGCCGCCTCCGGAACCCCGCGACGGCGTGTGACCGGGCATGGCTGCCGGTAGGCCCTACGACCCGGGCCCCACGGCCCTGTCGTGGTGGACGCCGGGGTGGCAGCGTCGCCACATGGCGGACGACCCTGGGACGGGGCGGCTGCCCCGCCGCGTCACCGACCGCATCGAGGACATCGCAGCCTGGGTCCTGACCGCGGGGGCGCTTCTGGTGGTCGTGGGCGCCTGCCTCACCGGCCTCGCCGTGCACGGCGAGGAGGCCGGAGAGAGCGACGGCTCGATGTCCCGGACGCGTGTCGTGCTGCTCGAGGATGCGGTCGTGGCCACCGGCGAGTACGGCTTGCACGAGCTGGTGCCGACCCCCGTCCGCTGGATCGACCGCGCCGGGACGGAGCACACCGGTTCCGTCGTGATGACGAGCCCCGCCGCCGCCGGCACCGAGGTCGTCGTGTGGGTGGACGCGGCCGGGAAGATCACGGGACCGCCGTTGCAGCCGGTGAACAAGGTGTTCGGCGGCATCATCGCGGCGGTGGGCGTGCTGTGTGCGGGCGGTACGGCGCTCGCCGTGACGTGGCTGGGCGTGCGTGAGGTGACCGGCCGCCTCAACTCCCGGCGGTGGGCGCGGGAGTGGGCCCGCGTCGAGCCCCTGTGGCGCCGCACCGTCCTCTGAGTACTTTCATCGGGCTCCAAGTTGGTGTTCACTCGACGTTGGGGGGTCGAGGATCTGGGGTTCGGGATGTCGGACGACTTCGGTGCGGTGCACCCACGGCGGAACGGCCTGGCGGGGCTGCGGTTGGACGAGCTGCTGCACGGCGTGCAGGAGCGGCTCGCCGAGATCGTGCAGCTCCGCGACCAGATGCAGGGCCTGCTCGACGCGGTGATGGCGGTGGCGTCGGGCCTCGAGCTGGACGCCACCCTGCAACGAATCGTGCAGTCGGCCGTCGACCTGGTGGACGCGCGCTACGGGGCGCTCGGCGTGCTGGCACCCGACGGGCGCATCGCCCGGTTCGTCACCGTCGGCATCGACGACGACACCCGCGCCCGGATGGGCCGGCTTCCCGAGGGGAAGGGGCTGCTGGGCCAGCTCGTCCTCGACCCGCGACCGCTGCGCCTCGCGGAGCTCTCGGCGCACGAGTCATCGGTCGGCTTCCCGCCCCACCACCCGCCCATGCGCAGCTTCCTCGGCGTTCCGGTGCGGGTGCGGGACTCGGTGTTCGGCAACCTCTACCTCACGGAGAAGCAGGGTGGTGGCGAGTTCACCGCCGATGACGAGGTGGTGCTCGAGGCGCTGGCCGCGGCCGCGGGGATCGCGGTGCAGAACTCGGACCTGTTCGAGCAGTCCCGATTGCGGCAGGCGTGGCTGCAGGCGTCCGGGGAGATCCGCGGGGAGCTGCTGTCGGGCGCCACGGAGGCGGACGCGCTCGGCCTCGTGGCGCTGCGCGCGCAGGAGCTGACCGGCTCGGACGCGGCGCTCATCGTGCTCGGGCCGGCCACCGCCGACGCGGGCTTCACGGTCGAGGCGCAACGCGGCATGGAGAGCGTCGACCTGGTCGGACGGTCGGTCGACGCGGGGGACCCGCTGCTGCGGGAGGTGGTCGACGCGCGCACCGCGGTGCTCGCCACCACGGTCGGCGGGCTGCGCGAGGCCGGCGACGCGCTCCTCGACTTCGGGCCCACGGTGGCGGTGCCGCTGCACTCGCACGACCGGGTGATGGGGGTGCTGGTCGCACTGCGGAGGCGGGAGACGCAGGTGTTCCAACCGAGCGAGGTGCCGCTGCTGACCTCGTTCGCGGAGCAGGCGGTCCTGGCCCTGGAGATGGGGGAGAAGAACCGGGCGCAGCGGAAGCTCGACGTGTTCGGCGACCGCGATCGGATCGCCCGCGACCTGCACGACCGCGTCATCCAGCGGCTGTTCGCCACCGGGCTGCAGTTGCAGAGCACGCTGCGCCGCAGCCCGGACCCGGCCGTGCAGGCGCGGATCCAGCAGGCGGTCGACGAGCTCGACGTGACGGTGCGGGAGATCCGCACGTCCATCTTCGACCTGCACACCGCCGGCGAGGGCGCCGCGGGCGGGCTCCGTCGCCGGCTCATGGACACGGCCGCGGAGGCGGCGGAGGGGCACGGGCTGTCCAACTCGGTGCGGATCGCCGGGGCGGTCGACACGGTCGTCCCGCCCGAGGTGGGCACGCACGCCGTGGCGGTGGTGCAGGAAGCCGTGAGCAATGCGGCCCGGCACGCGGCGGCGCGGACGGTGACGCTCACGGTGGAGGCCGGTGACGAGCTGCTGATCGAGGTCGCCGACGACGGGTGCGGGATCGATCCGCGCGGCGCCCGCAGCGGTCTGCGGAACCTGGAGAGCCGGGCGCGCGAGTGCGGGGGCTCGTTCCAGGTGCGGCCGGCGTCGCGGGGCGGCACGCTCCTCCGCTGGCGGGTCCCGCTGTGCTGACCGGGGCGTCCGGCCCGTCCGACAGGCACACTTCCGGACCGAAGACCGTGGATTCGCGGGCCCTCCGGCCGTCGTCCGTCGGGTGTCGTGCCCCCACGCTCGTCCAGGTGACCGCAGAGCACCTCGCACGTCAACCGGCGCTGGGATCGAACGATCGCGCCTCGCCGCTCGCGGCGACGCTGGACGCCGCTCTGGCCGAGGTCGACGTCCGGCCCTTCGCCGGTGCCCGCCGGTGGTGGGTCGTCTCGAAGAACGGTGGGATCGAGCTGCACGTCACGTGGACGCCGCACCTCCACACGCCCGCGCTCAGGGCGACTCGCGTCGCCGTCGGGTCCGCGTTGCTCGCCGTCCGGCTCGCGGTGGCGGTGTCCGGGTGCCGGCCGGTCACGGCGCTGCTGCCCGGCGGACGGACCCGCGGTGTGCTCGCGATCGTGCGCTGCGGCGCCCCGGCCCGGCCGACCAGGGTCGAGCGCGTCCTGTTCGACGCGCTGGTGCGGGCCCGGCCGGCCGCCGCGTCCGTGCCGGCCGCCCTCGCGATGCCGCAGCTGCGGTCGTCGGTCGAGACCGAGGGCGCCTGGCTGCGCACCGTCGTCGACCCGGCCGACGGCGAGCGGTTGCGGCGCCTGCTGGGCCTCGTGCCCGGTTCGCTCCTCGCCGTTCTCGGCAGCCATGGCGAGCTGCCCGCGGCCGATCTCGTCGCCGGGCAGGGTCTGCAGCGCCTGCTCTGCACCGCGAACGCGCTCGGCGTCGCGGTCGACGTGGTGGGCGGGCCCGTGGAGCTGGGCGAGCGGCCCCGCACCGGTGGGGGGTTCGGGCTGACGGAGCAGGTGCTGGTGCAGGTCGGGCGGTCCGGCGGGTAGGGGGCGCGGCGACCTGGGTACCCGACCCCGTCCGTCGGACTTCGTCTCGACGAGCATCGGTGCCGTGTTGCTGGGGGTCGTGTTGCTGGGGAAGCGGTTCATGAGGAGACCGCGGTGGCGTCGCCGTACCCGCCGGATGGCCGCCACCGAGCTGTTCGCCGGCGATGTGATGACGCCGCGGCCGTACCTGGCTCCGGGGTGGTGGACGGTGCAGGCGCTGGTGGAGCAGCTGCTCGGGCCCGAGGGGCCCCGGCACCGCGTGTTCCCGGTGGTCGATCTCGACGGGCGGCTGGTCGGGCGCCTGCACCTCGCCGAGCTCTCCGCGATCGAGCCGCAAGCGCGCCTGACGACCACCGTCGCCGACGTGGCCCGCCCGGTGCCGGCCGAGCTCGTGGTCGACCACGACATGCCGCTGGATCGGGTTCTGTGCCGCCCGCACTGCCCCGGCCGCGACCTCGTCGTCCAGCGGGGCGGCCGCGTGGTCGGGCTCATCGCCGTGTCGGATCTGCAGCGTGCGGCCGAGCTGGCGGCGCTGCGGGCCGAGGCGGCGGGCCGTCGGGTTCCGTGGAACGGGTCGATCGGCTGGGAATGACGGATCACACCGCCCGTGGAGGCCCTCGGGCGTAGAATCATTATCAATGCTAACCAATGATGCGGAGGGTTCCCGCTACAAGTGGGTGGCGCTCTCCAACACGACCATCGGCGTGCTGATCGTCACGATCAACATGTCGATCCTGCTGATCGCGCTGCCCGACATCTTCCGGGGCATCGGCATCGACCCGCTCGCGCCGGGCAACATCGGCTACCTGCTCTGGCTGATCATGGGCTACCTCGTGGTGACGGCGGTGCTCGTGGTCAGCTTCGGCCGACTGGGGGACATCTTCGGCCGCACGCGGATGTACAACCTCGGCTTCGCGGTGTTCACCGTGTTCTCGGTGCTGCTCGCCGCCGTGTGGATGCAGGGCGACGCCGCAGCGCTCTGGCTGATCATCATGCGGATCCTGCAGGGCGTCGGCGGGGCGCTGCTCCTCGCCAACTCCACGGCGATCCTCACCGACGCGTTCCCGGCACACCAGCGCGGGCTCGCGCTCGGCATCAACCAGGTCGCCGGCATCGCCGGTTCGTTCATCGGGCTCATCGTGGGCGGGGTGCTGGCCCCGCTGAACTGGCGGCTGATCTTCCTGGTGTCGGTGCCCGTCGGGGTGTTCGGGACGGTCTGGGCGTACCTCAAGCTGCGCGAGAGCGGCATCCGCAAGCAGGCTCGGCTGGACTGGTGGGGCAACATCACGTTCGCCGTCGGGCTCGTCGCGGTGCTCGTCGGCATCACGTACGGCATCCAGCCCTACGGCGACCACGCCATGGGCTGGGGGAACCCGATGGTGCTCACCTGCATCATCGGCGGGGCCGCCGTGCTCGCCGCGTTCGCGTGGATCGAGACCCGGGTTCCGGAGCCGATGTTCCACCTGTCCCTGTTCCGGCTGCGGGCGTTCACCGCGGGCAACATCGCGAGCCTGCTCGCCGCGCTGGGCCGGGGCGGGCTGCAGTTCATCCTGATCATCTGGCTGCAGGGGATCTGGCTGCCCGAACACGGGTACGACTTCGAGCAGACGCCGCTCTGGGCCGGGATCTACATGGTGCCGCTGACGATCGGGTTCCTGATCGCGGGCCCGGTGTCGGGGATGCTCTCCGACCGGTTCGGCGCCCGCCCGTTCTCCACCGGCGGCATGGTGCTCGCCGCCGCCAGCTTCGCCCTGATGGACCTGCTGCCGGTCGACTTCGACTACCGGGCGTTCGCCGCGCTGCTCGTGCTGAACGGCCTGGCGATGGGCCTGTTCAGCTCGCCCAACCGGGCGGCGATCATGAACAGCCTGCCGCCCGGCCAGCGCGGCGTCGGCGCCGGCATGACCTCCACGTTCCAGAACTCCGCGACGGTGCTGTCCATCGGCGTCTTCTTCTCGATGCTCATCCTGGGGCTCGCGAGCACCCTGCCCGGCACGCTCTACCAGGGCCTCGTCGCCAACGGCGTACCCGCCGACGCCGCCACGCGCGTGGCGAACCTGCCGCCGGTCGGGTCGCTGTTCGCCGCGCTCCTCGGCGACAACCCGATCCAGAACCTGCTCGGGCCCGACGTCCTCGCGACGCTGACCCCGCAGCAGGCGCAGTTCCTCACCGGTCGCACGTTCTTCCCCGAGCTGATCTCCGGCCCGTTCGCCTCCGGCCTCACGCTCGCGCTCGGCTTCGCGGCGGGCGCGTGCCTGGTCGCCGCGCTCGCGTCGGCCCTGCGCGGGCGGGCCTACCACCACAGGGAGCCGGACCAGCCCGAGCCGCTGCCGGCCGGCGCTCGGGTCTGACCCCCGCAGGGGGTTGTACCCCGGCCGGTGGCCCGCCCATGATTCGAGGGTCGTCGAACCTTCGTGGGAGGTGGCCTCGTGGCCGAGTCCGGGGACGGTGACGTCCTGGCCCATGCCGCCCGGCTGTTGGAGATGGTCAACAGCAGTTGGATGCCGCAGGCGCTGCGTACGGCCGCGGAGCTGGGCATCGCCGACCTGCTCGCTCCCGGTCCCCGCTCCGCGGCGGACCTGGCCGAGGCCACCAGCACGCACGCGCCGTCGTTGCACCGGCTGTTGCGCGCGCTCGTCGCGATCGACGTCGTCGGTGAGCGCGACGACGGGACGTTCGAGCTCACGCCGTCCGGCCGGCTCCTGCAGGCCGACGTCGAGGGCACGGTCCGCTCGTGGACGATCTACCAGGGCCGGGACGTCTGGGACGAGTGGGGCCTCATGCTGGAGGCCGTCCGGACGGGCCGGAGCGGGCGGGAGATCGCCACCGGCAAGCGCGGCGACTGGAAGCCGGGCTTCGAGCCGCTGCGCGACGACCCGGAGCGGGCCGCGATCTTCAACAAGGCGATGGCCGAGCTCACCCGCCTCAACACCCGCACGCTCGTGGCCGGGTACGACTTCGGCCGCTACGCGTGCATCGCCGACGTCGGCGGCGGCTACGGCGAGCTGGTCGCCGCGATCCTGGCCGCCAACCCGGGCTCCCGGGGCATCCTCTTCGACCTCCCGCACGCGATCGAGAACGCGCGCCCGCACCTGGAGAAGAACGGGGTCCTCGACCGCTGCGACGTGGTGAGCGGGAGCTTCTTCGACGGGGTCCCCGGTGACGCCGACCTGTACGTCATGAAGAGCGTGATCCACGACTGGGACGACGAGCGCGCCGCGGAGATCCTCGCCAACGTCCGGCGGGCCATGGGCGCGTCGTCGACCCTCGTGCTGATCGAGCGCCTGATGCCCGAACGGATGCAGCCCGGCAAGGAGTTCCACGCCCTCGCCCGCGCCGACATGAACATGCTGGTCGCCCACGCGGCCCCCGAGCGCACCGAGGCCCACTGGCGGCGGCTCCTCGGGTCGGCGGGCTTCTCGGTGGCCGGCATGTCGCCCATCACCGCGACGTCGACCGCGATCGAGGCCGTTCCGGCGGGGTGAGCGAGCGCGTCAGACGGACCGCGGCATCGTCACCGCCGCCACGACCGTCGCGCCGAGCAGGCAGGCGGCGCAGCCCACGAACGCCGCGGCGTAGCCGTGGGCGAGGGCCGTGCGCGGGACCGCGGCGAGTGCGGCGAGGCCGACGGCCCCGCTCGTCCGGCGGACGGTGTTCAGCACTCCCGCGGCGAGCCCGGCTCGGCCGCGGGGAACGCCGGTGGTGGCGGCGGTGGTGAGCGGGGTGAACGCGGCCGCGGTGCCGAACCCGAACACCATCCCGGGGCCGGCGATCAGCGCGAGCGTTCCGCCGTGGTCGAGCGCCATGGCCGACGCCGTCAGTTCCGACGACGCCGATCACCATGAAGGACACGGCCGCACGGCGCGGTCCGAGCCGGACCGTGAGGGGCCCTGCGGCCTGCGCTCCGGCGAACATCGCGACACCGACGGGCAGGTAGCCCGACCCGGCGAGGAGCGGCGAGTAGCCGAGCACGTCGCGCAGGTAGAGCGAGAGCAGGACGGGGGTGGCGAAGGAGCCCGGCCCCAGCAGGAACATCACCATGTTCCCGCTGCGCACCGAGCGGACCGCGAACAGCTCCAGCGGCATCAGCGGCTCGCGGGCCCACCGCCCCTGGTGCAGGAGGAACACCGCGAGCAGGGCGTCACCGGAGAGCAGCAACGCCCACACCTCGGCAGCGGCCCAGCCCAGCGCGGACGACCGCATCACGCCGGTCCGTCACCCTTCCGCCGGGCGTGGATGGACAGTGCTGACGACCCGCGCTTTCGCCTGAACGATAAGTAAGGCTAACCTCATCGAATGGGCCAGATCCGGAACGAGCGTGAGCTCAGGGAGATCGTGCGGGAGCCGTCCGCCGCGGTCGCAGACAAGGCGATCGACCACGTCGACGAGGTCTCGGCGGGGTTCATCGCGGCGAGCCCGTTCTTCCTGCTGGCCAGCACCGCCGCCGACGGAACGTGTGACGTCTCACCGCGCGGGGATCCGCCGGGGAGCGTGCTGCTGCTCGACGAGCGCACCCTCGCCTTCGGCGACCGCAAGGGCAACCGGCGCCTGGACAGCCTCCGCAACATCCTGGCCCACCCCGACGTCGGGATGTTGTTCCTCGTCCCGGGGGTCGGCGACACGCTGCGCGTGAACGGCACCGCCCGGATCGTCACCGACGTCCCGTACCTGCCCCGGCTCGCGGTTGCCGGCGTGACCCCCGACCTCGCGATCGAGGTCACCGTCCAGGAGATGTTCCTGCACTGCAGCAAGGCGTTCGTCCGATCCGCGCTCTGGGACCCGTCCACGTGGCCGGAGAAGAAGCAGGTGCCGACGGCCGGGCAGATGGTCCGCAGCCAGCACGGCGTGCCCGTCCCGGCCCGCCTCATCGACGCCGCCCTGCGCCGCGACGCACGCGTGAACCGGTACTGATCGGCGCCCGCGCCGGAGACGAACCGGACGCACAAGAAGGCCCTCCGAGCCGTACAGCTCGGAGGGCCCTTCCGGAGCCGTTCTCAGTCCAGGTAGTCGCGCAGAACCTGCGACCGCGACGGGTGGCGCAGCTTTGACATCGTCTTGGACTCGATCTGCCGGATCCGCTCCCGGGTGACCCCGTAGACCTGGCCGATCTCGTCGAGGGTGCGCGGCTGGCCGTCGGTGAGGCCGAACCGCAGCCGGACGACCCCCGCCTCCCGCTCGGACAGCGTGGCGAGCACCGACTGCAGCTGGTCCTGCAGCAGCGTGAAGCTGACGGCGTCGACCGCGACGACCGCCTCGGAGTCCTCGATGAAGTCGCCGAGCTGCGAGTCGCCCTCGTCGCCGATGGTCTGGTCCAGCGAGATGGGTTCCCGGGCGTACTGCTGGATCTCCAGCACCTTCTCCGGGGTGATGTCCATCTCCTTGGCGAGCTCCTCGGGAGTGGGCTCGCGCCCGAGATCCTGGAGCAGCTCACGCTGTATGCGGCCGAGCTTGTTGATGACCTCGACCATGTGCACCGGGATGCGGATGGTGCGGGCCTGGTCGGCCATGGCGCGCGTGATGGCCTGGCGGATCCACCACGTGGCGTACGTGGAGAACTTGTAGCCCTTGGTGTAGTCGAACTTCTCGACCGCGCGGATCAGGCCCAGGTTGCCCTCCTGGATGAGGTCCAGGAACGCCATCCCGCGGCCCGTGTAGCGCTTGGCCAGCGACACGACCAGGCGAAGGTTGGCCTCGAGCAGGTGGTTCTTGGCGCGCTCGCCGTCGCGGACGATCCAGCGCAGGTCGCGACGCATCTGCGGCGACACCTTCTCGCCCGCGTCGATCGTGCGGCGCATGCGCTCCGCGGCGTAGAGGCCGGCCTCGATCCGCTTGGCGAGCTCGACCTCCTCCTCCGCGTTGAGCAGCGCGACCTTGCCGATCTGCTTCAGGTACGCGCGGACCGAGTCGGCCGAGGCGGTGAGCTCGGCGTCCTTGCGGGCCTGCCGCAGCGCCTCGGACTCCTCCTCGTCCCAGACGAAGTCGGCCGACTGCTTCTGCTGCGAGCTGCGGGTGGTGGGGGCGCGACGGTTGGCCCCGGTGTTGGCGGGCTCCTCGTCATCGTCGTCGTCATCGTCGTCATCCACGACCTCGACGGCGTCGTCCCCGATCTCGGCATCGAGCTCGACGTCGACTTCCTCCAGCTCCCCGGCCTCGGGGGCGCCGTCCAGCTCCACCTCGCCGTCGAGCTCGGTGGGCTCGCCCTCGGCGCTGGGGTCGGCCTTCTTGCTGGGCTTGCCCGCCGTCTTGGCGCCCGAGCGTGACCGGGTGGTGCCGGTCTTCGCGGTTGCGCCCGACCGCTTGCCGGGTCGGCGAGCGGGAGCGGGACCTGCCGCCTGGTCGACGGTCGGGTCGATACGGGTTGCGGAGTCTGCGGCTGCCACTAGGCCCTCTCGCTGCGTGCGCTCTATGGTGCGCCGGGAGACGTCGAGCTCCGGCTGCTGGACGAGAATGTTGTGCTGGCACCTCGACGGACGGTGCTCGATCTCTGGTGTTGAGGACCATCCCGCGTCGGGGTACTGCGCCATTGTAACTGCGTGTGCTCCAACGGGCCGAAGCTGAGCCCGGTGGCCGCCCCGTGCAGGCCTGGCGCGCGCATCCGCGCGTCGCGGTGTGGTCGGATGGTCACCGTGAACGAGGCCCGTCCCACCGCTCCGACCACCCCCGCTCAGCCGGCCACGATCGCCGGCGACGAGCCCGCCGACCTGCGCCGCATCGCGGAGGACATCGTCACGGAGGCCGCCGAGCACCTCGCGGGGCTGCCCCGCCCGTGGGACGAGCGTGGCGGGGGCGCGGCGGGCGTGGCCACGAAGAGCACCCCGACGGACGTCGTCACCGCGTCCGACCACGCGCTGGAGGCCCTCATCCGCGAGCGGCTCGGCGCCCTGCGGCCCGGCGACGTCGTCGTGGGGGAGGAGCACGGGAGCACGGCGGGGGAGTCGCGCACCGTCTGGCTGGTCGACCCGATCGACGGCACCGTGAACTTCCTCTACGGCATGCCGTGGTACGCGATCTCGGTGGCCGCCGTCCGGGACGGCGTGTCGGTGGCGGGCGCGGTGATCGAGCCGGCCACCGGGCGGCTCTGGAGCGCCGTCGCCGGCGGCGGCGCCACCTGCGACGGGCGGCCGCTGCGCGTGTCGGGTGCCACCGACGTGTCGCTGTCGCTGCTCGGCACCGGCTTCTCCTACCGGCCGGAGCGCCGGGTGCGGCAGGCGCGCATGATCGGCGGGATGCTGCCGCGCGTGCGCGACGTGCGGCGGGCCGGGTCCGCCTCGCTCGACCTGTGCGCCGTCGCCGCGGGCTGGGCCGACGCCTACCTGGAGCACGGCTGCAACTGGTGGGACTGGGCGGCCGCCGCACTCATCGCGCAGGAGGCGGGCGCGCTCGTGCGGACACCCGGCCCGACCGGCAGCGTGCCCCCCGACGACGGGCTCGGCGCCGACGCGCTCTTCGCCGCCACCCCCGCGATCGCCGAAGAGCTCGCCGCGCTGGCCCGCGAGCACGGCGCCGCCGACGTCTGACGGTCCCTCGCACACCAACCGTGGCGCTCCCACACCAACTGCAGTTGGTGTGCCGGCACCACTGTTGGTGTGTGACGATCCGTCGACGGGCGCAGGCTCGAGCGTCGGGGGCCGGCTTCGCGGGCATGATCAAGGCTTCGGCGCGAAAGCGGGCGAAATCGACACGAGAATGCGCCCAATCGCCGATCGTGGGCCTGGGACACCCTGGTGTTCGCCGCTCCAGTGCTCCGTGCCGCAGTGAGCGCACCACATCGGCGATCACCCCACCCCGTGTCGGCTCACACACCAACATCCGTGCTCACACACCAACTGCAGTTGGTGTGTGAGCATCACAGTTGGTGTGCGACGCCCTGGGCCCGCCGGCGCTCGGCGCACCCCGGGTCAGCAGCTGGCGCTGCGCGCCTCCTCGACGAGCTCCGGGTCCACGGTGGTCGGGGCGGGGGCGGCCGCGGCGGCGTTCGGGTCGGCGTTGGCCGCGCCGTCGGTCCCGCCACCCGGGTCAGTGAGCTGGTCGATCGCGTCGCGCGCGGCGCGGCCCGGGTTGAAGTCGCCGAAGCCGGTACCCACCGACACGTCCACGCCGGCGTCCGGGCGGCCGTCGCGCACGAGCTCGGCGCACGGCATCACGAGCGTGAGGGTGCCGGCCGCCGCCTCACCGGCCGGGCCGAAACGCAGCTGGCCGTAGCACTTCATGTCCTCGTCCGGGAAGAGCGGGTCGTTGTCGGTGCCCTTGACCGAGAAACCGAGGTCGCCCAGCTGAGCGGCCACCAGGCTGGCCTGCCCGCGCTGCCCGCCCGCGTTGAGCACCTGCACCTGCACGGTGCTGGGCAGGGCCGGCGGCACCTCCGCCAGGGCGTCGCTGGACAGCACCTCACCGGCCGGCGGGTCGGGCACCGGGCAGGACGACGCGCTCGCCGCGCCGCCCGCGGTCACGAACACGACGCTCCACGTGGCGATCGCCACCACGGCCAGCACGCTGACCACGACGAGCACCGGCCCTTGCCGGCGACGCTGGTAGGGGCGGCTACGGGCAGCGGTCATCGGTCCAGTCCCTCCGCGAGCACGTGGTGGCCCAGCGCGACGAGCGGGGCGAGGCTGCCGTCGAGCCCGGCGGCCATGGATGCCGGCACCATCCCCGCATGCACGCGGGCGAGGATGCCGGCGAGCACCACGCCCAGCTTGAACGCGCCGAAGGCGACGTACCACGGCAGCGGGGCGAGGTCGATGCCCGAACCGGCGGCGTAGGCGTCCGCCACCTCGTCGCGGCGCAGGAAGCCCGGCAGCCGGGTGGGGCTCGACAGGTGCTGGGCGGCCCGCCACGTCGGGTGCTCGTCGGCCTGGTGCCAGTAGACGAGCAGCAGCCCGAGGTCGGCGAGGGGGTCGCCGAGCGTGGAGAGCTCCCAGTCGAGCACGGCCCGGATGCGTCCCGGGTCGGCGGCGTCGAACAGGCAGTTGTCGATGCGGTAGTCGCCGTGCACGATCGTGTGCCGCTGGGTGGCCGGCACGGTGGCCGCGAGCCGCTCGGCGAGCCGGGACAGCTCGGCGGCCGTCGCCGCGTCCGCCGGCACGCCGTCGCGGGCCTGCTCCCACTGCGCCACCCAGCGTCGCACCTGTCTGGTGAGGAAGCCCTCGGGGCGGCCGAAGTCGCCGAGCCCGGCGGCCTGCGGGTCGACGGCGTGCAGCGCCACGAGCACGTCGACGAGGGCCGTGCTCGCCCGGCGCCGCTCGTCCGCGGTGTTCGCCCATCCGGGTGGTAGTTCGCCGAGCGGTACGACGCCCTCGACGAGCTCCATGACGTAGCACGGCGCGTCCACCGGGGGCCCGTCCGTCGCGGCCGCCAACACCCGCGGCACCGGGACGGCGGTGCCGGCCAGCGCCGCGATCACGCGCCGCTCGCGGCCCATGTCGTGCGCCGTGGCCGCGACCCGGCCCACCGGCGGGCGGCGCAGCACGACGGCCCCCGCCGGGCTGTCCACCCGGTACGTCAGGTTCGACCGGCCCGCCCCGAGCGGCCCCAGCACACAGCCCCGCCAGCGCTCGTCGCCGAGCTCCTCGGCGAGCCATGCTCCGACGGCGACCGGGTCGGCCCCCGGCACGGGGCCGCTGTGCACGCGATCCCCGCGTTCGGGAGAGACAGCCACCCACGAACCCTAACCGCGCATGTGGACGCCACCTCCGGGCGACACGGGCAGGAGTGTGGACGGGCGCGCCCTGGGTTACCCTTCGGCGCCCCGAGGGGGAGCTCCACCACCGCGGGCGCGTTAGCGCATCACAGCCGCGAGTGGGGCTGGGTTGAGACGCGCGTCACAGAATCGCCGGGCACAAACCCCGGCCCTAGGGCGTTGTCCAGCCGCACGACGACGACAGTGTGTAAGAGGGTGGGAACGATGGCGACCGACTACGACGCGCCGCGGCGCAACGAGACCGACGACATGGCCGAGGACTCGCTCGACGAGCTGAAGGCCCGTCGCAACGAGGCCCAGTCGTCGGTCGTGGACGTCGACGAGTCGGACACGGCGGAGAGCTTCGAGCTGCCCGGCGCCGACCTGTCCGGCGAGGAGCTCACGGTCAAGGTGCTGCCCAAGCAGGCCGACGAGTTCACCTGCGCGAGCTGCTTCCTCGTCCATCACCGCAGCCGGCTCGCGTCGAGCAGCGGTGGACAGTTCATCTGCCGCGACTGCGCGGCCTGAGCCCCCGCAAGGGGAACCGAACAGCCCCGAACCGCACTCCGGTTCGGGGCCGCGTCGTGTTCTGGGCGTCAGCGGCCCAGGGCGGCCACCAGTGCGTCGGGGTCGCGGGTGCTGACGATCCAGTACGGCGTGTCGTCGTCCGGATCGGTCACCTCGATCCGGACGACCGGGCCGACCCACGCCCGGTGCACCAGATTGGCCGCCGGGTCGAGCTCCGGGCCCAGCGCCGCCTGCTTGTCCTTGCGCTGCACCACGTCGACCCGCCCGACGTGGCGCAGCGCGAGGCGGGCGTCGCCGGCCCGGAGCTCGCCGTCGGTGACCCGCACCCGCAGGTGGCCGAGCCACACCAGCGCCACGAGGCAGATCGGGATCGTGATCGCGTAGCCGATCCACGACCGGATGCCCGGATAGCCCATGTGCACCTCGGCGCCGAGCAGCACCGCCAGGCCGAGGGCCGGCAGGTACCACCACAGCGGTACGGACAACCGCTCGTCGAATCGAGGGGTGCCGGACGTCGCAGGCGGGGTGGCGGCCGGGTGCTCGTTCACACTTCCCGAGGGTAGCCTCGCCCGTCGTGCCCGGCCCCGTCGATGCTCCCCACCGCGAGCCGCTCACCGCACCGCTCGTCCCGGCGCCAGAACGTTCGGCGCCCACCGTCGAGGTGCTCCTGACCCGGCTCGACCCCGAGCTGCCCGCGCCGTCCTACGCACGGCCCGGGGACGCGGGCGCCGACCTGTACTGCGCGGCCGACGTCGTCCTGGCCCCGGGGGAGCGCGCGGTGGTCGGCACCGGGGTGGCCATCGCACTGCCGTGGGGGTACGCGGGCTTCGTGCACCCCCGGTCCGGGCTGGCCGCCCGCGCCGGGCTGTCGATCGTCAACGCCCCCGGCACCGTCGACGCCGGCTACCGCGGCGAGATCCTCGTCTGCCTGATCAACCTCGACCCCCGGCACGAGGTGCGGCTGCGCCGCGGCGACCGGATCGCCCAGCTGGTCGTGCAGAGGGTGGAGCACGCCCGGTTCGTCGAGGTCGGGGAGCTGCCCGCCTCCGAACGCGGTGCGGGCGGCCACGGCTCCACCGGCGGGCACGACCGGCTGCACACCGGGGACGGGCCGTAGTGGCGCGGCGCGGCAGAGGTGGCTCCGGCGTACGGCTGGACGGGGAGGCCGACCGGGGCGGGCTGGCCCTCGACACCGAGAGCCCGATCCCGCCCACCGGCCCGCACGACGGTGGTGACCTCGATCCCGAGCTCACCGACGCGGCCGGTCTCGTCGACTTCGGGTCGATCCGCGTGCCGCTGCCCCCGGAGGGCACCGTCACCGTCGAGCCCACGGCGAACGGCCGCATGCAGGCCGTGCACATCGCGCTGCCGGGGGGCCGGCTGTCGGTGAGCGCGCTCGCCGCCCCGAAGACGTCCAAGCTGTGGCCCGATCTGGCCGGCGAGATCGACGCATCGCTGCGCGAGGGCGGGGCGCGGGTGCGGTCGTACCGCGGCGAGTGGGGGCGCGAGCTCCACGCGACGTCCGGGGGCGCCACGTCCGTCTTCGTCGGGGTGGACGGTGCGCGCTGGATGCTCTACGGCGTCGCCACGGGCCCCAGCGCGCAGGCCGGCCCGCTCGACGCCGAGCTGCGCCGCATGCTGCGGGGCAGCGTCGTGGTGCGCGGGACGCAGCCCTACCCGGTGCGCACGATCCTGCCGCTCGCCGTGCCCGACCACCTCGCGGCCGAGGTCGCGGCCACCCCCGCGGCCACGGGAACCAAGAAGCGGTCGGCCGCGAAGGCGGGCGCCGGGAAGTCGGCGCCGGGCAAGGCGGCACCCGGGAAGACGGCGCCCCCGAACTCGGACGCGGCCACCGCGGCCGCCAAGAAGGCCGCCGCGCGGCGGGCGGCGGCGCGGAAGGCCGCCGCGGCCGCCGCGGTGAAGGCGGCGGCCGAGGCGCTGGCCGAGCAGGCGGCGGAGGACCGGGCCGCGGCCGCCGACCGGCCGGACGCCGGGAGCGCCGCCCGGGACCTCCCCGCTGCCGGGACGATCCCCTCCGGGCCGGGCCCGGACGCGCCGCTGCGCGAGCAGGCGCCGTCCGCGCGCCGGGCGGCCGCCGCGGCCTGGCGCACCCGGCCGGCGGTGCGCCGCGACGAGCGGCCCCCGCCCGCGGAGGCGCAGCCCCCCGCCCGTCCGGTCGCCGAGCCGGCCCCCACCGAGGCGCTGCCGGTCACGCCCGCGGCGCGGGCCGACCTAGTGGTCCCCGCCGGAGGTTCGCCAAGGGTCTCGGCGGCCCAGCTCCCCGCTGGACGCACCGGCGAACAGCCCGAGTACAACCCGGTACGAGGGCTGCCCGCCGGCACCCCCAGCGAGAAGCTGGATCCACCGATACCCCCGACGAACCTCCGGCGGGAACCACTAGCTCCCGCCGAGGCGCTGCTCCCGACCGAAGCACTGCGTCGTGTCGAGCCGGGTTCGGGTGGCCGGCGGCGGCTGGGAGAGCCCGGTCCGCCCCCACCGCCCCCGCCCGGTCGGCGGCGCCTGCCGGAACCCCCGGTCGAGGAGCCTCGGGCCGGCGGGCGGCGCCGGCTGCGCGAGCCCGCGGCGGACCTGCCCCCGCCCGACCGCGGGTACCCGGCCGACCCGCCGCCTCCGGAGGTCGGTCGGCGCCGCCTCCAGGAGCCGGGCGGCGTGCCCGGCGCCACGGCAGCGTGGGAGATCGACGCGCCCGGTGGGCGGCGCAGGCTGCGCGATCCGGTCGCCGAAACGGGTGTGTCCGCTTCGGGTCGGCGTCGCCTGCAGGAGCCGCGGGATTCGGGCCCCGAGCGGCCGGCCGTGGCCGACGCGGGTGTCTCCGCCACGGGTCGGCGCAGGTTGCGCGAGTCGTGGGAACCGGGCGAGCCGGTGGCGGACACGGGTGTCTCGGCGACCGGTCGGCGGCGCCTGCGGGAGCCGTCAGACGATGCGGCCCCGCCGTGGGAGACGGCGCGCGGTGGCCCGAACGGCGGGCCGGGCGGCCGGCGCCGGCTGGGCGAGGCGCCCGGGCTCACCGCCGCGGCCGCGGCGGACACCGGCGTGTCCGCGTCCGGTCGGCGGCGGCTGCGGGAGCCGTGGGACGAGGCCGGACCGCTCGACGGGGATCCGGGAGCGTCGGGTCGGCGCCGCTTGCGAGAGCCGTGGGACGACGCGCCGCGTGCGTCCGCGGCGGACGCGGGTGTGTCGGCGACGGGCCGGCGGCACCTGCGGGAGCCGGATCCCTCCGGCCCGGCCGCGGCGGACAGCGGCGTCTCGGCGACCGGTCGGCGCCGGTTGCGGGAGTCGTGGGACGAGGCAGGCGCGGGGGAGCCGGCTCGCATGAACGGGCCGGTCGACCAGGCGTCCGGTCGACGGCGCCTGCAGGAGCCGTGGGAAGGAACCGAGGCGGGCGGCACGGCGCCGGGCCGGCGGCGGTTGCGGGACCCGCAGGACGACGTCGACCAGGAACCGAGCGGTCGGCGGTACCACGATCCGGGTGAGGACCTGCTCTCCGGCACCGGGCGGCGTCGGCTGCGCGAATCGGCGCCGCCCCCCGCCCGGGACCGGACGCAGCCGGAGCCCTGGGCGGACGGCCCCGGCGGCCCGCCGCACCGGAGCACCCGCCGCGGCCCTGCCGACTACCTGGCCGAGACCGGGGAGCAGGACGCGGGCTGGGCCACCGCGCTCGACGACTACGCCGACCGGCATGACAGCGGCCGGCACTCCGGGGTGGGCGACGGGTCGCCCCCCACGGTTCGGCTGGAGACGCTGCTGAGCGAGCTGGACCCGAACCGTCCTAGGCGCCGCCACCGCCGCTGATCCGCTCGGCCGCCAGCCGCCATGCCGGCACGGCGGCCCGCCCGAGGACGGCGGGGTCGGCGCCGAGCGCGCCGAGGGTGGTCGTGCGGAGCGCGGCGCAGGGCAGCGCCCGGGCCCAGGTACGGGCCGTGGCAAGCGGGTGCACCGGGTCGTCGACGAGGGCGACGATTCCCACCGGCACGGTGAGCGAGCGGAGCGCGGCCGGGTCGGGAGCGGGCTCGGCCGCGGCGGCGTCGAGCGCGTCGGCGAGCCCCGGCCCGTACCCGGCCCAGGCGCGCGCGAGCTCGTCGGCCAGCCACCGGGGCGCGCCCGCCCGGGCCGCCGCCACCGCGGCCGCCAGTCCGCCCGCCCGCACCTGCGCCGCCGTGGCCCGGGCCGCCGCGGCGGCCGGTGCGCCGTCGGGGGCTCCGGTCCACGCCGGCATCGCGGCCAGCACGCCGGTGAGCCCCGCGGGTGCCCGCTCGGCCGCCCAGGCCGTCGCGACGTGCGCGCCGAGGGAGATCCCACCGACGAGGAACGGCCCGGGCCGCTCGGCCGCGGCGTCCAGCGCCGCCCGGTACCCGGCGACGACGTCCCCGCCGGGCCGCGGCGCCATGGCCTCGAGCGTGATTCCCCACACGCGCAGCGCGGGCCCGAACGCCGACCGGACGAAGCGGGCATCCGAGCCGGATCCGGGCAGTACCACGGCCCGGACGGCGCGACCGGGCGACCGCTCGTCGTGGCCTGCGGAAAAGGGCGCCGGTGAGGTCAGCGGAGTGGGTTTCCTGCGGGTTACATTGGGAACATATCCGGCCTCGCGTGGAGGCGCCGAGCGAGCTGGGGGAGAAATGACCAGCAGCGATGGCGGTGCGTTCCGCCGCATGCTCCGCCGCCTGACCAGTGACGTCGATGAGCTGGATGCCGACGACCTCGAGGCCGGCGCGCAGAAGTCCGGGGCGCAGCGCGCGTCCGACTGCGCATGCGGCCAGGAGGTCACGATGCTCGGCCGGTTGCGCAGCGTGGAGTTCCGACCGCAGGACGCCGAGGCCTCGCTGGAGGCCGAGCTGTTCGACGGCACCGACGGCGTCACGCTGATCTGGCTCGGCAGGCGCCGCATCCCGGGCATCGAGCCGGGGCGCACCATGCGCGTGCGCGGCCGGCTCGCCCTCCGGGACGGGCACAAGGTGCTCTACAACCCGTTCTACGAGATCTGCCCCGCCAACACGGTGTGACGGGCTGCAACATTCCCCCGAACGGGCCCGTGGGCCGGCCCGGTACCCTCGGCCACGCCGGTTCGCCGGCATGCTCAGCAGCACGGCGACCACGAGGAGCACCGTGACGCACGGCCCGACCCCAGGCCACACTTCTGAGTCCCAGGCCGACGGCCAGGTGACCGACGAGCCGCGGGAGGAGCGCGAGACGCCCAGCCTCCTGGAGCAGATGGGCGGCGTGCAGGGCCTCGTCGCCTCCACCATCCCGGTCGTCGTCTTCGTCGTGGCCAACGTCGCGTTCGGGCTGCAGGTGGCCGTGATCTCCGCGCTGGTGGCGGGTGTCGCCACCGCGGTGTGGCGGATCGCCCGCAAGCAGGCGCTGCAGCCGGCCGTGTCCGGCCTCTTCGGCGTGGGGATCGCGGCGTTCATCGCCTACCGCACCGGCGAGGCCCGCGGCTTCTACCTGCCCGGCCTGCTCTTCAGCGCGACGTGCGGCCTCGCCTTCCTGGTGTCGATGGCGGTCCGGTGGCCGCTCGCCGGGGTCGTCTGGCACGCGGTGAACGGCGACGGCCAGTCCTGGCGTGCCGACCCCCGCCTGCTGCGCGCCTACACGTTCGCCACGGCGCTCTGGACCCTCGTGTTCGCCTCCCGCGTGGTGGTGCAGGGCTGGCTCTACAACGCCGACGAGGAGACGTGGCTCGGCATCGCGCGGCTGGCCATGGGCTACCCGCTCGTCGGGCTGGCGCTGCTCGGCACCGTCTGGGCCGTCCGCCGGGCGGGCCGCGACGCCGCCCCGGCCTAGCTTGCTCGGGCCGAAGAGGTCGGTGTGATCGAGGCAAGTTTGGTGCTCGCGGTGCGGATTCCGAGGGCGTAGCGCGCAGCGTCGCTGGTGGGGTGGGGTCCGCAGGCTGCCGCCAGCAGCCGGCGCCGGACACCCACCCACGGTCCTCGCCTCCCGCCGGTCGACGCCGTGCGGGGTCGCGTTCCGGGTGTCGGGCCAGCCGGTGACGTCCCGGTGCTGTCGGTGGATGTCCAGGTCCCACACCGGTTCGAGCCGCGTCGTGCGTTCCGCAGAAGCAGTCATCGCCTCGGCCTGACCAGGGGATTCGCTGCCGGTGGGCGCGCCCACCGGCAGCCGATCCCGTGACGAGACAGACCCGACCGCCGGGCGCCGGTCACGTTCTCGATACCTGCGATCTTCTCCGTCAAGATCCGAAGTATCGGGCGTCCATGGTCGTGGTGACAGCCATGGGCAACCGAAACTTCGGATCATGCCCGCGGATCGACGGGCATCGACCCCACGCCGCCGCGTGCGCAGACCCCGACCAGCCGCTCAGGGCCGCTCGGATGAGCTGCCGCCCAGTTGGGCCGGCGACCCGACACCGACACAGCGGCCGAACCAGCCACTGCCGCCGCCGACCCGAGACATGATCACGATCTACCGCTGCGGTACTAGACCCCCAGCGTGCCCCGGATGTCTTCCTCCACGGCGGAGGTGGCGACGAACAGCAGCTCGTCGCCCGGTTCGAGGGCGTCGTCGGCCTGCGGCACGATCACGCGGCCGCCGCGCAGGATCACCACGAGCGCCGAGTCGACGGGCAGCTGCAGCGATCGCACGGGCTTCCCGGCGAGCGGGGTGTCCGCGGGCAGCGTGACCTCAACGAGGTTGGCCTGGCCCTGCCGCAGCGTCAGCAGCCGCACCAGGTCGCCGACGGCCACCGCCTCCTCCACGAGCGCCGCGAGCAACCGGGGGGTGGACACGGCGACGTCGACGCCCCAGTTCTCGCTGAACAGCCACTCGTTGCGCGGGTCGTTGACCCGCGCCACGACGCGGCGCACCGCAAACTCGGTCTTGGCGAGCAGGGACACGACGAGGTTGACCTTGTCGTCGCCGGTGGCGGCGATGACGACGTCGCAGCTCTCCATCCCGGCCTCCTCGAGCGAGGCCAGCTCGCAGGCGTCGGCGTGCACCCACTCGGCGCGCTCGACCGCCTCCGGGTCGATGTTGGCGAGCTCACGCTCGATGAGCATCACCTGGTGCTTGCTCTCCACCAGCTCCAGCGCGATGGAGCGGCCGACGGCCCCGGCTCCCGCGATCGCGATGCGCATCCGACTCAGCCTTCCTGGGGCGGCGCGGCGGCCGCTGCGGTGACGTCGCTGACCGTGCCGGACACCGCCGCGACGTAGATGGTGTCCTCGGCCTGCACCGCGGTCTCCGGGCCGGGGAGCACGCCCGTGCCGAACCGGACGATGAACGCCACGCGACAGCCCGCGGCGGCCTCGAGTTCGTGGATGGGATGGCCGACCCACTCCTCGTGCACGGGCAGCGGCAGGATCGCGACGGTGCCGGTGGGCTCGCGCCACGCCGAGGCGACCCCGTCGGGGAGCAGCATCCGCATCAGGCGGTCGGTGCTCCACGGGACGGTGGCGACGGTCGGGATCCCGAGCCGCTCGTAGACCGCGGCGCGCTTGGCGTCGTAGATGCGGGCGACGACGCGCTCGACGCCGAACGTCTCCCGGGCCACCCGGGCGGAGATGATGTTCGAGTTGTCGCCGCTGGAGACCGCGGCGAACGCCTGGGCCCGCTCGACGCCGGCCTCCACGAGCACCTCGCGGTGGTAGCCCTCGCCGACCACCTGCTTGCCCCGGAACTCGGGGGAGAGCCTGCGGAACGCCTGCCGGTTGCGGTCGATCACCGCGACCTCGTGGCCGAGGCGGTCCAGCCCTGCGCACAGGGCCGCTCCGACCCGCCCGCAGCCCATGATCACGACGTACACCGCACTGCCCTCCCCGCTCGCGGGAACGCTATCGCGTAGCGGGCCACCACACCGTGTTCACCCACCCCGCAGGCTCCGCCGGCTCACCATCCCCCTGTATAGGCTTCCCCGGTGCCCAAGCTCGGCATCGCGCTCAAGCGCGTACTCGTCGGGCGGCCGCAGCGCAGCGACCGTCTCTCCCACACGTTGCTCCCCAAGCGGGTCGCGCTGCCCGTCTTCGCGTCCGACGCGATGTCCTCGGTCGCCTACGCGCCCGAGGAGATCTTCCTGACGCTCTCGGTCGCGGGGCTCTCGGCGTACGCGTTCTCGCCGTGGGTGGGCCTCGCGGTCGTGGTGGTCCTGCTCACCGTCGTCACGAGCTACCGGCAGAACGTGCACGCGTACCCGTCCGGCGGCGGCGACTACGAGGTGGCCACGGTCAACCTCGGGCGCCGGGCCGGGCTCACGGTCGCGAGCGCGCTGCTCGTCGACTACACGCTCACGGTGGCCGTCTCGATCTCCTCGGCCGCGGCGAACGTCGGTGCGCTGATCCCGGTCGTCGGTGACAACAGGGTGGCGTTCTCGGTCGGCGCGATCCTGCTGCTCACCGCCATGAACCTGCGCGGGGTGCGGGAGTCGGGCGTCGCGTTCTCGGTCCCGACCTACGCCTTCATCTTCGGCATCGGGTCGATGCTCGTCTGGGGGTTCACCCGCATCCTCGTGTTCGGCGAGGACGTGCGGGCGCCGAGTGCCGACGTCCAGCTCCTGGCACAGGGTGACGCGCTCACCGGGCTCGCCCTGGCGATGCTCGTGCTGCGGTCGTTCACCCAGGGCTGCGCCGCGCTGACCGGCGTCGAGGCGATCAGCAACGGGGTGCCGGCGTTCCGCAAGCCGAAGTCCCGCAACGCCGCCACCACCCTGCTGCTGCTGGGCACCGTCTCGGTGGTGATGTTCTCCGGGCTCATCGCGCTGGCGCAGCTCACGGGCGCGAAGATCGCCGAGCGGCCGGCCGAGCAGATCGTCAACGCCCCGCCGGGCTACGTGCAGGAGACGCTGGTCGCCCAGCTGGCCGAGGCGGTGTTCGACGACTTCCCGGCCGGGTTCTTCTTCGTGGTGGTCTTCACGGCGCTGATCCTCGTGCTGGCCGCCAACACCGCCTACAACGGCTTCCCGGTGCTCGGGTCGATCCTGTCCCAGGACCGCTACCTGCCCCGGCAGCTGCACACCCGCGGCGACCGCCTCGCGTTCTCCAACGGCATCCTCGTGCTCGCGGCCGTGGCGATCGTGCTGGTCGTCGGGTTCCAGGCCGAGGTCACCCGGCTGATCGCGCTCTACACGGTGGGCGTCTTCACGTCCTTCACGCTCAGCCAGGCCGGCATGCTGCGCCACTGGAACCGGCTGCTCGCCTCCGAGACCGACGCCGCCGCCCGGCGCCGGATGAAGCGCTCGCGGGTGATCAACGGGTTCGGCGCGGCGATGACGGGGGCGGTGCTGGTCGTCGTGCTCATCACCAAGTTCACCCGGGGCGCCTGGATCGCGATCGCCGCGATGGTCGTGTTCTACGTGCTGATGGAGGCGATCCGGCGCCACTACGACCGCGTGGCCGTCGAGCTGGTGGCGGGGGAGACCGACGCCGTGCTGCCCTCGCGCAACCACGCGATCGTGCTGGTCTCCACGCTGCACAAGCCCACGCTGCGCGCCCTGGCGTACGCCAGGGCGACCCGTCCGGACCGGCTGGAGGCGGTCACCGTCAACGTGGACGACGCCGACACCAAGCGCCTGATGCGCGAATGGGACCAGCGCAAGCTGCCGGTGCCGCTCAAGGTCGTGGAGTCGCCCTACCGGGAGATCACCAAGCCGGTGCTCGACTACGTCAAGCGGATCCGCGGCGACAACCCGCGCGACGTGGTCACCGTGTTCATCCCGGAGTACGTCGTGGGCCACTGGTGGGAGCAGATCCTGCACAACCAGAGCGCGTTGCGGCTGAAGGGCAGGCTGCTGTTCCAGCCGGGGGTGATGGTCACGAGTGTGCCGTGGCAGCTGCGCTCGTCCGAGCGGATCGTCACGCGGCGGCGGCCGGAGACCCCGCCGGGCTCGTCCCGGCGCGGGTACGAGCCGGTGGCCCGCGACGGCGGCTCCGGGGCGGCGCCCAAGGCGGGCGCAGGGCGGCGGCGGCCATGAGCTCCACGGCCTCGAGGCCGGCGCTCGACTGGACGGACCGGGTTCTGGAGCTCGACGTCGGTCCGGTCGCGCACGGCGGGCACTGTGTCGCCCGCCACGAGGGTCGCGTGGTGTTCGTCCGGCACGCCCTGCCCGGGGAGCGGGTGGTCGCCGTGGTCGTCGAGGACGGTGGCGGCGGGTTCTGCCGGGCCGACGCCGTGGCGGTGCGCGAGGCGGCAGCGGGCCGCGTGCCGGCGCCGTGCGTGTGGGCGCGGGCAGGCGGCTGCGGCGGCTGCGACTTCCAGCACGCCGACCCGGCCGTGGCGCGCGAGCTCAAGGCGGCGGTGCTCGCCGAGCAGCTGCGCAGGCTCGCCGGGATCGAGCGGGCGGTGGAGGTCGAGGAGCTGCCCGGCGGCGCGCTCGGCTGGCGGCACCGGGTGCGGCTGGCCGTCGACGAGCACGGCAGGCCCGGTCTGCGGGCGCATCGCAGCCACGACGTCCTGCCGATCGCCGACTGCCCGATCGCCCCGGCCGGAACCCTCCCACCGGTGCTCGAACGCCGCTTCGCGCCGGGGGACGAGGTCGAGGTCGCCGTGGACGCCGAGGGCGTCGTGCACACCGGAACCGGCCCGGCCGTGCAGCGCGCCGCGGGGCGCGAATGGCTGCTCTCGCCGGGCGTCTTCTGGCAGGTCCACCCGGCGCTGCCGGACGCGCTCGCGTCGGTGGTCGCGGAGTGGGCGGCCGCGCCCGCGGGCGGCACGGCGTGGGACCTCTACGGCGGGGTGGGCCTCTTCGCGGCGGTGCTCGCGGGGCAGGTGGGGCCGGACGGGGAGGTCGTCGTCGTCGAGTCGTCGGCCGCGGCCGTCGCGGACGGGCGGGCGGCGCTCGCCGACCTGCCGCAGATCGGCTGGCGCACCGGGCGCGTCGAGCGCGTGCTGCCCACCCTCGCCGGCCGGCCGGACGTGGTGGTGGCCGACCCGCCGCGGCGCGGGCTGGGCCGCGAGCTCGTCGACGCGCTGTGCGCGCGGGCCCCCGACCGCGTGGTGCACGTGGCCTGCGACCCGGCGGCGCTCGCCCGGGACCTCGCCCTGTTCGACGCGCGCGGCTACCGCCTGGCCGAGCTGCGGGCCTTCGACGCGTTCCCGATGACCCACCACTTCGAGAGCGTCGCCCTGCTGGTCGCCCGGCCCACCTGATCGACGTGGACGCGCGCCCGATCGATCGGCGACAGCCGGGTACCTGACCCCGCGACGCATCGGGTCAGGCTCGACAGGCCCGCCTGCGCACCCGGTTCAATGATCACCTGGGTCTGGCCGGGCTGCCATGTGCGAGGAGCGCCGCGATCGAGCACGGCCACCGGACATGTGGCGCTCCGCCGCCAGGCCTGGTGCAGCCCCGACACCATCGGCCGTCGGCGGTTGGTCGGTGGACCGCGGACAGTCGCTCGACCACGTCGGGCATGGTCCCGAGCAGCGCGGCGAACTCGCTCCACATCCGAGTGCTACTCATGGCCGAAGGGTCGCACAAATCGCCCAAAATGACCAGCTCGCTCAGATCGCTAGTATCGATCAGGAGGCTCAGGTCGCCCTTCTCGCCGCTTACGGTGGCTGCTGTGACGGAGAGCGACGCCGATGAGGAGGAGCTGACCACCGCGGTCGCGGCCAAGCGGGTCGGCGTCTCCCGGATGACGCTGATTCGCTACGCCGAGCAGGGTTATGTGAGCCCCACTCGCGTGCTGCCGTCCGGACACCGCAGGTGGAAGCTCTCCGAGCTGCAGCGACAGCTCCGCGAACTGCCGCCGCGCAGCGAGCGCAAGACTCAGAGCTAGTGTCCCGAGTCGTTAATCCGCGCCTTAATTGCTGGTAGTCTGGCTCGATGGCGCGGACGGGTCGGCCAGTCGCGGAGCTGGTGCTCACTGAGGATGAGCGGGAGACGCTGAGCCGGTGG